>NZ_BOPG01000214.1 GCF_016863635.1 Virgisporangium aurantiacum | reverse complement strand
GAGGCAGGATTTTCAGGGATTCATTGACTGAGCCGTCTGGTTGTGCTCGTTCTGCTTGGGTGGCCTGTTGATCCAGGCGGCTCTGGGTAAGGATGCGGGCTTGGGTGGTTTGTTGACGAACCGGTCGGGGTTGCGGGCGTAGGCGGCGTCGAGGACCTCGGCGCGGACAGCGCGGACCGTCTCAGCTCGTCCGTAGTGGACGTCGGTCGGATGCAGCCAGGCGACACCGGAGTGGTAGTGCTCGGCGTTGTACCAGGTGAAGAATCGTTGGCAGAACGCTCGGGCGTCAGCGATCGAGCCGAACGCGTCGGGAAAGTCGGGCCGGTACTTCAGAGTTCGGAACTGCGCCTCACTAAAAGGGTTGTCGTTGCTCGTATGCGGCCGGGAATGCGACTTGGTGACCCCGAGGTCGGCCAGGAGGAACGCGACCGGCTTGGACGCCATGGACGAGCCGTTGTCGGCGTGGATGGTCAGCTGATCGCGGTTGATGTTCTGCTTGGCGATGGTGTCGGCAA
>NZ_BOPG01000213.1 GCF_016863635.1 Virgisporangium aurantiacum | reverse complement strand
ACCAGCCGGCAGGTGTCGGAGACGGACACGCTGGGGAACAAGACCCAGTACGGCTACGACACCGGCGGGTTCCTGCGCACGGTGACCGATCCGAACGGCAACGTCACCACCAACGAACACGACGCCCGCGGCAACACCGTCTCCCAGGTGACCTGCCAGGACCAGTCCGCCAACAAGTGCTCCACGGTCTACTACACCTACTACCCCGACGCGACGACGACGGTGTTGAGCCCCGATCCGCGGAACGACGTCATGTTGACGATGCGCGACGGCCGGTCGGCGAGTGCGACGGACAACACCTACCGCACCGCGTTCACCTACGACGCGGCCGGCAACCGCACCAGCGTCACCGACCCGCTCGGCCGGGTCACCACCACCACCTTCACCGACGGCACCACCGTCGCCGCCGCCGACGGCGGCTTCGCCCCCGCCGGCCTGCCGACCACGGTCACCACAGCGGCCGGCAGCGTCCAACGCGTGGTCTACTTCCGCAGCGGCGAAGTCGCCACCGTCACCGACCCCGCCGGC
>NZ_BOPG01000212.1 GCF_016863635.1 Virgisporangium aurantiacum | reverse complement strand
TTGAGGAGATCAGTCCCATCGAGGACTTCTCCGGCACCATGTCGCTGTCGTTCTCCGCGCCGCGTTTCGATGAGGTGAAGGCCTCGATCGAGGAGTGCAAGGAGAAGGATCTGACGTACTGCGCCCCGCTGTTCGTAACCGCGGAGTTCACCAACCACACTACTGGTGAGATCAAGAGCCAGACGGTGTTCATGGGTGATTTCCCGATGATGACGCCCAAGGGGACGTTCATCATCAACGGTACCGAGCGGGTCGTGGTCAGTCAGCTCGTCCGGTCGCCGGGCGTGTACTTCGACAAGACGCCGGACAAGACCTCGGACCGGGATCTGACCAATGTCAGGGTGATTCCGAGTCGTGGTGCGTGGCTTGAGTTCGACATCGACAAGCGTGACACCGTCGGTGTTCGGGTGGATCGTAAGCGTCGTCAGGCGGTTACGGTGCTGCTCAAGGCCATTGGCTGGACGGCCGAGCGGATCCGCGAGAAGTTCGGTTGGTCGGAACTGATGATGACCACCCTGGAGAAGGATCACAT
>NZ_BOPG01000211.1 GCF_016863635.1 Virgisporangium aurantiacum | reverse complement strand
TTCGCCACCGGCCGACCGATCGGCACCACCGACTCACCCGGCACACACCGATGCCACGACACATCGATCGCCGCCTCCGTCGGCCCATACAAGTTGAACAACTCCACACCCGGGAACGCCCCGAAGAACCGGTCCACCAGACCCGGCGACAACGCCTCCCCCGAACACAACACCCGCCGCAACCCGACCGGACGAACCCCCGCATCCAGGAACGCCTCCAACATCGACGGAACAAAATGCACCGTCGACGCCCCAAGACCGGCCAGATACGCCGGATCGCGATGACCGCCCGGCCGGGCCACCACCACCGACGACCCCACCATCAACGGCCACACCAACTCCCACACCGACACATCGAACGAGAACGGCGTCTTCACCAACACCCGATCAGACGCCGACAGCCCGAACACCTCCTGCGCCCACCACAACCGATTCGCCAACGCACCCCGCGACACCCCCACACCCTTCGGACGCCCCGACGACCCCGACGTGAACATCACATACGCCAACGCCCCCGCCGAAACCTCGACAGGCAA
>NZ_BOPG01000210.1 GCF_016863635.1 Virgisporangium aurantiacum | reverse complement strand
CGCAACTCCGTCACCTCTCCACCACCCCTGTTCTGCGCAACGCGGACACCGACGCCGACGCCGACGCCGACGCCGACGCCGGTGGGGGTGGGCTGGGTGGTTGGGTGGTGCACGAGCGGATCGCTGCACACGCGGCCGTACGGCCGGGTCATCCGGCGGTTGTCGACGCGACCGGCGAGATCCGGGAGGAGATCAGCTTCGGGCAACTCCACGACCGTGCCCGTCACCTCGCCGGCCAACTAGGCCAGCACCTGCAGACCCGGCTCGGCGGGTCGGGCCATGGTGAGCCGATCGTGGCGGTCGAGCTACCCCGCGGGGTCGATCTGGTCGTGGCGATGCTGGCGGTCTGGTATGCCGGCGGCGTCTGCCTGCCCGTCGATCCGGACTATCCGCCGCAGCGGCGGGCGGTGATGCTGGCCGATGCCCAACCCGACCTGCACCTCACCCCGACCACCCTCGCCCACCTCACCGGCCCACCTGCCGACACGACCGACATGACAGGCGCGGCGGGCGCGGCGGAGCAGCCTTGGACGCCGGCCCCCACGGCTGA
>NZ_BOPG01000209.1 GCF_016863635.1 Virgisporangium aurantiacum | reverse complement strand
GCGATTCGACGGGCCCTGGCCACGACTGCCATGGTGGTCTGGACGCTGCCGTGGCTGATCCTGATCCTCACCCCACTCGACGCCCCCCGAGAGGTTCGGCTGGTGCCGCTGCGCGACCTTGTGGAGATCCTCGCCGACCGCCCGCTGACCGCGTTCTTCCAGATCGTGGGCAATCTGCTGGTGTTCGCGGCGATCGGGTTCGGTCTGGGCGTGGGATGGCAGGTCCGGTTCGCATACGTGGTCGCCACCGCTGCGGGCATGTCGATCGCGGTGGAAGCACTGCAGTACGCCCTGGCCCTCGGACGCGTCTCGTCGATCGACGACGTGCTGTTGAACGCGACCGGTGCGGGCCTGGCCGCCCTCGCGGCGCGGCGGCTGCCGGTTCCCGGTCGTCTGCTGTCCCTCCTGTCGCCGCGATGAGCTCCCGGTCACTGTGCCGGACATCCGCCACGTGCAGCTATCCGCTTCACGCTGGCCGCGTCGCAGCCGAGCTGGAGTACCTGCAGCGATGAGCGGTCCGCTGGGATCACCACACGACAGTGATGATCTTGGC
>NZ_BOPG01000208.1 GCF_016863635.1 Virgisporangium aurantiacum | reverse complement strand
CCCAACTCCGACACCTCTCCACCACCCCTGTTCCGCACAACGCGGACACCGACGCAGGCGCAGGCGCTGACGTTGGCGCTGACGTTGGTGGGGGTGGGCTGGATGGCTGGGTGGTGCACGAGCGGATCGCTGCACACGCGGCCGCGCGGCCGGGTCATCCGGCGGTGGTCGACGCGACCGGCGAGATCCGGGAAGAGATCACCTATGGTCAACTGCACGACCGGGCCCGTCACCTCGCCGGCCGGCTGGCCGGTCAGCTGGCCCGGCACCTGCAGACCCGGCTCGGTGGGTCCCGCCCCGCTGAGCCGATCGTGGCGGTGGAGTTGCCCCGCGGGGTCGATCTGGTCGTGGCGATGCTGGCGGTCTGGTATGCCGGTGGCGTCTGTCTGCCCGTGGATCCGGAGTATCCGCCGGAGCGGCGGGCGGTGATGCTGGCCGATGCCCAACCCGACCTGCACCTCACCCCGACCACCCTCGCCGACCTCACCGGCCCACCTGCCGATACGACCGACGCGGCAGGCGCGGCAGGCGCGGCAGGCGCGGCGGAGCAGTCCTGGACGCCGGCCCCCACGCCTGC
>NZ_BOPG01000207.1 GCF_016863635.1 Virgisporangium aurantiacum | reverse complement strand
TGCTGTTGGACGATGTGATGCGGCTCTACCAGGCCCACCTCGACGGCACCACACCCGACCTCCCACACCGCCCCCCATACCGCAACTACCTCACCTGGCTCGCCAACCACGACACCACCAACACCGAAACCTACTGGCGACACACCCTCACCAACATCACCGAACCCACACCCCTACCCACCACCACCAACCCACAACCCGGCCACACCGAAACCCGCCGAGAACTACCCACCAACCTCACCACACAACTCACCCAACTCGCCCGCCAACACCACCTCACCCTCAGCACCATCATCCGCGGCGCCTGGGCCATCCTCCTCCACCACTACAGCAACCACAACCACATCCTCTTCGGCGCCACCGTCTCCGGCCGACCACCCGACCTACCCGGCGTCGAAAACATCATCGGCCTATTCATCAACACCATCCCCATCACCGCCGACCTCACCACCAACCCAACCATCCTCGAACTACTCACCACCCTCCAAACCCAACACATCAACCACACACCACACCAACACACCCCCCTCACCGACATCCACACCTACAGCAACATCCCCACCGGAACACCCCTCTTCAACACCATCATCGTCTACGAAAACTACCCCGCGGGCC
>NZ_BOPG01000206.1 GCF_016863635.1 Virgisporangium aurantiacum | reverse complement strand
CCATCGTCGCGGCCAACGCCACCAACGCGATCAAGGACCGGTACATCGTCGTCCTCCGCGACGGGGTCAAGACCGGCGCCGGCCACGACCTCGCCGCCCGGTACAACGGCACCGTCACCGCCGAATACGGCACCGCCGTCAACGGCTTCACCGTCGCCCTCTCCGAAAAAGCCGCCAAACGCCTCGCCGCCAACCCCGCCGTGGCGTCGGTGGAGCAGGACCGCACCGTCGCCGCCACCGACACCCAGTCGGGTGCGACGTGGGGCCTGGACCGCGTCGACCAGCGTGCCCTGCCGCTGGCCGGCACCTACGTGTCCCCGTCGGCGGCGGCGAACGTGACCGCCTACATCCTCGACACCGGGGTACGCCTCACCCACACCGAATTCGGCGGCCGCGCGAAGTCCGGCTACGACTTCATCGACAAGGACACCGACGCGTCGGACTGCCAGGGACACGGCACCCACGTCGCCGGCACCGTCGCCGGCACCACCTACGGTGTGGCGAAGCAGGCGAAGATCGTGTCGGTGCGGGTGCTGGACTGCAACGGCTCCGGCTCCTACTCCGCCATCATCGCCGGCGTCGACTGGGTCACCAAAAACGCCGTCAAGCCCGCCGTGGCGAACATGAGCCTCGGCGGCAGCGCCAGCGCCTCCCT
>NZ_BOPG01000205.1 GCF_016863635.1 Virgisporangium aurantiacum | reverse complement strand
GGCCGACGAACGCCCCGACGCGGGCTTCGACGCCGCAGCCGACGAACGCGTGGCCGGCTTCGCCGCAGCCGACGAACGGGTCGACGCGGGCCTCACCGCCGCCGACGAACGCGCCGCTGCGGGCTTCGACGCCGCGGACGACCGGGCCGATGCCGGCCTCGCCGCTGCCGACGACGAGCGCGCCGACGCGGGCTTCGACGCCGCGGACGACCGGGCCGATGCGGGCCTCGACGCTGCCGAGGAACGCGTGGCCGGCTTCGCCGCCGACGACGAGCGTGCCGCTGCGGACTTCGATGCCGCCGACGACCGGGCCGCCGTGGTGGACCGGGCCGCCGTCGAGCGCGCCGCCGAGGTTGACTTCGCGGCCGATGAGCGTGCGGTGGTCGACTTGGCCGCCGATGAGCGGGCCGCCGTCGACTTCGCGGCCGCCGAACGCGCGGCCGTCGACTTCGCGGCCGTCGCGCGGGCCGCCGTCGACTTCGCCGCCGTCGCGCGCGGGGTGGTCGACTTCGCCGCCGCCGAACGCGCCGTCGACTTCGCCGCCGTGGAGCGGGCCGTGGTCGACTTCGCTGCCGCCGGGCGTGAGCTGGCCGACTTGGCAGCGGCCGGCCTGGTGGTGGCGGAGCGGGTGGACGCGGTGGACTTCACCGGGCGGGCCGATGCC
>NZ_BOPG01000204.1 GCF_016863635.1 Virgisporangium aurantiacum | reverse complement strand
AGGGTGGCGTCGCGGAAGCGGCGGACCAGGTCGGGGTTGGATTTGATGAGGTCGGTGGTGGTGCCGAGGGCGTTGCCGTAGAGGTCCCGGATGACGTCGGAGTAGGGCAGCATGGTGACCTTCTGTTTGGCGGCGGCCTCCACGGCGGGGCGACCGACGACGATTTCGGTGGCGGCGTCCAGGTGCCCCGCGACCAACGCCGCCCGGATCGACGGTGGCGGCAGCGACACCCACTTCACCGTGGACTCGTCGAGGCCGGCGAGTCTGGCGTAGGCGGGGAAGATCGTTTTGTTGACGCCGCCTTCGGAGTAGCCGATACGTTTGCCGGCGAGGTCGGCCGGGGTGTGGATGTTCGCCGCGGGCAGGGCGACGATGCAGGAGACGGTCTGCTGGTAGATCGGGGCGAAGACGCGGAAGTCCGCGAAGGTTCCGGCGTTGAGTTCCAGGAGGCCGCCGGTGATGTCGATGACGGCGAACTGGGCGTTGCCGTCCTTGAGGCGCTGGAGGTTGCCGCGGGTGCCGACGCCGGGCACGACGGTGACGGTGATGCCGGCGTCGCGGTACCAGCCCTTGTCGATGGCGGCGAACACGAACGAGTCCTGGCCGGTGATGTTGAACCCGGTCACGTAGGTGACCTCGTCCACCTTCCCGGCGGTCTTCGGTTTGTTGTCTTTGCCGCAGCCGGCCAGACCTGCCATGGCGAGGGTGCCGGTGGTGAGCATGGCGCGGCGGGTCAGCGTCACCGGGGGTCAGCCC
>NZ_BOPG01000203.1 GCF_016863635.1 Virgisporangium aurantiacum | reverse complement strand
TCAAGAGTGAGTGGATCAAGTTCTGGTCGTTGCGATCGACCGTAGCCACCATGGCCATCGCCGCCGCCCTGCTCATCGGCATCGGCCTGCTCGCTGCGTCCCTGTTCACCGGCGACGCCACTACAGCCACGGCCGGCGCGCCACCCGGCACCGGGACGAGCGACCCGGTCTCGGCGAGCCTGGCCGGCATGACCTTCGCCCAACTCGCCTTCGGCGCACTGGGTGTGCTGTTCATGGCCGGCGAATACGGCACCGGCCAGATCCGGTCGTCGCTGGCCGCCGTCCCGAAACGGCTACCCGTCCTCTGGGCCAAGATCATCGCCTTCGCTGGAGTCGCCTTCGCCGTCGCCCTCGCCGCCGCCGCAATCGCCTTCACCGGCGGCCAGGCCATCATCGGCGACGCCGGCGCTTCCTGGTCCGACACCGGCGTAGCCCGAGCCGTGATCGGCACCGCCGTCGTCCTGACCGGATCGGGCGTGCTCGGGATCGGACTCGGCACGCTCATGCGCTCAACCCCTGCCGCGATCAGCGCCCTGTTCGGTGCGCTGTTCCTCCTCACCGGCGTCGCGCAACTCCTGCTCCCCGACAGCTGGGGCACCGCACTGCAGTACCTGCCCTCCAACGCCGCCAGCGCCTTCACCGCCGTCACCCAGCAAGCCGACGCGCTCACCCCATGGGCCGGCCTGGCCGTCTTCCTCGGCTACCTGGCCGCCGTCATCGCCGCCGCAGCCTGGCGCCTCAAGCACAACGACGTCTGACAACCCAGTGG
>NZ_BOPG01000202.1 GCF_016863635.1 Virgisporangium aurantiacum | reverse complement strand
GTGTAACGCCTGGCCGACCCGGCCGCACTGCAGTACCGACATCTGTTACCGGAGGTGGGACCGACCGTGACCGAGACCCGCTACGACGACCTGCGGGCGTTGTTCATCAACTGCACCCTGAAGCGTTCCCCGGAGTTGACGCACACCGGCGGCCTGATCGACGTCAGTGCGAACATCATGCGCACGCACGGCGTGCGGGTCGACGTGGTCCGCGCGGTCGATCACGCCATCGCCACCGGTGTGTGGCCGGACATGACCGAGCACGGCTGGGACGCCGACGAATGGCCCGCCATCTACCGTGATCTGGTCCTGCCCGCCGACATTCTGGTCATTGCCGGGCCGATCTGGCTCGGTGACAACTCCTCGGTCACCAAGCAGGTCATCGAACGTCTCTACGGCTGTTCGCACCTGCTCAACGACGCGGGCCAGTACGCCTACTACGGGCGGGTCGGCGGGTGCCTGATCACCGGCAACGAGGACGGCGTCAAGCACTGCGCCATGAACATCCTCTACAGCCTGCAGCATCTCGGGTACACCGTCCCGCCGCAGGCCGACGCCGGGTGGATCGGCGAGGCCGGCCCGGACCGTCCTATCTGGACCCGGGTTCGGGCGGTCCGGACAACGACTTCACCAACCGCAACACCACGTTCATGACGTGGAACCTGCTGCACCTGGCCCGGATGCTCAAGGACGCCGGCGGCATTCCGGCGCACGGCAACCAGCGCAGCGCCTGGGATGCGGGGTGCCGCTTCGACTTCGCCAACCCCGAATACCGGTGA
>NZ_BOPG01000201.1 GCF_016863635.1 Virgisporangium aurantiacum | reverse complement strand
GGCCCGTTACGCGAGGTCGAAGTTGTATAAGGCGCCGCCGGTGCTGCCGAGACATATTCCCCGGCTGTCGGGGAGGGCGAGGCAGGTGGTGAGGGTGGCGTCGACGCGCATGGCGGCGACCGGGTCCGGGTTTTCCGGGTGCCAGACCGTGAGTGTGCCGTCGTGGGTTGCGGCTGCAAGCCAGGTGCCGTCCGGGGCGGCGGCGAGGCCGACGACGGTGGGCGGGTTGCCGGTCAAGGTGTGTCGACAGGTTCCGGTGCCGGTGTCCCAGATCCGGATGCGGCCGTTTGCGGCGGCGGCGGCGAGCCAGGTGCCGTCGGGGGCGGATGTCAGGGCGGTGATCCAGCTGGGGTGGTCGCCGAGGATCTGGCGGCAGGTTCCGGTCAGCGGGTCCCAGATCCGTATGGTGAGGTCGCTGCCGGTGGTGGCGAGCCAGGTTCCGTCCGGAGCGGCGACGGGCCCGGCGACCCAGTTGTCGGTGTGGGCGAGATGGCAGCGGTGGTGGCCGGTGGTCGGGTCCCAGATGTGGGTGGAGCCGTCGGTTCCGCTGGCGGCGAGCCAGTCGCCGCTTGGGCTGACCGCGAGTCGGGTGATGGGGCTGTGGGAGCCGTACAGGATGTGGCGGCGGGTGCCGGTGGTCGGGTCCCAGATCCATACGGTCGCGTCGGCGCCGGCGGTTGCCAGCCAGCTGCCGGCGCCGCCGGGGGCGATCACGTGGGTGCCGCCACCGTGGCCGCGGAGGGTGTGCCGGCAGGTGGCGGTGGTCGGGTCCCAGATGCGGATTGAGCTGACAGTGGCGGTGGCCATCCAGGC
>NZ_BOPG01000200.1 GCF_016863635.1 Virgisporangium aurantiacum | reverse complement strand
CGCTGCCAGAAGCCGGCGATACCGAAGAACGCGAACACCCCTTGCAGCAGGCCGGGCAGCGGGCGGGGGTCGTCGCGCCAGGGTGCGTAGGTGAGGACGGAGTTCGCGTCCAGGTCGAGCAGTGGCACCAGGTGCAGGAGGCCACCGAGTTTGATGTGCTGGAACTCGTGGACCAGGCTGACCGCCAGCGTCGCCGGATCCGACGGCGGCGATATGAGGGCGGCGCCGAACCCGTCACCCGTCGACGCGCTGCGGTTCTCGTTGCGCTCGTCGGCGGGCAGCGGCGCGATCGCGCTCATGCCGACGGCCATGGCGGACGCGTTCTCGGGCCAGATCCGGTTGATGAGTTCCCAGGCGCCGTCGATCCGGTCGGCCCATGCGGCGGCGGCGGGATCGTCGAGCCGGACGGGGGGCACCGGATCGGCGAGATCCCGGTACGGATCGAGGTCGTCCAGGGCGACGCACAACGTCCTGTCTTCGGCGGTCGCGCTCACCCGCCGCTGCCCCCACCAGCGTGGTGACGTCGACTCCGGATCGGCCGGAACCGCAATGACGTCATCGCCGAGACGCAGCGAGGAGCCGCTTTCCGGCGAGGTCGACGCGACCGCGATGTCCCACGGGAGCGGGCCGGGAAGATGCGCCATGCCCAGCGTCGGGATCATCGCGTAACCGCGCAGCACGGGCACCCGAGTCTTCAGCTCGACGCGGGCCCGGACCGCGATCGCGAACGTGGCCGCGTGCAGGTGACCGATCTCGGCCCACAGCGGGGCCGGGCTGGCCGCACCCCGTCGCAGCAGGCGCAGCGCACGCGCCAGCCAGATCCCGAACTGGGGGCTCATGAGGACCGTGTCGACGGCCTGGGGATCCTTGGCC
>NZ_BOPG01000199.1 GCF_016863635.1 Virgisporangium aurantiacum | reverse complement strand
ACCGCCTATGGCATCACCGAGACCAGCTGCGACAGCACCACCTACCCACTGCCCACCCCACCAGCACCCCCAACCCCGACCGGCACCCCGACCGGCAACGTCCCCATCGGCCGGCCACTACCAGCCACCACCATCCACATCCTCGACCCCCACCTCCAACCCGTCCCCCTCGGCACCCCCGGCGAACTCCACCTCACCGGACCCGCCCTCACCCGCGGCTACCACCACCAACCCCACCTCACCGCCCACCAATACATCGCCAACCCCCACGCCAACGACGGCAGCCGCCTCTACCGCACCGGCGACCTCGTCCGCCAAACCCCCGACGGCAACCTCCACTACCTCGGCCGCACCGACCACCAACTCCGCATCCACGGCCACCGCATCGAACCCGCCGACATCGAAACCGCCCTCACCACCCACCCCGCCATCAAAGCCGCCGCCATCACCACCCACCCCAACCACCCCAACCACATCCACGCCTACCTCATCCCCACCAACCCCCACCAACCACCCACCCCCACCGACCTCCGCACCCACCTCTCCACCCGCCTACCCCACCCCACCATCCCCACCCACTACCACCTCATCAACCACCTCCCCACCACCACCACCGGCAAACTCGACCGCACCCAACTACCCCACCCCACCACCCACCCCACCATCCCCACCACCCACACCCCACCCACCACACCCACCCAACACCACCTCATCACCCTCATCGCCACCCTCCTCAACAAACCACCCCACACCATCTCCACCACCCACAACTTCTTCGACCTCGGCGGCCACTCCCTCCTCGCCACCCAACTCACCCACCACATCAACACCACCCTCCACACCAACCTCCACCTCACCACCATCTTCAACACCCCCACCATCCACCACCTCGCCACCACCATCGA
>NZ_BOPG01000198.1 GCF_016863635.1 Virgisporangium aurantiacum | reverse complement strand
TCTCGCGGATCCCGCGGGAGATGGACACCTGGGACGGCAACCCGTGGATCCACCACGCCGAGGACCCCAGCCTGGGATTCCCCCTGGAGTTCTCCGCCCGGTGGGACATCCACCCACCCAGCAAGGCCAAGAAGGACGTCGAGAAACAACTCCAGAAAGTGGCCGGACAACGGCGGCACATCGCCGGCTCCGGCGCCGCGATCCCCACCGGCGTCGAGGACGCCTTCGCCGACGGACACACCCTCGACGCCGAAGTCGAACGGTTCCGCAAATTCCTGGTCTACGGCGCCGGCCGACTCCTCGTATCGGCCCCGGATCCGGACGAACTGACCCGCCGCTGCGAAATGGTCATCGAGCACTACCGCAACATCGGCATCGACGTCGCCTGGACACCCAACGACCAACTACGACTGTTCACCGAACAGTTCCCCGGCGACCGGGTACGACTCAAGGTCCGCGCCTACCGCCAGGTCCAGGAACTGGAAACCATCACCGCCGGCCTGTTCACCGCCTCGAACAGCCTCGGCGACGGCGAAGGACCCTACCTCGGCCGCACCACCGGCCGCAGCCAGGAAATCGTCTACTTCGACCCCCTCTACGCCCCCCGCAACAACAAACCACCAGGCGTCGCCATCGTCGGCGCCCCCGGCGGCGGCAAGACCTTCACCATGCTCACCATCGCCTACCAGGCCGCCATCCGCGGCATCACCACCGTCCTCCTCGACCCCAAAGGCGACGCCAAAGGCCTGGCCACCATCGCCGGCCTCGGCGACGTCCGCATCCTCGAACTCGGAACCAGCATGGCCGGACTCCTCGACCCCTTCTCCCTCGCCGAAACCCGCGAAGCCGGCGTACTCCTCGCCATGGAAACCATGCGACTACTCCTCGGCGGCGAACTCACCACCGACCGGGAAAACGCCGTCGTCAGCGCGATCCGG
>NZ_BOPG01000197.1 GCF_016863635.1 Virgisporangium aurantiacum | reverse complement strand
AGCCCCGCCCGGTAGAGGAAGGCGGCGGCCGCGAGGCCACCGATACCGCCTCCGACGATCGCGATCCTGGGTGTCGCGGGTGTCGAACCGCTCCGGTGATGGGTTCTCACGGCCCCATACTGGCGAGGGAACCGCGGGAGTGGGTGAGTGCGACCATCCTATGAACATGTCGGCGGGAGAGGCGGCGCGATGCCCCGTACCGGTGAGCCCGGCAGGAGTGTGAGTTCCCGCCTGCTGCGGGTGCTCTTCGCGTTCACGCCCGAGCGGCCCAACCTCAGCCTCGCCGAACTCGCGCGCATCACGGGCATGCCGCACCCGACCGTGCGCCGTCTGGCGATGGAGCTCAGTAGCGCCGGCGTGTTGCGTCGGCGCGGCGATGGGCGGTTCGACATCGGGTTGCGTCTCTGGCAACTCGGGACGCTTGCGCCGTTGACCGAGTCGCTGCGGACGACGGCGCAGCCGTTCATCGAGGATCTGCATACGGCGTTGCATCAGCACGTACAACTGGCAGTGCTTGAGGGGCAGGAGGCGGTGGTCGTCGAACGGCTGTCCGCGCCGGCGGCGCCGGACCTGGTCTCCCAGGTCGGCGGGCGGCTGCCGCTGCACTGCTCGGGAGTGGGCAAGGTGTTGCTCAGCCACGGCGGAGCCGAGCTGATCGAGAGCGTCCTGTCCGGTCCGCTGCGCCGGCACACGCCGCGCACGACCGTGGACCCGGCGGCACTGCGCAAGGAACTCGCCGAGTGCCGCCTGACCGGTACGGCAACCGTCCGAGGGGAACTGTCCCCGGACGCCGACTCCGTCGCCACGCGAGTGGTGGACGGAGACGGCCGGGTCGTCGCTGCGTTGTCGGTGGTCGTGCGCTCCGGCTCGGTACAGCATCGGGCCGCGCTGCCGTCGGTGATCGCCAGCGGCCTCGGCATCTCCCGCGCGCTCGGCTGGCG
>NZ_BOPG01000196.1 GCF_016863635.1 Virgisporangium aurantiacum | reverse complement strand
CCTTTTGATGTGGAGTCGGGCCCGTTGGTACGGGGCTCGGTGTTCCGCCTCACCGACGTCGATCACGTCCTGTGCGTGGTGATGCACCACGTGGTCGCCGACGAATGGTCGGTACGGATCTTCCAACGGGAACTATCCACGTTGTACCGGGCCTTCGCCGCCGGCCTGGCGTCACCGCTGCCGCCACTTCCCATCCAGTACGCCGACTTCGCCGTCTGGCAACGCAACCGCCTCCAGGGCCCGGTCCTGGACCGGCTCCTGGACTACTGGACCCGCCAACTCGCCGACCTGACCCCGGCACAGCTACCCACCGACCGGCCCCGACCAGCCACCCCCACCGGCGCCGGCGACATGATCACAACCAGCCTGCCCGCCCCGGTCGCCGACCACCTCCGCACCCTGGCCCACCAGCACCAGGTCACCGTGTTCATGGCCCTCCTCGCCGCGTTCCAACTCGTCCTGGCCCGCTGGACGGGCCAACGCGACATCGCCGTCGCCATCCCGGTCGCCGACCGGTCCCGGCCCGAAACCCACACCCTGATCGGCTTCTTCGTCAACACCCTCATCATCCGCACCCACATCACCCCCACCACCACCTTCGCCGAACTCCTCACCCAGGTCCGCACCACCGTCCTCGAAGCGTTCGCCCACCAAGACCTCCCCTTCGAACGCCTCGTCGAAGCACTCGCCCCCCACCGCGACCGCACCCGCAACCCACTCACCCCCATCGTCTACAACCACGAAACCCCCACCCCCCACAACCCCAACACCACCACCACCAGCACCGACGGCACGGGCTGGGACCTACCCGACATCCACACCACCACCTACCCCCTACCCTGCCCCCACTCCAAATTCGACCTCACCCTCAACACCACCGACCACGGCCCAGCCACCAACCTCACCATCACCACCGAATACGCCACCCAACTCTTCAACCACACCACCATCCAAC
>NZ_BOPG01000195.1 GCF_016863635.1 Virgisporangium aurantiacum | reverse complement strand
GGGTCGATGGAGACGAAGTGGTCGCCGAGGCCCGGGATGTGGCAGCGGTAGAGGGCGGCGTGCGGCAGCGCCGGCGGCGACGTGTAGATCCAGCCCTCGGTCTGCAGGATCGTGAAGTCGGTGGCGCCGCAACCGGCGTCGTCTGAGATGTAGTGGTCGTCGGCGCCGTTGCGGCAGCCGTACAGTGGCCGGGTGCCCGGCTGCTGGGCGGTCAGCAGCGACCAGTCCCGGCCCTCGACGTGGTAGCCGGGCAGGGCGGGGCCGGTCGTCACCAGATGCTTGCGGCCGTTGCTGTAGCGGACGAATGGAACGGTCGTCGCTGGCAGTCCGGCGGTACAGGTGATCGTGCGTCGCATCACCCGGGCGTTGTCCCAGTTCGGCTGTGGGGAGGGCCATTGCAGGTAGAACAGGTGGAACACGCGGCCGAGGTCAGCCGGGTCGGTGCTGCCCACGAGGTTGGGATACGCGTTGACGTTGCCCGGATCGCGCAGCAGCGGTACGCGGGCCGACCAGTTGTGCAGCCCGTTCGCCGAGGTCGAGAGCATCATCTCGCGCGGCGAGACCCCGGTGACCATGACGTACCCACCGAGTTCGGTGCTGCGTACCACCTGCGGGGCCCACGCCATCGTCTCGTTGCCCTGAATGTCGGCCGAGCTGCCACCCCAGGCCGGGGAGTCCCACCGACCCTCGGGTGAGTACTTCCACCAGGGCGTGACCTGTCCCTGTGCGGCGGCCTCGAGCACCTCCCGTACCGGAGCCCGTGCGGTGGACAGTCCGCTCGCGGCCGGATTGCCGTTGTACATCCGGAACTCGGGGAAGTAGAGGTGGAAGTAGTCCACGCCGTCGACGGTCACGGTCGTGAACTGCGGCAGGCCCAGGTCGGTGGTCCAGTTGGCCGCCATGGCCGTGGCGCGGTCGACGTCCGGCTGCAGGACCGGCCCGAGGTAGGTGGTGACGCCGGT
>NZ_BOPG01000194.1 GCF_016863635.1 Virgisporangium aurantiacum | reverse complement strand
CTAGATGAGCTATTCCAAGGGGTAGGTGTGGGCGGGCATAGACGAGGGTGTCCATGATCATTGTGTGACGAACGACCTGGACACCCTCGCGACCGCACTGTACGTCAGAACCGATGACCTGCTCAAAGAGGCACCTGACCTGGCGCCGTGGCGGCCCCCGGTCGGGTTCACACCACGGCTGACCGACGCGGAACTGGTCACCCTGGCAGTGATGCAGGCACTGCTCGGGTTCACTTCCGAAGCTCGATGGATACGCCACGCCCGCCGGCATCTGGGCCACCTGTTCCGGTACCTGCCCCGTCAGCCCGGCTACAACAAGCGGCTACGGCGGACCACCGCCCTGATCACCACGATGATCAGGATGCTGGCCACGGACACGATGTTGTGGTCCGACGACGTGTGGGTAGTCGACTCCACCCCGGTGGAATGCGGCCGGTCGAAGGAGACCACCCGACGCTCGGACCTGGCCGGATGGGCCGAATACGGCTACTGCGCCTCACACTCACGGTTCTTCTGGGGCCTGCGCCTGCACCTGGTATGCACACTCGGCGGACTACCGATCGGATTCGCGTTGACCGGCGCGAAGGCCGACGAACGGCAAACCCTGCTCGGCATCCTGAACGCCGACCCCACCCTGACCCACGACCGACCGGGACAGACCCTGATCGGTGACAAGAACTATTACGGCAAGGACTTCGAGTACACCCTGGCCGCAGCCGGCATCGACCTGCTCCGCCCGGCCCGCAAAGGTGAACCCCCACGCCAGGGCGCCCACCTGTTCAAGCCGCTACGCCAGACCATCGAGTCGATCAACCACACCTTCAAAAGCCAACTCGACCTCGAACGCCACGGCGGTCACACCCCAACCGGCGTCAGGGTGCGAGTGCTACAACGCATCCTGGCACTGACCGCCGCGATCTGGCACAACGACAAGACCGGCACACCAGTCCTCCGCTCCCTCACCGCCTACGACCACTGACCCCTTGGAATAGGTCATCTA
>NZ_BOPG01000193.1 GCF_016863635.1 Virgisporangium aurantiacum | reverse complement strand
ACGCCGTTGTCGTTTGGGCAGTTGCGGTTGTGGTTTTTGGATCGGTTGGATTCGGGTGGTGTGGCTTATAACGTGCCGTTTGTGTTGCGGTTGGTGGGTGGGTTGGATGTGGGGGTGTTGGAGCGGGCGGTTGGGTTTGTGGTGGGGCGGCATGAGGTGTTGCGGTCTCGGTTTGTGGTGGTTGATGGGGTGCCGCGGCAGGTGGTGGGGGAGGTTGGGTGGGTTTCGGTTCCGGTGGTGGAGGTGGATGGGTTGGCGGGTGTTGAGGGGGTGGTGGCGGAGGAGTTGGGTCGGCGGTTTGATTTGGCGGGTGGTGTGTTGTGGCGGGCTCGGTTGGTGCGGTTGGGTGTTGCGGATCATGTGTTTGTGATGGTGATGCATCACGTTGTGTGTGATGAGTGGTCGACGGGTGTGTTGCGGCGTGATCTGGCGTTGGCGTATGGGGCGTTGGTGTCGGGGCGGGCTGTTCCGTTGGGACCATTGCCGGTGCAGTACGCGGATTTCGCGGTGTGGCAGCGGGAGTCGCTGCGGGGTGGGGTGTTGGAGCGGCAGTTGGGGTATTGGCGGGGGCGGTTGGCTGGGGTGCCGGTGTTGGAGGTGGTGGGGGATCGGCCGCGTCCGCCGGTGCGTAGTGGGTTGGGTGCGGCGGTGCGGTTTTCGGTGGATGAGGATGTGGTCGCCGGGTTGCGGGCGGTTGGTCATCGGCATGGCGTGACGATGTTCATGGTGTTGTTGGCGGCGTTCGATGTGTTGTTGGGTCGGTATACGGGTCAGGACGATGTGGTGGTGGGGTCGCCGATTGCGAATCGTGGTCGGCCGGAGGTTCAGGATCTGGTGGGGTTTTTTGTCAATACGTTGGTGTTGCGGGTTGATTTGTCGGGTGATCCGACGTTCGAGGAGGTGTTGGGGCGGGTTCGTGAGGTGGCGTTGGGGGCGTATGCGCATCAGGATCTGCCGTTCGAGCAGGTCGTGGAAGCCGTCCAGCCCGACCGCGACCTCACCCGCACCCCCCTCTTCCA
>NZ_BOPG01000192.1 GCF_016863635.1 Virgisporangium aurantiacum | reverse complement strand
GGTGGTGTGGTTGACCAGGATTTGGAACAGCGGGGTGCGGGCGGGGTCGCGGGGCGGGTTGAGGTCCTCGACCAAATGTTGGAACGGCAGATCCTGATGCGCGTAACCACCCAGAGCAGTGGTCCGGACCCGGTGCAGCAACTCAGCGAACGTGGGCTGGCCGGACAGATCGGTGCGCAACACGATCGTGTTGATGAACAGCCCGACCACGTCCTGCACCTTCGGATGGCCACGCCCGGACACCGGCACCCCGACCGCAATATCGGACTGGCCGCTGTACCGGGCCAACAGCGCCTGCACCGCCGCCAACAACACCATGAACGAACTCACCTGGAACCGGCGCGCCACCGCCCGGACCGCCCCGACCAGCTGCGCGTCCCACCCGAACGGGACCACCGCCCCGGCCGGATCCCGCACCGGCGGCCGCGGCCGATCCGTCGGCACCTCCACCACCACCAACCCCGCCAACTGCGCCCGCCAATACCCCAACAACCCCTCCCGCCGACCCGCCAACACCCGCTCCTGCCACACCGCCCAATCCGCATACTGCACCTCCAACACCGGCAACACCGGCACCACCCCACGCCGCGCCGCCTCATACAACACCACCAAATCCCGCCGCAACACCCACACCGACACCGCATCAACAATCACATGATGCAACACCAACCCCAACACCCCACCACCCTCAGAACCGATGCCGGCGACAGCCACCCGCCACAACGGACCCGACCCCACCACAAACGGCTCCACCGACCACTCCGCCAACTCCTCCACCCCACCAAACACCCGCAACCCAACCCCCGAACCCGGCTCCGGTGGCGGATCAACCCGCTGATACACAACCCCCTCCACCACCACCAACCGCGTCCGCAACACCTCATGCCGCTCCACCAACCCCACCAACGCCACCCCCAACAACCCCACATCCACCCCCACCGGCAACCCCCACCCCACCGACACGTGATACTCCACCGACCCCGGATCCAACTCCGCCAACACCCACAACCGCGCCTGCCCCA
>NZ_BOPG01000191.1 GCF_016863635.1 Virgisporangium aurantiacum | reverse complement strand
TCGGCACCGTGACGTCGGAGGACTGGTTGGCCAGGTACAGGCCGAGGCCCAGCACACCCAGCGCGAGCATGCCCAGCACCGTGATCAACACCACCAGGGCGGTGCTGCCACGCTTCTGACTCCGCTGCGGCGGCACCCGCGCCGGTGTGCGGTTCAGCTGACCGGTCATCTGCCGCGGCGCGGGCGCCATCATCGCCGTCCGCTCCGCCTCGGTCATCACCGGCGGCGCCGACACCGGCCGCCCAGCCGCCGCCCGGAGCAGATCAGCCCGCATCTCCCCCGCACTCTGATACCGGTTCGCCGGATTCTTCGCCAACGCCTTGAGCACCACCGCGTCAACATCAGGCGTGATATCCGGGTTCGACTCGCTCGGCGCCCGCGGCTCCTCCCGCACATGCTGGTACGCCACACTCACCGGGTTATCACCCACAAACGGCGGATGCCCCGTGATCAACTCGAAGATCACACAACCCGTGGCATACACATCGCTACGGGCATCGACCGCCTCACCCCGCGCCTGCTCCGGCGACAGATACTGAGCCGTACCGATAACCGCCGACGTCTGCGTCATCGTGCTCGCACCACTGGCCAACGCCCGCGCGATGCCGAAGTCCATCACCTTGACCTGACCCGTCTGGGTCAGCATCACATTCCCCGGCTTGATGTCACGGTGGATGATGCTGTGCCGGTGACTGAAATCCAGCGCCGAACAGATATCGGCCACAATCTCCAACGCCCGCCGCTGCTGGATCCGATTCTCGATCGCCAGCACCTCTTTCAAGGTACGGCCATTGACGTACTCCATGACGATGTACGGCAACTCCTCACCGGTCGGAGCATGCTCCTCACCGGTGTCATACACCGCCACAATCGCCGGATGGTTCAACGAAGCCGCATTCTGCGCCTCACGCCGGAACCGGAGCTGAAACGTGGCATCGCGAGCCAGATCATGCCGGAGGGTCTTGATCGCAACATCACGACCGAGCCGCGTATCACGACCACGGTGAACCTCAGCCATGCCGCCGAAGCCGAGCAGCTCTGCGACCTGGTACCTCCCGCCCAGAAGGCGGGCCTGCGCGGTCATCTCGTCTCGC
>NZ_BOPG01000190.1 GCF_016863635.1 Virgisporangium aurantiacum | reverse complement strand
TGCTGGCGCAGGTTGTTGGTGATCCGGGTGGGTTGGTGGGTTTGGTGTCGGTGGTGTCGGGGGTGGAGTGGGGTGGGTTGGTGGGGTTGGGTGTTGGTCCGGTTGTGGATGGTGGCGGGTTGGGGTTGGTGTCGGGGTTGTTTGAGGGTGTGGTGGGGCGGGTTCCGGGTGGGGTGGCGGTGGTGGCGGAGGAGGGGGTGTTGTCGTTTGGGGAGTTGGGTGGTCGGGTTGGTCGGTTGGCGTGGTTGTTGCGGGGGTTGGGGGTTGGTGGGGAGTCGGTGGTGGGGGTGTGTTTGCCGCGGGGGTTGGATTTGGTGGTGGCGGTGTTGGCGGTGTTGCGGGCGGGTGGGGTGTATTTGCCGGTTGAGGTGGATGATCCGGTGTCGCGGGTGGGGTTTGTGTTGGGGGATGCGGGTGCGGTGGTGGTGATTTCTGCGGGGCGGTGGCGTGGGGTGGTGGATGGTTCGGGGTGGTCGGGTCCGGTGGTGTGGATGGATGATGCGGGGACGGTGGAGGCGTTGGGTGGGGGTGTGCCGGTGGCGGCGCCGGTGGAGGTGTGGGGTGAGTCGTTGGCGTATGTGTTGTACACGTCGGGGTCGACGGGGGTGCCGAAGGGGGTGTTGGGGCGGCATGCGGGGTTGGCGAATCGGTTGGCGTGGATGGGGTCGGGTCAGGGGGTGGGGTCGGGGGACCGGTTTTTGTTGAAGACGCCGATTTCGTTTGATGTGTCGTTGTGGGAGTTGTTGTGTCCGTTGACGATCGGTGCGACGTTGGTGGTGGCGAGGCCGGGTGGGCATCGTGATCCGGGTTATCTTGCCGGGTTGATGGCCCGGGAGGGGGTCACGGTCGTCCATTTCGTGCCGTCGATGCTGCGGGCGTTCCTGGCTGTGGTGGATGGTCCGGTCGGGGGTGGGTTGCGGCGGCTGGTGTGTAGCGGTGAGGTGTTGCCGGGTCCGGTCGCGGCTGCGGCTGTGGAGCGGCTGGGTGTGGTGGTGGACAACTTGTACGGCCCGACCGAGGCCGCTATCGACGCCACCGCCGCCACCGATCTCGCCACCGATCCCGTCACCGATCCCGCCGGTTGGGTGCCGTCGATTGGGGTGCCGATCGCCAACGTCCGCGTCTACGTCGTCGA
>NZ_BOPG01000189.1 GCF_016863635.1 Virgisporangium aurantiacum | reverse complement strand
TAGTGCTCTGACCGGAAACGTTGGCCGGGTTGGGTGACACGCCGGGCGGCGTCCGAGGCCGTGGTGTGGGTGCGGTTGATGCTGTGGGGATGGCAGAGCCAGTTCGGGTGCGTCGCCTGAGTGATCATGAGGGTCAGCGACTACAGCAGATTGTCCGCCGGGGCATCGGTTCGCCGATTCGGCTGCGGCGGGCGATGGTGGTGCTGGCCTCGGCCGGTGGGAACACCGTGTCGGCGATCGCCAGGTTGGTCCAGGGTGACGAGGACGCGATTCGGCAGGTCATCCACCGGTTCAACGAGATGGGCCTGGCCAGTCTCGGCCCTCGGTGGGCGGGTGGGGCGTCCCCGCCGGATCAGTAACGACGATGAGCAGTTCATCATCGCGACGGCCACCACCCGCCCCGAGAAGTTGGGGGTGCCGTTCACCCGCTGGAGCCTGCGCAAACTTGTCGACTGGCTGGCCCACAACCGAGGCCTGCGCCGGGTGAAGATCGGCCGGGAACGGTTGCGGGAGTTGCTGCACAGGCACGAGATCAGCTTCCAGCGGACGAAGACGTGGAAAGAATCGACCGACCCGCAGCGGGAGGCGAGACTGGCCCGCATTGAGCACGTGACGGCCAACTTCCCGGATCGGGTGTTCGCCTTCGACGAGTTCGGACCGCTGACCATCCGCCCACACGCCGGCGCCGGCTGGTCGCCGAAGAGCCGACCCGACCGGCTGCCGGCGAACTACCACAAGCTGCACGGGGTGCGGCAGTTCCACGGCTGCTACTCCGTCGGCGAGGACACCATGTGGGGCGTCGTCCGTCACAAGAAGTCTGCGGCGAACACCCTGGCCGCGCTCAGATCGATCCGGGCCGCCCGCCCGGACGGGGCACCGATCTGCGTGATCCTGGACAACCTGTCCGCCCACAAAGGCGCTGCGATCAGGGCGTGGGCGGCCCGCAACCGGGTGGAGTTGTGCTTCACCCCGACGTACTCGTCGTGGGCGAACCCGATCGAGGCCCACTTCGGGCCGCTCCGAACGTTCGTGATCGCCGGGTCGAACCACCGCAACCACACCGTCCTGACCCGGGCGCTGCACGCGCACCTGCGTTGGCGCAACGCCAACGCCCGCCACCCCGACGTCCTGGCAGCCCAACGCCGCGAACGCGCCCGCATCCGCTCCGAACGCCAACACCGCTGGGGCC
>NZ_BOPG01000188.1 GCF_016863635.1 Virgisporangium aurantiacum | reverse complement strand
GATACCAGGCTGCCGAGCAGACCGCCATCCGGGCCTGCGGCGAAACGGCCGTCGATCACAGCCACTACCCAATGACCCTGGTGATCGTGCCGAGCACCGACAACCTCACGCTGCTCCTGACCACAGACGGGACCTGGTTCGATCAGCCCTTCGCAGATCGCGTGCTCGATCACCTTGCCCAGCTGCTTCGCGACATCGTCGACGACGTCGATCAGCCGGTCAGCAGTCTCGGCACGCTCACTGCCGCCGAGCAGCGGCTGCGGGCCAGCATCAACAGCACCGCGTCGCACGATCCATTCAGGGCCGTCCACGAACTGTTCAACGACCATGCCATACGGAACCCGGACCACGCCGCGGTCGTCGATGTGGAGACCGGGACCACCGTCACCTACCGGGAGCTCGACCAACGATCGAGCCAACTCGCCCATCACCTGAGCGCCCTCGGTGCGCGGCCCGAGACGGCCACCGCCGTCATACTCCCGCCGGGCCCTGACCTGGCCATCGCGTTTCTCGCCATCCTTAAGGTCGGCGCGGCCTATCTACCGCTGAACGTCACCGACCCGCTCCACCGACTGACGGCCGTCCTGACCGATGCCCGACCAACCACAGTCGTCACCACGACGGAGTTCGCCGACAAGATGCCCGCGACCATCACCGTCCTCACGGTATGCGTGGATGACCCGGACACCGCGGCCGAGTTGTCGACCCTCCCGAACGCACCGATGCACGCCGCCGTGCATCCACACCAACTTGCCTACCTGATCTACACGTCCGGTACCACCGGACTGCCGAAGCCGACTGGCCTGACCCACGCCGGCATCGCCAACATCGCGACATCCCAACGTCGACTCTTCAGGCTCGACCGCTCCCATCGCGTCCTCCAGCAAGCCGTCCCCGCGTACGACGCGTCGGTCTGGGAGCTCGTCATGGCTCTAGCCACCGGGGCCACCCTCATCGCACCAACCGAGGGCGCTCGAACCCACCCGCCTGTTCTCGCGGTCGAGGCAGCCGCGTACAACGTCACGCACGCCACCGTCACTCCGTCTCTCCTGACAGTGATCGACGTCAGTCAACTTCCGGCCGGCATAACGATTATCGCCGCCGGAGAGCAGCTCCCCGCACCGACTGCCGCCGTCTGGGCTGCCGCGCACCACCTCGTCAACGCCTACGGCCCGACCGAGACCACGATCTGCGCCACCTTGACAGAGATCACGGCGGACTCCTCCGGCCCTCCAGCCATCGGAAGGCCCCTCCCGAACATCACCGTTCACGTCGTCGA
>NZ_BOPG01000187.1 GCF_016863635.1 Virgisporangium aurantiacum | reverse complement strand
CTGTCGTGCCGCCGCCCAGGCTCGACGGTGGCCGCCCGACCTCGCGGGCAGCGGTTTCGGGCAGCATGTCTCTTGTCGTGGCCAGGGCGGGTTGCCATTCGATCAGGACCGCGGTGGCGTCGTCCTGCAGGTTCTCGTGCTGGTGTTCGAGGATGGCGTGGACGAGGCGGCGTAGGGTTTCGGGCGCCGATACGTGGTCGGCCAGGCTGCGGGTGACGAATTCGATGAGGCGTTCTGGTCCGAAGAATTCCCTGGTGTCTGTGCGGGCCTCGGTGACGCCGTCGGTGTAGAGCAGGAGCTGATCGCCGGGTTGCAGGGTCTCCTCCTCGACCGTGGGGATGTCTGTGCCGAGGTGGCCGAGCCCGAGCGGCATCGCGGTCGGTGCGGTCAGTGTCCTGACCAGTTTGCCGTCCCGGAAGAGCAGTTCGCCGGGATGGCCGGCGGATATTCTGCGGAACTGGCCGCGGTCGGTGTCGAGTTCGGTCAGTGCGGCGGTCACGAAGCCGTGGGGGTATTTGGCGCTGACCCATTTGTCGATCGAGCGGTAGGTGTCTGCCAGGTCCAGGCCGCAGCGGCGGGCGTTGCGGTAGGCGCTGATGGTCAGCGAGGTCATGGCGCTGGCGTCGATGCCGTGCCCGACCGCGTCGAAGACGGCCGCGTGCAGGACGCCGCCGTTGACGGCGTAGTCGAAGGCGTCGCCGCCGACGTCGTAGGCCGGTTCGAGGATCGCGCTGATCAGCACGTCGGGTGTGGCGAAGGTCAGCGGTGGAAGCAGGTTCCAGATGATCTCCGCGGCCAGTTGCATCGGTAGCCGGCGGCGGATTCTTTCGACGGCGTCGCCGTAGGCGCGGCGGGTCATGAGCACCTCGGAGAGCAGCCCGGCGGCTGTGCGGTAGTCCGCCAGCAGGTCCCGTGACGGCTTCCTTGTGGTGATCACTTCGAGTACGCCGAGACGTTCGATGCCGTCCAGCAGCGGAACCCACAGCCGCAGGCCGGATCCAATGTTGGTCTCGTGCGTTTCGGTCATCGCGAACGATCGACCGGGCAACGTGCCGTCGACGGCGATGGCGGTGCGGTGTGGGGTGCCGTCGCCGGTCAGCGGCATGAGGTTGCGCTGTTCGTAGTCCACCAGATAGATGACCATCTCGCGGGCGTCGAGTAGTTCCGCGCATCGCATGGCCAGGGCTGGCACGTCCTCGGGTCGGGCCTGGTGCGAGCCGGCGACGAGATCGCGAAAGGCCCGCAACGGATCGGCCATCGGCACCCTCCCAGGTTCGCCACTCTCCG
>NZ_BOPG01000186.1 GCF_016863635.1 Virgisporangium aurantiacum | reverse complement strand
CGGATGGTGATCGGCACGGTGGCACCCGAGGTGACCGGGTTGACGTCTTCGAACGTGGCGCTCACCCCGGGCGGCAGCGCGGCGGAGAGCTTGACCGGTTGTGGCGCGCCGACGAGGGTGAAGACCTGCAGGAAGTTCTTCTCCCACGAGCCCTGCACCACCGGCGTGGACGGCGAGGTGACCGCGAGGGTGAACTCGGCGACGGGCTCGACGTACAGCAGCTTGTTGGGCGAGCCGGCGCCCGCGTTGCCGACCAGGCCCGTGGTCGCGGTGAGCACGAGCGCGTCACGCACCTGCTGCGGGGTGAAGCCCGGGTTCTGTTCCAGCAGGATCGCCGCCGCGCCGGTGGTGTGCGCCGCCGCCGCAGACGTACCGGTCAGCGTGTTCGTCGCGGAGTCACCACCACCCCACGCGGACAGGATGCCCCCACCCGGGGCGAAGAGATCGACACAGCCACCATAGTTCGACGCCGCCGTGCGCTGATCGGTGCTGGTGGTGGCGCCGACCGTGACCGCCGCCGGTGCGCTCGCCGGGGTGAAGGTACAGGCGTCGGTGTTCGCGTTACCCGCCGACACCACGTAGGTGACGCCGTCGGCGATCGAGTTCGCGACGGCGGCGTTCAACGCCGTCCCCTGGCCACCGAGGCTGAGATTGGCGACCGCCCGCTCGCCCGGATCGTGATCCGCGGTCACCCACTCGATACCCGCGATCACCTGAGCGAGGGTACCGTTGCCCGACGCGTTGACCACCCGCACCGCCACCAACGTGACCCCCTTGGCCACACCGAAGGTCGTGCCACCCACGATCGCCGCCATGTGCGTGCCGTGCCCGTACGCGTCGTCGGCGGTGCCACCGTCGACGGCGTCGAACCCACTCACCGCCCGCCCACCGAACTCGGTGTGGGAAAAGCGGATCCCACTGTCGACGATGTACGCCCGCACACCCGCCCCGGTCGCCGGATACGCATACCTGTTGTTCAGGGCAAGGTTGCGCTGGTCGATGCGGTCAAGACCCCACGACGGCGCCGGACTCTGCAGACCATTCGTCGTCACCGTCTGGTTCTGCTCCACATAGGCCACCGCCGGATCGGCAGCCAGCCGCCTAGCCGCCCGCTCACCCATCGCCATCTCGAAACCGTGCAACGCCTGCCGATACCGGTGACCCACCTTCCCGCCGACCCGCCTGGCAAACTCCGCAGACCGGTCCGAAACCCCAGCCTTGAGCACCACGATGTAACTGCCACGAACCGCCGCCGGCGCACCCGCCCCGATGACGTCGCCCTCGGCCGGCGCCGCCCCGGCGCCACTGCCCATCCCACCGACGACCAACGCGACAACGGCGGCACATATGACCGCCCTCTTCAATGTCAGCATGCGGGGATAGATGGGCATCGCTCACCAAGTGATCCATCCGCCTTCGGACGGC
>NZ_BOPG01000185.1 GCF_016863635.1 Virgisporangium aurantiacum | reverse complement strand
GCGTGAACGCCGGCACCTTTAGGTTCCCCTCGAGCCGCAGCGCGAGCTGCACGACATAGACGCCGGATCCGGGCTCGTAGAGGGTGTGGAAGAGCAGGCCCTGCTGGGTGGGCGTCAAGGGATAGAGGTCGGTCACATGCGGGTGTGTGGCCGCGACGGTGTCGAGCTGCTCCTGGGTGAGGCCGGCCAGCGGATGGTCGGACGGTGTGGTGCCGGTGTTGCCGGCTGTCGTGCAGTCAGTCACCAGGTCGGAGAGCTCGTGTAGGTATTGCATGGCCAGGTCGGCGATCGTGCTGGCCTCGTGGCGCGCGGGTGAGTATGTGATCTCGAGGCGCAGCTGATCGCCGTCGACGCGGATTTGGAAGGAGAGTTCGTGTGGTCTGGCGCTGTGCAGCGGCGGAGGGGGTACCGGTCCTCCGGTGACGGGATGGAGCGGAGCGCTCTCCTGGCTCTGTTGCCCAGCGCGGCCGACGTAGTTGAACTCGATGCGCGAGTTGCCCATGTCAGCGCCGGCCTCGGCAGGCTGGCGGAGAGTTTCCTTGATGTGCTTGAGGGTTGCGGTCGGCGGGCTGTCTGGATCGGCGGTGAGCCAGACCTGTCGGAGCTGGGTGAACCAGCCGATCGTGGCGGACGTGTCGAGCTCGGGTAGCTGATCACGCCCATGGGTCTCCAGGTCGACATGGATGCCGTGCTGCCCGGTCCAACGGAGGATCGTGCGGGTCAGTGCGGTCAGCAGCAGGTCGTCAGTTCTGGTGTGGTACGCGGCATTGGCCGGGCCGAGCAGAGCGCGGGTGCTTGCTTGATCGAGCCTGACGTGGTGATGGCGAGCGGTGGCATGCGTGTCGACGATGTCGGGGTCGTAGAGGTGGTCAGCGGGAAGATCCGGGACGGTCGCTGGCGGGGCGGGCGTGGGTGGGGCCGGAACGGTGCGTCGGGGTGGCGCCGGAGTCCTGTTGTTCAGCTGATGGGCCCATACCTGGTACGGAGTAGTCCTGCCCGGCAGGCGCACGGCTTCGCCGGCGGCCCGTTGGCGGTACGCGATGTTGAGGTGGTCGAGCAGGATGGACCAGGAGACCACGTCGATCGCAAGGTGATGGACGGCTATGAACAACCGGCCGGGACCCCCATCGGCGTCGGGTAGCAACCCCAGGCCGACCAACGGCCCCACGACCGGGTCGATTTCGGCGTAGACGAGGTCCGCCAGTTCGATGAGGGCCTGGTCGCGCCGGCCGGCCTCGGCGGGCGCCGCGACGGTCAGGCTGAAGTGCCCCGGCCCGGGCGGGTCGATGTGTTCGGCGTAGTCCCCGTCGGCGGTCGGCGTCAGCCTCAGCCGCATGACGTCGTGATGGGTTGTCAGGTGCTGCCATAGCTCGGCCAGAACGTCGCGGGACAGGCTTGCCGGGGCTGACAGCAGAATCGTTTGAACCAGCAGGCCCGGTGTGCCGTCCGGCTGCCGGTACTCCCGTAGGTACCAGCGG
>NZ_BOPG01000184.1 GCF_016863635.1 Virgisporangium aurantiacum | reverse complement strand
CAGCCTGGCGACGGTGCGGGCCGGCCACTCCCACGAGTGGTCGGTCTCGGCCCTTTCGATCTCGGCGTCGTACTGTGCCGCGTCGAAACGCAACTCGGGCGGTGCCGTCGGGGTGGTGTGCCCGCGCCAGTCCCGCCAGACGACGGTGTCGGCGTCTCGGACGATGGTGACGTACAACGCTCCGCAGCAGCCCTCGGTGCAGTACGCCTCGGCCAGGCGCACCTCCCGTGGCTGGTTGTCGGCATGCAACCGGCCACGGGAGCACAACGTCTCGGGTGGAAAGGGTGGTCCCTTGTCGAAGGCGGCCGCGACGACCGGCCGGTCATCGACCAGGATTCGCGTCTGGACGTCCGCACGTCGGAACGGGTCCGGCGCAACCACCCTGACCCGCAACAGCGGAGCAGACGTGGGAACGGTCGTAGGGCTGGTCGGCGGGCTTACCGCGTCAGCGAGACAGTGCCGCGCCCAGTCGGCTCGGCGCCGGATGCGTGGATCCAGCGACGATGCCGCCGAGGTGAGGTGGCCGTTCCAGTCGCGGCGTCGCAGGGTGCTGCCCAGGGCGGCCACGATGTTCTCACGCTGGCCGGGGTCCCAGTCCAGACACGCCGCGTATCCGCTGCGAAGGTCCTCGATCAGCGACACGAGCATCGCGTACCGCGGCATCGACGCCGGTGCGCCGCCAAGGCGATGAGCGAGGCCTAGATAGACCCGCCGGGCATCGCGGTAGGCGGCCAACTGAGTCCGGTAGTCATCCGGCGTGACCATCGCCAACAGCAACCGCCCGGCCTGATCGAGCACCTCGACCTCGACAACGGGGCCGTCGAGGGAGTCGGCCAGCGAACATGACTCGGCGATCCGCCGCGCCAGCGACGCGCTCATCTCCTCGTCGTTCACGGCGTGATGGCGCAGCCAGGCGACGGCTTCGGGGTCGGCCTGCCCGCACAGCGCCTCGACCGCCTTGATCCGGGCCCACCGCCGGGAACGTTCGGCCAGCCAGATCAGGTCCGGCATGGTGTCCGGGACGGCGGCCAGGGCCGCGGCGGCCATCGGACCGAACAGGTCCAGCAACCCGATCGTCCTGACCAGCGGCGCGTCGTCGGGCCGGCCCGTCCGGGCCAGCAATGCCAGGCCGACCATGACAGCGCGCCGATCGGTGCCGTGGCGGACCAGCCACACGCCGGTGTCGTGGGTGCGCGGTAGGTCCGGCGTTCGATGCTTGTCCATGACCGACTCGACGATCCAGCCCGGAAGGTCCAGGCGGGACAGGTCGTCGTGCAACGCCTGGACCGGCGCCGCAGGATCGGACCAGAACGCCGTCAGCGTCCGTTTCAGGAGGCGTTTTCGATCGGCAGCCGTGGCTCGACCGTCCGAACCGCAGCCGGCACCCTCGTCCGGATAGGGCCGCCCACCACGAGGAAGCGGGGCGGTCGGATGCTGTTCATGCAGCCACGTCGCGTGTTCGAACAGCGACCGCGGGCGGTCGAGCGCA
>NZ_BOPG01000183.1 GCF_016863635.1 Virgisporangium aurantiacum | reverse complement strand
GGGCGAATTCAACTGATTGTCGCAACACCTCGATCACGGAGGTATGCGATGGGACTCGGCAAGAAGCAGATGCCTGCGGCACCGGCGGGTGGGCGGCGGCAGTGGGCGGCGGATCGTGCTCTACGACCGCCGATGCGTTCACCGGGGCGGCCGGAGCCGTCTCGTGCGGTGCAGCGTGACTTTTGGCGGCAGATCGCGTCAGGCGTGACGACGGTGGAGGCCGCGGAAGCCGTTGGCGTGTCGGGACCGGTCGGGATCCGGTGGTTTCGCCACGCTGGCGGCATGCCGCCGATCAGTATGGCCGAGCCCACGGGCCGCTACCTGTCATTCGCCGAGCGCGAGGAGATCGCGCTGCTGCGCGCCCAGGGCGGCGGCGTGCGTGAGATCGCCCGCAGGATCGGACGCGACCCCGCAACGATTTCACGCGAGCTGCGCCGCAACGCGGCGACCAGATGCGGCAAGCCGGAATACCGGGCTCTGGTGGCGCAGTGGAAGGCGCAGCAGGCCGCGAAGCGCCCGAAGACCGCGAAGCTGGTGAGCAACGACAGGTTGCGTGAGTACGTCCGGGACCGGCTCGCCGGGACCGTCCGTCGACCCGACGGCACGATCGTCACCGGACCCCCAACGCCGGCGTGGAAAGGGCTGAACAAGCCACATCGGCAGGACAGGCGCTGGGCGACGGCGTGGAGCCCGGAGCAGATCTCGCATCGGCTGCGGGTCGACTTCCCCGATGATGAGTCCATGCGCATCAGCCACGAAGCGATCTACCAGTCGCTGTTCATCGAGGGACGCGGCGCGCTCAAGCGTGAGCTGGTCGCGTGTCTGCGCACCGGTCGGGCACTGCGGGTTCCCCGGGCGCGGTCACGGAACAAGCCGCACGGGCATGTCACCGCGGATGTCGTCCTCAGTCAACGCCCCGCCGAGGCCGAGGATCGCGCGGTCCCGGGACACTGGGAGGGGGATCTGATCATCGGGACGGGCCGGTCCGCGATCGGCACGCTCGTTGAGCGCAGCAGCCGATCCACGCTTCTCGTTCATCTGCCTCGATTGGAAGGCTGGGGCGAGAATCCACCCGTGAAGAACGGCCCTTCGCTCGGCGGCTACGGCGCCATCGCGATGAACACAGCGCTGATGACATCGATGCTGAAACTACCCGCGCAGTTACGCAAAACCATCACCTGGGACCGCGGCAAAGAACTCTCCGCGCACGCGCAGTTCGCGCTCGACACGGGAACGAAGGTGTTCTTCGCCGATCCGCATTCGCCCTGGCAACGACCGACGAACGAGAACACGAACGGGCTGCTGCGTCAATACTTTCCAAAGGGCACCGACCTGTCCCGGTGGACGTCGGAGGACCTCGAAGCCGTCGCCTTGGCGATCAACAACCGACCCCGCAAAGTCCTCGGCTGGCGGACTCCGGCAGAGATATTCGAGGACCAGCTACACTCACCGCAAAAGAAAGGTGTTGCAACGACCGGTTGAACTCACCC
>NZ_BOPG01000182.1 GCF_016863635.1 Virgisporangium aurantiacum | reverse complement strand
ATGTCGGAGACCCTGATCCGGTACTGGTGGGCTGTCGTACTGCGCGGTGTGGCGGCCGTGTTGTTCGGGCTGCTGGCCTTGATCTGGCCGGACATCACCGTGTTCGTGCTGGTCGTCCTGTTCGGTGCCTACGCTCTCGTGGACGGCGTGTTGGCCCTCGTCGCCGCCGCCACGGGCGAGCACCGTGGCCGTCGCGGATGGCTCATCTTCGCAGGCGTCGTCGGTGTGCTCGCCGGCATCGTCACCTTCGTCTGGCCCGGGGTGACCACACTGGCTCTGCTGTACGTGATCGCCGCTTGGGCGCTGGTGACCGGCGTGCTGGAAATCATGGCCGCGATCCGGCTGCGCCGGGAGATCCACGGCGAGTGGCTGTACATCCTCAGCGGTGCCTGCTCGGTGCTCTTCGGAATCCTCCTGGCGGTGTGGCCCGCAACCGGGGCGCTGGCGCTGATGATCCTGATCGGCAGTTTCTCCATCGTGTTCGGCGTCGTCCTGGTCGCCTTCGGCCTGCGCCTGCGCCGGCTGCGGCAGGAGCACTCGCATGCGGGCCTGGGCCGACCGGCCACGGCCTGAGTAACCCGGCCTGAGTCATCCATGTCCACGGAGGTTTCCATGCTCGACGTCAACGCGACGCCGCGTGCCGATCTGCGGGTGAGACGGGCGTGGTTGCGTATTTTCCTGGTCGGGTTGGCGCTGTGGTTGGCGACGGTGGTCGTCACGTTCGCCACCGGGAACCCGAACCTGGTGCCCACTCTGGTGCTGCTCGGTAGTTTCCTGGTGCCGGTGACGTTCGTGGCGTGGGCGTTCGACCGCCGCGACACCGGCGAGATCACGGCAAGCCTGGTGTTCAACACCTTTATCACCGGTGGGGTGCTCGGCGTGCTGGCCGCGTCGGTGCTGGAGACCTATCTGCTGAACCCGTCGGTGCCGCTGTTCGTCGGGGTCGGTCTGATCGAGGAGGCGGTCAAGCTCGTCGCGCTGGCGGTGTTGACCCGCCATCTGACGGTGCGATCCGGACGCGACGGCATGATCCTCGGCGCCTCGGTCGGGTTCGGCTTCGCCGCGTTCGAGTCCGCCGGGTACGCCTTCACGGCGTTGTTCACCGTCGACGGGCTGTCGCTGACACAGGTCGTCCAGACGGAGCTGCTGCGCGGCCTGCTCGCCCCGGTGGGACACGGGCTGTGGACGGCCATCCTCGGTGGGGTGCTGTTCGCCACGTGGGGGCAGCCGCGCCGGTTCGCTGCCACCGCACGCCTGATCGCCGCGTATCTCGGGGTCTCGGCGTTGCACGCGTTGTGGGACTCGATGCACGGCATCGCCCTCACCCTGACCCTGCTGATCACCGAGGGCGAGCAGTACCAGCCCACGCCGAACGGCTGGCTGGTGCAGCCCACATCGGAGCAGGCACGTCTGTTCCCGGTGCTGGAGTGGAGCGGCCTTGCGGTGATCTCGCTGGTGGGAGTGGCCTGGCTGACAGTCATGTGGCAGCGGACACGACCCCGATGACGGTC
>NZ_BOPG01000181.1 GCF_016863635.1 Virgisporangium aurantiacum | reverse complement strand
TCCCCTCCGCCGGGGTGGCGGCCGCCGCTGCGGGGGCGGCGCTGAGGGCTCCTGCGGTGAGGGTGGCCAGGCTACCGGCGGCGAGGCCGGTGATCAGTCGGGTCAGGAACCGGGAGGAGGCGGTGGGGGTACGCATGCCCACAATGAGACCGGCCCGGGGTTTTCCGGCCGGGACTCGTGCGGGTGCGACCCGGTTACCTCCCCAGCCCCCCTCGGGTAACGACAAGTGGCGCAACCCCAAGGAGGGATTGCGCCACTGTCTACTGTGGACTATCGGCGGGGTCTAGCGGCCGATGTTGACGGTGAAGATGGGGTCGGCGGCGATCTTTTTGAACGAGGCCAGCGCCTGTGGGGTGGAGTCGATGCGCATGTCCAGGCCCTGCTGGTCCGACGCGGTGTCGAAGGTGACCATGGCCTTGATCGCCGGCATCGCCTTCATCTGCTCGACAACCTTCGCGTGGATCTTCGCCTTCTCCTCCGGGCTGCACGCCGTCTTGCACTCATAAACCGCCCATTCGGCGACCATGACCGGCTTGCCGGTCGTCACGGCCCAGTTGTACCAGCCGGGGAACGCGGTTTTGCCGGTGCGGTTCATCAGGTAGGTGAAGTCACCGTTGTGGAACCCCTTCGGCTGCGCGTTCACGTAGGAGTCGACACCGACCCAGTCGATGACATCGTTGCCGGGGTACAGGTCCGCCCACCACGGCGAGTCGTTCCACTTTTCCACGTTCATGTACGCCATGACGAATACGACATTGGTGACACCGTTGGCATTCATCCGACCGATGGTGTGGCGGACCATCGCCGCGTAGTCCTTCGCCGTCATCTGCGAACCGGCCACCGTCGACACGTCGTTCTCCGGCTCGTGGTGCACCGCCATGAAAAACTTGTCCTTGCCGTAGTTGGCCTTGATATAGGCGGACAGCTTGTCGATACGGGCGTCCTGCTCACCGGCGGCGACCTTGCCCCACTTGGTGCCGTAGCCGACCTTCCAATTCGTGAACAGCACCCGCGACCTGCCCGCCTCGTTGGCCATGGCGATCTCGGCCTTCGTCGGGAACAGTTCATCACCCCGGTGATACGTGTGATAGATCGACGCCGTCCGACCCGACTTCGCCTCCCACTCCCGCAACGCCTGATCCCGCGGCGTCTCACTGAACCCACCCGCAGCCGCCCCCCACAACACATTGCACGACGGCACGAGTTTGGCGTCCACGGTGCAGTTCGAACCCGGCTGCACCACCGGCGCCGTCGGCGCCGTCGGGGCCGTGGGCTTGGTTGCCGGGGTCTTCAGGGTGAGGGTCAGCTGCGGGCCGGCCGCGCCCTTCTCCGAGGACTGGAACCGGGCGATCGCATTCGACACCGACGACGTCACCGCGAACGTGTACGTGCCCGCCTTGCCGACCCCGGCCGACACGTCGAACGACACCGCCGCGGCCGACGCGGCCGGCTTCGCCGACGCCAGCACCGCACCCACGACCGGCGCGGCCCTACCCGACAGTTTGGCCTCCGTCCACGACGACG
>NZ_BOPG01000180.1 GCF_016863635.1 Virgisporangium aurantiacum | reverse complement strand
CCTCGACTTTCGTGGTTCTGGTGTTCTAGGCGGCGGCGTTTGCCCAGGCTGCGTGGACGGCGAGGGTTTGTTCGGGGGTGGGGTTTCGGCCTTTTCCTGGATGAAACCGGGCGGCGATCAGGGTGCGTCGGAGCTTGATGATCATGTCGTGGTAGGCGGGTTCGGTTTTGGTCCGGTACCAGGGGGTGGTGTGCTGCCGGTCGCTGACGTCGGCTGGGTCGTGGCCGTGGCGGGCGTACCACAGCACTGTCAGGGTGTGCGCGGTCAGGGCGAGAGGGACGGCGCGTTCGACGGCGCGGGGGGTGCGGGTGCGGGTTTGGCCGATGCCGGTGTGTTGTTTGGCGTCTTCGATCATGGTTTCGATCGGCCACCGGTCGGCGTATCGGGTGATGATCGTGGTGGTGGGGGCGGTCAGGTCGGTGGTGATGAGGGCCAGTTCGTAGCCGGCTTTGGTGGGGCGGGTCGGGTCGCGCACGACGATGACGCGCATGGGGCGGCTGCGGTAGGCGCCGTACCACAGGCAGGTCCGGTCGATGACCTGCACGGTGGCGGTGGTGCCGTAGCGGGTGACGGTCGTCGTGGTCCACGTGCCGGTGGCGGCGAGGTCTTTCGGGTAGCCCAACACCGCGCCGATGGTGCGGGGCCGCCCGCCCCGGCGGGGGTTTGCGGTGCGATCGGTGCTTCTGTCATAGATGGCGTGGAGTTTGGCGTTGGCGCGTAGCCGGCTGGTCAGGCTGACGCCGGCGGGCAGCCCACGTTGACGGTTGGCGCCGACGGCCGCGCCCGCCGCGCCGTCGGCACCGGCGTAGGCGGTGTCGGCGACCACGTCGATACGACGCCCGGGCAGTGCGGCGGCGATGCGGGCGACCAGTTGGCTGCACAGGACCTGTTTCGTCGGCCCGTTGGGTTGCCACAGGGCGAACCCGACCGGCACCGCCATCGGCCGGGTCCGGAACGGCAGCCGGACCACGATCGCCGCGAGCACCCAGTTGTTGCCCCAGGCCACCGCCCGGCCCGGGCCTTTACGGCGGCCGTTGGCGGCTCCGTCGTGGTGCCAGAACGCGGCATGCACCCGTCGACCCGACCGGCGGACGAGGGTGTCATCGACGGCGACCAGCACCGCCTCGTGCGGGTCGAGAAGCAGCCCGGCGACCAATCGGGCCAGCACGTCGCTGACCTCCTCGACCGACCAGCGGGCCCGGCTGAGGAACCAGAACGCGCGGGCGTGGTGACGGACCCCGGCCTGCCCGGCCGCGATCCACACCGCGGTCACCGTCCGCCGCCCCGGCGCGGCGATCGTCCCCGCGATCAGCGTCACGAACGTGTGAAACGACGGCGCGGTCAAACACGGCCGGAGCGCCGCCAGCAGCACCGCAAACGACGGCGGTAACGTCTCGACCTGGAGCATCGGCGGCCCTCTTTCGGGAGTGGGTAAGCACCGCCGATGCTCCTTCTGCTACCCGCCCCCGATCACCACACCACGCCGTCCCACTAGTCCACTTCACCCACACGAGTCACAAAAGTCCGAAACTCGAGA
>NZ_BOPG01000179.1 GCF_016863635.1 Virgisporangium aurantiacum | reverse complement strand
GGCTGTTGACCGACGTGCTGGATGAGGATGGCGGCGGCGTTCGCCGTGATGATGTGGTGCTGGCGTGAAGAGGCCCCGCCGGCGTAGCCGGCGGGGCGTTGGTGGTCGTGTTGTCGTGGTGGTGTTCAGCGTGTCGCTGTGGGGCTCATGGGGTGGTGTTCATTCGGTGGTGACCTCGGCGATGGCGGCCCGTGTGCTGGATTCGTCGATGATGGCCTTCTTGGCTGCGTAGGCGGCGACGAGGGCTTGGACGGCGAGGTTGTTGACCGCGCGTGGCAGGCCGCGGGAGACCTGGTGGATCAGTGCGGTGGCGTCGTCGCTGAACAGTGTGTCCGATCGGCCGGCTAGCTTGAGGTGGTGGGCGATGTAGCTGGCGGTCTCCTTGTCGGTCATGCCGTTCATCGCGTAGCGCAGCGTGATCCGCTGGTCGAGTGCGGCGAAGGTGCCGAGTTTGATCCGCCGGCGCAGGGTTGGCTGTCCGACCAGCAGGCAGGCGAACGGCGAGTGGCTGTCCATCTCGCTGTTGGTGAGTAGCCGTAGTTCTTCGAGTTGGCCGGCGTCGAGCAGGTGCGCTTCGTCGAGCACGATGATGGTGATGCGGCCACGTTCGTGTTCCTCGGCGGCGAGCAGGTCCATCGTCTGCGGGATCAGCGTGGCTTTGTGGAAGCGCGGGAGTCCGCCGAGGGCGGTGACGATGCAGCCGTAGAGGCCGCGTCCGCCGACGGCGGGGTTGCCGAGGTAGATCATTGTGTGGCGGCTGGTGTCGAGGTTGGCGAGGGCGGCGCGGACGGCGACGGTCTTGCCGGCGCCGACTTCGCCGGTCACGACGCCGAGGCCGCGTTCGCTGATGCACCAGCCGATGCGGGCGACGGCTTCGGCGTGGGTGCCGTGGCGGTGCAGCATCTGCGGGGCGAGGGCCCGCCCGAACGGTGTCTTCGTGAACCCGTAGTGGGATTTGAGTTTCTCGATCACGCCGACACCCCCATGTCGTCGCCGGTTTCGGGAAGTTGGGAGTACCGGACCCGTTCGGCTAGGTCGGCGGCGTGCTGGGCTTCGACGAGGTGCAGGTAGTCGATCCCGGTCCGGGCCGGTGCCGGCGGTGTCGTCTCGTCGGGTCGAGCTTTGGCGTGCACGTGCCGACCGATGCGTTGCGGGATCGCGGTGCCCATGGGGCGGCCGTGCCAGCGGACCTCGATGCTGGTCAGGTCGAACGGGTCGAAGACGAGCTCGACCTTGCGCCCGGCCAGGGCGGCGTCGACTTCGTATTTGTTGCCGTGCAGCCCGACGGTGGCGGTCTTGGTGACGGTGCGCCATTCCGACCACAGGAACGCCTCCCGCAGCTGCGCTGGTGAGGGCAGCGGCAACGGTTGCGACGGTGGCTGCTGGTCTGGCCGCCCGGACCACCGCTGGATCGGCGCCTGCCCGGTCTCGGTGTGCTCGCGGTGGTGGTAGACGGTTTCCACCCACGCGGTGAACAGCGTGTTCAACTGCACCAGGTCATCGAGTTCGCGGCCGGATCCGATCTCGACAAGGAATTGGTCGCGCACGGTCC
>NZ_BOPG01000177.1 GCF_016863635.1 Virgisporangium aurantiacum | reverse complement strand
GAACCGCTCGATCTTCCCGCGCCCTTCGGGCTGCCCGGGCCGGGAGTGCACCAGTCGCACGCCCAGCGACGCGCAGGCGCGTATCAGTTGCTTGTCCACGAACGCCGACCCGTTGTCGACATAGATGCTGGCGGGGATGCCGCGGGCGGCGATACCGGTGCGCAGCGCCGCTTCCAGCCGCACGGTGTCCTCGCGGCGGGCCCATCGGTAACCGGTCAGCAGCCGTGAATGGTCGTCGAGGAACGCGAACAGGATCGCCTTGCGCCCGTTCACGGTCGGGCCGTGCAGGGCGTCGCCGGTCCAGCGTGCGTTCGGCTCGTCGGCCTCGAACCGGCCGAAGGTCTGCGGCGCCCTCCCGTCCGGCCGGGTCGTCAGCTCCAGACGCGCGAAGTGGCGTTGCAGCGTCCGCTCATCCGGTGACCACCCGGAATGGGCGCGCAGGATCGCCGCGACCTGCACCGCGGTCCGGGCCGGGACCTCCTTCTTCAACGCCACCGCCAGCTCGAGGACCTCGACCGGAGTCCGCGGCCCGACCCGCCTCGGCTCGGGCACGAGGGCGTCGAACCCGCCGCGGCGCCAGGCCCGGATCCACCGGTCGATCGAGGCCCGGGATACCCGCACCGGCCGCCCGAACGGTCCCTCGTGGTCGCGCTGGGCCAGGACACGCACGAGCCGACCCCGCTGCTTCGTCGACAGCCGCCGGTCAGCGGCCTCGCGGATCAACGCATACCGGAACAGGCCCACGGCACGGGCCCGCTCGGCCCGCACCCGTTCCTCGTCATGGCTGAACGCCACCCTGCTTCTCCCTCACGTCTGGAGTGAATGTCCACGAGTCGCGAGAGTCGTTGATCAAACAGCCCGACCCAAGGGCCAACTCGTGTTGATCAACTTGTTGATCGACTCGGCGGAGACGCGTGCAACAGGAGGCGGCCGTTCGTGACCGCAGCAGCGAGCTGCCACGGCGGCACCGCGCCCACCACGCCAAGACGGCGCCGCGCCGCGGCGGCGCACACACCGATCGCCTCTACCGCGTCAGCAGACACGCTCGGACGGGCCGCCAGCGCAGCGGTCAGCGGATCGAGTTCCACCAACAACGCCGTGAACACCGCCCGCACCGCCTCGGCGTTGCGGGCGAACGCACGCAGCCAGCCGCGGACCGTCGAGGCCGGCCGCTGCAACCGCACGGCGATCGGCCGGTGCCCGGCGCCGGCGGCCTTCGCGCGCAGCGCCCGGCCGATCACATCGACACCATCGGCACGCCGCAACAGGCACGACACCGCCAGCAACACATGCGTCACCGAGCACGAGCCGCACCGGCCGCGACGCGGTCGAAGCCCGCCAACGCCCCGGACACGCCGCGCGCGGGCGTGCCCCCACGGAGCAAGACCGCCACCGCACGGACACACCAACTCGCCACCGCGAAGACGCCGTTCGACCTCGACCACATCGCTACCTACCATGACCACGGGTGCCTCCATGCACCAAGGAACGGCCCTCCCCTCCGGCCAAGGAGCGGGGAGGGCCGTTGCGCTCAACAAACGTGATCAGGTTGTCGTCGCACACCAACAAAGGGCCACCCGCAGGAAGCCCCTGTGACCATCATCGCCGGGAACGTCGCCACCCGGCACCGCCGTCGTCATGCAGAACGTCGCTCAAC
>NZ_BOPG01000176.1 GCF_016863635.1 Virgisporangium aurantiacum | reverse complement strand
TGCGCGACGCTGTCCGGGCGGTGCTGGACAGCACGGACCGCATCCCGTACCCGGGCTGGGTCGGCGATGGCTACTACTACGACTTCTGGCGCGACGCCGACCACCCGCGGGGGCTGTGGCGGCGGACCACTGCTGAGCAGTACCGCCGCGAGAAGCCGGAATGGGACGTTCTGCTTGACGTCGATGCGCTCAACGAGGCCGAGGGCGGCAACTGGGCGTGGGGCGGTGCAACCGTGTTGCGTGCCGGCTACGGCCGGTGGCTGGTGTCGCTGTCGCGTGGTGGTGCGGACGCCGTCGTGGTGCGCGAGTTCGACGTGCGGCGGCGTGCGTTCGTCGACGACGGGTTCACGCTGGCGGAGGCGAAGTCCGACGTCAGCTGGATCGACGCCGACCACGTTTACGTCGGCACCGACTTCGGGCCAGGCTCGCTGACCTCGTCAGGCTACCCGCGGGTGGTGAAGCGATGGCGCCGCGGAACTGCCCTCGCAGACGCCGAGACGGTGTACGAGGGGCAGGCCGGAGACGTGTCGGTCGGCGGCCACCACGATCCGACACCCGGCCACGAGCGCGACTTCGTTGTCCGCTATCTCGACTTCTTCCGGACCGAGCAGTTCCTGCGCACGCCGGCCGGCGACCTCGTGCCGATCGACGTCCCGCTCGACGCGGACTGGGACGTCCACCGGGAGTGGCTGCTGGTCCGGCTGCGGTCGCCGTGGACCGTCGACGGGGTGACCTACCCGGACGGTGCCGTGCTGGCGGCTGACTTCGACGGGTTCGTCGCCGGCCAGCGTGAGCTGGCCGTGTTGTTCGAACCGGATGGCCGGACGTTCCTCGACGCGTACGCCTGGACCCGGAACCATCTGCTGCTCGTGCTGCTTCGCGACGTGCGGACCGAGATGCGGGTGCTCACCCCCGGCCCGGCCGGATGGCGGTCGCGGACCCTGGCGGGCGGGGCCGGGTTCGAGCACCTGTCCATCGTCGAGACCGATCCGGACAACGACGACTCGTACCTGGTCGTGTCGGACGGGTTTCTCCAGCCGGCGACGCTGTCTCTCGGTACGGTCGGCGGCGGCGTATACGCCCGGACAGAGGTTCTCAAACGGGAGCCGTCGTTCTTCGACGCGGCGGGCATGACCGTACGGCAGTTCTTCGCCGCCTCCGCCGATGGCACCCGCGTGCCGTACTTCGTGGTCGGCTCTCACACCCACGGTCCTGCCGGGCCTACCCTGCTCACCGGGTACGGCGGGTTCGAAGTGTCGCTCACCCCGTCTTACGACGGTGTCATCGGGCGTGGCTGGCTTGCCCGCGGCGGCACGTACGTCGTGGCGAACATCCGAGGCGGCGGCGAGTACGGTCCCGGGTGGCACCGCGCAGGTCGTCGAGAGGGGCGGGTCAGGGCATTCGAGGACTTCGCCTCGGTCGCCGCCGACCTGGTCGCGCGCGGTGTGACGACGCCAGCCCGGCTGGGCATCGAGGGCCGCAGCAACGGCGGGCTGCTGATGGGCGCCATGCTGACCCGCTACCCGGACCTGTTCGGCGCGATCGTGGCCACCGTGCCGCTGTTCGACATGCTTCGCTACACCCGGCTACTGGCCGGCGCCTCGTGGATCGCCGAGTACGGCGACCCTGACAACGCCACCGACTGGGCGTTCCTCCGCGACTACTCGCCGTACCACAACGTCCGTCCCGGCCGGCCATACCCGCCAGTCCTTTTCGTCACTTCGACCCGCGACGACCGCGTTCACCCCGGACACGCCCGCAAGATGGCGGCCCGACTGCGGGAGCACGGCTACGACGTGTCCTACTACGAGGACACCGACGGCGGTCACAGCACCGCCGTCGACAACGAGCAGGCGGCCACGAGCTGGGCCTTGACACTGCAGTTCCTATGGCG
>NZ_BOPG01000175.1 GCF_016863635.1 Virgisporangium aurantiacum | reverse complement strand
TGAAGATTGCCGAGTCGGGGTGGATCACGGCGCGGCAGTGGGTGGTTCCGGCCGGGAAGTTGGTGTGGGGCAAACGCTATTCGTGGACCGTCGGGGCGAAGGACGGTTCGGGTGCGGTGTCGACGTCGCAGACGTTGAACGCCCTTGCCACGCCGGTGCCGCAGCCGCCGATCACGTCGGAGTTGTCGCAGAACGACGGCAAGGGCTTCGAGCCGCAGGTCGGGAACTACACGACGTCGGCGACGGACGCGTCGGTGCCGACGGTGGGTCCGGCGTTGGCGGTGGAGCGGTCGTACAACAGTCAGGATCCGCGGCTGGATGGTGCGTTCGGTGCGGGCTGGGCGTCCATTGTGGACAGCCGGGCCACCGAGTTGAGCAACACGGTGGTGGTCACGTATCCGGGTGGGCAGGATGTGGCGTTCGGCCGTAACGCCGACGGAACGTTTGCGCCGCCGTTGGGCCGGTTCGCGTCGTTCACCCCGGTCACTGGTGGCGGGTACCGGCTGGTTGACAAGGACGGCACCACCTACCTGTTCACCACGCCGTTGACGGCGGGCCGGTTCGGGTTGACGTCGGTCGCCGACGCGCAGGCCCGCGCCACCACGCTGACCTACACCTCGGGTCGGGTATCGAAGCTGACCGCCGCATCCGGCCGGTCGCTCACCCTCACGTGGACGATGCCGACCGGCGCCACCGGCCAGCACGTGGCGACGGTCGCCACCGACCCGGTGACCGCCGGCGACGCGGCGTCGGCGCTCACCTGGTCCTACACCTACACCGGCGATTTGTTGTTGAAGGTGTGCCCGCCGACCTCGGCGTCCGAGTGCGCGTCGTACTCGTATGGGAATGGGACGCGGCATCCGAGTGTGGTGGAGAATGCCGGCCCCCGCTCCTACTGGCGCCTCGGCGACGCGACCGGTTCCACGGTCGCGACCAGCTCGGTGTTGGACAACACCGGCACGGACAACGGCCTCTACGCCAACGTGGCTCTGGGCCAGCCGGGGGTGCTGTCCGGGTCGACGGCGACGGCGGCGGGGTTCAACGGCAGTTCGTCGCGGGTGCAGTTGCCGGCGAAACTCGTGGCCGAGGGCAGCTACCAGGCGGTCTCCCTGTGGTTCAAGACCAGTACGCCGAACGGGGTGTTGTTCTCCTACCAGGCCAACCCGATCAGTAACGCGACGACGACGAGTAACTACACGCCGTCGATCTACATCGGCAACAGCGGCAAGTTGTACGGGCAGTTCTGGACCGGCGGTGTCGGCCCCATCGCGTCGAGCGGGGCGGTGACGGACGGGAACTGGCACCATGTGGTGCTCTCGGGTGCGGGGAACACGCAGTCGCTGTTCCTCGACGGGAACCTGGTCGGGTCGAAGAGTGGTCTGATCCAGATGTACAACGCCGCCAGTGCGGCGAACAGCTATCTGGGTGCCGGGTTCCTCGGCGGCGGCTGGCCCGACCACACCCACACCGGGACGGGGAACACCGGCTACGCCACCTTCTTCACCGGGTCGATGGGTGAGGTTGCCTACTTCGACCACCCCCTCAGTGCCGCTGACGTGACCGCGTTGCGGTCCACCGGGGCGACGACGGCCCGGCCGATGACCTCCGTCATCCGCCCGTCCGGGAACCCGTCCGCGACGATCGCGTATGACCCGAAGTCGGGGTCGTTGACCCAGGTCACCGACACCAACGGCGGGGTGTGGAAGGTCGGCACCCCGACCGTGTCCGGGTCGAGCCAGGTCTACGCCGGCACCGTCCTCGGCGCCGGGCCGGTGGACTATTGGCGGTTGGCGGAGAACGGCACCGTTGATGCGGTCAACCAGGTCAACGGCAATGTCGCCTCCTACAACGCCGTCACCCAGGGCGTCACCGGCGGCCCCCTCGGTGACGCCACCGTGGCCGGGTTCAACGGCACC
>NZ_BOPG01000174.1 GCF_016863635.1 Virgisporangium aurantiacum | reverse complement strand
CCGACACCGACAACAACCCACCCCGCCCCACCCACACCAAACCACCACCACCGGCACCACCGGCATCACCACCGGCACCGGCAAGCGCGGCATCCACCGCAGCAGCCAAACCACCAAGCGTCGGCACATCAAACACAACCGCCACCGGCAACACGACATCGAGCGCCTCGCTGATGCGCGTGACCAGCCGAACCGCCAACATCGAATGGCCGCCGGTGGCGAAGAAGTCGCTGTCGACGCCGACACTGTTCGGCTCGACGCCAAGCAGGTCCGCCCACATAGCGGCTAGAACCTGCTCAGTAGGCGTGGCTGGCCGACCACCCGGCCGGCCGGCGGCCGGAAGCGGACTTGAACCCGGATGCGTGCCGGCCAGGGCGGCCCGGTCGATCTTGCCGTTGGGGGTGAGTGGGAGGTCGGTGACGGTGAGGTAGCGGCTTGGCACCATGTGCGCGGGCAGGCGAGCGGCCAGATATTGGTGGAACTCCGCGGCCGTTGATGGGCCGTCGCTGACCGGCACCAGATATGCCGTCAGCGACACATCGCCACCGCCGCCCGTGCCACCCGACCTACCGTTGCCGGACCGGTCGACCTTCGCGATGACGGCCGCGGCAGCGATGTCGGGACGGGTGGTGAGGACAGTTTCGATTTCGGCGGGCTCGATGCGATAACCGCGGATCTTGATCTGGGTATCGGTACGACCCACGTAGTACAGCTGGCCGTCATGCCAGTAGCCACGGTCGCCGCTGCGGTACAGCCGGGAGCCATTTGCGGCGTAGGGGTCGGGGATGAACCGGTGCGCGGTCGCGTCCGGCCGGTCCAGGTAGCCGCGGGCGACCCCGCCGCCGCCGACGTACAGGTCCCCGACCACCCCCGGCGGCACGGGTTGCAGGCACTCGTCCAACACTCGGATCAGCACGCCGGGCAGTGGCCGCCCAATCGGCGACCCGCCCCGACCCCCACCGGTACCCGCCACGGCGGTGATGTTCGTGGAGGTGACGTGCACGGTGGTCTCGGTGATCCCGTACAAGTTGACCACCGCCGGGGCACCGTCGGCACCGACCCAGTCCGGCAACGAACCCGGGTCGAGGGCTTCCCCGCCGAAGATCACCCAACGCAGATCCGGCAGCACGGACGCCGGATCAACATCGAGCCGACCAGCCAACATCGCGAACGCCGACGGCGTCTGACACCACACCTGGACGTGTTGCTCGGCAAGTGTGGCGAGGAGGTGATCCGGTGAGCGGACTACCGCTCTGGGTAGGAGGACGACTCGGCCGCCGGTGGCTAGGGCGGCCCAGATTTCCCAGATGGAGAAGTCGAAGGCGAGGGAGTGCGAACACGCCCACACCGACCCGGCCGGCAGCATCTCCTCGGCGACCTGGAGGAGCCAGTCCACCGACGCCCAGGGCACCCCGACCGGTCGTGGCGTTCCGGTGGAGCCCGATGTGTAGATGACGTAGGCCAACCCGGTCCGGTCCACCGACATCGGTCGACGGGCATCCTCTGACCGCGGCCACTGCTGTGGTTGGTCGACTGTTACGACGGGCACGCCCCAGCCGGTGGCCCGGTCTGCATGTTCGGCGGTGGCGATGGCGGCCTGGATGTCGGCGTCGTCGGCGATCCAGCCGAGTCGTTCGTCGGGGAACTCCTCGTCCAACGGCACACAGACGCCGCCGGCCCACCACACGGCCAGCATCGCGACCACCACGTCGACGGCACGGCCCGCCAGGACTGCGACCCGGGTCTCCGGTCCTACCCCCAACGTCCTCAGACGGCCCGCCAACGCCGCCACCCGGTCGCCGAGTTCGCCGAAGGTGAGCTCGGCGCCGGTCCCATCAACGACCGCCACCCGATGCGGAACCGTTGACATCCAGTCCGACAGCAACCCGACCAGCCCAATGTCCGCGGCATCGGCCAGGGCTGAGCGGTCCGGCTGGTTGCGGGGGAGAGGGGGGCCCTGGCCCCAGTCAAGGATCTGCCGGATTACGTCGTTGGGCTGTAGCGGCAGAAGATCGATGAAGGTGTTCGGGTCGGTGGTGGCGCTGGTGATAACGGTGTGGAGGCTCTCGACCAAGC
>NZ_BOPG01000173.1 GCF_016863635.1 Virgisporangium aurantiacum | reverse complement strand
GATGGCCGAGTTTCCACCGGGTGGCCTTGAGGTCGCTGTCGAGGTCGGGGAGATCGCGTCCGGGCGGGGCGACGTACGCCAGCGCGCCGACGCCATGCTGGATTCACTGCGGCGGCTCGTTCCGTTCCAGGCCGCCGTGATCAACGTGCTCGATCCGCGGCACCGGGTCAACGTGCCGGTGGTCAGCAGGGGCTACGACGACGCCACATGCGGGTTCATCACCAGCCGCGCCAACACCGACGAGATCGAATTGCTCGGCCTCACCCGGTCGCGCTCGGCCATGCGGCTGAGCGACCTGGCGGTCCCGCGCGAACAGATACGCGGCTGGGCCGAGTACCTGCAGCCGGCCGGATTCCGGGAAGGTCTCGGTGTCGGCCTGTTCACCTCCGACGGCCGTCACCTGGGCCTACTGGGCATGAACACCGACACCGCCGCACATCCGACCGAGGCCTCCCGTGACCTGATCGGCATGCTCGCCCCTCTGATCGCCAACGCGATCGACCCGATACGGTCGATCATGAAGGTGGCCGAGATCGTCGGCGACGCCGAAGCCGGGATCATGCTCACCGGCGGCGGCGACCCGCAACCACTGCCCGGCCTGCCGGCACACCCACTGCTCGACCCCGGTTCGGACGTGATCGACGTCGCGGCCGAACGGGTGGCCAATGATTACGCCTACGGCTCGTTCCTGTTCCCCTACACGGCCGACGACACACCACACGTCCACGTTCGGATCACGGTACTGACCGGCCCGCACGACCCGCCGCACCCGCCGACCGCGGTGGTCCTCGTCTCCCCCCAGGGCGACCTGCACGGACTCACTCCGCGGGAACTGGAGATCCTCGGCCTGCTCGTCGAGGGCTGGCCCAACTCACGCATCGCCGACGACATCTTCGTCACCCGACGCACGGTCAACGCCCACGTCGAACACATCCTGACCAAACTCCACGCCGCGACGCGCACCCTGGCGGCCGCCCGCGCGATCCGCTTCGGCCTGTACGTACCCCGACCGCATCGCAGCTCCTGCGCGTAGGGTTGCCGCCCGACCATCCCGGGAATCCTTCAGGACAGGCGTGGACGACCCGGGGAACGTGGACGACGCGGGGAACGGAGAGTCGGATTGCGTGAGCTTCCGCCCGCAGGGTTGCGGGCCGCCATCGAGATCACGCAGATCGTGTCCATGCCCGGTGGAATCGACCAGCGGGCCGAGGCGTTGCTGGAGCCGCTGCGCCAGGTCGTCCCGTTCGAGGGGGCCTGGATCTCCCTGCTCGACCCGGACCGTCTCGAGCAACCGCCTCTGGTCAGCTACGGCTACCCGGCCGGGCTGGTCCGGTACATGAGCGGCCCGGCCGGTGTGGCGGAAATCGAACTCCTCGGCCTGAACCGCAACAGCGGGGCAACCCGGCTGGCCGACCTGTCCGTTCCCCTTGACGAGGTGCGGTCCTGGGCGGAGTACCTGGCACCGGCGGGCTTCCGAGGCGGGCTGGCGGCCGCACTGTTCACCCCGGACGGCCGCTACCTCGGGATGCTCGGCCTGAACACCGACACCGCCGAGCACCCGACCGAAGCCGCCCGCGATCTGATCGGGGCACTCGCAACCACCATCGCGCAGGCGATCGACCCGATGCGGGCAATCGGCGCGGCCGTCCGGATCGTCCGCAACGCGCAGGCCGCGGTCGTGCTGACCCGCGCCGGTCAGACCCTTCCGCTGGACGGCATGCCCCGGCACCGGTTGCTGGCCCCCGGCTCGGCCGTCCTCGCCGTCGCGGCCGACCACCTGGCCGACAACGTCGAGTCCGCCACGTTTGTCTGCCCCGACGGCGGACACCGCCTCGCACGCATCACCGTGCTCTCGTGCGCCAGACAGCCAGCGCGGCATCTGGCCGGCGTCCTGGTCGTGTCACCCCCCGGCAACCTGCACGGGCTCACCACCAGCGACCTGGAGATCCTCGGCCTCCTGGTCGAAGACTGGCCGGTCCCACGTATCGGCGCCACCCTCGATCTCCCGCTTCCCACCGCCGCCGACCGCGTCGAGCACATCCTGACGAAACTCACCGCCTCCTCCCGGACCGTTGCCGTCCTGC
>NZ_BOPG01000172.1 GCF_016863635.1 Virgisporangium aurantiacum | reverse complement strand
GACATGGTTCACCTACGGCGGTGCTCCCGTCGACGCGGTCGACAGCGGACAGGGCTTCACCGGCTTGACGGTGGGCGAGTTGCCGGTACGGGTTCGCACGGCGAAGTTCGACCTGGCGCTCAGCATCGGCGAAGCCGGCCCGTGCCTGGCCGGATCGATCCAGTACGCCGCCGACGTGTTCGACGACACCACCATCCAACGGATGACCCGGCACCTGGGAGCCATCCTCGCGGAGGTGGCAGCCGATCCGACGCGCCGGATCCGCGAACTCGCGATGGTGACCGCCGAGGAGACCGAGCAGGTCCTCAGACGGTGGAACGCCACCACCGCCGAGATCCCCCCGGCATCGGTGCACGGGCTGGCCTCCATGCAGGCCGCCCGCCGGCCGGATACCGCGGCCGTGGTCGCGGGTGACGACGTGGTGACCTACCGCGACCTCGACCAGCGGGCCGAGCAGCTGGCCCGGTACCTGCGCGACCAGGGGATCGGACCCGAGTGCGTGGTGGGGGTTCGATTGCCCCGCGGACCGGAGCTCGTGGTCGCCATGCTGGGCGTCCTGAAGGCGGGCGGGGTGTACCTACCCCTGGATCCCGACGATCCGGAACAGCGGCAACATTTCATCCTGTCCGATGCCGGCGCGGCGCTGGTCTGCACGCCGCAGACCCTGGAAGCGGCCGCAGCCGCGTCCACACAGCCAGTTCCGATCGCCGCCGCCCGCGCGGACCACGCGGCGTACGTCATCTACACCTCCGGTTCCGCCGGCGTCCCGAAGGGGGTCGTGACCACACACGGCGCCCTCGCCAACTCCACGGCGGCCCGCACGCGGCGTTACGAGCGGTCGCCGGGCACCTTCCTCCTGCTGTCGCCCGTGGCGTTCGACAGCTCGCTCGCCGGACTGTTCTGGACGTTGTGCACCGGCGGCACCCTGGTCACACCGGCGCCACGGCGCGAGCTCGATCCCGCCGACATCGCCACCGACGTCAACCGCTACGGCGTGACCCATCTGCTCGCGACACCGTCGCTACTGGCACAGCTCTTCGACTGGTGTGAGGGGCATCCCGACCACCCACTGCACACCCTCCGAACGATCATCTCTGCGGGTGAGGCGTGTCCACCGGAGCTGGCGCACCGGTGCCGCTCGGCCGTCCCCGCAGCACGGCTGTTCAACGAGTACGGGCCGACCGAGGCCACGGTCTGGGCGTCGATGGCACCGGCCGATGGCACCGACGGCGACCGGGCTCCACCGATCGGCACCCCGATCGCGAACACCACGATGTTCGTACTCGACCGGTCGATGACCCCGGTCCCGGTCGGCGTCCCGGGTGAGCTGCACATCGGCGGCGCCGGCCTCGCCCGCGGCTACACCGGTCGGCCGGAGCTGACGGCGCAGCGGTTCGTCGCTGATCCGTTCGGCGCGCCCGGATCACGGCTGTACCGCACCGGAGACCGCGTGCGGTGGCGGGCCGACGGTCAACTCGAGTTCCTCGGCCGGTTGGACGACCAACTCAAGGTGCGCGCCTACCGCGTCGAGGCCGCCGAGGTTTCGTCCGCCCTCAACGCCCACCCCGAGGTCGACGGCTCGGCGGTCGGCGTTCGCCCGGACCCGCACGGACACCCGCGGCTGATCGCTTGGTTCACCGCCGCCGACCCGGCTGCCCCGCCCACCGCCACCGAGCTGAGCACCCACCTGGCCACCCGGCTACCCGCCTACATGGTGCCGACGGCGTTCGTGCGGATGGCCGCGCTACCCCTGACCGACCGCGGCAAGATCGACAGCCGGGCTCTGCCCGACCCGGACGGCGCCCGGGCCGAGCCGGCCGGTACGTACGTGCCGCCGCGTACCCCCACCGAGCACACTGTCGCGGGAATCTGGGCGGAGCTGCTCGGCATCGACCGCGTCGGCATCCACGACAACTTCTTCACGCTCGGCGGCCACTCGCTCATCGCCAACCGGGTGGTCGCCCGGGTGCGCTCCACCCTCGGCGTGGACCTCGCCGTCGCAGCCCTGTTCGAGGCGCCGACCGTCGCCGGGCTCGCCGTCGCCGTCGAGGACGCCGGCCGCGACGAGCTTGTGCCGCCCGTCGTGCCGGTGCCCCGGACCGGTGG
>NZ_BOPG01000171.1 GCF_016863635.1 Virgisporangium aurantiacum | reverse complement strand
GGTCATGTTCACCTACGGTGCCGACCCGTCCGGCGACGACGTCGCATTCCCCGACGTCGCCGTCTGCGAATTGCCGGCGCCGGTACGCACCGCGAAGTTCGACCTCACGCTCAGCATCGGCGAAGCCGGCCCATGCCTGGCCGGATCGATCCAATACGCCACCGACCTTTACGACCACACCACCGTCGAACGAATGGCGACCCATTTCCGCGGCCTGCTGCGCGAGTTCGCCCGCAACCCCGAGCAACGGGTGTGGGGCGCGCCGATGCTTACCGACGACGAGACCCGGCAGATGCTGGAGCACTGGAACGCCACCACCACCGAGGTCACGCCGGCTCCGGTCCACGAGCTGATCGCCGCGCAGGCCCAGCGGTGCGGCGACGCCGTGGCGGTGGTGACCGATGACAGCCGCATGAGCTACCGGGAACTCGACGACCGGGCCGACCGGCTCGCGTGGCGATTGAGGGACGAGACGGTCGGCCCCGAGCCGGTGGTCGCGGTATGCATGGAACGCGGCGCCGACCTCGTGGTGTGCCTGCTCGCCGCCCTCAAAGCGGGCGCGGTGTATTTGCCGCTCGATCCGCACGATCCGCCCGGACGGCTGGAGATGCTGCTGCGCCGGGCGCGGGCCGGCGTGGTGCTGACCCACCGCCAATGGATCCCTCGCCTGCCCGACGCCGGCGTGCGCCTGCTCTGCGTCGACGACGCCGCCGAGGCGACCGACCTGGCGCGCCGGCGATGCGACGCCCCACCCGCGGTCGCCGTGCATCCGGCACGCGCGGCGTACCTGTTCTTCACCTCCGGATCGACCGGCACACCGAAAGGCGTGGTCGGCCACCACGGTGGGCTAACGAACCGGGTGGCCTGGGCACGTGCCGGGCAACGGGCCGGACCACGGGACGTGTTCCTCCACAAGACGGCGACCGCCTTCGACGTGTCGCTGTGGGAAATGCTGTGTCCGTTGATGCTCGGTGCGACGCTGGCGGTCGCCCGCCCGGGCGGGCACCGTGATCCCGACTATCTCGCTGCGCTGATCGCCCGCGAACGCGTCACGGTCGTCCACTTCGTGCCGTCGATGCTGCGCGCGTTCCTCGCCGACGCGGATCTTGCCGACTGCGGAAGCGTGCGCCTGGTCGTCTGCAGCGGAGAGGCGCTGCCACCCGACCTCATCGCCGACCACCGACGGTCGTGGGGTACCGAACTACAAAACCTCTACGGGCCCACCGAGGCGTCGATCGAGGCCACCGCGGCCAGATGCGAGGGCGGGGTTCCGTCGATTGGGGTGCCGATCGCCAACGTCCGCGTCTACGTCGTCGACCAACACCTACAACCCGTCCCCATCGGCGTACCCGGCGAACTCCTCATCGGCGGCATCGGCATCGCTCGCGGCTACCTGGGCCGCCCCGACCACACCGCCCACCAATTCATCGCCAACCCCTTCACCAGCGACGGAACCCGGCTCTACCGCACCGGCGACCGCGCCCGCTGGCACACCAACGGCACCCTCGAATACCTCGGCCGCACCGACCACCAACTCAAAATCCGCGGCCACCGCATCGAACCCGCCGAAATCGAACACGCCCTCACCACCCACCCCCACATCACCCAAGCCGCCGTCACCACCCACCCCGACCCCCACGGCAACCCCCAACTCACCGCCTACATCACCACCACCAGCCCCAGCCCCACCGACAGCCCCACCGACACCCCCACCGACACCCCCACCACCAGCCCCACCATCACCGACATCCGCCACCACCTCACCACCCACCTACCCCACTACCTCATCCCCACCCACATCATCACCCTCCCCACCCTCCCCACCACCAACACCGGCAAAACAGACAAAACCCAACTACCCCCACCCGACCACACCAGACCCCTCCCCACCCACACCTACCAACCACCCACCACCCCCACCGAACACACCCTCACCACCCTCTGGACCAACCTCCTCAACACCACCCCCATCGGCATCCACGACAACTTCTTCGAACTCGGCGGCGACTCCATCACCGCCCTCCAACTCATCGCCCGCGCCCACACCGCAGGCCTCCACCTCACCCCCCACAACATCTTCACCCACCAAACCATCGCCACCCTCGCCACCACCACCACACCAACCACCCCAACCACCCACCACCACCCCACCACCGGACCCCACCCACTCACCCCCATCCA
>NZ_BOPG01000170.1 GCF_016863635.1 Virgisporangium aurantiacum | reverse complement strand
ATGATGGTGGCGAGTTGGTTGATGGTGGGGTTGTTGAAGAGGGTGGTGAGGGGGAGTTCGTGGTTGAGGGTGGTGCGGATGCGGGAGATGAGTTGGGTGGCGAGGAGGGAGTGGCCGCCGAGGTTGAAGAAGTTGTCGTTGATGCCGATGGGTTGGGTGTTGAGGAGGTGGGTCCAGATGGTGGTGAGGTGGTGTTGGGTGGGGGTGGTGGGGGGTTGGTAGGTGGTGGTGCGGGTGTGGTTGCTGGTGTCGGGGTTGGGGAGGCGGGTGCGGTCGATTTTGCCGTTGGGGTTGGTGGGGAGGTGGTCGGTGAGGTGGTAGGTGGTGGGGTGCATGTGGCGGGGTAGGTGGGTGGTGAGGTGTTCGCGGAGGGCGGGGATGAGGTGGGTGTGGTGGTGGTCGTGGAGGCGGGCGGTGAGGGGTTGGTTGGTGTGGCGCTCGGGTGGGAGTGGTGGGGGTGGGGGGAAGTGGGCGTAGCGGCTGCTGAGGGGGTGGCCGGTGGTGGTGGGGTGGCCGGTGGTGGGGTGGTGGTGTGGGGTGAGGACGGCGTCGTAGGCGCCGTCGGGGTGGGCGGCGGCCCAGCTCAGTTCGGTGTGGTAGCCGGCTGCGGTGGCTAGTTCGGTCAACTCGTCCGGATGGATCCCCCGACTACCAGCAGCACCGGCAGCGAAGCCGGCGGTGCCGGCGGTGCGGATTGCGGCGCCGGTGGCTGTGCGGGTGGGGGTGAGGTCGGCGAGTCGGGGGTTCGGGATCGCCCGCAGCCCGATCGGCCCGCCACCCTCGACCAGCCCAGCATCGTCGACCGGGTCGGTGGCCGGGCCGGTGGTGAGCTGGGTGGTGAGGCGGTTGGTGAGGTGGGTGGGGGTCCAGTCGGGGCCGGCCCAGTCCTGCCAGTCGTACCAGTGGGTCACGGTCAGCGGGGCCGGGGCCGGTGCCAGGTGGATGATCACGTCGTAGCGGAAGCGGGTCATCTCGTTGTCGAACCGGCCGCTCTTCGGCATCACCTGCACATGCCCAACCTGCACACGCCCACCACCGGCCGCCTCATCGGCGGTGAGGCCGGTATCAGGAACGGTGGTCAGGTCGGTGGTCAGGTCAGCGGCGACGGTGGTGGTGAAGGTGGTGAACCAGCGGGGGTCGATGACCAGTTCCGGATCCCGGGCCGCGGTCCGCACGACCGCTGAGCGGTCCGCGCCGGGCTGGGCCCACGCATGCGCGGCCTCCAACAGCGGCAGACTCCGCACATCCCCGACAAACAGCCGCCCACCCGGGGCCAGCAGCCGCACCGCCTGGATCAACACCCGCCGCAGATAGTCCCGATCCGGGAAGTACTGCACCACCGAGTTGACCACCACCAAATCAAACCCGGCCCGATCACCGGCCCGATCACCGACAGCCCGATCACCGACAGCCTCGACCGTGTCGATCGCCTCGGCCTGGACGACCTCCACATGCCCCCACCCCCGCGCAGCCACCCCAGCCGCCAACCGGGCCACCACCCCAGCCGAAAAATCCGTACCCACATACCGGTCACAACCCCCCGCCAACCGCCACAACAACAACCCACTCCCACACCCAATCTCCAACACCCGCCGAGCCCCCAACCCCGCAACCCGACCCACCACCCCAGCCACCCACTCCCGCATCTCCACCACCGGAATCGGCAACCCATCCCGACTCGACACCCACCCCCGCACATCAAACACATCCACACCAGCCACAGCACCAGACCCAGCCACAGAACCAGCCACAGAACCAGCCACAGACCCAGCCTCAGGGCCGGTGTCCAGCCCAGACCCCAACGCCGGCACCGCAGGCAGCGCAGGCATCGGCGCAGGCATCGGCGCAGGTGTCGGCATCGGGGCGGCCACCGTGGATTCCCACACCGCCCGCCACGACTCCACCTGCACCGCCGCCAACTCACCCACCACACCCCCACCCACCGCAGCCGGCACCACCCACGCCACCAAACCCACACCACCAACCACATCCGACCACCCCACCACCGCCACCCCACCCACACCCGGATGAGCCAACAACACCGCCTCCACCTCACCCAACTCCACCCGATGCCCCCGCACCTTCACCTGACCATCCACCCGACCCAAAAACACCAAACCCCCACCAACCCCCCAAACCACCCGATCACCAGACCGATACAACCGCGACCCATCACCGGAAAACGGATCAGCAACAAACCGCTCCGCCGTCAACCCCGGCCGACCCACATACCCCCGAGCCACCCCGATACCGCCGATGAGCAGTTCGCCGGGTACACCGATAGGGACAGGTTGCAGTCGTTGA
>NZ_BOPG01000169.1 GCF_016863635.1 Virgisporangium aurantiacum | reverse complement strand
GTCAACGGCGGTCGCGGCAGCGGCCCGCCTTTGCTCCAGCGGCCGGGTCGTGGCGGCAGATGCCGCTGGTGCCGCGTTTGGCGCAGTACATGGCCTCGTCGGCCTCACGCAGCAGGGCACGGGCGGTGACGCCGGGACGGCTGGTGGTGTAGCCGACGCTGACCGCGACGGTCACCGTGGCGCCGCCATCCAGCCTCACCGGTGCGTCCGTGGTGACCGCCGCCGCCAGTTGCGCCGCCCGGAAGGTGTCATCCGAGCCGCCGTATACGAGCAGGGCGAACTCGTCGCCGGAGAGCCGGGCGGCCAACCGGACCGGGCTGGGCAGTTTGGCCAGTCGCCGCCCGACCATGGTGAGCAGGTCGTTGCCGGCCTCGTGGCCGTGGCGGTCGTTGACCTCCTTGAACCGGTCGAGGTCGAGCAGGACCAGCCCGAACGCCCGGTCCGAGCCAAACGTGTCGTCGACGGCGGCCAGGAATGCCCGCCGGTTGGGCAGGCCGGTGGTGTCGTCGTGGTGGGCCTGGTGCCGTGCGGTGCGCAACGCGCGGTGCAGCCGCCAGACAGGCAGCGCGGCGAGGAGTAGACCGGCGAGAACGCCGCCGGCCGAGGCGGCCATCACCTGGGCAATGGGGGACACTGGTCACGCTCCTTGGTGGTTTGGGGAGCGCCGGGGTGGGCGTGGCGAGGGGCAAACTTTCCGACGCCCGTCCTCGGGCACTTGGCTGTTGTGGGCGGCCGGGCTCACTGCAGCCGGCCGGAGGTGGCGGTCACGCCGCCGCCGCGGTCACTGTCTTGGCCGGCTCGGGCTGGGTGCCGGTCGCTGCCGGCTGGGCCGCGGCGCCGGGCAGGAACTGGAAGCTGACCGGCCTCTCGACGGCGAGGATCGCCTGACGACGCTTGACGAGTCGCTGCCCGGCGAGTACGACCGCGCCCGGGCTGGCCTTTGGCAGCCCGGTCCCTTCCTCGGCCTTGTTGATCAGGTTGCACAGCTCGCTGACCTTGAACGCCATGTCGGGTCGGGCCTGCAGGATTGCCAGGATCGCCCGGTCCAGGTCTCCAGCGGCGCGCCGGACCGGTCGAGAGCCGGTGGCATCCGCTGCGGGAACGGCCTCGGTATCGGCGGTGGCCTGGACCGGGCCGGTGCCACTGCCGGTACCGCTGCCGGCGACCGGCTCGACCGCCCGGTCCGCCTGGTCCGCCTGGTTTTCACCTGTGTCCGGTACCTCGCGCGGCTCGCCGGCTGTCCCGTCAAGTGCCACGGTCAGCGCCTCGACGTGGTGTGGCAAGACGCGCCCGGCGTCGATGTTCGTGCCGTCGGTGAGCTCGTCGAAGACGTCGGAGGGCAGTACCGACACTACTTGCGACTCGACGGGGGGCACGGATTCGGCGCCCCCGTCGGGCGTGATGGAGTCCGGCACGGCCGTGACATCAGCGACCTTTTCGGCCGGGCTGCCCTGGGCGGCGTGTTTCCTGCCGGTGTCGGTCAGGCACCACACGGTCTGGCCGTTGCCGGCCTTTCTGGTCTCGGCCAGGCCGTAGCTGTTGAGCTTGCGCAGCTTCGGGGTGGTGGTGGGGTAGGCGATGCCGACGTGCCTGGCGAGGTTGCCGGCGGTTTCCTCGCCGAGTTCAGCGAGCGCGGCGAGGAGTTGCTGGGATTTCTCGTCCAGTGGCGGCATGGCGCCACCGACGGTCGCAGGGTCGGCGCCCACGGCGGGGGCAGTGCTGCTACCAGTGCTGCTTGCGGTGCTGCTTGCGGTGCTGCTTGCGGTGCTGTTGGCGGTGCTGCTGTTGTTGGCGGGGTCGGTGCGCCTGGTGCGCTTGGGCATGTCAGCCTGCTTTCTCCTGCGGTGGCAGGGGTTTCGATCGTTGGGCGCGCACTGATGGACGCTTGACCGGCGCGGACAAGCAAGTGCGCGCGGGGAACCTGTTGGCACTACCGGCCGGACACGGGCGCTATCTGGTCGGGTCGGTGCCGGGACGGGTGAAGGCGATCTGTCCGTTCGGCAGTTGGCAGGCCACGACGAGGCCGGTGCGTAGTGCGTCGATCAGGGCGGAGTCGAGGACGATGGACCCGGTGACGGCGCCGGTGTGGTCGCCGGTGACGAGCTTGTCGACGGCTTCGTCGACGCTGAGCAGTCGGGCTCCAGGGGGAAGGTCAGGTAGTCCCACGGTGGTGCTCCTCTCCGGTGGCGGGTCCTCGGATGGCGGCGGCGCGTGTCGTGCGGCCGAGGACACGGAAGATGCCCCGCCGCCGGGGGTCGGCGACGGGGCATGTGAAGGTTGCTGGACTGATCGCCGGGTGCGGCGTAAGGCA
>NZ_BOPG01000168.1 GCF_016863635.1 Virgisporangium aurantiacum | reverse complement strand
GGGTAGGGTCGGCCACGCAGCGAGGTGCCCGGGTTCGGGTCCTTTTCCGCGTGGCCTCCCTCCGAACCGGGCGGACCCGTTTCCGAGTACCCGGCTCTCCAGCGACTACGACGTGAGCTGTGGCGGTTGCGGCTTCGCATGGATGTGTTGGTGGCAGCCGCCGCAGACCACCAGGGTCTTGCGGCGCCGTTTCACCATCTGCTGTATCCATGCGGGTTGGTCCGCGCCGGCCTTGACGAGGTCTGCGAGGTTGTGGATGTGGTGCACCTCGATGTCATCCGTCTGCCTGCATAGCTCGCATTTTCCCTTCAGGAGTCGCTTGATCAGCTCCTTGTGGGGGTAGAGCGGCCGGTGCGGCTGGCGGTCGGCGATGACCGCCGTCTTCTGCCGTTTGAGGGCGATCCCGCCGAACCGTGCGACCAGTGGCTTCCTGCCGTCGCGGACGATGCTGGCCTCGAAGCACGTGCGTAGCCCGTACGGTGTCACGACTTTGGCCTTGTGCTTGGCCGCCATCTTCGACACCGACGAGCGGTGCTTACGGGCCAGGGTCTTGAGCATCGAGGTCTCCATGACCCAGCGCAGCCGGTGCAGTCGTTGGACGTCACTGGCCAGCAGGTAGTACTGGACGATGCCGCGGTACTCGGCCCCGAACTTCCCGACGATGGTGTAGTCATCTTCGCGGATGATCGGGTTGCGGCAGGCTGGCCTGCCGCGTGCCAGGTAGAGGGCACGTTTCGCCTTGACCGCCGAAGCGGGCACCCGCAACACGACCGTCCCGTTCAGCGAGCGGCGGTTGCGCCGGTCGCTGGTGGACCGTCGTTGTGTCTTGCGGTCGGTGCCTGCCACGGAGATCTCGTAGCCGAGGAACCTGGCCCGCTGGGTGCGGGCGTGGGTCACCAGCGTCTTGTCCTGCGACAGCTCCAGGTTGAGCTCGTCGCGCATGAACTCGGCCAGACGCTGCTTGATCTCCTCGGCTTCGGCTTTCGGTCCGGCGAACCCGAGCAAGGTGTCGTCGGCATACCTGCAATAGCGCAGCCGGCGATAGCCAGGATCGTCAGGATCCTGGCTGGGCAGGCGATGCAGCCGCCGGTAGAGCGAGCGCACCTCAGTACGGTCACCTCTCCTGCGGGCTCGCGCGATCGCCTGTTCCACCGTGCGGTAGGCCGGGTTACGCGCCCGAAGCCTGCCTCGGGTGTACTCCGGGATCAGCACCGTTTCGACGAAGCGGTCCAACTTGTGCAGGTAGATCGAGGACAGGATCGGAGACGCGACACCGCCCTGCGGCGCACCGGAGAGCGTTTCGTGCCAGACCCAGTCCTCCAGATATCCGGCGGTGAGCATGGTGCGCACCAGCCGCAGGAACCGGTTGTCATGGATAGACTCCGCCAGCGTCGAGAGCATGACCTCATGATCAAAACTCCCGAAGCAGTCAGCGACGTCACCCTCGATGAACCACGTCGTCCCGGTCCAGGTGTTGGCCACCTCCCGCAACGCGGTGTGGCAGCCCCGGCCGGGACGGAAGCCGTGGGACCGGTCGGAGAACTGGACGTCGTAGTACGCCTCCAACAGCAGGCGCACCACCTCGCCGACCAGTTTGTCCGACCAGGTCGGCAGGCCAAGCGGGCGCGTCTTGCCGTTGCCCGCCTTCTTGGGGATGTGCACCCTGCGCACCGGACGGAAACGGTACCGCTCGAAGCGCATCGCCTCGATGATGCGGCCGATCTTGCCCAGCGACATGCCGTCCACGGTTTCCTGGCTGACCCCGCGGGTCATCGCACCCTTGTTGGCGTAGATGCGCCCGTAGGCCAGCAGATACAACTGCGGGTTGAACAACTGCCGATACAGTTCTTCCAACGGCAGGCCGCGCCTGCCGCGCTCACGTAGGACACCCAGCACCGTTTCGGCGCTCTGCATTACGCATACCTCCCAGCTTGCGGAGTGTCCGAGTCACCTGGCCCCCTTCGCCCGAATGTGGACGGCTTTCCCGTCCTCCTTGGCCGGTCGTGACTCCGGCGACTACTACGGGGCCTCCGTCGTCATAGGACTCGCGTCCGGTAGACGATCCCACGTTCGTCCTGGTCATACGTCCTAGCGCGACGTAGGCATCCCACTCATCTCCTTGAATGCCCTCACTGGGCATCGCTCCATGGCCCCGAAAGTTGCGCCGCTGTAGTTCCACGATCAGCGCAGGGCTGGCGCCGGTTTCAGATGTCTTTCCGGCGGATGTGAACTTCCATCTTCTGGAGATTGGGATTCAAGCAATCCAGCTTTCGCCATATCACGCGGGTCCCCCAAGCGCACCGTCCCGGACACCTGGACCCAGCCGCTGGTTTCCTGGCATGCTCTTGTCCCCGCTTCGGCCTTTCGGCTGCGGGTAAGCCATCAGACCCAGGAACCTCCCTTCGAGTTCCTCCCGGCTATGCCGGGGATACAACCAGGCGCCTCGTGGCGCACAA
>NZ_BOPG01000167.1 GCF_016863635.1 Virgisporangium aurantiacum | reverse complement strand
TGGGCCGAACGTGCGGATGGGCTGGTCGGCCTTCAGCTTGATGAACTGCCGCATGGCGATCGGTGTGCCGAAGATCGACACGATGAACGCGACGACGCCGGCGACGAATACCGCCCTCATGTAGTGGTCTTTTCTGGCCGCAACGCGTCGACCACCTGCCAGGTGCGGTACCGGGAACCCTTCACCAGCACCACGTCACCCGGCCGGAGTTCGGCCGTGAGCCACGCCAGCGCGGCATTCTGATCGGTCACCTCAACCGCCTCCCCTCGAACAGGTACCGATGCAAGGCGAGATCCTCGTGATAGCCCTCGATGGGAACCGCGTCAACATCCACACCGACAGCATGCCGTGGGCGGTCGACCGAGGTGTCGCCCAGATCCGGTCTGCTGGTTACCGACCCGCCGCGCGGCGAAGCAAGCCGCCCCGAACCTGGCCGCGATCTTGGCCGAACGCCTCAACCGGGCCATCGAGGATGACTAATTAGCCGCCTGGAGCACCTGGTCCGCGGCCAGTTGGCGCCCGGCGTCGCGGTCAGCGGCCCGACCCGTGATGACATGATCGTCGCCGCCGTGGAGTTGCTGGCCGCCACCCAGCTCTCCGGCGAGGAACGCGAATGCTCGGCCGAGTGGGTCCTGCACGTGCGGCGGCTGCGTGGGGAGGGCTTGGACCTGCGGCGGACGCCCGGCCGCGAGTGGCTCGCCGCGTTACTCACCTATCCCGGACCGTAAGCCGACTGGATCGAGGCGCTGCACAACGGGTTTCGCCACCTGCTGCGCGCCCGCCGGACGATCGGCCCGGTGCTCGACCCGTTCATGGATGAGGTCTGGCTGACGGCGTGCGACGCCGGCGTGAGCACCGCCATCGAGAAAGCCTCCACCGCAAACCCGCTGTTCCCCCAGCGGGTCGTCGAGATGTGGCACCATGAGGCCGCCGCCGTACCACCCTCGACACAGATGCCCAACATCGTGGCCCAGCGCGTCGAGGGGGCACTCCCGGCCGCCTTCAACGACCCGCTGACGGTGCGCACGGCGTTGGCGATCCACAACCGTCGACCGGGATCCCACGCAGGTCAAATTGATCCCACTAGCTGACGGCGCACTGTCATGCCGCTGACCGCGCGCTGGGACGGCACGGAATCGGGAATCGGAGTCGGCCGCGAGTGCGTGTGGTGGCCGGACCGAGCCGTGGTTGACCGGGTGTACGGGCCGTCGCCATCGGAGGCCATTCTCGTCGTCCCGGCGTGCTACAGAAGGGTGAGGCCGCTGGTGCTGGGCGTGTCGGGTATGAGGTTGGTGTGCTTCACCGAGGGTGAGGGGTGGGCGGATGAGGGCGGTCGTGTACGACAGGTACGGGTCTGCAGACGTGTTGCGGATCGAAGATCTTCCCAAGCCATCCCCTTCGGGCCGGCAGGTGCTGGTCAAGGTCGCGGCGACATCGGTCAACCTCAGCGATTGGGAGACCCTGCGGGGTTCGCCGCTGTATTCGCGTATCGGTGGGCTTCGTACACCGGCGCGCCGGACGCTGGGTTCGGACATCGCCGGATGGGTCGACGCTGTCGGTCCGGCCGTCACCCGGTTCCGGCCCGGTGACGAGGTCTACGGCGACAACCTCCTGCTCAAGGGCGGCTTCGCGGAGTATGCGATCGCCCCCGAGTCGGTGCTGGCGCACAAGCCCACGGCTCTGACCTTCGCCGAGGCGTCGACGGTTCCGCAGGCGGGCGTGATCGCACAGCAGGGGACCGACGGCGCCGCGGCCGGGCAACGGATTGTGATCAACGGTGCCGGCGGCGGTTCCGGTTCGTTCGCCATTCAGCTCGCCAAGCGTCTCGGCGCCGAGGTGACCGGAGTGGACAACGCGAGCAAGCTCGACTTCATGCGGTCGTTGGGCGCGGACAAGGTGATCGACTACCGGAGTGAGGACTTCACCCGCAGCGGTCCGTACGATCTCATCCTCGATCTGGTGGCGCATCGATCGGTGTTCGCCTACCGTCGGGCGCTGGCACCGGGTGGTCGTTATCGGTGCGTTGGCGGATCGGTGCGGACGCTGCTGCGCGTCCTGACGATCGGCTCGGTGGCCGGTTGGCTCACGCACCGCCGGCTCGGCGTGCTCGCGGTCAAGGAAGGGCCGGCGCATTTCGAACCGGTCGCCGACCTCTGCGTAGCGGGTGACCTCGCCGTCCACATCGACCGCACCTTCACCCTCGACCAGGTCCCCGAGGCCCTGGCCTATGTAGGCGAGGGACGCGCCCGCGGCAAGGTCGTCGTGACAGTGACCTGACCGCCGTGCCGCGTCCGGTTACTCGGCAACCGGATCTCAGACATCTCGCCCGGCGGGACAGCGGGGCCGCTCGGACGCGGTGGCCCTCGGCACGCTCATCGCCTCGACGACTCGTTCGCCATCCGCGGCAGGCGAACCCACAGCAACGGCGCGCCGAACATCGCCTTTACCGCCGTCCTGGGCCGCAACGAGTATCCGGATCTGCCGCGCTGCGGTGCGTGTCAAGATTTTTT
>NZ_BOPG01000166.1 GCF_016863635.1 Virgisporangium aurantiacum | reverse complement strand
GACGGCAACAGCCGACTCGTCGGCGCGCACGACCACCCGGTCCGTCCACAGTGGAGCGTTGTCGGAGACGACAACGTCGACGCCGGCCTGCCGGGCCATCCCGCGGAGGCGTTCGTCGGGGAGGTCGGGGTCGAGGGAGACGAACGCGCCGCCGGCGCGCAGCACGGCCTGGACGGCGACGAGCAGGTCGACGCCGCGCGGCAGGCTGATGCCCACCGGGGCGCCGACGCCGACGCCGAGTTCGACCAGCCGGCCGGCGAGGCCCGCGGCGCGGGCGGCGAAATCGGCGTGCGACAGGACGGTTTCGTCGTCGGAGACGACCGCAGGGGCGTCGTCGTCGGGCGAAGCGCTGGTGAGCCGGGTCGGGTAGGTCGTGGTGCGGCCCTGCCACGACGCGATGCGGGCGGCGTCGGGGCCGAGCAGCGGCGCGGTCCGGCGCGGATCGGCGTCGGGGTCGGTCGCCAGCTCGGTGTAAACGCGCACATAGGCGTCGCGCAGGGCGGTCATCAGCGAGCGGGGGAACTGGTCGCGGGCGTAGACGAGGTGGACGCGGGGCCGGCCGTCGTCGCCGGCCCGGACGACGCCGACCGCGAGCGGGATGTTGGTCTGGTCGAAGTAGTCGTAGTCGACGACCTCGACGCCGCGCACCTCGTCCAGGCCGCGGTACACGTAGAAGTCGCGGTAGTCGAAGATCGCCTCGAACAGGTTCGAGCGGCCGGTGACGCGCTGCAGCTCGGCGAGCGGGAACAGCCGGTGCGGCAGCATCGCCAGCTCCCCGTCGAACACCCGCCGCACCAGCGCCCGCCAGGTCTCCGCGTCGAGGTCGGCGCGCACCGGCACGGCGTTGAGGAACATGCCGAGCACCTCGCTGCCCCGGCTGTGCTCGGGCCGGCTGTGCGTCACGATGCCCGTCGTCACGTCGTCGGCGCCGCCGAACAGGCCCATCACCCGCAGGTGACCGGTCAGCAGCACGGTGCGCAGCGGCACCCGCAGGTCGCGGGCGAGCCGTTCGAGGCCGGCGAACACGTCCGGGGCGATGGGTCCGCCGACGTTCTCGACGTTCTCGCTGTCGCCGGACGGGTAGCCGGGCAGGCGCGGCAGCCGGATCGGTTCGGCGTCGGCGACGAGCGTGCGCCAGTAGGTGACGGCCGCCCCGGACGCGACGGTTCTCCGTTCGGCCGCCACGGCGTCGCGGAACCGCAGCGGTGGCGGGGCGACCGGCAGCGGGTCGCCGGCGAGCCGGGCGCTGTAGCGGCGCAGCAGTTCGGTCATCAGGGCGGCGGTGCTCCAGCCGTCCAGGATGGCGTGGTGGAAGCTCAGGGCGACGGCGAAGTCGGTCGCCGAGAGCCGGTGCGCGAAGACCCGCAGCAGCGGCGGCGTGCCGAGGTCGAACGGCCGGCGCTTCTCCTCGTCGCGCCAGGCCCGCAGCCGGGTGCGCGCCGCGTCGACGCCGCCGGCGGACAGGTCGGTCTCGACGAACGGGACGCGCACCGCGGCGTGCACGAGTTGCAGCGGCTCGCTCAGGTCGGCGATCTCGAACGACGTGCGCAGCACCGGATGGCCGGCGACGACCTCGTCGAGCGCGGCGCGCAACGCGTCGGCGTCGTACGGGCCGCGCAGGGTCAGCGTGAACAGGTCGTGGTAGGTGGCGATGTCCGGGGCGTAGCTGTTGTGGAACACCATGCCGGCCTGCATCGCGGTGAGCGGGTAGGCGTCGACGATCGTCCCCAGCGTCCCCGTCATGACGCGTTCCCGCCGAAGCGTGCGGACAGCCGCGCCAGGTCGGCGGCGTCGACCATGCCGAACGCGTCCTCCGCGGTCTCCTCGACCGCCACCGCCGGAACGGCGGCAGCCGCGAGTTCGCGGACGGTCTGGTGCAGGAACACGTCGGCGAGCGCGACCTCGTAGCCCTGTTCGCGAAGCTGTGCGACAAGGGCGAGGCTGTTCAGCGAGTCGCCGCCGAGGGCGAAGAAGGCGTCGTGGGCGCCGATCGCGTCGGGTTCGACGCCGAGCACGGCCGCGTAGGCGTCGGCGACCGCCCGCTCGGCGGGACCGGCCGGTGCGGTGAACGGTGCCGCGGCGGCCGACACGTCGGTCGCGGTGGGCGCGGGCAGGGCCGCGCGGTCGAGCTTTCCGTTGACGGTCAGCGGCAGGGCGTCGAGACGGACGAACACCGCCGGCAGCATGAACTCCGGCAACCGCTCACGCAGCCGGGCCCGCCAGTCGACCCCGGCGAACGCGTCGGACACGACGTAGGCGACGAGCCGGGTGGCGCCACCGTCGGCACGCGCGACCACGGCGGCGGCGGTCGCCTCGGGCTGGGCCACGATCGCGGCCTCGATCTCGCCGGGTTCGATCCGCTGACCGCGAATCTTGACCTGCTCGTCCAACCGCCCGAGGTACTCGATCTCCCCCGACGGCAACCATCGAGCCCGGTCCCCGGTCCGGTACCAGCCGTCCACAAACCGCTCCGCCGTCAACGACGGCTCCCCCACATACCCATCGGCGACCTGGACCCCGCCGATCCACAACTCACCGGGAACACCGACCGGAACCCGCTCCCGCGCGGTATCCCACACCTCCAACCGCGTG
>NZ_BOPG01000165.1 GCF_016863635.1 Virgisporangium aurantiacum | reverse complement strand
CGGTGCTGGATGCCTATCTGGAGTTTCTGGCGGTGCGGTCGCGGCCGAACACGGTCGCGGCGGCCGCCTATGACCTGAAGGTGTTCTTCACCGTGGTCGGCAAGCCGCCGAGGCGGGTGGTCCCAGCCGACGTGCTGGCGTTCGTCACCGCGCAGTACGCCGGCGGCCCGGCCCGGCGACTGCAGCCGGCCGGCGACGGCGGTGGGGTGTCGGCGCGGACGGTGCGGCGGCGGCTGTCGAGTGTGTCGGGGCTGTTTGCGTTCCTGCACGCGCGTGGTGACGTCGCGGCGAACCCGGTGCCGCGGGGCCTGCCGACCCGGCGGGAACGGCAACGGCCGCGTCAGGGCGTGCCGCTGGTCCGCACTCCGCGGACGCTGCCCCGCATTCTGGAACCCGGCCAGGTCGATGCGTTGCTGGCGGCGGTGCGGACCTACCGGGACCGGGCGATGGTCGAGGCGATGGTCCTCGGCGGCCTGCGCCGCTGCGAGGTCCTCGGGCTACGCCTGACGGATCTGCAGGTGGCCGCGCGGCGGGTGTTCATCGTCGAGGGCAAGGGCGGCCACCAGCGCCAGATCCCGGTCTCGGGCCGGTTCTTCGCCTCGGTGGCGGCCTATCTGGACCGCGAACGACCCCCGGATGCCGCCAGCGACCGGCTGCTCGTGGTCCTGAAAGGCCCGCGGCGGGGCCAGCCGCTGTCGCCGGCCGGGGTGGATCAGATCCTCGATTCCGCCCGCGTCCGGGCCGGGCTGGCCCAGGCCACCTGCCACCAGTTGCGGCATACCTGCCTGACCCGGCTGCGCGAGGCCGGGATGGCGTTGGAAGCGGTCCAAGCCCAGGCCGGGCACGCCTCCATCGAGTCCACCCGCATCTATCTGCACCTGGCTGACGACTGGCTGGCATCGCAGTATCGGCGCGCGGCGGAGGCGATCGACGCTCAACTCCTGCCCGGCGAACCACTATCCGGTGAGCCGCTGTCAACAAACCCGTTGCCAGCAAACGCTCTAACGGCACCCGGTCGCGTGGTGTCCTTTGTGGACGGACAACAGCGGTGACCCGGGCGCAGCCGCTACCCGACTGGCAACAGCTCGCCACCGCGATCCCGGACATCGTCGCCCCGATGCGCCGCTATCTGCAGCAGTTGGCCGCCATCTTGCGTCCCGGCAGTGTCAGCGGCGCCGACCAGGCCCTGCGGTCCCTGGCCGCGTTCCTGGCCGAGCAGGCACCCGAGGTCCGGTTCATCGCCGATATCCGCCGCCGCCACATCGAGGACTTCCGCACCTGGCTTTCGGCCCGGCCCGGCTACCGCACGCCGCGGCTCGCCCCGGGAACCCTGGCGCACCGGCTCGGCACGCTGCGGATGTTCTTCGTCCGCATCAGCGACTGGGACTGGCCCGAAGCCCCGGCCCGGGTGCCGATCATCCCCGCCGACCTGCCCCGCCAGGACCACCCGCTGCCCAGGGCCCTCGACGACCCAGCCGCGGCCAAGCTGCTGCGCGCGGCCCAAGCCGACCCGAGAATGCTGACCCGCGTCGTGGTGGAAGTGTTGCTACGCACCGGCTTACGCGTCGGAGAGTTCACCGCCCTACAAGCCGACGCGGTCATGCTCATCGGCGCCGCGCACTGGCTGCACGTCCCCGTCGGCAAACTCCACGAAGACCGCTACCTGCCCCTGCACCCGCACCTCGTCACCCTCATCGACGACTACCGCACCACACACGTCGCGGTGGACAACCCCCTGCTACTGCCCCGGGAAAGCGGCACCGCCCTGGACCGGCACACCGTCACCCGGCTGATCAACAAAGCCGGCACCGCCGCCGGCCTGCCGCATATTCATCCGCACCAACTGCGGCACACTCTGGCCACCCAAGCGATCAACCGCGGCATGACCCTCGAAGCCATCGCCGCCATGCTCGGCCACCGCAGCCTCGACATGACCCTGCGCTACGCCAAAATCGCCAACCGGACCGTCGCCGACGAATACTTCGCCGTCACCGAAAAGGTCGAATCCCTATACCAGCAAGGCAAACCGCTACCCGCCGACACGATCGGCCCACGCATGGCCCGGCTACGCCGCGAACACCACCGCCTCCTCGGCAACGGCTACTGCACCCGCCCACCCGAACTCGACTGCGCCTTCGAAGCCATCTGCGAAACCTGCACCTTCTTCCAGACCGGCATCGAATTCCGGCCAACGCTGCTGCGCCAACGCGACCACGCCGAACAACACCACCAGACCCACCGCGTCAACCTGTTCAACCAACTCCTGACCCGCGTCGACGACCAGACCGACACTCAAGCATCCTGACCCGCCTATCGAAAGGCGCGACACCATGCCCGACGTCACCCTGACCCCCGACCATGCCGCCGAGCTCACCGAACTCCTCGAGTTCCTCAACGCCTGGCTCACCAGCGACTACCACCCGCTCAACGCATCCCTGCACCAGTTCGTCGGCCACCCCGCCTACGACATCGAACGCCTCAAAGCCGACCTCACCCGGTTCGCCTTCCTCCTCAGCGGCGACACCGACGGCGCCCTCTTCGAACCCCCGCAAGCCTGACAACTAGATCAACTTGACAAGGATTACCTGCATAATGCCG
>NZ_BOPG01000164.1 GCF_016863635.1 Virgisporangium aurantiacum | reverse complement strand
AAAGTCACCACGTTCGTCTACGACAACCTGGGCCGCGTGCTCAGCGAGACCGAGACGACGAGCACGTTCCCGGCCGGCCTCACCACGAAATACGAGTACGACAAGCTGGGCCGGGAGATCAAGCAGACCGACCCGCCGACCACCACGCGCGTCACCGGCGCGGTGCACACGTCGGTGAGCACCACCGTGTACAACGCCGACGGTCAGGTCACCTCGGAGACGGTGTCCGACGCGACGGGCGGGGACGCGGCGCGTACCGAGTCGGCGACGTACAACGCGCGCGGGCAGCAGGAGACGGTCACCGACTCCGCGGGCAAGACGACGCGCTACACGTACGACGCGTACGGCAACATCGTCCGGGAGACCGAGCCCGACGGCGGCCAGACCTCGGCCGCCTACGACGCCGAAGGCAACCAGCTCACCAACACCCTCGTCGGCTACACCGGCGACCCCAACGCACCGACGTCACCGACCGACTTCGTGCTCCAGTCTCAGGCGTACGACCCGTCGGGCCGGTTGGCGTCGGTCACCGACGCCCTGGGCTGGGTGACGTCGTACGCGTACACCGACAACGGGCTCACGGCGACGGTCACACGTCGCGATCCGGCCTCGGGCGCCACGTTCGTGATGGAGCGGAACACCTACGACGCCGCCGGCAACCTGCTCCAGCAGGTGACCAACAACGGCATGACCACCACGACGTTCACCGTCGACGCGGCCGACCGCACCACGTCGTCCACTGTGGACCCCACCGGCCTGCGCCGCACCACCAGCCTCGAGTACTCCCGCGACGACGACGTGGTGGGCGAGACCGTCGCCGACCCGTCCGGCGTCGTGTCCCGGTCGGAGACGCTGTTCGACCGGATGGGCCGGCCGCTCGCCACGAGCGTCCACAATGGAGCGCTCGCCCCGATGGCCCGCTGGCGCCTGACGGAGTCGGCCGGAGCGACCAGCACCCGCGACACCGGCGGCAACAGCACCGGCGCGGCGTCCAACATCACCTGGACCACCGACCGCGGCGGCGCGGCCTCCTTCAACGGCACCAGTTCCGCCATCACCACCACCGGTCCCGTGCTCGACACCGCCCGCAGCTTCAGCGTCGCGGCGTGGGTCAACCCGACCAGCACGACGGGTGCCCGCACGGTGCTCGCGCAGGACGGCGGTGTCACCCTCGGCGTCGACGCCGGCGTGTGGACGCTGTCGATGGCCGAGCGCAACGACCCGACCGCCGCCACGGTCTCCGTCCGGTCGCCGGGCGCGGTCGCGCTCAACACCTGGACGCACGTCGCCGGCGTCGTCGACCTGTCCGCGCGCCAGCTCCGGCTCTACCTCAACGGGACGCTCGCCGCCACGCAGACGTTGCCGGCGACGTTCGTTCCGTGGACCGCGACCGGGCCGATGACGCTCGGCCGCAACGCCGGCGGAAACTTCCTCGCCGGTTCGCTCAGCGACGTCCAGGCGTACTCCCGGGCCCTGACACCGTCGGAGCTCGGTGGTGTCTACAGCGGAACCGTTCCGGCCGCCGGCGCGGTGATGGTGCGGAACAGCTGGGTCCTCGACCAGGACGGCCTCGTCACCGCGTCGATCGACGAACTCGGCCGGGCGACCAACTTCGAACTCGACGCCGACGGCGAGACCGTCGTGACGATCTCGCCACCGGTGACGGCGGAGTCCAACGGCAACCCGGGCGTGGTGGTCCGTCCGATCACGTACGCCGGATACAACACGTTCGGCGAGCAGACCGAGCTGAAGAACGCCAACGGCGGCGTGAGCACCACGCGGTACGACGCGGCGGGCCGGCCGGTCGCGATGCGGCTGCCGAGCTACACGCCGCCGGGCTCGACGACGCCGATCGTGCCGGAGTCGACGGCCACCTACAACGTCAACGGCCAGATGGTGACGAGCACCGACGCGCTCGGCAAGGTCACCACGTTCACGTACGACCAGTTCGGTCGCGTCGCGAAGGTCACCGCGCCGAACAACGGCACCACCACGTACACCTACGACGCCATGGGCAACCAGCTGTCGGAGACCGACGCGACCGGCGCCCGCAGCGAGACGACGTACGACTTCCTCGGTCGGCCGGTGACGGACACGGACATCGTGCGGCAGAGCGGCCAGCGCTACACCACCACGACCGTCTACGGGCCGGGCGGCTGGCCGGCGCGGGAGGTGCTGCCGAACGGGGCCAGCACCGAGGCCACCTACAACGCGACGGGCGACGTTCTCACGAGCAAGGACGCGGCCGGCGCGGTCACCAGCTACGTCTACGACGGGCTGGGCCGCCCGGTCCGCTCGACGCTGGCCGACGGCACGTTCTCGACGCGGAGCCTCGACATGGCCGGGAACGAACTGGCCGTCCGCAGGTACGACTCCGCGGGCGTGCTGCTGTCGACGGTCTCGAACGAGTACGACGCGGCCGGCAACGTGACCGCGGCGATCGACGCCCGCGGCACGCGGACGACGTTCACCTACGACGGCACCGACCTTCCGGTCTCGGAGACGCAACCGATCAGCGCCACCGACTCCATCACGACGACGTTCGGGTACGACGCGGGCGGCAACCGGACCCGGTTCACCGACGGCCGCGGCAACCCGTTCATCTTCACCTACAACGCCTGGGACCTGCCGGAGTCGCAGATCGAGCCGGCCACCACCGCGTACCCGAACGCCGCCGACCGCACGTTCACCGTCGCCTACGACGCGGCCGGACGCGTGACGTCGCAACGGATGCCGGGTTCGGTGTCGGTCTCCAACACCTACGACGCCATGGGCAACCTGACCAGACAGGTGGGCGCCGGCGCCGAGGTCGCCACTCCGGAGCGCACCTTCGGCTACGACCTGGGCAACCGGTTGACGTCGGCCTCCGCGCCCACCGGCACCAACACGTTCACCTATGACGACCGGGACCTGCTGCTCACCACGACCGGCCCGTCGGGTGGGGCGACGTTCGCCTACAACAGCATGGGGTCGATCACGACCCGGACGGACGCCGCCGGCACCACCTCCTACGGCTACGACGCCGCCGACCGACTGTCCACTGTGGCCAACCCGACCACCGGTGTGCAGATGAGGTACGGGTACACCCCGCTGTCACAGGTCAACTCGATCGCCTACGGCACGACCGGCAACAGCCGGGCGCTGGGCTACGACACCCAGCAGCGGTT
>NZ_BOPG01000163.1 GCF_016863635.1 Virgisporangium aurantiacum | reverse complement strand
AGCCGCTGCTGGGTGTCGTATCCCAGCGTCCGGTTGTTGCCGGTCGTGCCGTAGGCGATCGAGTTCACCTGCGACAGCGAGTTGTAGCCGTACTTCGCCTGCACACCGGTGGTCGGATTGGCCACAGTGGACAGTCGGTCGGCCGTGTCGTAGCCGTACGAGGTGGTGCCCGCCGCGTCCTTGCGCGAGGTCACCGATCCCATGCTGTTGTAGGTGAACGTCGCCGCGCCCGACGGGCCGGTCGTGGTGAGCAGCTCGTCGCGGTCGTCGTAGGTGAACGTGTTGGTTCCGGCCGGTGCCGACGCCGACGTGAGTCGCCCGGCGACGTCGTACCCGAACGCGCGGTCGGCGGTGGTGACCTCGGCGCCCGCGCCGACCTGCTTGGTCAGGTTGCCCATCTTGTCGAAGGTGTTGGCGACGGACACCCCGCCCGGCGAGCGTTGCGACACGACCTGCCCGGCCGCGTCGTACACGAGGGAGAACGTGCGGTCGGCGGCGTTGGGGTACGCGGTGGTGGCCGGCTCGATCTGCGACTCCGGCAACCCCCACGCGTTGTACGTGGTGATGAACGGGTTGCCGCGGCCGTCGGTGAACCGGGTCCGGTTGCCGGCGGCGTCGTACCCGAACGTCGTCGTGATGGCGTCGGTGGCGCTGATCGGCTGCGTCTCGGAGACGACGAGCCCGGTGCCGTCGTACGCGAACGTCGTCCGGGTGCCGCGGGCATCCGTGGCGGCGAGCACGTTGCCGGCCGGGTCGTACTCGTTGGAGACCGTCGACAGCAGCACGCCCGCGGAGTCGTACTTGCGGACGGTCACCTCGTTTCCGGACACGTCGTAGGTGGTCGCCTCGAACGTGCCGTCGGCGAGCGTGGAGCGCACCTCGCGGCCCATGCCGTCGTACGCGAACGTGGTCGTGGATCCGGCCGCGTCCTTGCTCGTCAGGATCTCGCCGACCGCGTTGTAGGTGGCCTCGATGGAGGACCCGTTCGGCTGCACCTGCCGGGCCTGCCAACCACTGGTGTTGTAGACGTTCGTGGTGGTGTGGCGCTGGCCGGTCTGCCGCACGATGTCGGTGTCGGTCACCGGGCGACCGAGGTAGTCGTAGGTCGTCTCGCTGCGGGCGCCGGTCGGGTCGGTCTCCGACAGGCGGTTGCCCACGGAGTCGTAGGTGTACGTGGTGGCACCGTCGTTGGGCGCGGTGACCTTCGCCAGCCGGCCGAACTGGTCGTAGGTGTAGCTGGTGACGTAGCCGAGCGGGTCGGTGCTCGTCACCACCTGGCCGTTGACGTTGTAGGTGGAGGTCGACTCCGGCACGATCGCCGTGGTCGAACCCGGCGGCGTGTAGCTCGGCAGCCGCATCGCCACCGGCCGGCCCGCCGCGTCGTACCGCGTCGTGGCCACGCCGCCGTTGGCGTCCTTCACCTCGGTCTGCTCGCCGAACGTGTTGTATCCGGAATACGTGATCGGACGGACCTGTACGGCCGGGTTGCCGTTGGTCTCCGCCGACACCGTCGGCGAGATCGTCGCGACCGTTTCGCCGTCGGCGTCGAGTTCGTAGTTGGTGGTGCGGCCGAGTTCGTCGACCGACGCGGTGACGAGGCCGTCCTGGTCGAGAACCCAGCTCTCCCGCACGACGCTCGATCCCGCCGCCGGCAAGGTGCCGCCGCTGACCCCGCCCACCTCGGACGGTGTCAGGGCCCGGGTGTAGGTCTGCACGTCGCTCAGTTGGCCGGCGAAGAACGTGCTTCCCCGGCCGCGGCCGAGCGTCATCGGTCCGGTCGCGGTCCATGCGACGAACGACGTCGGCAGCGTCTGCGTGGCGGCGAGCGTCCCGTTGAGATAGAGCCGGAGCTGGCGCGCCGAGAGGTCGACGACGCCGGCGACGTGCGTCCACGTGTTGAGCGCCGCCGCGTTCGGCGACCGCACGGTGACGGCGGTCGCGGCCGCGTCGTCGCGGTCGGCCATCGACAACGACCAGACGCCGGACGCCGCACCGTCGACGCCGAGCGCGACGCCGCTGGCCGCCGTGCCGTCCTGCGACAGCAGGTTCCGCGTGCCGGACGCGCTCGTCGGGTTGACCCACGCCGCGACCGTGAAGCTACGGGCGGTGTCGAGCACCGGCCCGGTGGTGGCGATGGCGGAACTGGTGCCGTTGAAGGACGCCGCGCCGCCGCGGTCGGTGGTCCAGGTGATGTTGGACGCCGCGCCGGTGCTGTTGCCACCGGTGTCGCGCGCCGTCGACGCGCCGGCCGACTCGGCGAGCGGCCAGCGGGCCGTCGGAGCCAACGATCCATTGTGGACGGTCCGGGCCAGCGGGCGGCCCATCTTGTCGTTGATGATGTCCTGGCGGTAGAGGACGCCGGTCGGGTCGCTGACCGTCTGCCCCACCATGTCGTCGTCGGTGGAGTAGTCGAACGCGGTGGTGCGGCGCAGACCGGTGGGGTCCACAGTGGACGACGTGGTGCGGTCCGCGGCGTCGACGGTGAACGTGGCGGTGGTGGTGCCGTTGTTTGTCACCTGCTGGACGAGGTTGCCGGCGGCGTCGTAGGTGTTCCGCTCCATCACGAACGTCGTCCCCGACGCCGGATCGCGGCGGGTGACCGTCGCGGTGAGCCCGTTGTCGGTGTAGGTGTAGGCGGTGACCCAGCCCATCGCGTCGGTCTCGCTCGCGAGCCGGCCCGACGGGTCGTATGCCTGCGATTCGAGCACGAAGTCGGTCGGTGACGTCGGTGCGTTGGGGTCGCCGGTGTAGCCGACGAGGGTGTTGGTGAGTTGGTTGCCTTCGGCGTCGTAGGCGGCGGAGGTCTGGCCGCCGTCGGGTTCGGTCTCCCGGACGATGTTGCCGTAGGCGTCGTAGGTGTAGCGCGTGGTCTTGCCGGCGGAGTCGGTGACCGTCTCCTGCTGCCCGCGCGCGTTGTAGGTGGCCGATTCCGTGCGCGACGCGTCCCCACCGGTCGTGTCGGCCACGACCTCGGAGGTGACCTGCCCGTCGGCGTTGTAGACCGTGGTGGTCACCGACGTGTGCACCGCACCGGTGACCCGGTTGGTCGTCGGCGGCTCGGACTGGGTGACGACCCGGCCGAGCTTGTCGTAGGTGTAGGTCGTCGTGAGCCCGGACGGGAACGTGCTTGTGGTCTCGGTCTCGCTGAGGACCCGGCCGAGCCCGTCGTAGGTGAACCTGGTGACCTT
>NZ_BOPG01000162.1 GCF_016863635.1 Virgisporangium aurantiacum | reverse complement strand
GGCTTTGAGATGTCGTGCGTTGGTGCGGCGTTGGGGTTGGGGTGATCGGCATAGTCAGAGGGATGTCAGCCAGGTGAGGATGTCTGATTCGGGCTTATAGGTGCCGGGTTGAACGTCGGGTGGTCGGGTGCGGTCGATGGCGGCTTGCTTGATTGCCATGTCGGCGTGGAGGTAGGCGTCGGTGCTGTGGGTGTCGGCGTGTCCGAGCCAGAGCGCGATCACTGAGACGTCGACACCGGCGGTGAGCAGGTTCATCGCGGCGGTGTGTCGCAGGGTGTGCATCGTGACGTGTTTGGTGGCGAGGCTGGGACAGGTGGTCGTGGCTGTGGCGAGGTGTTTGGCGAGGCGGTGTTCGAGGGCGTCGCGGGACAGGGGTCGTCCGTGCGGGCCGCAGAACAGTGAGGTGCCCGGCCGGGTGGCTCGTTCGGCGAGGTAGGTCGTCATGGTGCTTGCGGTCGTTCGGGTCAAGGGGGTGATGCGTTGACGTCGGCCTTTGCCGGTGCAGGCGACGTAGGGGCCGGTGCCGAGGTGGAGGTCGTGGCGGGTCAGTGAGCAGATCTCGCTGACCCGAAGTCCGGTCTGCACGGTCATGGCCAGCAGGGCGTGGTCGCGTCGGCCGGTCCAGTTGGTCGGGTCCGGTGCGGCGAGCAGTGCGTCGACCTCATCGGCGGTGAGGAACTCGATGACCTTCCTGACGGTGCGCTTGGGTGGGATCGCGAGGACCTGGGTGATCGTGGCAGCGTGCTCGGGATGGTCGGGCAGGGCGCGGGCGAGCACGGAACGGATCGCGGTCAGCCGGGCGTTGCGAGTCCTGGCGCCGTTGCCACGCGCGTCTTCGAGGTGGTCGAGGAACCCGATGACGTTCGCCGCGGTGACGGCGTCGAAGTCAAGCACGTCCGCAGGAATCCCAAGGGTCGCCGTCAGGTGCTTCAGTAGCATTCGCCAGGTGTCGCGGTAGGAAGCGATCGTGTGGGCGGACAGGTCACGCTGGGTGCGGGCGAATGTCGTGAAGTAGGTCTGCAAGCTCGTGGCCAAGGCGTTCTTGCCCAGGGTGTTCATGACGGTTCTCCCTCGGCGACGGGTTCGAGCATGCCGGCGGCGCGGGTCATGAGCTCCCCGGTCGCGGTCAGGTACCAGTAGGTGTGGGCGGCGTCGCTGTGCCCCAGCCAGGTAGCCAGCAGCGACAGCACCCGGTCGGGGTGACCGCCGTGGGTGTAGGCCGCGGTCATGTGCGCGGTGGCGAAGGTGTGCCTCAGGTCGTGCAGGCGGGGACGCGCCCGGCCCCGCGCGGTGAGCCCGGCCGCTTCCCGGACCCGTGCGAACCTGGCTTGAAACGTCACGTAGGCGTAGCCGGTTCCTTTGGATGTCACGAAGACCGGGCCCTCGGGGTCGGGGTGCGTGGCCACCCGGGCGGGCAGATCGATGTACTGCTGCAGAGCGGTCGTCGTCGACGGGTGGATGGGGACGAGCCGCTCGTCAGACTTCGCGGCCTTGACCACCAACACGTCGTTGTCGTGGTCGATGTCGGCGACCCGCAGGTTCAAGGCTTCACCGATCCGCAGCCCCGTGGCCACGAGCAGCCCGATGACAGTGCGCACGGTCGTGGCGACCCGCTCGTCGCGGAACGCAGTGTCGCATGCGGCGAGCAACGCATCGACATCTTCCTGGCTGTAGATGAACGGCACCGCCCGAGGCTTCCTGGCCGGCAGCAAGCCTCTCGGGATGGCCGGGACGTCGACGCCGTTGGCGTTGAGGTAGTTGATGAAGCGGCGCACCAGCGACAACCGGGTCGCCCACCACGACGGGTGCGCGTTCGGATTGAGCCGGGCCCACGTCACGGCCTCGTCGATGGTGAACGTCTGCGTCTGACCTCGGGCCTGGAGCCAAGCGAGGAACAGGCCGACCTGCCGTTCGAGGTCACCCAACTGGAACCCCAGGGCCCGGCGCATCATCAAGTATTCGTCGAGCCGCTCGCGCAGCGTGGGAGCCGTCATCGCGGCACCTGCCCGAACCGGACAACCAGTTCCCGCAGCGATGCGAGGTCGACCTTCGCGTAGGCCATCGTGGTGACCGTGTAGACGTGGCCCAGAAGCTCTTTGGTCTCGGCCAAGGAGCCACCCGACGCCAGCACATCCATAGCAGCGGTGTGCCTGAGCCGGTGCGCGTAGATCGGGTCAATCCCCGCCAGGCCCGAAAGCCGGGCGATGATTCCCGAGATCCCCGAGGTCGTCATCGTCTGGCGAGGCGCGTTCATCCGAACGAACACGGCCCTGTCCAGAGCAGGTGGCCGAAGCCGCATCCGAAGCCGCAGCCACGCCTCCAACGCCTGACCCACGTCGTCAGGGAGCGGGAGGACGTGCTGGCGGCCCTTGCCGGTGACCTTGACCAGACCGCCCGCCCAGTCAATGTCATCGAGCCTCAAACGCGCGGCCTCTCCAGCCCGCAGGCCCAGCCTCACCAGGATCACCACGAGCGCCCGATCCCTGGCCCCGATCGCCGTGACCGGATCGCACGCACCCAGCAGGCCCGCGACCTGGCCGGCGTCCACCCCTCGAGGCAAGGACCGACTCGACCCGGCCGGCTTGAGAATCGCTGCGGCCAGATCCCGGTCGAGGTGGCCGGTGCTCAACGCCCACCGCAGCAGGCACCGGACCGCCGTCACGATGTGCGCACGGGCAACAGCGCCGTATGGGCGGCCCCGCTCGATGACGTAGGCGTTGATCCCCGACGCGTCCAGCCGCGTCCAGTCCAACTCCCCGTCAGCGGCGGCCAGCCCGTCGAGCAGGCCAGCGGCGTAGTGCACACGTGCCACGACGGTCTTCTCGGTAAGACCGCAGTACTCGCGCATCCACGAACTCCACCGCGTCACCGCCACCTGAGCCGGCGTCGATCGGCCACTCTCCACCGCAACTGCGCCCAGATAGCCGCCGGACCTGAGGAACCTGCGCATCGTCCCGAGCGATCTCATCGCGGTGACACACACGACATCCCGCGTTCGCTCCGCGACGACGAACCTGCCGAGAAGTTCCTCACTGATGTCGTCCACTCCGGCGCCGACCACCTGCATCCACACACTGAACCGCTCCAGCAGGTTCACGATCCCGGCCGCAGAGCCCGGCGAGTAGCCCTGCACGGACAACCATTGCGAGCAGTCACCCAGCACCGTCGGTGTCAACGGGCCCACCGGAACCCGCGGAACCCGAACCGGATACGACCGGGCCGTCAACGATCTCTTCGTCACCGACCTCACCTCCAGACACTCCGTGCCTGCAAGCGTGACCACGACTACGCGACTATGCCGACCTTCCAAACCTCAGCAGCGGCAACGACCAGCGTGGACACAGGAAT
>NZ_BOPG01000161.1 GCF_016863635.1 Virgisporangium aurantiacum | reverse complement strand
CAGGTCTGGAGTTGGCTCGATCTTTGAGGGATTCCGGGTCGAACTCTGGGGTTGACGACTGGTGATGAGCTTATCGGGAGGCTGGGGTTGGGGAACTGCGGACTGTGGTGACCGTGTCGATGTAGCGGTTGGCTCCGTGGACGGAGAGGCCGAACAGGTCGATCAGTTGGCGGATGTCGCCGCCGGTGGCGTGGGCTTCATCGAGAATCCGGTCGGTGCGGATGTGCTGGCCGGCGGTCGCGAGTTGGTGGCGGATCCACCAGCTGGTGACCGGCCTGGTGGTGATCGCGTTGCGGACGTGGATGAACATGTGCGGGTTGGGCGTGTTCGGCCAGGTCTGCTGTCGGTGATCGAGCCAGGCGCGCACTCGCGTCTGGACGGCCGGGGCGAGCGGGATGATCTGGCCTGCGACGTGGAGGCGGCTGTCGCGGATGTCGGTGAGCCGCAGTTCGCGCAGTTGTCCGATGCGCACGGCGTGGAACGCGAGGAGCGCGGCCAGGGCTGCGGTGGCGGGCTGGTCGGAGTCGAGGTCGGCCCGCAGCATTTCGAGGTTGACCGGTCGTGGTGCAGGTGCGTCGGGTTGCCGTGCCGACATTCGGCCGGTCGGGTTGACGAAGACCAGCTTCTGTCCTTTGAGGACTCGGAAGATGGACCGCAGGCCTTGCAGCATGGTGTAGCGGGCAAGCGGGTCGGTGGGCAACACGGTGCGGACATCGTCGACGCCTATCTCGCGCAGCGACGGGTGGACCCTGGCCCATTGCCGCAACGCGGGCAACGCCCAGCGCAGTTGGGTGCCGATGGTGTTGTCGGCGCGGGGTTTGCGTCGTGGAGGCCGGGTCGAACCGTTGCGCATCACGTCGAACCAGACGTCGAGCTCGTGCCGCATTGGCGGAGGGAACTCGGCAACGGTCGTGGTGTACCAGGTGACGATGGCGGGTTGCCGGTCGTCGTCGAGCAGTCCGGCGTCGGCGAGGACGTCGGCGACCACGGCTGCGGAGTGTTTGATCCGCGACAGCAGTGCGACGTCGCTGCGGCGGATCGGCGCGCCAGGAGTGTCCTGGATGCCGAGCATGATCCGCATTGCCCGCCGGATCCTGTCGATTTTGCTTGGTCGCCAGCCGTAGCGGGTGGCGTGTTCGCCGACGAAGGCGATCAACGCCGCTTCTCTCCCAGGGTCGGGAGGTGGCGGGAATCCATTACGCAGTCCCGCTTTCAGATCACGGGGCAGCTCGAACAGGACGAGCTGCCGGTGGTTGACCGGCCGCAGCAGCCGCATGTCGGCCGGGACGGTCTTCTTGATGTAGGGACGGGTGCCCGTGCCGGGCTGATGCCACATCCCCGCGAGGAACAGTTGTTGACCGTGCCGGACGGCGTCGGAGATGCTGACATCGCCGGTGCGCCGCCCGAGGTCGTGGGCGACCATGCTGCGTTGGCGGTGACACAACCGGCAGGAACCGTCGTCGTAGAGCGCCACCTGCTGGCCGCACGTGACGCAGTCCGCGACAGTGCTGTGGGTTTCACGGAAACTGCGGCAGGCGACACAGAGCCAGCCGTAGGTTCGGGTCACGCCCCAGGCGTGGCAGTCCGGGCAGGCGTCGATGAGGACCTTGCGGCGCGCGAGCGGCCCGGCGAGGTTCCAGACGGGCGACTTCCGCCCGGGCGCATGCGGGTGGCAGCGGGCGCACAACCCCGACGTGAAGTAGTCCGTCCCCGATCGGCACTTGTAGCACGGCGGGGCGGTGACCGGGCCGCCAGGCCAGCACACGAAGCAGTACGGGATCTCCCGCATCGCCGGCGGCCGCACTCCGCAAACTGTGCACGGCTTGGGCTTGCCGGTCATGCCGGCGGTATCGAGGTATGCCGCCCCAGCCGTGGCGGCAACGCGCCCGTAGCAGCGGCGGTACGGGCCTGCTGCGGGCGGCGCGCGGCGACCTGTTCGGGCTCACAGATCAGCAGCTCCGCCGGAGTGCAGCCCAGGACCGCGCAGATCACGTCCAGATCGTCCAGACGGATCGAGGTCGGCGTTCCCGTCCACAGCGCCGACATCTTCCCCGCGCTGATTTGCAACCCGGCGTCGGCAAGGCGGCGGCGCATCTCGGTGGACTTCCAGATCCCGGCCTGCGCCGCGCGCATCCGCAGGTTCCACTGCATCGCATCACCTCTCGAGCTGTCCCAGCCGGGCCGCGGTGCGAACGTTGCTGGCGTTCCATGCCTGCGTCACATGCTCCACCGGGACGTGGATGTAGCGGGTTGTCGTCGACAACCACGAATGGCCCAGAACCTCCTGGATCGCCTTGACATCCAAGCCCTGCGCATACAACGACGACGCACAGAAATGTCGCAGCACATGCGGCGTCAGCCGGCCCCGCCACGACGGCAGACCACGTCCCACCGCCGCCGTCAGACCATCGCGCAGCGTCTGCGTCCCGGCGCGCGGGCAACACCCGGTCAACGGATCCGGATGCCGTTCGGCGGGCAGCAACGGCGCGTCCGGGTTGGCGTAGTCACCACCGAACTGATGCCGCACGTCGACCATCCACCAGTCCAGCAACTCCCGGACCGCGTTGATCGCCGGGACCACCCGCGACTTCGCCCCGCGACCGCGGCTGCCCTTACCGAACCGCACATCGACACAGCCGTACTCGCCCAGATCCCGACGCCAGTCACGGATATCCAGCATCGCGGTCTCGTTGATACGTAACCCGATCCGCCGCCACAACGACGCCGCCAGATAGTCCCGCGCGGCGGGCAGGAACTTCCGCGCCTGCGGCAGCCACAACCGCCACGCCGTGAACAACCGCTCGACCTCATCAACCGACGGCGGCACCCGCACCGAGCCGTAGTCGGCGTTCGCAGGCCGATTGAACTCATCGATGACCTGCTCGACCACGACACCCGTCAACCGTCGGATGTCGCCCTGATACCGAACGATAAGGAAGTCAAAGAAATGAGCCAACGCCCACGCCTTGTGCTGCACCGTCAACCGGGCCAGCCCAGAACGACGTGCCACGGCCAAGAACCGGTCCGCGTCACTCGGCTGAGCCGTCCAGACCGGCCGTCCAAGAAACCGAACGAACTCAAACAGCACCGACCGGTCCGAAGCCACAGTGGTATCCGCAGACCCCGCACCCAACGCCGCCAGCAGGTACTGATCGACCAGCTCCTGCTCGAACTCCTCTACTTCGGCCTGCGTCCCCAGGCGGCGCGGCCCATCCAGCGACCGCACCACCGCCAAACCCATGGCCACCCCAGATCGCCGATACCGACCACCGACCGCGAATACCGACAACGCTTCGGGATTCCCGACCAACAGTCAATCCCTGATCACCCCAACGAGGGACCAGCCTGGCCAGCCACAACAGCATCCAACAACGACAGCGCAACTCAGGAACTTCGTGCAGTTCAGGTAA
>NZ_BOPG01000160.1 GCF_016863635.1 Virgisporangium aurantiacum | reverse complement strand
GGTATCAGCACCGGCAGCAGCGGTATCAATCGCAGCAGCCAATCCGCCAAGCGTCGGCGCGCCGAACACGGTGGCCACCGGCAACTCGACATCGAGCGCCTCGCTGATACGGGCGATCAGCCGGATAGCCAACATCGAATGGCCGCCGGTGGCGAAGAAATCGCTGTCGACACCGAGCCTGTTCGAATCGGTATCGAGCAGCTCCGCCCAGATGGAGGCGAGGGCCTGTTCAGTGGGTGTGCTGGGCTGACCCCCGGGCTGGGCGACGGCGGGCAGCGGCTGATGGCCGTTGCGGGCCAGGGCTGTCCGGTCGATCTTGCCGTTGGGGGTGAGTGGGAGATCGGTGACAGTGAGGTAGCGGCTGGGCACCATGTGCGCGGGCAGGCGAGCGGCCAGGTACCGGTGCACCTCCGCCGCCGTGGGTAGGCCGTCACCGACCGGCACCAGGTACGCCGTCAACGACACATCGCCACCGCCACCCGTGCCCCCCGATCCACCGACGCCGGACCGGACGACCTCCGCGACGACGGCCGCGGCCGCGATGCCGGAGTGGGTGGTGAGAGTGCTCTCGATTTCGGCGGGCTCGATGCGGTACCCGCGAATCTTGATCTGGGCATCGGCACGACCCACGTAGTACAACCGGCCGTCGTGCCAGTAGCCCCGGTCGCCGCTGCGGTACAGCCGTGACCCGTCACCGGCGTAGGGGTCGGGCACGAACCGGCGCGCGGTCTCCTCCGGCCGGCCCAGATACCCACGGGCAACCCCGGCCCCGCCGACATACAGGTCCCCGACCACCCCCGGCGGCACCGGCTGCAGGCACTCGTCCAAGAGCCGGATCCGCACGCCTGGCAGCGGCCGCCCGATCGGCGACCCACCCCGACCTGTGCCACCACCGGCGGCGGCGGTGATCGTCGTCTGGGTGACATGCACGGTGGTCTCGGTGATCCCGTACATGTTGACCACCACCGGAGCACCATCGGCACCCACCCAGCCCGGCAACAAACCAGGGTCGAGGGCTTCCCCACCAAAGATCACCCAACGCAGATCCGGCAGCACGGACGCCGGATCAACATCGAGCCGACCAGCCACCATCGCGAACGCCGACGGCGTCTGACACCACACCTGAACGTGTTGCTCAGCCAGCACGGCCAGCGTCTGATCCGGCGAGCGGACCATCCACCGCGGCAACATCACCACCCGACCACCGCCGGCCAGGGCAGCCCACAGTTCCCAAACGGAAAAGTCGAAGGCGAGGGAGTGCGAACACGCCCACACCAACCCGGCCGGCACCAACTGCCCGGCCACCTGCAGCAGCCAGTCCACCGACGCCCAGGGCACCCCGACCGGTCGTGGCGCTCCAGTGGAACCGGACGTATAGATGACGTAGGCCAGCCCGGCCCGGTCGACCGACACCGGTCGACGGGCGTCGGTGGATCGGGTGCCTGGCCAGTGCTGTGGCTGGTCGACCATCACGACGGGCACGCCCCAGCCGGTGGCCCGATCCACCAACGCGGCCGTGGTGACCGCGACCTGAACGCCACCGTCGTCGGCGATCCAGCCGAGTCGTTCGTCTGGGAACTCCTCGTCCAACGGCACACAGACGCCGCCAGCCCACCACACCGCCAGGATCGCCACGACCACGTCGACACCGCGGCCCGCCAGGACCCCGACCCGGACCTCCGGCCCCACCCCCCACGAACGCAGACACCCCGCCAACGCCACCACCCGGTCGCCGAGCCCGCCAAACGTCAGCTCCGCGCCCGCCCCATCAACGACCGCCACCCGACCAGGAGCCGTCGCAATCCAGCCCGCCAACAACCCGACCGGCCCACCAGGGTCCCCGACCGGGGCATGCAGCACACGATCGCCCTCACCCCAAGCCCACACCCGCTCCGCGGCGGCATCCGGCATCACCGGCAGCAACCCAACCAGCACGTCGACATCGGCCGCAGCAGCGTCCAGGACGGCTCGCAGGCCATCCACCAAGCGCTCGACGGTCGGCCTATCGAACAGCTCCGTTGAGTACTCGACCCCGACCGCCAGGCCGCCTCCGGCACCCGGATCGGCCACGCTGAGAGTCAGGTCGAACTTCGACGTGCTCCAGGGGACCGCGAAGCTCGCCAGGTCAAGTCCCACGACTTTGGTTGGTTGATTGCCCGGTGTTGCCGACTCGAAGTTGAACAACACCTGCACCAACGGACTTTGCGACCGGTCTCGCCGCGGCGCGAGCTCTTCCACGAGCCGCTCGAAGGGCAGATCCTGGTGTGCGAAGGCGTCCAACGCCGCTTCGCGAACCCGGTCCAGCAACTCTGCGAAGCTCAGCCCGGCCAGCACCTCAACCCGAACCACCAATGTGTTCACGAAGAAGCCGACTACGTTGGCGAGTTCATTGGTTGTTCGACCGGAGACCGGAATACCTACCGCTATGTCCTGCTGCTGGCAGTAACGCGCCAGCACAGTGACGAAGGCCGCGAGCATGGTCATGAAGGTGGTCGCATTGTGTTGGCGGGCCAGCCTTCGAAGCGCATCCGCCGTCTCGGCCGGGATCGTGGCGCTGGTGGCGGCTCCAGCGGAGCTTTGGACCGCCGGCCGCGGTCGATCGGTCGGAAGGTCCAATGGCGACAGGCCGTCGAGTCGCTGGCGCCAATAGCGTAGATGTTCGGCAAGGAGGTCGCCGTTCATGCGGTCGCGCTGCCACGCGGCGAAGTCGGCGTACTGAACGGGCAACGCGGGCAATTGCGGTTGCTCTCCCGCGACGCGTGACCGGTAGATCTCCCACAATTCACGACGCAGGATGCCGAAGGACCAGTCATCGATCGCGATGTGATGGATCACCAGGCACAGTACGTGGTCGTCTGGCGCGATGCGCAGAAGGCTGGCCCGCAACAACGGCGTGCGAGACAGGTCGAACGGCCGCAAGGCCTCCTGCGCGGCATGGTCGCCGGCACGAGCACATGCCACGTCGCTTCTCAAGTCGCTGAGATCAACGTGGCGTAGCGGGACCGTGGTGATCTCATCGATCAGCTGGCGCGGCTCGCCGTCGACCGTCACGAACCTCGTGCGGAGCGCTTCGTGGCGGGCGAGCAGGTCCACCAACGCCCGCTCCAGGGCACCTACGTCAATCTGACCGGTCAGTCGTGTCGTCGACCGAGCGTTGTACACCGCGTTGTCGGGCTCCATCTGGTGCAGGAACCACAGTCGCTCCTGCGCGAACGACAATGCTGGGGCCTCTGTTCGCTGTCGCGGGACGATCGTCGGGACGCCCTTACCGGCCGCACTCACACGCTGGGCGATCAGCCTCTCAAGCGCCCGGTCGAGGCTCGCCCTATCGGGACCACGAGGGTGGGTCGCACTCATGGCTCCTCCACCGTTGGATCGAACAACCGCGTCGCCTCATCAGCCGACATCTCGTCAAGCTCAGCGATGAGCGCTTCC
>NZ_BOPG01000159.1 GCF_016863635.1 Virgisporangium aurantiacum | reverse complement strand
TGGTGTGGGTGGTTGTTTGTTGAGAATTGTACAGTGGATGCGAGCATCTTTGTGGTCAAGTTGCTGAGGGCAGATGGTGGATGCCTTGGCACCAGGAGCCGATGAAGGACGTGGGAGGCCGCGATAGGCCTGGGGGAGCTGTCAACCGAGCTGTGATCCCAGGGTGTCCGAATGGGGAAACCTGGCACCAGTTGTGTGGTGTCACCTGCACCTGAATTCATAGGGTGTGTGGAGGGAACGCGGGGAAGTGAAACATCTCAGTACCCGTAGGAAGAGAAAACAATCGTGATTCCGTGAGTAGTGGCGAGCGAAAGCGGATGAGGCTAAACCGTGCATGTGTGATACCTGTCAGGGGTTGCGTGTGCGGGGTTGTGGGATGTGTGTGGACTGGTCTGACAGCCGGTCGGGCAGTGATAAAAACATGGGTTAGTCGAAGTGCGTTGGGATGCGCCACCGTAGACGGTGAGAGTCCGGTAGGTGAAAGTCCATGTTCTGTCTGGCATATTTTCCCGAGTAGCGGCGGACCCCTGTAATCTGCCGTGAATCTGCCAGGACCACCTGGTAAGCCTAAATACTTCCTGGTGACCGATAGCGGACGAGTACCGTGAGGGAAAGGTGAAAAGTACCCCGGGAGGGGAGTGAAAGAGTACCTGAAACCGTCTGCCTACAATCCGTCGGAGCTTTGCCCATTTGGTTGGGTGGGGTGACGGCGTGCCTTTTGAAGAATGAGCCTGCGAGTTAGTGGTGCGTGGCGAGGTTAACCCGGGTGGGGGAGCCGTAGCGAAAGCGAGTCCGATAAGGGCGTTTTTAGTCGCGTGTCCTAGACCCGAAGCGGGGTGATCTAGCCATGGGCAGGCTGAAGCGCGGGTAAGACCGCGTGGAGGGCCGAACCCACCAACGTTGAAAAGTTGGGGGATGACCTGTGGTTAGGGGTGAAAGGCCAATCAAACTCCGTGATAGCTGGTTCTCCCCGAAATGCATATAGGTGCAGCGTCGCGTGTTTCTTGCCGGAGGTAGAGCACTGGATGGCCTAGGGGGCCCACAAGCTTACTGAAGTCAACCAAACTCCGAATGCCGGTAAGTGAGAGCGCGGCAGTGAGACTGCGGGCGATAAGGTTCGTAGTCGAGAGGGAAACAGCCCAGATCGCCAGCTAAGGCCCCTAAGCGTGTGCTAAGTGGAAAAGGATGTGGGGTCGCATAGACAACCAGGAGGTTGGCTTAGAAGCAGCCATCCTTGAAAGAGTGCGTAATAGCTCACTGGTCAAGTGGTTCCGCGCCGACAATGTAGCGGGGCTCAAGCACACCGCCGAAGCTGTGGCACTCACACAATGACTCGGCAAGAATCTTCGGGTTTTTGTCCAGGTGTGTGGGTGGGTAGGGGAGCGTCGTGTCACCGGTGAAGCGGCGGCGTGAGCCAGTCGTGGAGGTGACGCGAGTGAGAATGCAGGCATGAGTAGCGAAAGCAGGGTGAGAAACCCTGCCGCCGGATGACCAAGGGTTCCAGGGCCAGGTTAATCCGCCCTGGGTGAGTCGGGGCCTAAGGCGAGGCCGAGAGGCGTAGTCGATGGATAACGGGTTGATATTCCCGTACCCGCGAAGAAGCGTCCATGCTGAACTTCATTTGTGCTAACCGCGCGAGCTGCCTGATGTCTTCGGACGGAGGGTGGGGGTTGTGGGATCCCGGTGGGTAGTAGGCAAGCGATGGGGTGACGCAGGAGGGTAGCTGGGCCCGGCCGGTGGTTGTGCCGGGGCAAGCGTGTAGGCCGTCGTATAGGCAAATCCGTACGACATAGGGTTGAGACGTGATGCGGAGCCGTTCTGGTGAAGCCAGTGATCCCATGCTGTCGAGAAAAGCCTCTAGCGAGTTTCGAGCGGCCCGTACCCCAAACCGACACAGGTGGTCAGGTAGAGAATACCGAGGCGATCGGGTGAACTGTGGTTAAGGAACTCGGCAAATTGCCCCCGTAACTTAGGGAGAAGGGGGGCCAGGCCTGGTGACCGCCCATGCGGCGTGAGCTGGGGTTGGCCGCAGAGAGCAGGGGGAAGCGACTGTTTACTAAAAACACAGGTCCATGCTAAGTCGTAAGACGACGTATATGGACTGACGCCTGCCCGGTGCTGGAACGTTAAGGGGACCTGTTAGTCGTAAGGCGAAGCGGAGAACTTAAGCGCCAGTAAACGGCGGTGGTAACTATAACCATCCTAAGGTAGCGAAATTCCTTGTCGGGTAAGTTCCGACCTGCACGAATGGCGTAACGACTTCCCCACTGTCTCAACCACAGGCCCGGCGAAATTGCATTACGAGTAAAGATGCTCGTTACGCGCGGCAGGACGGAAAGACCCCGGGACCTTTACTATAGCTTGACATTGGTATCTGGATTGACTTGTGTAGGATAGGTGGGAGCCTGTGAAGCGGCCACGCCAGTGGTTGTGGAGGCAATCTTGAAATACCACTCTGGTTGGTCTGGGTATCTAACTTTGGGCCGTGAGCCGGTTCAGGGACAGTGTCTGGTGGGTAGTTTAACTGGGGCGGTTGCCTCCTAAAGGGTAACGGAGGCGCCCAAAGGTTCCCTCAGCCTGGTTGGCAATCAGGTGTTGAGTGCAAGTGCACAAGGGGGCTTGACTGTGAGACTGACAGGTCGAGCAGGGACGAAAGTCGGGACTAGTGATCCGGCACTGGCTGGTGGAAGCGGTGTCGCTCAACGGATAAAAGGTACCCCGGGGATAACAGGCTGATCTTCCCCAAGAGTCCATATCGACGGGATGGTTTGGCACCTCGATGTCGGCTCGTCGCATCCTGGGGCTGGAGTAGGTCCCAAGGGTTGGGCTGTTCGCCCATTAAAGCGGCACGCGAGCTGGGTTTAGAACGTCGTGAGACAGTTCGGTCCCTATCCGCCGTGCGCGTAGGATACTTGAGAAGGGCTGTCCCTAGTACGAGAGGACCGGGACGGACGAACCTCTGGTGTGCCAGTTGTCCCGCCAGGGGCACGGCTGGTTGGCTACGTTCGGAAGAGATAACCGCTGAAAGCATCTAAGCGGGAAACTCGCTTCAAGATGAGGTATCCCACCCCTTGTGGGTTAAGGCCCCCAGTTAGACCACTGGGTTGATAGGCCGGAAGTGGAAGCCTAGTAATGGGTTGGAGCTGACCGGTACTAATAGGCCGAGGACTTGACCACAAACATGATCCCCACCCGTTGGTGGTGGGGGAACGCATCCACTGTGCAATTCTTGGCAAACAAACACCCCACACCCGAAACCAGACCGGTTTGACTGGTTCGGTTTCTGGTGGCGGTTGTTGTTTGATGTGCCGACAGGTGTGTCGGTGGCCATAGCGGAGGGGAAACGCCCGGTAACATTCCGAACCCGGAAGCTAAGCCCTCCAGCGCCGATGGTACTGCACCGGACACGGTGTGGGAGAGTAGGACGCCGCCGAACTACTT
>NZ_BOPG01000158.1 GCF_016863635.1 Virgisporangium aurantiacum | reverse complement strand
AGCCACCCCCACGCCCCACAGTGGCGTGGTTGATCAAGGAAGTAGACCCATCCACCAGAGCGTGACCGTTCAAGCAGACAGCCGATCCTTCCCCACCGCAAGTCGAGAACCACAGAACCAGAGGAGCGCCCGGTCGGCGGACGTCGAGTGGTGGCGGCGATAGAGATCGCCGTCAATCCTTCACCTCCACCTGACGCGGCTGGCTCGCCGTCGCCTTGCCCAGGCGCACCGTCAGCACGCCATCTCGCAATGTGGCGTCTACGCGGTCCGGGTTGATGTCGCCCGGCAGGGTGATACCGAATTCGAACTGGCCGACCCGCCGGGTCTGCCGGCGCAGGAGGCCGGTGCGCTCCTTCTCCTTGAGCTCGCCCGTGACGCGTACCTCGCTGTCGCGCAGTTCGATGTTCACGTCCTCACGTTTGAGGCCCGGCACGTCCAGTTCGAGGATGTAGGCGTCGTCCGTCTCCTCGATGTCCGCCGCCGGAATCCAGCCGGGTGCCTGCTCGCCGGTGGCACCGAACGGATCCCGCAGGAAGCTTCGGATCAGGTCCTGGAGCTGGTCGACTTCGGTCATCGGCTCGTTTCGCCGGCTGTGCACCGTGGCGAGCTGCCGGAATCGGCGCGTGGGCACTGTCGTCATGGTCGTTACTCCTTTGCGGTCGCCACCATCTGTCCACGGCGGCGGGTGAGCGCGCTTCACCCGGCGAGGGCGATCGCGGCGAAATCGGGAAATCGACCACTGGCTGGCAGTGCCGCGAACGGATTGACTGGAGCGGTCGGTACGTACGGACGGCAGACGGGCGGCAAGATGGCCAATTCATCTGCGCTGCTGAGCGAGATCCGGTACGCGCTCGTGGCGATTCCAGACAGGCGACGGGGCGCAGCCATGCCGGTTCTGCCGTCCAAACTGGTCGGGCCGCCGCCGCCGGCGCCGCTGGTGGCCCGCCCGAGGCTGGCGACCGTGCTGGACGTGGCCACCGTGCGGCGGCTCACGGTGCTGACCGCTCCCGCGGGGTGGGGGAAGACGACACTACTCAGCGGATGGGCCCGCGACACCCGGCGCGTCCCCGTCGCATGGATGACGATCGAGCCCGGTGACGACGGTGACAGCCTATGGACGCACCTCCACGCGTCGCTGTCCGCGGCCAGCGTCATCGGTGGGTACGACCAGCGTCCGGTGCCGGTACCTTCGTCGGTGTCGCGCCGGGTCTACCTCAGCGAGCTCGCCACGGCGCTGGCCGACCGTCCCACGCCGGTCGGCATCGTACTTGACGACATGCACCACCTTGCCGACCCCGACGCGTTACGGGATCTCGACTTCCTGCTGCGGCACGCGGAATCCCTGCGGCTGGTGGTCGCGGCCCGGACGGAGCCCTCGCTCGCTCTGCACCGCTGGCGGGTGGGTGGCGAACTGACCGAGATCAGTGCCGAGGACCTGGCGTTCACCGATGCCGAGGCCGCGCACGCGTTGGCACAGCACGGTGTCGAACTTCCGGCTGCTGACGTCGACACCCTGCGGGTGCTCACTGAAGGGTGGCCCGCAGCGATCAGGTTCATGGCGCAGGCCATGTGCGGGCAGCCCGACCCGCAGCGGCTGGTGGACCGGCTCACCGGCGAGCAGCCGGCCATCGCGGAGTATCTCGACCGCGAGGTTCTGGCTTGTCAGTCTCCCCACGAACGTGACTTCCTGCTCGCCACGTCGGTGTCGCCGCGCCTGTGCGGGACGCTGGCGGACGCGCTGACCGGTGGCACCGGAGGTGAACGCATGCTCGGTGAGTTCGTCCGGCGCGGTGCGTTCACGGTCGAGATTCCCGGCGAGCCGGGCTGGTACCGGTACCACCCGTTGTTCGCCGAGCTGCTGCGCAGCCGCCTTCGCCGAGCCGCCCCGGACCGGTTCTCGGAGCTGCATGGCCGGGCGGCCGACTGGTTCGCCGCGCATGGCCATGGCGGGGCGGCCCTCGACCAGGCACTGGCCGGCGGGGACTGGGACCGCGCCACCGCCGTGCTGTTCGGCCACTGGCACCGCATCGCGATGTGTCCCGACGGGCCCGGCACGCACGGCGCGGCGGCGGCGCCGCCGGAGGACCTCGTGCGTGCCGCGCCGGAGCTGGCGTTGGCCTACGCCGCGCACCTGCTGCGCGTCAACGACGGTACCGGCGCCGATGTCTTCCTACGGCTGGCCGGAGCCGGCCTGAACCGGCACCGGGCCGACCGGAGAGGTCCGGCCCGGACGGTGCACAAGGCGCTCTGCCTCGCGCGGGCCTGGCAGGACGCCAACCCCGCGGCCGTCGAGGCGATTGCCGGGCAACTGCTGGCCGATGTCGCCTCCGGCCACGCCGACCACGACGTCCGGGTACGGGTGGTCGCCCGAACGGCGCTGGGTGCGGCACAACTCGCCACTGGTGACCGCGAAACCGCTGAGCGGAATCTTGTCGCCGGCGCGCACGTCGCCGAACGGGCCTTCCTGCCCTGCGCCCGACACGCGTGCTCCGCCCGGCTGGCGGTGCTCTGGGCGGGCCGGGGTGAGCTAGGCCGCGCCGAGCGCGTCGCGCGGGAGGCGTTGCGGGCGCCGACGTGCACGGGACGATGCGGTGCCGACCGCCGGGCGGCCGCCTACCTTGCTTTGGCCACGGTGAGCTTCGAACGGGACCGTCTCGCCGAGGCCGACTGCTACCTCGATCTCGCCACGAACCAACCGCAGCGCGACCCGTTCGTCGCAGCCGGAGTTGCCACGACCCGCATCGCCATCCACCACGCGCGATCCGATATCGCTGCGGCGTACGCCACCCTCCGCGCCGCCCGGCGCGATCGAGACGCGATCGCCACCACTTACCTGTGCGAACGGTTGACGGTCGCGGAGGCCGAGTTGCGCATCGGATGTGGAGAGACGGCGATGGCCCGCGCGCTGTTGCAACCGATGCTGGACACCGTCCGCGAGCCGCAGCTGGATCTCGCCGTCGCGCTGGGGCGGTCATTTCTGTGCGACGGCGACCACCGGGCCGCGGCCAGGGCACTGCCGGACTGGTCCGACACCGGCGCGGGCCCGCTGGCGCTGCGGCTGGACGCCGGACTTCTGGCGGCCCTGGCCGCGCATTGTGGCGCCGATCCCCGCCGTGCCGGCGACATCCTGGAACATGTGCTGGAACTGGCCCAGCCCGAAGGTTTCCGCCGACCGTTCACCCACGGCGGGCCGCCCGTGCGCCGCCTGCTCGCCAATCATCTCGACGCCGGCACCGCACAGTGGTCGTGGGTGCGGGATCTGGTGGATACCGGCGCCGAGCGCGCGGTTGCCGCCGCCCGCCCACCGTTGCTGGTGGAGTCGCTGACCGACCGCGAGTTTACGGTGCTGCGGTATCTGCAGGGCGCGATGGCCAACAGCGAGATCGCCGGTGATCTGTCGGTCTCGGTGAACACCGTGAAGACGCACGTCCGCAACATCTACCGGAAGTTGGCCGTGACCGGACGACGCGCCGCCGTTCGCCGTGCCCGCGAGCTGACTCTGCTCTAGCC
>NZ_BOPG01000157.1 GCF_016863635.1 Virgisporangium aurantiacum | reverse complement strand
CCAGCGTTCGATCTTCCCGCGGCCTTCCGGCTGCCCGGGTCGGGAGTGAACCAGTTTGATGCCGAGGCTGGCGCAGGCACGCAGCAGCCACGAGTCGACGAACGACGAGCCGTTGTCGACATAGATCGATTCCGGGACGCCGCGGGAGGCCAGAGCCGGCCGCAACGCCGCCGCCAGGCGCACGGCATCCTCGGAGTAGCCGAACCGGGCGGCCATCACCGCTCTGGACCTGTCGTCGAGGAACGCGAACAGATAGGTCTTGCGGCGCACCCCACCGGCATCGGCGATGACCGGGCCGTGCAGGACGTCACCGACCCACAACTCGTTGCACCGGTCGGCCTCGAACCGGCCGAACACCACCGGCCTGCCGGGCAGATCCCGGTCCAACTCCAGGTGCTTGAAGTGGCGTTGCAGCGTGCGGTCCGACGGAGCCCACCCCGACTGCGCCCGCAGAATCCGCGCCACCTGCGCCGCGGTGCGGGCCGGGTTCTCCCGCTTCACCGCGGCGGCCATGGCCAGCACCTCCGCCGGCGTGCGCGCCTCTACCCGCGCCGGGGTCGGCACCAACGCCTCGAACCCGCCGGCCCGCCACCACCGGCACCACCGGTTCAACGTCGCCACCGACACCCGAACCGGCGCACCGAACGGCCCCGCATGCACCCGGCCCGTCACCTCCCGGACCAGACGGCCCCGCTGCCGCGTCGACAGCGTCGGGTCGATCACCTCCTGGACCAGCCCGTAACGGAACAACGCAATCCGCCGGGCCCGTTCCGCCCGCAGACGCTGCTCACCATCCACTCCACCAACGACATCGGCCACCGTCATGCCCTTCTCTGACACGGTCGAAGATCAACCGTTCGAGGGTCATCGACACCCGCCGACCTCACCAGGGGCGACCCGTGTTGGCCAAGTCCACAGTGGACAGAGATGTCAGGAGCCGACCAGACGTGACCGCCGAGGCCACCAGCCACGGCGACACCACGAGCGGCCCCGGCTGGGACGGTGGCACGCTCCACCGGCGCGCCACCGCCCCAGCCGCAGCCAGGACCGCCGCGACCGCGTCCGCCACCACCGTCCCTGCCGGCGCAGGCAACGCCGGATCGGCGTCAACCGCGCACAACAACGCCGTGAACGCCTCCCGCAACGGCCCCGCCCGCATCCGAAACCGGCGCAGCCAACCCCGCACCGTCGCCTCCGACCGGCCCAGCCAGCACGCGATCCGCCGATGCCCCACGCCCTGCGCAGCCCGCACCAGCGCCGCACCGATCACCGCCACCGTGTCCGCCCGCCTCACCAGCAAGCTGACCGGCAACAGCACGTGGGTGCGCCCGCACCCGGCGCAACGCGTCCGACGCGGACGAAGCCGCCGCCGGACCTCCCCAACATCGCGGACCACCCGGACCCGGGCATAACCCCACGGCCGCAACCGGCCACCACACCCCGGACACGCCAACCCACCACCGGACAGCCGCCGCTCGACGCCATCTCCGCCATTGCCTACCGTGAGCACCGGTGCCTCCGCGCACCACCGCGGCCCTCCCGGACGCTCGGCCAAGAGAAGACCGGGAGGGCCGCTGGCCTACACCAACCCGCTCACGCTGTCGTCGCACAGCAACAAGAGCAACCCCACCACGGCCACGCACCCACACGCTCACACCGAACGACGCCACCCCGCCCCTACCCGATCACGGCGAAAGACGGGCAACACCGCCGAACCGGACGGGCTGTACCGCAGCAGCGAGGTCAGCCGCGTGGAACTGTGGCTCGACTTCGACAGCGACATGCTCCACCAGGGGGCACTGATCACCGTCGACCTGGCCGACGGGGTTCGGCTGGCCACGGCGCGCCAGCACAGCGAGGATTTCGCCGACCGTGACCAGCACGATATTCCGGCCATCCTGAGTGCACTGGGCCAGGTCGCGGATCAGGTCTGCACGCTCGTGACGGCCTACCACGCCGTCGACCCCACAACACTAGGTCGGGACGGCGAGGCGGCACGGACCGGAGACGACCGGACCGGAGACGACCGGACCGGAGACGGCACCAGCCGGGGCCATGTTCACCCGCGAGCAGGTCCTCGATGCGGTCAACTCTGCGGCCGACGACATTCACGACGCCGTCGGCGCCGCCGACGAAGGACTCCGTGAGGCCTCAACCTGATGGTCAACGCAGGAATCGCCTACCTGTGCGGCGAGGCCACCGATTTGGAAGGCGTGGCCACCACATACAGCGAGGAATACTCAACCGTGCTCGGCTGGGTCGAGGCGGCCTGATGCGTCGCAGCGATGGCGACAATGTCCGGCCGTCGGACGGCCAGCGATGACCATCCACGTGGTGCAGAACTCCGGCGGCATTGGCAGTTGGGCGGCCACCCAGCGGGTCATCGCCGCGCACGGTACGACGAATCTGGTGCTCCTGGTCGCCGACACGCGGGTCGAGGATCCGGACCTGTGGCGGTTCGTGCGGGACAGCACCGTCCACATTGGAGTTCCGCCGACTGCTGTGGCGGATGGACGGACGCCGTTTGAGGTGTACCGGGACCAACGATTCCTGGTTCTCTCACCCGAGCGAAACCTGTCGGGTCCAAGTCGTGTGTACAAACCCACGTTGGGCGGCGGCTGCGGGGATGCGTGTACCCGAAGGAGCCCATCTCACCCACCAACTCCAGGTGTCTCCAATGCCGTCCGAGCCTCGCGGAGAAAGTGGGCCGCCGCATCAGTGACGTCGCGGGCCGCAGGCCGGATCGCGTCCTTGATCCCGTCGAGTGGGCCCTCGTCAAGAGCGCGTGTGAGTTCGTCGGCGAGCCGAGTGAACGCGTGATCGACCCGAAGTGTTGCGCCCTCAAGGCTCGTAGGTCCCTCCAGGTGCACGATGCTCTTGCGCCTAGCGAACTCTCTGAAGATCTCAATCCGCTTTGCCCGGATCGATGCCACTGCTGCCTGATCACCTGCAATCGCGTGTCCAACGACGGTATGGGCGAGGTAATGGAGCTCGTTTGCGTACGCAAGGAAGTCCGCGTAGGCGGCCCGGCGTAGCTCGCGCGTACGGTCCTGACGGTGATTGATCGCGGTGATTTCCGCTTGTGCCTGCGCGGCTTGGACGTTGCCGCGGCTGGTTAGCCAGCTCGCCGCCAACGCGGTTACCCCAGTCAGAACGCCGGTAGTCAAGGCGATAAGGACAGTCTCCTGCATGGTCCGAGTATTGCCAGCCGCGCCAACCTAAAGGCGACGTCAGTGACCTACTGATCTGCGGATGAGCCATGACGCCCTCGAATCACATAGTTCTCAGGCCGCGCGACCTTCACGCGGACGCGCTTGCCTCGCGAGACGGCTGGATTCCTGAGAGCGGAAGCATCGCCTCGAGGCCGCCGCGATTCGTCATCCCGTCCGCCCGCTTCGCGCGCCGCTACCGCGACCTACGCACGAGCCAGCACCGTCGCGGATGCTGGCCGCTGCGCCGCCGCCCTTGGATCAGACCGCACAAGACAGCTCCGACCCACAACGCCGAGGGGAGTAGGTCGGCCGTTCGACACCACGGACTGTTCAGACCTGTCGTTCCC
>NZ_BOPG01000156.1 GCF_016863635.1 Virgisporangium aurantiacum | reverse complement strand
CGACGATCTGACACAACCGCTTCACGCCGAAGCGCTCGGAGTGGTCGGCGACGAACTGGAAGCGGGTCACCAGCGCGTCTCCCCGGCGAAATACCGGGCTGCCTTCCGCAGAATGTCGCGTTCCTCCTCAAGCTCGCGGACCCGCCGACGCAGTTCGGCGTTCTCGTCCTCGACCGAAGCCGGCGCCTGCCCCACAGCCGATGCCCTCGGCGGGCCGCCGGTGCCGCGCTGCTGATCGTCGGCGCGGACCCAGCTACGCAGCGTCTCCCGGTTGATCCCGAGGTCATCGGCGATCGACGCGATCGTCGCGCCCGGCCGAGACCGGTACAACGCCACCGCATCGGCCTTGAACTGAGCCGGGTAGTGCTTGTTCACCATCGTGTTCCAGAACTCCTGTCCACCAGGACCATCACGATCCCAGTCTCAGGAGTGGCAGCCACTCGCAACATCGACAACCTCGCCATCCGGAATAGAGGGTGCCGTAGGCCTGCTCGACGATCCACCGTTTGGCCACCGGCGCGAACGCCGTCCGTCCCGCGCTTTGCTGGACGGTGGTGCTGTCGGCCGCAGCGAAGATTTCGGGGATCTCTTCCGGGTCGTTGGTGGTCCCCAGGCCGCACGCCCCGTTCCGGTGGAGGTCAGGCCGGGACGATCTGTGCGATGGCGCGGGCGGTGGCGCTGGCCCCCTGATTGATGGTGGCGACCCGCTGGGTGATTGTCGTGGTCGCCTCCGCCGTTTGCTGGGCGAGTTGCTTGACCTCGTCGGCGACCACAGCGAACCCCTTGCCGGCCTCGCCGGCGCGTGCGGCCTCGATGGTGGCGTTCAGGGCGAGGAGGTTGGTCTGCGACGCGATGGCTTGGATGAGGTCGATGACGCCGCCGATGTCGGCGCTGGCCTCGGCGAGGCTGTCGACGACGCGGCCGGCCTCATCGGCGGTGGCAACGGCGGTGCTGGCGATCGACGCGGCCTCGGTGATGCTGCGCGAGATGTCGCTGATGCTGACGGTCATCTCCTCACTCGCGGAGGCGACCGTCGTGGCCAGCGTGTTGGTCTCCTCGGCCTTGGCCACCAGCGACGAATTGGCCGTCATCAGCCGTTCGGCAGTCTGGGAAACGTGTTGGCCGGCAGAGTGGATCTGGCCGACGAGTTCGCCGAGCCGCGCCACGGTCTTGTGCATCGCGTTGCCCAGCAGGTCGTCCTCGCCCCGTGGGTCGACGGTGAGGCGGAGGTCGCCGTTGGCGAGGCGGTCCGCGTGGCCAGCGGTCTCGCGCATGTAGCCGCCGAGGGTGCTGCCTGGCCCGATCTCATCCGAGTCCTCGTGCACAGATGTTGCAGCGAGGGCGCCTCGACAAGCGGACGGTCGGACCGCGCAACCACGAAGTAGCCGAACAGAGACACCGCCGCAGCATACGTATCAACTACAGACCGAGCCGACGAAACGGTCCAGATCTGCGGACATCGTTAGACGGGCAGTGTCCAGGCCTGGAACGTGACCCCCTGTCCCGGTCGATTCATGGCTTGCCGAAGCAGTTCACGCTTGAGCGTGGCCCGGCCGCGGGGAAGGCATCGACAAGTACGGGACGACCGCCGGCCCAACGCCCGCAGCGCATCCCATGGTGCGGGCGGCCTGGCCCCCGACGGCCGGAGAGCGGCTTTGACACGGATCACACCGTACCCGTTGGTGGAACGGAGCATTCCGCTCTGATACAGTCGCCATGTCGAACGGAATGAAGCGTTCCGTTCCGCGACTTGGAACCGGGGAGTTCGCCATGAGCACCGAGATCCGCCCCTACCGCATCGAGGTTCCGCAGGCCGACGTCGACGACCTGCGTGAACGCCTGCACCGCACCCGGTGGGGTACCGACCTGCCGGGCCAGGGCTGGAGCCGGGGCGTACCGGTCGACTACCTCAGGGGCCTGGCCGCCTACTGGGCCGACGAGTACGACTGGCGCGCCGCGGAGGCGGCGCTGAACAAGCTCCCGCAGTTCGTCACCGAGGTCGACGGGCAGCCGATCCACTTCGCACACGTCCGCTCGGCCAACCCCAACGCGACACCGCTGCTGCTGACGCACGACTGGCCGGCGTCGTTCGTCGCGTTCACCACGGTCGTGGAGAAGTTGACCGACCGATTCCACCTCGTGCTCACCAACATTCCGGGCGTCGGCTTCGGCGGCCCGCTCGTCGGGCCGGGCTGGAACACCGGCCGGATCGCCGCAGCGTTCAACCGGGTCATGGCCCGACTCGGATACGAGCGGTACGGAGTGCAGGGCTCCGGCGGTGGCGGCTGGATCGCCGTCGAGATGGGCCGGCAGGCTCCCGACCGGGTACTCGGGGTGCACGTGAACGGGCACGTCACATTCCCTTCCGGTGACCCCGCCGACTTCGACGGGCTCACCGAGGCCGAACAGATTCGCCTACAACGGCTCCAGAACTTCCGCGACGACATGATGGGCTTCAACGCCATCCAGTCGACCCGTCCGCACACGCTCGCGCACGCGCTGCACGACTCGCCGGCCGGCCAACTCGCGTGGATCGTCGAGAAGTTCAAGGAATGGACCGACCCCGCAGCCGAACTGCCCGAGGACGCCGTCGACCGCGACACGTTGCTGACCAACGTCAGCGTGTACTGGTTCTCGGGAACGGCCGGCTCGTCGGCGAACCTGTACTACGAGATGAGCCACGACCCGGCCGGCTGGGCACCGAAGGACCGCAGCCCCGTGCCCACGGCGGTGCTGCTGGCCGCGAACACCGACATCACCATCCGACGCTTCGCCGAGCGGGACAGTGTCGTCGTCCGCTGGACGGAGACCGAACGCGGCGGCAACTTCCTCTCCCTCGAACAGCCCGACGCGTACGCCACCGACGTGCGGGCATTCTTCGACGGGCTGAACGGCTGACGCGCCGACGACTTCTCACCCCAACTGCCAATGACCTACGCCGCGGCCGCCGTGATCAATGACGATCACGGCGGCCGCTCACGATCTTGGCGTCCGGATTCGGCCGCCATCAGCGTGGTTACCACCTGTCCACTGAGTCCCAGGTTCGTCCGAATGCGTCTCGTGTAATGACGTGCGGAGCCCAATCCTCGTCGGGTTGTTCAGAGCTCACCTGCCCGAGACCGCCGTACTGATCTTCCTCGCGTCCAGGTCCATAACGGAGGACTGGACCGTTGTCGTACACCTCGATCTGCCGGACAGGCCAACCGTGGTCATCAACCTCGAAGTACCAGACCGAATGGCCCCAAGCGCCGAACTCGTCACCGCGCGAGTCATGCCAGCGACGCCGAAAGAAGCGACGGTCCACGGTCGTCAGCGCAGATCGTCGTGGTGCGCGCTCTGCCGCGATCGGCTCGGTGGGAAACTTGCCCGGCGTTAGGCCGCGATTGTGCGCTCGTGCCGAGTGAGCAATCACCCGTCTTGTACACGGGATCCACACATTTCGTTGGCGCGGGCTGATGCCCGGTCGAACTATGGTGTTCCACGATGATCCCGGGCGGGTACCTGCGCTGGCTTCCAGTCGTCGCGACGGCGGTGGCTCTCGTCCTGGCTGGCCTGGTCGGCAGGCGTCACCTCGTGGCCTATTACCGGCGGCGCGGCGTCCCGGCGGGGCTG
>NZ_BOPG01000155.1 GCF_016863635.1 Virgisporangium aurantiacum | reverse complement strand
GAGCAGCTCGACTTCGAACGGATCAATGCCGCCGGTCTCTGACCAGAGCAGGTCAAGCACGGCGAGCGGGATGTCGGCTTCCGTCGGAAAGATGCCCAGCTCAAGATATCGATCGGCGGTAGCGTCAGGGAGCACATCGATGCTCGCAGCAAGGGAAGCGGCCACGAGGTCGTCGCGATGCTCTTCGTCAGCCACCGCTGGACGGTCGAGCGCGGCCGGCCCGGAGGCACGCAGCCGCTCGGCAACCAGTTTCGCTGCCGACGTGGACTCTCGTCCACCGCCGACCTGCCGCGCGATCGTGCGGTTGGTCAGGCTCAGGAGCAACGGCCATCGACCGGTTAGCGCGACAAGCTCGTCGACGACGTCGGTGGAAAGGTCCCGCACGCCCCGTGTGATGAGGTCGGCCGCCTCTTGTGCTGTCATCGCCGGCACATCGACGGACGTCGCGGATGACAGCAAGCCCAGGCGCCTTCGGGCAACCACGAGCCGCCGGCAGCCCTCGCCGCCGAGTAGGAACGGCCGGAGCTGGTCCTCGCGCCAAGCATCATCGATGACCAGCAGCACGGGTCGGGCCAGGGCGTCGACTGCAGCCCCGAACCGGAAACCTGCCTGCTGCGGATCTGACAGGGCAGGCCGTTCCCCGGTCAGTTGCTCCGTCAGATCGTTCAGCCGAAGCGCGAGATCTGTACCACCCACGGCCTGGCCCAGGTCCGTCCACAGCAGGCCACCCGTGAACCGATCTCGAACCCGCGGGTCGGTGCAGGCGTCGCGTACCAGCGTGGACTTGCCGAAGCCGCCCGCCCCATACACGGCGGTCACGGGCACCTGCTCAGACCCCGAGGCGAGGACCGCGTCGAGGACCGCGGCGTTCAAAGCAATCCGCGCAACCGTGCCTGGCGCTCCAGGCGGCGCCATCCAGGGCCCCTTCGACGGCCCTGCTGGCGGATTCTCAGTGACCGAGATTGGCTGGGCCGCTTCGACAAGGGCATTCCACAAGCCCCGCTCCTGCCGACCAGGTCCGTCACCGGCCCAGGCCGACCACACCCGTACCAAGGCCCAGACCTGGTCCGCGTCGCGCGGGGCCCGACCGGGCTCGTTGAGCCAGTCACCGATCCGCCGGGCATCCAGACCGCCAGCGTTGTAGGACCGATTGGCGTCCGCCGCCGCCGCCCGCCGCGACCAGTGCCGGCCGGCAGCCTTTTGACCGGCGACGCCCCGAACTTCCAGAGTTCGCAGGGCCTCCTGCAGCCGACGCAGACCGCTCCGCTGTTCGGGCATCGCCGCTCCTCGACGCTCATGCCCGCATCGCCCGCAACGGACCATGCGGGCGGCCGCCCGGATACGGAGCCTAACCCGGCCGCCGCCCGGAACGCCCGCAAGCCATTCCGGCTTCCCCCGGCCGTCTCCATCCTCCTCACCAACCACCGACACAAGACGAGGAGAATTCATGTCATCGAATCACCGCAGCCGCAGCACCGGGCGTCGACTCACCCTTGCGGTCGTTGCCGGCATCATTTCCGGGGCCTGCCGGGCCCTGGTCGACCGCCTGCTCGACCACTTCGGCCATTGACGGTCGGTCGCCGCAGCAGCGACCAGGCGTAGCGAAGGCCCGATGCCACGAACGCCACGGCGACGCCAGCAATTTGTCAGGTATCGCCGTGGCGAGCCACGCCCGTCGGCCCGCAAGGCAGGGAGACGACAGCAGTCGATGCAATAGTCATAGGCATCTTGCAGATCTGTGACATACCCTGCCGTAGAGACAAACCTGAACAGCTTTATCGCCTCGCACTTGCGATGAGCAGCAGCGACACGACGTGCGGCCTGCAAATCCAGCGCGTACGTGCGTTGCAGATTGGTCGTTCAGCGCGCCCTTACCAAGATCGTTGGTTGCCTGTTTCGCGGCGGAACCGCCTCGACCTCCGCGAGTGCGACTCAGGCTCAGATATGGGGCAGGACCTTCAACTGAACCGCAAGATCATCTTGATCGCAAAATCGACGATCGGGCGTCGCTCTGTCAGCGTCTGTGCGGCGGCAGCCATACGGAGACATACGGCATTGCCCAGTCGGTGATTTCAGCTGAGGCACCGCGGGATCCAGGGGGCGCTTGGGTAAGGTCCCAGGTGACCCAGAAGGTGAACCGTCCGGCTGCCTCGCTGTCCCCCTGTAAGTCGTCGAGGCCATCGCCGTCGGAGCTGCTGCGCACGACCGAGCCGGAGAGCTCGCCTACGAAGGCGCCCTCCAAGGTGAACGTTAGTTCCGCACCGTCGCGAGCGAAATCGACCTCGTCGATTGTCAGGCTGAGCTGGTCACACTCGGGCGGCCCGGCACTGAGCGGTCCGAGCGGGTCATCCATGGCCTCGACAGAGGACTGTGCGGCTGCAGCGATCTCGGAGACCAGCGCGTCAACGCCGGCCTCGATGACGTCGGTGATCTGGCGGTCGAATATTTCCTCGATCACGGTGATCGCCGTGCGGCCGCGGACGTCCAGGGAGAGTTGTACAAGCACCTGGAGGGGGCCGAGGTCGAGGTCGACCGATCTTATGGTCACAAAATCGGCCTGGCTCGGGTCGAGCAGGGCCAGCTTCTGTACAACTGCTGGGGCCTCTTGAAGGAACGCGTTTCGAACCCGCGGTATGTCAAGGTTGGCTTGATTCGCTCGCCTCAGCCAGCTGCCCACCTGACTACTCGACGCTATGCCGGTTACCTCGGTGATCACTCGGGGCTCGAGCTGAATCGCGTTGTCGAGTGTCATGGCGAGGATCGTGGTGGCCGCCGGGACGGTCTTGTTGCTCTTCTTGCGGTTGCACCGGCCGCAGATCGGGGCCAGGTTGGCCGGGCGGTCAAGGTCGAAGTCGACTGGCAGATGGAGGATCCTCAGCAGGTTTCGGCGCTGCTGTGCGCTGATCTTCTTTGGGATGAGGTGGTCGATCTGGATGTCGGTGTAGTCCTTCGGCTGGTCGCATGAGTGGCACTTGCTCTTCCACAGCCGATGGAGGACGTCGCGCAGCACCGTGTTGGCGTCGCCATCTCGATAGCGCACCGGACTCGTCGTGCGGGAGGGCACTATCGGTCGTTCGCTATGTGGGCGGAATGTGCCAGCGCCGGCAGGAAGGCGATCGCGCCTGCGACCGATGGACCCGCGGACGGTGGGCGGGCGACCGGGCCTTTCGCGTGGACGATGTCATCAACAGTCACGGATGGCACCATAGCGGGGCCTGGGCCGCCCGCCAGCGTCGCCGAGGCGATGAATCAGCTGACCGACCAGGGAGGCAACGGGATCCCAGGCATCGCGTTGTTGCCTGGCCCGTTCGGTGCCGCGAGCGACCGCTACAGGCATCCAACACCGATCGAGGAATAAGGTGCTGACCACTACGGCCTTGGATCGGGTGGGTTGGTGAGCACGGTCCAGACGAAGGTCAGCAGAAGGACGAGCAAGGCCGTGGCGCCGGCGAAGGCACCAGCTCCGGCGACGACCGCGGCGATAGCGGTTGCTCCGCCGAGTGCGGTCAGCACGCCAGCGGCTACGCCGACAAGGACGCACACCAGGAGGCCGTAAGCCAGCCACAGCCTACGCATCGCGATCGTGTCCACCAGCGGTTCCTCTCGTTCAGGGACATTTCCGGCCGCGCTGCTCGCCGGCTGTGCCTTGACGCTGGCCGTCCACCTGTTCAGATGACAGTCCTCTGAACAGGTGGACGGATTGGACTCCTCTGGCCGGGCCGCAGGCTACAACGGGCAGGGCCTCTGGCCTTTACGCTGTCGGGGTCGATCACGCGACGTAAGCGGTGGATAGATGAGCGCTAGCCATGATCTTTCCGACGGCAGGCGGTCCCGGGGAGACCCGGCACCAGATCCGACCGACGTCCAGACAGTTGCCGAGTTGGCCGCATGTGCCCACAAGCTCATGAGATGGGCGGAACGCTCGACACGCCAGGTGTCGACCAGAGCGGCACGGTCGGGCGAGTCCATTGCGAATACCACCGTGCACAACCTGATCGCGGGCAAGAACCCGCCACAGCCATCGACGCTTAAGAAGTTTCTGCTGGGTTGCGACCTGCCCATCGATCAACATCAACCGTGGCTCGATGCACTCCGTCGGCTCCAACCGTCCAAGCCGGCACCAACCGAGCCGCTGGGCGGCCCGGGCTGGATTTGGGCCGGCGCTGAGGCGCGTGGACATTTCACACGGCGCGGGCAGGGACGGCGAAGTGGCGCCCAAGGCGGCAACCTGTTCCGGGGACGCGCCGTCGCCCTTGATCGGATCGAGACATGGTGGCAATCAGCTGTGTGCCCCGGCGAACCGCTGGTGGTTGTCGGGCAGCCGGGATCCGGCAAGTCGGCCGTTCTTGGGCAGGCTGTTCTCCTTGCTCAATCCGCCGGAATGGGATCGGGCCTGGCAATGCACGCTCGTGGTGCGACGGTTCGGGAGGTAGTGGCGGCTGTCGCGCGCCTTGTCGGCCAACCGGAGGCCATCGATGTGGCTGATCTGGTTGACTGGCTGGCCGGCCGTGGCGAGGCGCCGGTCTGGCTTATCGCGTTGGACGCCCTTGACGAGGCGTATAGCCGTTCGGATCAGGCGGCGATCGCCGAGTTCCTCACCGAACTCGCCGCGGTGCCTTGGGTGCGTGTGGTTGTCGCCACGCGACCGCTTGCGCCGGGAGATCGCTACATGCGAGGTGGACTTCTTGCACGGCTAAGGGTCAGTGGGCCGAACTGTGCCAATGAGATCGACTTGGATGCGCCGGAGTTCGCCGACACGGGCGGGCTTATAACTTTCGCCTCTGCGCTGCTGACCCAGGAGGGAGTCACACATCCTGGCCCGCCGGGACGGGCCTGGGCGCGGTACCGCGAACAGCCGGAGGC
>NZ_BOPG01000154.1 GCF_016863635.1 Virgisporangium aurantiacum | reverse complement strand
ACAGGCCGTCATCGGTGCACGACCGGTACTGCTTCTCGATGTAGCCGACGTCGAAACTCCAACCCATCCCCGCCCAGGACGCTTGCGAGTTCTCCCGCAACGACCTGCCGTCCACCGACCCCGACGAGTACGACAGTTTCAGATCCGGTGCCGGCCCACCGACCGACGACGGCACCCGCAACGGATACGCGTAGGTGAAGTCGGCGCCCTGTTCACCGACCGCCCACGACGACGTCGGTGCCAACGACGTCTTGCCATAGTCCCCACTGGGCCCGGACGCGGCCGCGACCACGGCCAACACCCGCAACCCGTCGGCCATCTGCGGTGCCTGCTCGGTGTCCCCGGACACCACCAGCCGATCGACCGACACCACCTGCGCCGAGGTCACGTTCACCGCCCCGGCCACCGGACGGTGCTGGGAGCACTCCGTCACCCCGGGCGTGATCAGCACACAGGCCGGGTACTCCACCAGACCCAGCCGCAACGCGTAGTCGCCACCGACCATCCCGGCAAATCCGGAATAGTCCACATCCACCGCCACCGCCCCGGCATCGGCCCGCCCATCGGCCCGCTCCACCGTGAACAACGCGCCATCGACACCGGCCGCCTTGGCCGTGTCCCGGTCCAACACCCGCACCCGCAACGACGCCGGCGCATCCCCACCGACTCGCACCCCCGGCCGCAGCGCATCGGTTGATCCCGGAGCATCGGCCGCTGCCCGGGCCACCACTGGGAGACCGCCGGGGGCGGCACCCGCGGCCTTCTCCGCCGCGGACGGGGCCACCTTCGCCGCCCCTGCTGCGGAGGCGTCGACCGGCACGACACCGGTACCACCGGCCGGCCACGCCGCCACCGGTGGCCGCCACCGCGGCATCGGCGCCGGATCCGATTTCACCGGGCTGACCGGCGACACCGGAACGGACTTCACCGCCGAGTCCGGCGACGCCGGATCCGACGGCGCCGCCGACACCACGTCCGGAACAGCAAAAACGCCCGCCACCATCACGAGCGCAACCAGCACAGTGACCCAGCGACGCGACCGGCCCGGACGGCGGAACCGAACATAGGGCAGCAACAACCGTCGATCAGACACGAAGGCGCTCCAGGTCCGCAGGGCCGAGGAGTAGATCATGGTTCACCGACCGTGGTCGATGCAATACCTAGAGAGAAAGGTCCGATCTTGCACATCACACATGTAGGTCAAGGGATTCCACTTCGATGAGCGCCGAGACGAAATCCGGCCCCGGACCAGTCCAGCGCCGAGCGGGCCTGCTCGCACCCACTGTGGATGCAAAGCCCGAGCGGACGCGCAGGCGCTCGACCCGCCAACATGACAGATCGCCGGACGCGGCGAGCGACGACGTCGAACCGAGCCACCTGCGCGGCCACGCGTCGGTGTGAGGGGCAGGACCCGGTTCCGGGCACTCACCGCGCGCATCCTCCCGGGCCGAGCCGGGCATCCCGTGCAGCCGCCGCCGTCGGTCAGCGCCATTGCTCCTGGACAGTTGGGTTCCGCTACACCGCCGACCGCCGTCGAGGAGTCGGACCTGCCCGACCGATAGGGGACCGTAACGGGCAGCGCCTGGGCGAACGTGTCGATGCCGTGGCGGCACCGGCCGTGGCAACATGTGTCGCGTTCACGGTCGGCCCGCTGGTGCGGTGGTCCGGCGGTGTATCGCTGCGGCGTCGAATGGTAGCGCGCCGAAATGTCGCCTATTCCCTTAGGGATCGGTGGTCGGCGGCCAGTACCGGCGCACAGTTCGCTCCGACCGGCCGATCCGTTTGCCGATCTCGCGTGGATGCAGGTCGGGGCGGCGCTGATACCAGTAGGCAACCGCGGCGGCGGCCGTCTGCGGCACCGGCTCGTCGTTCGGCTCTGCCGTGTCAAGGTCCCCGTCTTGGGACCCTGCGGGCCGTTCGCCCCGGCTCGGCTCCTGGCTGGTCCCGGCGGCCGAGGCCGGTTCGGTCGGTGGCCTGCTTGAGGCGCCGGTCCCTGGCGGCGGCGGTATCGCTGTGCTGGGATCAGATGGCTGGGGGTCGGGTTCCGCGGCTGCGTGCTCAGCAGTCGGCGTGAGCGTCGTCGCGGCGGCACTGATTGGAGAACGGGCTAGAGACGTGCCGTCTTGGCTCGTTGCCGTGTCAGTGTCTGCGTGCAGCTGCGCGGTTCCGGTCGCCGCGGCCGACACTGGTTCGACACCGCGAGTCAGTTCATCGGACATCGGAGCGTCGGCGCTGTCGTGGCCACGCGGGCCGTGGCTTGCAGCCGGGTCGACCACCGATGTTTCCTCCGGGAACGCCATCACCTGCCGTGGGCGGGTTTTGGTCGAGGTCTCGACCGGTGACGGCGGCGTGGGTGACGGCAGCGTCGGTGAGCGGTCACCAGTGCAGGCGCCGTTTGTGCCGCGCGCGGCGGTCGGCATTGGGCTGGCGGCCGGTTCGACGGCGCTGGCGTCAGTTCTGGATGAGACGACGTCGCGACGCTGGCGGAGCCACCGCCTGCGGGGACGGACCGCGGTTGGTGCCGCAGTCAGGCGGGCCGGGGTGAGGTCGGTGGCGATCAGAACGGTCAGACTTTCATAGTCGGCATGATCGGCGAGGCGATCGGCGATCTGGTCGAGGTCGTAGACGTGCACGGCGATGTCAGCCGTGACGGGATCGACGGCGGCGCGGATCTTCCGGTGCAGGACGGCGGAGATGGCAGCGCGGCGGTGCTCGGCGCGTACCTGTTCCTGGGCGGCGGCGAGGGACGTGTACAGGCCGAGGTTCGGGTCGGCCTTGGCGAGGGCTTTCGCGCGGCGGGTCAGCCATGGGTGGCGCAGCCAGTGCCCGATGATCTCGTAGGCGGGTGTGGTTGGTGGCAGGGCGCCGCGGGCCCGGAGGCGGTCGCGGCGGGAGTTCTCGGCGTGGGTGGCCCACACCAGGTAGCCCAGCAGCGACATGCCGGCGAAGAACCCGCCGAGGAGCCGGTTCGGGTGGGCGAGCCAGTTGAAGGCGACCGCGCCGGCGGTGATCGCGGCGGACAGGAGTCGGGAGCCGAGGGCGCGTTCGCCGAGGCGGCGGCGGACATCGGCGTTGGCGAGCACGACCACCCCGCCCAGCTCGAGCGCGGCGACGGCGGGAAGAGCGAACAGAAGCGGGATGTGCAGGGTCTGGTCGGCGCCGGTGACCTGGCCGGTCAGAGCAACGAGCAGCACGACGAAGTAGAAGCCACGCCGCAGTTGGCCGGTGTGGCGGACCGCCGTCTCCAGGTCACGATCGAGCGCCTCGGCCGCGGCGGGTCGGCTGGGCGGGGGCCGGGTGGCCGGAACGGCCTGGACGTCCACCGGATCTGGCCCCATCCCGTCCATGCGTGCGCCGCCGCCGGCCCTCCAGGCGAGGTGTCCGTAGCCGCCTGAGGCGGTCGGTGGCTGGTTGAGGAGGGTGGTCATCGGTGCGTGTCCGTGTCCGGTCCGGCGGCGGGGCGTGGGCGAGTACGCCGCAGTGGGGGCTGCAGCCGTGTGATGAGCTCGTTCGCGAGGGCGGTGGTCTCCTCGGTCGGTTCGGCGTCGATCTCGGCGAGGCGGAGGTTGAGGGTGCGGCGCAGCCGGCGGATCGCCTCGACGTCGTTCCGGGTGGCGTGGGCGCGCATGGCCGCCTGGTACAGCGCTTCGGTGTACGGGCTGTGTGCCAGGGCGGCGTCCAGAACGGCCAAGGCTTCGGTGGGCCGGTCGGCGAGGGCGTCGGCGAGGGCGAGGGCGGCGTCGAGGACCTGCAGGCGGGCTGCTTCCCGATACGGCTCGATCCATTCGTAGCTGGTGCCGTCGGCGAGTTCGCGGCGGTATTCGGCGACGCCGTGACGCCATGCCGCCACCTTCGCGGCCGGATCGGTGGCCTGTTCCGCGTCGCGTAGTGCCTGCTGCATCCGCCACAAGTCGACGTCGAGCAGGTCGCGGCTGAGGCGGTACCGCGGACCGGACCGTAGTACGTAGTCGCCGGTGCCGCCGGTGCGGCGGAGCACCTGGCGCAGGTCGGAGACATAGGTATGCAGCCGGTGCGGGGCGCTTCTGGCCGGCGCGTCGGGTAGAAGGTCGTCGATGATCGTCTCGTAGTGGACCGGGCCGTCGTGGGCGGCGAGGTAGACCAGCAGTTCCATCGATTTGCCGCGTGGTGGGCCTTTGGCGGTGTCCATGTCGATGATCTCGGGTGGGCCGAGTACCCGGATCCGCACGGCCGCCCTTGCGTCACCGGGTGTTCGGGTGTCGGGCTGGTCGTCGACGGGACCGGCGCCCGGACCGAGGGTGGGCGGGCCGGCCGGGACAGGGGTCGGGTTAGGGGTGGGGTCGGTGGCTGCCGCCGGTCCGGGGAGGCGTTCGTCGGTGGGTTGCGGGTCTGTGGGCTCGCAGGTGGTCGGCAACGATGCTGGGGTCGGTGGTTGGTCGGTGTGCGATTCGGCGAGGAGTGCGAGCAGATCGACGGTCTCGGCCGCCGTGAGTACGGCGAGGCGGCCGATGTCCGCGGCGTGATGACCGGCACCGCCGGGGTGATAGCCGTTGGGCCCGCGGTCGCCGCCGTGGGGCTGGGTGGTGCCGTCGGCGTTGACCACGACGGTGGTGCCGTCGGGCCAGGTGCCGAGGAAGATGCCGTGAATGTCGAGCCGATCGCCTTGGCTGAGTACCGCAGCGATGCGGGTGCGGACATGGTCGGTAGCGGCGCCGTCGCTGGTGCCGGTGCCGGTGTTGGTGATGAGCAGCATGGGCTCGACGGGTTCTTCGAGCGGGTCGGCGGCGCGCAGGTCGGTGACGGTGGCGACCTCGTGCCGGTACACCAGGCGGGTGCGGTGCAGTATCTGCGCCTCCAGCAGATCCAGGGCATCGTCGAGGCTGGCGGTGATGGTCAGCCGTGGCATGGCGGGCAGGCCGACTGCGGCCGGTCCGAGCAGGGCTGCGGCGGTCGTGGCGGGCATCACGACGTGCGTGCGGACCTCCGGGGTGTCCGCGCTGGTGGCCGTGCTTCCGGCGGCGAGAGCTGCGGTGAGGAATCCGCGAGCCGCGTCGGCTGCGCGTGGACCGATCAGGCCGAGGCCCGCGGCCGGCCACACCGCCATGCCCGGGCTCGCCAGCGCCGGCACCGCCGGCATCTGCTCCCATGCCGAAACCTGGCCGGGTTCGTCGGATTCGTCGATCTCGCCGCTGCCCTCCGCTGCGTCGCCGTCGACCAGATCAGTGACGTACGGGTCCGTCGTGGCCGGACCCCCGCTGTCTGACCGCCCGGCCCGCTCGTCATCCACCTCGTTCGGGTCGTCGTCCGGGTCGTCCAGCGGGTCGAAATCAGCGTCGAAGCCAGTGTCGGGATCGGCGTCGAAGTCAGTGTCGAAATCGATGGCGGTCGGGTCACCGGCGGACCGGCCGGGCTCGTTGTTCGCGGGTGGCGGTGCCGCCGTGCGCGGCCAGA
>NZ_BOPG01000153.1 GCF_016863635.1 Virgisporangium aurantiacum | reverse complement strand
GGCAAGGTCGATCCGGCCGAGGTGCAGTTCGGAGTAGAAGACGTCGGTGCGGGTCGGGTGCGGCAGCTCCAGGTGGAGCAGCTGAAGGGTGACGCCACTGGCGGGATCGTGGTCAACACCTGCATCCGGCCGGGCCGCCGCCGCAACAGCCGACACGGCGTCCGCAGCACCTCATCACGGCCCTCCAATCCCGTCAGGGCTAATGGGAGTCGGATGACCGCTTGGCGGCGCTGAACGTGATCAGCCGGTATTGGTCGACCGAGTACACTGCCGAGTTCGGCTCGGTTGCGGTGGCTGCGGCCCGGGTCGGGTTTACGCCTCGCGGTTGCCTGGTGGCGGTGTTTCGGTCGCCCGGCTCGCCACCATGCTGGAACAGCCGGTGGTGGCGGGTATCGGTCCGCCGCTTGAGGCGCTGTGGCATCATCGCTCGGTGCACAACTACCTGTCCGATCCGGAACTGTCTGACGGGCAGTGGCGCAGATCGCAGGCCGAGTTTGTCGACGCGGTCGGGGTGGCGCCGGCCGGTGACCCGGCTACGGCTCGGTGGGTCGCGGTTCGACACGATGCAGACCACGTCCACATCGTCGCCACCCTGGTTCGTCAGGACGGCGGGACGGTGTGGGCACGCCAGGATCTCCCGAACCGGCCGGAGGTGAGGTATGGACCCACAGACCGATACGCGAATCGCTGAGATCTGCACGCTGCTGGAGGCTGGCGCCCCGGTCGGGTGGAACCGCGTCACCCTGGACGTCTGGGCGAACGTGACGGCATACGAACTCGCCTCGTCCGCGAAAGACGCCGAGGGCCGGTTCGCGGGCGAGGTGCGGCTGGCGGAGATGACAAAACGGCTGCAGGACCTCCGCGAGCAGATGTACGAGGAGAACCGCGGCGCGTGGTTGTCGGCGCGGTTCGTGCTGCACCGCGAGGCTGAGCCCGAGGTGACGTTCAACTACGACGAGAACCCGCGGTGGTCGCCGGAGTTGCACCCGATGATGTTCGTGCGCGACCTGGAGGCGTTCCCGCGGGCGGACGAGTACGTCCCGGAGTGGCTGCGCGAAATGGTCGAACGCGGGCTCTAGCTGCGGCGCGAGCACGAGGCGAGCCTGGCCGATCAGTAGGCTGGCGGGTCCGACCGCGATCTGAGAGGAAGTGACACCATGGCGAACTGGCCGGCGCTCAGCCCGACCGAGCAGCAGGAGAAGCTCACGGAGATCGCCCAGGAGATCCTGCCGACCCTGCCGCACGGATGGGTGCGCCTGGTGGTGCGTGTCAAGATGATCGGCACGCACAGCGAGGCCGACACGGGCGTGAAGATGCCGGACGGTTCTGTGCGCGGCTGGTCGTTCACGCCGGAGGTGTGGCGGAAGTTCCAGCAGCTACGCAAGGGCATGTACGCCGAGGGGCTCGGTTCGTGGGTGGAGTTCGAGTACATCCTGGACCCGCCGGGCAGGTACAACATCCGTTACAACCGTGACGAGGCTCCGAGGTTCGACCTGGCGCCGTCGGCGAAGGACTTCGCCATCGAGCAGAAGTGGTTCCCGCGGGCCGACGAGCAGATGCCGGAGTGGTTCCGCCGCGGGCTCGCCGGCGCCAACACCTGACGCGGCGGCGGCCCTGTCAGGCCGGTGACGCGATGGCCAGCAGTTCGTCGATGAGCAGGGACAGCACTGTCGGGTCGTGATCGGCGATCAACGTCGTCGCCTTCGTCCACGGCTGCCGGGCGAGGATCTCCACGATCGTTTCCGCGCTGTGGACGACCCGGCCAGTGCCGTCCGTCGTATCTCGGGCTTCGCGATGCCCGCGGGGCGTCCGGCCGCGGTGGTGCGCGGCGTGGTCAGCACCTCCTTTGCCCTGCCGGAGTTTCCGTTGGTCACCAAGGCCTCAATGCATGACGCCGAACGACGACTCATCGCAAGAGCCAAGAAGACCGACGCAACAACCTACTCGGCGAACCGCCACGCTGATCCGGCCCGGAAACCGCAAAATAGATCCGGACAACCGAGCCGGGAAACGTCCGGACTGACCTTGCGAGCCGCCGGCCAGCGCCTTGATCATCCGCAATCTTCGGACGGACGCGACAACCGCCCCGCGCCTACGGGCATGAAGCGCTCGCTCATCGGCAAAGCCGCGAGCCGCTTACGGACTGTCGATCATGTTCCGGAGGCCATGAAGGCGGCGAGGATGTAGTTGGCGTGGCGGTCGGGGTTCTTGCGGGCTCGGTCGTAGCGCATGGTGGTGCGGGGGTCGGCGTGGCGGGCGGCGATCTGGACGTCGCGCAGGCTGACGCCGGCGTCGAGCATGGTCGTCACGAACGTGTGCCTCAACATGTGCGGATGCATCCTCGGCATCCGGATCCCGGCGGAGGCGGCCAGGTGCTTGAGCCGTCGGGTTGCGGCGTGTCGGTCCATCCGGCCGCCGAGGGTGTTGCGCAGGATCGGACCGCCGTCTCGGTCGCCGACCGCCCGGTCGATGGCCCGGCTGACCGCCGGTGGCAGCGGAACGAGGACGACCTTGCCACCTTTGCCGCGTACGCGTTGTACGCGGTGGCCGTGCTCCTCAACGAGATCGGCAACGCTGGCGCCGCAGACCTCGAAGATCCGCAACCCAAGTAGGCCGAGAAGTGCAACGAGGGCGAAGTCGTTCGGGTTGGCCGACAGCCGGGCGGTGGTGATCAGCGGACGACACGACGACGGCGTCGGAAACGGAAACGGCAGCCATATCTGACGGTGCGTCAGGAGCCGAGTTCAACGCCACCACTCAAGGAGCGGCATTACAGGATGCCAAGATCGTGCTTCAGTTCGCGGCGCGGCTACCGTGGCGTGGTGCGGATCGGTGCGTGTCAGACGCCTGAGATTCTCGGGGACATCGAGGGGGCGCTGCGCGTCGTTCGCGAGTTTGCCGCTTGGGCGGACTCCGTGGAAGTCGACCTGCTGCTGTTCCCCGAATGCTTCTTGCAGGGGTACCTCGTCACCGGGCGGCACGTCCGCTCCTGGGCCTTCGATGTCACCTCGGTGGAGTTCGCCGCGGTGCTGGCGGCGTTGGCAGGGATCCGGCAGACGCTGGTGCTCGGCATGATCGAGCGGTCCGGCGGTGTCTACTTCAACACTGCGTTGGTCATCGCCGGGCAACAGGTGATCGGGCGCTACCGCAAGACGTTCCTGACCGCCGGGGAATCGATCTTCGCCGCCGGCGACAGCTACCCGGTCTTCGATCTCGGCCGGATCCGGTTCGGAATCAACATCTGCTACGACACCCAGTTCCCACAGGCCGCAGCCGCGGTCGCCGCCCGCCACGCGCGGGTGCTGCTGGTCCCAGCGCAGAACATGATGCGCCGCGACAAGGCGCGCTGGTGGCAGGACCGCCACCACGAGATCAGGGCCCGCCGTGCCCGCGAGACCGCCATGTGGCTGGTCTCCGCCGACGTCACCGGCGAACGCGACGAGTTCCGGATCGGTCTGGGCCCCACCAGTGTGCTCAGCCCGACAGGCGCCGTCCTCACGCAGGTCCCCACTGGCACGACCGGCATGTCCACCCTCGACATCGACCCGGACCTCCCACTGCCGCTCGGCCAACGTCCAGAATGTCTTCGTGGATCGCGATCGGGAGGCACCGAACCTGGCCGAACTGCTTAGCTTCGCAGCGGCCTTGCCAACAGGCCGCGCGGAGCAGCTAATCGTAAGCGCACATCCCGCACCGCTCGAGCCGCCCAACGACGACGCCGAGCCGCCAGCGCCGACGTTCATCTCATGGGATAACTACCTCGCCGCCACCACCGTCGACCACCGACTGCGGTGGTGCCGCGCGAAAGTCAAGACAGCCAACCGACGCCGCCTCATGTCGGGGCCGTCGGACCGGAAGATCACCGCTGCCGAGGTCTGGTCGATCCTGGAGCATGCCAAGGGGCGATGCGCTCATTGCGGCTCCCTCGCAGTAGAACTGCGCCCGTCTGGCCCGAATGGCCGACCGACCGCATGGGGTTCGATCGGCAGGCGGATCGGGTCGCTGGGTCATAGCCTCGCCCGCTTCAACGGCGGTCAAAACAACCCGGACAACCTGTGCTGGTCATGCCTCTGGTGCAACACCTGGCCCAGCGAACGCCACAACGGCGCAACCGACCACGGCGGCATCCAGATGTACAACCCGGACCTGCGGAGCCGATAGCTACACGCCCGGCGGTTGATTCGCGATCCGCATCGTGCGCTCGCAGCGGCAGATCCGCGCACCGGTCGACCTCATGATCGCTCGCAGGCGTGGCGTCAGCCTCGCGTCGTCCAACTCTGGTCCACTCCCAGACAGGCAATCAGGCTGGTGGCGGACTCGTTCAGGAAGAGTTGGAAGTGGTACGGCGGATCGGCCGCTTTGACGGCTCCGATACGTACGCGCTCCTCGCCGTAGGCGTGTAGTGCCTGCACCGCGTCGGTGAATCCCATCTCTGGTGTACCGTTCCGCCGGGTCAGGCGCAGCCGTCGAGCGTAGATGCGGGCGAGCTCGGACGCTGGGACGCCCTCGTCCCAAACCTGCATCGCCGCGCCAGCAGCCACAGCGCTCCGGCAGGCGGCGAACACGTTGCCGTCTCGGGTGAGGAGGCGGATGAGATCATCGCGGTCCACGAACACAAGATACTGATCCTGGCGTGTGCTCCTATCATGATCGGCGCGGCGACCGTAAGCACAGCCCTGTTCAACGCCGATGGCGCTCGACCAGCGGCAAATACGGACGCCTTGATCGTCGGACGTCTGGGCCGTCACGGCGGCGCGCTACAGAGCAGTCGACGCCAAGATCACGGGCGCCGCTGATGCCGCCGACCGAGCGGGTCTCGCGATCGGTGTTCGTCAGCCAGAGGCCGTGATGTCCAACGGGGCGGACAGCGGCGGTAGCCGGACAGGAATCCGGGCCCGATCGTCCGGCCGACCGAAGTGTCCGTCCCACCCATCGTCCGGCTGCTGTCCGTCGCCGTCGGCCGCGGCAGGCATGGCCTCCAGCGCGTCCCAGAACGAATCCAATCATCGGCGCGCCGGTCATACGCGCGTGACGCCGCGAACTGGATCGACTCGCCGTTCATCGCGTCTCTGTCGAGCCGCTCGACTGACCGTCGCCGCGAGACGGCGATCGAACTCGAGGATGCGCGGCGGCGGTAGCGCCGCCAGCCGGTCGACCAACGCCGCGCCGACCGCGTCGCAGGTCAGCAACGATCACTGGCCTCAACCTCGGCGCGCGACCCATCCACCAGCATCCCGAACTCGTCGATCTCCACGTCGACTCCCTGCACAGCCGCCTGACGACGGGGCTTACCCCCGTGTCCAAAATCAGGGATCAAGCCCGGTGGGCCTTGACCCTTGATCTTGGACACGGGTTATGCGGCTGCCGCGAGTGTAGTTGATGTTGTTCGGATGCTGTTCTCGTAGGTGATCGGGGATCGTTGTCCGAGCCGTGAGTGGCGGCGGACGGTGTTGTACCTGTTCAGCCATCGGAACGTGGTCAGCCGGGTTTCGCGTTCGTCGGTGAACGTCCGTCGGCCTTGCAGGGTCTCGCGTTTGAGGGTGGCGTTGAACGATTCGGCGAGGGCGTTGTCGGCGGAGCTGCCGACCGCGGACATCGATTGGCGGACGCCGGCCGTGTGGCAGGCGGCGGCGAACGCCTTGGATGTGTACT
>NZ_BOPG01000152.1 GCF_016863635.1 Virgisporangium aurantiacum | reverse complement strand
CCCCACACCGTGCCCACGCAGCCACCGCGCCAACCGGTTCACCCGCGCGGCCAACTCCGCGTAGGTGACCGACTCGTCCTCGAACACCACTGCCACCGCATTCGGACGCTCCGCCACGCGGGCCGCGAACACCGCAGGGAACGTCACCGGTGCGGGGTCCACAGTGGACCCCGCCCACTCCAGGAGCGTATCGCGGTCACCGGGGCCCAGCAGGTCGACCGAGCCGAGCCGTCGGTCCGGATCGGCCACCACGCCACGCAGCAGCGAGCCCAACCGGTCGACGATTCCGTCCACAGTGGACCGTTCGAACACGTCGGTGTTGAACTCGGCGACGCCGCTGATGCCGCTCGGATACTCGGTGACCGACACGGCGAGGTCGAACTTCGAGGTGCCCGTGGTGACCGGGATGTCGACCACGGTCAGCCCCGGGAGGTCGATGTCGGCGGCGACGTTGTTCTGGCCGGCGATCATCACCTGGAACAGCGGATGGTGCGACAGCGACCGGGTCGGGTTCAGCTCCTCCACGAGCCGCTCGAACGGCACGTCCTGGTGCGCGTAGGCGTCGAGGCTGCGTTCGCGCACGCGGGCCAACAGGTCCCGGAACGTCGGATCACCCGACGTGTCCACCCGCAGCACCAACGTGTTCACGAAGAACCCGACCAGGTCGTCGAGCGCCTGATCGGTGCGGCCCGCGATCGGCGAGCCCAACGGGATGTCGGTGCCCGCGCCGAGCCGGGTCAGCAACGCCGCCAGCCCCGCCTGCACCACCATGAACACGCTGACGTTCGCCGCCCGGGCCAGGCCGGCCAGCCCCGCGCGCAGGTCCGCGTCCCACTCGAAGGTGAACAGTTCGCCGCGGTACGACGCGACCCGTGGGTACGACCGGTCGACCGGCAGGTCGAGCCGCTCCGGCAGGCCGGCCAGCGTCCGACGCCAGTAGTCGAGCTGGTCCGACAGCGGCTCCGGCAGCTCCCGCTGCCACAGGGTGTAGTCGGCGTACTGCACCGGGAGCGGTGTCCACTGTGGAGCCCCGCCGGCCCGGCGGGCGGCGTAGGCGGTGCGCAGGTCGCGCGACAGCGGCGCCAGCGACCACCCGTCGGAGGCGATGTGGTGCATGACGAGCGCCAGCACGTGGTCCCGGTCGCCGAGCACGAGCAGGTCGGCCCGCACCGGTACGCCGGCCGACAGGTCGAACGGCGCGCGCACCAACGCTTCCAGCGTCTCGTCGAGGATCGCGTCGTCGGCGCGGCGGACGCGGAGGTCGACGCCGGCGCGGTCGACGTCCCAGACCTCCTGGACCGGCTCGCCGTCGCGCTCGACGAACACCGTGCGCATGGACTCGTGCCGGTCGACCACGTCGCGCAGCGCCGCCCGCAACGCCGCCACGTCCAGATCACCGGACAACCGCACCACCCACGGCACGTTGTACGTCGCCGACGCACCCTCCAACCGGTCCACGAACCACAACCGCTGCTGCGCGAACGACAACGGCACACCCTCCGGCCGCGGCACCACCCGACGCAGCACCGGCCGCGGTGCGCCGCCGGTGCCGGTGCCGGCGCTCACGTGTGCGGCCAGCCCGGCGACGGTCGGGGCCTCGAAGACCGACCGGACCTCCAACCCGTTCCCGAACACCGCCCGGATCCGGGCCACCAGCCGCGTGGCGAGCAGCGAATGCCCACCCAGGTCGAAGAAGCTGTCGGCGACGCCCACCGACGGCACGCCCAGCACCTCGGCGAACAGCCCGCACAACACCTCCTCCACCGGCGTCGACGGCGCGCCACCGGCGCCCACCGCCGGGCCGTCGGGCGCCGGCAACGCCCGGCGGTCGAGCTTGCCGTTCGGGGTCACCGGCAGCGCGGGCAGCACGACGACCGCGGCCGGCACCATGTACTCCGGCAGCCGCTCGGCGGCGAGCGCGCGCAACCGGGCCGGGAGCGTGTTGACCGACGCGAACGCCAGCGGGTCGGTGGTGAGCGCGGTCGCCGGCGCGACGGTTCCGGTCGACCGGTAGGTGCCGGTGACCGCGCCGTCGCCGGTGACGAACACGGCGTCCATGTCGCCGATGTCGTCCGGTGACCAGGTCACGGCGGTGCGGTACCCGAGCCGCTCGCCGAGTGCGTGCAGGGCCTCGGGGTCGATCCCGCCGCCGGTCGCGAGGGCCGCGGTGACGTCGGTGACGCCGCCGCCACCGTCGAGCGCGCGGAGCGCGGCGACCTCACCGGCGAGCCGGCCGTTGGGCACCCCGGTGACCCGGACCCGGACCGCCGGGTCGCGGCGCACCCGCAGGTGTGCCGTCAGCGTGTCGAGGTCGGCGACGTCGGTGCCCCACGACAGCACCGACTCCGGCACCGGGTCGGTGACCGGCGTCGCGTGCAGCACGACGTCGTACCGGAACCGGGTCAGCTCGTTGTGGTGCCGGCCACGCTTGAGCCGCACGTCGACGGCGCCGAGCGCCGCGAAGAACTCCGGAGCGACCAGGAGTTCCTTCTCCCGCAGCAGGCTCTGCCCGATCGCCTGGCGCAGCGCGCCGGTGTCCACTGTGGACCGGACCCGGCGGGCCTGCACCGCCGTGTGGAAGCAGCGCAGCAGCCGCTGGTCGCGCACGTCGCCGACGAACACGGCGCCGCCGGGGGCGACCAGGCGCAGTGCCGCGCGCAGCACGTCGAGCAGGTAGTCTGCGCTCGGGAAGTACTGCACGACGGAGTTGAGCACGACGGTGTCGAAGAAGCCCGCCGGCAGCCCGGTCAGGTCGTGTGCCGGTTGGACCCGCAGCTCCACGCGGTCGGCCAGCGCCGGATCCGCGGTGACCCGGCGGCGCAACGACTCGACCACCGCGCCGGACAGGTCGGTGCCCCAGTACGTGTCGCAGTCGGTGGCCAGTTCGGTCAGCAGCAGCCCGGTGCCGACGCCGATCTCCAGCACCCGTCGCGGTGCCAGCGACCGGATCCGGTCGACGGCCGCGTCGCGCCACTCGCGCATCTCGTCCAGCGGGATCGGTGCGCCGTCGTCGCTGCTGTTCCACCCGGCGAAGTCGTCGCCGTCCGAGACGCCGGCCCCGGTGTACACCGCGTCGTAGAGTTCCCGCCACTCGTCGAGATGCGCGGCGCGGTCGCCGGTCGCGACCGCCGGCACCACGTAGCCGACGAGGCGCGCGTCACCCGGCCGGTCCTCGCGGGCGACGACGACCGCCTGCCGCACGTCCGGATGGGTGGCGAGCGTCGCGGCGATCTCGCCGGGCTCCACCCGGAATCCCCGGATCTTCACCTGTTCGTCGACCCGGCCGAGGAACTCCAGCGCGCCGTCGGGCAGCCGCCGGGCCACGTCTCCGGTGCGGTACATGCGCGTCCCGGGCGGGCCGTACGGGTCGGCGACGAACCGTTCCGCGGTCAGGCCGGGCCGGCGCAGGTACCCGCGGGCGAGCTGGATCCCGGCCAGGTACAGCTCGCCGGGCGTGCCCGACGGCACGGGACGCAGCGCGGCGTCGAGCAGGTAGGCGCCGGTGTTCCACACCGGCTGTCCAATGGGGACGGTCGCACCGGTCGCGCCGCCGGCGCACGGCCACGAGGTGACGTCGACCGACGCCTCTGTCGGCCCGTACAGGTTGTGGAGGATCGGCCCGTACGCCCCGGTGAACCGGGCCGCCAGGTCGGCCGGCAGGGCCTCGCCGCTGCACAGCACCCGGCGCAGCCCGTCGCCCGCGGTCGCCGCCGGGACCTCCAGGAACGCGCGCAGCATCGACGGGACGAAGTGGACGGTCGTGACGCCACCGGTCCGGATCAGCTCGGCCAGGTAGGCAGGGTCCTTGTGCCCGTCCGGTCGGGCGACGACGAGCGCCGCGCCGGTGGCCAGCGGCCAGAAGAACTCCCACACCGACACGTCGAACGTCGCCGGTGTCTTCTGCAGCACCCGGTCGTCGGGCGTCAGGCCGTACTCGTGCTGGGTCCACAGGAGACGGTTGACGATGCCGGCGTGCGGCACCGTGACGCCCTTGGGCCGTCCGCTCGAGCCGGACGTGTAGATGACGTAGGCCGCGTGGCGCGGGTCGAGGCCGACACCGGTCACCGGCGCGTCGGAGTGGTCGGCCAGGTCCGTCGGTGGCGCGTCGAGGACGATCACCGGGTCGGCCTCGGCGATGATCCGGGCCGTCCGGTCGGCGGGGTGGTCCGGGTCGAGCGGCAGGTACGCCGCGCCGGTCTTGAGGATCGCGAGCAGCGCGGTGACGAGGTGGGTCGAGCGGGGCAGCGCGACGGCGACGATCCGCTCCGGCCCGGCGCCGCGCGCGATCAGCCAGCGAGCCCACCGGTTGGCCCGGGCGTGGAGTTCCGCGTAGGTCAGCGTGCCGTCGTGGGCGACCAGCGCGGTGGCGTCCGGCGTCCGGACGGCCTGTGCGGCGAGCAGGTCCGTGAGCGTCGTCGCCGGCAGGTCGCGGACCGGCCCGGACCACCCGGCCACCAGCCGGGTCCGCTCGTCGGCCGCGAGCAGTTCGACGTCGCCGACCCGGCGGTCCGGCTCGGCGGCGACCGCGCGGAGGAACCGTTCCAGCCGGTCGAGGATCAGGTCCACTGTGGACCGGTCGAAGACGTCGACGTTGTACTCGGCGGCGCCGCCGAACCCGGCCGGCTCCCCTATGGCGGTCAGCTGCTCGGTGAGCGCGAACCACAGGTCGAACTTGGCGGTACCGGTGCCGTGGAACTCCTCGGTGACGGCCAGCCCGGGCAGCCGCACGTCGGCGGCCGCGTTGTTCTGCAGCACCAGCATGACCTGGAACAGCGGATGGTGGGCCAGCGACCGGGCCGGGTTCAGCTCCTCGACGAGCCGCTCGAACGGCACGTCCTGGTGCGCGTAGGCGTCGAGGCTGCGCTCACGGACGCGGGCCAACAGGTCCCGGAACGTCGGGTCGCCGGCCGTGTCGACCCGCAGCACCAACGTGTTCACGAAGAACCCGACCAGGTCGTCGAGCACCTGCTCGGTACGACCGGCGATCGGCGTGCCGATGGGGATGTCGGTGCCGCCGCCGAGCCGCGACAGCACCGCCGCGAGCCCCGCCTGGACCACCATGAACAGGCTGGCCCCGCTCTCGCGGGCGACCCGCGCCAGCGCCGTGTGCAGGTCGGCGTCCCACGCGAAGCGGAAGAGTTCGCCGCGCCCGGTCGACGCCGGCGGGTGCGGCCGGTCGGTGGGGAGGGCGATCCGGGACGGGAGCCCGGCCAGCGCCCCGCGCCAGTAGTCCAGCTGGCCGGTCCGGAGGTCGTCCAGTTCCCGTTGCCACAGCGCGTAGTCGGCGTACCGCACCGGCAGCGGCGTCCACTGTGGAGCCTCGCCCGCCGTGCGGGCCGCGTAGGCCGCGGTCAGGTCGCGCCACAGCGGCGCCATCGACCAGCCGTCGCAGGCGATGTGGTGGACGACCAGCACCAGCAGGTGCTCGCGCTCGCCCACCGCGAACAGTTCCGCCCGGATCGGGGCCTCGGTCTCCAGGTCGAACACGGCGCGGGCGACCTCGTCCACCGTCTCGTCGGACGCGTCCGCCGGCCGGACCACGAGGTCGGGTCCGGCGGGGAGCAGCCGTTGGTAGGGCGCGTCGTCGGCGGCGGCGAACCCGGCGGCGAACACGGTCCGCAGCGGCTCGTGCCGCTCGACGACGTCGTGCAGCGCGACCCGCAGCGCCGGCACGTCGAGGTCGCCGGTCAGTCGGACGACGATCGGCATGTTGTAGGTGGCCGACGGGCCCTCCAGCCGGTGGAGGAACCACAGCCGCTGCTGGGCGTACGACAGCGGCACCCGCTCGGGCCGCGGCGACGCCGGGCGCAGCGCCGGCCTGGCGGGTGCCGAACCGGCGCGCTCCAGCACCTCGGCGAGCGCGGCGACGGTCTGCGCCTCGAAGATGGTCCGCACCGCCAGTTCGGCGTCGAACACCGTGCGGACCCGGGCCAGCAGCCGGGTGGCGAGCAGCGAGTGGCCGCCGAGGTCGAAGAAGTTGTCCTCGGGGCCGACCTGCGGCGCGTCGAGCACCTCGGCGAACAGTCCACACAGGACCTCTTCGACGGGCGTCCGCGGTGGCCGGCCGGCGCGGTACCGGCGCGGGTCCGGGGCGGGCAGCGCGCGCCGGTCGACCTTGCCGCTGGGCAGCAGCGGCATCCGGTCGAGGGGAACGAACGCGGCCGGCACCATGTAGTCGGGCAGCCGGGTGCGCAGGTGCTCGCGCAGCACGGCGCCGTCGGGCGCCGGCCCGTCCGGGACGACGTAGGCGACGAGGAGTCCGTTGTGGACGGTCACGTGTGCCTGGGCCACGTGCGGGTGTTCGATGAGGACGGTCTCGATCTCACCCGGTTCGATCCGGTATCCACGAATCTTGATCTGATCGTCGGCCCGCCCCTGGAACACGAGCCGCCCGTTCGGCAACCAGCGGACGACATCGCCGGTCCGGTAGAGCCGGTCCCCGGCGCCGAACGGGTTCGCGACGAACCTTTGCGCGGTCAACCCCGGCTGGCCCAGATAGCCACGCGCCAGCCCCGGCCCGGCCAGATACAACTCACCCGCCACCCCCGCCGGCACCGGCCGCAACGCCGCGTCCAACACGTAGGCACGGGTGCCAGGGTCGGGGACGCCGATCGGCACCACCGACGCCCCCGCCAACTCCACCGGATCACACAGACCCAACGTCGAGTTGACCGTCGCTTCCGTCGGACCATAGG
>NZ_BOPG01000151.1 GCF_016863635.1 Virgisporangium aurantiacum | reverse complement strand
CGAAGTGGTCCGGCTCGTCGCCGGGGATCGGTGCGACGGGCCGTCGGGTCCGCCGGTCAGGCGGCGGCGGTGGTCTTGCCGCTGGTGGGCGGCTGGCCGGCGTCTGCGGTGTTGGTGAGGTGCCGCCAGACGTGGCCGTTCCAGTACTGCCAGGCCACGCCGCGCGGGTCTTGAGGAGTGGCAAGCAGCCGGTCCTGCAGGGCGTGGAAGGCGTCCGGGTTTGCTGGGGCCGGGCTGATGCGCTGGAGGTCGCGGATCGTGCCGGTGTGGTCGAGGAGCCGGACCAGGGTGCCTCCGGCAGCGACAGCCTCGGCGACCTCGACGTCGAGCAGTGTGTCCTCCGCGAGGGCGTCAAGGACCGTGGCCTCGGTCATCGGTTCGCCGCAGCGGCGCGCCGCCGTCACGAACGCGTGCCAGCGTTCGGCGTCGAACCGGCCGGTCGTCGCGGTCAGCCGTGCCGCTGACGCGGTCGGGGTGAGCGCGCCGATTCCGACGACCGTGGCCACCGGTTCCCCGGCGTAGCGCAGCTCTCCGGCGAGCCCTTCGCCAGGGCCCGTACCGACCAGGCCACCGATCGTGTACGGCTGCGGTCCGATCCGGGTGTAGGGGGCGTGGGTGAGCAGGATCCACTCCTGGCTGGCGTCCGGGTCGGGCAGTTCGCCGACGATGCGGGCGCAGTCATACGGGTCGACAACCTCCCAGCACCACGACCGGCCCATCACCACGTACCGGCCCTGGCTGTCGGGCTCGAACCGTTCCACCGCCTCGGGATCGTCATGCATGGCGGCAGAGTCCGCGACGATGACGTCGCCGTCCCACCACAGGCGCGAGTACGCCTCGTCGGTCTGCCGGTCCAGGTCCCTCTCGGGCACCCCGGCGGCTGTCGAGCGGCTGAGGTCGGCACGGTAGGCGTCGCGGACCTGTTGCTGGTCGGCGACGATCGCCTCCGCCACCGCCTTCGCGCAGGTGAACGGCCCAGCCGTTCCACCGGTCGATCAGGGTGCCGACGTAGCCGGCGGTCAGCGGATGGGCCGCCATGACGCCGGCATCGTTCCAGTCTCCGGAGAACACTGCGACGCTGCCGAAGGTGACGTTGTCCGGGTGCAGGTGGGACAGGTCCCGGTCGTTGCCGGTCGGGTGCAGCCGGCGCCGGCACGCGGCGGCGATGGTGTCGGTGACCGCGGTGGTGTACCCGTCGCGGTAGGCGTCCTCGGCCTGCCGCAGCTGCTCGCGGGTCAGCTGGGTGGCGTGGCCGCGCCCGTCACTCATGCCGTGCCCGGTGGTGTGGCTGTCGGACCAGTTGGCGTCAATGGTCGGAAGGGTGTCCAGGACGGCCGGGTCCTCGTCGTCGATCCCGTCGTCGATCCCGTCGTCGATCGCGTTGAGGATCCGTCGGGCGGTTACGGCGGTGTCGCCGCTGGCGCGACCGCCGATCGTGTCCTGCAGCCACCGTTCGGCCGCGGCGGTCCCGTCGGCGGCGCCGACGATCCGCAGGGCGTCAAGCAGTTTCGGCCACGCGACGCCGCCGTCAGCAGCAGGGCTGGCCGGGTCGGCAGGACCGGTGGAAGGGGCAACGATGGGGGCGGGGGTGATGACGTCACCGTCGTCGAGCAGCATGGACAGGGTCGAGCCGTTGTCCCAGGTGACGTCGATGCGCCGCTGGCCGGCGTCGTGGCGGCGGACGGTGCCCTCATCGCCGGGTCGCAGGAGGGTGTGCGGGTCGCTGGTGCGGACCAGCACGACCCGCTGTCCGGGTTCGTACTGCATCGGTTCCTCCACTGTGGATGGTCGGCGGTGGGTTGCCGCCGGGGGACGGGATGGGATCGGTGGCCCCGCACCGCGCGATCCCGGCGCGAGGCATGGCGGAACACCCGCGCCGCAGGTGCGTGACACGGGGGCGGCTGTGGAGCTCGGGGATCGCCCTGACAGGCAGTCGGTGCGGTAGCCCTGTCGATTTGGGCGCCGGTATCGCGGCGGACTCCGTCCGCGGCGGTTGCCGGCGGACCGCCCGGCGGTGGTTGCGGACCTGCTTGGTCGGGCCCTTGTACGGTCAGCCGGACTGCTCGTCGCCATCGAGGCGCAGGCGTTGCCGTTCCAAGGCGATCAGAGCGCGGGCGGGGGCCTGCCAGCTGTCGTCGCCCGTCGGGGCGGGTGTCGTACCGTCGGCGAGGGCCCGCACAGCGGGGACGTGTGTGGCGTAGGCGCCGCCGAGGGCCTCCAGGTCGGCGCAGGCGCGGTCGACGTGGTCGCGGACGTTCTTCACCCATCGGCCGGGCCGGCCCCACCGATCGCGGCGGCGCCCGTGCAGCGGCCCTTCGCACAGGTTCGAGGCCAGCCACGCCACCGGTGGGTGGACACCGACTGCTTCGGCGAGCAGGGCGACCTTGTCGTAGTCCCAGGCGGTACTCACGCCCTGCTGGCGGCGGAACCCCGCTGGTCTCGGGCGGGTCAACAGCCGCCAGTACACCGGGCGGACCGCGGTGGAGGCGACCAGGTCGTTCTCGTCGGTGAAGCCGCCGCGGGTCAGCGCATGTGGCAGCCGGTCGATGAGCAGATGCGCCAGCTCGCGGCGGCTGACCGGTACCGCCGGGTCATCGGCTGATGTCAGTCGAACCGTCCGCCGGTTGCCTCCCGGCGCCGGTGTCGGCGGTGTGGCCGGCTTGGGCAGGGTGCCGCCGTCGGCGATGTCGGCCAGCAACCCGAGCAGCAGCCCGCCGAACTCGGTGAGCATGTGTTCGAAGCCGCGGCTGCGGTCGCTGTAGTCCGGGCTGGGGATCCATCGGCCACCGCCGCGGTGCCGGACCCGGTGGGCCGCCTCGTGAAACAGGACCGACAGGGTCCGGTGCCGGTCGGCGAGGACGTCGCGGTGGACGGCGACGTCGCCGGTGCGTGGGGTGTAGAACCCGTCGGTGCACGGGGATTCCTGACTGTCGCTGTAGACGCGGACTCGGTCGAGGGCGAACGGCCCGATCACCCGGCACACCAGCGCCTTGGCAGCGTCGAGGATGTCGCGTTCGGCCGTGCTGAGATCCCGGTCCGGTACCCAGGTGGTCCTGTCGTGGTTGCGTTCGTAGTGCCGCTGCTGGCGCACGCGGGCGACCTCGACGCCGAGCAGAGTCATCAGGACCTGCTCCTGGTAGCCGGGTAGCCCGCTGGCCGTCACTGCGGTGTAGTCCATGTCCTGCAGATCGAGGACCGCCTCTTCCTGGCGGCTTCCGGCGTAGAACGCGTTGGCCGGCAGGTGAGCCCGCGCCCAGGATCGCCACGCGGCGCGGGGCCGGGGACCGGTGACGGCCATGAAGAACTGCTCGGGTTCGCGCAGCTTCCCGCCAGCGAGCGCATGGGTGGCGAACCGATCGACGACAGCCGCATCGTCGCTGGCGGCGAGGATGGCCCGGACCGCGTCACGCATCGCACCGGCTTCGATGACGGTCCGGTCGCGGTTCTGCAGCCCCTTGTCATCCAGCGGCAGATCATAGGAAGCCAACAGCCCTGGTGTGGTGGAGACCAGGAGGCCACCGATCCACACCCGGCCCGGCGTGCCGGTGAGTACACAGGCGCCGGGGGCTGCGGGCCGGATGTAGTCGGGTTCGCTGAGCGCCCGGAACCGGCCGATCGCCTCCTCCGCCAGCTTCCGGGTACAGGCGACGGTGAAAACGGTGCCGCGGCTGCGGTCGTTGCGGTGCAGGTGGTACACGAGGACCTCGGCGCCCTTCCCGGACCGGGACGGGATCAGCCCCTCGAGCAGCCGGCGCCGCTCGACCGTCGGGGTGAAGCCGTAGCCGGCCGTCTCGCAGCGAACCGCGCCGATCTCGGGGCTGCGGGCCAGGACCAGGCAGGCGAGTTTCTTACCTTCGCCGAACTGGCCGATCTGCTGCATCGTCTTGGTGGAATGGCCGAGGATCATGCCCTCCTCCGGGATGCCCGGGCCGTCGTCGGCGATGGTGAGGACCCCGTCGGCCCACCCGACCGTGGCATCCGGGTCTTCGTCGAGGGCGTTGGCGATGAGCTCGCATACCGCGCTGACCGGCGTCCACGACTTCACGTAGTCCGGTGAGATGGGGTAGGCGAGGGTGTCGACGCCGCCAGTACCGGCTGGGCCGCCGGTGCCGGCGGCGTCGACCGGTTGTCCGGTGTTCGATTCGGTGCGGGGTTCGGTGTGCCTGTCGGGGCGGTCACCGCTGGTCATTGGTGTCTCCTTCGAGTGGTGGTGGCGCCGTCGGGTCGGCGGCGCAGTGCTGGCAGGTGCGGACGCAGCCGGTCGCGGACCGGCCGTCGGCCGGTCCGGGCCGCTGGCGCGGGATAGGGATTCGATGGGTTGCGTGGTCGACCCGGTGTGGTCAGCGGGCGAGGACGGCGACCTTCTCGCCGAGCAGCAGCGGGGCGCCGTCGGGGCCTTTGATGTGGGCCTGGACCCAGACCCGGTACGGGTGGCCCTGTTTGTCGACCAGACGGCGCCAGTGGCCGCGCACGAAGAACCGCACCCGGTAGTGCCACTTCGCGACCCCGTCGCCGGGGTCGGTGGCGGGGCTGGTACGGCGCAGCATCACCACCCGCGTCTCGTGCACGATCGACGCCCGTTGCGCGCGGCGACGCGCGGGCCGGTCGGCGGGAGTTTTCGGCGCGACGGTGATCGGCTGGGCCTGGATGCGCCAGAACGCGTACAGCAGCGCGGCCGTGACGTCGGTGCGGTGCCCGTCGTCGGTGATGACGTACCGGCCTTCCGGCGTGCTCTGCCAGTCCAGGTCGTGCTCGTCGATCGGGGCGGGGTCCGGCGGTGCCGGGACGGGCCGGGCGATCGGCAGGTTGGCGATGTCGTTGAGCAGGTACGGGCCGAGCCCGGTCCGGACCTGATGGTTGCGGGCGAGGTCGCGGCGCAGCGCTACGGCGGCCGGGTCGTCGGGGTCGTCGACCGGGCCGTAGGAGCAGATCAGCCAGAACCGGCCGCCACTCGTGACGCTCATCGACGTCCAGGTGATTGCCCCGATCGCGGCGACCACGCCGGTCGGGCGGCGGTGGTAGATCGGTTCGGGCAGGAACAGCACCCCGTGGTCGCACGGGGCGGACTCGGCAGTGAGCAGGTCACCGGTGAGGTCGAGCGCTTCGCCGGCGGCGGCGACGATCGCGGTCATCGCCGGGGCGAGGACGAAGCTCTCCCCGACGCTCCAGGCGGCCTTGCTGGCGCGGGCGATCGCGTCGACGACGTCGGCGACCGCAGCCTGCGGGTCGTTCCTGCCGGTGGCGTCGGCGTGCTCGAAGCGGCTGGTGAACAGCGCACGTAAATAGGCCCGGTCGACCGTGCCGCCAGCGGTCTCGGTCATGCGGATGCGCAGGTCTACGGCGATGCGGGCGTAGCTGGTGAGGCTGGTGACGTGGTGGAAGGACAACGGATGCCTCCGGACAGGGTCGGCCGGCGGGCATCACGCCACCGGCAGCGGATCTCGGGCTGCGCGTTGCCGGTGGTGCGGCAGGGGTCAGGTCACGCGGATCGGCGTTGGTCGGGGGCGGCGCTGAGGTGCTGGATCACCGTCCGGTCCTCGGTGGCATGGGAGCCGGGTGTTACGCGGGTTCCGGACGGCGACGCCACAGATCGACGCTCATCTTTCAATGAAGGTCAAGTCGTCGCCGCAGGTGTCGTGGTGGCGTACTCGACGACGGCGGTGAGCAGACGGCGAGGCCGGTGTGGGTAGCTGGGGTGTCGGAGCGGGTCGGGGTTGTCGTCGACGAGGATGGTGGTGTGCCCGCCGGCAGCCGGACGGCCCGGGTACACGCGGCCGTCGACTTCGACGGCGTCGACCCGCCGTACCATCGCGACCGTGCCTGGCACGTCGCGGTGGTCGTCGAGGTTGCGGTCGGTTGTATGTCGTCGTCGGCGCAGGCCGGTAGCCGCATGTCCGGCTGCGGTGCGGCGAGGGCGCCGATGAGCTCCTCGGCGGCGCGTTGGCGGATGACCGTGTGCGGTGCCGCCAGCTGGTGCGCTGCGGTGTGGTGGGCAGGGCGGCGGCGAACTCGGAGAGCAGGTCGACTAGTCCGCCGCGGTAGGTGATCGTCAGGCTCGGGTATCGCGACCGCGACGCCGGACATGGCAGTGGGTACCGGGCGGAGCGTCGATCGCTTCCCCGTCGTGCAGAACGAGCAGCGCGTGCGTCGGCGGCGCGTCGTCGGCCCGTTCAGCGGGATCGGTAGGTGCGGTGGCGTCGGATGGTGTCACCGGTCTGGTGGGCGTGGACGGCTCGGTGGCGTTCACCAGCCAGCTGGTAAGGGTTCGGATGGTGTCAGACGGCGACAGGATGGTGCTCCCGGTCGGGAACGTGGTGTGGTCCGGCGGTCGGCCGACCGAGCGGAGGCGCAACGGTGGGCGCGGTGCTCAAGCGATGGCGCAGCGCCGTCGTCGGGCTACCGCGGGCCGGTGCGTGACAGTCGCAGGCTGTAGGTGGTGGCGTCGTGGACGTCGATGACCAGGCAGCGGTAGCCGCTGGTGGCGGCGACGCGCATCGCCTGCAGCAGCGTGACCCCGCTGCCATCGCGACGAGTGCCGTAGCGCTGGCGCAGGTGCAGGTGTTCGACGAAGTCGTCTCCGCCGAGTTCACTGTCGTGCCGGTCGTGGAAGTCGTCTTCCTCGGTCCAGCCGTCGGCGTAGACGAGCACATGGCCGCTGGCGTCGTCGGTGGGGTCGACGCGCAGACCGGGAATGCCGCCGGACATCAGGTAGATGCCGGCATCGGCGACCCACAGCAGCGCGCCCGGACAGGCGACGCCGGCCTCGGTTTCGGTGAACGAGGTGCTGTGTTCGGTCGCTGCGGCGGCGTGTTCGGCCAGCCGCAGCGCGGCGGGCAGGTCGAAGTACAGGGTGGTGGTCACGGTGGACAGCTTCCTTGGAAGGGATGAGGCCAGCCGCCGGGGAACTCCGCGCATGGCGATGGGTTTCGGCGGCGGGTCGTGGGGTGAAGGGGTCGGGTTGTGGTGTGTTGAGCGCGCCGCGGCGGTGTCAACGGCGAT
>NZ_BOPG01000150.1 GCF_016863635.1 Virgisporangium aurantiacum | reverse complement strand
ATGAGAGTGCGCTTTGCGGTCGCTATTGCAGCGGCTGGCCGCGGACGAAACTGCCCTGACACGGCGGGTTTCTCAATCTGCGCGGCCCGTGGGAGCCAGATCGTGGCAGGCAGGCTGTTCAACGAAGGTCGGAGATGTGTTCGCCACCCGTCACAGGGCTCCGGGTTGGCGATGAAGCCGGCCACGCAACGTCGTCAATGGCGAGCCACGGCGCGACGGCCACGGCCGCGGGCGTAAGCCCGGCGAACGCCTTGACCTCGCGGTAGAGGTGGGACTGGTCGACGTAGCCGCTCTCGGTGGCAACGCTGGCGGCGGCGTGACCCGCCGCGAGAAGGTGGGCGGCGTGGTCGAACCGCACCAGTCGGGCGGCGCGTTTGGGCGTGATGCCGAGCTGGGACCGGAAGCGGGACCACAGGCGCTTGCGGCTCCAGCCGACCTCGTCCGCCAGACCGTCGACCCGCACCCGCCCCCGACTGGTGAGCGTCCGCCGCCAGGTGTAGGCGACCTCCGAATCGACCGGTGGGCGGGCGCCCAGCCGTCGGCCGAGGATTTCCTCCGCGATCGTGAACCGTTCGTCCCACGACGCGGCGGCGCGCAGCCTGTCCTCGGCTCGCCCGGCGTCGCGGCCCCAGACATCCTCGAGGGATACCATCGTCCCGCTGAGTTCGGTTGATGCGCCGAGCACCGCAGCGGCCGCGACCGGTTCCAGCCGGATCTGGAGGCACTCGCCGACCCCCCGGCCAGTTGCCCGAAGATCGCCGGGGAGGAGCCCGATGACGACATTGCCGCGCTCGTGCCGGCCATGGGTGTCGTAGACGAGGCCTTCGCCCTCGCTCAGGTCGACGAGCAGGGTGACGGATGGGTGCGCGACCATGGCGATGTCCACGAGTGCGGGGCCACGTTGGCGGAACCCGGCCATGCTGATCCCCGGCAGCCGACCTGACGGGCGCGGGACTGCGACGTCCACCCACGCCCAGTCGGGTGGTGTCCCGGTCGATAGCACATGACCAGTCTAAGTCTGAGGGTTCACCGGCGGGGTGTCAGCGACTGTTGCCGTGAAGCCCAGCAGCAGTTCGCCGGTCCTCTCGGGCGCTTCGAACATGGGTATGTGCCCGACGCCGGGCAGCAGTTCGACCCGCGCGTTCGGCACCGCGTCGTACCGGTGCGCCGACGACGGCTCCCAGCGGCGGTCGGCGGTGCCGAAGATCACCAGCATTGGGACTTCGAGGGCGGCGAGACGTTCGGGCACGCTCCGCTGGGCGATGTACGCGGTGTTTCGGCGCAGCACCGTCCTGAACGTGCGGTACGTGGTGCCCCGTACATCGGCGACCAAGTCGTCTGGGATATCCACGGGGCGAGCGCACGTCGCGCTTATCCCCCTGCGGATCATCGCGTCCGAACGCCTCGACCACAGGAGCGGGCCGAGAGGCGGGGCCAACAGGACCCGAAGAAGCAACGGCTGCGGAAGGAGCGCATCGGGACTCGGGCCGCTGCTGATCAGCGCGAGCGACCTCACCAGGTCGGGGCGCTGTTCGGCAAGCGCGGTCGCGATGTAGCCGCCGCTGGAGTGCCCCACCGTTGTGACCCGAGGAAGGCCGAGGTCGTCGAGCACCGCCGCCACCCGGCCCGCCTGAACGGGCACGTTGTATGACAGCGCGGGCGGGGACTGGCCGCAGCCCGGGAGGTCGACCCGGATGACGTGATGGTGACCGGCCAGTGCCGGGACCACCGGGCTCCAGGAAGCGCCCGAGAACCCCGATCCGTGAATGAGCAACAGCGCCGGCGCCTGCCGTGGGCCGTCGTGAGCCACGTGCATCCCATGCAAATGCTCAACGTCGTACTCACTCATGTAGGGGATGATGCATGGGCTGCCGGCTATCAGTCTTGGACAAATGTCGTCGTGGAGTGGGCCGGGGCCCACCCTGAGCTGACGCGGCCTGGTGCGAGGCGATTCCTCGTGGCCGTGGCCGCCCAACTCGGGCGGGGTCGTCACCGAGGCCGCGGCCGGGTTCGGCTCTCGGCCACGGTTATCTCGGCCACGAACGCGGCTTGTTCGCTGCCTGGGGCGGAGTAGGCCGGGAAGACGGACCGGCAACCAACCACCACCAGCATGAGCAGACCGGAGCGCAGTCAGGACACGCAGGTACCGACCGCCGCACCAAAAGATCGACGCACTGACATGAAACTGCCCCGCGCACGCGCATCCGGAGCCGATGAGCGCGTATCGAGCACCATCGGTCGATACCATCTGGCGGTGCGGGAAAAATGATATCCGGTCTCGGGTTGTAGCAGATGGGACGTCAATGGAGTACAGAGATGCCGCGACTGCAGCGGCCTTTGAGAAGGCAGCCGAGTTGTTGGGCAAGCCGCTCGAACTGCCGCTGGGCCGTGGAGAACCGGAGTCGGGCGATGACTTCCGTCGTTTGGCAACTCAGCATGCGTTCGGCGATTCCTGGTCCAGGCCGGGTCTCGACACTCGAAGCCGTGCGCTGGTTTCGGTGACCATCGCGGCCACTCTTGGCACTCGTGAACCGTTGCGCGGTCAGCTTCGGATCGCGCTCAACAACGGTGTCACGAGGGACGAGATCGTCGAGTTGTTCATTCATCTCGAGGCATATGCCGGTGCGGCACGGGCGTTCGACAGCTACCAGGTCGCGTTGGAGGTGTTCGCGGAAGATCACGCGTAAGACGTCGTCATTTGCCGCCGCGAGAGCGCTGGTGTTGATCGAGTGGTGTGACACGGTGGGATATGACTGCCTCTTCGTCTTCGCAGTCCTCATCAGGTCTGCGTCGACCAGTCTCTGCTGCCTGTAGCGGTGTCGGCCTATCTCGGCCGGTACCGCGGTGCCTCCCGGGGACACACCGAGTCGGCAGTGCGCACAGATCCACAGCATCTGCCTGACAGATGACACTGTCCAGATATGCTGCAATTCAGGCATCGAGGCGGTGGCCGATGGAACTCAGACAGCTACGTCACTTCCTGGCGTTGGTCGAGGAACGCAGCATCACCCGCGCCGCCAAGCGCGAGCTCATCGTGCAGTCAGGCCTGTCGAACTCGCTCCAGGCCCTCGAACGCGAACTGGGTACGCCCCTCTACGTCCGCGGAACCAGGCCCGTCCGACTTACCGCGGCTGGCGAGGCGTTGGTGGGCCCGGCTCGCCGGACCTTGACCAGTGCTGCGCAGGCGGAACAGGCCGTACACCACACCCGTGACGTACTCATCGGCACACTGCGCCTCGGCGTCTCGCTCTCCGCGCAGCATCTGGTGCCGTTCGCTTCCTATCTCGGCGAGTTCACTCGCGATCATCCCGGCATCGACCTGCGCCTGCGGTACGCGCCCGCGTTGGCGATGATCTCGATGGTCGAGACGGGAGAACTGGATTGCGTGATCGGACCCGCGGTCAGCCAGGTCCCGGGCGTCCGGATGACCCGCCTGGCCCGAGAGCCGCTGCACCTCGTCTGCCGTGCTGATCACCGCCTGGCGGAGCGAGCTGAGGTCGACATGAGACAACTCGCCAACGAGCGGTTCGTCGAGGTACCCCCCGGGTGGACGGCTCGCCTGTTGAGTGACGCCGCGTTCGCCGGCGAAGGAATACCGCGCCGCGTCGTCTGTGAGGTCGGCGACTGGGAACTGTTCCTCGAGCTGGTCAGCGCAGGCGTCGGTGTCGGCTTCGCTCCAGTCGGCCTGCAGTACCCGGTGCTGACCGGACCAGACAGCGTTCTGCGGCTCATCGCGGTTGAGGGCGTGCGTCTGGAAAGGCACATCTACCTGATCCTGCCCTCGGTGGGCGAGACCAGTCCGGCAGCACGGCGGTTCGCCGATCAGATGCTGCGCATCCACCCCGCGGGCAGCTAACCGGCGCCTGTTGGCCAACGCATCCCTGTCGGCTCGGAAGTGGCGCGGCTGCCGGTGCGCTCATGGCACCCATCTGATCGTCAGATGGACTCCATCTGAGACAGGTGCGACGCAGGCGACATCGGCGGCAACGGAGGCGCGGTTGTACCGGGCGAAACTTCCATGCCGACCGTGGACGCCGGCCCCCACGGCCGCCGGCCACGGATGAGCGCAACCACAGCGTCAACACCGACGCGGACCGAGAGAAAGAGCCAGCGGAATGTATTCAACCAGTAAGAGTGTCGTCACCAAGACCGTGGAGGTCGAGCGGACCCCGTTCGCCTACCGCGAGGTGGGCCCAACCACAGGTATCCCGGTGGTGTTCCTGCATCATTTCACCGCCGTACTCGACGATTGGGACCCCGCCGTGGTCGACGGCATTGCCGCCGAGCGGCGCGTCATCCTGGTCGATCTCCGGGGCGTCGGCGGCTCAGGCGGCACCACCCCCGACAGCATCGAGGCCATGGCCGGCGACGCCATCGCGTTTCTGCGGGTGCTCGGGCTGAGCACGGTCGACCTGCTGGGCTTCTCCCTGGGCGGCATGGTCGCCCAGCTGATCGTCCAGCAGCGGCCCGACCTGGTCCGCCGGGTCATCCTGGCCGGCACCGCACCCGCCGGTGACCCGGGGCCTGCCTCCACGGGTGCCATACTCCAGGCTGCCCTGGAGAAGGCCGGCGCCCAGGGCAAGCACCCCAAGCACTTCCTGTTCTTCTCGCCGACCGCGACCAGCCAAGCCGCCGCGGACGCCTTCCTCGCCCGTCTGGACGAACGCACCGAGGTCCGCGACGCACCTGTATCCAACGACACGATCGGCGCCCAGATCACCGCCCTCACGAAGTGGGAGCAGGGCACCTCGCCCATAGGCCTGACAAACGTGGACAAGCCCGTCCTGGTCGTCAACGGCGACAACGACACGATGCTCCCGACGAGCAGCTCGCTCCACCTCGCCCAATTGCTGCCCCACGCCCAGCTCAGCATCTACCCAGACTCCGGCCACGGCGGCATCTTCCAACACCACGACCTGTTCGTGGCGCAGGCGCTGGAATTCCTCCGCGACTGACACGAAACCCCCGCCTCCGGTCGCGGAGCAACCCGCCCCAACAACGAATCGACCAGCTCAACCGAGTCAATACGGACAGATGAGGATGCAGAAATGCCGCTCCGGAAGATCCACCACCCGGTCGGCGCCGACACGGCCGAAGAGAAGAAGGAGTTCGCCGAGATGAACCTCACTGACCACGCCGGAGTCCGGCTCACACACGGCAAGCCCAAGGTCAACGGCGTGGAGATCCACTACGCGATCGGCGGCGCCGGCGAGCCGGTGTTCTTGCTGCACGGCGTGCCGAAGACCATGTCGTACTGGCGCCACGTCGTGCCGCTGCTGACCCCGCACTACACCGTCATCACGGTCGACAACCGAGGATCCGGCGGCTCCCAGCGTCCCCTGACCGGCTACGACACCGCCACGATGGCCGGTGACGTCGCCGAACTGGCCACCCACCTGGGCTTCGACCAGTTCCGCGTCGCCGGTGAGGACTGGGGAGCGGCCATCGCCTACGCCGTCGCCGCCTTCCACCGGCCCCGGGTGCAGCAACTGGTGTTCCAGGAAACGCTCCTACCAGGATTGCCGGCCGGCCCAGGATTGCCAGGCGGCGAACAGGACCCCTCGCTCGCCGCCGACGACGTCCGCACCGGCTGGCACTTCAGCTTCTTCAGCCTGCCGAACCTGCCCGAGCTGCTGCTGGCCGGGCGGGAGCGGCCGTTCTGGACTTGGTACGCCAGACGCCAGATGTGGGACCCCAGCGCGCTGGCCGAGGAGGACGTCGACGAAATTGTGCACTCGGCCGAGCAGCCGGGCGGCACCAGGGCCATCCTGGAGATGTACCGCGCCCGCCAGACCGACGCCGAACAGAACCGGCCACACTACGCCGACCCGATCAGCTGCCCGGTCCTGGCCGTCGGCGCGCAGGCCTATCTCGGGGACGACGTATCCAAACAGCTGGCGCAAGTGGCCCACGACGTCCGCGGCGCCGTCATCCCCGCGTCCGGTCACAACATCGCGCTGGAGAACCCGGTCGCCCTGGCCCAGGCCTACCTCGACTTCTTCGCAGGCGGCTGAACCGCGGGTCAGCCATGTGTCCGTTGCGGCTCACGCAGCCGATTGCCCGGTCACACTTGACGCTGCGAGTGCGGCAGCCGCTTCTGCCCATGAGCGCCACGTTCTCCCGGGTGATCGGCGGGTTGCAGTTCCTAACCGGAGTCGCGGTGACCGTCGACGGGCACTGGCCATCGTCCACCACCGCTACCGTTGACACCGGACCAGGAACCCCGACCCGGCCTGTCTTCCACGGCGGAGATACCGGACCGCATCGGGTCGAACTGATTGCAGACGCCACGCTGGCAGCCCAGCCGGATAGCACGCCGCCGGCAAGGACCGGCTGGAAGGCACCGCCAGGCATCACACGCCGTGACGGAAGCGGTGGCGCCGCATACGCTCGTCAACGCGCGCACATCGTAGCCGAAGAGCGTGCACGGGATCATGTGGAGGCGTCGGCTGCTGGATAGGATGCCGCCGCTGGTCAGAGATCTCGCTCTTCATCGAGGGTGACCTCGGCCGGCGGCGTGCAACGGCCGCGCGGACGCCGCACCGGCCATCGCCCTCGCGACCAGCACCCGCTGCCCGCTGTCAGGTCATCAGGACGCGCCGCTCATCACCCGGAGGAAGTCGGCGTAGAACAGGCCCAGTGCGGCCGCCACTCCCAGCCCGGCGGCGATCCAGAACCGGATTACGACGTTGACCTCGCTCCATCCGGCCAGCTCGAAGTGGTGGTGCAGCGGCACCATCCGGAAGATGCGTCTACCGATGGTGCGGTAGGTGCCGATCTGCATCACCCACGTCACCGCGACGATGAAGTACAGCACCGCGATGACCGGCAGGAGGAACACCGTCTTCGTGGCCAGAGCCAGGCCGCCGATGAGCGCGCCGAGGGCCAGCGAGCCGGTGTCGCCCATGAATATTCTTGCCGGTGACGTGTTCCACCACAGGAACCCGACGCACGCGCCGGCACAGGAACCGGCTATGAGCGCGATCTCCAGGGGGTCGCGGGAGG
>NZ_BOPG01000149.1 GCF_016863635.1 Virgisporangium aurantiacum | reverse complement strand
ACCGTCCGGTGCGATGGCCAGCGCGCGGACCGGGTTGGTGTGGCCGCGGAGGATGCTGCGGCTGGCGCCGGTGGCGGTGTCCCAGGTGCGGACGGTGTGGTCGTCACTGGCGCTGGCTAGCCAGTCGCCGGCCGGGTGGCAGGCCAGGGCCGTGATGCGGCTCCTGTGGTGGGCTGTATCGACGGTGGGGGCGGGTGTGGACGGGTCCCACGTACGGGCGGAGCGGTCGTCCGCGGTGGTGACCTCGCCATCCGGGGTCGCCAGCGCCACCGCCGGTGGCATCGGCGCCTGAAGCGGCCAGTGGCACCGTCAGAAGGGTCCCGAATGGTACCCAGACCCGACTTGTGTACCCAGGCTCCACATCCCCGTGACGGCTGAGGGCGCCGCCGTGACCGGCTTCTGGATTGCCGTGACAGTCGCCGTTCTCGCACCGTGGTAGCGGGGTGCGCGCGTCGGTTGCTGGTGCTGCTGTTGGCCCGCCGCGGGCCGCCTTCACCCTGAGCGCGAGACATCGGTTCTGATCTACATACCCTTGTATTGATCACGTGTGCGGATCCCGCCGGATTGAATCACTCAACTGGGTGAACTTGTTGTTGGACACCTCAGACCGCTTGTACGTTCGGTTTCCTGCCTGATCCTCGGTCCTCAATGCCGTGAACCGCAGACGCGGATTCCCTCAAACGAACGGTGTGTGACCATGCGCGACGACACGAGACGAACACGGCACGTTCCATACCGGGTCACGGCAGCAGTGATCGCCGCCGGCGCGATCACAACTTCTGCACTGGTCGGCGGCGCGGCGCCGGCTTCGGCCGCACCCACGTTCCGGGTGGAGTGGACCAAGATAGGCATCTATCCACGGTCCGCTCCTTCGATGGCGTCGGCACGCTTCGGTACCCCGGCGCTATCAGATGGCACACCAGTGGCGATCACATGCGAGAACTCCGGCCAGGAGGTCAGCAGCGCCGCCGGTACCTCCACCATCTGGGAGCAACTGTCGGATGGTTCATGGCTACCGAACGTCTTCGTCTACACCGGCAGCGACAGCTGGACACCGGGCGTGCCGCGATGCCCGCAGCCCGCACAGGAGGACGCCTCCCCGGCGCCGGCAACCAACGAGAAGCGGGAGAACCAGCAGCAGTACCGCCGCCAGGACGCCGTGGACTGGGCGCTCGCCCATGTCAACGACACTGAGCGGTACAAGAACTCCGACTGCACGTGGTTCGTGTCCCAGGCTCTCTGGGCGGGCGGTCTGCCGAAGACCGGCGACTGGACGGACAGCAGCTGGGACCCGCTCAAGCTCGCACGGAAGCTCAACGTGCCCGGTCCTACGAAGGCGGCAGCTCAGGCGAACTTCTTCAGGAATACCGTCTCCGACGAAGGGTTCGCGATAGTCACAGAGATCCGGTGGTCGGACAACACCGCTGGGGGCGCCAAGCTAGGCGATGTCATCGCCTACGACTGGGACAAGGGTCCGAACAACAGCCAGCGCGGATCAGATGGCCTGATCGACCACCTCGCCATCGTCACCCACTTCAACCAGGACGGCTATCCCGAGGTGTCGCAACACACCGCCGCCCGCACCAACCGGTACTGGTCGTGGGATCCGGAGGGCAACTGGATCGAGTTCACCCATCCCACCGCGAAGGTGTACCTGATCCACATCACGAAGTAGTGTTCGTCCGCCGCAGGTCGGTGCGGGCACACACTGGCCGAAGTCAGAAGCGGCGGTGGCTGACGCCGAGCCTGGCGGGGGACGTAGCGGGAGCGGCGGCTCTGTTTGCCATACTGCGGCGCGGCGAGGGTGTCCAGGAGCCGGTCGGCTGTGGCACGGGAGAGGTCGGTGTCGAGGTGCCGCTGGTCGTGCAGGCGCACGCGGGGGACGCAGGTGAGGACGGCGGCCGGTCGTCGTGGGTGAGCCGGGGCGTTTGGACACGCGGTGGGTCGGTGTCGAAACGCTGGTAGACGGCGAGTTCATGCCGGCGCAGCGTAAGCCAGTACGGCTTACTGGTGGTGCGCAGGTTGGCGACAATCGGCGCGCCATCGCGGAGGCCAGCGGCGACGACGGCCCTGTCTGTGTGGCGCAACACAGTGGTCAGCCGCACGCCGGCGCGGCCTGCGCGACGCCGCAGTTCGGTCAGTCCCACTCAGCCGTTCCGTCCGGTGCGGCGTTGTTCGTCACCCGGTTGTAGGGTCTGTCGGTTGTTGACCTGCTGTGGTTCTGTGACCTGGCGGTTTCGCGATTTCTCAGCCGCGTCGCACGGTTGAGGTCTCAGGTTCGTGGCATTTCCTCTGCCAGTCTCGGGGGGGAGTCGTCGCCGGGTTGCGCACAGCGCGGGCGTTCTATACCAGCGATGTGTCGTCGATCATCCGCATGGCACGGAGGACGGCCCTCGCGACCGCCTGCTGTTCGCGCCGGTCCGGCGTCGTGAACAGCAACGTCTCGGCGCCGTGGTGCTGCGCCCACAGTTCGTGGCTGGGCGTCCGTCGCCGGATGACCACCGCTGTCGTCAACGCGATCAGCCCCGCGAGTGCGAGGGAGGCTGTCATCGCGACCGGCAACACTGCCGCGAGCCCGATCATGGCTCCGAGGAGGATCCACCCGGCCGCGGTCCCGGCGGCCACGCCCGGCGTCGGTGGTCGGCGGGCCGTGCGTGAGTGAAGGTACCTCAGCGCCGCGATCGCGTACCGGTCACCGTCGACGAACAGGACCCGTGGTGTCACAGTCACCCGTTCTGATTGGTAGAGCACGCCTGGGCCGGATCTTTCGGGACGCGCGTGCCCGGCCGTTGCGTCGGCGGAGGCCAGGTCCGCTTCGAGGCGGTCGAGGATCGCGTCGGCGTCATCGGGCGGTTGTTCAACAAAGGCCCGGGTGCGCCGTCGCAGGGCGAGAAGAACGGACCGGCCGAACGAGTTGTCCGGCGCGGCGGTGTCGGCCCCGTACGCCGGGGTGCGTCTGGCCAGGGCCCGGATCACCTGGCCGGCGAAGGTGTCATCGCGCATCGTCGCCGCCGCTGGGTGCATCGTCCATCGGGGTGTCGACCTGGCTCGCCGGATCGGGCTGGACGGGTCTGCGCCGCGGCCGTGGCGCCACCGGTGGCCGGTCCCCGCCCGACCCCGGCGTGGCGCGCTGGCCGGGAGTGATCGGTACCTGCTGGGCGAGCTGTTCGACCAGCAGCGGCGCCGAGGCTCCCACGGCAACCGCGGCGAACGGGCCGCCAAGTTGACCACCGGCGGCAGCGGCGGCTGCCAGGCCCGCTCCCACCGCCAACCTGATGAACACCGAGACGATGAACGGGCCGAAGTTGGGCTCGCTGCGCTTTGTCCATGGCCAGTCCCCGCATCTGCGGACGGCGGCAGCGAACTGGAGGCCCTCAACCGCGAACCCACCGAGTAGGCCCCAGCTGGTGGCCTCGATCGGCGTCATGCACGGACTGTATCGCCGCGAGTTGCGGACAGCAACGAAGGAGCGTGTCGACGGGGGTAGCCGGTTGTGAGCCATCCGAGGTCAACGGAGCGGCATCCCACGTCCTTGGCTGGTTTGAGCATCTTCACCGTCTGCTTGGATCGGGTCATGGGAAGGTGGATCGAGGCCGCAGATGGCGTGCTGGTGCGGCGGTACCAGGAGTTGGACCTGTCGGTCGGGCTGGTGGTGGGCGGCGAATCGTGCCTGGTCGTGGACACGGGCGGAGACGCCGGGCAGGGTGCGGAGCCCGCCGCCGTGCGCGAGGTGACGCCGCTGCCGTGGCAGTGGTGCTGACCCACTCCCACTTCGACCACAGCTTCGGCACCGAGGTCTTCGCCCCCTGCGCGGTGTGGGCGCACCGGCGCTGCCACGCCGACCTGGTGGCCAACGGCAAGCAGGAACGCGAGAAGTGGGCGCGGCGCTACCGCGAGCGTGGTGACGTGGAGGTCGGCGACCGCATCGCGGCCGTGCGCCTGGTCCTGCCCGACCACCTGGTCGACGATCGCGCGGAGCTGGACCTCGGTGGCCGCCGCGTGGAGCTGCGGCACTTCGGGCCCGCGCACTCCGACCACGACCTGGTCGTGCACGTCCCGGACGCGGGCGCGGTGTTCGCGGGAGACCTCGTGGAGCACGGCGCGCCGCCGCAGTTCGGCGACGCCTCTCCACAGGGCTGGCCGGCCGCACTGGACGGCATCCTCGCGCTGGACACGCCGATCGTCCTGCCCGGCCACGGCGACCCGGTGGACCGCGACTTCGTCCGAGACCAGCGCGCGGAGCTGGCGTTGGTCGCCGAGCTGTGCCGGGAGGTCGCCGCCGGGACGCTCAACACGGAGCAGGCCGTGGCGCGTTCGCCGTACCCGGGGGAGTTCACGTTGGCGGCGCTCGCGCGCTGACATCCGCCCCGCGAATGTCCGGCCTCAAGAAACATGTCCGCCGGCGACACCGCCAGCATGTTGCCCGACGTTCGGCGTGAGCGGGACGGCGACATCGCCGGTGAGCGGGAACGGGAGCTGTTCTCGCTCACCGTGTCGCCGCGGCGCTCGTGACGTCGGGCTGGCGCTCGTCGTGTCGCCAAGATTTGGGCGCGCCTATACCCGGATTGTCGGTGTTGATCAGTCGGCCGGGACCGGGGTGAGGAGTCTCCCGTCGACCAGGACGTTGATAAGCGGCCAGGGTTCGGCGCGCCGGTCCAACACACGCTCGCCGCCGATGTCGCTGACCCGTTCCCAGCCGCTCATACCGAGAGTCGTCCAACAGCCAGCAGCAGCGGCTCGTGTCCTTTGCCATCGAGGTGTGTCCGTGTGCCACTGAAGTTTGTCTGCCGACCACCCGAACGGGCGAAGATCCGGGCGAGAACCTTGCTGGACGTCAGCGCGGCGACGCCGATCGCGGCAGATCGTGCCTGATGGTGGGCTACGGATAGCCGCAGCTCAGTAGGCCCAGAGACAGACTTCAGTGGCACAAATCCGGCCCGGACGGCTTCGGATGACACGGACAGACTTCACCGGCAAAGGACAGCTCGAAACCTGACTGAGACGGATGCCATGGTGATCCGCGGACTTCCATCACCGGGTCCTCTACCGCGCTTGATGTCTTGAGGTCGTTGTCGACGTCATGGAGGCGCTTTTCCACGCGCTATTCCACGCGAACGGATCAGTGGCGTGCGCACCTCTACATCTGTCGGTCGATGATCTTGTCGAAGAGAGCGAGGGCGCCACCGGCGGCGCCGCCGCCGATCAGAACGGCTGCCGGGAGCGACTGGTCGGCCAGGTAGGACAATCCGCCGGCAAGAATCGCTGTGAGGAGGCTCAAAACCAAGACAAGGGTGGCGCGGAGTGGAAGCAGCGAGGGCTGGCGTGTCATGGAACCTCCTGGCTTGGGGTCAACGCACCCTCGTAGGTCCGCCGTCCGCGCCGATCCCACATGATCATCTAATCCGACACCTCCGAATTCTTTCTTTCTCGGTACACGTGGGCCGTTGTTGATGGAGCCACCTACAAGGTGCATCCGCCCCGCACCGGCAATTGGCCGCGAATGGCCGGAAGGATGTTCGGATGATGTCGGGGTCAGGCAAGAGTTGATCAGAAGGCGGCGCGGCATTGAGCAGCGACGAAGCGCCGGATGGCTCATCTGCCGACCACGGAAGCGCCCACTCCCGGCCGGGTGTCGACGCGTCCGGCCGGTGCCTCACGGGCTCCCGTGAAGGCACGGCCAGGGACCGCTCGGCGGCGGAGCGCGGCCAGCGTCGCGACAACCTCGACCGGCGTCTGGCGGATTGGAAGCTGGTCGAGACGCTCGGTGCCGACGGACACCGGTCGCCGGTACGAGCGGTTCCAGGCCGACCTGATCGCCTACGGCATCCCCGTCCTGCAGAGCTGGATGTACTCCGGACACATCTTCAAGCTCACAGCCGGACGCGGCTACCCGCTGGCGCCCACACCGGACGAGTTGGAGGAACTGTCCAACGACTTGCAGGTGCGCGAGGAACTGGCGAACATGACGGTCGCGCTCGCGCTGCCCCGGTTCCGCGAGGCACTCCTCCGCGGCGGGTGGCGCGTGGACGGCGGTGCCAGCCTGACCTCCTACTTCATGGGTACCTGCCTGTCGGTCTTCCCGAACGAGTTCCGCAGCCACCGGGCGGCCCGAACCCGGTGGAGGCGCGCCCACCGGCTGGAGGCGACCTATCTGGCCCCCGCCGCCGGATGCGATCCGGGTCCGGACGTCGTGGTCCCGGGAACCCTCGAGATCTGCGACAACCTCGCCCACCTCGATCACCTCACGGCGGCGGTCGTCGCGCTGAGGCTCGACGGCCACAGCCACGGCGAGACCGCCGAACTGCTGGATCTGCCCTCCGCCCGGGTCGTCGAAGGGATCCTGTACCGCTGGCGCACCAAACAGAAACGCAGGATGGCCGGCATGGACGGAGGTGACACCGATGTGGCCAGATGACCGGATGCCGCTCAACCCGCAGACCGCCAACCCGCCGGCGCTCGACGCGGCAGCACCCGACGCGGCGACACCCGGCGCCGAAGCGTTCGGCGCCGAAGCGTTCGACACCGAAGCGTTCGACACCGAAGCGTTCGACACCGAAGCGTTCGACACCGAAGCGTTCGACGACGACTTCCAGGACCTGATCGAGCAGTCGTCCCTCGGCACGCCCGGCGCCTGCACGCTCCGCCAGCGGACCCGCGCCGCCGACATCGACGCCGTCGCGCGGATCTCCGGTCTCCGTGAGCGCCTCCGTGAGCGCACGGCCATGGCAGGTCCCGGTGGCGACAGGCGGACCGCGACCGCCCTGATCGGCCTGCTGCGGAGGCTCGGATATCACCGGCGGGCCGACGCCGTGCTCGCCGACCTGCACTCTGACCCGGCACACGCCACCACCACCGCCGTCACACAGCCGACCCGAACGCCGCATCACCCGGCTCGCTCCGAGCACCTTCGACGTATCCGGCGACGACGTATCCGGCGACCGGTGGCGGCCGCCAGACCGGGGCCGCGCACAATGACCCTCCCTCGCCTCGTCGGCCGGGCAACCGACGGCGCTGCGAATCCTTCTCGGCAGCCAGCTGCGGCGGCTACGGAAATCCTCCGGCGTGACCCGGGATGCCGCGGGCTACATGATCCGGGGTTCGGAGTCGAAGATCGCCCGGATGGAGCTCGGCCGGGTCGGGTTCAAGGAACGCGACGTGACCGACCTCCTCGACCTGTGCCAGGTCACCGATCCGATCGAACGCCAGACGATTCTCGGGCTCGCCCGCCAGGCGAACGCACCGGCGTGGTGGCACCAGTATCACGACATCCTGCCGCCCTGGTTCCAGAACTACCTCGGCCTGGAAGGCGCGGCGACGACCATCCGCACCTACGAGGTCCAGTTCGTCCCCGGGCTGCTGCAGACCGCCGACTACGCCGACGCCGTCGTCCGGCTCGGGCACGGCCGGGACGCCCCGGCCGACATCCGCCGGCGGGTCCAGCTGCGCATCGACCGGCAGCAGATCCTGCATCGCGAGGCCCCGCCCGCACCGCACGTCCACGCGATCCTCGACGAGGCCGCCCTGCGCCGGCCGATGGGCAACCTCGACGTCCTGCGCGAGCAGATCCAGTTCCTCGTCGATCTGACCGAGCTGCCCAACATTTCCCTGCAGATCCTGCCGTTCCACATGGGCGGCAGCGTCGCCGCCGGCGGCGCGTTCACCGTCGTCGGCTTCCAGGACCATGCCGTCCCCGATGTGGTCTACGTCGAACAACT
>NZ_BOPG01000148.1 GCF_016863635.1 Virgisporangium aurantiacum | reverse complement strand
GTCCGGATCTGCCGCGAGCCGCTCGTTGGGCATCAGGTCCGTTTATGTACCGAGTTGACCGCTCGGACCGCTGGGCCAGGCAGTCGTTGGTTGGCTTCGAGTTGCCTAGTAGGGTGCTGGGCCGATGAGTCATTTCGGGAGTTTTGTTCTCGCTCGGTGTAGATCCTTGCTGGTGCACGTGTCCGAGATCGAGTCGGCGTTCGGGTCGAGCTGGCGTCGACTCGAAGACCGAGGGGAGGGCTGGCAGTTACTCGACATCGGACAGCCGCGACCGCACCAGTGGCCGGGCGTGGGTATGGGGCCGGCCGGCGTGGCACGGGTCACCGATGGACCGGTGCTGGCTTTCTGGGTCTCCGATACGGCGTGCGCCCAGATCTCGGCTGCCGCTACGCACGCCGAGGGCTGGTCGTACCACCTCACGAAGCATCGCGACGGCAGCTGCGGCTACGACCACCGGTTCTCCACGCTGCGTCCGGACTCCCGGGCCGGAAAGCGGTCACCTGATCTTCCGGTCCTGGTTGCAGCCATCGCCGATTGGGCCTGCGCAGCCGGGCTGGACGCTTCCGCGGATCGGATCACTGACGCGGTGACTGGTGCGCGTCTGTACCGGGATCTGCCTCACGCCGTTGTCAGCGCGTTGGGGCTGCCACCCGGGCGCGAGGTTCCCCGCATGTTCGACCACCAGGAGGACGACTGGTGTCTGGCGTGGCATCGGGGGCACAAAGCCGGTCTGCGGACCAGCGCCCGGTGGTCGACAGGCTCGACTGTCGAGTCGGACCAGCAGCTTCCCGAAGACGAGGACTTCCTCGGCTTCGTCGATCAGGTCGCACGTTCCATGTACGGCGGGGGTTTCAGCCGGCAGGAACTGGTCGAAGAGTCGTCCCGGTTAATGGCCCGATGGAGCCGAACTTGACGCCACGTGGTCCCAACCGGTGTCCGCTTCTGCCGCGATTGGCTGGCCTCGCCTGAGGGGTCGGAGTAACGGACGGTGGCGGGGCCGCGATCACGATGGCAGTGCTGGCCGGAACCGTAGGATCTCTAAACGAGCCGGTCGCCATTGACCCGCAAGGATGGCGTCCGGCTCCTCGAACTTGCTTCGTCGTGGAGCGTCTCCGTCAAGTGCGCGCTCGGCGGCGGGAGGCGCACGCGCATCGAGTCCAGCGGTCAGCCGGTTGGCGCGCCTCGACATCTGCTGCTGCGCCGCGCTGCTCGACTCCGTCAAGGTTCCGTCGAGCGGGCATCCGATCATGCCGATGTCACGACTCTGCCTTCTTCGTCCACGCGATGAATTTCAGGATCCGCCTGATGTTGTCGCCGGGAATCAGGTCCGTCTCCCCGGTTCCCTTGTACGCGGCGTCGGCCACGGCTGAAGCTGCGTAGCGGGCTTCGGGGTCCAAAATGTCTTGAATCGTCGCGGTGCAGGGCGATCGGACCATGACCGGCAGGTCGGTGTCTGCCATGTCGTCTGGCCCGGGGTTGCCCATGTAGTCGAGCCATTGGCCCCACAGCTGCTTGGCCGGGCGGTTCACCGCGGCTCCGGTTGCTGCGGTTCTCATGAGTTCGAGGGTCTTGTACACCAGATGTTCCCCGGGGCCGAAGACCCGCGGCGCGTACATGACCCGTATGTCGTCGATACAGAGACTGATGCAGCGCAGGTAGGCGGGGTAGGGCAGCTTCCGCAACCGGGCGACCAGGTCCCGTCTGAGTGCCCTGCCGTCGACAGCGAGGATGACGTCGAGGGGTAGCGCGTCGATCTGGTCTTCGGGTACGTCGTCAGGTATCACGGATGGGCTTCCCGATCACTCGATCCGCGGAACATATTCGACGGTGTCCGTCGCCGGTGTGGTTCTGTGTGCCACCCAGCCCTGGTCTCCCGGACTTGGGACAGCCGGCCCTGGGCCAACAGGTCCCGGCGTAGCCGGGAGACGGGAACCAGTAACGGCGACGTTATCCCGCTCATCGCCTGTTTAGGCAGGCCTACCGCTTTCTCTTGCTTCCTCAAGTCACGCGTAAGCCTGCCCACGCGCAGAGCGTCCCGGCCAGCCCGAACGGCTCCGTCCAGTGCCAGTGCGAACATCTGCCGCGAGGTGAGCGGAGGGGCGCCGGACGGGGCGCATCCTCAACGGTCTGGATGCAGTGCGCGCTCCTTGGCGAGGTCGTCGATGATCCAGCGCAGCGCCGAGACGGCGTTGGAGTAGCGAAGGTAGCGCGGGTTCTGATTGGACTTCGGCTCGCACCGCTCGCGCATACGCCGGATTTCGTCGATCATCTGCGCAAGCCTCTGCTCGTCAGTCATGCCGAGCATGGTCGCGCTGCTGGATGACGCGGGCAAGGCGCACTGTAATGCCGCGATTGGCGCGCAACGGAACGTCATCAAGCCCGCAGAATCGTCGCTGGCGAGCAGCCAGGCCAGCGCGAGCGATACCGCGAAGCGGTGGCGGGCCGCCAGCGCCGCGCCCATGGTCAGCGTCAGGAGATGGCCGTACAGCAGACCCGCACCGGACGGGGTGCCGCCACGAGCGAGCTCGGTTCTGAGGCCCGCGTTGCTGATAGTCGTCTCAGCGCCGGTCTCAGCGCCGCCATTTGATCGAGCAGCCTCTACTGGCGCGGTGCGGTTCGGGTACCGGCTTGCCCGCGAGCACCAACTCGATGGCCGCGCGCAGGTCGGCGCCGGTGAGCGGCTTGCCGTTGCCTGGGGTCGATTCGTCGAACGCGCCGCGGTAGGCCAGTGCGTGCTGCGCGTCGTAGAGGAAGAAGTCCGGAGTACAGGCGGCACGGTAGGCCCGGCCTACGTCCTGTCCGGCATCCAGCAGGTACGGGAAGTGCCATCCCGCCCGTTTCGCCTGCGCGGCCAGCTGATCGGCTGCGTCCTGCGGGTATGCATCAGCGTCGTTGGTGCAGATGCCGACCACGGCGAGTTCGGGGAAGCCGGAGAGCGTCTCACCGAGCGCTACCTCGATATGGCGCACGTACGGGCAGTGATTACACAGGAAGGCGACCAGGAGCGCGGGCGCGCCGGTGAAGTCGTCGCGGCGCACGACGGAGCCGGAGGTGTCGGCAAGGGCGAAGTCGGGCGCGGGCGTGCCAAGCGGAACCATCAGGGACGAGACAGCCATGCGGCAAGCCTAAAGGGCGCGCACGGCCGCACGACGCCCGTGCGGGACCGCCGAGGTCATGGCCGCCGCCAACGCGGGCCCGACGAGCGTCACCGGTTCAAGCCAGCCACGCATCGGTGCCGAGACGGCCGTATAGACGGCCGCGAGCACGCTGGGCGGTGAGAGTGCCGGTGCCGAGCATGTCGAAAGGCGCGCGGCGCTGGCGATGAGCGTTCCTTGGACAACCGGCGCGGCGATCCGCGACACCAAGATCAAGCATGCGGATCCGCCGCGTCTGGTTCTCGGAGCCTCGCTGACGACCGTCACGCTCCGTGCGTCAGCGCCTTGGGTGTGGCCAGGCTAGCGCTCGTGTCGAGAAGAGCGCGCACCCGCTCGGGTCACGCGGGCTGGGTGGCGCCTGTCCGGCAAGGGGGCCCTGCCAGGCAGACATCAGACGAGGTGGTACCCGTCGCGCTGGGCGGCCTGCTCGTTGAAACCCGCGAACTCCTCGACCCAGCTGCGGACCTCCGGACCGCCGGGGTGGTCGTCGAAGAAATCCAGTACGTCCTCAACGGCGTAGGTCTCCAGAGCCTGGCGCAACCGCTCAGCGATGAAAGCGGCACCAGCGGCACTGATCCGGCCACCGACCCCGTCGAACTCGCCGGCCGGCAGCGTCCGGTCACAGATCGGGAATTCCGGCCAGTTGTGTGCCTTGTAGCCGTCCCCATCGATCACGCTCACCCACAACATGACCAGGCGGACGTAGTTCATCTGGTAGTTGCTGAACCCACACGGGGTCGCCATGTCGTCGCTCGGCTCATCCATCGTGAATGCGTAACCCATGACGCCGCATGCTATCCACGCCGTCCACCCGCCAGAATCCCGATCATGGCGTCCGGTCATGCCGCCGTCCGCGCGCCGACTTCCCGTCGTTCGTCACAGTCGGTGACAGATGCTCCACGTGGCTCAGCGCACGGACATGCCGATCCGCGCGTCATCGGCTCCTCGTTCGCCTGTCAGGGGGCGGGTACCGCTGCGGACAGAAGGCGCTGGAGTTTGCTGGCCCGGGTCGGGTGCCGGTGTGCGACCCAGGCGATGCGTCCGGCCAGGTGCGCGGCAAAGTCGGGGTGGCCGTCGCGGTTCGCGGCGTCGATGCCGTGCTGTGCGGCGTCGTGCAGGATGGCGCGCAGCCGGTCGTACTCCGCGCGGGGTACCGCTGGTGCGGCGTTGACTACCAGGCCGGCCAGCCGTTGCTGGTCGGCTTGGCCGCGCACGCGTGTCTTTGCCGTGTTGACCCCGAATCCCTCCGCGGTCGCGATGGCGGTCACCTGCGTGATCAGGTGCTGCGCCTGCCGTCCGCCGAGGTCGCCGGAGAACGCGAGGTCGTCGGCGTAGCGGGTGTAGTCGGCGCCGAATCGGCCGGCCAGTCCGGCGAGGCGGCGGTCGAGCCGGAACGTGCAGAGGTTCGCCAGCGCGGGTGACGTCGGCGCGCCCTGGGGCAGGTGCGGCTGGCGCAGCAGGGCGGCGTGGGCGCGGTTGGGTGCGTCGCGCAGGATGTCGACCGGCGTGCGGGTGGTGGTCAGGGCGGTCAGCGCGTGGGCGACCGGCTCCGGGTATCCGGCGGTGCGTAACAGCCCGTACACGCGCGCGGCGGTGACGCTTGTGAAGAACGCACGCAGGTCCAGCCGCAGGACCGTCGGCTTGCCGGCGTGGGCGGCGGCGAAGGTGTGAACTCCCCGGCCGGCTACGAACCCGTGCACACTTTCGTGTACCGGCAGGAGGCCGACGATGGTGTCGAGCAGGTGCCGCTGCAGTGCGCGCAGCCGAGGCTTCGGCGCCTCGATGAGCCGGTGCGGCCGCCATAGGTAGCGGTAGTGGCGCAGCTGCTGATCGCGGGCGTGCCGGTTGAGTTCGCGCCGGTCGGCGAACCAGTCGAGGCGGTCGCCGTCGACGTCGAGGAAGTCGGCGAGCGCGCCGAGGTCGTCGACGGCGGGGGTTGCCCAGCGCATCCGTCCGACGCGGGTGGCGACGAAACGGCGTTCCCGTATGACCGCCGCCTGCACTCGCGTCCCGGCCGGGCCGGTGACGGCGGCGACGAACGCGGCCAGTTCGCGTGGCCGGTCGGCGGGCGGCTGCCGGTAGGCACGCAGGACCGCTGTGACGACCGGACCGAGCCAGCGCGGCCTCGCACCGAGGACCGTATGGCCAACGGCGAGTAGCTCCGACCGCTGCCAGAGCACGCTCAGAAACGCGTCGGCGAGCGCTGATGCGACCCGCCCCGGCGATTGCCGGCGGGGCGCGGCAGCGTGTCCCGACGATGCCCCGTCGTGCCTGCGCTGTCCTGCGCGAAGCGCTGGTGCGCGCCGGCGATGCGCTGCCGTGCTCACTGCGTCGTCCTCGGGGTTGCCCCGAAGAGGCCGTCGGCACGCCGTGAACGGCGCGCTCCGGCCAGCTCGGGACACGCTGCCATCGGCTCAGCATACGAAAGGCCTGCGCAGCGGGCCCGGGGGACCGCGCCGGGGTCACCTTCACCCGGTCGATGGAGACCACTACCGCCAGCGGTCGGGGCCGACCTCGGAACGGAGGAGGTCGCGGAGATCCTTCGCAGCCGCCTCTAGGTCCTCGACGAGTTGTTGGCTGTCGGGAGGCTGTCGGCGTCGGCTGGGCCGTTCGACCACGACGAGTGGCGGGCAACCACCGAGGTCGATTGACGGAATAATCGGGCGTTGTGGAGGCCGCCCCGAATGCCATACCGCTGTTCGGCCTCGCCGCCCCTGATCTCGGGCTGGCGGCGTTGGCCTGGTGGAACTACCAACCCGTCCCCTCCGATCCCGACCAGGTGTGGTGGACGAACCTGCACTTCCTCTACGGCGACCCGATCAGCCCGTCCGGGCCGTTCGTCTGGGTTCAGTGCGTGCGGCGGGGCGACCACTACTTCACGCCTGCGCAGGTCCTCGACCGCGAACGGGAGCGGCTCGCCGAGCACGCGTGGATCGTGGAACCGGCGCCGGCGAACGTGCCTGACGCGACCAGCATCGCTGTTCCTGTGGACGGCGAGCCGGTGCAGATGTCCGTGGTGCGGGACGGCGACCGGTTGTGGGCGCTGTCGGGAGAGATCGACCGCCGCACGACAGTGGCGGTGGCCGGGCGCGGCGTCGACCTGTCGACGCTGCGACTGCGGACACTCGACGACTTCCGTACCCAACCCGACTTCGACCGGTACATCGCGCAGCTGGCGGTGCTGCGAGAGCGCCTGGCCGAGACGGCGCGGCAACGCCCGGAGCCGCCGGTCCCTGCCCTGGACGGCCGGGGTGCCGAGGCGCATCGCGCGCTGATCCACCGGTGGCGGGCCCACCTCCACGGCGGCGAGACGGGCTACGACGTACCGGGTGTTCCTGCCGTCGAGGGCCAGCCGTCGCCGCGGCGGTACCAGGTGTGGCGCGAGCAGGCGATCCGGGAGCAGCAGCGGCTCACTGGTGTCGGCCGCGAGCGCGCCGCCGACGCGATCGCGTCGATGGAGGCCCACGCCGTTCGGCGGTGGGAGCTCCGGATGGGTGTGATCGATCTCGCGCTGGACGAGATCATCGAGCACACCGTTGGCGGGCGGGTGGCGAGCCGGGCCGCGCAGGAGGCGTGGGATGGCGCCTGGGAATCGAACCGCGGCGACGATCCGGGGCCCGATTGGCAACGGGAGTGGCGGGACTGGACCGACGTCATGGCGCGGCGGCCGGAGCACTTCCCCATCGAGGAACTGAACCTCTCCGTCCGTGCGTACAGCGGGCTCAAGCGGATCGGCGTCCACACCGTGCGGGACCTGCTGGGGCGGACGTCGGCGATCGACGCCGCGCGCAGCGCGGGCCGATCGGACTCCGTCCTGGAGTTGGTGGACCAGGTGCTGGCGGCGGAGTTGGACCTCGACCCCTCGCTGCTACATGCCTGGCTCCACGAACGGCCGGCGGACAACCCGGCGGTGGACCGCACCGGCCAGCGGTGGGGGATGCTGTTCACCGTGGCGACCCCCGCCGAGGTGGCCGCCGCGCTCCGGTCGGCGTACTCGGCCGCGGGTCTGGTGGAGCCACCCCGCCCGGCTGAGAAGGACGACGACAACGGCGACTATGAAGACGACGAGGACGACGAGGACGACGACGAGGACGACGACGAGGACGACGATGAGGACGACGATGAGGACGACGACGTGGAAGACCACTGGTCGTTCGATCCGGCGACGCTGCCGGCGCGCCAGGAGCAGCCCGACTGGTCATTCGGCCCCGACAACGTCCTGCTCTACCTCAGCGAACCGCGTGCCGGCGACATCGAACTGACCCCGCCCACCTACCGCTTGAACGACCCGGCGGGCCAGGCGTACACCGTGATACTCAGCCTGCGCTACGAGCCGGCATCGCCCGCCGCCAACCCGCTCGCCGCGGCGCTGTCCGCAGCGCTGTCCGGCACGGTGTACGCGTTCCTCCAACTCGGTCCGGTCGGAACGATCGTCGCGTACGAGGCTGGTAGCGCGATGCGTGGCTACGCCACCGACGGACCTGTCCCGGGCCTGCCCACACTGAACCTGGCCGAACTGGCGCCGAGCACCGCTGTGCGGTCCAGCCTGCCGATCCTCAGTCAGGATTTGCCGGGTCTGATCGTTCAGTCGGGCATTCGAATGTACGGGTACACGCACCGCCACCCCGACCATTTCAAACCCGATCCCGACACAGTGTTCATGTTCCGGCTACCGCCGGAAGACACCTCGGCCGCACCCATGATCACGTAAAAGTTGTGGTATCAGAGCCAAATGAATAAGCGCCGGACACCCACTGGCTCCGGTCCTCCACGGTCTCGCGGCGGTGTCGATCGTGGCGGCTTCTCACGCGTCTGCGTCATCGACGGCCTCCTGCCGCACTCGCCACCGATGCAGATCCACCACTGCGTCGGCACAGCGGCCTCGGCGATCAAGACTGGTCGCACCGCGAGCCGCTCGGCCGTGCTGATCTGCCGGCGGTAATGACCAGCCCACTCGTAGGTGGCTGCTCAACGGTCAGCGGTCGGTACGCCCCAGGATCTGTGCGGATGCGGTAGTGACGAACGAGCCGACGGCGTCGCGGGACTGATTCTCGTGGGTCTTCAACTCGTCACGGTCGACCGGGGTCCCGGGCGACCAACAGCTGGCTCACCTGCGCAGTTCATGGGGCCTGCGCGAGTGCCAGTGGTGGTCGCCTTCGCCTTCTTCGGCTGAGCGACCCGACCGGGTCCGGGCTGTCAATGAAGTGCAGCGAAC
>NZ_BOPG01000147.1 GCF_016863635.1 Virgisporangium aurantiacum | reverse complement strand
GTGAGTTCTCCCTTCAGGGTCGGGCCAGGTATTCGTGGATCATTCGTACGGCCATCGCGCCCTCGCCGACGGCGGAGGCCACCCGCTTGATGGATCCACTTCGGACATCGCCCACGGCCAGAACACCGGGGCGGCTCGTTTCCAGGTTTGTGGGCGGCCGACCGGCCCGGGTGTCACCCGCCACGTCCGGACCGGTACAGATGTAGCCACGCGGGTCGAGAGCCAACTGGCCGCGTAGCCAACCGGTGCAGGGCTCGGCGCCGATGAAGACGAACAGCAGGGCCGCTGCCAGCCGGTCGTGCGCTCCGGTGCGGTTGTCCTCGACGACGATGCCGCGCAACTGCCCGTCGTCGCCCTCCAGTTCACGAACCTCCGTGTGCCGCCGCACCGTGATGGCCGGACACTGCTCGACCCGGTCGACCAGGTAGCGGGACATGTCGCGGGCCAGGTCGTCGTGGCGGATCAGCAGCTCGACCCGGGCGGCGTGCCGGGCGAGGAACACCGCGGCCTGGCCGGCGGAGTTGCCACCGCCGACGACGACCACCGGCTCACGCTCGCAGAACCGCGCCTCCATCGCCGTGGCGGCGTAGTAGACGCTGGACCCTTCGAACTCGTCGAGCCGCGGAACCGCGAGCCGCCGGTATCGGGCACCGGTCGCGATCACCAGGGCATGGGTGGTGATCTCGGTCGCGTCGTCGAAGCGCACGGTCTGGAAGCTGTCACGCGCCTCCAGTCCGATCGCCTCGGCGGGCACGCTGATGGTGGCGCCGAACTTCTCCGCCTGGATCACGGCCCGGTCCGCCAGTTCCGCACCGGATATCCCGGCCGGGAACCCGAGGTAGTTCTCGATGCGCGACGAGGTGCCGGCCTGCCCGCCGGTGGCGACGGCGTCCACGACCACTGTGGACAGACCCTCCGACGCGGCGTACACCGCCGCGGCGAGCCCGGCCGGCCCCGCGCCCACCACAACGACATCGGCGAACCGTCCACCGTTCGACCGCCGGCGCAGACCGACGACGCGGGCGAGGTCGGCGTTGTCGGGCTTGCGCAGCACCTGGTTCCCGCGCCAGATCACCACAGGCGTGTCGCCCGGCGCGACGCCGAGCTGCTTGAGGACCTCCGCGGCCTGCGGATCCTCCTCCAGATCGAGCCAGGTGTGCGGAATCCGGTTGCGGGCGGCGAACTCGCGCAGCCGGCGGACGTCCGGCGAATAGCGCGATCCGATGATCCGCATGCCGGCCACCGCGTCGATCAGGAACTCCCGCCGGCACAGGAAGGCCCGCAGGATAAGGTCGCCCAACTTCGGATGCCGGTGGACCATGTCGCGCAGTGCCGGCTGCGGCACCGCGAGCATCTCGCCATCGTCGAGGGCGATCGACGACACGAACGCCGGTTGCCCGGTCAACAGCCCGATCTCGTCGAGGAACCGGCCCGGGCCGTGGACCCTGATCAGTCGCTGGGCCGGCGTGCCGTAACCGTCGTACACCCCCACCTTGCCGGACAGGACCACCAGGAAGTCGCGGTCCCGCTGGCCCTCCGCGATGAGCACCTCGCCCGCCTGCACGGCTTGGCGCCGGCCCGCGGCGCTCAGGTCCCGGATCTGGTCGGCGTCGAGCCGGGGTGACGCGCCGTCCGTGTCCGGCGTCTCGGTGAGGTCGCCGAAGGTTTCGTCCGGCGTGGTCATGGTGACCGCCCCAATGCCTCTTCGACCCACCGGCGCAGCGCGTCGAGCGGCACGGCGCCGGACTGGCGGCTGAGAATCTGCCCGTTGCGCATCACCAGAAGAGTGGGCACCGCCTGCACGGAGAACCGTTCGACGAGCTTCGGGGCGGCGTCGCAGTCGATCTTGACCAGCTTCAGCTCGCCGGCCCGTTCCCGGGCGAGCTGTTCCAGCGCGGGACTGACCATGCGGCAGGGTGCGCACCAGGTGGCCCAGAAGTCCACGAGGACCGGCACGGTGGCCTGCTCGACCGCGCCCGCGAACGAGTCGTCGCCGGCCTCGGCGATCCACGGCAGCGGGCGGTGGCAGTTGCCACACCGGGGTACGCCGGAGGCAACGGAAGGTACGCGGTTTCGGCGTCCGCAGTTCGGGCAGTCGACGACGGGGTCAGCCATCGGAATCGTGCCTCACTACGAGTTCGCCGTTGTCGAGGTCGATACGGATGGTCGATCCGTCGACGATGTCGCCCCGCACCAAAGCGCGGCCGATCCGGGTCTCCACCTCGCGGGCGATGAACCGGCGCAGCGGCCGGGCCCCGTACACCGGGTCGTAGCCCCGGTCGGCGACGAACCGGCACGCCTCGTCGGTCAGCTCCACCGTTATCCGGCGCTCGCTCAACCGGCTGCGCAGATCGTTGAACATCAGGTCGACGATGCGCTGGATCTCCTCGCGGGTCAGCGGCTTGAACAGCACTATCTCGTCAATCCGGTTGAGGAACTCGGGCCGGAAGTGCTGACGCAGGTCGGCCATCACCAGATCGCGGCCCTCCGGTTTGAGCTCGCCGTCCGGGGTCACGCCGTCGAGCAGGTACTGCGATCCGATATTGCTGGTCATGACGATGACGGCATTGCGGAAGTCGACGGTGCGCCCCTGGGCATCGGTCAGCCGGCCGTCGTCGAGCACCTGGAGCAGGGTGTTGAAGACGTCGGCGTGGGCCTTCTCGATCTCGTCGAAGAGCACCACGGAGTACGGCTTGCGACGCACCGCCTCGGTGAGCTGGCCGCCCTCCTCGTACCCGATGTAGCCGGGTGGCGCGCCGACGAGGCGGCTGACGGTATGCCGTTCCTGGTACTCGCTCATGTCGATGCGGACCATGTTGTCCTCGGTGTCGAACAGTGCTCCGGCGAGGGCGCGGGCCAGTTCGGTCTTGCCGACGCCGGTGGGTCCGAGGAAGATGAACGACCCGATCGGACGGCGCGGGTCCTTGATGCCGGACCTGGCCCGGATGACGGCGTCGGCGACGAGTTGTACCGCCTCGTCCTGGCCGATCACCCGCTCGTGCAGGATCTGGTCCAGGCGCAGCAGCTTCTCGCGCTCGCCCTCTTCCAGACGGCTCACCGGGATCCCGGTCCAGCGCGAGACGATGCCGGCGATCTCCTCCTCGGTGACCACCTCGCGGAGCAGTCGGCGCCCGCCCTGCTTGGACGACAGGCGTTCCTCTTCGGCCCGCGCCTTGCGTTCCAGCTCGGGCAGCTTGCCGTGACGCAACTCCGCCGCCCGGTTGAGGTCGTAGCGGCGCTCGGCGTCGGCGGCGTCGTGGCGGACCTGCTCCAGTTCCTGCCGCAGCGCCTGTACCCGGCGCAGCGCCTGACGTTCGGCGTCCCACTGTGCGCGCAGGGCATCGGTCTCGGCCCGTACGTCGGCTAGTTCCTTGCGGAGCTGTTCGAGGCGCGTCCTGCTGGCGGCGTCGTCCTCTGTGGACAGTGCGGCTTCCTCGATCTCCAAGCGGGTCAACCGTCGGGTCAGTTGGTCCAGCTCGGCGGGCATCGAGTCGATCTCGGTGCGCAGCATCGCGCACGCCTCGTCGACCAGGTCGATCGCCTTGTCCGGCAGGAACCGGTCGGTGATGTAGCGGTGGCTCAACTTGACGGCCGCCACCAGTGCGTTGTCGGCGATCTTCACGCCGTGGAAGATCTCCAGGCGTTCCCGCAGCCCGCGCAGGATCGACACGGTGTCCTCTTCGGAGGGTTCCGCGACGAGCACCGGTTGGAAGCGGCGCTCCAGTGCGGCGTCCTTCTCGATGCGCGTGCGGTACTCGTCGATCGTGGTCGCGCCGACCATGTGCAGTTCGCCCCGGGCGAGCATCGGCTTGAGCATGTTGCCGGCATCCATCGCGCCCTCGGCCGCGCCGGCGCCCACCACGGTGTGCAACTCGTCGACGAACAGCAGAATTCGACCGTCCGCCGCGCGCACCTCGCTCAGGACGGCCTTGAGCCGTTCCTCGAACTCGCCGCGGTACTTCGCACCGGCGACCAGTGATCCCATGTCGAGCGCGAACACCGTCTTGTCACGCAAGCCTTCCGGTACGTCGCCATCGGTGATGCGCTGCGCGAGGCCTTCCACGATCGCGGTCTTGCCCACGCCCGGGTCACCGATCAGCACCGGATTGTTCTTGGTCTTGCGGGACAGGATCTGGACGACCCGGCGGATCTCGTTGTCCCGGCCGATGACCGGGTCGAGCTTGCCCGCGCGGGCGTCGGCCACCAGGTCCCGGCCGTACTTCGCGAGCGCCTCGTATGCCACCTCCGGCATCGCCGAGGTGACCCGCTGGTTGCCCCGGATGCTGGTGAGCGCCTGCAGGAAGCCGTCGCGGGTGAGGCCCTCGTCGTGCAGCAACCGGCCCCCCGCGGCGCCGGCGCCCTCGTCGATCAACGCGATGACGAGATGCTCCACCGAGACGTACTCGTCCTTGAGGCGCTTCGCCTCCTGCTGAGCGGTCTCGAACAACCGTGCCAGCCGCGCAGTCACGAGGACCTGACCCGGCGCCACACCGGGCCCGGAGACCCGTGGCCGCCGGCCGAGTTCGGCCTCGAGCCGGGAACGCAACCGGTCCGGGTCGGTGCCGGCGGCGCCCAGCAGGCGGGGCACCAGCCCGTCGGGCTGGTCCAGCAGCGCCAGGAGCAGGTGTTCACCGTCCACTTCGGAGTGTCCGAAGCGCAGCGCCTTGGTCTGTGCGTCGTGCAGAGCTTCCTGCGACTTCTGGGTGAGGCGGTTCAGGTCCACAGCCGGCCTCCGGCAGGTCTGGTCGGTGGCGTACGCAACTGCCGTTCCAGGTCGGCAATCCGGTCGAGCAGGTCGATCACGAGGCCGAGGGACGTGTAGTTGAGCCCCAGACCGACGCGCAGCCGCTGGATTCGGCTCACGTCACGCAACTGGTACAGGGCGAAGGACAGTGCGCCCGCGGCGTCGCGGTGCGGTTCGAGGAGGCCGAGCATCACCAGGCGATGGATCAGCTCGGGGTGTACGCCCGCGTCGCGGGCGAACGATTCGAGATCCAGCCGTCGCGAGCGCTCCGGGCGGCGGATCGGCACGAGTCCGTAGGTCACGTCGGCCTCCGGGGATCGAACGTCGAGACGGCGGCGAGCTGTTCGAACAGCTGCCGTTCGCGGTCGGTGAGCCGCGGCGGAACCGCGATCCTGGCTTCGGCGTACAGCTCGCCGGGTTGTCCGCGCGGGTTGGGCATGCCGCGGCCACGCAGTCGTAGCCGCCGCCCCGACGACGTTCCGGGTGGCACCTTGACCTTCGCCTCGCCGCCCGGCGTGTCCAGCGCGACGGAGGCGCCCAGTGCCGCCTCCCACGGCGTCAGCGGCAGATCGACCGTGATGTCACGGCCGTCGACGCGGTACCGCGGGTCCGGGGCGAGGCGGACGACCAGGTACAGGTCGCCCGCTGTGCCGCCGTCGCCGGCCTGCCCGCCCTGCCCGGCCAGGCGGATCCGCTGGCCGTCGGTCACGCCGGGCGGAATCGTCACCTCGTAGCTGCGACCATCGAGGCTGATCCGCCGCCGCCCGCCCCGGTACGCCTCCTCGACCGACAGCTCCAATTCGGCTTCCTGGTCGGCGCCCGACACCGGTCCCCAGCCGCGCCGGCGACCGCCGAACATGCCTTCGAGCAGATCATCGAGGTCGATGTTCCCGCCCATGTCGGACTGGAACCACACGCCGTCGTCGGGTCCACCGCCGGCCGGACGGCCGGGGCCGCCCGCACCCGCCCGGCCAGGGCCGCCCGCACCTGCCCGGCCACGGGAACCCGCGCCGGCGCGGGCGCGCGCCCACGTCTGCGGATCCACGCCCTCGGGTACCTGCCGGAAGTCCGGGCCGAACGCGTCGTAGCGGCGGCGGGTCTCCGGATCGGAGAGGATGTCGTAGGCCTCGGATATCTCCTTGAACCGCTCCTCGGCGCCCGGGTCCTTGTTGACGTCGGGATGGTAGGTGCGGGCCAGCTTGCGGTACTCCCGCTGGATCTCGTCCTGGCTCGCGCCTCTCGGCACCCCCAGGGTGCGGTAGAAGTCCCGGTCCGGGGCCATCAGCTGTCCTTCGCCACGACCACGGACGCCGGGCGCAGTTGGTGTTCGTCGGTGCCGTACCGCGGGCGTACCACGTGCACGACTGTGCCGGCCGGCGCCTCCGGGCTGGGTACCGCGGCGACCGCCTCGTGCCGGCTCGGATCGAACTTCTCCCCGACGTCGGACTGGCGGGGGAACCCCAGTCGCGCCAGCACTGCGAGCGCCTGCTCCCGGATCGCCCGGACGCCGGAGACGATGCTTTCCGGGTCGCTGTGCGCGTGGTCGACCGCCAGGTCGAGGTTGTCCAGCACGGGAAGCCACTGTGCGGCGAGCCGGGCCCGTTCCTCGTCCCGCTGGGTGGCCGCATCCCGGGCCACCCGTTTGCGGAGGTTGTCGAAGTCCGCCAACGCCCGCCGCCACAGGTCCTCGAGTTCGGAGATCCGCGCGCGCAGCTTCGCCGCGTCGCCGTCGTCCGGTGCCTCCGCGCCGGCCCCGGGCGCCGTGCCTTTTCCCGTCCCGGCCACCGTTGATGGGATCGGCGTGGCCTCCGGCTCAGCCATCGCGCTCACCCGGCGGTGAACTCGGCGTCGATGACGTCGTCGTCACGGCCCGCGCCGGCGCCGGATTGGCCACTGCCGGGCTGCCCGCCGCCGGATTGGCCGCCACCCGATTGGCCGGGCGCCGCGCCGCCCGCCGCGCCGCCCGCCGCGGCGAGACCGTGGTAGACCTGCTGCAGTTCCGACGCCATCGAGCGCAACCGGTCGACCGGTGTGTCATCCTTGAGCGCCTGACGCGCCTCGGAGACCAACATCTCCGCCCGGGCCTTCTCGTGCACCGCGACCCGGTCGCCGAGTTCGTTCAGCCGCCGTTCCACCTGGTAGGCGATCGAGTCGAGCTCGTTTCGGGCCTCGACCTGCGCGCGAAGCCGGGCGTCCTCGTCGCGGTGCTGCTCCGCGTCGGCGATCATGCGGTCGATCTCGGACTTGTCCAATGTGGACGTCTGCGTGATCGTGATCTGCTGCTCGGCACCGGTGTCCTTGTCCCGGGCGGAGACGTTGAGGATGCCGTTGGCGTCGATGTCGAACGTGACCTCGACCTGCGGCTCGCCGCGCGGCGCCGGCCGGATTCCCTCCAGGCGGAAGCGACCGAGGACCCGGTTGTCGGCGGCCCGCTCCCGTTCACCCTGCAGGATCACGATGTCGACCGCGGACTGGTTCTCGTCCGCGGTGGAGAACACCTCCGTGCGGCGGGCCGGAATCGTGGTGTTGCGCTCGATGACCTTGGTCATGATCCCGCCGAGAGTCTCCACACCCAACGACAGCGGTGTCACGTCGAGCAGCAGTACGTCCTTGACGTCGCCCTTCACGACCGCCGCCTGGATGGCCGCGCCGAGCGCGACCACCTCGTCGGGGTTGACCGTCATGTTGGGGTCCTTGCCACCGGTCAGGCGACGGACCAGTGTCTGCACGGCCGGGATACGGGTCGAACCGCCGACCAGGATGACCTCGTCGATGTCGTTCGGGCTCACCTTGGCGTCGGCGAGGGCCTGCTGCACCGGGCCGAGGCAACGCTCGATCAGATCGGCAGTGAGTTGCTCGAACGCGGCGCGGGTCACCGTGGTGTTCAGATGTCGGGGACCATTGGCGTCGGCCGTGATGAATGGCAGATTGATCGTGGTCTGTGTGACCGACGACAGCTCCACCTTCGCTCGCTCGGCCGCCTCGTACAGCCGTTGCAACGCCTGGGGATCGTTGCGCAGATCGATGCCGTTTTCGCGTTGGAAGTCCTCGGCGAGACGGTCGACGATGCGCCGGTCGAAGTCGTCACCACCCAGATGGGTGTCGCCGCCCGTCGCACGGACCTCGACCACGCCGTCACCGACATCGAGCAGGCTCACGTCGAACGTACCGCCACCGAGGTCGAAGACCAGCACCGTCTCATGGCCCCGCTTGTCCAGCCCGTAGGCCAGCGCCGCCGCGGTCGGCTCGTTGATGATCCGCAGGACCTCCAGTCCGGCGATCCGGCCGGCGTCCTTCGTCGCCTGCCGCTGGGCATCGTTGAAGTAGGCGGGCACGGTGATGACCGCCTCGGTCACCTTCTCGCCAAGGAACCTCGACGCGTCGTCGACGAGCTTGCGCAGGATCAGCGCCGACACCTCTTCCGGCGCGTGCAGCTTGTCCCGCACGTTGAACCGCACTCCGCCGTCCGGACCCGGCACGACATCGAAGGTGACGGTCTTGGCCTCCTCCGGCACCTCCTCGTGCCGGCGACCCATGAACCGCTTCGCCGAGTAGATGGTGCCCTTCGGGTTGAGAATCGCCTGGCGCTTGGCCAACTGACCGACCAGCCGTTCACCCTGCTCGGTGAACGCGACCACCGACGGGGTCGTGCGGGATCCTTCGGCGTTGGGGATTACCGTCGGCTGCCCACCCTCCATCGTCGCGATGACGGAATTGGTCGTGCCGAGATCGATACCCACTGCCTTGGCCATTGCCGTGTACCTCCACATGGTGGACCGCTAGCGGCGCGGCGCGCGCTTCCGCTCGACACCGCCGGCCAACTGCCGGCGAGGATGCGTCTGGTAGTTCCATCCCATCAGCCGCACCCGGAACTAGCTATTGGTACGATTACCGATAGCTAAAGCAGAGTCAGCTCGTGGGCACGGCGAACGGCTGCGCGTCGGCCTGTCACGACCAACTTCCGGTCGATGTTGCGGACGTCAGACGCGCCGGATCTGCCAACCTCCATGAATGGTCAACGTCCGGTACGCCGTCTCGTTCTGTGGCTCTCGACTTGCGGTGGGGAAGCATCGGCTGTCTGCTTGAACCGTCACGCTCTGGTAGATGGGTCGGTTCCGCGATCAACCACATCACAGTGTGGCGTGGGGGTGGCC
>NZ_BOPG01000146.1 GCF_016863635.1 Virgisporangium aurantiacum | reverse complement strand
ACCCACCTGGCCCTCCTCACCGACGCCCAAACCACGCAACTCCGTCACCTCACCACCACAGAAGTGACCGCCCAGGGCACAGAACCGGTCCACAAGCACATCGCCGCCCACGCCGTAGCCAGGCCGGATCACCCCGCCGTCATCGACGCGACAAGCGGCATCCGGCATGAAATCAGCTACGGACAGCTCCACGACCGGGCCCGCCATCTTGCCTACCAAATGCGGGAACAGATGTGCGAGTCCCGCCACGCTGAACCGATCGTCGCGGTCGAGCTGCCTCGCGGGGTCGATCTGGTCGTCGCGCTACTGGCCGTCTGGTATGCCGGCGCGGCCTACCTACCCCTGGACCCGGACTACCCGCCCGAGCGGCTGAGCACCATGATCACCAGCGCTCAGCCTGACCTGCACCTCACGCCGGCCACGCTGGCGCACCTCACCGTCCCCCAGGCCGCAGACGACTCCTGGGTGCCCGCGCGTCCGCGTCAGGAGCAGATCGCGTACCTGATCTACACGTCCGGCTCGACCGGTACACCCAAGGGCGTGGTCGGAACCCACGGCGCACTTTCAGGATTCGCGCGAGCACAGCAGGATCTCTTCCGGGCAACGCCAGAGGACCGCATTCTGCAGTTGCTGTCCATCAGCTTCGACGTCGCATTGTCCGAGATTCTCATGGCGCTCACCGCGGGAGCCACTCTGGTGGTCTCGAACGCGATGCGCGAGCAGTCCGCCACCGAGCTTGTGGATCTGCTTCACCGGGAACGGGTCACGATCGCGCAGATTCCCCCCTCGCTTCTCGGGGTTCTGCCTCCGGCCGACCTGCCGTCTCTGCATACCCTCGTGACGGGAGGAGAGGCATTTCCTCGTGACCTGATTGCCCGATGGGCACTCGGCCGCCGGTTCTTCAACGCATACGGGCCGACGGAGACGACGATCTCCGCGACCACCGCCCGGTGTCTGCCAGAGGACGTACGGCCAGTGTCGATCGGACGGCCCCTGAGCAACGCCGCCGTCTACGTCCTCGATGTCGGCCTGGGGCTCACGCCGATCGGTGTGCCGGGGGAGGTGTACATCGGCGGTGGCGGCGTCGCGCGGGGCTACCTGGGTCGGCCGGAGCTCACCGCGGCGGCCTTCGTCGCCGATCCGTACACCGCGGACGGCCGCCGGATGTACCGGACCGGCGACCGGGCCCGATGGCGGGCCGACGGGCAGTTGGAGTTCCTGGGCCGCGTCGACGACCAGGTGAAGGTGGCTGGTCTGCGCATCGAGCTCGGTGAGATCGAGGCCGTACTGGCCGGCCACGACGGTGTCGCGCAAGCTGCGGCCGCATTGCAGCCCGACGGTGACCAACAAAGGATCGTCGCCTACCTGGTCCCCGCGACGGCAACCGATCCGCCCGGGGTGGACGAACTTCGGCGGTTCCTGGAACGTCGGCTGCCCGCCCAGATGCTGCCGGCGATGTACGTGTGGCTGGATCGCCTACCGGTTACGCCGAACGGCAAGGTGGATCGCAGCGCCCTACCACCGCCGGACCGGAGCCGCGCGCGCCTGGCCGAGACCTATGTCGCACCGAGCACCCCCGTCGAAGAGGCCCTGGCCGGAATCTGGGCCGAGGTGTTGAACGTCGACCTGGTCGGCGTGCGGGACAACTTCTTCGAGCTCGGCGGAGACTCGATCAAGAGCCTTCAGATGATCACCAGGGCTCGGGCGGTCGGACTGGACGTGACCGCGCGGCTCCTCTTCGCGGAGCAGACCATTGCCGGGTTGGCGACAACCGTGGCGGAAATGCCGGCGACCGAGCCCGGAGAGCAGGACGCCCTCACCGGACCGGTTCCACTGACGCCGATCCAGCACTGGTTCCTCGCGCGCGACCTGCCGGAGCCGGACCATTTCAACCAGGCCGTGCTGTTGTCGGCACCTGCCGACGTCGACGTGGCCCTACTGAGCACCGCATGGCAGGCGTTGATCGACCACCATGACGCCTTGCGGCTCCGGCTGTCCCGGCATCCGGACCGCGGATGGATCCAGTCGTACTCCGACGACCGCGGCGGCATCGAGGTGGACACGACGGACGTTCCGACCGGCTCCGACCTCGGAGCCGCGCTGTCGCTGGTCGGCGAGCGTGCGCATTCCGGGATGGACCTCGAACACGGCCCCCTGTTGCGGCTTGGTTTGGTGAGGGACCGGGACCGGCGCTGTGTCAGGCATCTGGTCGCCATACACCATTTCGCCGTCGACGCCGTTTCGTGGCAGTTCCTGATCGAGGATCTGGCGACCGCATACCGTCAACTGGAAGCCGGTCAACCGATCCGCTTGCCTGCGAAGACGAGCTCCTATCAGGAATGGGCCCGTTATCTCGTCGAGTACGCGCGGGGACCCGAGCTCCTCCGGGAGGCCGCGTACTGGCTGGACTCGATGCCGCGCCGACCGCGTGCGCTACCCGTGGACAACCCGGCGGGCAGCAACACGTGGGCGACCGAGGCCAGGGTCACGGTCACCCTCGATCCCGAGTCCACCAGCCAGCTCACCGGCCCGGTGCACCGGACGTACAGCACCCAGATGAACGACCTGCTGCTGACGGCGCTCGCGCGAACCCTCGCCGACTGGACGGGACAGACAGACGTCCTGGTCGACCTCGAGGGGCACGGTCGTGAGGTGGGGGAGGGCTCACCGGACCCGGCGCGCACCGTCGGATGGTTCACGAGCCTCTTCCCGGTGTCGCTGCGCGTGCAGCCGGCGGCTCCGCTTGCTGACTCGCTCGTGGACGTCAAGGAGCAGCTTCGGCGTCTGCCGCGCCGTGGACTTCCCTACGGCGTCGCGCGTTGGCTCGGGCCGTCGGAACTCGCCGACGAGCTGGCGGCGCGCCCGATGGCGGAGTGCAGCTTCAACTACGTGGGACAGCTCGGCCCTGCCGGCGCCGTCGCGGCTGAGCCGCCGCCGTTCAGCGTCGTGCCCGGACCGACGGGGCCCGTCCACGGGACGCGCGGGCCGCGGCCCTACACGCTGACCTTTGACGCCGCTGTGCAAGGTGGGCGGTTCCATCTCACCATCGGGTACTCCACCGACGTGCACGCCGTGAGCACCGTTTCGGCACTGGCCGATCGGTACCTCGCGACGCTCCGCGCGCTGATCACCCTCTGCCTGGACACCGGGACGCCGCAGGCGACGCCGTCCGACTTCCCACTGGCGGGGCTCGACCAGGCGCAGCTGAACGCGCTGCTGGCACGGATGACCCGGGGCGGGGGGCAGACGTGAGCACGGTTGGGATCGCGACCTCGGCCGCATTCGCGGATGGCTACCCGCTGACGCCGATTCAGCAGGGCCTGCTCTTCCACAGCCTGCGGGAACCCGGGTCCGGGGCGTACGTGGAGCAACTCAGCATGCCGTTCACCGGGCGTCTCGATGTCGCGGCGCTCGGCAGAGCGTGGGAACACGTGACCAGCCGCCATCCGGTACTGCGTACCGCGGTCGTCTGGGAGGACGTGCCGAATCCCCTTCAGCTGGTCATGACCGACGCGCGGGTGCCGATCCGGTGCCAGGACTGGCGCGCCGCCACCCCGGCGGAGCGGGAACAGCGCTTCGCGCGCATGCTCGCCGACGACCGTGCGCTCGGATTCGACCTGTCGGTGGCGCCGCTGCTGCGGGTGACGGTGCTCCGGCTGGGGGAGCGGGAGTACCGCATGGTGCTCACCCACCATCACGTCGTCCTCGACGGATGGAGCGTACCGATCGTGCTCGACGAGGTGGTCACGAGTTACCGCGCGTTCGTCGAGGGACGGCAGCCCGAACTGCCGTCGCGCCGGCCGTTCCGCGACTACGTCGCCTGGCTGCAGACACGGGATCTGCCGGCGGCCGAAGCCTATTGGCGACGGGCCATGGAAGAAGTCACCGCTCCCACCTCCCTGGCCGTGGACACCGCCCGCGATCGTGACAACACCGAGCAGCCGGAGCCGGGGCAGGCTCACGCCGAGCTGCGCTGCCAACTGCCCGAGGCGCTGTCTCACGAGCTCACTGCGTTCACGCGACGCCACCGGCTGACTCTGAGCACGATCGTGCGCGGTGCGTGGGCTCTGCTCCTGGCCCGCTACAGCGGCGAGGACCTTGTCGTGTTCGGCGCCACCGTGTCAGGACGTCCACCGGAGCTGACCGGCTCCGAGGACATGGTCGGCATGTTCATCAACACCGTTCCCGTGCCGGTGCACGTCACGCCCGGCGCCCGCCTGGTGGAGTGGCTCACCGAGTTGCAGGACCAACTCCTGCGTACCGAGCCGTTCGCGCACGTCTCCCTGGTCGATATCCACCGCTGGAGTCGGGTGCCGCCCGGCATGGCTCTCTTCGACAGCATCATCGTCGTCGAGAACTTCCCCGGCGGCACACCGAGCGACGCCGGCCGGGCCGGTCATGACGACCTCATCCTCACGTACGACGGCAGCCCACTCGCCCGCAGCCACTACCCGATCACTCTCGCGATCGGAGCCGGGGAGCCACTGGACTTCGCCATTTCATACCTGCGCGCCCGCTTCGACAGATCGACGGTGGAACGCATGGCCGGGCACGTGGCGACCCTGCTGGCGGCCATGGCCGCTGATCCGCACCGGCGCCTGGCCGACGTCGACGTGCTGACCACCGATGAACGGGCCGACCTGCTGCGCTGGAACGACACCACGACCGAGGTACCGGCCAGGCTGACACCCGAGATCGTCACGGACCAGGCGACCCGGACGCCGCACGCACCCGCGGTCATTGCGGCGGACGGGACGCTCACCTACGGCGGCCTGGATCGGCGGGCGAACCAGCTTGCCCAGCGACTTCGCGCCCTGGGCGTCGCCTACGAGTCCGTCGTCGGCGTCTGCCTGGAACCCGGTCTAGACACGGCGGTCGCCTTCCTGGGCGTCCTCAAGGCGGGTGGAACGTACCTGCCGATCAACTTCGACGACCCACCCGAGCGGCGCACCTCGCTGCTCGACGGCGCTCATGCTCGTCTGTTGATCTCCCAACGACGGCTGGTGGAGAGCGGGCGGTCGGACCTCCGCGGTCAGCGGCTGTTGCTGTGCCTCGACGACCCCGACCACACCGGGGCCATCGACGCCGCCTCGCCAACCCCGCCGAGATCGGCCGTGAGGCCGGAGAGCCTGGCGTACGCCATCTACACCTCCGGGTCCACCGGTCGGCCCAAGGCCGTGATGGTGACCCATGGCGGCTTGTCCAACCTGATCGGAGCGCAGCGCCGTCTGCTGTGTGTCGGCCCCGAGGACCGGGTCGCCCAGTTCGCCGCCGCGGGCTTCGACGCGTCGGTCTGGGAAATGGTGATGGCCTTCGGCAGCGGCGCGGCGCTGGTGGTGGTGTCGGCACACGCACGTCGGGAGGTCGGGGAGCTCGTCGCGGAGTTGATCGCCGGTGATGTGACGATCGCAACGCTGCCGCCGTCGCTGCTCGGCGTCCTCGACGCGGGGCGGGTGCCCGGACTGGGCACTGTGGTGGCCGCTGGCGAGCGGCTGCCGGCGGAGGTTGCGTCCGCGTGGTCGGAGGGACGGCGCCTGATCAACGCGTACGGGCCGACCGAGACAGCGGTCTGTGCCACGGCCACGGACCGGATCCGGCCCATGTCCCCGGCGCCGACGATCGGCGGACCGGTGGCCAACACGGCTTGCCATGTGCTGGACCGCCACCTCCGCGCCGTTGCGGTCGGCGTGCCCGGTGAGCTGTACATCGCCGGTGCCGGCCTCGCTCGCGGCTACCTCGGCCGAACGGGACTCACCGCTGAGCGGTTCGTCGCCGATCCCTTTGCGGCGGACGGGAGCCGCATGTACCGCACCGGCGACCGGGTGCGGCGGCTGGCGGACGGGAACCTGGACTTCCTCGGGCGCGTCGACGACCAGATCAAGGTGCGTGGTTACCGGATCGAACCGGCCGAGATCGAAGCGGCGCTCGCCGTCCATCCCGGGGTCGGACAGGCAGCCGTGACGGTACGCACCGATACCGCGGACCTGCCGCAGCTGATCGCGTACGTGGTGGCCGCCGACCCGTCGTCCGCACCGGAAACCGGTGAACTGCTCGCGTTCCTCGCCACGCGGCTGCCGCGCCACCTTGTTCCCGACGCGGTGACTGCGCTGCCGCGGCTTCCGTTGTCGGCCAACGGGAAGGTCGACCGGCGGGCGCTGCCCGCGCCGCGCACGGTCGATGCCACACCCGCTCGCGAACCGGTCGCACCGCGGTCACCCACCGAGGAGATGATCGCCGGTATCTGGGCGGACGTCCTCGGGCTGGACACGGTCGGCGGCCGTGACAACTTCCTGAACCTCGGCGGCCACTCGTTGCTGGCTACCAGAATGGTGTCTCGGGTGCGATCGGCCTTCGGGCGCGACATCCGCCTCGCCGACTTCTTCGCCGCCCCGGCGCTCACCGACTTCGCTTCCGCGGTGGACCGCGCGGCGCACGCGGATCTCGCGGCGCCCCTGGTGTCTGTTCCGCGCGACGGTCCGCTGCCGCTGTCGTTCTCACAGCAGCGCATGTGGTTCCTGCACCGGATGCGTCCCGACAGTGGCGACTACAACGTGCCGATCGTTGTGCGCCTGATCGGTCGGCTCGACACCACCGCGGTGGCCCGCGCCATCACCGAGATCGCCGCCCGCCACGAGGTGCTACGCACGCGGTACGTGTCCGACAACGGCGTCCCCGGCCAGATAGCCGATCCGCCGGCGCCCGTGCCGTTGCCGGTCGACGACCTGACCGCATCGGCGGTCGGTGACCCGATTGCGGACGCCCGTCGCCTGGTGGCCGCGGAGGTCTCCCGTCCGTTCGATCTGGCGGCGGCCGCGCCGCTGCGGGCCCGGCTCTTCCGCCTAGCCGTCGATGACCACGTGCTGGCGTTGACGCTGCACCACATCGCGTGCGACGAGTGGTCGGCCGGGATTCTGCGCCGCGAACTGTCCACGTTGTACGCGGCATTCTGCGGCACCGGCGAGGCGGAACTGACGCCGTTGCCCGTCCAGTACGGCGACTACGCCACGTGGCAGCGGGCGTGGCTGCGCGGCGACGTGCTCGACGAGCAGACGCGGTACTGGCGCGAGCGGCTGGACGGCGCGTCGGTGACGGAACTGCCCACCGACCGACCGCGCCGTGGGGTCTACTCGGGCGCGGGGGAGCTGGCCTTCTTCGACATCCCGGCCGCTGTCGCGGACCGCCTCCGCGCGGTCTCCCGGCAGAACCAGGTCACCATGTTCATGACCCTGCTGGCGGGTTTCAAGGTGCTGCTCGCCCGGTACTGCGGCCAACGCGACATCGTCGTCGGCACGCCGGTGGCCGGCCGCACCGGCGTGGAGACCGAGGACCTGATCGGCTTCTTCGTCAACACACTGGTCCTGCGTACGGATCTCTCCGGTGACCCCGCCTTCACCGACGTACTCGCGCGCGTACGCCAGACCGCTCTCGGCGCGTACACCCACCAGGATGTTCCGTTCGAGCAGCTGGTCGAGCGACTTCAGCCGGACCGGGACCTGAGCCGACACCCGCTCTTCCAGGTGGTGCTCAGCTTCGACAACACCGCGATGCCCGACCCGACCCTGGGCGAGACACAGTCGTGCGCCTTCGCGGTCCCCTGGCAGACGTCGCGGTTCGACATGACCGTCGCTCTCAGCGGCGGCCCGACGGGCGGCCCGCTCACCGGCGCGGTCGAGTACAGCTCGGATCTGTTCGACCGGGCAACGGTGGAGTGCCTGCTCGGCCACTACGCCAACGTGTTGGCCGCCGTCGCCGTCGATCCGAGCCGCAGAATGTCACAGGTCGACCTGCTCGGTACCGACGAGCGCAGACGGATCGTCACGGGCTGGAACGACACTGCATCGGCGGGCAACGCCCACGTCCACGAGCTTGTCGACGCCCAGGCCTGCCTTCACCCGGACAGCGTCGCGGTGGTGCACCGCACCCGGCACGTAACCTACGGGACCCTGATGGAGCGCGCCGACCACCTCGCGCACCGTCTGGCCGCGGCGGGCGTCGGTCCGGAAAAGCTGGTCGGCATCGCTGTGCCACGGTCGATCGACCTGGTGGTGGCGCTGCTGGCGGTTGCGAAGGCGGGTGGGGCCGCCCTGCCGCTTGACCCCGACTACCCGGAGCAACGACTGTCCTGGATGTTCGCCGACGCCGGCGCCGGGGTCCTGATCAGCGACCGGGACGCGGCGCCTCGCCTCGGAGCACTCGCCGACCGCGTGATCGTCATGGACGCAGACACGCCTGCCGATGCGGTGCACCAGCGGCTTCCACGGCCCGATGGAGACAGTCTCGCGTACGTGATGTACACCTCGGGTTCCACCGGCACGCCGAAGGCGGCGGCCGTGTGCCATCGGGGCTTCGCCAACGCCATCCGGCACTCGATCGGGCTGCTCGGAGTCGCGCCTGGGACGACGGTGCTGCAGACCTCACCGTCCAGCTTCGACCCGTGTCTGCAGGAGGTCTTCACGGCGCTCGCCGCGGGCGCGACCTTGCACGTGGTTGACCGGGAGACGATCATCGAGCCGGGCGCGCTGGCCAGGCTGGCGCGCCGCATCGGGGCCAGGATGATCGGCTTCACGCCCTCCGGGTTGCAGACGCTCGACAGCGACGCATTCCCAGGTGTCACCACCGTCATGGTCGGCGGCGAGCCATGCCCGACCGACCTCGCCGCCACGTGGGCCGACGGCCGTGCACTGCACAACGTCTACGGGGCAACAGAAGCCGCGATCTACTCCATGTCGTTCAGTTACCCGCCGGATGATCGCCCGGCGTCGACAACGCTGCCGGTAGGCAGACCGATCCACAACAGCGAGGCATACGTCCTGGACCCGTGGGCCCAACCGACGCCCATCGGTGTCACCGGAGAGGTCTACCTCGGCGGCGCGGGGGTCGGACGCGGATATCTCGGCCGGCCCGGATTGACCGCCGACCGGTTCGTGGCCCACCCCTTCGCCGGCGACGGCTCCCGGTTGTACCGCACCGGGGATCTCGGCCGATATCTGCCGGACGGAACGATCCAACTGCTCGGTCGCCTCGATGACCAGGTCAAGGTGCGCGGCTACCGAATCGAGCCCGGTGAGGTGGAAGCGGCCATTGCCACCCATCCGCACGTCGCCCAGGCGGCGGTGCGCGTCGACATCGACAGCGCGGGCCGCCGGCGGCTCGTCGGCTACCTTACCCCCGCCGCCGGTACCCCGGTGCCGACCACGGACCAGTTGCGGACGTTCGCATCGACGCTGCTGCCCGAACACATGATTCCGTCGGTCTTCGTCCCGGTGCCGGAACTGCCCCACACGCCGACCGGAAAGGTCGATCGCGCCGCGTTGCCACCGCCCGAGACCGTCCGTCCGGACCTTGCCACCGGCTACCAGCCGCCGCGCACGCCGACGGAGCAGCTCCTCGCCGATCTGTGGGCGGAGTTGCTCCGGGTGGAGCGACCGGGCATCCGCGACAACTTCTTCCACCTCGGTGGCCACTCGTTGTTGGCGACCCAACTCATTGCGCGGATTCAGACGACGTGGGACGTGGAATTGCCTCTCGCCGCGTTGTTCGACCACCCGGTGCTCGGCGACCTCGCCACTGTCATCGATGGTGGGGGTGTCGGTTCGATGGTTGGTTCGGTGGTGGGTGGCC
>NZ_BOPG01000145.1 GCF_016863635.1 Virgisporangium aurantiacum | reverse complement strand
CCGTTGTGAAGCGAGCGCTTCGTCCACGGCGGCGCGGAGCTGGTCGAGCGACGGGCCACCTTGCGCCAGCAGTTCCGCCAGGGACATGTCGTCGGGCCGCTGCGCGGTGACGTCCTTCAGCGGTGGTGGTCCTGCTTCTTCGTCCGGGTTATGGAATCGCTCTCGAAGGTGGTTGACCTCCACTCGGGCGGGCAGCAAGGGCAGTGGCACAGCGCTACGCGGGCGGGCGGTAGTCATCCATCGAGCCAGTTCTGTGTCGAGCTGGCGCAGAGTACGGTCCAGCTCGCGATCTCGGGCGGTGTTGTGGGTCTGGATGTATTCGCGCAGGTTGCGGTCACCCTGTTGCGTTGTGTCAGCACTGCGTCGATGCCGCGGCGGATGAGCCCGACGGTGCCGCGGAGGTCGCGGCGGTCGGCGTCATTGAGGATGTCTTCGGCCATTGGATGGCTCAGCAACGCCGACAGATCCTCCCGGAGTTGCAGCAGCAACTCGTCGTCACGCAGCAACGTGAAGGCACCCTCGAAGGCCCGACCCTCGGCCGTCGCGGTCATCAGCGAGTCGCTTCGACGCAGGTAGTCGTCGACCACATCGCCGGCATGGCGGTCCTCCGCCCGGAACGATCCCAGAATCTGCGCGCGTAGTGCAGTGAACGCCTCCTCCACTCGGGCGAAATCGCTTGGTAGGGCAGCCACCAACTGCAGCAGCTCCCCGAACCCCTCCAGCATGTAATCCGCCGAAACCTGCGACACCTCGCCGCCTTCGAGGAGGCGGTCACGCTCCGCCGTCAACCGCGCGATCTCACTGTTGAGGATGTCGATTCGCGCGCCACGGTCGGGATTGGCCTCTGTGTTGAACCGGCGCACGGCGTTGACGATCGTGGCGATGCGATGCTCGCTCAGGCTCGCCCGCTCACGGGTCAGGCTCGTGACGAGGTTGAGTGCGTCCTGCGCGTGGCTGGTCAGCGTGTAAATCTCAATACCGTCGTCATCGACGCTTCGGACCAGCCACTGCCCACGCATCCATCGCTGGCACAGGTCGCGCCCTGAGCCTGACGGTAGATCCGTGACACCGGCCATACGCAGATGATCAAGATATGTGTCGACCTGTACATGCAACCGTGCGGTTGGAATGCTCCGGCTGTCTCGCGTGAACGCGCCGCGGAAGATGGCGATCACGACGCGCGCATGGTTCCTGTACAGCAGAGTGAGGGTCGGCTGGTCGAATGCGCCCGAGACCCGTGCCAGTTCGCCGACGATGTCGGTCACAAGAATTGACACCTCCGTGGTGAGCCGTCGGGAAGTCGCCTTGCTCCAAGTGCGCTGTCGCGGAGGACCGGCGTCACATCAGATTCCGACCATCAGAAAAGATCATGTGACTTCCCGTCCATGCGCCATCACAGATTGATGATGCCAGCTGAGTATGACAACCTTCTGAATCGAACGCGTGTTCGACGGCAGACGCCGGACCCGCGCGACAGCATGACGTAGCCCAGCACGCCCTGTTGGTACCACGATGATTGGGTGAGGAGTCTGGCCTGCGTTTATCTGCAGGCCAGACTCCTCTCGATCTCCGCAGTAAGGACCACGACGCCAGTCCTTCGCGCAGGCGACCTGCCAGTAAGGATGGCCGGACAATGGCCACTTTCGTTACGACTCCGCCGAACGCCGTGCCTCGCGGGTACGCCTGGCCTTTGCGGCGCGTATGGCATTTCGGCCAGATTGAGTAAGCAATCCCTGGTCAGCCACGAGCCGCAACTTCGCCCTACCACGGGGCATGCCTTTGCGCCGGCTAGTCTCCCCCACTGCGCTGGACCAGGCTCCCATCAGCCCGTCCGTCAGGCGCTTCAGTTCCACTGCAGGCAGCGAGGTTAGCGGTCGGCCGTTGAGTTGTTTTGCCAACACTGTGGCAGTCTGAGCTGGATCGAGGTCGGATATTTTGGTCATTGGCGACTCCCTCATCGGCGGTTATCCCAATCGGGTCGCGCGTCCCTAACTTACTTACGTAACCCGATTTAGCCCGAGGAGACAAGTCCCCTATTCGATGAAACCAGTGCGTGGTTCTGCCCGCCATACGGACTGCCGAGTACAGCGCTCAGATGGTTCATCTCGCACTCCGCATCCGCCCGAGCGAGCGGCTCTGCGTTGGAGCACCTGGCATTGGCTTCGACTGCAGAAATGGTGCTTGGCCGATTTCCGTGGCCCAGCCGTCTTGGCACGATCCGTCTCAACTCCCGTGCTGGCCCGACGGCGGAGTGGGCTGATGCGTGTCTCCGTCGGTTGCGATCGGCAACAGATCAGGATGCGCTGCTCTCGCCACAGGGAGATACAGGACGGATGAATATCATTCGCGGGCCGCCAAGGTACTCATCTCAGCTCGCGACCTGACATCGCTCGCCGTCGCGAAACGTCAACCTGGGCGCCTTCAGCTTTTGCGATGGAGGCAAGCCAGTGGTTGACGACGCAGTATTCAAGCGGTGCGGGTGCATAAATCCGGCGACCGGGCAGGCGATGGAACCGGGAGTGTCCCCGGCGAGACGAGAATGGACACGGATCGTGGTACTTCGCCTGCTCGTTGCGCGATCGTCTCGGGCGCGTAGAGCGGATTCGCCGCGGCGGCCACTCGACCCGGGAGGCGGCGTTGCTGGCTTGCGACCGACACCTGAGAAGCGGAGCCCAGCGACGCACGGGTTGGACAGTGGCGCGCTGGTTGCGGCAGTGGCTTAACGGTCGGGTCGCGATCCGACCCACGACACGCTTGTCACACGCTGGCTACATCGAGCAGTTTCTCATCCCGCACATTGGCCGTCTCACCTTGAAGGAGGTGACGGTGCCGCGGTTGTCGGAGATGTTCGCCCGGATCGGCAGGCAGACCAACCGGGCCGGACGGCCGCACACCCCGTCCACGCTGGCGCATATCCGAACCACCCTGCGTGCCGCGCTCAACGCCGCCGTCCGCGACGGCTTGATCACCGATAATCCGGCGCGTCACATCGAGCTACCGGTCAACCCGCGTCCGCGCCCGGTGGTGTGGACGCCCGCGCGGATCGCCGCGTGGCAGGCCACCGGTGTTCGGCCCCGGATCGCGGTGTGGCGCCCGGCCACTCTCTCCGAGTTCCTCGACACGGTTCGAGATGATCGACTGTTCGCCCTGTGGTGGCTGCTGGCCCTGCGTGGGCTACGTCGGGGCGAGGCGGCGGCCCTGCGGTGGAGCGACATCGATCTCGATCGCGGCGAGCTGGACGTCCACCGGGCCAGGACCACGGCCGGATACGCAGTTTTCGAAGGCGCGCCGAAGACCAACGCCAGCCGTCGGACGGTCGCTCTGGACAAGCACACGGTCAAGGTGCTCCGCGACCATCACCGCCGTCAACGCACCGCCGGCGCAGGTGTGTGGGTCGGTGGCGGCTATGTGTTCACCGGCCCCGATGGCCGACCGTTGCATCCTGACGCCATCACCCGCAGGTTCGCCCGCCTGGTGGCAGCCACTGGACTGCCGCCGATACGGCTGCACGACCTGCGCCACGGCGCCGCCTGCCTCGCGCACGCGGCAGGCGCGGATCTGAAGACGATCCAGCAGCAACTCGGGCACGCCACCATCGCGATTACGGCCGACATCTACACCATCGCGCTACCCGCGACGCAGCGGCACAGCGCCAAGGCCACCGCCAAGCTGTTGCGCAAGGCCGCAGGTGTACGGCGCGCCACGAAATCCCAGCCGCACCAGACGAGGGACGGTTGATGACCGTGCCGGTCCCCTATCGTCGTACCGTGTTCAACGCCTTCACGCAGAACGAATTGCTGCTGTCGATGCTGGAGACTGTGGCCGGCGATGACGTTGACCTGGAGCCGGCCAGGAAGGCATTCGAGGACACCAGAGGCGACTTCCGCGCGAAGTTCACCGCCGCGGTGCAGGCGCGGCTGGCACAGATAGCGGTGCCTGAGGTGTTCATCGACCTGCCGGAGCACCCGGACGAGTTCCGCAAGGCCGACCTCGAGGCGTTGGTCCGACCGGTCGCGGACGGGTTTCTGCGTTCCTACCCATCCAAGGACGAGCTGCTGACGCAGGTCGCCAGGATCCGCCGACGCCAGGCGCACCGGCCGGCATGGATTCCCCGTGTCTACCGCTACGGCAACCGCATCACGTCGGCAGAGGCCAGTCCGCCAGAGGACGAGCGCGAGCCGGACCGGCCGCTGCCGGTCACCGCTCTCACCGAACTCGGCGAGGTCACCGTCATGCTCCCGGCCGCCGGCCAGGACCGGCCGGAACTGGCCATGGCGTCCGGTGGCATCGGCGAATGGGAGTCCGCCCTGTTCACATTCCTCGGCCTGATAGGCGACGCGCCGGCCACGATCGTGACGATCGACGCGGCGGCCAACGAATCGCTGATCCCCGACCAGGCGCGCTGGTGGTCGCCCGAACCGGCCCGGCCCGTAGGCGCGGCGCAAGATCCGGGCGTGGCCAGCGAGCTGCTCGCCACGAGCCCGACCCTCGGCGGACTGCCAGTGATCGACACCGGATCGGAACGGTACGAGGTCGTCATCGATGCCCTCGCGGCCGTGGGCGACTGGCGCCACAGCCCGCAATGGACGCTGGAAGCCTGGGATCCCACCGACGACGTCGCCACATTGGCGGTCGCCCGCGCCGCCATCGCCGGCTGGGCCGACGAACACCGCAGCGGGGTCGCTGTCTTCGTGTACGGCGGTGCACTGCACACCAACGACGGCCTGTTCGACGCCCCGACCCCGCTACACAGCTACGCCCTCGTCGCGACCCGATCCACCGACGGCACCGACACCGTCGACACGGTCCACCGCGTCAACCTGACCTGCCCGGGCCAAAATTGGTGCCACCGCGGCGGCTCCCTCAACCACAACGTCCCGGCGCTGACCGCCCTACTCATGCCAGCCGTCACCGCAGGACACGCCGCAGCGGCAGCCGACAGCAGCAATGACGAGCGGTGGGCCGAGTCATACCAACAGCTCTACGGCGACGGAGAAGGACCCGACTACACCGACAGTGTCCTCGAACACCTGACGCTGGCACTCGCGCCTCACGGCTGGGCTGAGCTGACCGACTCCACGTGGGAAGGCGGTCTGGAACAGACACTGCTACGCCGTGGTGAGCACTGCCTGAGTGCCGCCTATGACCCGGTCACGCGGCAGATGCAGCTCACCGACGGCAAGGCCGAACTCGAATCCGTCCTGGACATGCTGGCCGACGACGGCGTTCTGACCGACAACGACGGACAGGAAACCGTCGACACCAGCGAGGAGGCCGTCGGACGCTGGGGCGCCGACCTGCTGACCGCCGCCACCGATCTGCTCGCCGGCCGGATCAAAGAGCTCCCCCAACTGGCCACACCCATCCAGATCACGATGCTCGGTCTCCACCCGCACGCCGACGGCACACTGCGCGGCCCCGAAGCGCCCGCCCTCGCCGAACACCAACTCGGAGCCCTACTGCACACGGTCGGGTTGTTTGCCGTACCTGCCTAACCCGGCGTGCAGCTTCGAACGGGCTCATTCCCGAAGCGGTCGTCATCATGACCGACGGAAGAAGCCGAAGGGGAGAAGTTTCTTCCCAGGACATTCGTATAAGCGTGCGACACAACAGCGGCGTTGATGTCCCATGGATCGCTGCCCGCACAATCCCCGAACACACGATGGTATCGGCCATAAAAGCCACTCTTCCAGGGTCGCCTGACTTTGGCAGACCCGCGTCGAGCAAGCCCATAGAGTAACCCTCCAGCTCGATAGCGCCGCATCGCAGGCGCCTTATACGGTGCGCGTATCCGATTCCTAGTGGGGAGCAATTAGATGCGAATCAGAATGAACAGCCGAGGCAAAGCAGGGATCGTTGCCCTCGCACTCGTGAGCGCGACGTTGGCCGTAGCCGAACCAGCATCCGCCGCACCCACCGGGTGCGAATCCGGATGGGCCGGTCAGGGCGGTACCTACACAACCGCCTGGTGTTCAGGAGGCACCGGCACGTTCAACGTATGGGCACAGTGCAAGTCAAGCGTCTGGCCATACCCGTACTCGTTCGTAGAAAGCAGCTGGCGCAAGCCTGGAGGAACAAAACTGAACAACTCGGCATGGGCGCAATGCCCCTTCCCCATGGACATCGTCAACCGAGGAATCGGTCGAAGGAACTGACTCTGCCTGAGCTGCGCCAGGGCCATAGATACTCGCATGCGGCTACCAGGCTCACGCTGCCTTCAAATCGAAAGCGATGAGCGCCACACAAACCCTTCCGCACGGTCTTGCGCAGCCCACAGCACCGGGCAGCGTAAGCCGTTGCCCGGCGTCTTCGAACGCCGCCAAAGCGGATACCCCGATGGACGCCGTAGTGCGCACGACGCCGACAGGGAACCACCTACCTAGATTTTACGCCTGCGACGCGCCCTCCAACGACATCCGGACGTGTGCGTGCGACAGCAGCAGTGCCGCGGTCGCATGCACCGACGCCTTAGCCGACTGCCGGAACACCACCGCATACGTGTCCGCAGTGGTTACCGCGCTGGAATGGCCAAGGTCGTGCTGGATCACCTTCAAATCCACCCCGGCCGCTCCGGCAATACCCGCGGCGGCGTGCCGCAGGTCGTGCAGCCGCACCGGCGGCAGCCCCAGGTTCTTCACGACCTTCGCGAAACGGCGAGTCAACCAGTCAGCACTCACCGGCCGACCGTTCGGGTGACGAAACATCCGGTCTCTCGCATTGACCCGGCCGAGCTGGCGGATCTGCCGCTCGCGATGCTCCTTCAGCACCTGCACCGAGAACTCGTCCAGCGCCAACGTCCGCACACCCGCCACCGACTTCGGCGGACCGACCCGTTCCTTGCCACGGACGACGAGGACCTGTTCCCGGATCGCCAGTTCACCCGCGACTAGGTCGACATCCTCCCAACGCAGGCCGACGATCTCACCACGCCGCAGGCCGCGGAGCGCCACCAACCACCACAACGGGAACAGCGGATCATCGCGCACCGACTTCAGGAACCGGCCCAGCTCCGGCAGATCCCACACCGCCACCCGCGGCCGCACACCCGACTCATGCCACGCCTCGATCCGGGCGGCGTCCCACACGACCGCATGCGCCCGCGCCCCACCAGGCAACCGCACGCCACGCGCCGCATTGCGGCCGACCATGCCCTGCCGCCGCGCCTCCGACAGCGCGCTACGCAACACCGCACGGATCCGGTGCACCGACGCCGGGGAGATCAGCCGGTCACCACGGACCTGCTCACGCATGATCGCATCCATCGCGCGTTGAACGTCGCGGGTGCTGAGCCTGCTCAACCGATGCCCGCCCAGCCGCGGGACCAGATAGCGGTCGACGATGCTGCGATAGTTCAGCACCGTCGTCGGCCGCAGCCGGCTCTCAACCTCCGACAGCCAGAACTCCAACCACCGGCGAACCGTCCACGTCCGGGCCACCGCCTCCGGGCCAGGTACCTGCAAAAGTTCCCAACTGCCCCGCTCCGCATCCGCCCGAGTCGCGAACCCGCCCCGACGCACCCGCATCCGTCGGCCGTCCGGCCCGGTCACCTGCACTGCGAAGTACCACCGGCCGTGACCGGCATCGGCGAGGCCGGCACACCGCCAGATCTGCCTACCGGCCGCGTCGCGGCATCCGCATCGTCGGTAGACCCGACCTGCCGCCGGCGCGGCTTGTGTCATGTCCACCCTGAGCACCTGACCCAGGACATTGCGTCAACCAACTTGATCAACTAATCCTCTCAACAGATAGAGGACTGCAGATCATGAACGGTTAGAGGTTCGATTCCTCCGGCACCCCAGACGGGGTTTCACGCGCAGGCGCCGCCGACAGTCGGCTGGCCTGGGTCAACTCACCCGAAGATGTGGGTCACGGTCGTGACCCACATCTGACCCACACGAGACCAGCCAATATAGTCTCTCGACTATATTGGCTGGTCAGACACTGCGCGCCCGAAGAGACTCGAACTCCCAACCTTCTGATCCGTAGAGTGTACGTAACCGCTGGTCTACGCGAGGTGCGGCGATGAAACCTCATGCCCGACGGTGACGCGCGAGGCGGCGTGCTTGTTCTGTTCGGTTCGTGCTCGTGGTTTGTGCTACGTCCGATCACGCCAGGAACACATTGGGATCGCGCGGTACCGCCCGTTTCCGCGTGCGCGGATCGCCCGACGGACGGTCGGCGAACGGCTGTCGCGTTCAGTCGCCGATGAACCAGAGATAGCGATGGGGCCGGTCGCCATGGGCCGATGCCAGAACGGCTAGCGCGCGGGCGGTGCTCAGCGCCATGCCGTTGAGTTCGGGCTGGATCGTTGCCAGTTCTTCGAGTATCGCCGACATCTGTGCTCGGTTGAAGATCGTGTTCCCGTAGGGGTCGACGTGCGCAAGCAAGGGGAATCTGTGGCGATTTCCTGGGCCGGCAGGGGGTCGCCCAGCCGGTTGGTGAGGATGGCGGGACGAGGTGCAGGACGTCGTGCAGGGGTCGCCCGCCGCTGGTGACGTTCATCGCGGATCGAGACGCCGATTGGCACCGGCTCATCATCGATCCTGGCTCTGCGGTCGGGAGCAGCGGCCCATGACGGCCACCGCGCCATCCGGTCCATCGAGTTGGTCGACTTTCAGGTGGAGGACGCCGATCTGGTCGATTTCCTCGTCTCGGGCTTGGAGGGTAGGTGTTGTGTTGTTCAGGTCGGGGTGGGCTCGGAGCTTTCCGTGGCTGGCGGTATGTGTGCTGCCTGGTGGGTGTCGGGTGCGGGGCCGATGATTCGGTTCATTTCTGCGGCGAAGGTCGGGTGGCTGCCCTGGAATATGATCCATTGTTTGTCGGGTGTGGTTTTTGCTCGGGCTAGCGCCGACGGTGTGTTCATCAGGCCGATCACGCCGGCGACTGCCAGGCCGACGAAGACCGCGAACACGGTCACCTGGAGGTAGGTGCGGGCCTGGGTGTCATCGGCGGCAAATGCGGTGGTGAGGCCGAATCCGACGACGAACGGACCGAAGGCTGCCGCGGCTGCTGCGGCCATGAGCGACCATCGCCGGGTACGGCAGCGGGCGCAGAACGGCCAGTTCTTGGCTATGCCGACCCCGAGCCGGAACACGGCCGGCTGGCCGTGGCGGACGCAGACCGCTGGGGTGGCGTGTCCGGTGACGAGTAGTGCGGTGGGGACCGTCAGTGGGTTCACGGTGAGGAAGTTAGCGCACGCCGGGTCTGGGGCCAATATCGATCGTTGGGCCGTGCCTGCGGTTCCTCGCCCAGTTGGGCCACGGCAGCTCGTCCGCGTGCCGGGTGACGGCATCCGGGTTCCGGAAGTGCTGGTCGAGGGCCGTGGTACCGGCGATCGCGTCGCGCGATCTGGATGACTCATCTCTTCAGCCAACCGGCGACCACCCTGGGGCGTCGATGGACGCCTCACCTGGAGGGCTGGCGCCGTGGGCATGGATGACGAGAACAGATCTGTTGGGCACCCGGCCGGCCCGGCCCAGCCCGGCCCATTTGCCGCCGGGTGCTCGGCCGTGACCTGGAGACGGCGGCGCGCCGCTCAACGACGGCGCGGCTTCTACCTTGTCGTGCTGCTCGCCGCTCTTCTGCGCCGGGTTGCCGGGGCCGACGGGCCCTGCGCGTTCCGTTGATCGTCGCTCATCCCGCCGGTCGTGGTAATTGAGGCGGGAGGGTTCGGAGCCCGGATGCCGCCCTAATTGATTAGCACCCATCGAGGCAGAGATCGGTTGATTCACATGTGTCGTGCAAGATCGGACTTTTCGCTCTAGGTATTGCATCGACGACTACCTGTGAATGATGATCTGTGCCTCGGCCCCTGCGGACCTGGGGAGTGCTGTGGTGTCTGGTCGTCGGTTGTTGCTGCCGCGTGTCCGGTTCCGACCGACGACCAGGTTGCATCGCTGGTCCGCGATCGTTGTTGCGCTCGTCGTGGTGGCGGGCGTTTTTGCTGCCCCGGAGCTGGTGGCGGCGGCGCCGTCGGATCCGAATGCGCCTGGTGGTGGGGCGAAGTCGGTGCCGGTGTCGCCGGTGGAGGCGGTAAAGCGGCCACCGATTGAGATGCCGCGGTGGAAGCCGCCGGTGGCGGCGTGGCCGGCCGGTGGTATCGGTGTCGTGCCGGTCGACGCCTCCGCAGCTGGGGCGGCGAAGACGGCCCCGTCGGCGGCGGCAAAGGCGGCGAGTGCCGCCCCTGGTGGTCTGCCGGTGGTGGCCCGGGCGGCAGCCGATGCTCCGGGGTCGACGGATGCGCTGCGGCCGGGGGTCCGGGTCGGTGGGGAGGCGCCGGCGTCGCTGCGGGTGCGGGTGATGGACCGGGACACGGCCAAGGCGACCGGTGTCGACGGTGCTCTGTTCACGGTGGAACGGGCCGACGGCCGCGCTGACGCTGGGGCGGTGGCGCTGGACGTGGACTATTCCGGCTTCGCCGGGATGCGCGGCGGCGACTACGCCCTGCGGCTGGGCCTGGTGGAGTACCCGGCCTGTGTCCTGATCACGCCCGGGATCCCGGAGTGCTCGTCGCACCGCCCGGTGGCCGGGGCGGTGAACGTCACCTCGGCGCAGGTGGTTTCGGTCGACCGGCTGGAGGTGTCCGGGGACACCCAGCAGGCGCCGCAGGCGGCCGACGGGTTGCAGGTGTTGGCGGTGGTCGCGGCCGCGTCCGGGCCGAGTGGGGACTACACCAGGACGTCGTTGGCGCCCACGTCGTCGTGGGCGGTCGGCGAGCAGGGCGCCGACTTCTCCTACACCTATCCATTGAGCACGCCGCCGGCGGTCGGTGGGCCGGTCCCGGATCTGAAGCTGTCGTACTCGTCGGGGTCGGTGGACGGCAGGTCGTTGCGGGAGAATTCGCAGGCGTCGTGGGTGGGGATGGGTTGGAGTTTCGACGTCGGCTATATCGAGAAGGAGTACCGGTCGTGTGCGGATGACGGCCTGG
>NZ_BOPG01000144.1 GCF_016863635.1 Virgisporangium aurantiacum | reverse complement strand
GCGAGCTACGCGTCCGCACGGCTGCACCGCGGCTCCGACTCTCGGGTCGTTCTATCTTCGGCCGGCACCGCTTCGGAGCGGGCCGTTCCACCCGCACGGCGTCGAGGTGCTTGGTGCAGCGTGGCGTTACGCGCCGATGACAGTAATAGCGGCGACGACGCTACCGGCACGGTCGCGACAAACGCCGCCGCGACCTAGGCGATGACGACCCCAGGACGGGCGATGAGACATGGGTGGAGGGTCTAGTGTCTCGAGCCGTCCGTCGCCTTATCGACACTTGATAATCACGCGTAACGGTTCGAGACGACACTGGTAAGGCTACCTCTCGCGCCAGATCTGTCAGCCCGCCGTGACAGCGACGGAGGTCGTTCCATGCCCGAGGATCCTGCTGCCCTCCATGTCGTCGGTGTCACCGGCACCGGCCGATTGATCCACACGACACGCACGCCAGGTGCATGGACGCCGTTTGTCGACGTGTTCGGGCCAGCCGCCGCCGATCAACCGCAGCTTCAGGGGAACGTCACCGAGGTGGCGGCGGCGCGTGCCGTCAACCTGCTGGGCGGCGCACCGGCCGCGCCCGTCTTCCCGGAGGCGCTCATCGTCGCTGTACTGGTGTCTACGCAACCGCGGCCGCTGTTCTTCTACCGGTACGCCGACACAGGACAATGGCTTCCGATGGGGACGGTCAACGCGATTGCCGGGACCCGCCGGCTCGCAATAACATGCGCCAACGGCTACCCATCGGTCTTCGGCGGCCCGATGTTCGATCCGGTCGCCCGCCTGCATCTGGCATGGATCGGAGCGGCTGGCCAGCTCATCGTCACCTCGTCGCCCGTCGTCGCGCCCGGTGTGACCGGCCCAGTGGTCGATGTGGAGGACAGCAGCGGGATCACTCGGGGCGCCTTCCGGGTGCCGGCACTGGCCGGCTTCGCCGCCTCTGATCAGGTCACCAGCGCCAAGCTGAGCGGGATCACCGCAGACGGCCACCTCTACGAGTCGATCGTCAAATCGGACGGTGGAGTCGAGGTCCTGCAGGATGTCGAGACGGCCGGCGCCGGCAACGCCGGCGAACTCGTCGACATCGCGCTGGCTGTCGCGACCCGCGGGGACGGCCTGGAGTACTACGGCGCTGTGACCGGCGACCGGCGTGTCCTGCTCGCGACCCGGCACCCGGTGACCGGCACGTGGACGACGTGGCGCAACCTGGAGGAGGCGGATTTTGCCATCATCGGCAACGGCGTCTTCATTCCGTACCGGGACATCTTCGATTTCGGCACCTTCGAACGGCTGGCGCTTGCGACCACGACCGAGGGACTGCACGTCCTCGGCGTATCCAGCAATGGCCATTTGTTCCACCAGCTACAGCCTTCCTCCGTCACGCACCCGAGCCGGGGTCAGGAATTCCGTGATGTGGAAACCATCGGTGTGGGCGCCGACGCTGGCGAGTTCGTCGCTATAGCCGCCGCATAAGCCACAACGTCGCAAGGGTGACCGCGCACCGCCACACACCCCGCATCCGCTTAGCTGCCGCCTTCCTCCCGGCCGGAGAACAGGTACCCGCGTGCCGACCGAGCGCGCGCCCTGTTCGCAAACATGGAACGGCGTCGACCCGCGGTCAGGCCTGACCGAAGCCGACCTCGCAGCAGCGGCCGAGTGGCTTTACGAGTACAAACGCGACCTGTCGCACCGGCCGGAACCTCTCCTGCCACAGATCAAGCCCTGGCCCCACCACGGCAGCGCCGGTGGCCGTCCCGTCACCCGCTCGACCGCTGGGCGACTGACTGAGGTGGCAACGCCATCGCTGCCCGACGTGGCCGTTCAGCCCGCCCGCGACCGACCGCCTCGACGACGGCCTCCTGCAACCGGAGCCGCCCACGACCGCGGCCGACGCCACGCCACCGACGCTCAACCACCTTCAGCGTCAGATCGGATCCCGGCCAGGGCCCGGTAGGGATCAACACGCAGCCCCGCTGACGGGTCCTCGCCATCAGCGAGCTCGCCAGCCGGGCGGGGATACCGGCCGGAGGCGCGACGATCACCATGTCGAACCCGTCGATCAGCGCCGCCACAACCTCGGCCCATCGATCACCGGGCTGCGGAACCAACGCTAGCCGCGCGAGATCGATGCCGTACTCCGGCGCGGCAGCAACGCCGAGCTCGGGCGCACCGACGATGGCGGCCCAAGCCCCCTTCGCCATCGGTTCTGCCAGCAGCGCGAACAGCAGGCTCGTCGCACCGGACGCGACAACGGTCGCACCCCGTTTGAGGCCGCCGGGCCAGGCCAGAGAAACGAGCTGGAGCAGCTCGCTGGCCAACGGCATCACCCGGACGTCGTCCGGCTCGTCCAACGCCGTCGTGCTGGCACGCTCCACGACGCGTGTCATCGCGGTCGTGCGTTGCCGGCGGTGACCCGTGGCCGTCACCTCGGCCAGCACCCGGGCCATCGTCACCCGAGTCGATCCGGCCTCTGCCCGTCCACGTGCTCGGTGGGTGGGCTGCAGGGTCATCGCCCCTCGCCGCTGCCACCGACACGACGGTCCCCTCCCGTATGTGCTGCCAAGGGGAAGTGCAGCCGTCGTACGTACGTTCGATTCAGATTAAGGCCGGGAGGGTCGCCCTCGCTAGTCCGACTGTGACTTTGCGCGATAGTTGGCGAAGCCTTTGCGCGTTAGTTGGCGGAGATCCTGTGGTCGTCGATTGCCGTGGCGAGTTCGGTGAGGTGAGGGATGAGCGCTGCGCGGAGCTCCCAATAGTGCTGGCCGGGTTTGCCGTTGCGAAGGCGCCACCATGCGCGGTCGATGGATAGGCCCCGGTCGGTGGTGGTCCCGGGAATGGCGCCGGGCGAGTGGTGGCGCTGGGGTGCGTAGCGGTGCTCGCCTTGGGTGACCTCGATCCAGGCCAAGGCGGTGGCGGTAATGCGTTTGCGGTCGCTCCAGTCGCTGTGCGGAACTTGCGCGCCGCGTTGAGTGCGCTGGAGTTCGGCGCTGATCGTGTGCCAGAGGTCGGTGTTGATCGTCCAGGTGGCCATGACTCGTCGGCGCTGTCGGTAGTCGATGAGTTCGCAGGTCTCGAGAAGGTCGGTGAGCGCTTGAAGGGCGGTGTCGAAGCGGCGGCGGTTGACGGGATCGGCGGCCCGCCAGCGGTTGACGATGCGCATGGCGTAGTCGCCGGCGTCTGATGGCAGGCCGAGCTGCACCGCGGCGCGACCGTAGCTGAGGTAGCCGCTTCGCGAGACGAGGGTGCAGGCTGCGGCTCGCCGCAGCATCCGCTGATCGACGCCGGCGAGGTGGAGATGGACGGCGGCCCAGGTGTCGGTGAGGAATGCCGGGATGTGTTGGGGGCCGAATCGGTATGGGGCCAGCGGTCGGGTGGGATTGACGGTCGTGACCGGCGTCGGTGGTTTGACGGCCGGCCGGTGAAGCCGGGGTTGTCGCGGCGTGCGGGCTTTCCGCGCTCTCAGGGGCGGCGCGGCTGCGCGGCGGGCGCCGCGCCGGTGCGCACTGACGGGGACTGCGATGGCTGCGCGGAGGCCGGGTGAGCAGTGCGGTTCGGCGGTGAAGAAGTGGGACGTCCAGACGGTGACGTCCGGGTGGTCGAGCAGACTCGCAAGGATCTCGGTGGCGGATGGGCTGGCGCTGAGCCGGTGCAGCAGAAGCATCAGGGCGGCGCTGGCGAGGCTGTCGGTGGGTGGCTGGTCGAAGATGACGTGGCGCTGGAGGTGTTTGCCGGTGACGCGCATATCGGCGACGACTTGATGGCGCCTGGTCGCGTGGCGGTCCAGTGCATCCCGCAGGAGGCGGTCGGTCAGGAGCGGCGCTGCGACCGGCCAGGTGAGGGTGGTGAGGCTGGCCAGCAGTCGGAGATCGGTGAAAAACTGCGCCACCGTAGCTGACTCGCCGAAGGCACTGGATGTGCCCGGTTCGGACGGGTCGAGCAGGGTTGAGATGTTCTGCTGCGCTCGGAGGACTTGACGGCTTTCAAGATCGGCCACCGTGAGGTCAGCGGCGTGGGGGTCAGGTTCGCGGTCGAGACGGTTGCCGCACAGATTCGGAGTCCTGAATCGCCCGCTGATGCGGTTACGACATTGGGCCGGATGGAGCCCGGGAACGGTCGGCGTTGGCACGGGTTGGTTGGCTTCGTGGTGGGCGGGGCGCTGGCAGCTGGGGCAGTCCCGTGCGAGGAGCCGCCGGTGGGTGAGGCAGGCGAAGATGACGGGGAGATGCCATCGGCGTTGCCACGCACCGCCGTGCAGGTTCTGCACCGTGCTGCCGTCCCCGGCAAGGCATGGCGGGCAGTAGCGGATCGCGCGGCCGAAAACCCATGGGTCGTTGGCGACGGACTCGGGTTGGCGGGTGCGTCCAAGGAACTGGGCGCTGAGCGGGGCGTAGCGGTCGGCAAGGGCAGCGACGCACAGGTCGGCGACCTCGTCGGGATGGAGCCGGGTTGCGGCAGCGAACCGGGCCTGGGCGGCCGGGTCGAGGTAGATGCGCCGGCCTAAATTGGGTTTGACCTGGTGGGGCTCGGTGAGACCCGTGAGTTCAGCGATCCGGGCCGGGGTGCGGTCGAGACGGTGGGCCAAGCGCAGGACGAAGCCGGGCAGGGCCTCGTCCGGCAGCGGGTCGAGGCTGCGAGGCAGCGGCCGGCGGGTCTCCCGCTGGCCGGTCCGGCGGCGGCTGATCATGCGATTGCTGTGGTTGCGGCTGCTGTGGTCGGGGTTTGTTCGTCGAAGACGGTGTTGCGGCCTTTGCGCGCAGTGCGGTCGCCGGTGGGAATGGCGGGCCGCTCGTCGACGAGGTGCGTGGCGGGAAGGTTGCCGAGGTTAATGTCGAGGCCGTCGAGCTGGTCCGTGGTAAGTCGTTCGGCGCCAGTGTCGATCGCGTCGGTGCAGCCGTCTTCGATGAGCCGTTCGAGGAGTCCGACGATCCCCGCGGTGCGTCGGAAGAGGTACTCGGGCATGGTGCCGGTGGTCAGCATTCCGGGCGTCCGGTCGAGCAGACGCAGCTGTTGCTCGACGCCGGCCAGGTGTGCAGTCCAGGCCGTCTTCGCTTTCGGGGTGTCGAAGCTGAACGGGTCGAGGTGGACCAGGTCGAAGCGGCGTTCGGTCTGGGTAGCGGCCTCGTCGTTGTAGCTCTTGCCGCGTCCGGCCGGTGGGTTGAGCAGCACACCGGTGCGCGGGTCGCGACGGCCTTCGCGCAGCAGCCCGGAGCCAGGAATGCCCACGCCGATGAGCACGAGCGTGACGTTCATCGACATGAGGCTGCGTAGCAGGTCGAGGGCATCCTGGTCAGCTTCGCGGTGCATCTTGAGGCGGGTGATGTCATCGAGGATGAGCACCGTCGTGCCGTGATCGCGCAGCGCGGCACGGACCTGCTGGACCAGCTGCGGCAGGGTCATCTTGGCGTGGTCGGCGCCGTAGAAATCCAGGACGGCCTCGCAGATCCCTTTCGGTGTCGCGGTCACCGGGGTCTGGGCGTAGGCGACCGGCGCGTGCAGGTCCCGCGTTCCAGGCACCGCATCCGGGTTGAGCTGCGCGTGCAGGTCCAACCACTGGTCCTCGAACGAGGCGGCGACCTCGCACGCGGTTTCGGTCTTGCCCTGGTAGCCACCGCCGTTGATCATCACGCCGGCGCGGGTGGTCGGCTGCCGCTTCAAGGCGTTGGCCGAGATCCGGGCGCCGAGCAGCCGCGTCACCGCAACGCTCATCGGCGTCTCCTGGAACGCCAGGTTGGCGTGGGTGGCCGCCCGGTGCAGGTCGTGCAGCCCCCGGGCCCGCGGGCTGAGCAGCCGATAAGCGGCCAGGTCGAGGTCCGGCGCGGCGACGAACGCATGCCGGGTCACCCGCCACCGGGCCCAGCCCTCCGCGGTCTCCCGGTCGGCGGTGACGCCGGAAAGGACGAACGGCGTGACCCTCGCTGGACCGGCGGGACCCGGGTTCATGACTGGCCGCCTGCGGCCCTGCCGCCAGCGGGTGGCATCTCGGTTGCTGCGTTGTCGTCGGCGAGCAGGAACAGGCTGCGCCGCCGGTAGCGGTCCCCGAGTCGGGGCGGGACAACCAGCGGCTCGGCGGGCTGAGCCCGCCGCCGCCCGCTGCTGCCGCCCTCGCTCGGCGCGGTCCGCCGCTGCACCGACACCGCGACGATCGGCGGGATCGGGTCAGCGGGTTGGTCCCGGGCGGCGTCGCTGGTGCGGGTGGCTTCCCGCGCCCGGTCGGTGCGCTGCTGCTTGGGCAGCCGTTTGGGTAGCTGGGTCGGCCATGCGGGCACCGGGAGTCGGGCGGCGATCAGTTGCAGCAGCACCGGCAGCAGCTCGAGGTCGTCGCGGGGTTTCAACCCACACCGAGCCGCCTCGCGCAACATGTCCTGGACCCGGGCGTCGGAGAACGCCGGGACGTCACCGTCGGATGGCAGCCCGGTCCACCGCAGCCGATGCCACGTCATCGAGCCGGGAGCGAACTGGCCGGCCCGGTCGGTTTGGTCAGTGGGTGCGGGGTCGGCGAAGTAGACGTGTCGGCAGTCGCGGGGGTCGCGGTGGATTGCCCAGGTGCCGCGGTGCCGGCCGCCGCGGCTGGACAGTGTCCCGCGGTGTGGGTCGAGAGCAGGCCCGTCGTACCAGAGTCCGCGGATCTTCACGCCCCGCCGGCCGTGGATCTTCACGTGGTGGACCGGCAGCAACTGGTAGTACAACTCCGGGTCGGGCACCTGCACCGCGAACCCGTGCTGGGCGAGGGACGCGGCGAACAGGGTATTCGGGCTGTGCCGGCCGCCGGGGTCCCAGGACGGGGCGTGCTCGCCGAGTTCGCGACGCTGCCACAGCCCGACGATCCACGTCGCGAGCAGGTGCTCCATCTCATCCATCGTGTAGACGGCGTCGGTCTGCGGGTCGGCGCCGCGGTCGGCGACGTCGACGCCGGTATAGCCGAGCAGCAGCTCCAGCAGCAGGCTGCGGATCGCGCCGAACGCCCGCTCGACAGTCTGTTTATCGGTCGGGCGCAGCACCCGGGCAGGCAGGATGTTGCAGCCGAGCACCCGCTGCACCTCGACCAGGTGATGGTTCTTGTAGACCGCACCGTGATCGGTCGTCACCGTCCCCGGCGCGAAGAACGGCATGCCGGCGACCGGATACCCGGCCAGCTGCTCGACGACCTCCGCCGGGATGCCCGGATACGCCCAACGAATCTCCGGCCCCCAGCCAGGTCGCATCGGGGTGGGGGTCATCACCTCTCGCAGCAACATCGCCACGTCCATCCCGGTGTCGCTGAGCAGCGTGAGCCGGAATCCGACCAGCGACCTGGTGTAGACGTCCATGGCGAGGGTCAGGTGCACCGACACCGGATCGCCGAACACGCCGTCACGCACCTGCACCGGCAGCACTGTCGTGTCGAGGGCCACCACCTGGCCCGGCCGGTGCACCACGACCCGCGCCGCGGCGGGATCGGTCGCGGCGGCGGAGCGGACATACCGCTGCCGGGCGCGGCCGGCGCCGAACCAGTCGAACCACACCTGCCGCAACGTCGTGTGATGCGGCACCGCAACGTCCGGGCCGAACCGTTCCGCGACGTACTGGCGGATCAGCCGCTCACGCGTCGTCATCGAGATCCGGGACCGGTGCACCGTTTCGGCGTGCACCGCCCGGATCGCCTCGGCAACGCGCTGATCAACGCTCGGGTGCCCGCCGCTGAGCCGGACTAGCCGTCGGTCGATCAACCCCGCGGTTCCGTCCCGGCGCCACGCGGCGGCCATCCGCTCCAGCGTCCGTTCACTGACCTGCCCCAACCCGAGCAACCGGGCCTGCGCACCGAGCGCGCGCAACTCTGCGACCTTCGCGCGGCGCCGCTGGCCCAGCGTCGTGGACGCCGGGTCGTAGCCTGGCCGTGGCTCGCCAGGCTCAGCCGCCAGTACGGTCCCGGCACGGAAGCCGGTCTCGACCTCCAGCAGATGCGCTTGCCGCAGCCGCACCAGGTCCTGCTGCGCGGGACCGAGATCCGCCAGGTTCACCGGCTGACGACGCACCTCGCCCACCTCGGGCGACTCGTCCACCTCGCTCAACCGGCCATCACCGCCGGGCCGACGGGCGCCGCGGTCCGCACGAGCGTCGCATCGCCGAGCGGCCGGCTCAGATCGACCTCCAAGCGCCGGTGCCACAACAGGTGCAGCGCATGCGCACGGCCGATTGCCGGGACCGAGGTCGCCGTGGCCAGCGCAGAGAACCGCATCGGTCGAGCTGCGGCGGCGGTGAGCAGCTGCGCCTGCATGCCGAGCGGATCGTCCAGCGGCCGGCGCTGCGCGGACAACGCCTCCACCCCGGCCAACACGTTCGGCCGCCAGCCGGTCACCACCGCGTAACGCCATCCGACCTCAGTTGCGACCCGCGCCGCCGCCGCGAACCCTGCCATATCCTTCACGCTGACTCGGTCCGCGGGGCGCACGTCGAACAACCACACCCCGCAGCGGGTCACGGCGAGCACGTCCGGCACATGATCCCGACGCTGACCGCCGACGGTGAACCGCAGCCGAAACGGCTGGCCCAGCACCTGCACCACCACCTCGCCGGCGAAGTCCAGGGCCAACAGCAGGCGCTGCTCGGCCAAGCTCTCGAAACCGTGGTGCCGGCCGGTGCTCACCATGAACTGCAGCCCCGGCCGGTGCCGTTGCCGCGCGCTCCACGCGAAGCGGCGCACCGGCCGCATCACCGCCAGCGGCATCGCACCCAGATCCCGCACCGAGCAGCTCACGACGCCCTCGTTCGTGCGCCAGGCCACCGTCCAGCCCCTGACCCCACCCGCCGCCGGCGGCGTGACGGCAAGATCGAGCCCGACGAACAGCTCTTCCACCGAACACCCGGCAGACCACGTTGGGCCGGATTCAGCCGTCGACGCCGCCGCATCCTGGACGTCTGAGCTGGCTTGACGCATCGCAGCATCGAAGCACAACGCTGAAGCGGGTCGCGCATGGCCCCCGCTCGATGCGAGCCGGGCTCACGAGGCCGTTCAACTGCGCTGATCAGCCGTACGAGCTAAGCCGGGCCGGGGCCGCTGACAGAGCAGCGACGCGCCTGGGCTCGAGCCTGGTCGACCGGTGGTTGCGGCATTCCTCCCACGACTCGGTCCGGTGGCATCCGGTTTGACGGGGGTTCGGTCGGTCCGAAGAGCGCGACAGCACGGCCCGATGCCATTGAGGCAACCCGCGAGAGCGGCTGTCCATGTGGCCGTCCAAGAGGAGTCGCGTCGCAGATCGCACACACGGGGTGGCACGGCTGCTGTTGGGCTGGCCTAGGGTGCGAGGCGAGGTAGCGGTGGCCGTGGCTGGTGTCCAGGGATGTTGGTCAACGCCGCCGGGCGGTGAGCGGAGGGTTGCGATGGCGGTGGGCTCGGGTGCGGCGCAGGAACCGGACTTCGCCGCGCTGGTCGCCGAGCTGGCCGCGTTTCGTGACGTCCGGCTGCACGGCCAGCCGTCGAACCGGGCCCTGGCCAAGGCTGCCGGAGTCAGCCCGTCCACGATCGGGGACTGGCTGCGCGGTACCTATTTCCCGCAGCAGATCGATCCGTTGCTGGCCCTCGTCAATGCTGTGCGGCTACGGGCTGACCAGGCAGGACTGGCCAGCGACGGTGAGATCGCTGCGCTGCTGGAGCCGCAGCGATGGCTGAACGCCTACCAGGCCGAGGCCCGCCGACGCGCCGACCTCACCCGCGGCGCGTTCGTGGCCGAACAGGGCCGGGCAGCGCTCATCGACCGCGCCGCCTTCGCCGAGATCATCGGACTTGCCGCCGCTGACGCCTTGGCCGACTGGGCAAAGGCGCGCAATCTCACGGTCGAAATAGCGGAACCCCGGCTGGTGTCCCGTGGCTACACCGGGTCAAGCTTTGTGTTGGTGATCGTCCTCCAATCCAGCCGGCCGGCCAGGCGGCTGATCCTCCGGCTGCACCCGGAGGGTTGGCCCCCACCCGTCCGCGAAGTTGGGTTCATGGATGAGTACCGCGTGCGGATGGCCTTCGATCCGATCGCGATGTCAGGCGGCGGTTTCCTCGTGTTCGAGGACATTGATCCGACCGACGGCACGGTCGAGACTCTCGCGCAGGTACCAGATCGTCACCTTCCGCAGGCGTGCGCAGCGTTGATCCGAGTCCTGCTGCGGCCCCAGCGCGTTGACACGACTTCGGCCATGAGCTTCATCAGCCTCGAATTGGGCGACCGTTTCCAGCCGCCCACAGGGACAGGCGACGCACTTTGGATCACCACAGACGAGGATCCGGGACCACCGCTGCCCAACCCGGCCCTCATGGCCCGCGGTCGCACAGGCTCGCAGATCACATTCCACGCCACCTTCGGCGCGGCATGCGGTGACCTCTATCCGGGGAATGTGCTTTTGCCAACCGGCAGCGATCCCCGCCGATTCGAGCGGTTCCGGCTGATCGATCTGGCGGCGTACACGCCCGACGCCCCCTTGACGCGGGACCCAGTAGATCTGATCCTCGCGCTGGCCACTGACGCCCTCGGATCCTCGTCGTCCGCGGGCCGCGACGCACTGCTGGAGGCCGTGCTGCGGCCAGACCAGGCGGTGGCCGCGCCGCCATCCGCTGCGGCCATCGGGGCGATCTATCGGGCTGGCCTTGAGATTTTCAAGGCCAACGGCGTCGGCGACGACTGGCGATCGCAGTACCTGCTGTCCGTGCTGGCCCGGGCGCTGCGCCGAGGCGGCTGGTGGTTCTTCCGCCTCGCAGCGCACGCCGGACGAATGTTCCTTGAGCACCATCAGTCGTACGAGCCGGGCCCCGCGCACCATTTCCGCGAGTCGGAGACCTCTTTCGCATACAATGGTTCGCCGACCGTCGACTCCGCCGGTTCACTTTTCGCCCACACCGCCCAGGTGCACGCGTTGACGGCGGTGTCCGGCCCGGACGGACGCACCCTGCTCGCCTCCGCCGGCGAGACGGTGCGACTGTGGGACCCGGTCACCGGCGCCGCGGTCGGTCTGCCACTCACCGGCG
>NZ_BOPG01000143.1 GCF_016863635.1 Virgisporangium aurantiacum | reverse complement strand
AGGTTCCCGTACCACGAGTGATTGTCGAGCAGCCGCGTGAACTCCCGGGCGAACCCCTCGAAGTCGGAGAACAAGGCGCCGTCGACGACCAGCACCGGACGATCACCACTCGGCTTGATCACAACGTCAATAACGATGTCGGGATCCACGAGACTTCCCCACTCGCGTTCACGATCGCCAGATCGTGTTCGACCAGGCGTCCCGCGACTCGGCCATACTTGCCACGTGCTGGCTTCGACGACGTCGAGCGACGCTGATTCTGCGCCGCTGTGGTGGCATGCCGAGGCGTACCGCATCATGCGTGTGCGGCCGGTGCTGGATCCAAGCGTGACTGCTGCGATCGACGCCTTGGAACGGCGGTCGGGTCTGCGGGTGCCGGCGGCGGTCCGGGAGTGGTACGCGGTTCGGGACGCCTCGGCGTGGCTCCGCGAGCGACGCGGCAACGTGCTCGTGGACGCTCATGACCTCGGCAGGCCGCTCAACGGAGTGGACTACCTCGGGCGCGGACGACTGGCCACCGAGACCGACTGCCAGTTCTGCTGCCGGTGGGTGGTCCGGTTGCCCGCGGCGCGCGACGGCACGCAGCCGCTGTTCCCGCTGCCGCAGCCGTCCCCAGTGGAGGTCGACGATCCGCCGGTTTTCCTCGTCGACCCCGAAGACGCGGACTCGCACGAAGACCGGTACGCGGACCGGTTCACCACCTACGTGCTGACCTCGGTGTGGGACGCGCACCTGCCGGCCGAGGCGGTGTCCGACTTCGACCGGCCGCTGCCGCCCGACGCGCTGCCCACGCTACGACGCCGCTTTCCGGAACTGCCCGCCACCTACGCGTGGGCCGGCAATCAGGACTGCGAAGCCATGTACCGCTTCGACGGCGCCGCCCGCATCCTGCTCGCCGTCAAGGGTCCGATCATGGTGTACGCGGTGGTCGCCACCGACGACCCGGCCACGCGGGCCGAGGTGCTCGCCACCCTCGGTCTCGCCCAACCGTCATGAACGGCCGCTGCGGCCGAATGATCTGGCCCGTTCAGCCGCAGGTCGGGCACCCTTCGGTGATGAGGATGACGGCCTCGAACAACGCCTGCGAAGCGTCGACCGCGACACCGCCGGACATCGTCACGTCGATCTCAAAGTCACCGTTGGGGATCTCGAACTCGCGCCAGGCGAGGTTCTGCTGGAAGCGGGCGGCGAGCGCCGGACCGGTGACGCCGGATACGCCGACGCGTGTCGCCCACGTGGCCAGCCTCCCGACCGGGTCGGGCGGGCAGACCGAAGCCGGTGCGCAGCTCAGCGAGTATTTGGCCACGGAACCCTTCTTCTCGGTCTTCCGGTACACGAGGCCAAATCCTTCCGGCGCCCCGAACGACCGCAGGAGGTCCTCGCGCTGGCCCGGAACGTAGGAACTCTCGTAGAAGTACAGGCCGGCGTAACCGCCGCAGCAGCAGACGAGAACGAACGCGGCCACCAGCGACACAACGAGCGGTGCCCGGCTCCTGCGGCGCGGTGGGCCTGGCGGCCTCATCGGGTACGGCGGTGGTGCAGGCGGCCACGGCCCCGTCGGTGGTTGATCCACGTCCGGGGATGTTAGGGCGCCCGGTCCAAGGTCACTGTCCCGTTGGCTAGTGGATTTCCACGGTGCTATCGCTCTCGCGGTTGAGCCGTCGCAGCGCGCGGGCGTACGCGCACGTTGTCGTTGTCGGTCTATCGCCTGGCGGTCCGGTATCGCCTGAGGAGTTCTGTGATCCGCGTGTAGTCGCCGGCGCCGTTGAGTTCCGCGACAAGATCGTCAGGCTGCACCTCGTACTGCTCGCCCCACCACCGCCGCGCTTTGTTGTCCCAGACTCGCCAGCCGCCCGGGACACCGCGGGCGACATACCGCCGCCGGCTCAACGACGGACCCGGAGCTGCGGCTCCTCAGCTTCGCGGACCAGTGGCACGGTCAGCATGGCGGTAGCGTACTGCGACCTGGCGCCTCATCTGCCGCATCGGTTGTGCTGGCGTTCATCACGGCCGGTGACGCACGGTGATGCAGGTGCCATTCCGGCTCCCGACATCGGCGTCCCGCGTGCCGATGAGCGACCATGGGCTGATGGTGGAACGCTATGAGTACAAGGTCCTGGAGCTTCGGGAGAAGATGATCGGCGGCAAGATGTCGGGTGACAAGCTGGAACACGTTCTCAACGAACACGCCGGCCAAGGTTGGCGGCTGAAGGCGATCACGTCGGCGGAAGTAAAGGGACGCATAGGCCCCGGGGGAGTCGAGGGACTACTGGTGACATTCGAACGAATCGTCCAATAGCGCGCCTCGCCCTACCGTAGCCACGGCCGCGCCGGTGTCAGGCCGGCGCAGCGGCTGGCTTGCGGGCGGTCCACAGGTCTTCGACTGGCCATTGTCTGGCCCAGTCGGTGGTTGCGATGTCGTAGTACTCGTGCGGCTGGGCGTCGTCCGGGGCGTAGAGCTCGTGGAGCGCTTCGACCACAAATCCGTGCGCGGCCAGGATGCGGATCCAGTCGCTGTGGCTGGGATGGAACTCGACGCCGCCGGTGGCCCACTGCACCCGATGCATTCCGCGCTGCGGGCGCAGCAGCGACTGCTGCGCGTACCCCTCCTCGTGCGGCACGCACAGAGTCACGAGGACGCTGTTGGTCAGGAACACCAGGCGTCCACCCGGCCGTAGCAGTCGCGCCGCCTCGGCCACCCAGCGGTCGGGCTCGCACCACAGGCTGGCACCGTACTCCGACACCACCAGGTCGAAACCGGCGTCGGGCAGCGGAACGTCCTGGGCGTCCGCCTCGATCAACGGGAACGTGACACCGAACTGCTCCTGGCAGCGCCGGGCCGTGTCGAGCTGGGCCGGGGTCACGTCGACGCCGACCGGGCGGGCACCACCCCGGGCCAGCCACGCGGAGAAGTACGCGGTACCGCAGCCCAACTCGACCACGTCCAGGCCCGCGACGTAGCCAAGAGCCCCGACACGGCTTTCGGGTACGTTGAAAATACCCCAGGTGATCTCATCATTGGTCCAGACGCGGAAGGCTTGCGCGTCGGTGAACTCAGCGTTCGATCGCGTCCAGACCTCTCGATTGAGCGCCACGTAGTCGCCGACCGACATCGCCTGACCTCCCACCACGCACAACGAATCCAAACGGGCACACTATCTGCTGACTGCGATCCGATCCCGGGTTATCAGGCGCAGCGACCACAGATGTCCGCTTCTGCCGCAGAGAGCGCGGGCGCGTCCGGCGCTGACAGGGGCTCGATGGCCCTAGACGAAGCCCGGACGTCGGTTAGGTTTCCCGATTCGACGGGAACCGCCCCCGGACAGACCGGGGAGGCTGCCGTTCTACGGAGCTGGATCCCTCGGATGCCGGACGCGCCGGGCACGAGCATAAAGGTCAGCGCACCCATCCGGGTCCGGGTCAGCTACCTTTCTGAAGGCCGCAGACCCCGAGGCATGGTCGCGGCTTGCGGGGGAGGTTTGAGTGTTTCTAGAGATCCGTACCTACCGGTTGCGCCCGGGCACCTCGAGCGAGTTCGTGCGCGTGATGCGCGACGAGGCGGTTCCGCTGCTGACCGGCTTCGGCATCGAGGTCGTTGCGTGCGGTGCGTCGCTCGTCGCCGAGGAGGGCCACGAGGAGGCCTACCTGATCCGCCGGTTTCCTTCACTCGCCGCGCGCGACGAGCAGGAGGAGGCGTTCTACGCCAGCGAGGCGTGGCATTCCGGCCCGCGCGAGGCGATCGTGTCGCGCATCGATAACTTCCACACCGTGGTCCTGGCGGAGGACGCCCTCTGAGGATGGCGGCAAAGTCCAATGCTCGCCGTCACACATCGATCACAGGGCTCGCCCGGCGGTCCGCGATGAGTTAGGCATCCGCAAGAGCCTGGCCCGCGGGCACCACTGCGGCGACGGCTCTAATCCTGGCCTCAGGTTGATCGCGGAGAATGAGCGGAAAAGCATCGACTGGAGGGGGGCGGGGCGGGCGTGCGGATCATGATCGCGGATGACGAGGCAGCCATCCGTGAGTCGCTGGAGCGGGTGCTCCAGGTCGAGGGTTACGACACCAGCACCGTCGCCAACGGTCTCGCCGTGCTCGACGGGGTCGGTGGGGTCGGTGGCGACGCGCCGGATCTGCTGATCCTCGACGTGATGATGCCCCGCCTCGGCGGGTTGGAGACCTGCCGGCGGTTGCGGGCGGCGGGTCGGGATCTGCCGGTGCTCATGCTGACCGCCCGGGATCAGGTCTCCGACCGGGTCGCCGGGCTGGACGCGGGCGCCGACGACTATCTGCCCAAGCCGTTCGCCACCGAGGAGTTGCTGGCCCGGGTCCGGGCCCTGCTGCGCCGCCGCACGCCGGGCGACGACGAGTCGCAGATCCTGTCGTTCGCCGACGTCCGGCTCGATCCCGACAGGTTCGAGGCGTGGCGGGGCGGGCGGCCGCTCCGCCTGACCCGGACCGAGTTCTCCCTGCTGCAGGTCCTCATGCGCAACGCGACCCGGGTGTTGACCCGCGACGCGCTGTTCGAGGCGATCTGGGGCTTCGACATGAGCGCCACCGCCAACAACCTCCAGGTGTACGTGAGCTACCTGCGCCGCAAGATGGAGGCCGAGGGTGAGCCGCGATTGATCTACACGCTGCGCGGCCTGGGATACACGTTGCGGGAGACTCCTCCGTGAGCAGGCACGTCCGCCGGGAACCGGGCCGGCTGGCCCGATGGTGGCGCCGGCGGTCTCTGCGGACCAGGCTGACGGTGATCGCGGCGACGGCCATCGCGGTCAGCGTGTTCGTGGCCTTCCAGGTGGCCAGCGAGCTAATGGACCGGAAGCTGCAGGACACCGCCGAGGACCAGCTACGCGCCGACGCGCGCGTCCTGGCGACGGACGCGGAGAGCGCCGGCCTGGCGCAGGTCCCACTACGGCCGTATCCCGGATCCGGTCGGCTGGTGCGGGTCATCCTGCCCGACGGCTCGACCCGGACGCCGGCCGGCCAACCCGCCCTGCCCCCGGTCAGCGGGGACGCCAGGCGCGTGGCGCAGGGCGTGTCGGCCGACCTGATGGAGTCGATCGGCGGCACCGAGGGCTACCTCGTCTACACGCTGCGGGCGGGCGACGGCGCGGTCCAGGTGGCGAGCCTCGCCGACGACACCCCGATCAACGAGTTCGGGTTCGGCATGCTGCTGATCGGGCTGCTCTGCGTGGCCGGCGGTGCCCTTGTCGGGCGGACCGTGGCGCGGACCGCGCTGGCACCGATCGACCGGCTGACCGCCGCCGCGGTACGCGTCGCGCGCACCCGGGATCTCGACGCCGACATCCCGGATGAGGGCGGTGGGGAGATCCGGCGGCTGATCCGGTCGATCAACGACATGCTCGCCGCTCTCCGGGACTCCCGGCGGGCCCAGCGGCTGCTCGCCGAGGACGCCGCCCACGAGCTCAAGACCCCGCTCACCAGCCTGCGCCTCAACGTCGAGCTGCTGATCCGGCTCGATCGGCGCGGCACGCTGGACAGCGCATTGCCGGCGGAGAGCCGGACCCGGCTGCTCAACGATCTCGGCGCCCAGGTGGCCGAGTTGAGCACCCTTGCCGCCGAGCTGACCGACCTGGCGCGCGGTGACGTCAGCGACGAGAACACCGAGCTGCTCGACCTCGCCGACGTGGTGGTGGCCGCCGCGACCCGGGCGCGTTCCCGCGTGCCCGACATCGAGGCCGCGCTCGACGTGACCTCCGTGTGGGTGAGCGGGCGTCCCGCTGCGCTCCAGCGGGCGGTGCTCAACCTCGTCGACAACGCCGGCAAGTGGTCCCCCGCGGACCAGCCGGTACAGGTCCGGCTCCGTGCCGAGGGCGCGTCGGCGGTGCTCGAGGTCGACGACGCCGGGCCGGGCATCGACGCCGCCGACGTACCGCGGGTGTTCGACCGGTTCTACCGTGCCGACAGCGCCCGGGCGTTGCCGGGATCCGGTCTGGGGCTGTCGATCGTGCAGCGGGTCGTCGACGCCCACGGCGGCCGGGTTACCGTCGCCCGCTCCGCACGCGGTGGCGCGCTGCTTCGGGTCGACCTTCCGTCCGCGACCCCGGCCGTCACGTCATGACAAAGATCGGGGACGGGCCTGAGCCCGTCCCCGATCTCCTACGCGCCGCCGTGCTCACCGTTGCAGCGCGAGCTCCTCGTCATCAGCGAGCGAGTGTCGCCCGGTCGGCGGCTCTGCCGGTCGGGACAGCCGGCTCGGCCACCAGATCCGCGGGCCGATCAGCAGGGTGAGGGCGGGCACGAGGACCGACCGCACCAGCAGGGCGTCGAGCAGCACGCCGAAGGCGACCAGGAACCCGACCTCGATCAGCATCACCAGCGGAAGTGTGGCGAGGACCGCGAACGTGGCCGCCAGGACCAGACCTGCCGAGGTGATGACGCCACCGGTGGCGGAGAGGGCTTTGAGCATGCCCTCTCTGCTGCCGAGACGCACGGTCTCCTCCCGGGCCCGGCTGGTCAGGAAGATGTTGTAATCGACGCCGAGCGCCACCAGGAACAGGAACGCCAGCAGCGGCACCGAATAGTCGACACCCTTGAACCCGAGGATCGTGTCGAAGACGAACACGCTGCCGCCGAAGGCTGCGGCGAATGAGACGACCACGGTGGCCATCAGGACCAGCGGGGCCACGATCGCGCGCAGCAGCAGCCCGAGCACGATCAGGACGACGGCGAGCACCAGCGGGATCACCAGCTTCTCGTCGCGGCTGGTGGTCACCTCGGTATCGAGGTTCTCCGCACTCGGCCCGCCGACGATCGCCTCCGCCCCGCTCACCGCGTGCACGGCGGTGCGCACCCGCTTGATCGTGTCGTACTCCGCGACGGTGTCCGGCGCATCCTTCGGGAACACGGAGATGTCGACCCAGCCACCCTTGGTCTCACCCGGGAAGGCCTGGGCCACACCGGGGGTGCCCTTGACGACGTTGAGGACCCGCTCCTGGTACGCCGGCCGCGTGAAGATCGTCATCGGCTGGCCACCGAGCTCCGGGAAGTGCTGGCGGAGAACGGTGAAGCCGGTGACCGACTCCGGCGCGGCCAGAAACTGGTCCTGCTCCCGCAGGGCGCCGGTGTTGCCCGCCAACCCGATGGCGAGCACGCCGAGCACTCCGAGCGAGCCGAGCGTCGCCACCCACCGGCGGCGGCTGATGGCGGCGCCGAGCCGTCCCCACACCCCCGGCTTCTCCTCCACGGCCGTGCTGAACCGCGGGATGGCCGGCCAGAAGATCCGCCTGCCGAGCACCACGAGCACCGCCGGGAACAGCGTCAGCATGGCCACCAGCGCGCACAGGATGCCGGCCGCACCGATCGGGCCCAACCCGCTGGTGCTGTTCAGATCCGCGACGAGCAGGCAGAGCAGGCCGGCGACCACGGTGGCCGCGGACGCGACGATGGCCGGCGCCGCGCCGCGCAACGCGTGGACCATCGCAACCCGGACGTTCTCGTGGTGGCGCAGTGTCTCCCGGTACCGGGCGATGAGCAACAGCGCGTAGTCCGTGCCGACGCCGAATACCAGGATCGTCAGCAGCGCCGAGTTCTGGTCGTTGACCACGATGCCGAAGCCCTTGACGAGCAGGTAGACGGTCGCCATCGCGGTCAGTGCGGCCACGCCCACGGCCACCAGCGGGATGAACCACAACACCGGGCTGCGGTAGGTGAGGATGAGCAGGAGCGTGACGACGACGACGGTGGTGAGGAAGACCTGCAGGTCGATGCCCTCGAAGACGGCGTCCATGTCGCCGTCGACCGCGGCCGGGCCGGTCACGTCGAGGTCCAGGCCGGCGGGGCGGTCCTTCGCGGCGTCACGCAACGGGCCGACGATGGTCTCCGGTCCGCCGTAGGTCGCGCTCACGTCGAGGGTGAACATCATCGCCTTGCCGTCGGTGGAGAGTCTCGTCGGTGGGCCCTCGTCCTCGCCGCCGGCCACCGCCGCCACCTTCGGCGGGTACCGCTTGGCAAGGGTGTTGTAGTGGCGCTCGACCGTCGCGCGGTCGGCGTCGGTCATGCCGCCGGCGCGGTGGTACACGAAGACGAACGTGTTGTCCTCACCGCCGGTGAGACTGTCCTCCAGCACCGCCACCTTGGTGGACTCGGCGCTGGCCGGCAGGGTGTCCACGGCTCTGTCGGTGGTGACCGAGCTCAACTTTCCGCTCAGCGGCACCATGGCCGCCGCCAGCGCCACCCACAAGCCAATCACCAACCACGGCACCCACCGGCCTGCCAACCGACCGGCCGGCGCTTCCCCGGACGGCGCTGCGTTGACTGCCATCACTAGCCTCCTACATACGCGTTATCGCTTATCTGGCGCCGAATTCATACCGAGCGAACCTGAGACGACCGTTAATGCGGCGCTCAGGTCGGTTGGCCGAACCAGGTGCCCAGTCCGCCGACCGGGTCACCGCGGTGACGACGTCCGGGTCGGGCCGCTCCGCCGGAAACCTGTCGCTTCCACGCGAGCCTTGTGGAATCCGGACTCAGAGTCGATAAAGAGCGAAGGGGGCGTCCGGGCGCACGCCGGTCATGCCCTCGATGAGCCCTTCACGCCGGATGATGCCGGCCGCTCGCATCCCGAGCCTCTCCATGACCGCCCGCGAGGCACGGTTGTGCACCTCGGTGAACGCCACGACCGGCAGGTCCGGATGGTGGGCTGGCGCCCAGGCGAGCGCTGCCCGGCCGAGTTCCGTCGCATAGCCACGGCCCGTGAGGGCGTCACGAACCGCCCAGCCGAGTTCGAGCACTGCCTCGCCATCGAGGTCAATGCGAGTGAAGCCACCGCGCCCGACAAGCGACCCGTCCGAACGGTCGCGTGCCATCCATTTGCCGACCCCGTCCGCCGCCCACCGGCCCACCATGTTCGCGACCCACGCCTCCACAGCCACGCGGGTCCAAGGCCCGGTCCAATACGCCACCACCGGATCGTCATACAACAGGTTCAGGTCATCGACATCGTCGCGACCGACCGGCGTCAGGGCGAGCCGCTGCGTCAGAACCGGGTCGGTCGGCGCCTGGACTGGGCGCTTCGCATGCATCGAGTCAGTAAACAACGTCGCGACACCCCCAACCCGAATCCACAACCAGGTCCGGACAACCCGGGCGCGGAATCTGCCGCGCCCCAAATGCTGAACGCGTCGGGGTACGGTTCCGGCGTGAACGCCGGTGTCGCGCGCCCGTTGGTCTTTGTCGATGTTGATGGCGTGCTCATCCCGTTCCGGCCGCGGCCGTCCGCGTCGCGGGGTCGTGGCGTCGACGGGGTCGACGGTGGCGATGGTTCGGGCAATCCGTTGCTGGAGCGGCTCGACCCGGATGACGGGCGCCGCCTCCTCAGCCTGGCGGGCGACCTGGTCTGGGCGAGCACCTGGATGGAGGATGCGAACGGAGTGGTCGCGCCCCGGCTCGGTCTTCCGACGTTGCCAGTCGTCGACTGGCCCGACGACGACGAGGACGACTCGTGGTCCGCTACGGGCCTGCACTGGAAGACCGTGGCCCTCACCCGGTGGGCGGCGGGGCGGGCGTTCGTCTGGCTCGATGACGAGATGACCGGCGCCGATCAACGGTGGGTCGCCACGCATCACCCGATGCCGGCGCTGCTGCACCGCGTCGACCCGCGGTCAGGCCTGACCGAAGCCGACCTCGCAACGGTGGCCGAGTGGCTTCACGGGTACAACGGGACCAGGTGACCGGCTGCGCGGATTTGCCCTCCTCGTCGTGGCGACCTCGCCGCGGTGCGCAATTGGCTGGCAGCGCAACGAAAGATGATCAAATACCATGCTGCGGTGACGTACGACCTGTATTTCTGGCCGTCCGGGGCAGCGGACGATATCTTCCGGCTGGCCGATCAACTCGCCGAAGAGGAGGCTGAAGATCTCGCGCCCGACGCGCGAGTTCTCACCTTCCGTGCCGAGCTGCTGCGTCGGTGGCCAGACCTCGCTGACCACCTCGAGCCGTGGCACCACGACGCGGAATGGATCACGCCAGGGGGACGCACCGATCTGGCCGACCGGTACGTACTGCTCACCTTGCCGTACAGCTGGCACGGCATCAGCGCCCTCCCCGCCCTGGCCGGCTGGTACGGGCTCGACTGCTACAACCCGCAAGCGGAGCAACTCGTCGCGTCTCGGCTTCGGCTACAGGCATCGGACAGCGGCGGTCCCGCGGATATCACCGAGATTGAGGGACAGGTGGCCGACAATCACGTCGTCCGACTCTGTCAACAGGTCAGTGCCTTTATCAACTACCGGTACGACGAACTGGACGAAGTAGCCTTGGTCGGCGCGCTGGACGACACAGACGATCAGGCATCCGATGCGTGGTTCGAGTACCCGTTGCAGGGCGCGCCTCCGCTGACCATCCGGTTGGCTCAATCGTCGGACGGCACTCGGGTCAGTGTGCGGATCGAAGGCAGTATGGACCTGGTTCTCGCCACCCGCATCGAGTCTCTCCTGGACATCCTGTAACGGCAGCCGAGCGCTTGCTCGGAGTGGTTCGCTCGGTCGTTGGCGGTACGGGGGTCCAGCCGGGCAAAACTCGTTGGCTGGTCCGGGGAAAGTGGTCCACTCTCGCAGGCGTGACGGAGACGTGGATGCTGTTCGAGCGGCTCGCGGCGACCTATGACCAGGTCCTGCCGTTCTTCGCCGAGTTCGGGGCGCAGCTTGTCGAGGTCGTCGACCCGGCGCCGGGAGCCCGGTTACTGGACGTCGGCAGCGGGCGCGGCGCGATCGCGGTGGCGGCGGCCGCCCGAGGATGTGCCGTCACCGCGGTCGACGCCGCCCCGCGCATGGTGTCGCTGCTCGGCGCCGCCCACCCCGGGATCGATACCCGGGTGATGGACATCCACCGGCTCGACCTGCCCGACCACTCCTACGACCTGGCCACCGGCGGCTTCGTCATCCACCTGGTGACCGATCCGCGACGGGTGCTCGCCGAGCTTCGCCGCGTCCTCCGACCGGGCGCCACCCTCGCGCTCACCACACCCGGCCCGTGCGAGGACCACGGCCGTTGGGACGCCTTCAACGCCGTCTGGGCCGAGTTCGCACCACGGGCCGACCCGCGTGGCCGCCCCGACGACATCGACGTCGCGGCAGAGCTGCACACGGCCGGCTTCCTCGACGTCCGCACGACCGATCTCGCGGTGCACCTGCCGGTAGCCGACCCGCAGACCTGCTGGAACTTTCACATGTCCCACGGCTTCGCCGTCCGCCTCGACGCGCTGAGCCCACCGGACGCTGCCGAGTACGAACGCCGGGCACTGACCGAACTGACCCGCATGCACGACTCGGGCGGCATAATCCTCGACCGCGGGGCCACCGTCCACCTCGCCACCAACCCGGGGTAAGGCGATGCGAAGCCGACGGGTCGGCGCGTGCAAGCAGGTACTGGCTTGTCACAGTCCGGAGGCGGGAAGGCCCTCGAGCGTGAAGCGCTCCTGGAGCCAGGGCAGCAGGTACTGGTACGCCGTGATGGTGTTCGGCTGGCCGTTGTCGTGGGACAGCACGATCGAGCCCGGGCGCGTGCGGCCCTTGACCTCGCTCACCACGCGCGATATGTGCGCCGACGCGTTGCCGTCGCGCGTGTGTTCCCAGTCGCGTGGGTCCACGTCCCAGTAGATCGAGTCCATGCCGAGCGAGCGGGCCTTGGCCACGAGGGCGGGTGTGAAGTTGCCGCCGGGTGCGCGGAAGTACCGGATCGGCGCGTCCGTCCCGACCGCCGCGTGGATCATGTCGTTGGTGTGTTTGAGGTCCCAGTCGATGTAGGCGTCGTCGCGTTGAGTGAGGTTCAACAGGTGCTGCCACGAGTGGTTGCACAGGGTATGCCCGTCGGCGTAGATGGCCCGGACGAGGTCGGGCCGGTCGCGGACGCGGAATCCGACCATGCAGAACGTGGCGTGGATGTGCCGCTCCCGCAGCAGGGCCAGCAGTTTCGGGGTGTTGATCGGATCCGGCCCGTCGTCGAAGGTCAGCGCGACTGCCTGACTCTTCGTCGTGAGGAACGAGCCGACGGGTCCGTCGCCGTCGTGGAAGGTCGGGCTGGGCGACGACATCAGCGGCGTGGGGGTGACCGAGGGTGCGGCCGCGACGGCGACCGGGGAGACGGCCAGCGGGGGTCGCACGGGCCGGTCCACGGGCGCGCTGTCCCGGGCGATCGTGCCCAGCAGAAGCAGTACCGCGGCCGTCAGCAGGCCGGAAGTCGCACGACGCACACCTACCAGACGGCCGAGGGCCGCGCCAGGGTTGCAGGCGGCACCGCCCCGGTCGATCCCACGAGACGCCATGGCGACGCTCGACTGCGGGGTTATGCGCCGTTCGTGCAGATGGACATGGCTGGCTTCGGGTAGGAGAAGATGAGCTTGCCGGTGAGGCTCGAGCCGGACGGGCGCTTGTAGTCGGAGCCGCAGGCGTAGAGGTCGTCCTTGTCGACGATCTTCACGACCTTGTACGTGGCGCCCGAACCGCACGCCACTTTGCGGGCCGTGCCGGTCGGTGGGCCGACGGTCTGGTTGAAGCAATCGCCGACCTTGGCGTTGAGGGTCATGCACAGGGTGAAGCCGGACCGGCGACTGGTCTTCTCGCTGTCGGCCATGTACGACGTGCCGCCGCAGCCGCCGTAGCGGCTGTCCGTCTTGAAGGCCACCTTGTACGCCGCGTCGGGAGCCGCGCAGTCGACGATGGAGAACTTCGTCGACTTCGCGTCGTTGTCGGCGGCCTTCATGCAGTCCCCGGCCTGGGAATTGGAGGCGGCGTCGTCGGCGCTGAACCACCCGGCGGCCGTGCCGATGCCGAACACGATTCCGCCACCGATGAGGAGCACCACGATCAGGCAACCGAACGTCTTGCCGGCCGTGCCGCTTCGGCGCCGCGGGGGCGGATATTGCGGGTATGGCGGTGGTTGCTGTCCGTAGTGGCCGGGCGGCATCCTGGTCAATCCTCCCCTGTTCCGCACAAACGTGGCGATCAAGAGGAAACCACATCCCCGCAACGTCCGAAGCCCTGGAACCCCGTTGCGGCTCGGCGCCCGGCGGACCGATGCAGGCCGCAGTCCTCCCATCACAGACAGTGGACGCTGCCCGGCCGTCGCGGCGTCCAGGCCCGCTCGATATGCCCGATGTCAGCGGACCGCGAGCGCGCTGTTGCGCGAATGTTATGACGACAGCAACCCATTGCGCGCAACCCTCTGAAGAGCGCAGACGTCAAGTGAAGGACGTTGAGATCAAACGACGGTGCGCGCGCCAACACCGGGTCCCCAACGACCCCTGCGGCACAGCCGGAGGAAGCGAAGCGAGAGGAC
>NZ_BOPG01000142.1 GCF_016863635.1 Virgisporangium aurantiacum | reverse complement strand
GCGGTCCCACTCCTCGACGGTACGGAACTCCACCGAAATGGTGGGCACCCGCAGGTACGTCCACGCGTCATTGTCCGTGAGCAGAACCGAGTCGTCGAAGTGGCGCACCGACAACCGCGCCGGCAATGCGGTGACGGTTCGGTTCTCGCGGTTCCGGCCCGACATCCGCACATAGGCGGCGCCGGCGATCCCCGCGATGATCAACAGCGCGAGAACTGTCATCGGCCGTCACCGCCGTCGGGGATCCACCGCGAGGCGGTGAGCACGATCGGCCGGGCCGGGTGCGCCTCCGCCATCGCACCGAGGGCACGCGGTTCCTGACCACGTGCCACGATCGCGGTGAGCCACTCCTCGGCCTTCTTTTCATGCGCGATCGGCTGGTCGACCTGGAGCATCAACAGGATCGGCGGCCCGACATACAACAGAACCGTCACGCCGGCGTTACCGACCAGACCGCCGAGGCCGAGCAACGCGCACAGCGGCACCCAGACGGCTGCCGCAATCAGGCCGGCCACCAACTGCGGAATGCTGATGCCGTTGCGCAGCGGCAACCGGACGTCGTCGAACGCGTAGATCCGTACCCGCATGTTCCACGTCTGCGTGAACGTACGCACAATCATTGCTGTAACCCCGTACCACCGAAATCTCGGCATCCCTGGATGTCGCTACTTGAATAGGTCGGCGATCAATTCGCCCAAAGCCGTCAGGATGGCGTAGCCCCACTGGATCATTGCGAAAACGAAGGCCGCGATCGCGAGATAGCCCAGGAACAATGCCAATGACCTGTCCTCGCCTCGGAGGTACCTGAGTCCGTAGACCCCGATCACCACGGCCGCGATCGGCGCGAAGAAGCTCCTCAACTTCGTTGCTATGCCCTCGCCGGTAACGGCCAACACGTCGGGTTCGGCGGCCAACCGCAGCATCTCGCTCAGCATGTCGTTCTCCCCAGGTCTGTCATCGGGTGCCGCTCGCCGAGGAGGAATTCGATACTTCGGGGCCGGGCGATCTGCTCGATGAGATCGACGGTGACGGCGACAGACTCGGCGCCGGTGCGACCCCGCCGACCGCGGGCGCCACGTCCGGTGACTCCACCCCACCGTCGATGCTGTGTACGAACCACCGTCCGCCGACACTCCGCATCGACAGCCGGTACATCTGGGTCACCGCACCACCGGACGGCGTCCGCCACCGCATGACCACCTCTGCCGTCCGCTCGAAGCTCCCTCCACCCTCGCTGAGATCCGGTACGAACAAACGGATGATGTCCACGAACACGGCGGCGCCGCGCAGACCGGTGATACCGGAGTCGGGGGTCACCACCTGCGTCAGGTCGGTTGACGAGACGCCGTACGCCCGGAGGAAGCTCGTGATCGTCGGCAGCATCTCCGCCGCGGCAGCATCGTCGCCCTGTCGGCTGTCGTTCGGGACCCCGGCGGCCGCGACCGCCGGGCAGGAGACGAACGCCGCATAGGAGGTGATGGCCAGCGCGCCGCCGCCGGCAGCGGCGTACACCGCTACGTCCATGCAGGTCCATCCGCCCGGCTCCAGCAGCGCGGCGACGTGCACCACGGCGCGGTGGTCGTCGCGCGTGGTCACCCCTGCCGGCAACGGCTGGCCGACCACCCGCTGCGTCCCTCGCCCGTCCCAGCCGAGCTGGGTGTCGGCCCCGCGCGGGAAGAAGAGTTTCAACTGTTCCAGGCGCGACTGCGGATTGCTCTGGTCCCACGTCAGGTACGCGTGCGCGAAGCGCGCCGCGTAACCGGACGCCTGCGCTGTGGGGAAGGCATCACCGGGGCCGGGCCGTGGCGGGTCGTAGAGCGCCTTACCGGCCAGGCGGTAGACACCGTTGACGACGATCACCAGCAGCGCCAGCATCATCGTCAGCAGCAGGACATCGCGCCGCCACCGCCCACCCGCGAATCGTGACCGGCGACGCACCTTGCGCAGGCCCGCACCGACCGGCTCCACGGTTCCGTTCTCAACGACGAATCCGATGCTGCTGTCGGCGCTTGGGTGGGCCGCCAACCGGCTCTCCATGCTCGCTGCCGCCGGTGCTGGCGGTGCTGCCGGAGTCGGCTGAGGCGGTGTCCGGTGCGCCGGCTCCGGACCCACATCGGCGTACGGGTGAACGCCCAGAACACCGTCGCGCACCCCGACGGCGCCGGACGGCGCGAACCGGTGCTCGTTATCCGATCTCATCTGATCCGGCTTCCGTGTGGTGGGCTTCGCCCGTCGACGCCGCCCTGCCGGACGGCTGCAACGGAGGCTCGGCCGGGTCGTCGTCGGGTCGTGGCACGAGTGCTTCGTGCGCGTCCCGCAGCCCATCGGCGTAGGCCACCAGTCGCGTCCGGAGCCTGGCCGACGTGTCGAGGTCCCCTGACCTGTCCGCGGCCAGCACGCGCGCGGCCGTCGCGATGGTCGCCGCAAGGTGCTCGTTCGTCGCTCGTGTGATCCGCTCGTAATCGGCCGCGGGCAAAGTTTCCGCGGTGTACAGGACGATGTCGTTGCCGAACTCACGCAGAGTGCAGAGTTCTTCGGCCAGGTCGCCCGGCACCTCCGTCGTACCGGGGGGCCTGGCCGTCAACCGCAGATCGACCAGGACGAAGGCCAGTGTGAGGACCAGCGCACCCGGCAGGAGGAAGAACCAACCCAGTGTGGAATGCCCGCGGACGCTGCCGAGGACGAGGGCCAGCAGAATGACACCGGACCCCACGGAGAGAACCACTCGGCCCAGCCGGACCAGCGCCGTGATCCGGTCGTACTGCGCATGTGCTTCCGGTGACGTGTCGGCCAGAACGAATGCGCTGTCGGATGGTCGAGTGTGCCTGCGCCACAGCGCATCCGCGTTGCCGATGGATCTGAACTTGGTCACAACCCGACCCCGCATCGTGTTCAGGCTCGCCGTATAGATGATCAATGCTTCGCGCACTGTAACGGAGCTCACCGGGCGTGGCCATGACGGTTTCCTGTCATGGTCCTTTCAGCGCTGAAAGCCAGCGGCGGCGCTACGGTGAGGGTGTGTTCGGTGTCGATGGACGCCGGCGGGACCGACGTCCTCGGGTGGTGCGGAATGCAGGACAGAGCCGCGGTGGTGGTAACGGTGCAGGCGCACTGGCGGCGCGACGGCACCGGCCGCCCGCAGCGGTACCAGCGGGTCCGGGTGGAGTATGTCTCCGGCGAGGAGACGCGCCGTGCGGTCGGCGAGCTCTTCCCGGGTGCCGCACCGGTCAAGCCCGGCGACCGGGTCACGGTGCGGTTGCGGCCGGGCCACCGCGCCACTGTCACGCCGCTCGCGGTGAAGCGCAGCGCCCCGAGGCATGAGGTCCGCAACGGAGTGCTGGCATATGCCGGCCTGGTCGTGCTTGTGCTTCTGATCAGCGGCAGCATCTACTTCGGGGTCACGTTGAATCCCGACCGCTATCTGCCGACCGGGCCGTCCGTCCCGTCGAGCCCGGTTGAGCCGAGCGTTTCAGGACGCTGAAACACCGGGGTTCGGGCGGTTCCGCAATGAGAATCGCCCGACACCGCCACAACACCTTAGGGACGTCCGCCTTTCACAGACATGACACAGCGGCATCGACGCGAAGCGGTCGGCGGAATCGAATGCGTCGTCGCCATCTGGCTGGCCCGTGACAGGCACGTGAAAGGGGGCCCTCGCTAGCTTCATCGCGTTCGCCGATGCCCGCGAGTCAGTCGACTGGTCCGCAGGTGGAAGCCGCCGCAATCAACCGGTGCAACTGCCAATGCATCCCGTGCTGCATATTCCTGAACAACCGCTACCAACGCGGAAACCTGTGTTACGACTGCATCAGTGGCCACCTGTGTGGATGTCGGAGCCTCGGGACCGACTGCCCCTGAGTCTTCGATCCCGCTCGCCGTACGGCCAGCGGATCTCACCAGCGGGAAGGATACACGCCATGCCATTCCTGGTGGCGGCCGTGGCACTGGTCGCGATCGTGTGCCTGGTGGACCTGTTGTTGACGTTCGGCGTAGTCCGGCGTCTCCGCCTACACAACGCTCAGTTGGAGAGACTGGGTAGCGGCGGGTCCTTCATCGAGGACAGCATGCCCTCGCCCGGCGACGTGGTCGAGGACTTCGCGGTCGAGACCGTCGACGGCGAGCGGGTGGCGCGCAGCACGTTGGCCGGGCGGACGCTGGTGGCGTTCTTCGCTCAGGGCTGCACGGCCTGTGTGGAGAAACTGCCGGCGTTCGTGGACTTCGCCCGGGCCCGGCCCGGTGGCCGGGAACGGGTGTTGGCGGTCGTGTCCGGCCCGGCCGAGGAGACGACGGCGATGATCGACGACCTCGCACCGGTGGCGCGTGTGCTCGCCGGAGCGGCCGCCACCCCGATGACCAGCGCCTTCGGGGTCCGGGCCGCGCCGGTGTTCTGCTTGCTGGACGAAGCCGGAACCGTGCTCGCGGTGGACCTGGATTTCGCCCGGCTCCCCGCGCCGGACGCCGGTGGGCATGCCGAACCGGTCCCGCGCTCGGCCAGCACACCGTCGTGAGCCTTGCCGCGGTGCTGTCATCGCTGGCCGTTGTCGGCCTCGCCGCGCTGATGGGCGGCGCGGCGAAATGGCTGCGGCGCCGGAGCCTGGTGGCCGTCGTTACCGGAGACAGCATGTTGCCGACGTACCGGTCCGGGGACCGGGTGCTGGTCTGGCGGGCACCGCTCGGTGCCGTGCGGCCGGGACAGGTCGTGGTGATCGAGCAGGATCCGGCGGAGGTAGGTCCCGATGATCCCCGTTCCGGGCCGCACTTGATGATCAAGAGGGCGGTGGCGTTGCCCGGGGACCGGGTGCCTTCCGGTTGCCTGTTCGTACTGGGGGGACAATCCGACGGAGTCATATGACTCCAGGCACTACGGCTTCGTGCCGGAGCGAAGGCTAGTCGGCGTCGTGGTGAAACGTCTGGTATCGGATGGCTCTGGTCCGACGGCCCGGTAGAACGCGAGGTTCCCTGAAATGCACTCGACCCGGCGGACCCCGAGCCCGGCGATTTCGGGGGATCCACCGAGGCTCAGGGTCCGCTTCATCCGCAGACGAAGGTCGCGGAATCCGGAGGGGACGAACCGCATCTGGGACTCGATCCAAGGCTACCGTCGATACCTGTCATTGAACCGTCATCGACCTTTCACCGGTCGGTCGCCCCGGTTATCGACGCGCCATGTCACGTTGACGCGCGGCTGTCGATCCACCGATCGTCGAACTCTGATGCGTCGGGCCCGCCGCGCCGCACCGACCCGGGCGGCACACCGATGACGCGCTTGAACGCGCGTGCGAACGCCGCCTCGGACTGGTAGCCGAAACGGGCGGCGAGTTCGGCGGCCGTGGTGCGGTCGCGCTGGAGCGCGTCGAGGGCGAGATACATCCGCCAACGCGTCAGGTACTGCATCACGGGTTCGCCGGCGAGCCTGGTGAACCGCGCCGCGAACGCGGACCGGGAGATCGCCAACTCGGCGGCGAGCGCGGCCACCGTCCACCTCCGGTTCGGATCGCGGTGGATCAGGTACAGCGCACGACCGATCTGGGGATCCTGGAACGCGCCGAGCCACCCGTTGCGCGCCGCGGGATCCGTCTCGATCCACGACCGGATCGCCTGAATCACGATGATGTCGCCCAGCCGGGTGATCACCTCCTCGCCGCCGGGCCGCAGTTCCTTCGCCTCGTTCGCCATGAACATCAGGGTGCTGTGCATCCAGTCCTGTTGCGGGAAGCTCGTCGCCCGGACGTGGATGGTCTGGGGGAGGACAGTCATGAGGTGACGGGCGACGGGCTGGTCGAACCGCACGGCGCCGCAGATCATCGTCGTGGGGGCACCGCCGCCGCCATGCCGGAGGATCTCGTAGCGGTCGCTGACCGCTTCCAGCGTGAGCTCGGTGACCCCCACCAGCGACGCGTCCGGTGCGCTCCGGAGGCTGTGCCCCTCGCCGTGCGGAACGAGCGCGAGCTCTCCCGGCCGGATCGCGACCGGGGCGGCGTCGCCCGTCTGCAGCAGCGCGTTGCCCGAGGTGACGACGTGGAACCACAGATGACCACGCATCGGCGGAAGCATCAGACCCCACGGCGCACTCAGTTCCGAGCGGCAGTAGTAGGCGCCGTTCATCCGCAGGAGATGTAGTGCCTCGCCGAGCGGATCGGTCGGTGCCCAGGTGTCCGTGCTCGTCATGGCGCAGATTATCGGCCTACTCTGCCGCAGGTCCAAGAGCGTTGGATGAACGAGCAGGAAATCCGGTGTCCTGGTCATATCCGTTCGCCGTAGCGGCTGGTACGAATGGACGAACGATGCTGGATCATGGAGGTGCGATGAGTGAACGTGTGGTTTCCCGAAGCCGCACGTGGCTGCGGCTGGTGCAAGTAGCGGCGGCCGGGCTGGTCGTCTTCGTTCTGCTCTATGCCGCCATGCGCGTCTGGAAGGACGTCCCCCATCTCGTCCACGGGACGCAACCGGCCGACGACATCGACCGCGCGTACGTCGAGCATCCGTGGTTGGCGTATCTGCACATCGCGCCCGGTGTGTTGTATCTGCTCGGCGCTCCGTTGCAACTGGCGTACCGGTTCCGCAGCCGGCACTACGACGTGCACCGGCGACTCGGGCGGGTCCTGCTCGTGGCCGCACTGCTCAGCGGCGTGTTCGCGGTCGTCTTCGGTTTCCTGTTCTCGTTCGGCGGTGTCGGTGAGGCCGCGGCGTCCGTCGTCTTCGGGGGCTGGTTCCTCGCCTGCCTGGTGGCGGCGTTCCGCGCGGTTCGCCGCGGCGACATCGTCCAGCACCGGCGTTGGATGATCAGGGCGTTCACCGTCGCTATCGGGGTCGGCACGATCCGCATCTGGATCATCGTGCTCCCTCAACTCGGCGTGCTCGGGTTGAAGGAGTCGTTCGCTCCGGCCTTCTGGATTTCCTTCGTCGCCCACGTCCTCGTCGCCGAATGGTGGGTCCGTACGACCCCGCATCCACCGGGCTGACCCGCGCCACCTGTCATCGTCCGTTCATGCGCCTTCAGGATCGTGAAAGAACCCCACTGCAATGATCGACACCGCCCAGATGCCCATCGGGGAGGGATGATGGCTGAGGAGGAGCTTCGTTTCCGGGTCCTCGGAGTGTGGGAGGTCCTCGACGGTGGTCGGCCGGTGGTTGTCCCGGCGGGAAAGATGCGGGTCCTGTTGGCCGCGCTGTTGATGTCGTTGGGCCGTCCGGTCCCGGTCGGTGTTCTGGCCGCGCGGCTCTGGCCCGGGCTGTCGCCGTTGCGTGAGCAGGCAACGGTGCACACGTACGTGGCGAGGCTACGCCGGCTGCTGGGCCAACAGGCCATCCAGACGACACCGGGCGGTTACATGCTCGATGTTCCGGACGAGAGCGTAGACCTCCTGCGGTTCCGCGACCTGCTTTCCCGAGCGATGACCGCCGGCTCGTCGGACGACGAGCTCTCACTGCTGCATGAGGCGTTGGCATTGTGGGGCGGTCGCCCGTTCGAGGGCGTGGCGTCGGACTGGCTCGATGAGGAGGTCATTCCGCAGATCGAAGACGAGTGGTCGACCGCGATGGAACGGCGGATCGATCTGGAGATGCGCGTCAGTTGGCCAGGGGCGCTCGTCTCCGAACTGCGCGAGCTGCTGCGGGTCCATCCGACCCGGGAATCGTTGTGGTTGCGGTTGATCGACGCGCTGTTCGCTTCCGGCCGACGCGCTGACGCTCTCCAGGCCTTCCAGCAGGCCCGCAGTGTTCTGGCCGACCAACTCGGTATCGATCCCGGCGAGGATCTGCAGCGGTTGCATCAGCGGGTGTTGCAAGGCGGAGGGCCCGTTGCCGGTTCGCAGGTGTCGACGTCGGCACCCAACGGGGTCGGCGTCGCCCGTCAACTCCCGCCGGAGGTCGTCAACTTCGTCAACCGACCGGAACTGTCGCAGCTCGAAAAGATACTGACCACGATCCAACAGGGCGAGAGGCGATTCACCCACGTCGTGGCCCTCGACGGTGCTCCGGGTATCGGCAAGACCACCCTGGCGATCCACCTTGCGCAGCGGGCGGTGGCCACATATCAGGATCTGCAGCTGTACCTGAATTTGCGGGGCTACGGTCCCGGCGAGCCGCTGTCGCCCTCCGCTGCGGCCGAGACGCTGCTGCGCGGCCTCCACCTGCACAGCGAGGTGATCCCGTCGGGCGTCGATGAACGCGCGGCGTTGCTGCGTAGCACCCTCGCCGGTCGGCGGGTGCTGATGCTGCTGGACAATGCGCGCGACGCCGCGCAGGTGCGCCACCTCCTGCCGGGCGCAGACAGCCTGGTCATCGTGACGAGCCGGAATCAGCTTCGCGGATTGGCGGTCCGCGACGGCGCACACCGGGTGACGCTCGCTCCGTTGCCGTCACGTGACGGGCTCGCGCTGCTCGCCGCGGCATATGGTCCCGACCGGGTGACGGCTGAACGCGCCGCTGCCGCCCGCCTCGTCGAGCTGTGCGGGGGGCTGCCCCTCGCGTTGGCCATCCTGGCTGAGCGGGCTCAGCGTGCGGGTGGTCTCACCGGTGTCGTACAGGCACTGGACGACGAACGGATGAGGCACGAAGTCTTCCAGGGTGGTGACGGCGATCCGTACAACGACCTGTGGGTGGCGCTGTCCTGGTCCTACCGGACCCTGACCGCGGACGCCGCGAGCGTGTTCCGGAAGCTTGGATTGCACCCGGCTGAGGAGATCTCCCTGGACGCGGCGGCGGCGCTCGCCGGCATGTCCGTCCGGCGGGCGCAAGCGGCGCTGGACCAGTTGGTCGCGACCCACCTGGTGCGGCAGCGCCTGCCGCAACGGTACGAGTTACACGATCTCGTCCGCTGGTACGCCGCCGAGTTGGCGCGGAGCAGCCAGAACCCGCAAAAACAGAACCGCGCTGTACGCCGAATGCTGGACTGGTACCTGCATGCCACGGTGGCCGCGGACAGTCGCCTTCTGCCGCACCGGCGGCGTGACTTCCTGGCGCCGTACCTGCCTCAGGTGGAGCCGCCGCGGTTTGCGGACGTGTCGGCGGCGATGGCCTGGCTGGAGCGCGAGTACGACTGTCTTCGGTCGGTCATTCGGTGGGCCAACGAAAACGGTTGGAGCGGCCATGCCTGGCGCATGATCACCTCGTTGACGACGTTCTTCGAACGCCGTATCCCGCTGCACGACGCCATTGAGTTCCACCGGTGGGCCATCGACGCGGCCGCGGCCGCCGGTGAGCGGACCGGAGAGGGCTACCTGTCCAACGCCCTGGGCTACATGTGCTACCTGAGAGGTGACGGTCCCGCCGCCGCGACGCATTTTCACAACGCCCTGACGTGCTTCCAGGACTCGGGCCACTCCTCCGGTGAGGCGATGATGCTGGGCAACCTGGGATTGGTGTACGGCGAGCGTGGCGATCACGAGGCGGCGCGGCGGTACGCCACCCGGGCCCTCGACCTGTGCACCGAGTCCGGCTACCACCGAGGACGAGGGCTGAACCTCGACAACCTCGGGGTGGCCTTGTACGGGGCCGCCGATTACGAGGGGGCGATCGGTTGTCACCTTCAGGCGCACGAGATCAACCGTCAGATAGGTGACGTCAACGGTGAAGCGTCGAATCAGCGCCACCTCGGCCTGGCCTACCTGGCGTTGCGACGGTATCGGCAATCCCTCCGGGCCTTCGGCGAGGCGATCCGCATGTACCGGTTGCTGAACAACCTGCGATTCGAGGCCCTTGTCTGGGTGGACATCGGCCGGGCCTTGTTCCTGGTCGGCCATCAGGGCCTCGCGCAGGCGATCTGGAGCGGCGCGGTGGCAACCCTCAAGGAGTTCGACGACCCCCAGGCGCGTGAGGTGAGCGACACGATCGCCGCCATGCAGGCCGACCCGAGGGCGTAGCTGCTCGGGTCCGGGCGGCGGGTCCTGTTCTTCGCGGACGTGGCCGAGGGCCTGTCGCAACGAGGATGCCGCGCACCGCCGGGCGAGGATCCGCCCGGCCGCCGGGAGTCGTCGAAGGACTCGCCAGCCGACAGCGGCTATCGCTTGAAAGTTCAGCCCATCGAGGAGGCCGGACGACCTTCTCAGCGTCGGCTGCAGGCGTGACCCTCTTACCGCAACGGGGCAACCGGTGCCCGATGACGCCGCTAGCCCCCGCCACGGACCGAAGACACGCCCGACAAGTCTGACGTAATGGTCATCACACAAGAAATTGTCAAGATCCAGTATCGGGGCCGCCGAAAGAGCGAACTCGCAGGTCAAACGCCATATCGATCGACGGGGGATTCCTCTGGTCGCCGGCTTCAAGATCGGCCGGTGCGCACATGGTGCGCACAAATGAAACCGCACCGTCCACTGTGGTCAGTGGAACGGTGCGTTTGCCCTGCTCAAATGGGTGGACCGAAGGTTCCAGCATACGAACCGCTACGCGACCGCTCTGAGCAGCAGTTTTTCACTGCCGATCGTCCGTGAGCGGCGCTCCCGCCGGACCTAGTTGGGTTGGGCGCCCGTACCTGCTGGTCGACACACGTTCGCCGAGCAGATCCCTGGTCTAACCATGCCCCACTCCCGGCACACTCCGCCGTTGCGGGCCGCACAAAGGACATTGGGCCGCCACGCCGACCACAAGATCAGCGACAGAACCGAATTCGGTGAGCGACGACAGGCGTGTGGGAAGCCGAGCCCGCCCGGAGTCAGGTCGGTCAACGCCTTGACGGTGCGGGTCTCTTTGCGGCCGTGACCGTGGTCGCGGCGTCGGTCACCGACCGGGACCTCGGCCCACGGCAACGCTTTGAGCAGACTGTGCAACGTCGGCTGATTCGCCTTGATGGTGACCACGAGGCAGGCGCCGCGGGTGGCGACCTCGCGGGCGTGGCCAGTCTGGGCGTGCAGGGCGTCCGCGACGACGATCGCACCGGTCAGGCTGCCGAGTTGGGCTTCGACCCCGGTCCAGCAGCGGCGTGAACGCCGGGATCTCGTTCGACTTCGCCGCGATCTGTGCCTGGGCCAGCACTTTACCGGTGCCGGTGTCGTAGGCCGACAACAGGTGCACCTGGCTGCCGTCGGGTAGCCGTGATCCCCGCAGGACCTTGTCGTCGACAGCGATCATCCGCCGCCGTCTGCGATCGGTGACCGGCCGCGATGTGGATGCCGGCGTGCCCGCCTCGCAACGCGCGCGGAGCCAGCCGGCCAGCACGCTCGTCAGCACCTCGGCGTCAACGCGGACCAGCAGCCGCCACACCGTGGACGCCACCGGGATCCGACCGGTGAATCCGAGCCTGGCCCACGCCGGCGAGTCCAGATCCCTGACCCAGTCAGCGATCGCGGCGAAGGTGACCGCGCCGGCCAGTACCGCGCACACCGCCACCCCGAGCATGCTCGCCAGCGGATAACGCACCCCACGCGGATCACGCGGATCAGGGACCGTCGCCAGGACGGTCAACAGCCCCGGTTGCTCCGCAGCGGTAACCGCAACCGGTAGGGCAGCTGGTTCGGTGGAGGTGACGGGCGCGTGCGGCAGTAGCACCGCGATCGGCGATGATGACATCTGCGGGTGTGGTCCTTGTCGGAGATCATCTGGCGTGAGAACCACCATGATCACCGATGCGGCCACACCCGCCCCATCGACCCTCACCCGCCCGGCCGCCACCCCAAACGCCCAGGTCAGAAGAGCATCAACCGACTACGCAATAGCCCTGCTCGCGACCTCCGGCGATACCGGCACGACTTGTCCGATCCAGTTGAAGGTTGCGTACGGCGCAAGGCAGACCAGCGCCTCGCAGAGTGGATCTGACCGGACTGTCTGAAAGTTGGTCAGACCTATCTTGCGGAATCGGTGGATCTTGCCCTCGACGCCGAAACCGGTTGCCTCGGGATCGCTCGTCGAAGATGCTCGGCCTTCGCACGAGTCATTCTATTGTTTGGGCCATGAATGGTGAGGATCGTGGAGCCCGGCTGTTTGCGGCTGCCGAGGCCGGCGACGTGGCTGGCCTGTTGGATCTGGCCTACAGCGATTCGGTCGAGGAGCCTGAGGGGGTGGCGTACAAATGGCTCAACGTCGCGTCGGACTTTGGTCACGACGAGGCCGACGAGATGATCGACGCCATGCTGCAGGGTCCGCTGCACGCCGACGACGGGAACTATGTGAGCGGTCACGCGCATTTCGAACTTGCCGTGGCGTACCTGACCGGGCGAGATGGGTTGCCGGTCGACTTCGACAAGGCCCGAACACACTTGCGGAAGATGTTGGACCGTGACTACCCGTACACGGTCCAGGACGGAAAAGAAACGCTGGTCGAGGCGCGGAACGCGATGAGTCCCCAGGCACGGGTCGTCTTCGATGCTGTGCTGCCGCGTGACGAGACAGATCCCGCCACTGTAGGCGGCCCTGACCAGCGAGAGGTCCCAGCCGGACACGGGCGGCAGCGGGTGGACTTGGAGCAGATGACTCGTAGCGTCGTCCTCGGCGGCACCGAGTACACCTTCCTACGGCCTGGTGTCACCCTGTGCATGCTGTACGCACAGCCGGCCCGGACGTTGGCGCCGGTGGTCGCCGACATTCTTCAGGATTACCTCGATTTCGTACCGGACGGAGCGTTGCAGACGTATCTATCGGCCAGCGGGACGTGGCGGAAAGCGACCGGCCGCACCATCACCACGACGTTGCGGGAGCTTCGCGGGATCGACCCCGAGCACTATTTCGAGTTTCATTTCGGTCAGGAGCCGCCGAGAAATGTGGGCCAGTTCGGCGCCCATTTCGCGGCGTCGCCGCCGAACTGGGCGGGCCAGCCGACCGACAGCGGCAGCCTTTACCTGGAGTTCCCGACTGATCTTGAAACGTTCACCAGCATCGAGGACTTCGTCGACTTCGTGCGCAAGGTCGCTCTGCGGTGTGAGTTCGACTCCGGCTTCTGCGGGTACGCCTTCAAGCACCTGCACATGTCGCTGCGCGGCGAAGCGTTCGAAGAGATCGACAAGATGGCGATGCGGTACCTCGGCTTTGACCTCAGCAACGGTGACATTCGCCGTGGTCCGGCCGGGCAGATCTATAATGTTTCCTGGCTGACGCTGCTCGGACCGCAAATCACGGCCCGCCTGGGCGGCCTCACCCGACTTCGCTCGGAGCTTCCCGATGTCACCGACATCCAGCAGGTCGGTCCGGCCGTGATGATCAGGGCGAGCGAGGCGCCCATCCTCGGCGATGTCGACCAGGGCGCCCCGGATGTCGCGCCGCTGCGAAAGCTGGCCCTGCTCACCCGCCCGCTGCGCGCAGACCTGCCGAACCTGGGACCCGACGATCCCGACTTTGCGGCCCGGTGGCTGGCCCGCCTCGACCCATAAATGAACAGCGGGCCCAGCCTGTCGCACGTTCGGTAGCGACGCCCCGCCCCCGCAGAACGTCGAACCAGCAAGGTGCCTCAACTCAAATGGCGGGCACCGCAGGATGCC
>NZ_BOPG01000141.1 GCF_016863635.1 Virgisporangium aurantiacum | reverse complement strand
AAGCACTCCGTCAGGGCCTGTACATCCCACGCCTGCTCGTAGCGCACGACCGGCAGCACCGGCACTGATCGAACCCCGACGCGGCGATCAGGGTGCACGCCAACGGGCTGGACGTCGTTCAGGTGAGGACCCGCCTGCTGATGAATGTCCTCATCGGTGACGGTGCGCGTTGCGATGGCCATGGTGCCAGGCTTACCCACAACGGGTAGCCGGCGGCTCCGGGCCGCCGGATTGGTAGATGTGCCAATCGACACCCTTGGCGGCTGCTGGTGCTCTGATCCATGACCACCTCGCCAGGTTCGGACAACCTGCCGATCGGCAGCGGTCCAGACGTGACGTCGGAAAGGAAACCATCATGTTAGAGACAAAGAGCCGTCACTGGTGGGCGGTGGGCAGCCGCGCCGGGCTCTTCGCCCGCGGTATCGCCAGCATCCTGACCGGCGCGTTGTCCGTGCTGTTCGGCGTTCTGCTGATCGTCTGGCCGGCCGCCGGAGTCCTGACCCTGGTCGTGCTGATCGGTATCGCTGCCATCGCCTTCGGCATCACGCTGCCGATGCTCGGCCTGCGTCTGCGCCGGAAGCGGCGCCACGGTCCGGCAGCGGCCGGGCACCACCATCGACCCGTCACCGCCTGATTGCGAACGGCTGGGACGGGACGTGCAATCGGCCACCGCCGAACCCGCCATGGAGCCGCCGCAGCGTCCTGCGGACGACCGTGCGGTCGGCGCCCTGGAACTGTTCTTCGACCTGGTCTTCGTCTACTCGATGTCGCAGGTAACGCACCTGATCGAGGAACACCTCTCGTGGGCCGGGTTCGGTCACGGTGTCCTGGCACTGGTGGCGATCTGGTGGGCGTGGGTCTGCTACGCCTGGCTGACTAACACCTCGGCGGAGTCGGGCAACCTGGCACGGACGCTGATCTTCCTCGCCATGTCCGCGATGCTGGTCGCGTCAAGTTCCCTGGTTGAGGCGTTCGGGGACGAGGCAATGATGTTCGCGCTGGCGCTCCTCACGGTGCGCCTGCTACACGTCGTGTTGCTGATCTACTCGGCGCGCAGCGACACGCGACGGCGACGCACCTTCCTGCGACTGCTGCCGACCCTGCTCATCGGCCCGGGAATCGTCGTGCTCGCCGCAACCCAGGAATCGCCCGTGCGGGAGGTGCTGTGGCTCTGTGCGGTGCTCGTGGACTTCGGCGGCCCGGCCCTGTTCGGCATGGGTGGCTTGCACGTGCGGCCTGGCCACTTCGTCGAACGCCACGGCTCGATCGTCATCATCGCGCTCGGCGAATCCATCTTCCAGATGGGCCGGGCGGCCAACGGCGACCTGCCCAGGGCCGACGTCCTGGTCGCCGTGGTGCTCGGTGTTCTCGTCTCGGCTGCGATGTGGTGGGCGTACTTCGGGCTGAAGCACGGTGCGGCGGCACGGCTGCGCCGGGCTCGTGCACCCGAGCGGGCCCGGCTCGCCCGGGACGCGTACAGCTATCTGCATCTGCCGCTGGTCGCCGGCATCATCTGGTACAGCCTGGGGGTGGGCGAGGCGATCGCCCATCCCGACGAACCGCTGCAACCGTTGTTGGGGTTGGCCCTCTGCGGCGGCGCCGCACTGTTCTACGCCGGTGAGGTGCTGTATCGATGGCGTGACCACAATGAGATCGCCACCGACCGCCTGGTCACCTCCGTCGTCCTGATCGCGCTCATCCCGATGGCGCAGGCCGTGCCCGCCCTGACCATCCTGGTCGCCGTCACGGCGGTCAGCGTCGCGTTCGTGGGATGGGAAGTATGGCGGCAGCCGGAGATCGGCGGCGCACGCCCGCAGCCAGACTGATCGGGCCGGGCCGCGGTCGCCCGTCGGGAATCTTCGGTGGAGCCGCGGCCGGGTCTCGTAGCCATCGGGGTATCGAGTGCGACGTCGTAGCGCCGCGGCTCAGGTCCTGCATGAAGGCCGTTCTATCGAAGGCGGCCTGCGGCGCGGCCGCTTCTGGAACTGATTCGGTGGCTTGACGGCTCGCACGTCGGCGACGGTGATCGTCGCGACGGTCCTGGAGCCCAGAATGTTGCGTGTCGCAGTGAGTGGCTGATCGACCGGGACGGTGGCCGCCGCGGCCTTGCTGCGGCCGGCGTGGGCCGGAATCGGCAGGACTGCCAATCGACACCCCGCGCCGAGCGGCGTAAATCTTGACGCAGAGCGCGGTTCAGTGCTCGCTGCGGCCGGAGCTTCCTCGCCGCGCGGGTCGGCGCAGCGGACCGGACGAGCCCAGACGCGGCAGATCCGGTCATCATCCGCTGCCCCGACGAGAGCAGGGCCGAAACGGCAGCTGCGGAGGTCAGCAGGCAGCCGGAGACCTGATGATCGAGTCGGAGGCAGTAGTGGATGAGACTCAGCAGCCAGCTCGAGCAGCCGGTACAAGACCGGGTCAAGCCCGGCACGTCCGCCCTGTTCATGATCGTGAACAAGGCGCCGTCGGACAAGACGATGGCAGCGTTGAGCAGGTGCGGCACGCCGCACTGCGGATCAACGCGGTAGGCGACCGACGATGACCGCTGCCAACCTCGACCGGAAACTGCTCGACGCGTTCACGTCCGGCAAGCTCGATCATTCAGGCGAGGCAGCGCTCGCGGAGCAGGTGGCCCGGCTGCTGCCCACGCACTGGATGCTGCCCAACTCAGCCGCCGCGGCACTTTCCAAGCTCACAAAACACCTCGACGGTCCGGCCGCCCTGGAGGCGTGGCTCGACGGCCATCCAGGGCGCCCCCGGCTGGTCGCGCGGACGTACCGTCTCATCCGGCTGCTCGACCGGCTCAGCAACCGTCGCGCGGTCGTGACCGCGCTGGCGGAGATGCGAGCGGAGTCCGGGGATCCTCCCCCGCTCCGGGGCTACCTCATGCCGGCCACCACCGCTGAAACGCTGGCGAGCCTTGCCCAGCAGATCGAATCGATGCTCGCCGACAGGCCTGTCGAGGACGTGCTGCAGTTGGCGCTGGCGACCGTCGACCTGCTGCAGCGGCTGGCGCCGCGACTGCGGGAGCCGGATCCGGACCTGAGCGGTCTCGACGACGAGGTGGCGGAGATCCGCCGCAGCCTGGCAGAAACGTCCATACAGGAGATCGCCGGCCGGTAATGACCACCGGAGGGTTCTCCACATTCAAAAGTCACCAAGTGGGCCACTGAGCAGTAGCTGCTCGATGCGCCCTTCCACGACGTACTCGGCCGGCTTCTCCTGGGGCGCAGGCGCGCTTCTCCCTCGCTGCGGGTGAGCCGGAGTCATCCGGTCCGGGCCGAGGGTCGAAACGGGCCCTCGCCCGACCACGGCGCGAGCAGGCCGCCACGGCCGACGAACGAGAGATCTTGGAGGACCGGCATGGCCAGCACGGTAACCACCCAGACCGATGAGGACATCCAGCGTGAGGTGCTGCGCGAGCTGAAGTGGGACGCCGAGGTCGCGCCGAACGAGATCGGGGTGGCCGTGAGGAACGGGGTGACGACGCTGACCGGCTGGGTGGACACGTTCAGCAAGAAGTCGGCCGCAGAACGCGCGGCACTTCGTATCCGCGGGGTCAAGGCCGTCGCCAACGACATCGAGGTACGCCTGGCGCCCAGCCACGAGCAGACCGACGTCGACCTCGCCCGATCCGTCGTGCGGGTGCTCGAGATGGACTCGCTCGTACCCCATGAAATGGTGAAGGTATCGGTGTCCGACGGCTGGGTCACCCTGCGCGGCGAGCTGGACTGGGACTACCAGCGGCGGGAGGCGGAACGGGTCGTCCGGAACCTCACCGGCGTCAAGGGGATCAGCAACCTCATCACTGTGCGGCCGCGTACCGGCCCGTCGCCCGATGAACTCAAGAAGAAGATCGAGGACGCGCTGGTACGCACGGCCGAAACGGACGCGGAACGGATCCACGTCACCACCCAAGACGGCAAGGTGATCCTGGCCGGGAGCGTAGGGTCGTGGGCGGAGCGCCGCGAGGCCGAGCGTGTCGCCTGGTCGGCGCCCGGTGTCACCGAGGTGGAGAACCTGATCATCATCAACCGGTGAACCACGGCGGCTGAACGTGCCGCTCAGGTCAGGCTATGTCGGGCGCCAGCCTCACCCAAGGGGAAGAGAGCCGACGGCTCGCGGAACTGACGATCGAGCAGGTATATGCACCGTCGCGCCGATCGCGGTGATGATCTTTCGTGCGACCGTCCAGTCGGCACGTCCCGGCATCGAGACTGATGTTCGGCTGGCTCCTCGGCGAGCCAACTCACGATCCTGTCAGCCGGCGAGGAGCATCGCCCTCCCGTGCCGGCAGAGTGACGGTGACCGACAGCCCGCCCTCGGCGATCGGAGTGGCTGACACCCGGCCACCGTGGGCGCGCACTATCGATCTGACGATGGCCAGTCCCAGACCGCTGGACCGGGCTCCCGCGGTGCGGCCGGCCGCCATCTGCTGAAACGGCTCGAACAGCCGGTCGACGTCCCCGGCCGGGATCGGGTCACCGCTGTTGCTGACGCTGACGATCGCCTCGTCGCCGTCGCGACCGGTGCGCACGCCGACCCAGCCGCCTCGCCGGTTGTGCCGCACCGCGTTGTTCACCAGGTTGCTCATCAGGCGGTCGAGCAGGGCGGGGTCGCCGAAGACCGGACCGGGGCGCAGATCGGCGGTGACGGCAAGGGCGGCGTGCTCCGCCTCGTCGTCGGCCTCGGCCAACGCGGTAGACGCGGCGATCGCCAGGTCGTGCGGCTCGCCAGCGATGACTCCGCTGTCGCTGCGGGCGAGCGCCAGCAGGCCGTCCAGTAGCCGCTCGGCGCGGCCGGTCGCGGTCAGCGTGCGGCCGGCCATGGCCTCCCACTGGGCGATCGTGGTCTGCCGCTTCGCCAACAGCACCTCGGCGCTGGTACGCACGATGGCCAACGGCGTCCGCAGCTCGTGTGACGCGTGTGCCACGAACCGGCGCTGGCTGTTGAAGGAGGCTTCGAGCCTGGCCACCATCTCGTCGAAGGTGTCGGCGAGCTCTTTGAGCTCGTCGCGCGGCCCGGCCAGGGCGATGCGCTCGTGCAGCCGGTCCTGGGAGATCCGCCGGGTGGCGGCGGTGAGTGTCTGCAACGGCCGCAACACGCGGCCGGCGACGACCCAGGACACGCCGAGCCCCAGAACGGCGGTGAGGGCCAGCGCCGCCGCGGACGTCGTACCGGCGCTGAGCACCGCGGCGGTGCGCAACTCCGCCATTCCTGCCAACTTGTTCTCGTATGCCCTGCGGTCCTGCTCGTTCTCGAACACCCTGCGCCCGTCAGCTGTCGTCCGCTCGTTGGGGCCCGGGTCCGGATCGGTGTACAGGCGCCGGAACAGCAGCGCGTAGTTGAGCGCCAGCAGGGCGATGCAGGTCGCCAGGAGGACGACCGTGTAGGTGAGGGCCAGCCGGAGCCGGATCGACGGCTGGGGGCGGAGGTGGGCGAGGGGTGCCCTCACAGCCGGTACCCCGCTCCGACCACTGTCTCTATCAGCGGCGGATCGCCGAGCTTTCGGCGTAGCCGGGCGATGGTGACGCGCACGGTCGCGGTGAACGGATCGGCGTGCTCGTCCCACGCCCGTTCCAGCAGGTCCTCGGCGCTGACCACGGCGCCGTCGGCTCCCATCAGGATCTCCAATACCGCCAGCTCCTTGGTGGTCAGCGGGGTGATACGGCCGTCCCGGGTGACGACGCGTCGCGCGGTGTCGAAGGTGAGCCCGGCCCGCCGGAGGACGCGAGGGGCGTTGTTGGCCCTTCGTGCGAGGGCGCGGAGCCGTAGCACCAGCTCGTCGAAGACGAACGGCTTGGGCAGGTAGTCGTCGGCTCCGAGGATCAGGCCGCCGACCCGGTCCGCCGCCTCCCCGGCCGCCGTGAGCATGAGGATCCGGATGCCGGACTGGCCCGCTGTCAGCGCCGTGCAAACCTGGTCGCCGTGCAGGACAGGCAGGTCACGGTCGAGCACGACGACGTCGTACCGGTTCGTTTCGGCCTTGTGCAGACCATCCAGGCCGTCGACGGCTAGGTCGACCGCGAAGCCCCGGTCGCGCAGCCCGTCGGCGACCTGCTCGGCAAGAAGCACCTCATCCTCGATCAGCAGCACGCGCACCGCGGTTCCTCCTCGCGTACCAGTCTCCGCGACCGCGGGTTACACCGGTGTTACGCCGGCTGTGACGGTGTCGTTGCCGGTCCCTTGCTCCACTGGGCCCATCGAACCAGGGGAGAATGCGATGAGAAGGAGTTTCCCGGTCGGGTGGCTGCTACCGATAGTGCTGATCGTGGCGGTCGGCTGCTCGAAACCGGACGACGGTAAGGATGTGGCCTCGGTGAACGGCTCCGCCGCCCCGAGGGCGAGCGGCTCCGCGCCGAGCCTCACCTCCCAGGAGCGCGATCTCAAGTACGCGCAATGCATGCGGCAGAACGGCGTGCAGATGAGTGATCCGATAGTCAGCGGCAACGACGTTACCTTCCGGGTCGAGGGGGAGCCCGACCGGGAGACCTTCGCCAAAGCGACCGAGGCGTGCAAGCAGTACCAGAACAAGGGCGGCGACGGCGGCCCCATGCCGGCGGTCAAGATCGAGGCTTCGCGCTGGCTGGCCAAGTGTATGCGGGACAAGGGTGTGGAGAGCTTCCCCGACCCCGACGCCGACGGCGGCTTCTCGACGGACAAGTCCGTCGAGGACGACCCGCAGTTCGCCGATGCCAAGAAGTTCTGCGATGCGGAGTTCGCGAAGAAGTACCGGTCGGGCCCGTGAGCGACACGACGGGAAAGAACCGGCGCCCGCGCTCCCGGCGTCGGCGTGGCAGGACGGCCGCGGCAGCCGCCGTGGTCGTGGTCGTGGTCGGCGCGGCAGCAGCGACCGCGGTCGGTTTCGATGGCAACGGCAGATCGGGGACGCCGGCGGCGTCGAGCCTTCCGCCTGCTACCGCCCCGGTGACCAGGCAGACGATGCTCGACACCGAGCAGGTCCTGGGTGACCTGGGCTACGGCGCCCCGACCACGCTGGCCGGCCGGATCGGGGGCGTCATCACGAGGATGCCCCTGGCCGCTGACGTCATCAGCCGGGGTCAGGTGATCTACCGGGTGGACAACGCACCGGTCGTGCTGATGTACGGCGAGATCGCCGCGTACCGGGCACTCGGCCCCGGCGCCGTCGGCGCGGACGTTCGGCAGCTCGAGGGCAACCTGCTGGCCCTCGGCTACGCCGGGATCACGGTGGACGACAGGTACACGGCAGCCACCGCGACGGCGGTGCGCACATGGCAGAAGAATCTCGGGCTGCCGCAGACCGGCCAGGTGGAGCAGGGGCGGGTGCTTTTCGCCCCGGGCGCGATCCGGGTCGACAGCCTCACAGCCGGGGTCAACCAGTCCACCGGCGAGGGGGAGGAGGTGCTGAAGTACACCGCCACCACCCATCAGGTGACGGTCCGGCTCGATGTGTCCAAGCAGCGTCTGGCCCGCCGGGAGGTCGCTGTGCAGATCCAGTTGCCCGACGGCAAGCGGGTCGCCGGTCGCGTCGAGCGAGTGTCCTCGATCATCCAGCCCGCGCAGAGCCCGGAGGGCACAGCGCAGACGAAGATCGAGGCCGTCGTGTCGCTGAGCGACCCGGCGGCGAGCGCCGGGATCGAGGCGGCCGTGGTCAACGTTGTCTTCACCGCCGCCGAGCGCAAGGACGTGCTCACCGTCCCGGTCGCGGCGCTGGTTGCGCTGGCCGAGGGAGGCTACGGCGTAGAGGTCGTCGACGGATCGGCAAGCCACTACGTGCGGGTGGAGACGGGCCTGTTCGCCGGCGGACGGGTCGAGGTCAGCGGCGACGGGCTGGCCGAGGGCGCAATCGTGGTGGTGCCGGGATGATCGAGCTGACGGACGTCACCAAGGTCTATCCTGGCGGGGTACGCGCACTCGTGGGGGTCACCCTGAGCGTCGGCGCCGGCGAACTGGTCGCCGTTGTCGGCCCGTCCGGCTCGGGCAAGTCGACCGTGCTGCACATCCTGGGTACCCTCGACCGGCCCACCACCGGACGGGTGGTGGTCGACGGCCACGACGTGTCGCGGCTGTCCGACCGGCAGTTGTCGGCGCTGCGGGCGGGCCGGATCGGCTTCGTGTTCCAGCAGTTCCACCTCGCCGCCGGCGTATCGGCGCTGGATAACGTGGCCGACGGCCTGCTCTACGCCGGGGTCGGCCTCGCCGGGCGGCGGCGTCGTGCGAAGGCGACGTTGGAGCGGGTCGGCCTCGGGCACCGGCTCGATCACGAGCCGCATGAGCTGTCGGGCGGGGAGAAGCAGCGGGTGGCGATCGCCCGTGCGGTGGTCGGCGAGCCGGCGCTGCTGCTCGCCGACGAGCCGACCGGTAACCTCGACTCCGTCTCGGGTCAGGGCGTCATGGCGGTGCTGCGGGAGTTGCACGCCGCCGGCACGACGGTTGTGGTCATCACGCACGACCGGGAGATCGCCGCCGGGCTCGACCGGCAGATCCTCATGCACGACGGTCAGGCGGTCGGCGAGGGCGCGGCCACGTCACCGGGGACGGGCCCGTGATGACGACGCGCCCGGTCCGCCGCCTCTCGCCCGCCCGCATGCGGATCGCCGACGTCGCCCGCGTCGGCGCGGCCGGCCTGCGCACCCGTCCCGCCCGGGCGCTGCTGTCGGCCCTCGGCATCGCCATCGGCATCGCCGCGATGATCGCCGTGGTGGGCGTCTCGTCTTCCTCCAACGCGGAGCTGGACCGCCGACTCGCCGCTCTCGGCACCAACCTGCTCACCGTCACCCCGGGACAGACCATGCGCGGCCAGACCGCGAAGCTGCCGGCCGAGGCGGAGGCGATGATCGGACGCATCGGCCCGGTCACCGCCACGTCGGCTGTCGGGGCGATAGGCAACATCAGCGTGTACCGCTCGGACAAGATCCCCAAAGTCGAGTCCAACGGGCTGTCCGCGTACGCGGTGCGGTTGGGCCTGCCGCAGACCGTCGGCGCAACCGTTCGCAGCGGCACGTGGTTGAACGGCATCACCAGCAGGTATCCCGCGGTGGTCCTCGGCGCTGCCACGGCAGAGCGGCTCGGTATCGGCCGGCTCGACACGCAGACGGAGATCCTGGTCGGCGGCGAACGGTTCGCCGTAGTGGGCGTGCTCCATCCGGTCGCGCTCGCACCGGAGCTGAATACGGCTGTACTCATGGGCTGGGAGATCGCCACGGAGCTGTTCGGCTTCGATGGCCGGGCGAGCATCGTCTACACCCGGTCGCGGGACAGCCAGGTCGAGGCGGTTCGTGCCGTCCTTGCCGCGACGGCCAATCCGCAGGCGCCGGGAGAAGTCAACGTGTCCCTGCCCTCGCAGGCACTGGCCGCACAGCAGGCGGCCGAAGCGACCCTCAGCAGTATGCTGCTCGGGCTTGGTGCGGTGGCGCTGCTGGTCGGTGGCATCGGCGTGGCCAACACGATGGTCATCTCGGTGCTGGAGCGTCGGCCCGAGATCGGGCTGCGCCGTTCGCTCGGCGCCACCCGGGGCCAGATCCGGCTCCAGTTTCTGGCCGAGTCGCTGCTGCTGTCGACGCTCGGCGGCGTGGGCGGCGTGCTGCTCGGAGTGGCGGTCACCACCGGGTACGCCACCTATCAGGCCTGGCCGTCCGTCGTGCCCGCGTGGGCGACGGCGGGCGGGGTCCTCGCGACCCTGCTCATCGGCAGCACGGCCGGGCTCTATCCGGCGATCCGGGCGGCCCTCCTGGCTCCGACCGAGGCTCTGGCCACGCCCTGATCGCGGTCTGCCGGGACCGGTCACCCGGTCCCGGCAAGAGGCGTCCCAGTCCTCCCGAAAGAGGTCGGTGGTGGATCTCATGGCTCCGCTGGCTGCCCTGACCGGTGTTGTGATCGGTGCCGTGCTCTCGTATCTGTTCTCTTACCTGGGTGAGCGGCGCCGGGAGGAATGGGCGCGCCCGGGCCGGCCCGGTTCGCGTTTCCGGCTGGACTCGGATCGCGGACCGGGTAGCCGCATTGCCACCGCAGTCGACGGTGGCGCCGAAACTCGCGAATAGAACCAGGCGCCCACACCGGGGTGGCGAACCGGCCCCGGATGTTGAGCACAGCGCCTGCGGTGGCGCTGACGCCGTAGAACAGGATCTGCGGCCCGCACGCCCCACGGAAGATCCATCTGCCATGCCGACCTTCATGGCGCATCAGCGCTCCCCCTCGGGAATCCGATGCCATCGGCGGCTGCTCCTACACCGACCGGTCGCGAAACTCCCGCGCCGAGCGGAACCGGCCACGGCTGCTGCTGCAATAGACCTCGCCACCTCGAAGTGAACTCGGCGGGGCGTTGCCCGCTCAGCGCGGTTTGGTTCGCCAGAGTGTGAAAGTCCAGGCGACGTCATAGGCCACCCAGGCGAGATACACGGCTACGAGCAGGGCAGACAGGCGATCCTCGCGGACGCTGATGAGCAGCGCGGTGAGCGGTGCGGCGAAGGCCACGATGCCGACGAATCCGCCGAGAGTACTGCGCAGACCGAAGAAGACCGCGTTCCACCCCTCGTTGGCGGCGATGACGATCGCTGCCCAGACGACGCCGGACGTATCGTCACGGTCCAACGCCCGGTACAGCACGGTGGCTATCAGCAGGTAGTACACGATGCCGACGGCGACGAATGCGTGGAACGGCACCAGCCAGCGGGGCCAGCGCAAGCCACGGAACCAGGCCATCGCCGACTTGGGAATCAGCAGGTTCCCGGCCGTCGCCGCCACGACCGCGATGCCACCAGTGATCGCGAACGCAGACCAGTTCATGGCTCTCGTCCGGCCTGGAACCTGTCCAGCTCCGCGCTCGCCGCATCACGTTCCACGTCCAAGATCGGCCCCTCACTCCGCGCATCGTGCGTCGTGCTGTTGGCGGACAGGTTAGTGTCAGCGCCGCTGGACGGGTAAGTGTCAGTGATCGGTGGTGTGCCGGGCCGGCGGTGCCGAAGGTGTGCCGCAGTATGTGGGTGGACGCTTCGTCGTCCAGGCCGGCGCGCTTGAGGATTGCGGCGAATACGGCGCTGCCTCGCGCAGTTCGGGGTGCAACTCGACGTCCCGGGGCCGCGTCGCCGTCGAGGTCGCCGATGCTCCGCAGGATGGCGAGTGCCCGCTCGCACCGTTCGACGGCCTTGTCGTGTTCGTCGAGGCGGGTGTGGCACCAGCCGATCGCGTTCAGCGCCCGGGCGGTTCCCGGCACGTCGCCGGCCTCCTCGTACAGGGTCAGGGCCCCGGTACGCGTGCCCGATCGCGGTCCGATGGTCGTTGCGCCGGTCGACGAGTTCGGTGAGGGCGTGCTGGATGCGCGCGTGGCCGAGCCGGTCACCAGGTCGCCGACAGATTTCCAGCGCCAGCGTCACTGCGCGCCGGTTGACGGTCGGCGTTGGCGTCCGGATCCCGAGGTGAGAGCCAGGGCGGGCCGGGCGCGGATCCGTCAGGGAGGCGTCTCGTCCGCCGTGGTCAGCCTGGCGCGCACGGTCGCCGCGTCGGAGTGTCCGAGGTCGGCGAAGATGCCCAGCGCCGTACGCCAGGCCGTCTGAGCCTGCGTATGCTCGTCCGCGGCAGCGTATGCGTCGCCGAGGTTCTGCAGGGAGACGCCCTCGGTGTAGCGGTCACCGAGTTCGCGGTGCAGTCGTGCGCCCTCGTCGAGGCACTTCACGGCCGTAAAGTGGTCGCCCCACTGGTGGTAGATCTCGCCCATGGTGTCGAGAAGGTCGGCCCTACAGTAGGTGTCGCCGAGGTCGCGGTTTAACTCCAGGCCCCGGGTGCACAAGTCGAATGCGCGATCGAGGTCGCCGGTCTTCCGCAGGTTCCAAGCCATGTTGGACAGCACCTGCGACATTCCCAGCCGGTCCTCCATCTCGTCGAATATCGCGAGTGCCTGCTCGGCCCAACGGAGGGAGTCCTGCGGCCGGTCGTCTCGACCCTCGACCCACGCCATGCTGAGGAGCACCCGGGCGCGTCCGCGCGGATCGTCGACGTGATCGTGCTGGGCCGCCGCCTCGGTGAGGTGGGCGCGAGCGCGGTCGTACTTGTCGAGCCGGGTCCAGGCGAAGGCGAACGCGCGGTTGACGTGTTCGAGGGCGACCGGGTCGGCCAGCCGTCGGGCCGACTCCAATGCCAGCTCCTGGGTGGCGACCCAGTCGGTCAGGTATCCGCGGAACTCGAAGAACCGCCACAGGAGCCAGGCCAGCTGCCAGACGTGCACGTCGAGTTGCGCCGCTGCGGCCCGCCTGATCAGCGCGGTCAGCGCGCGGCGCTCGACCGTGACCCACTCGGCGGCGGCCGTACGGTCGGCGACCTCGACAGGGGTCACGTCCGCGACCGGGGGCGGCAACCGGACCCGGCGCGCGAGCGGGCTCATCAGATGATCCGCCAGTTCCAGGCTGCGCAGATAGTGATCGGTGACGCGGAGCAGCGCGTCGGCCTCCTCCGCCGATCCGCCCTCGGCCCGGGCCAGGGTGGCGGCATAGGCACGCAACAGGTCGTGGAACGCGTACCGGCCCGGCTGGCGCTCGCTGAGCAGGTGCGCCTCCACGAGCTCGGCCAGCGGGGCACCGATCTCGGTCGGGGGCACGCCCAGGAGGCTCGCGGCCGCATGCGCGTCGATATCGGGACCCGGATGCACACCGAGCAGCCGGAAGAGCCGGGCCGTCCGGGGCGGAAGGGCGCGGTACGAGGAAGCGATGACGATCTCGATGTCGCCCGTCCCGCTCGGATTGTCGGGCGTGGGATCCACGGACCCCGTGGTGTCGCGGGCGGCGGCCAGGTTGGTCGCGACGGCCGACAGCGGGAACTCCGGGCGACCGGCGGCATACGCGCCGACGATCGCGATCGCGAGCGGTAGCCGGGCACACAGATCGGTAATCTTTCGGACCGCCGCGGGTTCGGCGGCCGCGCGTCGCGTGCCGACACGTCGGGTGAGCAGTTCGCCGGCCACGGCCTGGGAAAGAACGTCAAGGATGATCTGGTCGGCGCCGACGTTCGCCGCCAGCCTGGTCAGCCGGTTCCGGCTGGTCACCACGGTCATGATCGCCGGGTCGCCGGGAAACAGCGGGCTGACCTGGTCGGCGTCGCGGGCGTTGTCGAGGACGACCAGCATGCGACGGCCGTAGACGAGCGTGCGGTACAGCCCGATCCGTTCCTGCAGGGGATCGGGGACCCGCTCCGGCTCTACTCCGAGCGCGTCGAGGAAACCGCGCACGACGTCGGCCGGGTCCAGCGGCGTCGCGGCCGGGTCGAATCCGCGCAGATTGACGTACAGCTGGCCGTCGGGGAATCGGTCGGCGGCCCGGTGTGCCCACTGGACGGCCAGCGTCGTCTTGCCCACGCCGGCGGTTCCCGAGATCACCACCACCGGAGTGTCCGGGTCGGCGCGGTTCGCCTCCAGCCGGTCCAGCGCGTCCGACCGGCCGACGAATCCGCCTCCTGGCGGCGGCAGGTGAGCCGGTACCGGCGGCCGCGTCGTGACCGCCGCCATGGGTGACCGCTGACGGAGCACATCGAGGCGGGCGGTGGTCAGGTCCGTCCGGGCGGTTGCGGCCGCCGGGCCCGTCCGAGCCGTTCGATCGGGCACAGCCGTGTCGGGCGGGGGTGAATGCGGGGTGACGCGTGCGGCGCCGGTCAGGATGGACCGGTACACGTCCTGCAGTTCCGGGCTCGGGTCGGTGCCCAGTT
>NZ_BOPG01000140.1 GCF_016863635.1 Virgisporangium aurantiacum | reverse complement strand
GGTCGGCGGTAACAACACCACGTCGGGCGACCATTGGCGGGTCACCGACCTGGATGGGGTGCAGTACTACTTCGGTCGCGGCTACAACATGGGCTCTGACCGGCTGGATCAGTCGAAGTGGACGTGGTCGGCGCAGTGGGCGCCGGTGTATTCCAACAATCCGTGGGAGCCGTGCTGGCGCTCGACGTCGCTCTATCAGAACCGGTGCTACGAGGCGTACCGGTGGAATCTGGACTACGTCGTCGACCCGCGCGGGAATTCGATGACGTACTTCTACGAGCCGTACGTGGGTTCCTACGGCGGGTTGCTCGGTACCCACGGCGACGCGAGGTACGTGCTTACCACGACGTTGGCCCGGGTGGAGTACGGCACCCGGGTCGGGCAGGAGTGGTCGTCGCCGGCGCCGATGCGGGTGTCGTTCGCCGCGTCGGCGCGGTGCCCGGAGGACCAGCTGTGTTATCAGCACCCGGAGAACTGGCCGGACACGCCGTGGGACCTGTTCTGCGCTGAAACCCTGCCGGCGAACCAGTGTGGGCACTATTCGCCGTCGTTCTGGACGCCGCTCAAGCTCGACTCGGTCCGTAGTGAGGTGTGGAACACCGCAACGGGTGCGTACACGCCGGTCGACCAGTACGCGTTCACGTACTCGTACCCGTCCAACGGTGACCATGTGGCGCCGTTCGGGACCCCGGAAAATCCGAAGGATGACACCACCCCGGACCTGTGGCTGGACACGATCACGCACACAGGGCAGGCGAGCGGCCCCGGTATCTCCGGTGGCCCGGTGGTCGCCCCGGTGGTCAGCTTCGGTGGGCAGAAGACGAACAACCGGGTGTCGTGGGGCGACAACGCCGGTGGGGCCGTTCCGTTGATGCATTGGCGGATCAACCAGATCTACAACGGCGTCGGCGGGCGCACCGATGTGTGGTACAAGCAGCCGAACTGTTCGGCGACGGCGGCGAACCCGGCCTACCCGTCGACCGAGGACAACGTGATGGCGTGCTGGCCCCAGCACTACAACGGCAACTGGGTCTGGTTCCACAAGAACCTCGTCGACACCGTCGTGGAATGGGATGAGACCGGTGGCGGCCCGGCCGAGACCTGGCGATACGACTACGCCGGCTGGGGATCCAACGTCGCCGCCCTGTGGGCCTATGACACCAACGACATCATCCCGGCCGAGCGCAGGTCGTGGTCGCAGTGGCGCGGCTACCCCGTCGTCGAGACCAGCCATGGGCCTGACGGCGGCCCGTACCAGACCACCCGGGCGTTGTTCTACCGCGGAATGAACGACGACCGCGGACCCGGCGGCAGTTCGCGAGCCGCGTCGATCACCGACTCCCAGGGCACTGTTCCCGACTACAACTTCCTGGCCGGAACTGTCCGGGAACGTACCGTCCTCGACGACGCCGAGATCCCGACCTCGACGATCATCGAGCCCACCTTCACCGGCTTGGGCGGGATCTTCCCGAACGATGTATGGCGGCACCGACCGGGAGTTACCCGAGCCCGGACCCAGATCGCCCCGAACACCTACCGGTGGACCCGCACCGAAGAGGGCTACGACCAGTACGGGCAGCCGAACTCGGTCAAACAGTTCGGCGACGAGGCCGTCAACGGCGACGAAACCTGCACCGGCACCGAGTACGCCTACAACACCACTGATTATCTGCTGAGATTCCCGTCCCGGGTCTACACCCGCGGCGGCCCGCAATGCGCAAACGCCGAACCGCTGCTGAGCGACACCCGGACGTACTACGACGGCACCACCACCCTCGGCGCCGCCCCCACAAAGGGGTTGCCGACCAGGATGGACACGCTGGTGTCGACCGGCCCGAACGTTTGGGCGACCACCGAGGCCGGCTACGACACCCAGGGCCGACCCACGTCGAGCAAGGACGCCCGCGGCCAGACCAGCACCACCGCCTACACGCCGGCAACGGGTGGGCCGCTGCTGCAGACCACGACGACGAACCCGCTCGGCCACGCCACCGTCACCGCCATGAATCCGGGTGTCGGTGAACCAGTGGTAGTGACGGACCCCAACGGCAGGACAGCCACGGTCCGCTACGACGCACTCGGCCGGCTGGTGACAGTGTGGCTGCCCGGCCAGGGCACGTCCGGCACCCCAAGCATCGAGTACGTCTACGCGCCCTCCAGCACCGTCGCCACCAGCGTGACGACAAAGAAGATCGGCCCGAACGGCAACCAGATCGTCTCCTACGACCTGTTCGACGGGCGGATGCGACCGCGGCAGACCCAGCAGCCGGCTCCGCGGGGACTCGGCGGACGCCTGATCACCGACACCAGGTACGACGCCTACGGCCAGACCGCGGTCACCTCGTCGCTCTACAACTCGGGCGAGCCGGCGGCCACGCTGCTGCAGTTCAACGACTCATTCGTCGATACCCAGAGCCGCTACACCTACGACCTGCTCGGCCGGGTCAAGACCGACGAGTTCTGGTCCAGCGACGTCAAACAATGGCAGACGGCCACCAGCTACGGCGGCGACCGCACCATGGTCACCCCACCCGCCGGGGGCATCCCGACCACCACCATCGTCGACGCCCTCGGCCGGACCCGGGAACTGCGGCAGCACCTCGGCCCGGACACCACCAGCGCCTACCAGACCACCACCTACACCTACGACCGGCTCGGCCACGTCACCGAAACGAAGGACCCGGCCAACAACACCTGGACCACCAGCTACGACCTGGGCGGCCGGATCACACAGACGGTGGACCCGGACAAGGGCACCACCACCATGACCTACAACGCGGCCGGGGACCTGCTGACCACCAAAGACGCCCGCCAGGTCACCCTCGCCTACGGCTACGACACCCTCGGCCGCAAAACCTCCCTGTGGGAAGGTGCCGTCGGCAGCGGGACCAAACGCGCGGAATGGGTTTACGACACCCTCGCCACCGGCGGCACCGTCAAAGGCCAGCTCACCACCACGATCCGCTGGCACAACAACGCGGCCTACCGGCAAGAGGTCACCGGATTCGACGACGCCTACCGGCCGCTGGGCGTCACCACCCGGCTGCCCGCCACGATGGGCACCCTCGCCGGTCCATGGACGGCCAGCACCACCTACAAACCCGACGGGTCCGTCGCCACCAAGACCTACCCCGCGGCCGGATCGCTGCCGGCCGAGACGGTGACCTTCGGCTACGACGACGCCGGCTACGCCCTGACCGCCGCCGGCCAGGACACCTACGTCTCCAACACCACCTACAACGGCCACGGCCAAGTCCAGCTGCGCACGCTCGGCACCGGCACCAAACGCGTCCGGCTCGAAACCTACTGGGACCCGGCCACCGGCCGGCTCCGCACCAACCGGGTCTCGCTGGAAAGTCAGACCAACTCCGGAACGTTCGTCCCGCAACTGACCGAGACGTACGACCACGACCAAGCCGGAAACGTCATCGGCATCCGGGAAAACGCCGGCGCAGACGAAACATTCGTCTCCCGGCAGTGCTTCACCTACGACCGGCTCCGGCAACTGACCGAGGCCTGGACCACCACAGCGTCCTGCCAGACCACGCCGACCCAGGCAGCGGTAGGCGGCCCCGACCCGTACTGGACCAGCTACCGCTACAACAGCATCGGCAACCGCACCCAGGAAACCGTCCACACCCCCGGCAGCAACACCACCCGCACCTACACCTACCCCACCTCCGGAACCAACGCGGTGCGTCCGCACGCCGTGCAGAACGTCGCCATCACCGGCCCGTCCACCGGCACCGACAGCTACGGCTACGACCAGGCCGGCAACACCACCACCCGCAACCTCGCCGGCAAACCCGGCCAAACCCTGATCTGGGACCAAGAAGGCCATTTGGCCACCGTCACCGACGCCAACGGCGAGACCAGCTACCTCTACACCGCCGACGGCGAACGCCTCCTCGGCTTCGAACCCGGCTCCGTCACCACCCTCTACCTCGGCGACCACGAACTGCGCCGCACCACCACCGGCGTCAGCTGCACCCGCTACTACGGCGTCGCCATCCGCAGCACCATCGCCGGCTTCACCTGGCTCGGCACGGACCACCACAGCACCGGGCAGGTCTCCATCGACCCGACCACCCTGGCGATGACCCGCCGCCGGACCGACCCTTTCGGCAACCCGCGCGGAGCCCTGCCCGCCTGGCCGACGACCCGGGGTTTCCTCGACGGCACCGCCGACAACACCGGCCTGACCCACCTCGGCGCCCGAGAGTACGAACCCAACACTGGCCGGTTCATCTCCGTCGACCCCGTCATGGACCTCGCCGACCCCACCCAGTGGAACGGCTACGCCTACGCCAACAGCAACCCCGTCACCAACAGCGACCCCAGCGGCCTGCTCTGCCTCGAAGTCTGCGGCGGACCCGACGACGACATTTTCCAAGGGCAGCTCCAGAACTCGTGGGGCAACCTCCGCGACTGCTGGCACCGGGGAGGATGCGGGGCCGGCGACTCCGGGGGGAACAGTGGCGGCGGCGGGAAAGGTGTCACCCCCGAAGAGATCATCAAGAAATACGGTTGCGAGACCGGCAACTCGATGTGCTTCGCACCCGGCGGCCGGGTCAAGTGGGACAAGAACAAGAGCTTCGACGAACTCAACCCCTCCCAGCAGCAAGAAGTTTTCGTCCTCACGTTCTGCGCCAATTACCCCGATATCTGCGAGGAGATGCGCCAAGCCGAGATGGCGGCGGGTAACCAGATGCTCCTCGACATCATCGGTTACACCGACGCCAAAGAATGCGCCGGCGGAAAAGCAAGCGGCTGCGTCTGGACAGCCATCGGCCTCGTCCCCATCAACAAACTCAAAGCCGGCGGCAAATTCGGCATAGCGCTGCTGAAGACAGCCGGAGCAGCGTGCCGGATGAGCAGCTTCGTACCCGGCACGTTGGTGAAGCTCGCAGACGGAACCACCAAATCCATCGAAGACGTCGTCGTCGGGGACGTGGTGCTCGCCACCGACCCCGAGGCCGGAACGACCGGACCGAAGGAAGTCACCGCCACCACCACCAGCGCGGGCACCAAGACGCTGATCGGCATCACCGTCGACGTCGACGGTGATGCCGGCGAAGCCACCGCCCTGCTGACGGCCACGGACACGCACCCGTTCTGGGCATCGGACACCGGAACCTGGGTAGACGCGGGCGACCTGCAGCCCCGGCAACGGCTGCTCACAGACACCGGTACCCCAGTCCAGGTAACGGCACTTGTCCGCCGGGTAGTCGTCGTGACGGTCCACAACTTTGCCGTCGCCGAGGTTCCCACCTACTACGTACTCGCCGGCCGCACGCCGGTACTAGTGCACAACACGGGTCCGTGCTTCGTCTCAGCCAACGCACTCAAGCACATCTGGAAACAGCACCGATACGGCGGCGCCTATCACCAGGCTGGCGCAGTCGGTAACGTGTTCAGGCAAGGCATGACCAAGACGCAGCTGGAATGGATGATCAGACGGACAATGGAACACGGGCGCACGGTCGACCGTGCGGCAGGAGACGCTCGTGGCGGCTTCTACAAAGAGTTCGACTTCGGCAACATGCAGGTGGGTCTCGACGGACAGAACGGCCTGCGGGTCGCATTCGACGAATTCGGCAACGTCAAAACGGCCATGCCAGTGTGGATCTATTGAGGTGCTCAGATGATCGAGATCAACTTCACTCCTCGAGCCGAGGACAGGTCGTGGCTGAAGACCGGGTGGCCGGCGGAGTCGTACACCGGCAGGCTCGTCGACCTCGACACGCTCTCGAAAGACGATCTGACGTCCTGGTTCTTCCTGGTCGACGTCACCTGGAAGGTGAACAGCGTCGACCTTTCGCTCAAGACGCCGGGGCTCCCCATCGTCGAGTTCATCCTGATGCTGGACCTGGCTGAGAAGCAGCTCGATGCCGACGGTGTCAGCAGGGTCGAGACGACGGACACCCAGGACGTCCTGTTCTTCTCGACGGAAGACAACACGGAAGACAACACGAAGGACGGCACCGTGTGGATCCGCACGAGCTACACGGCGCAGACGGCAGAGGTACCTCGAAGCGAGTTCGATGCCTTTCTTGTGGACGCCCCGAACCGGGCGGTCGATCTCATCGTCAGCCATCACCCCGAGCTGTGGAACAACGCGTTCCTGCACTCTCTGCGTCGAACCGACTCACGATCCGGAGATCCTCGGTAACGCACCCCACGTCCGTGTGATCCAGGAAGCGCGGCGCCGGCCGGTCCGGCTTCCCCGCCGTACCGGAACATGCCGGCTGGAGGTTGTCCCGGGTCCGCTTTTTGAGGGTCTGAGAGTTCGCGCACGGTAAGGACTGTTATCGTGCGCGGCCGGGCTGGCCGGCCAGCGGTCCGTTGCCTGGCTGTCGCGCTGGCCGCCGCGGCCGAGTGCGCAATTTGGGGTCGTGAGTATCGTGGCCGGCCACAGCCGGACTCCTGTCCACGGTCCCGTGCCCGGCGGTGTCCAGGCACGCGACCGGGGGCGTCGCCCCGGCCGGCCGCCGGCGGTATCAGTCCCGGACGTCTTTCATCCGATCATGTTCAGGAGCACCGCGTGGACGATGTCGGCCTCGGCCGGACGCAGGTCCACGGGTAGGTACACGGTGACGACGACGCCCGGACGGAGCGGGATGTCAATGGTCGACCGGTCGGGGGCGGCAGCGGGGGTCGCCGGGGCCGTGGGTCGGGCGTAGCGGCGGGCATTCCGTCGGCGCCACCACCGGGGGCGACCGGCGAGCCAGTTCAGGTACCAGTCCCGGCCGGTGAGCATCCGGATCCGGTACGAGTCGACGGTCGCCTGTCGAAGGCCGGCCTGGACGCACCGTTCGCACAGCAGGTCGATGTCGATATCGGCCACCGGGCTGTCGACAGGTGTGGCCAGCCGCCCGCATACGGCCCGCCAGGCGCTGCGGACATCCTCGACGCTGCCCCGCGGAACCTCCCACCGCTCCGCGGTGGACTCCATCCACCGCAGGAAGGTGAAGAGGCCGTCGACATCCCCCGAGCGAGCGGTGACATCGGACGGGCCGGCGTCGTCGTGTCTCGATCCGGCCCGATCGGCCACCGATGTGCGGTCGTGTTCGGGCGGGATCGCGGGCTCGTTGCTGGGATCGGTCACGCAGCGATTGACGCTCGCATCCTCGGTGCGCGCAAGTCGCACGCCGAGAAACCGGCGCCAGCCATGGACTCGTCCCGGTTGACCTATGCGCATCAGGTCTCGTGCGAGAAGCCAGCGGCGGACAGTGACTGGCGTCGGTGCGGACGGGACGACGCTCACTGCGGTGTCGCAACAACGCGTCAGCTGCGGACAGAACCCGCTGGTGGCCGATCGTGACGCCGCAACGACGAGTCATTCCGCGGCATGGCGGACGCTATGCCCCGGCCCTCCGCCAAAATAGGCTCGTCCGAGCTTGCCGAGTGCGTCAAATCTGCGGGAGTTTCAAGATGAACCAGAGGGCAGCGGTCCATCTACCGGCAATGACGAGTTGTTCGACTGTTATGAGTTCGCCTGCGTTGATCATATCGGTGGGCGGCGCAGGAGAAGGGCGAGGACGTGACGGGCGGCGTGGCGGCGGTGTTGATCGCGGCCAGGGTCACGACAAGGGCGGTGATGCTGACGGTAGTGCTGTAGAGGAGGGTCGCGGCGCCGGTGGCGAAGGCGCCGTCGTGGATGAGTGCGGACAACTGGTTCATGGTGGGCACCTTCCGGGTGTCGGGTTGGTGCCGTTGTTTCTGGTTGTCCGGCCGGTTTCCGGCGACCCGGCGGTCGGCTACTCTGCCAAGATGCCCAGGTCACACCGCGCGATAGCGGGTTCGTGTCCGGTCCGGAACCCCGCGCCGGAACTGTGACCGGGTCACGATGACTGCGGCGGCGGAGATGCTCGCCGGCGAACTGCGCTCGCTGCATCGTGCGGCTGGCGAGCCGACCTTGGCGACGCTGGTCCGCCAGGCCGGCCGGCAGCAGCCGCCGATCAAGCTGAACGACGCGACGATCAGTGACTGGCTCAACGGTAAGAGCGTGCCGAGCGACCCTGCCGCGCTGCGCTTTCTGGTCGCTTACCTCCAAGGGGCCGCGCCCAACCATCCGCGCCGGCCGGATTCGTGGTGGCGTGACCTGCGGGCGCGGGCACAGGCGGAGAAGCGTCGGGATCATGGCCGGCGACGGTCAGCAACCCGCCCACCTGACAACCCGGCAGCCGACGCAGAGCCGTTGGGGTGGGTGATCGGCGAGCTGGACGACGCGGCCGCATTGGCGTTCGAGGTCCACCAGACCGTCACCATCGCCGGCCAGGACCAACTGCCGGCGCTGCCGCCGTACCTACCCCGCGCCCACGACGAGCGGCTCCGCGCGGAACTCGGTCGGGCGAGGAACGGGTCGCGGGTGATCATGCTGGTCGGTGGCTCCTCCACCGGCAAGACACGGGCCTGTTGGGAAGCGGTCCGCGCCGTTCTACCATCCTGGCGGGTGTGGCACCCGCTGACCCCGGAACGCCCCGACGCCGTGGTCGACGCTCTCACCGGTAGTCGGGTCGCGCCGCACACGGTGATCTGGCTCAACGAGGCCCAGATGTACCTGCTACCGCCCGGTGTCGGCGCCCGGGTGGCCACCGCCCTGCAGAACCTGCTCCACGACGTCGCTGCCGGACCGGTTCTCGTGCTCGGGTCGATGTGGCCGGACTACTGGCGCACCCTGACGGATCCGCACTCGACCGAACATCCGGCCGCCCGGGCACTACTCGGCCGCGGCCTCGACATCACCGTTCCGGCCCGGTTCAGCGACCGGGAACTCATCTGGTCACGCGACCAAGTCGCCGCCGATCCACGCCTGCGCTATGCCATCGACCATGGCGGCGGGCGGGTCACACAGTACCTAGCCGGAGCGCCGGAGCTGATCCGCCGCTACGAGCAGGCCAACGACCACGCAAGGGCGGTCCTGTGGGCTGCGGTGGATTTCCGGCGATTCGGCTCGTTCGTATACGCTCCCCGCGAGGTCCTTTATCACGCCACTCCCGGGTATCTGGACGCCGAAGTATGGGGCGGTACCACCCCTGGATACGGCTGGTTTGCTGATGCGCTGACGTACCTGACGGAACCCTGCCAGGGGATACTTGGGCTATTGAGGCAGCGTAGACCGCCGCCCGACGCACCGGTGGCGGACGAAGTTCGGTACCACGTCGCCGACTACCTTGAGCAAATAATCCGCGCTGAGCGCGCCGACATCAGTCCACCCCATACATTTCGCCAGGCAATGGACCGGTTTGCGCCGAGATTCACGTATGGCGAGGCGCTCTACTGGGATTGAGATCTACCGGCAACACCGAGTTGTTCGACAACGATGAGCTTCTGGCGACCACTGGGGTGGGTATCGATCTGGATCGCTCCGGAGCCCCTACGCTGGTCAGGTGGGCAAGGACATCCTGGCAATTGCCGTGCCCTCGGTGTTCACGCTCGTCGCTACCACGCTCGGCTTCCGGCTGGCACTGAGACAGGAGCGCCTCCGGTTCACTCGCGAGCAGCGGACCAGCCTGTACCTCGACCTGTTGACGAGCGTGCGACTGGATGTCCAGAGGGTCTGGCAGGAGGTGAACGACCCGCCTCAAACGGAGGCCGGTGGGCGGCCGGTTCTATCTGATGCCGAGCACGCGCTCAGAGCGCGGGTCGATCTCTATGGGACGACGCAGATACGCGACATGTACGACCAGTTCATTTCCTGGCGCGTCCGCGACTCTCGGGACTTGCAGGAACGAGACCACCACCTCACCGAAATGTCCACACTCGCAGGCAATCTGCAAGACTGCTTCGCGCAGAGGTCGGAATCGACCAGCGCGGCGGGCTGACGGGGCGCTGGCTGGGCGCTCGACGACATTCACCGGGTCGATAACACGCCGAGCGCGACGTTCTCCTCCGCGGTGACGCTTTATGTCGGGCTCGGCGCGCTGGCCAGAGTCGTCGCGGAGGAATGGCACCCGCCGACAGAGTCCGGACATACGCGTCTCAGCCAGCGCGAGAGGACTGCACCCGCGGTGTGATCTCCCGGCGGCCCAGCGTTCAGAAAGGTGCGCCGAGCGAGTTCACGGGTGCTGCGTAAGCCGCGGCTGAGGTGACTTAGTTCAGCGGCATCCGGCCCCTTTTCGCGGTGACGGTGGGGGCGGCCAACCGGACCGGGTGGAATTTCGAATAGCTTGTCGGTGGGTGAATTGGTCAACTCGATGTTGGCGGTTCGTTCCGTTCCGTCTTGGTCGGTTTTGAGAACCATCCAAAGGCGGCCGCGATCGCGCCGATCAGAAGTCCCAGCCACGGCCACTGGACCGTACCGAGGCAGAAGAATGCTATCCCTACGATGAACGTGACGTGCTGCGGCCTGCACGCCTGGGTCAGATATGCGTGACACTGCCTGGTGAAGATCTTGAAGCACACGCGGACGTGGTATATCGACTGATCGGAATCTTGCATCTGCTGTGCAACCAGGGGTACCAGTGCCAAGGCAAGTATTCCGAATACGATCGATACCCCAAGCGACCACAGCGCCGCGCTCTTGAGTGGAGTGGACCAAAACGTGACGTTGTCAGACGCGATCCACCCGGCCGCCGCTACCGTTGTGACTAGGAGGTAGTTACTCCAGTCCTTGAAGGATTCGAGAGCCGCAACCCGACCGTCTTCAGTGCTCATGGCATGCACACCCCCAGATTCGACAGTCACGCACGCATCCTCTTGATGCGACTCACATGCGAGTGTGACGTCGGAGCGGTCCAGAAGCTGGCCGACTATTCCGTCGGATCATGGACGGCTGACCACGATCAGCCACCCTGGAAGGGCACGCTGCTTACCACGTGGCCGTGGTCGGATCGACCGGCCCAGGCTCAGGCGTGGTGACACCTCATGGGTCAGTTCATCGAGTTGCGTATCCACGGTGTGTCGAACACCCCACCGGAGAAGATGCTGAGTGATTCGGATCGTGAGATCCCGATGATCCGATTGCATTTCGGCGACGAACAGACCGGCTTCTACCGGCGCGCTTCAGAGCCCGACGGAGCGCCCGTCCTCACGGAAGCGTACAGCTGGGGCCAATTGACGTCCGGCCAACAAGCGAAGAAGGACGTGCTGCGGGCCGGCTGGGCGTTGCTGTTCCCGTTCGCGCTGGCCAATGTCGCGCTGTGGGCCGGTCCGGTCCGCGCCCGGAGATGGGCCGATCACGCCGAGGCATTTCTCGTCCGGCTATTCGCGATCGGTCTCACGATGACGATGATGATGGCGGTCGCCGGAGTTGGCATGGATCAGGTGGGTTGGCAGTGCCGTGATGGTTGCCCACGGGCGGTTCCGGGCACGACCTTCCTTCAAAGCGGATTCCTGTCACACGGGCTGCGACCCGTTGCTGTCGGCGCACTTGCGCCGATTGTCGTCCTGTTGTTGCTGTGGTTGCTTGCCAGGCGCTCGTTCGCCTACGAAGCGACTGTGCCGGCGTCCAGACCACCGGACGCCCCAGGCGGAGCCTCCCCGCTGCAGCACGCATCGTTCTGGTCCGGCGACGGCCAGGTGCGTCGCCTGGGCGCCCTGCACGCAGCGGCCGCCCTGATCGCCGTGGGCGGGATGGCATTGCTCGCGGGGCATCGCGTGGACACGGGAGACATGTTGTCCAAGGACGCACAGGGCTGGGCGACACGGCTCGACCTGCCTGCGCTGGGCACGCTCGCGGCATCCCTGGCTCTGGTGCTCATCACACTTTGCAGAGCGGAGATCCGCGAACGGGCTGCCGTCAACCAACCGGTTCCGCGCTACGGCGCGTGGGTTACGGCGGCGTTCTGGCTCGCACTGCTCGGTGCAGCGTTAGCGGTTGCCTATCTCGTCCCGGACCGGACGTTCGCGGATGACCATCCGGATCAGGAGACCGCTAGCGACCTCGCCGGCCCGCTGCCAGGGTTAGCAACAGCGATTTGGTGGCTGTTCGCGAGCCAGTTGGCGATCGTCGTATTGCTCCTGCCTGCAATCGGGTTTGTTGGTCGGTCCCGCGACGATAATAAGAACTCGGCGTGGGGTGGCATGTCCGCGGCCGTGCTGGGCGGCTTTGGTTGGGCAGCCGCCTCGCTGTACTCGGCCGCGGTTCTGTTCTGGGTCGCGGACTGGCTCAACGGTGCGGCCACGGTCAGCAGTTCAGCGAGTCGGGTCGAGGTGCCGCTGCCGTTGCAGTGGAGCGCGCTGGGTCTGTCCGTGTTCATGGGGATCTTGCTGGCCGTCGTGGTGGTTGGATGGCTGACGCTGCGGTGGCGGCGTGGGAAAGAGTACTTACAGGTCCGGGCGGCGGACGGCGAAGAGATCGTCAGGACGCATGAGCGGCGCCGCGCGTGGGAAGTCGCCCGGTGGCGGGCGATCCACATGCTTGTCGAAGAGCAGGGACTTGGCTACGTCGGCGTTATCGCCGCGACGGTCGCCGTTCTCGCAGCGCTGGGTACGCTCGCGGCATGGACCGGCGACAGCCCGGTCCAGTGGGCCGACCAGTGGTTCGGGCCTGGCCTTAGGTTCGCGATCGTGAAATGGCTGACCGATACGGGCAGCGCGCTCGCTGCCCTCCTCGTACTTGGGTTAGCTGCGCTGGTGGGCGCCGCCTACCGGTCGGCCGGCCTGCGCCGCACGATCGGAACCGTATGGGATGTGACGACGTTCTGGCCCCGCGGCGCTCACCCCTTCGCTCCGCCCTGCTACGGGGAGCGGGCCATCCCCCAACTGGTTACCCGGATTTGTGGCGCGAAGGAAGACCAGTTCGTTCTGGCAGGTCACAGTCACGGGGCCGTCCTTGCGATTGCGACCGTTCTCCAATTGCCGAAAGCGGATCAGCGACGGGTGTTCCTGCTCACCTTTGGCACGCAGCTCACTCCGCTGTACGGCAGGATCTTCCCGGTGTTCTTCGGCATGAAGGCGCGGCTGCGTCTTGCCAAATTGCTTGAGCCTCAGGAACTTCGCCGGCGAAGTCTTCGGTGGCGAAGTCTTTATCGCCTCACCGATCCCATCGGATGGCCGATTGGTGATCCCGAGGTTGACGAGGGCGGGATGGTCGAGGATCCGGACAACCTCGAACCTACAGGCGGAGAGGTTCTTGACCCGGCCATCCGCCAGCACAGTAACTATCCCTGCTCCGGCCGGTACAAAACTTCCCGAGACCGCGCTGTTGAGGTCTTGCGGGCCGCCCTCGATGAGCCGCAGCCTGAACCTCAAGCCCTTGCCGTACGAGGTTCTTCCGCAACAGCGAGGACGATCCGGCGGGTGGAGGCCGTCGTCGCGGTCGTGCACGACTGGATCACTTCAGGTGCCGCTGTCAACCCCGATGCCACCATCCGCCCACGCACACGGTAATTGGCCTTATCGTGTACACCGCTGACCCGGCCCAGGCCAGGCGGTGTGCCGAACCGCCCCCGCCGGTCGGGCTGGGCCGTCGTCATCGCCCACCACACAGGCTGATCCGGGCGGTCCGCGCCCGTCGTGTCGGCCGTTGCGGTGTCGGCCGTTGCGGTGTCGGCCGTTGCGGTGTCGGCCGTTGCCGTCACCGCAGGGTCCGTACGCGTCGGCGGGCCGACGACGGGTCCGCGGGGCGGCCCGCCCGGATCAGCCTTGGTCCGCCCGGCACCGGCGTGGTCACCGGGAGTCGATCTCGTACAGCAGCTTGGTGAGGCTCTCGGCGCTGCAGTCCGGTGACTCCGCCACCTCACCCAGCTGGTCGAAGACCCGTTCGTAGCTGTCGCGGTCCTCCGGCTTTTCGAGGTAGAGGGCACTGGCCAGT
>NZ_BOPG01000139.1 GCF_016863635.1 Virgisporangium aurantiacum | reverse complement strand
AGTATCAGCACCGGCAGCAGCGGCACCGGCTCCGGCACCGGCCAACACAGCATCAACCGCAGCAGCCAAACCACCAAGCGTCGGCCCATCAAACACAACCGCCACCGGCAACTCGATCCCGAACACCTCGCCCACCCGCATCACCAACCGAACCGCCAACAACGAATGCCCACCACATCCAAAGAAATCGCTGTCAACGCCGGGCTCAACGCCAAGTAGGTCCGCCCATACGGTGGCGAGCACCTCCTGCGTCGGTGTCAGGTCGCGGACCGGCCCGGCCGCATCATCGGACAGGTTCCGGGGGTCGGGCAGCGAGCGCCGATCGACCTTTCCTCGTGCGGTCACCGGCAACGTGTCGACGACGGCCACCGCTGAGGGCACCATCCACGCCGGCAGTCGACGCGCCAGGAACGCTCGAACGGCGGCTACGTCCACCACGGTGTCCGATGTCGTCGGGACGACCCATGCGACCAATCGCACCGCGCCGTCCACTTCCGGACGCGTTCCGACAACCGCTGCGCCCACCTGCGGGTGTGCCGTGAGCGCTGCCTGCACCTCGACCGGTTCCACCCGGTGACCGCGGACCTTGACCTGCTCGTCGGTTCGGCCCAGGTGGTACAGCCGGCCGTCGTGCCACCGCACGCGGTCGCCGGTGCGGTACATCCGGGCGCCCACGGAGAACGGGTCGGCGACGAACCGGTGCGCCGTCAGCTCCGGCCGCCTCAGGTAGCCGCGAGCGACTCCCAGTCCGCCGATGTGAAGCTCGCCAGCGGCACCGTCCGGAACCGGCTGCAGATTCCGATCGAGCACATACACGGTCGTGTTCTCCACCGGTGTTCCGATCGGGACGCGGTCTCCGGGCGCCGATAGCCGCTGGCGCGTCGACCAGATGGTGGTCTCGGTGGGACCGTAAAGGTTCCACACCTCGCTGACGCGCGACAGCAGGTCCCGTGCAAGCGTCGGATCGAGCGCCTCGCCACCGCAGAACGCACGCAGGTCGGGACGTCCCGCCCAACCGGCGTCGATCAGCATCCGCCAGGTCGATGGCGTCGCCTGCATGACGGTCACATCTGCGTCGAGGGCGGTCATCAGCCGGTACGGATCGGTGCTGGTGCTCCTGTCCGCGATCGTCACCATCGCGCCCTGGCATAGGGGAAGGAGCAGCTCCAGGACCGCGATGTCGAACGACAGCGTGGTCACGGCCAGGAGGTTGTCGCGTTCGCGCAGTCCCGGTTCGGCGGCCATCGCGTGGAGGAAGTTGACCACGCTGTCGTGTTGAACGAGCACGCCCTTCGGTGAGCCGGTCGATCCCGAGGTGTAGATGGCGTAGGCCAGGCTGCCGGGCTCGGTCACGGACGTCGGTTCCGGCGGTGTCGTCGGCCGACGGTCGACTGCTGGGCCGTCGACCTCGACCGTCACCACGTTGCTGGCGCCGACGGACGGACTCCTTCCCTGTTCGACGCACACCACGGTGACGCCCGCGTCGCTGAGCAGGCTCTGGACGCGCTCGGGTGGGTCAGCGGGGTCGAGCGGCAGGTACGCCGCTCCGGCCTTCCACACCGCCAGGAGGCACACCAGGAGGTTGGCGGAACGGTCCAGCAGTACCCCGATCACGGACTCCCGGCGTGCACCGAGCCGGATCAGCTCGTGCGCAAGCTGGTTCGCGCGGCCGTCGAGCCCGACGTAGGTGAGTCGCCGGTGACCGTCGACCACCGCGAGTGCACCGGGTCGCCGCGTGACCTGCGCCTTGAACAGGTCCAAGGCGCTGCGCGCCGGCAGCGGCACCGCGGTCTGGTTGCGTTCGGCCAGGAGTTCACGTCGCTCGCGTTCTGGCATCAGGGCCACCCGCGATACCGGCAGATCGGGGTGGGCGACCGCGTCCTCGATCAGACGACCGAGGTGGTCGGCCATCCGTTCAACTGTGGATCGGTCGAACAGGTCGGTGTTGTACGAGAAGGCGCCCCGCAGGACGTGGCCGTCCTCGGTCATCGCCAGTGACAGATCGAATTTTGCCGGCGTGAAACAGACCGCGAACGGGCGGGCGGTGAGCCCACCGAAGGGCTCTTCCTGCGCCGACGGCGTACTGGCACCGACGAAGTTGAACAGAACCTCGAACAGCGGCGTGCGGGACAGGTCACGGGCGGGCTGCAGGTATTCGACGAGCAGTTCGAACGGCAGGTCCTGATGGCCGAGGCCGTCCACCGCGGTTTGCCGCGTCCGCGCGAGCACCTCGACGAAGCTGGGGTCGCCGGACAGATCCGCGCGCAGCACGAGCGTGTTCATGAACAACCCGACGAGGCTCTCGACCTCGGATCGGGTGCGACCCGCGACCGGTGTTCCGACCGCCACGTCCATCACACCGCAGTACCGACCGAGCAGCACGTTGAAGGCGGCGAGCAAGGCCATGAACGGTGTCACGTCCCGCTCGAGGCACAGTTCCCGCAGCGCGCGCGTCACGGGTGCGGGCACCATGAACTCCACGACGTCGCCCGCGTGGCGGCGCACCGCCGGTCTCGGCCGGTCGGTCGGCAGCTCCAACGGAGTCATGCCGTCCAGCCGTTCCCGCCAGTAGCCGAGCAGCTCGTCCAGCCTGCTTCCGTGGAGCCGGTCACGCTGCCAGACCGCGTAGTCGGCGTATTGCACCCGAAGCGGAGTCAGTACGGCCCGCTCGCCGTGGGCGTGGGCCCGGTAGAGCGCGGCCAACTCGCGTCGAAGAATGCCGAGAGACCACTCATCGGTGACGATGTGATGGGCGACGAACCACAGCACGTTGTCCTCAGTCGCCAGGCGGATGAGGCCGGCCCGCACCAGCGGACCGGTCGCCAGGTCGAACGGCCTGGCCGCCTCCTCCCCCACGAGTCGCTCGGCCTGCCCGACGGCCGCCCCCTCGGGCAGATCAGACAGGTCGGTGACGGCCAGGGACACCGGTGCCGGTGGCTGGACGGTCTGCCGGGGGACGCCATCGTCGGTGGTGACGGTCGTCCGCAGGATCGCGTGCCGCAGTGTGAGATCGGTGAGCGCCTCCCGCAGGCTGTCCACGTGCAGGGCGCCGGTCAGGCGGACGGCATAGGGAACGTTGTACTCGCCGCTGTGCGGAGTCAGCTCGTGGAGGAACCACAGCCGTTGCTGCGCGTAGGACAGCGGCGGCGGGTCGACGGTCGTGGGCGTGATCGGTGGCGCGGGAGGCTCGTTGGTCGCGTCGATGGCGGCGGCGAGCTCGCGAAGGGTCGGATGGGTGAAGACGGTGGTCAACGACAGTTCGGTGTGGAAGTGCTCACCGATGCGGGCAATCAGCTGGGTTGCCAGGAGCGAGTGTCCGCCGAGGGCGAAGAAGTTGTCGTGGCGGTTGATGGGTGCGCCGCGCTGCAACAGCTCGGCCCAGATTCCGGTCAGCACCTCCTCGGTGGATGTCTGGGCAGGGCTGGGCCCGCTCGGCGGTGCCGGCTCGGGCAGTGCGGCTCGGTCCAGGCTCCCGGCCGGGTCTAGCGGAAGCCGGTCCAGCGTCAGGTAGCCGGTCGGGACGAGGTGGGTGGGCAGGACCCGGGTGAGCTGGGCGCGTAGCCGCTCGTCAGTGGGCGGCTGGGTGCCTTGGGCCGGCACGACGTAGGCAACGAGCTGATCGTCGATGACGGCGACAGCGGCATCGGCGATGGTGGGGTGGCCGGTGAGCGCGGCGGTGATCTCGGCGGGTTCGATGCGAACGCCGTCGATGGTGAGTTGAGAGTCGGCCCGCCCGAGGAGCTCGATCTCGCCGGTGGCGGTTCGGCGGGCCAGTTCTCCGGTGCGGAACAGGCGTGAGCCGTCGCCGGCGTACGGGTCGGCGACGAACCGCCACGCCGTCGGGCCCGGTCGGTGCTGGTAGCCACGGGCAAGCTGCCGGCCGCCGAGGTGCAGCTCCCCCGGCACCCCGATCGGCACCGGGTTCAGGTGACGGTCGAGGACGTACGCGTGGTTGCCGGGCAGGACGTCGCTCAGTGGGGTGGTGATGAGCCCGGCCGGGTCACCGCCGCACACGGTGGTACCGATTCCCGCGGTGGTCTCGCTGTGGCCGTGGCTATGAAGAACCCGGGTCGGGTGCAGGTGTGCCGCGAGGTCGGCGGCCCACGGGGCGGAGGTGATCTCTCCGCTCAGCACCAACGTGTGCCGTGGGTGGATCACCGTGGGGCCGGCGCGCGCCTGCAGTGCCCGCAACTGTGACGGTGCGATGGTGACGAGGTCCAGCGGTGTGTGCCGCTGGTACGACGTCCACGACTGCGCGTCGCCGCTGTCGGCCGGGTCGAGCACGTGCAGTTCCCCGCCGGTGGTCAACGCGCTGAACACCGTGGTGACGGCGGCATCCGACATCATCGGCTGCGACCAGGCGACGCGCGGATGGGTCGGGAGGTCCATCCGCTCGCTCATGGCGACCACGTGACCCGCCAGGCCCTCATGGGTCACGGCGACTGGCTCGGAGTCGTAGGTCAGATATGCCAGCCGGTCACCGCGCGCCTGGTACGGCGCGTCGATCGAAAGGGCAGCGGTGTCGTCCGATCCGGGATCGGCGTCCAGCTCGGCGTCGGTCGGCAGGACGAGGACGGTGACGCCCGGCCGTTCATGGCGCGCAACGCTGGCGTCCCGCCGGTCGCAGAGCATCGCCACTGCGCCGCTGTCGGCCAGGATCCGGCCGATGCGGGACGGATGCCGGCCACCGTCGTCCAGCGGCAGGTAGGCGGCGCCCGCCTTCCACGCCGCCAGTACCCCCACGATGAACGGGGCACCGCGGCGGGTTCGCACGGCGACAACGCTGTCCGGCCGCACCCCGGCCTGCCGGAGTCGGCCCGCGAGCCGCGTGGCTGCCGCGTCCAGACGCCCATAGCGGAACGACCGCGCCCCCGCGACCACAGCCACCCGATCACCGCCCGCGCGTACCTGCGCGGCAATGAGATCGGGAACCAACGCCGGCGCAGGCGCGGCGGCGACACCCCGCCCGACGAGCGCGGCCCGCTCGTCGGCCGACAGCATGGGCAGCTGACTGATCGGCCGCGCCGCATCCGTCGCCACCTCGGCCAGCAGCCGCTGCAGGTGGCCGACCAACCGGTCCACGTCCGCCCGGGCGAACGTCTGCCCGCGGTAGCGCACCCCGCCGCGCAACCGGTCCGCCGACAGGTTCATCGTCAACGACAGGTCGAACTTCGCCGCCACCTGACGCACCGGCAGGCTGCAGCCGAGCCACCGCAGCGTCGCCGGATCGACCCTATCGGCATCCGCGCCGGCGGCCTCGGTCTCCAGGTTGAACATCACCTCGAACAGTGGGGTCCGAGCTGCCCGCCGTGCCGGCGACACCGCCTCGACGACCTGTTCGAACGGCACGTCCTGGTGTGCGAACGCCTCGACACACAGTGCGCGGACCCGCCCCAGTACGTCCTCGAAGGTCGGGTCGCCGGACAGGTCGGTTCGGACGACGATCGTGTTGACGAAGAAGCCCATCAGTCCTTCGAGCTCCGGGCGCCCGCGCCCCGCCACCGGAACCCCGACCGGAATGTCGCGGGCTCCCGTGTACCGGCTCAGCAGGACCTGGAACACGCCCAGAAGAGCCATGAACGGTGTGACACCCGACCGCCGGCACAACGCGCGCAAGCCCGTCAGAACCGGCTCGGGGACGTCGAACAGCACCGACCCGTCGCCACCGTCTCCGTCGGCGGGGCGTGACCCGCCTCCGATCAGCCCGACTGGCACCAGCGCGGCCAGACGCGCCCGCCAGAAGTCCAGTTCTCCCTGTAGGACCTCGCCGCTCAACCAACCCCGTTGCCACGCCGCGAAGTCGGCGTACTGAACGGGCAACGGCGACAGGGACGGCACACGGCCGGCGGTCAACGCCTCGTACAGGAGCGCGAGTTCGCGTCGCAGGACACCGATCGACCACTCGTCGGCGACGATGTGGTGCATCGCGATCGCGAGCACGTGTTCCTCGGCCGCGCACCGCAGCAGCCCGGCCCGCCACACCGGGCCCGCGGTCAGGTCGAACGGCGCGTCGGCCAGCTCGGCGAGCTGCTCCATACTGTCGACCGGGGTGAGGTCCGTGGGCACCGGATCTGACACCACCTGGAACGGCACCCCACGTGCCATCGCATAGGTCGTCCGCAGGATCTCGTGACGGTCGGCCAGTTCGGCCAGAGCGGCGCGCAGCGCAGCCAGGTCCAGATGCCCGACCAGCCGCCACGCCACGGCGATGCGGTACTGGACGCTGTTCGGGTTGACCTGGTGCTGGAACCACAACCGGGCCTGTCCGAAGGACAGCGGCAGACGCTCCTGGGGCGCGACCGCGACGATCGGCGGCGCCGACCGGCGACCCGCTTCGCCTGCCGCCTCCACCCGCGTCGCCATGGCACGCAGTGTCGGTGCCTCGAACACGCCGGCGAGGGGAAGGTCGACTCCGAGAACCTGGTCGACCCGGGACACCAGGCGGGTGGCGAGCAGCGAATGGCCGCCGAGGTCGAAGAAGTTGTCGGTTCCGCCCACCCGGTCGACGCGCAACAGCGCGGCCCAGATTCCGGCCAGCGTCTCCTCGGTGGCTGTGCGCAAGGCAGCCTGGGCATCGGCGGGCACGGGTGTCGGATCAGGCAGCGCCCGCCGGTCCACCTTTCCACCGACCGCGACCGGCAGTTGGTCCACCGCCATCACGGCGGAGGGGACCATCCAGCCCGGCAGGCGGTCCGCGACCTGCTCGCGGACCGCCGACACGTCGACGCCGCCCGCTGCGGGCACCACCCACGCCACCAGTCGAGGCTGGCCGTCGGTCCCGGGCCGGACATCGACGACGGCCGCCGCCACGCCGGGGCACCCGGCGAGCGCGGCCTGCACCTCACCGGGCTCGATGCGGTAGCCACGAACCTTGACCTGGTCGTCGAGCCTGCCCACGAAGTCGAGCCGACCGTCGGCGCGCCACCGCACGCGGTCGCCGGTGCGGTACAGACGGGAGCCGTCGCGGGCGAACGGATCGGCGACGAACCGCTGCGCGGTCAGGCCGGGCCGGCCGACGTAACCGCGGGCCACTCCCCGACCGCCGACGAACAGCTCGCCGGTCACGCCCACCGGCACCGGTTGGAGCGACGGGTCGAGCACATAACAGCTGGCGCCGCCCAACGGCTGTCCGATCGAGCCGCCGGCGCCGGCGATCACGTCAGCGGTCAGGTCCAGCGAGGTGACGATGACGGTCGTCTCGGTGATCCCGTACAGGTTCACCAGCCGTGGACCCCGTTGCCCGAACCGGTCCGACCAGTCGCGCAGCATCGCGACGTCCAGCGCCTCGCCGCCCAACACCACCAGGTCCAGGGTTGGCAACCCGCGCGCCGGCGCATCCGACAGGAGCTGTTCAGCCAGGACGCTGAAGGCGGACGGGGTCTGGCTCAGAACCGAGATCCCCTGCGTCCACAACGTGTCGGGCAGGTGGTGGGCCGAGCCGGCCCTCGTGCGTGGCAGCATGACGACCCGGGCGCCGTGGGCCAGCGCGGCCCACATCTCCCATACGGAGAAGTCGAAGGCGATGGAGTGGGTGGCCGACCAGACCTGGGCCGGGTGCAGGGCGAACCGGTCGCCGACCGATGCGATGAGCCACGCCAGGCCGCCGTGGGTGACTGCCACGCCCTTCGGCGCACCCGTGGAGCCCGAGGTGTAGATGACGTACGCCGCGTTGGCGTCGCGAACGGTTGCGACGACCGGATCGGCCGCCTCGGCGGAGATTGCCGCCACGTCGTACGCGTCGTCGAGGCACACGACCACGACGCCGGGCCACGACACCCGGTCCAGCAGCGCGTCTTCGCTCAACAGCACGCCCAGGCCGCTGTCGCGGGCCATGAGCAGCAGTCGTTCGTCGGGGTACTCGGGATCGAGTGGAACGTAGGCCGCGCCCGCTTTCATGACCGCCAGCAGCGCCACCACCAGGTCGGCGCCGCGCTGCAGGCACACGCCCACCAGGGATTCCGGTCCGACACCCAGCGCACCCAGGTGGCGCGCGAGCTGGTTCGTCCGGCGCTCGAGCTCCGCGAACGACAGCCGCACGTCACCGGCCACGACCGCCACCGCGTCGGGTTGCCGGGTGGCCCATTCCGTGACTCGTTCGTGGATCATCGCGCCGCTCGGCACCGGTTCGCCGTGTGCCCAGTCGGTGAGCACGGCCCGGCGCTCCTCGGCGGACATCATGGCCGCAGAGAACAGCGGTTGGTCGGGTTGAGCGGCGTACGTCTCGAGGAGGGTCGCGAAGTGGCCGGCGAGCCGGCTGATCGTGGCCGGGTCGAACAGCTCGGCGGAGTACTGGATCCCGCCCCAGAGGCCGTTGTCCCGCTCGGACATGACCACCATGAGATCGAACCGGGCGGCGCCGGGTGGTGCCGGGAACCCGCACAGTTCCAGTTCCGGGAGCTGGACGAGTTCATCCGAGCGATGCGGCAGGTCCATGCTGAACATGACCTGGAACAGCGGGGTGCGGCTGCGGTCGCGCTCGGGCGCCAGCTCCTCGACCAGCCGTTCGAACGGCACGTCCTGGTTGGCGTAGGCCTCCAGGCAGTTGGCGCGGACGCGGTCCAGGAGCTCGACGAACGTCGGGTCACCGGTCAGGTCGGTCCGCAGCACGAGCGTGTTGACGCAGAAGCCGATCAGCGGTTCGGTCTCGGCCTGGGTCCGTCCGGCGATGGGTGTGCCCACCACCACGTCGCGCTGATTGCAGTGCCGCGCCAGGAGGACCTGGAACGCTGCGAGCAGAGTCATGAACATGGTCGACCCGTGCCGCCTGCTCAGCGAGCGGAGGGCCTCGGCCACGGCGGGAGCGACGGTGAACGCGAAGGATCCGGCGGTGGCGGTGCGCCGGGCCGGCCGTGGACGGTCCAGCGGGAGATCGAGTACCGGGGCGCCGTGGAGGCGGTGGCGCCAGTAGTCGAGCTGGGCGGTGAGCGCGTCACCGTCCAGCCAGGACCTTTGCCACGCGGCGTAGTCGGCGTACTGGATCGGAAGCGGTGGCAGCGGTGACGGTAGCCCGTCGTGGAAGGCGGCGTACAGCGTGCACAGTTCGCGCCGGAGGAGAGCGGCCGACCATTCGTCGGAGACCACGTGGTGCATCGTCAGCGACAGCACCTGGTCATCTCGTCCCAGGCGCAGCAGCCGCGCCCTCAGCAACGGCCCGGTGGCGAGGTCGAATGGCTGGCTCGCGTCCACGGACATCAGGCGCTGGGTTTCGGCCTCGCGGTCGTCGGCTCCTACCTCGCTGAGGTCGGTGATGGGCAGCGGCACCGTGGCGGGTTCGGAGATGACCTGCGTGGGCACGCCGTCGACGGCGGTGAAGGTCGTCCGGAGCACCTCGTGCCGTGCGAAAAGCTCGTTGAGGGCGCGGCCCAGTGCGATGGTGTCCAGCCGGCCGCGCAGGCGCAGCGCGACCGGCACCACGTATTCGGTGTCACCGGGCGAGAGCCGGTCGAGGAACCACAAGCGTTGCTGGGCGAAGGACAGTGGCAGGTCACCGTCGCGGGGAACCCGGGTGATCGGTGGAAGTGCGCGGCCGCGCGTGGACCGGTCGATAACCCGGGCGAGCGCGCCCAGGTGCGGATGCTCGAAGATAGCGGCGAGTGCCAGCTCGACGCCGAACGCCGCCCGCACACGAGAGACGAGCCGGGTGGCGATCAGTGAGTGGCCGCCGAGGTCGAAGAAGTTGTCGTTGATGCCGGGCTGGGGGACGCCGAGCAGGTCGGACCAGATGTCGGAGAGGATCTGCTGCGTCGGTGTCTCCGGCGGGGCGGAGTCGGTCCCCGCGGTGACCGCGGTGGTCGACAGTCGGGCCAGAGCCGACCGGTCCAGCTTGCCGGCGGTCGTGAGGGGCAGCTCCGCGACGCTGACGAACCGGCCGGGAACCATGTGCGCGGGGAGGCGGGCGGCGGCGAACGCGCGTAGTTCGCCCGCGGTCGGCGTGGTCGTCTCCGTGGCGCTCGTGTCGGGGGCGAGAAGCAGGTAGGCCACCAGACGCCCGGGATCGTCCGGGTCTGCCTCGACGCCGGCCCGGGCCACGCCGGGATGGGCAGCCAGCACCGCCTCGACCTCGGTCGGTTCGATGCGGTAGCCGCGCACCTTGAGCTGGCCGTCGAGGCGGCCGAGGAACTCGAGTTGGCCGTCGTCGCGCCAGCGGGCCCGGTCGCCCGTCCGGTACAGCCGTGAACCGTCGGCGTCGATCGGGTTGGCAATGAAACGGGCGGCGGTGAGGTCGGGCCGGGAGGTGTAACCGCGGGCCAGCGTCGCCCCGCCGATGTGGAGTTCGCCCGCGACGCCGACCGGCACCGGCTCCAGCCGCGGGCCGAGGACATAGCAGGTGACGCCGGGCAGCGGTGCGCCGATCAGCGTGGCATCGGCCTCGTCCGGCTCGACGGCCGGGTCGACCCGGGCCGACGTGACGCCGACCGTCGTTTCGGTCGGGCCGTAGTGGATGTGGAGATCCCGGTTGCCCAGCCTGGTGGCGAGCTGGTGCGCCCGGTCCGCCGCCACCGCCTCACCGCCGAGCAGCAGCGCACGCTGAGGCAGCAGTGCTGTGTCGGGCACCTCCCGCGCCAGCGCCGCCAGGTGAGACGGAACGAGTTTGAGGTAGTCGAGCGGGTGCGCCCTCAGCCGGTCGGCGAGCCGCCGGCCGTCGGCGGCGACGTCGCGGTCGATCAGGTCCACGCAGCCGCCGGAGACGAGTGCCGGCCACAGCATCGTGACGCCGAAGTCCACGGTCAGCGGCTGCGCGAGCCCGAAGCGCGCGCCCGCGGTGAATCCGACGCGATCGGTCACCGCCGCGACGTACCCGGCCAGGGCGGCGTGCGTGACGGTAACGCCCTTGGGCGGGCCGGTCGATCCCGAGGTGAAGAGGATGTACGCCGCGTTCAACGGGGCAGCCGACCGCGGGACGCCGACCGCTGTCGTGATCTGGGCAACGGTGTCGGCGTCGTCGAGACACACCTCGTGCGCAACGTGGCTGGGCAGCCGGTCGAGAAGGTCGCTGTGGCCGACGATGACGGCGACTCCCCCGTCGGCGAGCATGGCCGCCAGCCGCGGCAGCGGCTCGTCAGGATCGAGGGGGAGGTATGCACCGCCCGCCTTCAGCACCGCGAGGAGCGCGATCACCAGATCGGGGCCGCGGCCCAGGCACAGCCCCACGACCGCCTCCGGCCCGACGCCGAGGTGGTGCAGGTAGCGCGCGAGGTCGTCTGACCGTCCGTCCAACTCGGCGTAGCTCAGCCGATGGCCGTCGCTGACAACGGCGACGGCCTCAGGAACGCGTCGAGCCTGGGCGGTGACACGCTCGTGGACAGGTGGAGCCGAGGGAAGGGCCGGCGGACGGCCCCACGTCACGAGCAACCGGTCACGCTCGTCGCGCGGCAGCATCGGCAGGTCGGCCAGTCGCTGCCCGTCACCGGTCGCGAGCGCCGACAACAGCTGTGTGAGGTGTCGGGACAGGGTGCGCACCCGCGGCTCGGCGATCCGGCCCGGGTCGTACTGGAAGGCGATCTCGACGCCGTCGCCGGCCTTGGCGGCCAGCGTGAGGGGGTAGTGGTTGTGTTCGACGGCTGAGGTGCCGCAGATGCGCAGAGGGCCGTGACCGTCGGCGCTGCCGCTGCCGGCGGTGTCGGGGTAGTTCTCGAAGACCAGAATGGTGTCGAACAACGGTGTGCCACGGCCGAGGCCGCTCCAGCCGTGAACGTCGACGAGGGATGTGTGATCGTAGGCGGACTGCTCGATCCACCGTTGGTGCAGCGTGCGGAGCCAGTCGTCGAGCCGGTTCTCGGGTGCGACGTCGACGACGACGGGAACCGTGTTGATGAACAGGCCCACCATTTCCTGGGCACCCGGGAGGTCGGCCGGACGGCCGGCCACGGTGGCGCCGAACACGACGCGCTGCTGTTGGGTGTACCGGGACAGCAGCAGGGCCCAGGCGGCCCGCATGACCGTGCTCATCGTCGTCCGGTGGCGGCGGGCAAGATCTCGTAGGGCATCGGACAGCGGCCGTGGAAGGCGGTGGTGTAGCTGCGCGTGCCGACCGCTGGGTCCGCCGAGGTGGTCCGTCAACGTCGTCGGTGCGGTGGTGCCGGCGAACACCCGCCGCCAGTGGTCCTCGGCCTGAGCCGCGTCCTGCTGCAGCAACCAGCCGACGTAGTCGCGGTAGGGCCGGCGACGCGGCAGGTTCGGTTCGGCTCCGCGGAGCCCGGCGTGGTAGGCGTTCATCAGCTCGTCGAGGACGATCGGGACACTCCAGCCGTCGAGGACGAGATGGTGGTGCGAAACAACGACCTGGTGGACGTGGTCGGCACTGCGCAGCACCGCCACTCGAACGAGGGGTGCCCGGCCGAGGTCGAACCCGGCCGCCCGGTCTTCGGTGAGGTACTCCACCAGCCGCCGGTCCAGTTCGTCCGGGGGCAGACCGCGCCAGTCCTGGTCGGCTACCGGAAGCTCGACCCGTGACTGGACCACCTGGAGCGGCTGCGGCACGTCGTCCCACACGAACGCGGTGCGCAGCACAGGATGGCGGTCGACGACGAGTTGCCAGGCCCGGGTGAAGGTCACGAGGTCCAGCGCGCCCTCGAACCGGAGGATGAGCTGGTCGAAGTAGGCCCGCGACTCGGGCGTGTACCGGGCGTGGAAGAGCAGGCCCTGCTGCGTGGGCGAGAGCGGATAGAGGTCCTCGACGAGGTGACGCACGTCGGTGGTCATGGCGACTCCCCGGCGGCGATGCGCGCCAGGACGCTGTCGAGCTGGTCCTGGTTCAGGCCGGCCAGCGGGAAGTCGCTGGGAGTGCTGCCGTGGGCGGCCGGATCGACGCAATGGTCGACCATCTCCTCGAGAACGCTGATGTAGCGATCGGCGACGGTCTGAATCGTCTCCGGCCGGTGATTGTCGGCGCCGTAGCCGATGCTCAGGTGGAAGCGGCCCTGGCGCACGAACGCGTCGAAGGTCAGCAGGTACGGCCGCGGACCCTGTTCGGGTGAGGTGTCAATGCCTTCTCCGGACGGTGTGAACAGACCCCCCGACACCGACTGCTCGAACTGACCGAGGTAGTTGAAGCTGCACTGCGCCGCGGGGAAGGCCGCGAGGGCGTCGGCGACCGGTGACGGGCCGAGCCAGCGTGCCACTCCGTAGCTGGTGCCCCGCCGGGGCAGTTGCCGTAGCAGCTCCTTGGTGCGTTTGATGGTGTCCGGGAGCGGCTCGTCCGCCACGGCCGTCAGGGCCACCGGGAAGAGGCTCGTGAACCAGCCGACCGTGCGGGAAAGATCCAACTGCCCGCCGACATCTTCGCGGCCGTGGCCTTCGACGTCGACGACCACGCCTGACTCCCCCGCCCAATCGGTCAAGGTACGGGCGAGTGCGGCCAGGAGAAGATCGTTGATCTGGGTGCGGTAGGCCTGATGCGCAGGTCCGACCAGCCTATCCGTGCTTTCCCTGCCGAGCTGGACCGTGAGGTGGCACTCCGTCGACCGGTCGTTCGTCCCGTGTGGACGGTCGACCGGCAGGAGGACGGTGCGCGACGGTGCGTGGTTGATCCACCATTGAGCCTCCTCGGCCAACGCCTCTGTCGCGGCCAGTTCCCCAAGTTGACGGGCCCACGCCGGATACGGGCTGGTCTTCGGGGGCAATTGCACCGGCACACCGGCGGTCACCTGCCGGTAGGCGGTGTCGAGATCCTCCAGCAGGATCCGCCAGGAGACTCCGTCGACGGCGATGTGATGGATCACGGCGAGCAGTCGGCTCGACTGGCCGTCGGCGTCGGGGAGGAATCCGAGTGCCACCAGCGGCCCGTCGGCGAGATGCAGTTGGTTGAGCAGCTTCCGGCCGAGTGCTGCCAACGCGGGCTCGCGCTGAGGGCCGGTCACTGCGGCGTCCGTCGTCCACGTGAACATGCCGTCGCCCGGGGTGGTGATGCGCTGGTGCCAACCGTCTGCGGCCCGGTCCAACCGGGTGCGGAGCGCGTCGTGGTGATCGGTCAGCGCCTGCCACGCCCTGCGAAGCGCGTCGACGTCCGCGTTCGCCGGTATGCGCAGGACCACCGCCTGGGCGAACCGATGAGGTTCGGGCATGCCCTGATCGAGGAACCAGTGC
>NZ_BOPG01000138.1 GCF_016863635.1 Virgisporangium aurantiacum | reverse complement strand
CTGCGCGCGGTTCGCGGATCTGAAGTGTGGCTATGGCGTCGGCGGCAAACTGTGCCGTGCCAGCATGAGGGAAGCGGATCCATGGTCAAGCGGGTTGATGCCGGCGTCGAGGTGGATGTGGGCACCGTCTGGTGCTCGTGGATCCGCCAACGCTAGGCACATCCGTGCGAGATCGCGAAGACCGGCGGAGTCGCCGAAGATCTCGACCGATCCGTCGACGATCTCAACGGTAACGGTGCCGCCTTCAGCCGGCGCCACGACTCCGATCGCCGGGTTGTACGCCGGCACGGTCAACGAGTTCTCCGTCATGACCGACATCCTGCGCCATCACCGCGACCGCAGCTTCCGCTCATAGCCGCGACGAGCGCGGCCGTGCGGATCTGCGGCCGATCGCGCTGTCTTCGGGCTGCGCCGTTGTGGCGGCTCCGGCGCTGCCGTCAGCAAGATCCGGTGGGTCCACTCCAGGTGACGGGTGACCCGGAACCGGCCGGTCGAGCCGACCACAGGTTCGTGGTCGTCGTACTCGATGACCGACCCGCAGTCGTCGAAGCTGACCGCGTACTCGCGGTTGCCGGGGAAGACGTCGGTAACCATGCCGAGGACCAGCGCACCCAGCGGATACCGCCGGGTGACTACAGCCCATTCCGCACCCGACCACCGCGAATACCGCGTCCTCGGCCCACGCATCCCGGCGTCCAGCGGAAACAGTCGTACCTGCCCTGGCCGATGCTGCAACACCTCAAACAGCCCGGAACGGCCGACCACCGGCCACTGCGACGGGTCAAACGGCAGGTGCAGCATGTCGACCCAGCCTTCCGGCGGATGGCCCAGGTCCACCAGCACACCTGCTCGTCCCGGTCCCATCGGGATGGCAGAGACAATTCCTCGTACCCGATCGCCGACAGGGAACCGGCGACGTGCCCGGAATAGATCATCGAAGGTTTCCGGCATTGAAGCGACCCTAGCTGCTCACCGCCGCCATCAGGCCACACCAAACTGTCAGGCCGGGCAAACGAGTCGATCAAGGCTCACTCTTCTGCCGCCGTCCGTGTGGGATCAGGTCACGCGCACGCAGCGGAGGCCGGGGTGATCGTCCGGCGTGTTGCGACGCATGCAGCAAGGGCTCACGGACGAATCCCCAACACACTGTCCGGTCGGTCGAAGCCGCAAACCTGCGAGAGTGGGGTATGGATACGGATGACGAAGTCCGACGAATCTTCATCTCGTACCGGGTCGCGGAGCACCGTGATCTGGTTCCGAAGGTCGTTGAGCGACTCCGTTCGGAGGGTTTCGAGATTTTCGTCGACGTGGAGTTTATCCCCGCTACGAATCTTGATCCGCTGGCAGCGTCTGTAGCTCCCAAGACGACAGGCGTCCCCACCGTCGCCACGCTTGGACTGCTCAAATGCGACTCCGCCCTGGTGCTGTTGGGGCCAACGGTCGACGACCCAGCCGGCGATTCCTTCACGCGCTGGCAGGACTGGATGGACCGTCTGGGCGAAGCGCTGACGGACCTCGCCGCGAGGGGTGGGGCCTCGTTGCCGATCATGGTTGGCGTTGGTGATGCTGTAGTGCTGTGGTATCTCGCCGCCTACAATTTCGACGTCAGCAAGCAGGATGACGAGACGTGGCAGCAGTGGGAGCTGCGGCTGAGTGAGTTTCTCGGACTCGCTTTCGTTTCGATCGAGGTTCCACCGGTAGGCACGTGTGACCACAGCATCCGTGCGGCCTGGGTCGACGCTCGTGTGCGCGAGCTCGTGCCGCTGCTCAGAGCAGTCCCGAAGGGACGCGAGAAGCCCGTTCCGAGGCCGGCCTTCCAGGTGAAGTTCGCCGTCGGCCGTAGAGTCGATGCCACCGTCGACGCCTGCCGAAGCACGGCGGATAAGACCGGGAAGGTGGTCCGGGAGATCGGGCGGAGGAGCCTTGTCGGCATTCGGAGCCGACTCGGCTACCCGACTCCCTAACGGTCGATAGCCGGCTCCCACGCTCGGCCGGCCAGTCGCTCGGCACACACCACTCGCCGACCGTGACGGCAGCTCGCGTGCGATGAAGCGCACCCGGATCTGCAGTCGCCGACGGATGGTTTACTCCGCAGGTGGAGCGGTTAGCGGAGCGTAGTGACGTTGTGCTTCGGTCGTGGACCGTCGACGACGGCCTCGACGGCGTAAGTGTCCAGGACCGGCAGACCGCGCTCGGTGCGCATGTGGATGTCGTGGCGGTCGGCGATCTGGCAGACGTCGTCCACCGGCACCTGCCACAGCTGGGCCACCCGGCCGACGTGCAACCAGGTTGGCCTGCTGACCTCCGGTTCGATCAGGCCGCGATAGTGCCGCACCGGCACCTCCCACGCGGCCAGGACCTCGCCGAGCCAGCCGGCCAACAGCGCCGGATCCGCGTACCGCAGGGGACCGATGACCGCCGCGGGCACCACGACGGTTTGGTTACCCGCACGAAGTGCCAGTTCCAGGTCGGTATCGGACTGGCGCACGAACACCGCGGTGAGATCCTCGACGCGGACCACGCGGCGACGGACCCACCCGGCGGCGGTGATTGTCGGCACCCGGCGGTTCAGTTGCAGGTCAAGCCGCGTGAACTCGAACGGGAAGCGCAGCGCCGCCCAACCCAGTTTGAGGCCGCCGATGCTGATTGCCATCCAGAGGCCGAACGCGAGCAGCATGGCCGCGGCGACGATCAGCATGTTGAACGACAGCAAGGTCATGGGAAGCAGCAGTACGAGGAACCCGGTTATCTCCAATGCCGCGGCGATAATCAGCGTCGCAACCCAGCCCAGGAGCACGAACGGGCTCCACGCGCCCCCCGGAGTGTTGCGTAACCGCCAGCCGCCGCGCCGGCCACGCACGGCTTGGCGCAGAGGCCCCGGCACCCGGGTTGACATGCATCTATGGTAGTCCTGCGCCGTTCATTCATCCGCGACGCCGGTTCGAATCGATGCCCTGGCCCTGGCCGACCACTGGCGCGTCCAGGCCAGCAGCCGAACGGGGACTCGAGTTGGCGTGGGCGGCCCGGCGGGCCGCGACTGATGCTGAGAACCCGTCCTGATCACGACGTCCTCATTTAGCCGCGATGTGGGCGTTGGTCTCCGGCCCGGTCACGGCAACTCGTGCGACGTCGCGCCGACCTCGGCGAGGAGCGTGGAGCCTGGCGCAACGTGCCGGTGTTCGATCACTGCGGACTTGGGTTAACCGCGTTTTACCTCGTCGAGCGCGGCGAACTTGTAACCAGGCCGGTGCCGGCGCACCCCCGCCTTGCCGGGCACCGCGCGACGGTGACGCGGCCGCCGAGCGTGTCACTCCGGTGCCCGGTCAATCTGCCATCTGACGTCCGCCGGCCGCTCGTCCCGATCGATGAGCTGTTCGACGACAGTGCTCGCGATGTCGAGCGCGACAGTGTCCCGGTTCGCGTAGACGTCATTCTGGCCGTTGCCGAGAACGTAGCCGTCCTGCTGACCCGACTGATCCGGGTCGATCGCGTGCTCACCGTCGTCGCCCGCCTCCCGCAGCAGCATGACCAGCGCCCGCTTCCCGTTCGTGGTGACACTGAGCAGACGCCCGTCCTCGCACTCGAACCACGTCTCACCGGCGTCACCGATCGCCTTCACCGCCTCCGCGCCGGTAACCTCGCGCCCATCCTTCTGCATCCGCCATGTCGCGCCCATGCGAAGCAGTGTTCCCCGCCAGCCCACGCGACGAACCGCCGCCGAGGCTGTTCGTCTACCCATCCCCGGGGTGACCGGGCGACGTCGGTCGGCGCGCTTCACGATGCCGTTCATCGCCAACGACGAGGATCTGCCCGCCTGCTCCGTCGACAAATCGGTTCCAGCGCACATGATCACGTATCCGCTCATAGCCGCGAAGAGCGTGGTCAGGCGGCTTTGCCGAACGGGCTCGGCGGCTGGCAGGCCGGGCCGGATCGGCACGACCCGCGCGAGCGCCGGATCGGCCAGGAGCGTGACGCTGCCGGATCGGTAGAGGCTGTCGTGGATGCCGTCGGCGTACATCAGCGGGCCGGTCAGGTCGACGCGGGCCTTGGCGATCGGGTGCCCGCGCTGGAACCCGGTCCAAGAGTGAACGTGCCCTACATGCGCTCGACCGGCACCGGGTTGGACCCCAACTGTGGCTCCTGCCGCAATCCCATCGTGAACTTCGAATAGGGCGTTTTCTTGGATGGCCGGGATGGTGCGGGGCGAGCGGGGGCCTTGCCCGTCCTCACACAGGCGATGGGGTCGCTGGGTCCGTTGCTGTATCTGACGATCCTGTTCGCGCTGAGCCGGTTTGCCTGACCCGGCGGTAGACCGTGTGGGCCGCCATCATCAGGAGCGCCCCGGCTGGGTACCAGGGCAGGTCGTTCGGGTCGAACTGGGCGCCAAATACCTGCCGCGCGAGGATGCTTCGTGCCGACAGGTAGCCGGGAACCGGGGTCAACTGGGACAGTTCCATGAACCAGCTGAATCCTGTGGCGCCTGCAAAAGCGGCCAACGGCCGGATCGTGGGCCGGGCGAACACGATGACGCCGTACACGACGCAGGTGTACAGGGCGGTGCCGGACCAGGCCGCGAGTGCGCCATCGTCGAAGACCCGGATGCCGTACGCGATGCAGAGGCAGACGACGTTGGCGATCACCGCGGCTGATCTCATGCCGGCAAACGTATCCGGCATCAGAACCGCTTTGGTGATCATCGTGTGAAGGTTCAGTCGTCTTCGGCAGGGCCAGTTTCTCCTCAGTGTCGTTGACGTCGATCACTCGGCGGACCGGCAGGCGACGGCCGACCGACCGAGGCGCGGCGCGGCGCGCACATTTGGCTCCTGGCGCAGCTCGGCGACCGGCGGGAGTTCGGGTGTGCCCGCGTCGGCCGAGTCAGATAGCGGAGCCAGGTGCGCACCAGCCGGTCAGCATGTCGAGGACATCCAGGACCGGATCCTCGTCCTCGTCGGGCCGCTGCTCTTGGCGTAGCTCGAGGACCAACTGTGTCAGTTGCTCGATCACGCGGTCGCGTGACTCTCCGGCGGCCAGTCGATCCTGAGCGGCGGCACGGAGATCCTCAACCGGGTCGTCAGCGGCGAGCGCCCGCCGCCAGACATCCAGCTCATCGGCCAAAGCAACCTCCTGTGCACGATCGGTCAGCGTGAACCTGCCCCAGCCGTTGCCGCCATGAGCAACTGGCTAATCGGCAATGGCGACAGGGCGCCGTCACCGACGTTACGCGGCCTCATTCGGCGCCGCCGGTAGCCTCGATCACGTGCGCACTTCTGCCGCTGTGTGCTCGTTTGAGAGGTCGGGTCGGTTGCTGTCTGCGCGAGACGTCGGTGTTCAGGCATGGAAATGGCGGTGACGCGGGAACATCCGGCTCAGCCGTGGCAGGCGCCTTTTGATCATGGCGAGACTGTCGGTATCCCACGACGTGCCGGCTATCTCCGGTTCCGAGGGGCGCCGGTGCCCGCGCTCGGCGAGTGCGTCGTCGATGCCGTCGTTGTGGCCGGTGACATGGTCGTAGGCGCGGGCGGCCGCGGACGACAGGTCCTCCCAGTGGGGCCATTCGGAGTCGGGCCAGTCCTGTGGGCGGCGACCGGCGAGGGCCTGTACCGCGGGCAGGTCGGCGAGGTTGTCCGGGTGCTGTGCGGCGTGCTGCCACCAGTGCTGCCCTTGGCCGATGAGCCATGGCTGGAAGTACCAGAACGAGTCGCCGCTGCACAGGCCGTCCATGATCTGGTTGGCGGCGCCGAGCATGTCCCAGGTGTCGATGGGGCGACGTGCGGTGTCGACATGGATCTGGAAGTCCACGATGTGATCCGGAGCGACACGGCTGAGTCGGTGCTCCAGCCAGTCCGCTCTGCGCTGCGGGTGGGTCGTTGCCTCACCGGAGCGCTCCAGGAACCGCCAGAAGTCGGCCACATCCACAGCAGTGAACGGTACTTCCTCGCCGCGTCCCTTCGACCCGCCGGCCGTACACGTCCAGACCCGCGACTGGTCGGCTGCCACACATCGATTGTGCTCGCGTCACCGAGGGGCGGCCTCAGGGAGTTTGAAGAACTCGCGCAGCCGCAGACAGAGGTGCTCGATGGCGATCTGGAGGTCCTGGTCGGTCAGGAGCGACTCCGTGTCCCATACGGAACCTCCGCGGAACCCGGCAGCCTGCCCCGCTTGGCGGCTCCACACGGTGGCTCCACTTTTGCGGCCGCCCTGACCTGGCCGCCTGGCAGGTGCCGGTTTAGGTATCGTCGCCCGATACGGCGGGTGGACGGGGAGAGGGGATGCCTACGTTGTTCAGCGGAGACGTTGTTGTTGAGTACTCGCAGATCTACGTGATGTCCGACCCGACCGAGCAGCTGTGGCTCGAAGTATCCTTCGCCGGTCAGTCCAATGGGCTGTGTGGCGCCGCCTGGCCGGGAGTGTTGACTCTGATCACCGGATCACATACCGGCGAAGTCGAGTTCACCGTCGAACTGCATGACAGGGAGCCGCCCGTCGACCGGGTGTGGGAGGACGTCGTCGAGGTGTCGTTCGCCCCGCGTTCGCCCCAGTTGGCGCTCGTGCAGTCCACGACGGAGCAGTCTTGGCCGTTCGAACTCGACCAGGTCGACTACCGCGTCCGGTACAGTGCAGTCGGTATGCAGGATACTCCCGCGATCGATTCCGGGTCGGGATGGGATACCCGTCCGCTGCCGGATCGGTACCTCCTTCAGTTCTGGCCGGGTTCGGCGCTGCCCGACGTGGTACTGAAGCAGAGCACCAGCGTCGCGGCATACTGGCATGACTACGCGCGCAACTTGCCAGCGCCATCAACACCGGCGTCGACGGCCAAACAGCGATACCACGACATCTACAAGGCGCTCTCGGGAGTGCCCTTTCCGGGCAGCGCGAACTGAGAGATGCACGGGCGCCGTTGGCCGCTGGGCTGATCCTCCTCGTGGTGGGCTGGTTGTGGTGGGCGCCTGCCTTGCCGCCGCAGCTGAGGCGTCGGGTCTGGTCGCGGACGTCTACCACCTGGTCGACATCGTCGGAAAACCCGTGGCACTCGCCGGCGCGGCATTGGTCGGGTATGTGGCGGGCATTTTCTGCGTCGCCACCATGAACGGCCTGATCAGGCTCGGCGACCTCGTCGTTAGGAAAGTTCCGAGGAGGTTTCAGTTCATCGACCCGGGCAGCTACCGGGTAACAGCGATCACGCGGGTGTTCGATTCGGCGCTCGTGTACCGGCTCGGCGAGCGCTACATCTCCGAGATGGAGTTCCGGGACGACGTAGATCGACGCGTGGCCTCCCTGTATGAGGAGGCACGACGAGCGGAGATTCCGCTCCACGGTCCGTTCGAGCGATGGACTGAGGACCAGTTGATTGAACGGGCGGGACGCAGTGCGCGCGTCCGCGTGCAGATCATGGAGCAGATCGTCGTCCGAACCGATCACGTCGACGATCTCGTCTGGGAGAGGCATGTCGCCGGTTCACCCGAGGTCGACCTTCCAGATGTCCACGATGCCCGCGAAAGGCGTAGGGCCGAGGCAGAGTTCAGGTCGGGTCTGGTGATACCCGTCGCTGCTCTGGCGGTTGTTCTGGCGATCCGCCTCAGCGCGTGGTTTCTTCTCCTCGGCCTGGCTGCGGTCGCTCTCGCCTACTTCGCTCAAGCTCAGTACAACCTCGCCCGGTATCCCGCCATCGCGGCAATCCTCGACCGCCGCTTCGACTGGCCGCCCATCGATCGGGTCGTCGCCGGGCCGATCAGCTTCCGCGAGACGCGCGACGTGTTGGTGGAGCCCGCCGAACCGGTCCGCTGACCGAAGACGCATCGAGTGAAGTACAAGCAAACCCGGTCTACCGACCGCCCGATCCACTCTCCGTGCACGCTTCATCAGTGTTCTCATCTGCCGCCGTGAGGCCGATGAGCGGGCGTCGCACCTTCACCTGTCCGGCTAGCTTGGCTGGGGTGCCGGAAGCAGAGTTGGTGTTCGAACCGGTCCTGATCGGCGGCCGTGACGGCAACATCTTCTACCAGGCTGGCGCCTTTCCGAGTGAGCAGGAGGCTCAGAAGGTTCTCAAGTTGGGTCGTACCAGTAGGGTTGCTGCTCGGCGGCGAACATGAAGTTGCGGCGGCAGCGGCGGCACGTCAGCGTTCGTCGCGGTACCCGAGTTCGGCCCCGCGCCACACGACGCACCACCGCGCGCTCATCCGCCGTGGTTATAGACATTCGCCAGATCGGCGAGGTGCTGCTGTGCCCCGACCGACACCGTGTACAGCACGGCGGCCAGAACGGCGAGGGCCACCACGGTGCGCAATACCACCTTCATCAAATCCCCCGATCGACGGTACTCGTAACGGGAATTCTCGACGCGACCGGATAAATTCGCCGTAAAGAGCCACCACTGCGCGACGGTGCCGTCCCAGGAGAAGAAGCCACACGTCGGGCCGTCGTCAGCCAGCAGCGCAAGCCGCACCGCGCCCCTCCGCCGCCTCGGCGGATCCGACACCAGGAACACCGCGGTACACGCCGCCGCAGCCGGCGATCGACTGCTGCGTCACGCCGCCGACCGAGCCGTACACGCCCGGATCACCCAGTACCTGGCCCGTGTCCCCAACTGGTGCGCCGCTACCGCACTGCTCCGCAGGTCGCGCGGGCGCTCATTGACGCCGCGATCGACATCCGCCGCCTGGGCCACCCGCCGGCGATGGCCCTGTTACCAGGATGATCGTTCTGGTTGAAGGGAGAACCTTGAATGGCTGCTCCGAGGAAGTATCCGCAGGAGTTGCGTGATCGGGCGGCGCGGCTCGCTCGCGAGTCCGACCGGCCGCTATCCCACGTCGCCCGGAATCTGGGTGTGACCCTGAGGCGCTTCGGACCTGGGTCCCGGCAGGAGGAAGCCGACCGCGGCGAGAGGTCCGAGCAACTGTCGACGGTCGAGCGGGACGAGTTGAAACGGCTGCGGGCCGAGAACGCCGAGTCGCGGCGGGTAGTTCCTCTTGCAGTGCTCTCGCCCGGCGGCTGCGCTTGATCGCGTATCCGGATATGCCGCTGGTGACGCGCCGACAAACTGCGCGCGAGTTGAGGTTCGCAGGCAATGCTGGGTCAGGATGCGCCGACTCGACCTTGAAACGGAGGAGAGGGGCAGCGGATTGCGCCTTCGCCGTCTCGATCATCTCGGTCATTGCGTGTCCTTTCGCCAAGCCAAGCCCAGCGTGTTAGACCAGACCAGTTACAGCCTCAATCGGACAGTCCGTCTGGTCGGTTACCCACAGGCGATCGCAGCGCGTACTTTGGGCGGTGCCTCGCGGCAGGCGACGGTGCCCGTGAGGTCCTGACCGATCTCCACGACCTCCCACCGACCGTTGCGCATGCGGACGACGGCTGACCCACCGACGATGTTGTTCGGCGATTCGATGCCGGCGAGTTGCATGGTCACGGTCGCGCTCGCCCAGCCGGCGTCACAGGTTACGGCCGATTCCACAGTTGCCCGCTCGATCCGGGGCGACGCGGGGTAGGCGCGGACGATCGCCTCGATCTGCTGCTTGTCGGGACACGACGGCAGCGTCGGGCCGGTCCGGCGGATTTGTACCTGGTATTCGGCCCGATCGTTGAACAAGTCGCCGAGCGCATTGAACGAGCTGCGGAAGTATTCCAGTACCGAACCAACGGCGACAACCGGCGCGAGCAGCAGTCCCTGCCATCCGAACGCCTCAATGATCTGCTTGGGGCTGAAGCACTGCGTGATGACCTGGCCGACGTTGACACTGCGGACGGCGTCGGCGCAACCGGCGCCGGTGAGCAGCTCGTCCATGATGACGACGGTGCGGTTGAACCCGGCCTGTCCGTTGCTCGGGGGGCCGGCCCCGAAGCGGGTCAGCAGGCTGAGGAGGACCTCAACACCGAACTGCAGTTGGGCCAGGCTCTGCGCGTAACCGGAGTAAGCGGTCGACAGCGAGGCGCTCTTGCCCGGCTCCACCGCGACGGTGAACTCAGCCTGGTCGAACGGAAACAGCAGAGATTTCTCACCGGATCCCAGCCGGGCAAGCTGCTGCAACTCCAGCTGTACTCGGCCCGCCGCCCGGGTCGTCAGCCCCGGGTGGGCGGCCTCTAGCGGGTAGCGTAAGCGGTTGGCGACCCTCAGAATCCGCTGGTTTCCCTCGACGCCGAAGCACCAGTAGAGGGTGTCGTTCGTCGACGAGGTGATGCTGTACCCGTCCGCGCGCGCGGCTGCTTCGTTCTGACATGTGGGATGGGTGGCCTCGGCGGTCAGGTTGCCCGTGATGCCCGCGAAGAGGCTGTCGTTGAGCTCGCGGACCGCGGCTCCGACGTCGATCCGCAGGGGCTGCCACCACGATAGGTGGTCGGTGGTGACACGAGCGGTGGATCCGTCCTCGGAGACATCCGCGGCCACGAGAGTCCACGGTCCCTGGGCCGACTCAGCCGTGGCTATCACGACCGAGCCGTCGTCGTGCGGCGACTTCTGATTTAGGGCGAACTCCAGCCGCAGCGGCTCAGCCGGCCGCTCCCGCGACGTGATCTCGGCAGCCGGAGCCAGCGGTGTCACGGCCTGCAGAGGTGGGGACACGCCGGTTGCCGCGACTGCCTTCAGGCCGGCCGGAAGTCGATCACTCACAACGGTTACGCCCGCTCCGATCGACCGATGGCTGGTCGAGTGATCATCGGAGCAGCCGCCGATTCCCACCAGTAAGCTGCACACAACGGCGATACGCGCGGCTATCCACACGGCCGAAAACTTCTGCAAGCAGAGCATTAAACCCTTCGTACGTCTTAGGGTCGTCGCCCGCATCGACCGGTCGGCCGCATCTCTTCGACGGACCGGCTTCGGCGATGCACGATCACCCGACCTCGTTATCTCTCTACGTGAAGCCGGAATGATCGCCGAACAAGTCTTTCTGGACTCGGGCACGTCTTCAACCTGCCATCGGACAAATAGTTGGCTGCGGCGGGTGATCTCTGCACTTGTCCGCTGGCAGCACGGCATCCTCATTTGCCGCATTTCGCTCGTTGATCGGGCGAACTGGAGAGGCTACGAACGCGGCGCCCACACCGGCACGCACAGCCCGATCGCTAGCAACACCGCGGCGAAACCCCAGCCAACCAGCCCGCACAGCAGCGGCAGTGTTTTGGCGGACGCTTCGAGTGCAAGTTCAGGATCGGGCCAGGTGGCGGCCATCGCGCCGGTGCCGAAGATGGCCATGCCGATGGCGGCGAGGATGGCGATGGCCTGGCCATAGTAGGCGGCTCGTGTTTGCTGACCGGACGGCGGCTGGTCATGCCTACTCCTGTCGGACAGAGAACGAGCGTTTCAGGATCTATCGATCTACTGGTTGGTGGGCTCAGGCGAGCAGGCTAACCCGCCAATCGGGAGCGCGATCTTGGCGTCCTGTCTGTCATGCCGCCGGCTTAGCGTCCCCGCCTCGATGCTGCGTCATGCCAACGCGGCTCTCCGCCGGGCACCTCCAATCGATCAAGCGCTGACGTGTGGGGTGTGGACCTCATCCGCCGCCGGGGTGACGACCCGATCGATTAACTCGTGCACTGGTTCATCCTCTGGGGTCTAGGCCAACTCGGCCCTCGGCGCAACAATAGAGCGGCACGGATGCACCATGATCGAGTCTACGGATGGCGGCGGGATGACTGGATCCCTCGATCAAATCTCGCCCCTTATCGGCGTCGTCGTGGGCGCGTTGCTCTCGTTCACCGCAACATCCCTTGGCGAGCGAACACGCTGGCGCCGCAGCCAACAGACCAGGTGGGACTCCGACCGGCTCGAGGCCTATGCCGCCTACGGAGAGGCCGTCAAACGATATATCTTTATAATTACGCGGATCGCAGCGGGTCGAGGCCTTCCCTCGGGCTCGTTGGCAATCGACCCGGTTGTGGGTCTTCAGGAACTAGAGCTCGCCGCGAGCGAGCGTTCGCACAAATGGGAAACGATGCTTCTCCTCGGCGATGCGGACACCATCGCCGCCGCCCGTCAATGGCAGCAAAGCGCATGGCGGTTGGACCCCTTCGCACTCGGATGCAACAGCAGTCCCGATGAATGGAGTCGCGCCCTTGCTGCGACCGGTACAGCACGAGACGAGTTCTACGTTGCAGCCAGGCGTGGGCTCGGAATCAGTCATACCTTGGCCGATCTCTGAAGATCGGTCCAACTCAGTGACCTCAGCATCCGCTTCTGCCGCTGCGTGCGTAATGGCGCTGACGACCCCCGCGACGCACGGGTCAATATGGCTGTCTAATCTGTCTCCGCCGCCAGCGTTGTGTCTTCTGATCAACTCGTGTTGCGAGCGGCGATCGCCGCCTACCCCTGCCGCCGCTGGCAGCGGTCCGGACCGACATCGAGCGCCACTGCGGTGGCTGCAGGAGGTCCGCCGGTTCCAGCCGTCGACGATGTCCCGCCGACTGTCGATCGTGGTCGGTTCTATCGCGTGTGCGTCATCGACGGCGTTCTGCCGCACTCGCCCGCCGACCACCTGTCCCCGCTGAATCGCCCACGCTCGGGCTCGGGCACCTGCAGTTCGAGGCTCTGATCACCATCGCCCGGCTGTCGATCAACCCGAAAGACTTCGCCCCCCATCGCTCTCCTGGGACTACTCGGCCTACGCGTCTTCAAATCGTGCGGCTCCAGCGTCAGCGATCTCGGTGAGGAGCACGGCCACCGCGTCCTGCGCGTACGCGACAAAGGCGGAAAGGTCGTGCTCATCCCGCTCCCGCCAGCGGTCAGCCGAGCTATCGTTCGTACGGCCAGCACCAAGAATCGCGTACCGGCTTCAGATCTGGCTTCGGATGAAGAAGCTGAGCGTAGTGGCGATCATCGCAACTATCGAGACAGCGGTCAGAAACCAGCCCGCGTTTACGAGTCGATGCTTGCGAAGGACGACATGCGACAGACCGACGACGTTATACGTGAGTACTTCGAACTCTCGTTGCTGGTCCACTGTGCGCAGCAGGTCGACAGCGTCTCCGAACTTCAACGAGGCGATGTGCCCGAAATACCAGGCTGCTTCGTGCGTGTAGGTTCCCGGCCTCTTTCGCTGTATGCCCAGTCGCGCGAAGTCGGCTTTGATGTTGTGCTGGTGGCGGGACAGCAGACCTGCGGCTGCGAAGGCAACGGCACCGCTGAGCGCCACGACACCGACGGCCAGGAAGAACCACGTCTCGGACCCCATCATGGTGGGCTTGAGGCTCGGCAACCTCCACAGGCTCGTCGCGACAAGTCCAAAGAACACGGTTGCAAACGCACCATTGGCGGTCAGTAGCAGTTGCGCCTTTGTTTCAGCGACCTTGTACCAATCGATGACCATGGCATAGACCCGCCGCGAATAGTCCAGGCCCGCTGGCGGTTCGGGCTGCGCGGGTTCCGGCCCGAGGTTCTGATCCGGTTCGTCGTCAGGGGCAGGCATAGTCGTACTCACTGCTTCAACCCTTCGCGGGTGTAGAACTGCGACGTATCGCAAGATCGCTGAATTGTGCTATTAATCTCCGCCTAACGGTCAGGACCGAACGATGGCGTTGTCGTTGCCGAATACTCGCCGTACACGCGGCGCGATTCACTCTGACGGACAGCCTCGCGCCAGGCGACCATCGCTGCTCGTCGTCCGGTCGGCGCCGGTACCACGAATGTCCCCGAACTCCCGCCGATGGAGGAGCCGATCCCACTCCCACCACAGGCTCCGGACATGCGCGCGTCGGGTGGACAGGTCTGCAAGACGGCCAGGCTCGGTAACTGTTCGAACGTCGGTACGCCCGAATCGTAAATGGTGGACCTTTGAAACCGGAGTATGGGCCTTTGGGGAGGCCGGCCGCCGATCAGTGCACGCTTCTCGCCGGCGGTAACGTTTACCGGTCCGCCCGTGCTATGAGGCCTTGGTCTCCTCAGCGCCCTGTGGCGAGGTGGAAGATTGCGGCTTCGACCTGCGCCGGCGTGCGGCGATCCGCTGGCCCCAGTCCTCTAGGAGTTCCAGGTATCCGGGGCGGGGTGTGGGTCAGGGTCGGCTCCGGGGCTGGGTCAGGCGTACTACACCTGCGTCAGCACCGCGCCGGGAGCGTACCGGACCAATTCGGTGATCAACACTCTGAATATGATCAACTGCTCGTAGCCGATCCGGGACGCCGGCCGGTCCCTACCGGCCGGCGGTCGGGTTCCTAGCGTGCCGCTCCGGCGCGAACCTGCTCCTGCAGCTCGAGAAGCGTCCGGTCGTACGTCTCCCAGTCGAGGAGCCGGCAGCCCCTCAGATCCTTGGTCATGTTCAGCGAGTAGCCGATCAACCCGCCCCCGAACCGCCGCAACGGCGTACGGACGGGTTGGCCCTCGCGCGGCACGACCCAGATGAAATCGGCCTCGATCTCGATGGGCAGTATCAGGCCGACCCTGGTGCTCCGGCTCTCGACGGCCCCGATCGACCGCCACGGAAACGTCCTGCTCCTGAGGAAGTCCTGGACCCGCAGGCCGGCAGGCCGGACATACAGGCCGACCCGCAGCGCCCGGCGCAGCAGCCAGACCGCCAGGATGAACGGACCGGCCAACGCCAGCAGCACCAGGGCCCGGAGGACGGTCAACCGACCCTCGATGCCGAGAATCACCATCAGAACCAACCAGCCCGAAATCGCGGCGCCCGACACGGCGAGCCCCAGCCACTCCGGGACCATGTCTACGGTCGGCCCGTACGGACGATGCCATCGATCAAGCTGCCCACCCCCGGTCATCCCTCGACGGTATGTCCGTCACGGCCACCGCTTCAACACGCGCCGTTCGTTCCAGGCCCATCCGCTCACGCCAAGCGGCTCGGTCACCCCCGATGTGGCTCATGAGAGAGCCATGCCGCCAGTACGTCGCTTCACCATTCGATCAAGGCATCCTCATCTGCCGCTGACCGCTCGGCGCGTCGGGTGACGTCAGGTGGTATCGGTAGTTCGCTCGTAGCCGATATGCGTGCTGGGCTCGTGCCGAGTGAGCAATCATCCGTCTTGGCTCTCGTCCTGGCTGGCCTGGTCGGCAGGCGTCACCTCGTGGCCTATTACCGGCAGCGCGGCGTCCCGGCGGGGCTA
>NZ_BOPG01000137.1 GCF_016863635.1 Virgisporangium aurantiacum | reverse complement strand
GCACCGTCCGGGACCAGTTCCTGGTCGAGATCACCGAACCGGTCGCCGCCGGGATCAACGGCCTGGCCGAGTTGAACCGGCTGGCCACCGCGTGGATCGAAACCGTCTACCACCCGCAGGTGCACTCCGAGACCGGCGTCGCACCGCTGCGCCGCTGGCGTGAGAGCATCCCGGACCCGTTGCCGCTACCGACACCGGCGCAGTTGCGGGAGGCGTTCCTGTGGTCGGAGCACCGCACCGTGAACAAGAACGCCGTGGTGTCGTTGCACAACAACCGCTACCAGGTCGACGAACTGCTCGTCGGCCGAAAGGTCGAGCTGGTCTTCGACCCGTTCGACCTGGCCGACATCGAGGTCCGCTACCGCGGCCGCAGCCACGGCACCGCCGTCGCGTTCCGCATCGGCCGGCATTCCCACCCCAAAGCCCGACCCGAACAACCTGCAGCCGGCCGGCCCGACCCGCCGGCGACCGGGATCGACTACCTGCGCCTGGTCGACGCCGACCACGCCCAGCAACTGGAATCCCGGATCAACTACACCGCCCTGTTCGGCGCCAGCGACGGGCAGGAGACCAACCGATGAACCAGCCGATCAACCAGCTGAGCAACGGCGGCCCGACGCCACCCACTATCGGCGAGATCGCCGACCTGCTCGCTCAGGCCCGCAGTCTGTCCGAACAAGGCCGAGACGCCGACCCGCAGAAGCGAGCCGCATTCGGCGCTGCCAAAGCCAGCCTGCTGGCCCGCATCAACCACAGCACCGGCACCGGCACGGCGGAAGACGGTGAGAGCTGATGTTGCAGAAGCTGCAGGGCCACTGGGGGTTCACCCGGCTGCCGTTCGGCCGCGACCTCGCCCCGGCGATGCTGCACCGCCACGCCGCCCACAACGAAGCCGTCGCCCGGATCACCTGGACCGTCACCGAACACGCCCTCGGCGTCGTCACCGGCGAAGTCGGCGCCGGGAAGACCGTCGCCGTCCGCGCCGCCTTGGCCGCCCTCGACCCGGTCCGCCACGTCGTCATCTACCTCGGCAACCCCGCCGTCGGCGCCCGCGGCATCCACTTCGCCATCGTCACCGCCCTCGGCCAAGCCCCCCGCTTCCACACCGCCGCCCTCATCCCGCAGGCCGCGGACGCCCTCGCCGGTGAACATGCCGAACGCGGCCGCACCCCGGTCCTGGTCATCGACGAAGCCCACCTGCTCTCCCACGCCCAACTCGAAGCCGTCCGCATGCTCACCAACCACGAAATGGACTCCCGGTCCCCGTTCGCCTGCCTCCTCGTCGGGCAACCCACCCTGCGCCGGCGGATCAAGTTCGGCGAACTCGCCGCCCTCGACCAGCGCATCGCCGTCCGTTACCAGCTGACCGGCATGGCCCTTGAGGAGACCGCCAGCTACGTCAAACACCACCTCAAACTCGCCGGCCGCACCGACACCCTGTTCTCCGACGACGCCATCACCCTGATCCACCGAACCAGCCGCGGCTACCCCCGCATGGTCAACAACCTCGCCAGCCAGGCCCTCATCGCCGCCCTCACCGAAGGCAAAGCCATCGTCGACGAATCCAGCACCCGCACCGCCGTCACCGAAGTCACGACAGAATGACCACCACCGCGACAGCATGACCCCGCACGCGACAACGCGAACGTCAAAGCCCCGCCGGGCAAGCCCGGCGGGGCTTTACGCACACGAGCACACGCTCACCGACAATGACGCCATCCCGCTCATGCCTAACGTCGCGCAACAGGCGGCGAGCACGGCCCGCCGGGCAGGCAGGAGGTCGGGGTCTGCGCTGGTGTCTCGGCCGGTGGTCAACTCATCCAGCCCGAGGGCCTCGGCGCGGGTCAGCCCGGCGTGACTGGCGCTGGGCTGGCGCAGCCACAGCTGTGTGGCTGCCGGGGGTCGGACGTCGCTGCTGGTGTGCTGTGCACGGTGGTGTCCCTCCTTGGAAGGTCACCGGGTCGACCTGCCGGGCCACGTCGCATACCCCGGGCTGCCGGGGATGGCGGCCCACGGCCGGCGCGGTCCCCGGGCCGGGTCAATAGTTGCAGTGGCTGGCACGATGGTCTTGCGTGCCCAGGAGTGCAGGTCACTCGTGCGGCGGCGCCGCACCGCGGTATCGGTTTGGGCCGGCGCCTCAGTCTCTGGTCACGGCGGGCAGTATTGCCGCCAGTGCGGCGGTCTTGGTCGCGGTCCGGAACATGGACACGGCGTTTTCCGGCAGGTCGGCGACGCGGTCGAGGCGCTCCTGCAGGGTGAACGGCAGTCGGGCGTGGGGTCCGATCCGAAACGCCGGCATGTTGGTGTGCTGGCGGGCGATGGCATCGCCGGTCGGGAGGCCGTACTCGACGAAGTCGTCGAAGGCGAGGCCGTCGACGGCGGTCTCCTGGTTGCCGGTACAGACGACCACGAGGTCGTAGGTGCGGCCGTCGATGAGTCCCGCGCTGGGCAGCGCGACCGGTCGAACCTGCCGCGCCGAGACGGTCAGGCGCCGAGTCCCGAACCGGTCGGGCCGCAGGTAGCGACCGATGGCCTGGTACCGGCCACGGATCTCCTTGCGCCATTGTTTGCAGCTTGACGGCAGGCCGAAGGTATACCAGTCGATACGGTCCACGCTGTCCAGTGCCGCAGCGGCCATGAACGGTTGTGGTCCGATACCCAGCAACGACTCGACGGCGCACTTGGCCGAGTCACCACCGCCGACCACCGCGGCCCGCCGCACCCCACGCAGTGGCCACATGGTGGCCATGCGCTGCATGAACTGGACGAAGGTGAGAATAGTGGTGCCGTTGGCCACCTCCTGACCCGCCGAGTCGCCCATTCCCCGCGCGTCGATGACCCGTCCCGCGGCCAGCCGGACCCGGTCGGCGATCTCGATGTCCACCCCGGTGGTGTCGCCGGCCACGGCTCGGACCGTGGCGTTGGTCACCACGTCCGCGTACTGCGCCAACGTCAATCGGATCACGAACGCCAGGTCAGTGTTCGTCTGGAATTCGGCCATGGACACGTTGGCCGGCTGGATCGGAGCGCCGGGAAGGTAATTCAATGCTGCCCCTCGATCGCCGGCCAGGCCGATGCTGCCGGTCCGGTTGCGGGAGTTGAGGTAGAACGTCGGCCGGGTGGTCATCGCGAAGGCGCCACCGACCCGGTTGCTGCGTTCCAGGACCAGGGGTTTCGGGTATCCGTTGCGTACCCGGGTGGCGGCGTACACCGCGGCGTGGAAGCCGCTGCCGATGACGACCTCGCGGTTGCGGCTGCCGGAGCCGAGGGTCTCTTGTCGGCGTTGCTCATCCGACCAGTAGGTGTCCAGGAACTGGTCGGCGTATGCGCGGCCGGCCGGGTCGAGGGCGATGCCGGTCAGTTTCGCCGCCAACGTGGTGGGGAACTCGGACTCCCGTTGCATCATGGTCCGCATCCCGTCGGACGCGCTCGATGTCAACGTGACGGCGGTCAGCAGGGCCTCGACCGGTGCGGATGGCTCGACGGCGTCGTCTATCGGTGCTGACGTGTCAGGCATGGTTGGTTCCTCCCTGTCAGTCAAATGGGGTTCGCCGGGAGGGCCGCGCTGGGCCACCTATCTCACCCCCGGAGTCCGCCGGGGATGACGGCACGCGGCCGGCGCGGTCCCGGAAAGTCACACGGGTTGAAGTGGTCTGGGACTGGTGGGCTTCCAGTTCCAGGCGGAAGGTCGCCGACCTGGTCAGAGTCGGCGTCCAACAGCATGTAGCCGCAGTCACGGCACGGACGTAGCGCTGGATCGTCAGCACTTCCACAGCGGGCCGGCTACTCATCGGCGCGCGTTTGCGATCTCGGCAAGGACACGACGACACGCTGTGATCAGGGAAGGTTCGATGTGACGGCACCCTGTAACCGGCAGGCCGTCACATCAACTGCTGATGGTTCAACCTGCGACCGGCCTCTTCGCGGCCAGCGGATCCTCGGTTAGGAAGCGCCCGCCGACGGCGGTGGGCGGCATGCCGGTGAAGAGGACGAGTTGGAGGAGGCGGGCCATCCGGTACGCGGGGTCGGTGTTGAGGGCGCGTTGCAGCGCTATGGCGGCGACGGGGCCGTTGCCCATTTGCCAGGCGGTGAATGCGAGGAGGGTGGCGGGCGCCGCGACGAGGTCGGGTTCGGCGCGGCGGGTCAGGTCGGTCCACAGCGTGAGGTGACCGTGGTGGCCGTGGGTCTGCCGCCAGACGTGGTCACGGACGGCGGTGTCGGTGAGCAGGACGATGAGCCAGGCCGCCTCGTCGTCGGTGGGCCGGTCTCCGCTGCGGTGATGCTCGTAGATCATGGCGGCGGCGGCACGACCGGCTTCTGCGATGGTTGCGGCCGGGTCAGCGATTCCGGCGGTCAGGTGCTGGAGTCGGTGCCGGGCGCGGAGGGTGGCCGCGTGCATGTCGGCGCGTTCGGCGCCGGTCACGGGAAGGAACTGGTCGGCGAGGGCCGCCCGGTTCGGCTCGGTGACCGACCCGTTGAGGACCATGGCGGCGGTGACGGTCGTCGTGGCGGTGTCGAACGGGATGCCGGCCGCGGCGCCAGTCGGGGTCGTTCCGCCGCCCGCCGGCAGGTGGGGGTACAGCCGCTTTTCGAAGACGCGCATCGCGTCGACAATCCGAATTCCGCGGGTGGAGAGGAAGTCGCGGAGACTGTCGATCCCGGCGCCGACGTGCTCCGGTCCGCCGTAGCCGACGATGGCGGCGGTGTCGATGTTGGTGTGGCTGACCGGTTTGCCCACGACGCCGACGACAGCGTCGTGTTCCTGCCGGGTGCGGATGCCCCGGAAATTGGTGCAGGCGGTCATGATGAGGGTGTCGTCGCGCATGCCGATGACGACGACATCGCCGCTGCCGGGCTCGTAGCCGAGCAGGTGTGGGACGATCGCGATCAGGTCGATCGGTCCGGTGATGGTGACCTCAGCGGGGTCGGACATCTGCTTCTCCTAGGAGGATCGGGCATACCGATGGCCCGCCCGGCACAGCGGAGCGGGCACGGCAATGCAGGGTCAGATACTGCTGCGGCGGTTACTCGGCTGCAGCGGCGCCCGTCGCGTTGGGCGCTGCGTGGTGTGCCGCCCAGAGCTGGCACGCAGTGGAGATGCCGCTGCGGGCGGTGGGGCGACGCGGCACGTGACGAGTTCGAGCCGGGCCTTTGGTGTCGGCGGGTCGAGCGTTCGAGGTTCGCTTCGGCACGTCGGTACTGTTGCGACGTTATTTGTCGCGACGTCGCGTCAGGGCTCCCGACGGCGGTGACCGTCGCCCATTTGCTCGTTATGCTCGCTCGGATCCGGGTCGAGCAGCGAGCCGAGTCGGGCCGCGAGTCGGGCGAAGCCCGAACGCCGATCACTTGCCGCCGTGTCGGTCCCGGCATCTCGCGCCCCCGTCAGTGCTTGGTAGACCAGGCGGGCATCGGCCGGTGGCAGCAGCAGCGGGATCAGGTCGGTGGCGGCGGAGGCTGGCTGCCAGGCGACGCCGGGCCCGGGCGACAGGTCGATGTCGCGGCGACGCCGCACCGGTCGAGTGCCGTCTGCGGCTGGTTCACCGTGGCGGGCCCGATCCCAGATGCGGACGTGGTTCCCGCCTGCCACTTTCGCAGCGAACATGGCGACGTCGGCCCGTGCCCGCGCGTGACGGGCGTCCCCGTGCATGACGCCGCCGTGCATGACGTCACCCTTCAGGACGCCGCCGTGCCGGACGCCGCCGTCGCTGGTGGCGATGCCGACGCTGACCCGGGGCTGTATCCGGTAGCCGGCGATGACGGCCGGACCGGCCATGGCCGCGCCGATCGCGGTGGCCAGCCCGTCGGCGTCGACGCCGGGGACGAGCATGGTGAACTCGTCGCCGCTCTGGCGGACCAACAGGCCACCGGCGGGGACGGCCCGGGCGAGCCGGTAGGCGACGGCGGTCAGGTACTGGTCGCCGGCGGCGTGTCCGAAGTTGGCGTTGATCGCGTGCAGGCCGTCTACGTCGGCCAACGCCACCGTGACCGCGGCGCCCGCGCGGGTCACGGCGTCGAGCTTGTCCTCGAGGACCGTCCTCGTCGGCAGTCCCGTCAATGGGTCGTGGACGGCAGCGTCGACCCGGGCGTGGGCCCACGCATGCCAGTGCACGGTCGAGATCGTGTACCCGGACACGAACGCGGCTGCGGCTGCAGCGACCGGCGCCCAGACCGGTCCGCAGAGTGTTCCCATCGCGGCGCCGAGGACGGTCACCGTCAGGAGCACGACAAGCGCCGCACCACCCCAGGTCCACCTCACCGCCTTCCGCCGGTCGGCTCCGGGTGCGGAGCGGCTCGGCGGTGCTTCGTCTGCACCGATGCGGATCTTGGCGGTCACTGCCGCCTCCCCCCGGCGGTCGGCATCCGGTCGTCGCAAGCCGTGTGCAGGAGCAGGAGGGCGATCGTCGGGCCGGTCAGGGAGCCGCCGATGACGGCGATGCGCAGCCGTCGGAAGCCACACCGTGGCGTGGAATGGTGGAGTTTGTTGCTCATCGTGGGTCTCCTTCAGCGAAGATGAAGGGACCCGGGAACGGCCGACGGCCGTTCCCGGGTCCACAAGGTGGGTTTGCCGGATACGGCCGTACGGCGCCCGCAGGGGGACGCCGCTGTCGCTCAGGGACGAGCGACGGTGCGGTTACCGCATGGTGTGGTCAGACCCGCCCGCGAGGCCGTCCACAGTGGATGGTCAGGTGCGGAGTTCGGCGTTGAGCTCCGCCCGGTCGGGGTCCATGAGGTACGCGTCCGGAATCGGGTCGTCCTCGCGGTGGACCCAGCCGTAGCCGTCGAGGCTGGTCCGCACGATGCTGCGGAACGTTGCGTCCAGCGTCGGTGCCGGCTCGCCCTCGGTGGCGGCCTGCATGGCACGGAGCTGGGCGGTGAGGGTTTCGGCTGCCGCGACGAAATCGTCGGTCGACAACAGGTAGCCGCGGCCGTGGCGGGTGATGGCGACGGTGCGGGCCTGGTCGACGGCCTCCCGCACGAATGCCGGGAAGAATCCCGCCATGGCGTCGGCGATCTGCGTGTAGTCGATACCGGGGTCGAGCTTGCGGTGGTCGACGACGGCTTTGATCAGGGCCTCGATGCCTGGCGCGTCGAGCGCCGCGATTTCGATGACCGCGTCGAACCGGCCGGGCCGCGGCATCCCCTTGTAGATGCGGTGCAGGTGGTTGTGCCGCTGGACTACGTCTCGGTGGCCCGGTCTGTGGTGCCGGCGACGGCGCAGGCGATCAAGATGCCGGCACGCGGCCTGGGCGGCGCGGTGTGCAGCTGGTGTCGAAGCGGCTGTCGTCGCCGGTTCCGTTGGATCGGTGATGACCGGTACCTCCAGACAGAAACGGCCACACCCGGTGGTGTGGCCAGTGGCAGACGTTCCGCGCCGAGCGTCAGATCCGGGTGATCATCCGGACGGGTTCGGGGCGGATCTGGACGTCGAGCAGAAACATCCAGCGGCGGCGTCCGCGGTGCACGGCGATGCTCAGCTCGTCGCGGTGCAGCGTGGGGTCGGCGAGCCAGTCGATGGTGTTGTCGGCCCGCCAATGCAGCCGCAGCACGTCACCGACGCGCAGAAACGCCGCGATCGAGCGCCACACCTCGTCCAGCCGCGCCGGGCTGATCAGGGCATACGCCGTCGCTCCGGGCAAGTGGCGGTCATGCCACCGCTGCTGGGCGTCGAAGCCGGCGATGTCGGCGGCCACGGCGATGCGGCGCCGCCGATCGGACGCGTCGGCTTCGGGGAACAGCCGCTGTTCCGTGGCGGTGTAGATCCTCGGTTCAGCAACCGACGGCGGGAACAGGTCGGCCTCGATCCACGCATCGAGCCCCGACTGCGTTTCGCGGGTGTCGAACCTGACCGAATCGGCCCGCCGCAACGCCTGAACGTCGCCGACGTAGAGCAGACCGACCGGCCCCCGGCCCAAGCTCTGCGACGTGACGGGGTCGTGCTCGACAGGGTGATCTTCGTTCATCACTGTTCCTTTCTCTCGTGCCGTTCGTCGCCACGACGTGGCCTCGGTGGTAGATCGGATTCGCCAGTCCCTCGGAGTGGGAGGGCCGCTCGCGGCTCCGCAGGTTGCGCGCGACCGCTGGGGTGGGCGGCTCAGCCGGCCGGGGTGGTCGCCAGGCCGCGGGCGGTGCCTGGGGCAGAGCTGGTGTCCAGGGCAGAGGTGGTGCCGAGCCCGAGCCGGGCTCCGATGATCGGTCCCTGTCGGACCGCTGCGAGGGCGGTGATCAGGTGTCGGCGTCGCCAGCCGAGCAGGGCGCCGGTCAGGTCGGCTCCGTGGCGGGTGTGTTGGCGTAGGGCGGAGACGAGCCCGTCGGCCTGTTCGATGCCGTTGTTGAAGCCGCGGGCGGTGTGCGCCCGGACCGGGGCGAGCGCGTCGCCGAGCAGCACCGCGTGTCCGTCGCCGACCGGCCAGGCCATCCGGGTGGGCGGGTCGATGTCCATCACCGGTACCGCCATCCGGGTGGCGGTGGTGTGCACCAGGTCGGCCAGGTGGGCCGGCAGGTGCGCGGTGGCGTGCGCATCGACGTGTGCTCGCGCGGCCGGGCTGACGTGCTGCGGCAGGACGAAGGTCCGCTGTCGCGGTGGGGCGCCGAACCAGGCGGTGTACTGCTCGGGGGTGGCGTTGAGGGCGAAGATCCAGTCGCTCCCGGCGGGGACCGGCGCGATGTTGAACTGCAGGCCCGGGCACGGCTCCCAGCGTTGGAAGTCGGCCAGGTCGCCGGGCCGGGTGATGGTGGTGCCGCGGTGCGCGACGTACCCGGCGTAGTGCAGCCGCCGGTCGGGGTCCAGCAGCCGCCGGCCGATCGAGGTGCGGCCATCGCAGAAGGCGATCAGGTCGGCAGATTCCCGCCGGCCGTCGGCGAAGGCGAGGAGCGGTCCGCGGTTGGCGACATCGATGCCGGTGACCCGGCGCCCGTGGTGAACCAGACCGGCGGGTAGCCGACTGGCCAGGGCTTGGTGCAGCAGAGTCCAGGTGGTGAACCGGCCCGGGTACCGCCGCCGCACCAACCGGTCCTCGGCTGGGCCGTAGCCGCGGAACTGGGTGATGGTTTCGAAGTCGAACTTCACGTATTCGTGCTGCGGGATGCCGAGACGGTCCAGCACGTCCAGCGCCGGATGCTCCAGGGACAGGATCCCCCCAGTCGCGGTAGACAGGTCCGGGCTGGCCTCGTACACGGCGACCTGGTCGAAGCCTGCCTGCACCAGCAGCAAAGCCAGCACCGGCCCGGTCAGCGACGCGCCGACGACGGCGATGCGCGGCTGCCGCCCGCACAGCGGCGGCGCGGCGGCGGGGACGAGGGTACGGGTGGTTGCCGGATCGTCGGGGATGGCCGGTGCGGTGCGGTGAGGTCGGTAGATCATCGCTGGGCTCCTACGACAGAAGACGGGAAGCCCGGACGCGGCCGTGTCGGCCGTGCCCAGGCTGTGCGCAAGGTGCGCGGTGGTGCGAAGGCCGGGCAACGGCCGAAAATCAGGTGCAACTACATCCGGCACCGGCATAGCGGTGGCGGACGTGGGGGTGCCAGGTGGTGCCAGGTCGTGCCGAGTGGTGCTAGGTCACCGTCGCTGCGGTGAACAGGCGGACTGGTGACAGGTGGTCAACACGCAACGGCGACGGAACCATCAGATGCTGTCCGCGTCGTATGTTCGGTACCCGCGGCTGCACGATGTCGCCGAGCCACGGCCAGCTCACCGGAGGTGGTTTGCCCGGGTGCTATTCGAACGCCGCCCCGTTGGCGGTTGGGGCGCGAGGTCAGACGCCGACGGTGACGAGTACGTCGTCGGGGGCCGCGTCGGCCAGCTGCATGGTGGCCTGCTGGACGTGGTCGAGCAGCGCCTGCGGGTCGGCGGCGGCCGGGTACAGCGCGGCGCCGGTCCGCATGACGACCAGTACGTCGCCGACCACCCGACGCAGGCTGTGGTAGGTGACGTAGCTGTGCCGCCCGGCCTGCAGTAGTGCGGATTCGAGGCGGCCGGGTCTCCGTGCCCCGACGCGGGCGGTGGCCGACCACGCGTCGTGGCGGGTGACAGCTTCGCGGGCGGCGAGGGCGCCGGTCGCGGCGATGTCGAGCAGGCGCAGCGGCCCGCCGGCGCAGCGGATCGGGTTGGCGGTGCTGGGCGCGGCGAGCAGGGCGCGGGTGCCCGGCGAGGTGGGAATGGCCAGCAGCCGCCGCTCGGGCCGCAGGGCATCGTCGAACAGGCACGCCAGGGTGGTACGCCAGTCGGTGATGCCAAGAAAGTCGGCCGGGTACCAGAAGGTGACGGTGCGCAGGATGATGCCGTTGGGCAGGTTGATGGGCATGACGATGTCTCCCTCGAAGGGCTGGGTTGGGTTGGGCTGGCCGGGGCCGACGTGACCCCGGGCGCTGCCGGTGGCGGCGCCGGGCTACCTGGCAGGCCAGCGGCAGGCCGAACCGGCCGGTCCCGGAGATGCCGGGGACACGGCCGGTTCGTGTTCAGGTAGGGGGCTGGTCTCCGTCCTCAGACGGGGTTGCGATCGCGGCGAGTCGGTGTCCGGTGGGAGGCGGACCACGACAGTGCGGACCTGCCGGTTGCGCCGGATGTGGGAGTGCGCAAGGGACGTAGGTGTGCGGTTTCGCGTACCGAACATGTCGAACCTCTTTCAGCGGGTTGGGTCGGCACGAGCTGCGCGTACGGAATCGTCGACCCAGGTACCGGTCGCGCGCCGCGCAGGTGCGCAGAGGGGCTGGCCGGAGGAACGGGTCCGTGCCGCGATCGGCTGCGCCGATCGGGCGATGCCGGTGAATCCATGCCGAGATACCGGCGCGTGACGCGCCTGCTGGTGTTCGGCTGGTTGGCCGGCGAGCGACCCAACAGGGTCGCGGGATGCGGCCAGATCGGCCGCATGCGCAACTGCCCGCCGGCGATCGGCGAGCGTGTTGTGGTGCGGGTGGGCGGCTGCGCCCGGGGTTGACGCCATCGGCGCCGGCTTTGCGGTGGTGCGGGTGGGCGGCTGCGCCCCGGTGGGGAGCTGTCGCGGCCGACCGGCCATCGGGTGGCGGGTGGGCGGATGCGGTGTCCCGGCCGTGGCGGAGTGCGCCCGAGGGGTGGTGCTGGATGGGTTTCTTGAGAGAAGCCTTGACCGTAGCCGGTCAACCCAACTGGGCCGCAGCCATGCACAAGGCTCGTGGAATGCCGCTGACCTGCGTGGTTGGGCGCCTGACGCGCCGGTGGGTCGCTGGCTGGCGCCGCGCTGGTTGGGTTGGTTGGGTCAGTTGGGTTGCCTTGCCCCCGACTTGCCCGGCCCGCTTGCCCGGCCCGCTTGCCGTGTCGGCTCGCCCTGCCGGATGTGCCCGGACGAAACAGGTCCGGTGACGCGAAAAGCCGCCGGCGGGGCTTCGGAGCCCCACCGGCGGCGGGTTGAATCGGGGTGGGTCAGGCGGGTGGACCGGCCGCAGGTTCACCTGGGCTGGTGGGCCGGACCGGATCCAGGTGCCAGGGGTCCCGGCGATGTCGGTGTATCGGTCGGCGTCGGATGACCCAGGCGCCGCTGGCGGTGAACGTACGCAGGGTCGGCGATGGACTGGTAGCCAGCCCGATCAGGTAACGGTCGGACGGCCAACTCGCCTCGTCCACGTCCACGGTGAACGCGACGACGACGGTGCCGATGCAGCTCCAGACTGTGGTGCCGTCATCGTCGACGCTGGGCGCGGCGCCGTTGTCGAGGTAGGCCACCGGTCGTCGGGCCCAGGCGATCGGCTGCCAGGGTGGTGTGGCGCCCGGGTCGGCGCGTAGCAGTGTCCAGGCCGCGCCCGGCGCATACATCGCCGATTCCACAGCAGCCACGGCGCTGTCGCGGTCGGGTTCGTCGAGGTCGGCGTCGATGCTGATCTCGATGGTCAGCCGCCACCGGGCCTGGAAGATCCTGGTCAACAGACGGCGCCACAGGTCGGCGAACATGCCGCGGTTGTCGGCGTAGCGGCTGGGCAGGTGCAGCTGAGTGCGCCAGTACGGCTCAGGCCGGACCGGTTCGATGTCCGATGGTGCGAGGTACGGGTGATCAGTAATCATGGATGCTCCTGAGCCAGGAATTGGATGGGGTGGGTCACGTGCTCCCGGCCGTCATACGGCCGTCCCGCCCGGGGTGGCCCGGCGGTCTGGCGCGGATCAGGGGGTGTTGGGGTCGATGTCGTCGCGCAGCAGGTACAGCGGGTCCTGCTCGGGCGTGGGCGGCCCGGGGTGGTAGGCGCCGGCGTGGCCGATCTGGCCGGGTAGTTCGGCCAGGCGCAGCCGCCGCCGGCCGTTGCCGGTCACCCTCCATATCGCACCGGTCGGGCCTAGCTCGGCGGCGGCGTCGCGGGCGGCGGTGGCAACGATCAGCCCACGCGCGGCGCCGTTGAGGCGGCGATGGAAGTTGGTCTCCCGGACGGTGCTAGGCATCCAGAACAGCACCGGCCAGCGCGGGCCGCCGCCGGCGGCAAGTTTGCGGTAGGCCGCGAGCTTGCCGGTCAGGACCGAGTGGGCGCAGCTGCCGGTGTCGTACTCCAGGAAGAACGCCACCTGCCGCTCGTGCTCGCGGTCGTCTTCGCGCCAGACGCCGTGCCCGTCAGGGCGCACGTTGTGGTCGACCGCGGCGGCGATCCGCCGGGTCGGCCACCAGCGGACCAGCCGGGTGTCGGGATGCACGCGGGCGTGGGCGAGCAGGTCGACGAAGAACTGGTTGACGCCGTCGGTGTGGTACAGATGCCCGCCCGAGACGAGCGCATCCTGTGCCTCGCGGACCGCTTTCGGCGTCGGCGGTCGCTCGCCGTGGTGCAGCGCGACATAGCGGGCCGACAGCAGCCCGGGCACCCAATGCACCGGTAGCCGACCGGCACCGGGCCGCACCGGCATGAACCAGTCGATGAATCCCATTTGGCGAAGGGTGTTGAGCCGGTTGCGGCAGGTGCGTTCGGCGGTGAACAGGATGGTGGTGATCTGTGCGGTGGTCAGGTAGCGGTGGTCGTGCAGGAGATGGGCGAGAACGTAGTCGCGGGGTTCGAGCCGCCAGGAGATCTCGCGCAGAGAGTCGTGGGGGCGAGGGGTTGCAGACTTGCGGGGGATGTCGACCGGCCGGGTGCAAGAGGTACGCAGTACCCCCGGTCGGGAGATATCCCCCGCAGGGATATTCCGGGTTGGGCTTCCACGGTTGGTCATGTGCTCCTACCAGGGTGGTTGGGTGCATCGGGCACGGTTGATCACGGTCTGGACTGTCCGGGGGCATGCTTGAGGGTTCACCTGCCGGTGCGTCTGTCCCGACGCTCAGGCCGTTGACCGGGTTGGGACTGGGGTTTCGGGCGTGGTGTTCACATCGGTGGTGCGGATCAGAGCTGGGTGAGGTCGCAGGTGTCGGCCGCGCGCCGGTCGGCATCGATGCCGACATCGCGGTTGAGATGCGAGGAAGCGACTGGGATCGGCGGCGGCAGATAGGTGGCGGACCAGGCTGGCTCGCGCCGCAGCTTGGAGCTGGACGGTCAGCCGGCCTGGGCGCTTCTGTTAGCCGCGGCCGTTTTCGCCGCGGTCCAGGTCGTCGCGCCGGATCTGATCGCGGCGGTCTGGCTTGTTGCGACGATCCTGATTGGTCCGGCGGTTCTTGTCGGTACGGTTCTGGTCGGTACGGTCCGGGTCGGTGCCGTGGCCGGAGTCGACGCGGGTACGGCTGCGGCGGGCGAGTTGCTCGATACCGGTTGGCTCGCTCCGTTCGGTGTGGGCGACCTGTTGGCGGATGGCCAGGGCTTCCCCGACGATCGGCGTGGGTGGGCGGGTGCGCAGGGTGAACGCCGCGGTTTCCCGGGAGGCGACGACGAGTCGGGCCGCCGCGGTGTAGGCGTCGAGGTGGCTCAGGTCGTGCTCGTCGAGTTCGGGCAGGGTGTGCCGGGCCAGCTGGTGGGCATCCTCCGGCGAACACGAGAAGAAGATCTTGGTGCGGGCGTTCGCAGACAGCGCCAACTGTGTCTCGCGGGGAAGCTGGGTGAGGTTCTGGTGCGCCAAGGTCAGTGACAGGTGGTAGCCGCGGGCTTCGGCGAGCATGTCGCCGACCGATCCGGCCAGGTTGAGCACGTTGTGCGCCTCATCCACATAGATCGAAGCGTCACGTCGGTCGGGTTCGGGGATGCGGGCCCGGGCGGTGGCGGCCTGCCACACGGAGGCGAACACGAATGAGCCCATGAGTTTGGCGGTCTCTTCACCGATCTGCCCTTTCGGCAGCCGGGCGAGGAGGATCCCGCCGTGGTCGAGGACGTGGCCCATGTCGAACGACGATCTCGGCACCCCGAGGGTGGCTTTGACGAAGTCGCGCAACAGGAACGCCCGTAGCCGCGACAGGACCGGGGCGATGATCTGGGCGCGTAGCGGCGGCGGGATCGACTCGTACCATTCCCAGAACCCGAGCAGCCCTTCGGGGTCGTTGAGGTCGGCGGTGAACGCGGCCCGGAACCGGTGCCCCTGCAGCAGCGGCGGAACGAGTGTGAGGGTGGCGTTGGCCTTGCGCATCAACGTCAGGCACGCCACCCGCAGCACGTCGTCGATGCGGGGTCCCCAGTGCCGCTGGAAGATCTTGGAGAAGATGGATACGACGTTGTCGACGATCAGGTCGTCGTCGAGCCCTTGGAGCGGGTTGAAGGTGGCGCCGCCGGGCTGGTCCGGGTCGATGAGCACGACCCGGTCGGCGACCGAGGCGGGGATGCGGTCCAGGATGTCGAGGACGAGGTCGCCTTTGGGGTCGATGACGACGACGCCGCGGCGGGCCTTGATGTCGTCGAGGACCAGGTGGCACATTTCGGTGCTCTTGCCCGACCCGGTGGAGCCGATCAGGTGGATGTGCTGGCGGGCGTCGGCGATGGGCAGGGCAACGCTGTGGCCGCCGACTTCGGCGGTGCCGAGGATCTTGGTGTTGCGGCCTCCGGCGGGTACGTCGATCGGTGCCGGAACCGATTTGGCGCGGGCCCGGCCGAGGCCCGGCACAGCCAGGTCGGTGGGAAGGCCGGCGATGACGGCCAGCTCCTGGGCGGAGAGCAGGAAGCCGCGCCGCAGCGGCCGACGCGTCAACACGTCGACCGGGTGCGCCACCGGCAGGTGCCGCAGCCGGTTACGGCCGGCGTAGCCGCCGAACGCTGACGCGATCCCATGGGCGAGGGTGGTCAGCCGGCGGGCGACAGAGTCGGACCCGTCAACGGAGCTGCCGGTGGAGTCTCCCCCGCCACGCGTGGCGGTGTTGGCCACCGCGTAGCGGATGGCGGTCTCCCATTGCGGCCCGATCGTCTTGTCGATCGCGGGCCCGACGTCGCGGTCCCGCAACGGATCCGGCTGTCCCCGGCGGGACTCTGCGCCGGCGGCGGTGCCGGTCCGGCGGGGTGGGCCGGGCGTGACGAGTTCGGTGACGATCTCGGTGGTCAGGTTCAGTGCGCCGCGCACCAGCGGTGTGGGATCGAGGAGGCCGCTGGTGGGCGGTTTTCCGGTGCGCAGCGCCGCCGCGCCCGCGCGGAGCCGGGCGACCTGGCGGGGTGTGGCCGGGCGGGCCAGCACCTGAACACAGGCGTGCTCGGTGGAGTGCAGCCCGGCCCCGGCCACGATCGGCCGCATCGGATCGGTGGCCTGGTCGACGTTGAGCGGATACCAGCCGGGCATCGCCGGGGCGAGCGCCCCGCCCACGGCTTGCGACCCGGCCGGCGACCCGACCTGCGATCCGGCCGGTTTCGATGTCGTCCGCGTGTCGGTGGGGATGGGTGCGGTGGCCTTCTGCACGGTGCAGGCCGCGCCGGGCCAGGCGGCCCGGACCGCGGCGGCGACCGGGCCGGCCGGCACGGTGCCGGGCACCCAGGCGACGATGGTCAGTTGCCGGCCGGCCCACCGGTACTCCATCGCGATGTGTGGGGTGCCATGCAGCAGTCGGTGCCGCCGCGACGGGCTGAGCAGGTCGTGAAGGTTGGCCCACCAGGCGGTGGCGCCGGCCGGGTCGACCTCGGCCGGTGGGGTGATCAGGATCTGGTGGGCGTGAGTGGACAGCCGGCGGTGCCGCCACTGCCACACCGCCGCACGGGCGGCGTGGACCGCGACGATGACGGCCGCCGCCACGAACCCGAGGACGGCGACCATCTCGGGTCGCTCGGTCAGCCAGTCGACGACCCGCCCGCCGACGTGGACAAGCCAGGATTGCGGCTGGGTGGGGGCCATGTTCGGGTCCACCGACGGCGTTGGAGAAGAACCCGGAGACAGCGCAGAGCCCGGGTGATTGAGGGACATGGTGAAACTCCAATGTGGACAGACGAGGATTTCGGGTGATGCGGCTTTCTCTGGGGCCGGTGGTTCAGCGGTGCCGGGGTTCAGGGGTCGTATTCGTCGATGAGGTCGGCCAGACCTG
>NZ_BOPG01000136.1 GCF_016863635.1 Virgisporangium aurantiacum | reverse complement strand
GCCGTCCGGTGCGACGGCCAGCGCGCGGACCGGGTTGGTGTGGCCGCGGAGGATGAGTCGGCTGGCGCCGGTGGCGGTGTCCCAGATGCGGACGGTGTGGTCGTCACTGGCGCTGGCTAGCCAGTCGCCGGCCGGGTGGCAGGCCAGCGCCGTGATCCGGCTCTTGTGGTGGGCCGCATCGACGGTGGGGGCGGGTGTGGACGGGTCCCACGTACGGGCGGAGCGGTCGTCCGCGGTGGTGACCAGCCAGCGTCCGTGCGGAGCGGCGGCCAGTCCGGCGATCCGGTCGGTGTGGCCGGTGTAGGTGGCCTCGCATCGGCCGTCGATCAGGTTCCAGATTCGGACGGTCCGGTCGTGGCCCGCGGTGGCCAGTCGTGGTGTGGGGCCGGGAATTGCGGTGGCGGCCACGACCCAGCCGGTGTGGCCGGTGAGCACGTGCCGGCAGGCGCCGGTGTCGGTGTCCCAGATGCGAACGGTGCTGTCGTGGCTGGCGGTGGCCAGCCACGACCCGGTCGGGTCGGTGACGCAGGCGCAGACGATGCCGATGTGGCCGGCAAGGGTGTGGATGGACGCACCGGTGAGCGGGTCCCAGATGCGGACCGTGCTGTCGCCGCCGGCGGATGCAATCCACCTGGTGTCAGGGGCGACGGCGAGGGTGGCGATCCAGTTCGTGTGCCCGTTGTGGACGATTCGGCATTCGCCGGTGGTGGTGTCCCAGACCCGGATGGTGTGGTCCTGTCCTCCGCTGGCGATCCAGCCACCGGTGGAGTCGGTGACGAGGGCGGTCAGCCGCCCGGCGTGGCCGGCGAGGACCATCCGGCAGGCGCCGGAGACGGGATCCCACACCCGGACGGTCCAGTCGTGGCTGGCACTGGCGATCCATTCACCGGTGGTGGGAGCGGTCACCGCGGTGACCGGGCCGGCGTGTCCGGTCAGGATGTGCCGGCATGCACCGGTGGTCGGATCCCACACCCGCACGGTGTGATCGGCGCTGCTGCTGGCCAACCACCGCCCGTCAGCCGCGGCTTTGAGCGCGGTGATGTTGCTGGCGTGTCCGGTCAGGGTGTGCAGGCAGTCCCCGGTGTCCGGATCCCAGATGCGCACGGTGGTGTCGCCACCGGTCGCGATCCACGACCCGTCCGGGGCGACCGCGACAGCCGTGACCCGGTCGGCGTGGCCGGTGAAGGTCCGCGTCAACGCCGGGTGGGGCAGATCGGGCAGCGGCCACCGGTTGACCACGCGCCGGCCCGCCGGCCCGGCTGGCTGGTCGCGGAGCAGCGCGGTCGGGAAGGCGTCGACGTGGTCGAGGCGGCTGGCCAGCACCGCGGCGAGTGCGTGACTGGGTGCGATCGGCGTCAGCAGGTGCGCGTTCTGGCGGATCTTGCGGCCGAGAACGCGTGCGGTCTGTGTCGCTGCCCGGGCGAGATCGGCCTCGGCTTCGGCGGGGCCGTAGCGCGTGAGCCGCGCCGTGATCCACCGCGGATCGGTGACTGTGGCGGCCAACTCGTCATGTCGATCAGCGGCGGCGAGGTGCTCGGCCAGGTGACGGGTGAGGTAGTCAGGTGCTTGTGGCAGTTCCCACCAGGCCGGCGGGACGGCCTGGGTCGGCAGGGTCCGGGCGGCCGCGTCGAGGAGCGTCCTGTGCAGATGGGCAGCGTGTCGCGGGCCGGCTTCGTGGATCAGATAGGACCGGATCACGTCGTGCAGGCGCACGGTGGCCGTGTCGTGCCGGTACTCCGTCACCAGTGCGAGATCGGCCAGCGCCTCGCACACCGAACGGACCCGCCGTGGAGTGAGTCCGGCGGTCGCCTGCCACAACAGGTGCAAGGTGGCCAGGGGCACGTCGGCGTCTTCGGCGAAGATTGCCATCTCGAAGAACCGGTCGACCGTCCCCGGCGGTAGCAGTTCGAGGCCGGCCCGGACGGTGGTGGCCACCGCCCGGCCGCGGTGGTGAGCGTTGTCCAGGTCGAAGGTGCTCGGACCATCCTCGTCCAGCCGGTCGGCGATACCCTGCAACGCCTGCGCGACCGTTGCCCCGTAGTCCACGGTGCGCAGCAGCGCCCGGTTCGCCAACGCCACCAGGACCGGCCACCGGCCCGTCGCGGTCAGCACCCGGTCGATCAGGCGGCGGTCGCCGCGGGCAACATCACGCATCAGCAGAGCGGCTGCCTGCTGCGACGTCATCTGATCCAGCTGGACCGCCCGGCGCGGGTCGACCAGCCGCCGCTGACGCGTGGTCAGCAGCCGCTGACACCGGCTGCCGCCGCAGACAAACGGCTCCACCTGCTGATCGGTCCAGGCGTCGTCGATGACGAGCAGCACCGGATCCGGGTGGCCGTCCAACACCTCACCCAGCCGCATGCCTGCCTGCAGCGGATCGGTGAGCGCCGGACGAACACCGCTGAGCTGCTCGACGAGATCGTTGACCTTCGCGGCGAGCTGGCCACCGGCGACCCGCTCACCCAACGTCACGTACAGCAACCCGCCCGGGAACCGCACCTTGACCTCGGGCTGGTGACACACCCAGGCGGCCAGGGTCGTCTTGCCGAACCCTCCGGTCCCGTGCACGCCCGTGATGGTGACCAGGTCGCCCGGCTCGGAGCACACCAACTCCATCAGCCGACCGGTCACCTCGGGCCGTGCGACGATGCCGGCCGCGAGCGGAGGCGCCAGCCAGGGACGCCGCACAGTCGCCGCCACCGGCTCGTACTGATTGACGGTGATAGCTCCGCCAGGGGCGTTGTACTGCACCGCCTGTCCCGAAGACTGGTAGACGCTCTGCCCCTCGGCGACCGCCCTGTGCACGGGCCCGGTGATCGGCTCGGTCATTCCAACGCAACGCCTTCGTGGCGACGACCGCTGACGACCATGACCGGACGAAAGGACGGTCGAACGTGGGGCGTCGTCGCTGGAACCATGGGTTCTCCTGTCCGACCGCAGGTGTCACTCAACCGTATCCCTTCCTTACGAACAGTCACATCCCGATCTGGGAGCGGGACTTCGTTGCGGTTCCGGACCTCGATCGTCACGATCGGACAATCCGGGGGTTCGTCGATCTGACGAAGATCGATCGAGTTACCCGCTGCTCGGACGGAATTCGAGCGGCCAGGGTCGGTGGTGAAAGTCAGCTGTTCTGGTGATTCGAAGCGGTACATCGACGACTACCGTCGGTGAAACCCGGTACGGCGGGGGAGGGAGGGCAGGCCATGGTTCCGGAGTGGCTCATGTCGGTCGTGGCGGCGGGCGGTTCGGCGTTCGTCGGGGCGGTGGCCACCGATACGTGGACCGGAGCCCGGGCCGCGATGGGGCGCTTGTTCGGCCGCGGCGGACCACGTCGGCAAGAGATCGCGGAGCAGTTGGCGGACCGGACCGCAGCGGAGATCGAGGCAGCCCCGGCGGATCGTCAGGCCGAGGTCCGCGAACGGTGGGCCGCGCGATGGCAGGACCGGCTCGCCGATCTCGTGGCCGAGTATCCCGACCTCGGTGACGAACTACAGGCATGGACCGAGCAATTGCGGGCCGAGCTTCCGGCCGCGCAGCAGACCTGGGTCAACACCTTCATCGCCCGCGACAACGCGGTGCAGTACAACGCCCCCGGCGGCACCATCACCGTCACCAACACCGGGGGCGACCGCCCAACGACGTGATCTCGCCATGTAGGCCGCCAGCTCCACCGCCGGCTGCATCGGCGTCTGGTATGGCCAGTGGCACCGCCAGAAGGGGCCCGAATGCTGGTCGGGAGCTCAGCGATGGCGAACAGGCCGGATTCGGGCTCGGTGAGGGCGCCAGTCACCGCCGCCGCAGTCGTGCTTGGGCGGCAGCTCCCAGCCCACGGTCGCCGAGAGGCTGTACCGGGAGAGGCTGGCTGCCTGGAACGAGTGGCGCTGGCTGGCCGAGACCACATGAGTAGAGCTACTCATGTGCACCCGCACTGCCGATCGGCATCCTTACCGATATGGCGATTCGTCACTGGATCCGGCTGCCGACGGCTGCGGTGCTGACCTTTGCCCTGGCGGCGTGCGTATCGGACGGACCCAGCCGTGAGGAGGCCAGTCGGCAGGCGCGCTCCGGTCCGGTCCGGGAGGCGAGCCGGTCCACCGCGGCCGAGATCGCTACAGCGCTCGATTCCGCCACCCGGACCGCGTCCGGGTTGACGCCGGTGGCAAGGTCCGCGGAGGACATCTGTCACGCCGGCTCCGGCAATGGCTTCTCCTCGCACGACGACTACCGCCTTCTGTGCCGGCGGGACGAGGCGAGGTACTTCGGCGCCGACAACCTCCTCGATGCCCTGCGCGAGATCGACAATGGCGACGGGCTGACGCCGATCATCACCGACACCTTGGACGATGTCGTCCGGTACTACGCGCGCAATGGCAGGGCGGACGATGGATCGCTGCTGCCGCGGCCGAACTTGAGCTACACCGTTGCCCAGCACGGCTGGACGCTCGCGGTCGCGTGGTCCGGGCCCACCGACCCGAGAAGTAACGTGCCCGACTACGGCCTCACGTGGCCGATAGTCTTCAACGACTCAGAACCCGTCGACCTCGACGCGTTGTGGAACGGACCGTTGGCCTCTCACGGTTATCTGATCGTCCTCTCGTTGTCGGTTGCCTACCACGAGGCCCCCTGGACGGACTGACCCGCACGGCCGCCCGTCCGTCAGAGTCGGCCGCCGTACCACGTCGGGATCGGCGGCGTTGCCGGCCGCCGGCTGGTCGATCGCCCGCCCGCCGTGGGAATTCCCTGGCAGTTGGGCCTCATCGGCCTCCTGTTCACAGCGGCGCTGTACGTCCCCACCACCGTGACCGACCTCGCCGCCGACGCCAGCGCCGGCGACACCACGCTGGAACAGGGCAACCTCCTCCGGGCGCTTCTGAATACGAGGCGCACTACAACGGTGGGATGCGAGCTGCTGCGCTGGTTCCGAAATCCCGAAATCTCCGCGGGATACACCACACCTCGCCCTGGCGGCCTGGGCGGAAAGTGCCGATCGCGTCACAGCTCGACAAGCGGTATGCGAATGTAAACGACAGTCGCGCGAGGCGGATCATGTGTCTCGCGTAGAGAGGAGCTCACCTGTGACCACCGACATCGCAACTACGCAGGCGCCGTCGAGCGTACAACTCATCGACTTCGACGACGCGCAAATCGTACCGGGCATCGTGAACGACACCTACTTCCTGATCGTCAGCGGCATGAAGCCGTATCAGAACATGAAGGTGACGCTTCTTCCGAGGACGTACATCAGGCAGCCGGAGTACTGGGAGGTCGAGGTGGCCGGCGCGGTCTACGGCATCCCGTTGCCGGTCATGACTCCGTATCACGAATTTCTCCCGCTGGAAGGAAGTCGTGGCACCAAGGGGATTCTTGTGATTGGCAAGTCCACAACCTGCAAGCTCGAGTTCCCGGTAGCAAATTGATCGATTCGGATCATCTGTCTGCATCGCGCTGAGTCCAGACGGGCCCGAGGACGCCGCCCTTCGCCTCGTCGGGCCTGACCAGCGCTGAAGTCGTTGCTGCTGCTTGTCGAGCAGGTCGAAGAGGCGTTGCGCGCCATGTTGGGCGCGTCCGGGATCTGCAGATGGCGATCGAGGAATCCAGGCTCTGCGCGCGCGGTGGCGCATGATGGGTGGCGGACGCGTCACCATCACGAGGGAGCAGTCGGTGCAGCACACCCGTCTCGGTAACACGGGCCTGAAGGTCAGCCGGCTCGCCCTCGGCTGCATGAGCTACGGCGACCCGACCACGCCCGACGCCCACCCGTGGGCTCTCGTCGAGGACGACGCCCAGCCCTTCTTCCGTCAGGCCGTCGAACTCGGGGTCACGTTCTGGGACACCGCCAACGTCTATCAGCGGGGCACGTCGGAGCAGATCGTCGGCCGCGCCATCACCCGCTACTCGCGCCGCGAGGACATCGTGCTGGCCACCAAGGTCCGTGGTGTCATGCACGACGGGCCGGGCGGATCCGGGCTGTCCCGCAAGGCGATCCTGGAACAGATCGACGCCTCGCTGACCCGTCTCGGCACCGACTACGTCGACCTCTACCAGATCCACCGCTTCGACGACGACACGCCCGTCGAGGAAACCATGGAGGCCCTGCACGATGTCATCAGGGCCGGCAAGGTCCGCTACATCGGCGCCTCGTCGATGTACGCATGGCAGTTCGCCAAACTCCAGCACGCGGCCGACCTCGGCGGCTGGACCCGCTTCGTGTCCATGCAGAACCAGTACAACCTCCTGCGTCGCCACGACGAACGCGAACTCATGGCCATGTGCGGCGACATGGGCGTCGGCCTCGTCCCGTACTCGCCGAACGGCAAAGGCCGCCTTGCCCGCCCGGCCGGTGAGCAGAGCACCCGCTCCAGCACCGACAAGGTCGTCCAGGCCTTCGACTCCCCGCACGACGAGCCGGTCATCAACGCCGTCGAGGAACTCGCCGGCAAACGCGGCGTCAGCATGGCCCAGATCGCCCTGGCCTGGGTGCTCCGCAATCCCCTTGTGTCGGCGCCCATCGTCGGGGCGACCAAACCCCACCATCTCACCGACGCCGTTGCCGCACTCAATGTCGACCTCACGGACGAGGACGCGGCCGCACTCGAAAGGCCGTACGTCGAATTCGGCCCATCCTGGTACTGAACGGCAAGCCGAGGTCACGGCGCGCGGCTTGCCGCCGGCTCAGTCGCGACCTGGTCGGGGTGCGGCCCGACGTCGACCAGTTGTAGCTTGCGCTTGATTCGTTTGCAGACGCGTCTGCCGGCCAGGGTCAGGGCGAGGTCCTTCTTGCCTTTGCCGAGGCACAGGAAGTATCGGTAGGCGAGGCCGGTGAACTGGAGTCGCGCGATGAGCATGTCCTCCACGGTGGCCGGGCCGTTGGCGGGATCGACGCGGTAGACCTCGGCGGTGGCTTCGAGGATCACCCGTTCGGACAGTCGGACGCAGGCCCGCCAGGGCGCGAACCAGGGCACCACGAGCAGCAGCACCGCCGCGAGCATGACCGCGGTGATGAAGGCCGAGACCATCCACGGTTCGGTCGCTTGCCACGTCCCGGCCTTGCCCCAGCGGGCGAGGACGACGGCGACGGCGATGAAGAACACCGCGTAGATGATGCTCCACCCCGCGGCGCTGCCCGCCGGATGCACGGTGTACCGGTACTGGTACCCCGTCGGAAGGTGGACCCACATCCCGAGGTGCCGGCCGAGCCACCAGGCCAGCATGGTCATGACGAGGAGGACGAAGGCGGTGATGCCGATCGCCCATCCGGTCCGTTCGACGGCGGTGGACGTCCGCACCCAGGAGGAGAAGGCGGGCGCGATCAGGCCGACGACGATCCAGGCGAGGCCGCCGAACATGAGGAGGATCGCGAGCCCGGCAAGGTAGCGGTTGCGGTACCTCCACACGTAGGTTCCGCCGCGCCGGACGACGATGACCGGGCTCGGCGGTGACGCGGGAAGGCTGCCCAGGATGATGAGCGAGGCAACGGCGATCAACACGAGCACGAGCGCCGACGCGCCCCGGGTGGCTTTGGCTCCTTCCGTGCCCACGGCCGTCATGGCGAACACCACCAGCGGGACGACCGGCGCGGAGAGCACGATGCCGTGCAGGAACGTTCCGGTGCGCAGGGCGCCGTAGGCGAACGTGCCGAGCAACGCGCCGGCTCCGGCCGCCGCGGCGGGGCCCGAGGCCCAGGCCGGGAGCGTGCCGAGCAATGCGAGGACGACCAGCAGGCCGCCGACGCTGAATCCCAGCAGCGCCAGGAACTTCGCGATGCCACTGCCACTGGTGACGCCGCGGATCGCCCAGTACGGAAGCAACGCGAGGCCTCGCAATGTGCGGGTGACCGGTTTGAGGACGGGCAGACCGGACCGGTCGCTGTCGACCACGGTCACCGCGACGCTGGCTGCCTCCACCGTGGTGCGGATGAGCCGGTCACTGGTGGCTTCCTCGTGCAGCGCCTCGTGGCCGATGCCGGCCTTGTCGAACGCTTTGAGCGCCGCCAGGCCGAGCTTCACCCGCTCGGTCGGATCCGTGGCGGTGCGCAGATCCGTGAGCAGTTGCTCGTTCAGGTTCAGGAACTGGACACCGCGGGCCCGCGGGTTGCCGCCGTCGTCCCGGTCGGCCCGGGCGGCGTCGGCCAGCGCGGGAAGCTCCTCGGCCGCGATGTCCGCCTGCACGGCCCAGGCGGCAAGGTCCGCGAGCGCGGGTAGCGAGGTCGGCAGCCCGTTGGGTGGCAACGTGTCCGCGTACACCTCGAGCAGTTGCTCGACCGCCTCCGCAACCAACGGCCCGGCCTGTTGCGGGAGCGGCGTACCGCGGAACATTGCGGTGACCGTGTTGACGACGGCCTCCGCGTTCTCTCTCGGTGTCCTGGCCGTCAGCGTGCCGTTCAGGATGGCGATCCGGCGCAGGCGTTCAGGATTGAGCAGGATGCGGCAGAGCGTCGCGGACGCGTCCAGCCGGCCCCACATCCAGTCGTTGATCCGCCAGGACTGCTTGAGGAAGCCGGCGAAGCGCGACAGCGCCATCCCGGCGCCCTTGTCCGCCGGCGTCACCGCGTACCGGGCGAAGGGGTTGTGGGTCATCAGGCTTACCTGGACGAGCTCCACCGGCTGGGACATGCCCGTCTCGGTCTCCTCAGCCAGGCACGTGGTGAGGATCTCCAACGCCAGCAGTCGCGCCAGTACCCGCGTCGTGTCGTCGCCGATGCCGGCGTCGTTCTCCTCGGCCACCGGCGGCTCGGTCAGCAGATCCTTCCACGGCCTCAGGCGACCGAGTTCGAGCCGGTGGGCGTCGAGGTTTCTCAGGTGCGGCAGCGTCGCCGCGACACACTCGGCGATCATGGTGACCTGTTCGCGGACGCACTCGCCGATCGCTCCCTCGTCGGGCGAGGACGGTGGGATCGGACGGAGCATCTTGCGGCGGTACACGTCCAGCCGGTCGTGCCAGTACCCCTGATCCGGTGCGCGGTCGGCAAGCCTGGGCTCGGTGACCCACGGCCGGTCCACCTTCTCGCGTAGCTGCCGGATCGCCAGCCGGGCCTCGAACAGCGTTTTCCGCTGGGCGCTGAGGACGACGCCGTCCTCGCCGGACACGACCCACACCAGGCGGGACAGCAGGTCCAGCGAGCTCTCCGCGAGGTGTTCCGCTGTCGTGATTCCCCACGCCCACCCGTCACTCCAGGTCCTGATGTGCACTGCGGCGTCGACCGCGGGTTCACCGGGCAGATACGGCAGGTTGCCCCGCTCGCTCTCCTGCGCCCGCTCCGCGCACACCCGGATCCGCTCGTACGGCCAGTTTTCCGCCGCGGGCACGCGGCCGGCCAGGTCGCGGGCCGCCCGCCGTTCGCGCAGCCGCTCGTAGAGCGGATACAGGTGGTTCGCGGTCTGGTAGATGGTCTGGTTGCCGGTCGTGAGGGAGTCCATCAGGTCGAACCGGCCGGCCCGGCGCGATGCCGCCGCCTTGTTGTGCCGATCGATCTCCTCGACGTGGGTCCTGCTGCCCTGGCTGGACAGCGCACCGATCAGAAGGGCGGGGGTTTCCAGGACCGTGGGCACGTCCTCCGGTCGATCCGGATCGTCGGCGACGTTCGCCATCGCGTGCGGATAAATGAGCAGCATCACCCGCCGCACCGGTCCCTCGGCGGGCATCCGGTCGACCGCTTCCAACGCCTCCCGGGTCGGCGTATTGGCCAGCAGACCGCCGTCGACCACGAACCGGGAGCGGTCGGTCGTCCGGCCGTTCGCCCAGGAAGCCACGGAATGCATGTCGGGCCGCGTGTCATCCGGTCGCGGCAGTTGCTCGGCCACCGGCACGTAGGACGGCTCGAACGCGAGCGGGAACGACGCCGTGCTGCGGGCGGCAAGAGCCAACCGGGCGACGGTCTCGTTGAGGTGTTCACAGTCGAAGTCGGTGGACGCCGCGTGCCCGGGCGGCACGGACTGCGGGCTGTCATGCCGGAACCGGAACCGTCCGTCGTGCAGGCTCTGCGGAAGGTTCTGCCCGAGGGCGTCGACGTGCATGACGCGGGCCCCGTGCAGCAGCGTCGTCGTGATGGTCAGATCGACGGGCCGTTCCTCGGGCGGGCGCTTGCGATATGGCGACGCCAACCGCTGGAACGCCGTCTGCAACTGCGGCAGGAAGTACTCGTCGCCGCGCAGCAGAGACACCGGCGCGCCCTGAAACGGCCGGCGCATCAACGCGTCGATGTCGCCCTGCTGCGCCCACAGGTCGCGCAACTGGCGCAGGTCCGCTCCGGCGTTGACCTGGGCCAGCGCGAGCGCCGCACCGTTGATGCCGCCCGCCGACGTCCCGGTTATCACATCGGCACGGGCCGTGCCTCCGACAAGGTCGAGCAGCGCGCCGTAGGGACCCTCGCCCCGGCTGAGCCGGTCTATCTCCAGGACGGCTCCGCCCATCCACACCGCGAGGCTGACCCCGCCGTTGAGCACGACGGCGAATCGGATCTCCTCGACCGGAACGTCACTGGTCATGATCGGGCTGCTCAGCTGAAGTCGAAGGTGGCCACGACGGGGGCGTGATCGGACTCGGGGTACTTGCTGTCCTCGGCGAAGGCGGCTGATTCGTCGTGCAGGATCTCGTTGTGGATCTCGGATCCGCGGTAGTGGGCGAGCAGGTTCCGGGTGACGAGCATGTGGTCGAGCATCTGGCCCTGGCCCTGGTGGAAGAGGGTGTATCGGGCCGGTTCGGGAATGGTGTGCTCGATCGGAACGAGGACCCGGTGCGTGAGGGCCGGGTTGCCGGTGTCCTCGACCCGGCCGCGGATGGCGAGGACGGGGATCTCGTCGGGGGTGGCGTTGTAGTCGCCGGCGACGACGATGCGGGCGTTCGGGTCGGTGTCGAGGATGCGGTCGATGAGGCGGCGGACCTCGACGGCCTGGGCCATGCGTTTCATGGACGAGATGAAGGTGCCTTCGGCCCACGCGTCGGCCGTGCGCCAGGTGAAGTTGTCGACCTTCTGCCCGGGGATGTCGGTGGGGATCTTCGACTTGAAGTGCACGTTGATCACGTGGAGCAGGCCGCCGTCGGGCAGGGTCAGCTGGACGTGCAGCACGGGCCGTTCGACGCCGATGGAGATCGGGGTCGTGTCGGCCGGGACAGCGGTCAGCCGAAGGTAGGTGGGCTCGGCGACGAGGTCGTTGCGGATCTGTTCGACCGAAACGACGGGGAACAGGGTGGCGACGACGAGGTTGCGTTCGTTGTAGACGGCATCGTCGGCGGGCTTGGTCGACACCAGGTCGGCCTTTTCCAGGTTCGTCTCCGCGAGCAGCTGCTGCAGGGCGTGCAGGCCCCGCGGCTGACCCGGGCGCTCCTGGCCGTGGACCTCCTGGAAACACACGACATCAGCGCGCAGGCGCACGATCTGCGGCCGCATCACCGCGACCCGCTCGGCCAACGTCGGCGGCGCCTTCGCCGGCGGCGTCTCGTCCAGGTTCTCGACGTTGAACGTCGCAATCCGCACAGTCGTCACACCCACCACGTCCCCCGTCACTCCGGCCGGGCCCTGGACGGGCCGCCCCTGGAGGCAACTCAACGCGGTGCCGCAGCCGGCCGCCATCACAACCCGGACACTCCGGAAATCCCGGTTTCCGAGACAACGCACGATCTGAGGGCGTACAAGTCGAGTGCCCGCGTTACCCCGTCCGGGGGACAAGAGTTGCGGGTGGTGCGGCTGGTTCAGGCGCCGGCTTCGAGCACGGCGAGGTCGCGTACCGCATACCGGTGATGCTCGGCCTCTTCCTTGAGCACCACCTTGAGGCAGCGGCGCACGACGTACTCCTGGTCGGGATAGGGGTCCGCCGGCTTGCGACCACACACCCGGTCGAGTTCGGCCTCGGTGAGCCCGTCGACGACGCGCCGCATCGTGGCCATGCGAGCGAGCCGCGGCGCGAGTACCTCGTCGAGCGTCGGGGTGGCTTCGAGGGTGAACCCGAGCTTCGTCACTGCGTCGGGCGGCATTCCGCCGTGCGGAAGCCCCAGCGGGTGGTACGGCGAATCCTCCTCGAGTACGGCATTGCCGAGCCATGCATCACTTGCCATCAGCAGGTGCCGTTGGGTCTCGACGAACGACCACTCGCCGTCGACCTGCTCGTGCAGTTTGGCCTCGGGCAGGAGCCTGGCGCGGTCGAGCGTCGCGTCCCATTGCGTCTCGATGGCATCCCACGCAGCCCGGTAGTCGACGGCGGACGCGGCGTCACGCGCCAGCACCCGCGTGGGATGCTGCCGGTCGAGCTCGGCCTGGACGTAGGCGGTCACGTCGACGTCGTTGACGACGAGACGCTTGAAGTCGCCACCGAGGTAGACGTCGCCCCCGTAGCAGTCCACGATTTTCAGGCCGGTGACCTCGCAATCGCGAATCTCGAGGCCGGCAAGGTCGCATAGGTGGATGCGGGCACCACGGAACTGGTCACTCTGGACGTACTCAGCAGGCATCGCGGCAGTTTCCCGCATCCGTCCCGCCTGCGCCAGTGGGTGGCACAGCGTGCCGGTCGTCTCCTTACAGCGTCGCGGTCATCTGGACGGCCGGCCCGCCGTCAGCGGTGGGAGGAGCTGGTTGCGTGGCGACGGCTGGGCCGAGCGGTTGGCTGCCGCCGGCCCGGCGAACGGCACGGCGTCGGGTCGGCAGGTGACGTCACGGGCCGGTGCGCGGCCGGTGAGCAGGTAGGTGTTCACGTGCGCGTCGACGCAAGCCGAGAGCAGCAGCGACGTGTGGCCCCAGCCCTCCAAGGTGATCAGGGTCGACCGGGGCAGCATGCGGGCGGTGCTCACGGCGTCCTGGTAGCGGGTCGCCGGGTCGTAGCGGTTGCCGATGACGAGTACGTCGTTGGCCGTGCGGCGGTTGAACGGCCCGGCGTAGCGGTCGCGGTCGCGGGCCGGCCACGACGCGCAGATGGCCGAGCCCCAGTTCCACGCGCGGCCGAAGTACGGGTAGCGGCGGTCGGCGTTGCGGGCGGCGGCCACCCACGCGCCGACGTTGTCGGGGTTGTCGCCGTCGAGGCACCACACGCCGGCGAAGCCCTCCAGTACCTGGTCGTACGCCGGCTCGACGGGGAACGGCGGCGGCGCGAGCCGGTTCCGTAGCGCGGTGACGGCTGCGGCTGCCGCGGTGGGGTCGGTGAGCGTGTCGAGGAACTGCAACAGGTCGGCGAAGTCGGGCCAGGAGCCGGAGTCGTACATCGCGCCGAGCGAGTCGTTCACCAGGTCGGCGTAGCCGTAGGTGAACGTGCCGCCCTCGCCGTCGGGAAGCTCCGCCGGGTCGGCGAGGAGTCGCTGGGCCAGCGCGTCGTAGCGCTGCTTCGGGTTGCCGCCGGAGAAGGCGCACGTGTCGCCGCCGGCGTCGCACAGGCGCAGGAACTCCTGGAGAGTCTCGTAGGCGCCCTGCTCGCTGACGAGGCGGGCGTCGATGGGCAGGTATTTCGCCTCGTTGCCCCGGCCGGTCGCGTAGGAGACCGGGTCGATGACGCCGTCGATGATGACCGCCCGTACCCGGTCCGGGAACATGTTGGCGTACGTCGAACCGATGTAGGAGCCGTACGAGTAGCCGGCGAAGGTCATCTTCTCGTCGCCGACGGCGCGGCGCAGCAGGTCCAGGTCGCGGGCGACGTTCGCCGTCGACATGTGGTCGATGACCGGGCCGGCCCGGTCATCGCAGGCGGCGGAGTACGCCTCCATGGACCGGATCCAGATCCGCTCCTCCTGAGGCGTGTACGGGAACGCGAACGGCGGGAGCGTCGCGACCGCGTCGTCGGTGGTGTCGAAGCACTGCAACGGCGCGCTCCGCGCGACCCCGCGCGGGTCGAAGCCGATCAGGTCGAACCGGGCCCGGACCTCGTCGGAGTACAGGATGTCGCCGGCCGCCCACACGAACCCGACGCCCGAACCACCCGGCCCGCCGGGGTTCAGGAACAGCGACCCGATCCGGCGGGCCGGATCCGAGGCAGGCCGGCGGGTCAGGGCGAGCGGGATCTTCGGCCCCCGCGGCCGGTCGTAGTCGAGCGGCACGGGCACGGTCGCGCACTCGTAGCCGGGCGCGACGTCGCCGCACGGCTGCCAGGCGATCCGCGGCACGGCAGCACCGGCAGATTCCGCCGGCGCTGCGGTCGCGGGGCCGGCGGCGGCCGGGGTCGCGAGGAGCGCGAGAACGAGGACACCGGTCAATGTCACGGATCGGGCGCTGATCGCCCTTGTTGCGGTGGACGGTGTGATCATGTTATCGACTCCCGCCGTGCGCGTTCAATCCCGATTGCTGCCCACATCGCAACCTAGAACGGCACTGGATCCACCACAAGGCATCGACGGTGTCCACTTGATGGGGTAAACCCTTGATCCCATCCGCGAAAGGCGTGGCGGTCGTGGGGAAGGGCACCAGACCGACACCGCTCTCGTCGTGCAGCCCAACGGCGAGGTGCATGTGACAAGCGAGAAGTTCACTTCCCAACGGCATCGTCACGCTGTCCGACGGTCGGCTACTCGTCGCAGAGACACAGCCGGGAACGTCGAGGTGATCGACCGGTTGGTGGCCGGCGCACAAGGCCTGATCAACGCCACCCGCGCCGACGACCCCCGACGCTGCGGTGGGGCCCGGTGAGGCAGGGCGTGGCGGCGCCGGCCCCGATAGCCGCGGTCTCGCGTCCTGGGTGTTTGTCGTGTTGGGTCACGGCGAGTCGATTGACCGGTGGCTGCGCCGGTGCGAGCCTCGGCATTGTGGCCGAACTTGCGTCTGTGTTCCTTTCCTACGGACGGGGAGACGACGAGCCGTTCGTAGCGCGTCTGCGGGATGGTCTGGAGGATGCAGGTGCGTCCGTGTGGTTTGACCGCGTTTCACTCCCCAGCCGCGCGCTCACTTTCGTGCAGGAGATTCGCGACGCGATCGAGTCCCACGACCGGGTGGTTGTCGTTCTCGGACCACGTGCGTTGACGTCGGACTATGTAGAGGCCGAGTGGCGCTATGCGCTGGAGGCCGCGAAGGTGGTCATCCCGGTCCTGCTGCGTGTGCCACCGAGTACACGGATCTGCGACGCTGTGCCGCGCGACCTCAACCGGCTCCATGTCGTCGACGCACGCGAGCGCGCGGATGACGTCGTACTCGCCGAGGTCGTACGTCACCTGAGGGAGCCCGAGCCGATACTCGGCAATCCGCTACACGTTCCGCCCCCGCCGCCGCACTACCAGCCGCGTCCTCTCGACTACGCGCGGCTGGAAGCGGCGCTCCAGCTCGACAGTCCGCGGCGGCTGACTGCGCTTGCGCGCGAGCGCACTCTCGTTCTGCACGGCATGGGTGGCGTCGGCAAGTCGGTCGCGGCCGCGGCCGTGGCCAGGAACATCCATGTACGTCGCCAGTTCCCCGGCGGTGTCGTCTGGGTGGATCTCGGTCGCGACGCCGACGTCCTGGCGGGATTGCGCCGCATCGGCGCCGCGGTGGCCGACGACCTGCGTGAGTACACACGGGTGGAAGACACCACGGCGCGGCTGGCCCGCCGGATCGGGGCCCTGCCGCTTCTCGTCGTGGCCGACAACGCGTGGAGCGACGACGACCTACGGCCGTTCGTGGCGGTCATGGGATCGGCGACCCATCTGTTGGTCACCACTCGCGACGGCGGAATCGCCACGCGTCTGGGTGCGGTCCCGATCGCCATCGAACCGCTGACGAGGGACAAGGCCATGCAGCATCTCGCCGCCTGGGTCGGCGAAGCCGTGGATGGCCTTCCGGACTCCGCCCTCCGCGTTGCCGACGACTGCGGAGGCCTACCGCTGGCCCTTTCCCTGGTCGGTGCGATGGCGCGCGGCGGCACACCGTGGAGCGACATCGCGGCGGCCATCGAGGAGGCAGACCTCGGCTTCGTCCGCGAGCAGTTGCCCGAGTACCCGTACCCGGACCTGCTGCGGGCGCTGCGCGTCAGCCTGGACTCGCTGGAGCGATCGGGCGAGGAACTGGAGCGGGTCGCCGCCACGTGCTTCCGGAACCTGGCCGCACTGCGGTGGGATCGGCCGATTCCCGAAGCGACCCTTGTGACGCTGTGGAGCGCTCGCGCGCAGTTACCTGAGCGCCGCGCCCGCCGCGTGCTCTCGGTCCTGGTCACCAAGGCACTCCTGCGAGCGGAAGGCGAGTCACCCAACCAGGCCGTGTCGATGCACGACCTGTTGCACGATCTCGCACGGACGGCGATTGCCGACATGGCGACGGAGCATCGCGCGTTCCTGGACGCCTACCAGGCCCGACATCCCGACGCGCCGTTCATCGCGGACGATGGCTACTACCTCGATCACTTCGTGCACCACCTCCACGCGGCCGGCAGGGCCGACAAGCTCCCCGAGATACTCTGCCGGGAGACCGCCTCCGGATCGAACGCGTGGTGGAGCATCAGGCTGCGACACGGGCAGGTTTCCGGATACGTGGCGGACCTCCGCCGGGCCTGGGCAGACGCGTCGGATGCCGGGGACACCGCTGCCCTCGTCCGCTGGGCTCTGATGATCGCGTCGGTGCGCTCCGCCATCGGAGAGGTCCCCGCGGACTTCGCGGCCCTTGCTCTCGAGTACGACGTGTGGACGCCGGCGCAGGCGCTCGCCGCCGCCGACTGGGCCACCGGTCGCGACCGCTTCGACATGCTGGTCGCCGTCCTGCCGGTCCTGGACCCGATCCAACAGGCGACGATCGCCCAGGAGGCGGCGCTCATCGCCCGGCAGGAACCGGAGGACCGCGACCGGACATGGCGCCTCCTGCGGCTCGCGGGAGCCGTGGAGGGTCCGGCCCGCCGCCGATTCGTCCGCGAGGCCGTGCCACCCGAGGAGCCGCTGTCGGAGTTCGTGGATTCCTGGTTACTCCTGGACGCCTATCGGCTGGACCCCGAGCGGATCGATGCCGCCGATGCCGCCGTCGCTTGGGCCGAGAACCGGTTCGACGAAGGCTTGGGCTGGATAACTGTGGCGCACGTTGCCGCGGAGGCACCGTTGTCGCACCTGTCCCGGGTACGCCAGATGGCCGATCGGCTCCCCGCACCCGCAGATCGGCTCAGGGTTCTGCTTGCCCTGGCCGAGCGCACAGATCAACCCACAGACGAACTGATCCAGCGGGCCGAGGACGAGCTTGCGCAGCTGGGCGACGCACAGGACGCGCACGTCCTCGATGCACGACTCGCTCCCTACCGGCCCACCGCGGAACGGGATGCCGCCGCCTATCGCATCGTCCACGCCCGCGGGGAGTGGACAACCACCGATCGACTCGACGCATTGCTGGCCGTCCTGCCCTACGCCTCCGGTGTGGACCGGGACCGCGCTGAGCGCGAGGTCGTCGAGATCCTCGAGCATGCGGACCGCACGGAAGCGGAGGCGTTGACCTCCGGCATACCGGCGCGGCGGCTTCGCGCGACGGAGCCCGAACTGTTCGCCATGTTCGTGACCACCGCCCTGAAGTCTGTCGAGGCGGTCGACGCACGCTGGAGCCGCATCTCCATGCTGGTCCGGCTTCTGCCGGAGGCTGACGATGACCGGATCCGGGCGGTCGTCGAAGAACAGGCGCGACGCATCCTCACGATCAACGATGCCGGGGACCGGGCGAAGTGCATCGCCACGTACTGCGAACGTCTCGGGGCCGACGCGGCCCAGCACGCGGCCGGTGACGTACTTCGGCGGATGATCGAACGGTTACCCGCGGACGACCTGGCGATGCATGCGCCACCCCTGCTTGCCCACGCCGGGGAATCGGACCTCGTGGCGCTCCAGACCGCTGTCGGCGCTGAAGCGGACTTCCCGCTGGACCTGCGCCCGGCGCTGTTCGGCGCCTGGGCCAGGCACGGCAACTGGGACCGGGCCACGGACACATTGGTCGACGGCTCGTCGTACGAGTGGGAACCCGCGATCGACCCGCTGGCCGACCGGATACCGCAACACATCGCCGAGGAGCTGATCCATGACGCTGTCCGCCGATCAAACGCAAGGTTCTACAGCGCGGTTGTTCCGCTCGCACCACGAGCTCGGACGGTCCTTCATGGGCAACTGCTGGAGAACTGGTTACGGACGGTCGAGGCGCTGGACCTTCCGCACGACCGACTCCACCTGATCGAGCGGCTGGCGCCGCTGCTGCCGGCCGACGCGCTGCCCCAACTCGCCGGCATGATTCCCGACGACGAAGACTCAATGGACCGGGATCCGACCCTGCTCACCCTCGTGCGCGCCATGATCGCGAACGGCGACCCGACAATGGCGGCGCAGCAGATCGGCCGAATCGAGATGACCGACTACAAGTGTCAGGCTGCGCTCGCTGTCGCCGACGCCGTTACGCCACACGAACGGGTCGAGCGGCTGGACTTCGTCGAGAACGAGGCCCGCGCTCTGCCACGACCCGAACAAGTGGAACTGCTCGTGGCCGTCGCGCGGCGCAGCGACGAGCCGAAGCGCACCCGCCTGCTCCGTGAGGCGACGCGCGCGGCGGAAAAGCCGCTCGCGGAAGGGGCATGGTATCCGGAGACCCGCGCCCACGCACTGCGTGTGGTCGCGGCTGCGCACGAGGGCACCGAGCGCGAGCGGCTGCTGTTGGAGGCGTGGGATGCAGTCCCGAAGAGTGGCTCATACACGGGGCGTCAATGCCTTGTCGACCTGGCACCGCTCATGGCTGAGGCGTCACCCGCTGCGGTCCGCCCGCGGTGGGAACGATCGCTCGAGGCTGCGGTGCGCAGCCGCCCGACGATCCTGATCGAACTCACCGCTCTGGTCGACGTCGTGCTCGCGCTGGGGCGGGACCGCACCGCCGCCGAGATCGTGACGGCACTGGACGACATCGACCGCTGGTGGCCCTGAAGCCTCGTTCGGGGGGCCGACAGAGTTGGCGCAACGACCGCGGCACGGGAGCGTGGTGCCTCCTCGTCGTCGGAGGTGGTGCGCGGCCCAAAAGTACTGGCGGCCCGGCGTGAGCGCTCGACTACGACGCCGTTCCGTCGCCGTTGCGCGCGTCGGCGGTCGAGCCGGCGACAAGGCGTACCCCGCTTCCGCTTGACGTACATGCGCGCTGGTCGCCGGGGCTGTTCCGGGTCGGGCCGGGTGCGCGGTGGGGCGATGTCGCCGCCGCGTTGCATCCGCACGGCCTGGCGATGAGCTCCGGCGACTATGGCGACGTCGGCGGGTTGGGGACGGCCTGACGCTCGATCACATCACCGCCGCCGAGGTGGTGTTCGCGACGGTGGCATCGTCAGCGCCGACGTCGATGCCGACGCCGACCTGTTGTGGGTCGTCTACGCCACTTCGACGCCACCGACAGGGCGGTCTGGTGACCCGCTGGGTGAGCTGGTGCCGGCCGCGCCGCGGGACCTGACCAGCATCCTGTACCTGTTCGCCCAACGCCGAGGCGCACCGATCGCGCGGGCGATCATCGTCTACGCCAGCGCCGACACGGACGCCGCAGCGGGGCGGTAGCCCGTTGTGTCAGTGATTGGTGGTCGAGCGGACGGTCCGTGTGGGCCGTCTGCCCACGAACCGTTGCCAAACCGTTTTAACCCGGTGGGCGGTCTGATCCGATCCGGATCCGGACAGGGCTGATTGGAAATAGCTCATATTTGTCGAATGACCTGGGGATTTCCTGACTGACCCGCGAAACTGCGGGCGACCGCGGCGCGGGGTGATATCGCAATGTCGGCTTGTTAAGGTGCTCCGGTTGCCCCGGCGTCGTGATCCGGCGAGGGTGCACGGGGGTCGTCACCCGGCCGGATAATAGCTTGCTGCCTCGCATCCGCGCGGAGCGGCTATGTGTCCGCATCTATGTTGGAGCGCGAAGTTACGGTTGAATGGATAGGCCGGGTGGCCGGTCGGCATGCCGTGCACTTTGATTCGAGCATCGACAGTTCTGGACGTGCGATGACGGGAGTACCCCAGTGACAGTGGCCGGAGGGGTCAAGGGTCCGGCCACGGAGTTGAGTCAGGGTCTGATCGACGCGCTGGTCAGTATTCCGATCACGAGTACCACGCAGAATCGCCGGTTACTGATCAGATTGATCAGGCGCGACTTATCACGGTTCCCCGATGTGCAGGAACTTCCTGAATCACGGCTCCATCTCATCGACATCGTGGTGGCCTGCCTGGAGCATCCGACGGCGCTGTGGGTGTTGCGCGATGCGTTGACGACGATGGCGCCCGACGAGGCCGGTACCCGGCGCGCCTGTCAGTTGATCGACTCCGCCGGGCTGGGCAACCTGGTGTCCGAGGACGACCTGTGGCAAGGGCTGGCCGAGAACATCGCGTCCCGTGTTCTGAGCAAGTCGCAGGATCTGCTCTCGGCCTTCGACGACCTGGCGGTGATCGGGCCCGGCGAGGGCCGGAGCCTACCGGCGCTCACTTTTGTCGCCGGCGCGACGGCGTCAATCGGCGAACCGGTGGCCAGCCAACTGCGTAAGTGGCTCCAGGAACAGGTCGAGCGGTTCGGTGTTCCCGGTGACGAGTTGCAGACGCCGTCCGGCGCCGCCGACTCCATTCCTCCCGAGGGTGACGGACGTGATCGGATCAACATGGGCGCGGGCCCGGCTCATGACGTACCAATAGCAGGTATTCTAGGCGAATCGGACAAGCCGGGCATATCTGACGGTCAGCCAGACGACGAGCAAACGGGAGATACGGGAGACAACATGGTTTCCGCCGCCCCAACGAAACCTCCAGCCAGGAGGTTGCCACGTGTATGGGGCGATGTCCCGCCGCGTAATCCCAACTTTACCGGTAGGGAAGAGCTGCTTTCGCGCCTGCACAAGGAACTGCTCACGGTCCGAGAGGCGGCAGTCCTGCCGCAGGCGCTGCACGGGATGGGCGGAGTCGGGAAGTCCCAGCTCGCCATCGAGTACGTCCACCGGCACAGCAGCGAGTACGACCTGGTCTGGTGGATTTCGGCCGAGCAGAACATCCTGGTGCTCTGGTCGCTGGTGAAGCTGGCCAAGCGGCTCGGGCTCGACCAGCCCCGAGGCCAACAGCGCCGATCTGGCCGTGCAAGACGCGTTGAACACCAGCCGACCACGCCATGCCCGAGCGATCCTGGTTCCGGCTGTCGACGATCGGCATCGAAAAGCTCAGCTGACATGCCGTAACCGAGCGAAGGCCAGATCTGGCCGAAGAGTTCGCTTAGCGAGCCGAGGTGATGGATCTGTGATCCATTCGCCGAGAATGACTCTCAGTATCCATCCAACAGTCGGTTCACTTTTCCTCCTCTGCTTACCAGTTGCTGAGGCGGCATTCCATCACGCACGCATGTAATCGGAGTGTCACCTTTCCTCTATCGGTCAGAAGGAAATAGCCATGCTTGCTTCCCGTGGAGCAGACTCATTCGGCGCCATAACGGCAACTAGTCCAGGGGTGCCGTCATTCAGACGATTCGCATCTACGTCGGTAACGTCCGTGCGGACTCCGAATACAAAGAGGAGGTCGACGGCCTCACCTTTGTACACTCTAGGGGCATCCACAGCACGCTGGATCGCCTATATCGACGGCTCGGCAGGCCAGCTTTATCTTAAGCAACCGGCTGTTGCCACTCGTTACCCGCGAGGATTTCGACCTTTCCCGATGCCGTTGGACTTGGCGCCTCAATCAAATTCATCGAATAGAGTTTCGAACGACCTATCCGGAATTGGGTCGACCTCCGGTGACCATAGCGTTGGCGCCGCCCTAGAAATCCAAGTGAGACGTAACATGACAGTCGTAATGCCCCAGGTGCCAAGGAAGATTGCCGTGTGCTACAGCCATCGAGACGCACGGTATCGGAACGAGCTGTGGCCGCATCTCAAGCGACTTGAAATTAAGCAACAGATAGAAATCTTCGCCGACACCTGCATCCTGCCGGGTGAGGACTGGCGAAGCGCGATAGAAGACGCGCTCTGCAATGCCGATGTGGCAGTTCCGCTGTACAGCCCTGATTTCTTAGCATCAGTGTTTATTCAAACAGTGGAACTTCCGCAGGTCTTAAGAAGGGCGGAAGCTGGGCGACTCACCATCCTAGCCCTGGTTGTTCGTCCATGCGCCTTTCGCCGCTTGAACGAATTGAATAGGTACCAGACAGTGAACAATCCCAAGAAGCCGCTCTCGGATCTGCGGTTAGGTGAAAGGGACAGATGGTACGACGAAGTTGCTCGCTTGGTCGAAGGCTAGGTGTCACTGCGCAGCCTGTCGATGAATGCGAGCTGCAAGGTCGCTGACCTAGGTACCTGGCGGCGGCCCCGACGCAAGGCGGGTGGGAACCCGCACAGCCCGGGCGGCACAGACGATGGGGTGTGTACCAGTGGTTGTTTCCGCAACTGCAGGCCTCCGGCGCGGTCGAGTCAACTGACCCGAACGTGATGAACCTGGTTTTCGAGACCGTTCAATTCCTTTTCCACTGGGGTGACCACCCAGGCTGCCTGGGATGGACTCGGTCGGTCGTCGGCCGGTACAAGGCCACGGTCGGGATCTTCGAGCGGTCGCTCGACCTGTACATGGACCAG
>NZ_BOPG01000135.1 GCF_016863635.1 Virgisporangium aurantiacum | reverse complement strand
TGGCGGCCAGCTGGTGTTCGCGGGCGGAGGCGACGGTCTGGAACGCGACCCGGTGGGCGCCGGCGAGGAGGAGGGCTTCGCCGCGGCCGGCAGCGAGGAGCATGCGGGCCTCGCCGGCGGTGAGGCTGAACGTGGCGGCGATCCGGTCGATGGCCTGTGGCGCCTGGCGCATCAGGATCTGGGTCGCGGCGTTCGCGATCACTGCTTGGCCGAGGTCGCTGCCGAGCAGGTCGGCGGCGTCCTGGGTGATGACGGCGACGCCGGCGCGGCGTTTGCGGGCGGCTTTGGCCAGCCGGTACAGGAACTTGGCACCCTCGCCGTCCTTGAGCAGCGTCCACGCCTCGTCGACCACGACCAGCCGCCGCACGTCGACAGCGGGGTGGTCGACGTCGCGCCAGATGGCGTCGAGGGCGAGGAGCATGCCGGTGGCGCGTAGTTCGTCGGGGAGTTGTCGGGTGGACCAGACGACGAGGTGCCCGTGCGGCGGGGCGGTGGTGGGTCCGTCGAACAGGTCCCGGAACGATCCGTCGACCCAGGGCGAGAGCCGGACCGCGAGCTGGCGTGCCGCCGCATCGCCTGCGCCGGCTTCGGTGAGGGTGGTGGCGAGGTCGCGGAGCAGCGGTGCCGGGCGGGTCCAGGTGGCGGGGTCGTTGCTGATGCCGGCGGTGGCGTAGGTGGCGGTGATGGCCTTGTCGAGTGCGGCGCGTTCGCCCGGTGGGGGTTGGTGGCCGAGGAGGACGGCGATGAGGGTGTGCAGGAACAGCGCCCGCCGGGTCAACGCGTCCGGGCGCCGGTCGCCGGGTGGGATGTCGAGCGGGTTGATCCGCACCCCGGATGCGCCGAGTTGGACGGTGGTGCCGCCGACGGCGTGGCACAGGCGCAGGTATTCGTCTTCGGGGTCGATGACGGCGATGTGGACGCCGTCGTAGAGGCTGCGCAGGATGTCGAGCTTGATCAGGTAGGACTTGCCGGCGCCGGACCGGGCCAGGATGACGGAGTTGTGGTTGTCCTGCGTCCACCGGTCCCACCAGACCACCCCGGCCGACGCGGTGTTCACCCCGAACAGCACCCCACCAGCCGGCACGCCTTCACCCGGTAGCGGCGCGGGCAGGTCGGCGCAGGCGAGGGGGAAGGTGGTGGCGAGGGCGTCGGTGTCGAAGATCCGCCGCATCCTGAGTTGATCGGTGCCGAGGGGCAGCGTGGACAACCAGCCCGGCAGTTGCCGCCACGTCGCCGGCTGGGTGTCCAGCAGGACCGACGCGGCCGCGGCCCGCACGTCGGCGACGGCCTCGGCGAGTTCGGCCTCCGTCGCCGCGTGGACGCACAGGTAATGCCCGACGCGGAACAGGCGGGCCGCACCGCGGGCCAACCGGTCGGCGAGATCGGCGGCGTCTTCGGCGGCGTCTTCGGTGGCCGGGTCGTTGAGTCGACCCCGGTCAGCGTCCAGGCGCCGGACCGATTCCAGCCGGGCCCGCTGTTGGCGCAGCCGGGACGTGGCGGTGGCGGCCGGGACGGGTTCGAGGTGTTCGACGAAGTCGACCCGGCCGGGCAGCGACAGCAGCACGTCGGGCCAGCCCAGGCCGACCTCGGGCGGGTAGCCGGTGACGATGACGACCGCGGTGTAGCCGTCCCCGATGTGCAGGAACCGCGGTGTTGACTCGACCGACGCGGGTCCGACCACGGCGGCGATGTCGGCTTCTTCAGCCCGACGTTTCATACTTGCTCCTCCCACGAGGCGGCGGTGACCGGGGTGTGCGGTGGGGTGCGTGGCCAGCTCGCGTCGGCCGGTTGGAACGGGTCGACGGCGGCGGTGAGGACCGCGGTCGCCGTCGCCGCGTCCACGACGGCGGCCCGGCACCCAACCGCGGCCAGTGCGGCGCCGGTGTGCTCGGCCCGCCGCATTGCCTCACCCCGACTACCGGCTGGGGCGGTGCAGGCGACGGTCACGGTGCGGCACAACGGATCCCGCTGCTCGGCGACCTGCTCGAGAAACTCGGCGTAGTCCAGGGCGGCGTCGGACAGCGCCGGGTGCGGCAGATGCGGTGCGGCGTCGGCGATGCGGATCGCCTGACTGGCCAGATCGACCCGCTGGGTCGACACGACGATCTGCACCGGCCCGGTGAGGCTGTTGAGCCACCGCCCGTAGGCGCCGACGATCGCCGCCTGCTCACCCGCGGTGCGCAGCCCGACGTTGACCGTCGTCGCGGCCACCAAAGCGACCGATCCGACGTCCGGCACGGTGATCGTGCCGTCGTCAGCGATCGCCGTCGCCGGCAGCCGAAGCACGGCCGGCAGCGGATGGCCGGTCGTGTCGGGTCCGAACGGGGCCGACCCAGCAGGGTTTGCGGGCACTGCCCGGCGCGGTGCGCGGCGGTGCCGGATCGCGGCGAGCAGCCAGGCGTCCAGCGACAGCCCGTCGCGGCGACCGAGGGCCAACGCCGCAGCCGCACCGGCGACGGGGATCACCGCGACGGCGAACACCGGCAGCGGCAGCCGGACGCCGATGGTCTGCCACAGCAGATACACCACCGCGGCCGCGGCGGCGAGGATGGCGATCTGCCGGGCGGTCAGGCCCCACAGGATCCGGTCGGGCGCCTCGACATCGGCCGGAACCCGTGCCGCGCATGGCTCGTCGTCGAAGCTGTTCTTGGCGTTCATCGGTGGCTACCCACCGCCGGCGCCAGGCATGATTGGCGCGTGTCGGACCAGAGCGGCCGTTCCGGGCCGGATTCCACCTGCTACCCGGACGTCGCCCGGGCCGGTGACCTGCGGCGCGCCTTGCAGGATCAGTTCGACGCCGCCGGTCTGGTCGGGCACGTGCAACGCCTGTCCTCGCGCGGCTGGCGGGATGTCGCGGCGCAGGTCCGCGATGCCGAACGCGCTGCCGATGTCGTCATGGGCGCCCAGGAACGCGTGTTCTGCCTGCAATTCTGGGCACGCGGTGTGCACATGGCCCACGGCAACACCGACGACCTGGCCGCCGTGGCCGCCGCGATGCACGCGTGGCAGTCCGGCATGGCCGTCGGGCCGTTGACCTCGGCCTGGCCGTTCCTGAGTACGAGCGGGTTCGCCATGGCGTACGAGCGCAGCGAGGGCGAGGCCATCGACTACCGGTGGCGGCAGTACCACGCCAACAGCTCCGGGGCGGTGCAGCTGACCCGCCTGCACCCGTTCATCAGCCATGCATTCGGTGAGCCGCGGTTGCGGGCGTTGCTGCCGTACACCAGCCATTGGACACTGCATTTCAGCTGGACCGTCAGCCCCCCGTACAGCGACGACTGCCCGGTGGTTGTGCCGCTGTCTGACGGGCGGTTTCTCGTCACGACCGCAGACGGCCGCGAACTCGGGATGGCCGACCCGGCCGGCGGAGTGGCGTTGGTACTGACCGCGCTCGGCGAAGTACCAGCCGCCCAGGCACACCGCACGTGATTCGTTGATCATTCGGCCGTCAGGGTTCGACACAGCTACTCACCTCGTGGCGTTGTTGTCGGATGTCATGTCCTGTCATCGGTGCCCGCGCAGGTGATCAAGGCCGGTGGCGATCGGTGGGCGTTTCGGCCGGGTCGGTGGCATCGCCGTTGCCGGTGTGACACCGGGCGGGATGGCCGGCCGGGGACCGGCAGGCGATGGCGGCGGTGCGGTTCCCCTGGCGCGGATCGGTGGCCGTGACGACGCCGGCCGCGCCGGTGGTGGGGTCCGGCGGGGGACGGTGCGGGTGTAAGGGTCGACGCCGGCGGCGAGTTCCTCGCGGGTGTACGGCCACACCGGGCGGCCACTGGGCCACGCCCTCGCCACGCGTCCCTGCCCGGCACCACGCGGCGGCGGCAGCGTCCGCCGCGCCGCACCGGCCGGGCCGGGGGCGATCGACGGGCCGGCGGCCATCGACGGGCCGGCCGGGCCGAGTTGACGCGGCAGCCGGGTCGCCGCGGCGCCAGCGGCCCCAGCGCCGGCCCGACCGGCTGTTGCGGACGCGGCCCGGCCGGCTGCTCCGGCGGCGGCCCGGCCGGTGACGGGCAGGCGCAGCAGTCCGGTGACCCGCTGGATGGTGACCATCCGCAGGACCATGCCGACGACATTCGGGCCGGAGCCGCCGCGGGTGACGTAACGGCGCATCAGGCCGGGGATGCGGATGGTGACCCAGAGCAGGCAGACGACGATGAACAGCCGGATGGTGCCGGTCGGGTCCTGGGGCACGCCGAGGGCGTCATTGTTCGTCCGCGGGTCCAGGAAGATCATCATCGTGGTCGACAGGGCCAGAACCTGCAACACGACCGTGGCGAGGGTGCCGAGAACGGCGCGCCACCACAGCCGGGCGGCGGGGTCGGTGAACGGGGTGGCGTGGCAGGCCAACGCGATGGGTGCGATCCCGACCAGGACGACGAGCAGGCCGATGCGGATCAGCCAGGTCGCCAGCAGCATGGCGGTGAGGACGGCGAGCATGGTCGCGGCGATGAGGGCGAGCAGCCCGTTGGTCTGGTCGCCCAGCGCCGCACCGATCAGGTCCTGGAGTTGGGCGACGGTTTGCGGGGTGGACAGGTCGCCGACGGTCAACGCCTCGGTGATGGCGTTGGCGGAGTCGATGAGGGTGCGGCAGATCGGGATGGCGAAGTTCGCGGCGATGAACCCGATCACCAGTCGGGGTGCGAGTTCGCCGACGCCGTACCGGGTCTGGACCGTGCCGTGGCCCATCACCAAGGCGCCGGCGGTCAGGATCGCCACCGCGAAGGTGACGTCGACGAGGGTTTGTGCGTTGCTGGCCATCGCCATCACCTGCGGCACGGTGGTGACGTCGGGGGTGGTGAACGCGGTCGCGGACAGCAGCTTCCACAGCAGGCCGATGATCTGGGCGACGAGGACGGCGAGTTCGTCGAGGAAGCCGTGCAGGAGCCAGCGGGCCATGTCAGGCCACTCCGAGGATGTTCTTGAGGATGGTCAGGATGACCGGGGCCAGCAACGCCAGCGCGTAGCCGATCCCGGCGGACTTCAGCGCGCCTTTGGCCCGTTCGACCTCGGACGGGTCGTCACCGGCCATCAGGTACCGGGCGCCGCCGATGGTCAGGAACAGGGTGGCGACCGCGGCGAGGATCCCGGTGATCCAGGTCGTCATGTTCCCGATGACTGTGGGCAGGTCGTTGACCGCTTGCAGCAGATGGACTGGGGTTCGATGCATGTGTGTTCACACCTCGCGGTTCGGTGGGGGCGTCGCCGCACCGGCGACGTCGGGAATCGCGAGCCGAGGGCTGGCGATTCCTTGTCCACCAAGGGCTCCGGTTGGGCACCCAACTCAGCGGCCGCGGCGCGGTCGGCACCCAACGGGACCCAACCGGACCCAACTGGCGCCGCGGGTCAGCTGCCCGGAGCGGCGGCAAGGAGTTGTCCCCAGGCGAGTTCGCCGCCGCGGATCGCCTCGGCGAGGCGCAGTTCGGCCTTGTACCGCCACGCGGTGGCCAGGTCGCGGCTGATGCCGAGCTTGTCGGTGACCACCTGCAGATCGACCCGGTCCAGCCGGGTCGCCGAGATCAGCAGGCACTCGTCCGGGTCGATGACGGCGGCGGCGACAGCTCGGCTGAGGACCCAGTCCGGGTGATCCCAGGGGAACTGCGGCGGGAGCGACCACCGGCCGACCACCCGCACCAGGTCGACGCTGTCGGCGTCCTCGCGGCTCCTCTTCACGCGGCGCGCGCCCGCGTCGATGAGCTTGCCCACGATGCGGGTCTCGGCCAGATCGATCGACCGCAGGTGTTCGACGAACCCGAACAGCAGCTCGGCATCGCGGTCGGCGGAGTCGTCGCGCCAGCCCTGGCTGAGCATCCCGGCCATGCGCCGCAACCCGGGCAACGCGATACCGGCCGCCGCGACGACCCACTCCGGCCCGTCCCGCCGAGCCCGGACGACAAGCTCGCGCCATACTGCGTCGCGCACCGGTCGGGGCGTCTGCACACCGATCAGGACGGACTTCAGCTCGTCCAACGGCAGAACCCGCGGCGGCAGGGCGGGAAACGGACGACCATCGAAGGCCAGCGGCGCCGGCGGACACACCAGCAGATCAAACGCGCGTTGGACGGCGTCGAGGGGCGTGGACGGCCACACAGAAGACACGAGGCAACTCCAAACGTTGACGATGTGCCTATCCGCGCACACGAACCCAACGAGTTGCCCAACCGCCACTATCGGCCTGCCCAACCGGCCGAAGGATCTATGCTGCCGTCGTGCGTCCCACCCTGATCGGCGAGGTCACCGTGGCGGAGGCGGGCTGGATCACGTTCCACGACGGGATCGGCTGGCTGGTCCACCATCGCACCGAACGGGCGGTGACCGTTCTCGGCCCGGACCTGCGCAGTGCGGTGCGGATCGACGTGCCGGTGGCGTTGCCGTTGCGGGCCAGCGTGAGCACCCGTCACCTGGCGGCGGTCACCCTGGACGAGCTTGTCGTGTGCGACCGGCAGGGCACGCCGTTGTGGCGGCGGGAGCTCGTCATCCGGCGCGGTGGGCTGCCGTGCGAGCCGAACTGCCATCTCGACAGCCACGGCGTGCTGTGGGTGTATCTGCCCGACGGCGACGAACTGGTCGCCTACGACGCCGGGTCGGGGGAGGAGATCGCCCGGGTCGGGTTGGATTCGTCGGTTGGCGCGGCGCAGTTCTGGCCTCATCCCGACGGTCGCCGGCTCGGATTTCACGTCGCGATGGGCCAGGACACCCCACTGAGCCACCTGGCCCGGCTGGCCGACGGCCGGATCACCGGCCGCAATCTGCCCGGCGGATTCCTCACCGGATTCGACTCCACCGGCGACCGCTACCTGGCCATGCCCCACGCGGGCGGGGAACTATCGATCCGGGACCTGACGACGGGCGATCCCGTCGTCAGCGGGCAGACCGATGACCGGCCGTTGATGGAGGCAGCCGCGTTCGTCAGCGACGGGTATGTCCTCGTCGCCCTCGACACCGACGACGGCTATGAGGACCACGTGCTGCTCTCCGCCGCGACGTTGAGCCCGTGCGCCGAGTTCCACTACGGGCTGCCGATGCAGACCAACTCCATCGCGGCGACCGACGGTCGGGGTCGCTGGATCACCCACGGCCACCGGGAGGACGCGATCCGGCTGTGGCAGCTGCCCGATCCCGTCGACGCCGTGCCCGGCCAGCAGCAGTTGTGGTGACCGGCCTCCAGCCCGCGTCGTGGTACGAGTTGGGGATGACGGTCATCGACGGCGCCGCCTCGCGGTGCTGCCCTGGGCCGCGGGAGAGCACCGCGCCGGGCTTGAACTGAGAGCATGCCCGACGCCCAGGCACTCGGCGCATTCCTGGTCCGGTTGCACCGCACCCTCGCCGCGGTCGTGCCGGCCGCCGCGGACCGGCACGTCGTCCCGGTCACCGACGCCGCGACCGCAGCCGCCCGGATCGACCGGTACCTCGCGGTGATCGCGCAGAGACCGAACCGGGACGTGTTCGACCGGTTCGTCGAGGCCGAGCTTGCACCGGCGGCGCGAGCTGCTGGACCGGGTCGCCGCGCTCCGCCCGGCCGACGGCGTCGCCGTGCGGCCGTGCGGGTCGGCAACGACCTGTGGCACCTGCGCCTGCACGACAACCATGGCAGGGACCAGGACACCAACTCCTGCGACCACCTCTTCCGTTCGGCGTCGGCCCTGCTGACCTGGTGGACCGACCACCGGGACGACGTCGTCACCGCCCTTACCGGCGGTCCGGGCAGTGAAACCGATGCCGCGCCGGCGGTGCGGTCGGTCGGACCGCCGGTCCCGGGCCGGTACCGGTCTTGACCCGGATTGTCGACCGGCCGAACCGTCCGCGGTCGCGACGGGACCGGTACCGGTCGAGCCGATACCGGTTGCGGGACCGCAGCGGTCGCGCGCCGGTCCGCGCCGACGACCGTCCGCAACCCAACCGGTTGGGTTGCCAACCGCTGAGTGTGGACCCAACGAGTTGGGTCAGTTGGGTGCGACATTCGGATCGTCCGCTGCCAGTTGGGTGCCGGTTGGGCCATGGGTTGGCGTGAATCCAACAGACAGTCCGGCCGGTGAGCCGCCTACGCCTGCCTTGCCCGAGACCAGCCCCGCTGACGAACCTCCGATCCCGGTCACGGTGTGGCACGTGCCAGACCTGTGGCGCACCGACGACACCGGTGACGAGTTCAGTCCCGGTCTGGCCGGTCTCCTCGTCGCCCTGTACACCCGACCCGGCGACATCGTCGTGGCCCTCGGCCACGACCCCGCCCTCGCCGGTGCCGCCGGCGCGCAGGGCTGCACCTATCTGGCCGTCGACGACCCGGCCGACCTCGCCGACCTCGACACGGTCGCCGGTACCGTCCGCCTCATCGTGCTGCCACCACGCACGACGCACCGCATCCGCCACGACCCGGCCGCCGCGGTCGACCTGTTCACCGCCTGCCGCACCCTCACCGTCCCGGCCGGTTGCACCATCGTCGCCCTCGCCACCCTGCCCACCGGTGCCGCCGCCTACGCCGACCTCACCCCGCTGCTCATCCCCGCCGCCCGACAGGCCGGCCTCGACTGGCTGCGGCACATCGTCGCCGTCACCACCCCACCGGGCGACGAGCCCACCGACCCGGCCATCAAGTCCGAGGCGCGCGTCAGGATCCACATCGATCTGCTCGTCCTCACCGTCGGGACGCGTGACCATGGCTGACCGTCGGAACGCACCCATCGGCGCGTCGCAGCCACCACGGTTGTCGGTCATGTTCGTCGGCCGGCGAAGCCTCGCCGCGCAACGTCGCGGCCGCTACGTCGCCGGGTCCGCCGCCCACCCGGCCCGGATGGCGCCCGACCTCGCCACCGCACTGATCGAGGACTACACCCGTCCCGGCGACCTCGTCCTGGACCCGCTGGCCGGGACCGGCACCACCCTGGTCGAAGCCGTCCATGCCGGCCGCAACGCCCTGGGCGTAGAGATCGGACCGGGATGGGTCGCCCTTGTCCGCAGCAACCTCGCCCATGCCCGTGGCCATGGTGTCGCGGGGCATGGTCGCGTCATTCGTGGCGACGCCACCCGGCTCCCGGCGGGTATCCCGATCGAGTTGAGGGGACAGGTCAACCTGGTCCTGACCGCACCACCACTCGCCCCGACGATGCCCGTCCAGCGGGCGGGTCGTGGCCGTGTCCCGTTCGTCGACGGGATGGCCGCGGCTCTCGCCGGATGTGTGCCGCTCCTCGCTCCGGGCGGGGTCATCGTCGTCGTCAGCCGACCCTGGCGACACGAGCACCACCTGGTCGATCAGCCAGGTTTGGTCGTTGCCGCCGCTGTTGCCGCCGGGCTCGAGCTGATCGACAGCCGCCGCGCGGTCCACGCCCGCATCCGCGACGACCGGTTCGTCGCGCGACACGCGTCGTCGGCCGTCACCGGCGACCGTCGCGCGACGCCGGTCGGTTGGCTCCAGCACGACGACATCGCGATCCTGATGTCGCGTGATGTGTCGTGATCCGTGGCAGCACCCGTATAACTACGGATATCTTCCGGGCCGGTCACGCCGCAAGCTGACAGTCATGGCGCAGTCCTCCACCCACGTCGTCGTATTGGCTGAGCGGGACTATTGCTACGGCAGGGGCGAGCTCACCTTGCGGATCGGTCGGGTCGACTACGCCCACCCGGTCCGCTACGACAACGACACCTTCTACAAGGTCCACGGGGTGCAGCTCAGCTGGACCGGTGCCGATGTCGCCGAGCGCGAGGTGCTGGTTCGGGCCCGGCTGCTGCCCCGTTCTGACCGCTAGCCAATGAGACGCGCGACCGGACCTGGAGAGTGTCGGTGTATCCGGAGACTGTCGAACAACTCGCCGTGGCGAGTGCCTGGCTGACGTACAACGGCAGCGTGTTGTTGTTCGGCTCGCACGCCGCGCTGGACGGTGGTGTCGTCGACGCTCTGGTCGACCGCGTCGACGGTCGGCGTGTACTCGTCTGTCGCCGCGACCGTACCGATCCGCGGCGTCGGCTCGGCACGTTGACCGCGCTGTTCTCCACGGTGGACGAGACGGAGGCGGCCGCCCTCCCGCCGGGCCACCGCCGGCTCCTGGCGGAATCGATCTTCCGGGCGCCCGGGGCGGAGGGCGCGTCCGCGCCCTCCGCCGAGGAGTTGGGACCGGCGGTGCTGAGCCTGCTGCGGACGCTGAGCGGATCGACGCCGCTGTTGCTGATTGTCGAGGCGGTACACCGGTTGGACGACGACACGCGCTGCGTGCTGGAGTACGTGGCGGAGGAGACGCGTGGGTCGCTCGTCCGCATGATCGCCGTGGAAGAGGTGCCCGGCCCCGGCGGACCGCGGGGCTATGCGATCTGCCCGTCGCCGCTGGTGATCATCGGTCTCGGTCCGTCGTCCGGCTCGCTCTCGCCGAACTGACGATGGCTGGTCTGTTGCGACGCGGCCCAGGCGGCCGCCTGGCTGCGGCTGGCGAAGCCGAGCTTCGCCAGGATGTTTTCCACGTGGCTCTCAGCCGTCCGCTGCGAGATCACCAGTGTGCTGGCGATCTCCTTGTTGGACAGGCCCTGGGTGAGGAGATCGGCGACCTGGCGCTCCCGGCGGGTCAGCCGCGTCGACCGCTCCGCGGGTGGTGGTGGCGTCGGTCGTCGGTGTTCGTCGAGGGCGAAGGCGATCGCGTCGTCGTGGGACATGGCCCGGCCGTGGGTGAACGCCTCGGCGAACGTCGAGTCGGTGAGGCCGGCCCGGGCCTCCCGCCGCGCCGTCTCGTGCGGGCCGACGAGATGGTTGAAGGTGGTGACCGATGCGCCCATTTCGGCCCACAGCGCGTCAGCGGCACCGAGCAGCGTGGCGGCACGGCGGTACTGCCGCAGGCTGGCGACGGCGCCGGCCATCATCTCGATGCCTTGGACGGCGCCGTACCGATCGATTGATCCGGGCAGTCGGTTGAGTCGCAGGATCGCCTCCACCAGGGCGACGACGTCGGTCATCCGTCCCTGCCGCCACGCCGACAGCGCCTGCGATCCGAGGGCGTACGACCGGTAGTGATTCACTCCGCGTGGCTCCGTGATCGCCAGGACCTCGCGGAAACACGCATCGGCCCGGTCGTGGTCACCGGCCAGCCCGGCCGCCGTCCCGAGCATCATCAGCTGGCCGAGCCGCAGTTCGAGGCTGTCCACCGACTCGCGTTGCGGCACGGTCGACAGGATGTCGCACGACGTCTCGAGCGCCTTCATCGCCGCGGGCAGGTCCCCGTCGTACAGGCGGAACTGCGCCCGGATGAACACGGCCAGGGCGATTTCGGCGGTGGCGTCCAGCCGTCGGGCCAGATCCTCACCCTCGTCCAGCAGGCGCCCGCCCAACTCGGTCTGGTTCTGGGCGATCGTCATCTGGCCATCGAGCAGCAGCGCCCGCGCCCGCACGGCGGTCGGCGCGGTGGCCCGTGCCAGAGCGAGGTCCAGCCAACGGCGACCCTCGCCGAACATCCCGGTGGTCCACCAGTACAGCCCCGGCAGGTTCACCATGATTTCCAGGACCGCCGGGGCCTGGCCGGGTTCGGCCAGGCAATCGTCGACGGCCGCGCGCAGGTTGGGGTGCTCGCGGTTCAGCCTGGCCATCCAGTACGCCTGCCGGCTGCTGATCCACTCCGCTTTGGCCAGCGCCACGAGGTGCTGGTACCAGGCGCGATGCCGGCGGCGGAACGCTTCCCGCTCAGCGGCCTCGACCAGCTTCTCCGCGCCGAAGTCGCGAATTGTCTCCAGCATGCGGTACCGCGCCTGCTCGTCATCGTGGCCGTCGTCGTTGCCATCGTCGTCCCGAACGACAACGGACTTGTCGACCAGGCCCGCCAGCAGATCCACCACCTCGTCAGCGGGCACCAGCTCGTCGGTACAGATACCCTCGACCGCGTCGAGTTCGAACCCGCCGACAAAGATCGACAGGCGCGCCCACAACACCTGCTCCGCCTTGCTGCACAGATCGAACGACCAGTCGACGCACGCCCGCAGGGTGCGCTGCCGCGCCGGCGCGCTGCGGCTGCCCTGGCTTAGCAGCGCGAAACGGTCGCCGAGCCGATGGAGCAGTTGCTGCGGCGACAGCATCCGAATCCGGGCCGCGGCAAGCTCGATCGCCAGTGGCAGCCCGTCGAGGCGGCGACAGATCTCGGCGATCGCCGTCCGGTTGCCCGCGGTCAGGTCGAAGCCCGGCTTGACGGCCCGCGCCCGCGTCGTGAACAACGCCACCGCGTCGTACCGGCCGATCTCGTCGAGGCGCTGTCCACCACCCGAGGCCGGGGCCGGCAACGGTGCCACCGCGAAGACAACCTCCCCGGAGACGGCCAGCGGCTCGCGGCTGGTGGCCATGACCCGCAGCGCCGGGCAGGTGCGCAGCAAACCCGTCACCAGGGCCGCGCACGCTGGCAGGAGATGCTCGCAGTTGTCCAGCACGAGCAGGGCCCGCCGTTGGGCGAGATAGTCGGTCAGCTGCCGCAATGACAGCCCGCCGCCGCGATCCTCGAGCCCGAGCACGGCGGCGAGCAGGCCCGCCAGCGCACCCGAATGCTCGACCTCCTGGCTGCCTGGTGCGGGATTGCCCAATCCGGGATTACGCAGTCCGGGATCACGCAGTGCGGCCAGGTCGACGAACCAGCTGCCGTCGGCGAATGCCCGTTCCATCTCGGCCGCCGCCCGCAGCGCCAGCCGGGTCTTGCCTATTCCGCCGACACCGACCAACGTCACCAGCCGGCTACCGGACAGCAGCTGCCTGACCTCACGCAGCTCCGACCTGCGACCGACGAAGCTGGCCAACTCCGCCGGAAGGTTCCCCGGGACGACTCGACGAACCACCGAACTGACGCTACTCCGCACCGCCTGCACCGCGGTCCGTCGTCACCCGTCCGTGTACGCGTGAGGAGGGCCAGGACGCTTTTGTGCCGTACTTGCTCCCGGCCGTCGGGACGTGAGAAAGTTGCGCGCGGCACTGTCGTAGATCAACCAGAGCGGATCCCGGCGCTGCGAAAGGCGGGAGAAGACCTGTGTCCCAGGAGGATCTCGTCGAAACCCGCCTCCGGATCGGGCGGTGGTTGCCGTCACACGAGACGACGATCCACCGCCGCGAGACAACCGGCGGCTCGGCGGACGTCGAGCCGATCGTCCGACCGCTCCCGACGACCGAGGTGGACGACGCGCCGTCCGTTCCGCGGTGGACCCGCGCGTCAGGCCCACGATGGACCCTTGTCGCCATGGCCGTGTCGCTTGCCGCCATGCTCCTGGTGGGAGCCGCGGTGGATCAGTGGACCGACAGCGCCCCGAACACCCGCCGCGGAACCGACCCGGACACCCGGGCCGGCGCCACCGCCAGCCCGGGTACCTCCTCCGCTCCGGCCGGCGCCGTGCTGCCCCCACCCGATCTCGTCGGCCACGTCGCCGAGAGCTGGCGTGGTACCCCGGGAACAAGCAACACCGACACGGGGGCCGCGGGCCCGCAAATGACCGTCGGCGCGCGGATCGGGTTGGAACCGGTCAGCCGCCCCGGATTCCGGGTACGGCACCGCAACTTCGTCGGACGCACCGACCTCATCGGACCCGCCAGCAACCAGCTCGACCGAGCCGACTCGTCGTTCACCGTCCGCAAGGGCTTGGCCGATCCGCGGTGCTTCTCTCTCGAGGCGGTGAACTTCCCGGGCTTCTTCCTGCGGCACCGGAACTTCGAGATTCGCCTGAACCGGTACGACCGGTCCGCGCAGTACGCGCAGGACGCCACGTTCTGCGTCGTCACCGGGCTCGCCGGGCAGCAGATCTCCCTCCGGTCGATCAACTTCCCGGACCGCTATCTCAGCCATCGGGGCGACGAACTCCGCCTCGACCGGCTCGACCAGAGCAGCGCGACCCGCCTCGCGATGACGTTCGCGGTCCGCCCCGCACTGCTACCGGCGCGGTCCGGCTGACACGCACCCACAGCGCGTCAGTCCGGCGCGTCGCGCAGCCGGATCGCGAGCTCGGTGCGGGTGCGGACGTCCAGTTTGGCGTAGACGCGGGTGAGATGTGCCGCCACGGTCTTGACGCTGAGGAAGAGCCGGTCGGCGATCTCCTGATTGGTGTGTCCGGCGGCGACCGCCTGCGCGACGCGACGTTCGGCCGGGGTCAGCGCGGCCGGCGTCGATACGGCGGTGCGTGGGGCCCGGCCGCCGATGCGCGCCAGTTCGCCGGTCGCGGCCGCTGACCAGGACCGGGCGCCGAGGCGGTCGAAGATGTCCCGGGCCTGCTGCAGTCGTTCCCTGGCGGTGCGTTTGTGCCGGCCCCGGCGCAGGACGGTGCCGAGGGTCAGCAGGGCGCGGCCCCGCTCCAGCGGCCAGTCGAGGTCGGCGTGTTCGGCCAACGCGTCGTCCAACGCGGCCCGCGCCCCCGTGGTGTCGCCGCGGGCGGCCAGCACCAGTCCCCGGCCGCGGGCGGCGACCGCACGGGCCAGCGGTCGCCCGGCCCTGCCGTGCGTGGCGAGTTCGGCGACCAGTTCCTCGGCGCGGTCCAGTTCGCCCAACGCCACCAGCGCATCGACGTCGTACCACGCGAGGTGCACCCAGCCGGATTCGCGGATGCCGTCGGCGCGCAGGCTGTCGAGGACCGCGCCGCAGTGCGCGTGCGCCGCGCGAGGGTCGCCACCGACGAGTTCGGCGAAGCCGAGTACGGACCGGGCCTGCAACAGCATCGGCGCGGTGCCGCGTGCCTTGGCGAGGTCGAGCATCTCGGTGGCGGCCATGCGGGCCGGCCCGACGTTGCCGCGGTGCGCTTCGACGAGGGCCACCGCGTACCGGTCGAACCCGAACGCCGGTAGTGCGGAACAGCCACGGACAAAACGCACCACCTCGTCGGCAAGCCGCGCCGCCCGGTCCCATCGACCGGTGATCAGGTCGACCTGGAGCAGCAGCACCGCCGCGCCGGCCTGGCCCAGTTCGTCGCCGGCGTCGATGGCCCGGCGGCGCAGCCGCTCCAGCCGGCAGGTCGCGTCGGCGAGGTCGCCGAGCATGAGCGAGACCATCGCCACGTAGCCGTCCGGATCCTCCACCACCGCGAACGGGCCTGCCGCCGCGGCCAGCCGGTCGATCCGGTCGCGCGTCTGCACCGGGTCGATCGCACCGGTCAGCAACGCCGCCATGCCGTAGGAACTGAGCGTCTCGAGTTCGGCGCGGGTGTCGCCGCTGGCGCGGGCCCACTCCAGCGCCGACCGCCAGCAGTCCACCGCCTGTGCCGTGCGGCCCTGCCAGCCGTACAGCCCGGCCAGTCGACGGGTCGCCTCGGCGGCGACCGCCGCGTTGTCGCCGGCCTCGGCTCGGGCCGCCTCGACCAGCCGGACCGCCTCGGCAAGGTTGCCGTCGAGGTGGGTGAGCATGCCCAGCCGCCACATCAGGTCGGCGCGGCCCGGACCGCGTGGTGTGGCATCCACCGCCGCCGCCAGGTGTGCCCGTCCGCGGCCGATCTCACCCGACATGACGCGGTGATACCCGGCCGCCACCAACCGGCGGCACCGGTCCGGGATCCGGCTCGCCGGGGTCAACCGCGCTGCGGCCTCGGCCAGGGCCGCGGCGACCTCGGGGGCGCCCCTGGCCCGCGCCGCGTCGGCGCCGCGCTCGGCGGCGGCCGCGGTGTCCTCGTCGGGCCCGTCCGCCGTCCCGATCAGGTGCCACGCCCGTGCCTGTGGCTCGGTGACCACCGTGGCGAGCCGCGCGTGCAGCCAGCGGCGTTCGGACGGCGTCAACCGGTCCAGCGCGGCGAGCCCGAGGAGTGGATGGTCGAACCACAGCCGGCCCTCGGCCACGTGCAGCACGCCGGCGTCCAACACCGGGTCCAGGCCGGCCCGGGCGTCCGGGCCCAGCGCGTCCACCACCTGCGCCACCGTCGGGGCGGCCAGGCTCGCCACCGCCGCCAGCGGCTGCCTGGCGTTCTCGGCGAACCGGCCGAGCCGGTCGGCCAACAGATCCGCCAGCCGCGGCGGCAGGACCAGCCCGGCGGCATCGGTCGGATCGTCGCGGCGCACGGCGGCGGCCAACTCGACCGCGTACAGCGGGTTGCCGGCCGCGATCGCCAGGATCCGTGAACGGATCGACCGGGGCAGCGGCTCGGCGAACCGGCGCTCCAGCAACGCTTCGACCGCCCGTGGTTCCAGCGGGCCGACCGGCAGCCGGGTTGCCGGCACCTCCGGCCCCGCCACGTCCAGCCCCTGCGGTGCCGACCCGTCGCCGCTGCGCCGGGACACGAGCACCCGGACCGGGACGCCGGCCAGCCGCCGAACCGCGAAGGTCAACGCCCGCGCCGAGTCCGGGTCCAGCCACTGGCTGTCGTCGATGGCCACCAGGACCGGCCGCTCGCCGGCCAGCGAACGGAGGGCCTCCAGCACCGCCCGCCCCACCGCCTGCGGCTCGACCGCCTGCTCGCCGACCTCCCGACGGAGCAGCACCACCTCCAGCACCCGCCGCAGCGGCGTGGCCATCCCGGGCAGCACATCCACGGCCCGGGGGCTGAGCAGGTCGGCCAGCCCGGTGTAGCCGAGACCGGACTCTGCCGCCGTGCAGCGCAACGCCGACACCCGCAGCCCCTCCTGGGCGGCCCTCGTCACCGCCGCATCGAACAAGGCGGTCTTGCCGGCGCCCGGCTCGCCCTCGATCGTCAACACCGACGGACCGGCGCCGGATCCGGCCACGAACGCGTGCAGTCGCTCGAGCTCCGCGTCCCGCCCGACAAGATCGATCAACCGCTCCTCCTCGATGGCAGCACCCATTGTGGCCGTCCGGTACCAGCGTGTCAGTGCGCCGTTCGGAGGTCCGAGGTCAAAGATGCGAAGTCCTTCCGATTCCTCCGGGCACAGGACGCCCATACGGTCGGTGCCACACACGCAGAGTCACCGGAGGAACCATGCGTACCGTCCGGCTCGTCGTCGGGGCAATAGCCATTTTCTATGTGCTGACGTGGGGCGTCGCCGCGCTCGGTCAGGCGGCCTGGCACTCCACCGCGTCGCGGTGCGGGTACGCGGCCGCGAACCAGGTCTGCGAGCTCGACGGCCGGTTGTACGTGTCGTGGACGAACTATCCGTACATCCGACCGATCCTCAACGGCGACGTGCCCATGCCGGCGGGAACGAGGAGCGGCCGCGGCAACCCGCGGACCCGACTGGCGCTGGCGATGTTCTCGATCTACCGAAGCGTGCAGGGCAACCAGCTCGTCGCGCAGGCCGATCAGCTCCCTCGCAGCTGCGGCGGTTTCTACATCGAACTGGACGTCGGGCCGCTGCTCCTGCCCGCGCTGAAGGCCGTGCCGTCGTGCGTCACGTCCGTCTGACACCTCGGGTCACAGGCGTGCGCATCTGTGCAACCAGCACCTGAGCCCGGTCAACGTCGGGTATCCGTCCTTTTTATTCGCAATTGTGATGATAGCCCTATGTTGTTGAGGTGAGACTTTCTCGGCGAGGGGATCCGAGGGCCGGTCACGGGCCGGGGCGAGCGGGGATGAATGGAGCGCTGACCCGTCGGGCGATCCAGGTGGGTGCGCTGGCGGTGGTGGGCGCTCTTGTGCCACTTGTCGTCCTGGCGACCCTGACGCTGACGAAGTCCGAGGCGGCGGTGCGCCATGAGGTCGAGGCCCGGCTGCGACTGACGACCTCGTTGTCGAGCGCGTTGATCGCGCAGCAGGTCGGATCGATCGTTTCCCTGATCGAAGGCGCCGCGAAGCGGCCGCGGCTGGTTCAGGCACTCGCGGACGGCGACCCGGCCCGGTTCGACCAGGCAGAGATCGACCAGCAAATCCAGGCTCTGCAGGAGTACCGCCAGGGGCGGACGACGTCGGGCCTGCTCGACCTTGACGGCATTCTGCGCGGAATACCGGGCGCGCCGGAGCTGCGTGGCAAGGATTTCAGCAGCCGGGACTACTTCAAGGGCGTCGTCGCCACGGGCGGGACCTACGTCTCGGAAGCGTTCGTGTCGGCGGTACAGGCACACCCGTTCGTGGTGTCCATCGCGACGTATGTCCGTGCCCCAGCCACGGGCGGGCAGGCCCTCGGACCGCCGCTCGGGGTGCTTGCCGCCACCGTCGAACTCGGCGAGGTGCAGGAGATCGTCGACGACGTCGCCGCGGTGCAGGGCGTGGATCTGTGGATCGCGGACCAGAAGGGCCGGCTGGTGGCCGCACCCGGCGGTCGCCCCAGGGCATTGCTTCCGGTGGCCAGCGCGCCCATCGATTCCGTCGCCGAGGTTGCGGCGGGCCGGCTCGTCGACGTCGACAACGGTGGCGAGGAACTGCTGGCGCTACGGCAACAGGCCCTTCCCCTCCGCTGGACGGTGTTCGCGGCCGTGCCACGAGACCAGGCGTACGCGGGAGCCACCGCGATCCGGACCACCGTCCTCGCGATCGGGGGTCCGCTGGGTGTCATGGTCTGCGCCGGGATCTTCCTGCTGCTCCGGACGCAGCGCCGCCAGTGGCGGGCCGAGGCCCACCTCGCGCTCGCTCGCGACGACGCTCGCGACGCGTCCCGCCAGAAGTCGGAGTTTCTGGCCAACATGAGTCACGAACTGCGCACTCCGCTCAATGCCATCCTCGGATTCAGCGAACTGATGGCCGACGAACCGGCCGACGGGGGCAACCGCACCGTGCCGAGCGACTGGATCGATCACATCCGCAACGGAGGCAGGCACCTGCTCGTGCTCATCAACGACGTGCTGGACCTGTCGAAGGTCGAAGCCGGCCACATCGAACTGTTCCCCGAACCGCTCGACCTCAGCACCGCCATCGACGAGGCCGTCGCCGCACTCGGCCCCCTCCTGAGCGACCGGAACCTGGCGGTGACGACAACCGTCCCGCCGCTGACCATTCCGACCGACCGGGTCCGGTTCCGGCAGATCCTCAACAACCTGCTGTCCAACGCCATCAAGTTCACCCCGAACGGCGGACAGATCTTCATCAACGCACACCGGGCCGGCGCCCAGATCCACGTGTCGGTCACCGACACCGGGCCGGGCATCAGCCTGGCTGACCAGGCCCGCGTCTTCACCGAATTCGCCCAGGTCGGCGACGTCAACCTGCGCAAGGGCGGCACCGGCCTGGGTCTGCCGCTCGCGCGGCGCCTGGCACAGGCACACGGCGGGGATCTCACCCTGGAGTCCGAACCCGGTCACGGCGCCCGCTTCACCCTCACCCTGCCGGCCATACCCCATGCCGAGCCCGGAGCCCCATCCGATCCGGCCGCCACCGCGTATCCCTGCGGAGGGATCCTGGTCATCGAGGACGACACCGCGGCGTCGCTGCTGCTCCGCACCCGCCTCGAACGCGCCGGGTACCTCGTGACCGTTGCCGCCACCGGCGAGGACGGGCTGGCCGCGGCCCGCTCCTGCCAACCGGACCTCGTCCTCCTCAACCTCACCCTTCCCGGCCCCGACGGACGCCTGGTGTTGCAGCAGCTCAAGGACGACCCGCAACTGCGGCACATCCCCGTCGCCGTCATCAACATCGACGACGACCAGCAGGTCGGCGTGGCACTCGGCGCCGTCGACTACCTCGTCAAGCCGGTCCAGCACGATGCGCTGCTGGGATGGCTGGTCCACCACAGCGTCGTCCCGCCGCTGGACGGTCACACCATCAACGTTCTGGTCATCGACGACGACCCCGCGACGCTCGCGGTCGTCACGCAGACGTTGCAGCGCCAGGGCGTCCAGGTGGTCGACGCCGCCAACGGGACCGACGGGCTCCGCCTGGCCCGCGCCCACACCTTCGACCTGATCATCTGTGACCTGCTCATGCCCGGCATCGACGGCTTCACCGTCATCGCGGCGCTTCACGACGACCCCGCCACCCGCAACGTGCCGGTCCTCGTCCTGACCTCCCACGACCTGACCCAGAACGACCGCAACCGGCTGTCCGGCAAGACCCTCGCCATCATCACCAAAGGCGGCCAGACACCAGCCGACCTCCAGGACTGGATACACCGCATCACCGAACTCAGCTCGATCACACGCTGACCCCACCGATCATCGAGGGCCGTCGACCATCTGGATGCTCGTTGGCCGATCTCGGCCCGGTGGTGCGCTCCCGGAGCCTGGGACCCGGCCGCGACGACCGCAGCACGAAGGCCAGCCCGACCAGGCCACGCATGAGCCCTGATGAGATCAGCGTCTGGGCCGACCAAGTCGGCGACCTCCTGTCGGTGCTCGCTCGAGCAGACCCGGCCGACAAGGCCGAGGTTTGCTGTCAACTCGGCCTGCGCCTCACCTGGCATCACGAAACACCAACGGCGCAGGCGGAGATCGATCCGCTGCGCCCTAAGGAAAGAGTTGTGTCCGAGGCTCAACACGAACCATTCTCCAACCCAGTTCGGTGCTCTCGGCGGATCTCGTTGTGGCCTGAGGGAGGGGCTCGCGAGGGCCGCATGTCGACGAGGTGTGGGTTGGTGCCCGAGCAGGGCATGTCACAGATCGCCAATCGCCGGTTCGGCAGGTAAGCGCTGCTCACCGGCCTGAGCGCAAATCCATGTTCCCGTGCGGTCCGCGGAATCTCTAGTCCCCGCGTCGATCATCGGCGAGCGGCCGAGAGCCGATAGCGCTCCGTCGCTGGCTACTGTGGGTGTCGTCGTGGGGCCGCGCACGGAAAGATCCTCGCCGTGACATGGCGCTGTCGACGGCCAGAACCAGTTTGGCAAGGAGGAGCGGTGTTCAGTTCGTGACCGCGGTGCTGATGCCGGACCTGGTCGACCGGCCGGTCTGTTTTACCGACAACTACCGCATGCGTTGCGGCTGCGGCGGCGTCGAAGAGCTGAGCGCGGTCGACTATGCAGCCGAAATCGATAAAGCCCGCATACCTTGTTCGCACTGTAGGGGCAGCATCCACCTCGGCCTGCTCGCCACCGCGTTACGCGACCTCAACGATCCCGCGTTGGAGAACGAGCAGCTCAATCGGCTGGCTTGGTACCACACGAGTACGTCGAGCGGTACCTCGGGGCGGTCAACGCCATCGTGGCCCAAGAGTTCCGCCGCGCCGTTCGTCCACGGCGATGGAACCCCGACAGCAACGTCCGCGCGTACGCCGCCTTCTACGCCAAACGTGCCTTTGCGCTGACGCATCCGTCTGCACTGATCGCCGAGCTGGCATCGCGCCCCGCCGGAACCCTGGGATCGCGACCGGCCGAGATCGACAGCTGAGGCTGTGGTAGAGCATCGCCCGGAGTCTCAATGTCCTCGGCGTGCCGCCGCCGTCCGTGCATGACCGCGTCCGGAACAGCCACCGTACAGGTGAGGCGTGGACGTTACGAACGGTGGCGGAGATGCTGGCCAACTCCCGGTACACCGGTCGGCAGGTGTGGAATCGGCAGCGTACCGATCACAACGAGACCGAGCCGGGGGATAGGCGCACCAGTCGTGGATCGGTGCGGCGGTGGAATCCGAAGGACAAGTGGGTGACCTCGGCCAGCGTCGCTCATGAGCCGCTGATCAGCGAGGTCGACTTTGTCGGCGCGCAGTCCGTCAGTGCTGTGCCGGCCCCGGCTGACCATCGGTACGCGCTCACCGGGTTGGTGATCTGTCGCCTGTGCGGACGGCGCTTCGACGCACACTGGGTACACGGGCGTCCGGGGTATCGGTGCCGGCACGGAAGTACCAGGGCAGGACCAGCGTCGGCCGCCGGGCCGAAGCCGATCTACCTCCGGGAGGACGTGCTCGTCGCCACCATCGGACTGTAGGCCGCAGGTCCGATCGGAGACTTTGGTGCCGACGCCGGTGACATGGCGGCCTACCTGCGGGCCAACTATCTGACCGTGGTCTGCGACAGGAACGCGATCACCATCACTGGCCGGCCGACCACAAGCCTGAGTCCGTCGCTGAAACAGAGACCCCCACCCGAGATGCTTGTGCGAGCTTGGCGGCCTCCCAGGATTCAGCAAGATCCGCGGGCGGGGTCCTTGACGTGTCGCAGTCGCGCGTAGCAGCGAGTGCTGCTCGGCGACTGGCATCGGCTGCTCTGACGGGTAGAGGTCCGCGTCGAGTGCGTCAGCCGTGGCCGTCCAGGTGTCCAGGTGCTCAAGGGACGGGACCGGATCCGGATTCCTCCCATGAAGAATTTCGCAAATCTTTGCATATGCGTCCAGCGCGCCCACCACGAGCTGCATGCGGCGAACCTGAGCCGCCAGCGACAGCCCTTGTTCGCCGACGCTGAGGAGTAACCGCCGCTCGATAAGGGAGATGCCTGGCTTCGCCGCGACTACCGTGCGCCGTAGCTGAGCTGCGGCCCTTCGGCATGGACGACTCGTGGAGTGGTCCCGGAACGCGAAATGCTTCTGGTCTGGATCGATGGGACTTGTCTAGCCCGGGCCCTCATGACCGGCGACGACACCGAGTCACCTCGTGATGATCTAGGTTGGCCCGGTCGACCGGCTGGCTCCAGATCGCGCGGGCATCGACACGTTCGGCATCGGGCGGGTCATCACCAGCGTGGTGCCGATGTTGAGAATGGACGGTGCGGTGCGCCGACAGCGGTGGCCGAGTGGAGGTGGCTATGCCGGACGAGGATGCCGACGACCCGTACCTGTGGCTGGAGGACGTGGACTCGCCCCGTGCGTTGGAATGGGTGGGGAAGTGCAACGCGCAGACGCTTACGGTACTTGCCGACGATGCGTTCGCCGGGC
>NZ_BOPG01000134.1 GCF_016863635.1 Virgisporangium aurantiacum | reverse complement strand
GTGTCTGCAGGTGGCCCACCAGCCGCTCGATCGTGGACTCGTCGAAGAGGTCGGTGCTGTACTCCACGACTCCGAACAGGGTGCGGGCGCCTTCGCGGAAGGTGAGGGTGAGGTCAAACTTCGAGGTCGTGACGCAGAGCGGCAGCGCTCCACGGTCGAGGTCGGTGAACTCGTGCTCCATCGCCTCGGCCGCCGCTCCGATGAAGTTGAACAGGATCTGGAACAGCGGCGTCCGGGACAGGTCCCGTTCGGGATGCAACTGCTCCACCAACTGTTCGAACGGCATGTCCTGGTGGGCGAAGGCGCCCAGGGCGGTCTCCCGTACGCGTCCGAGTACCTCGACGAATGACGGGTCGCCTGCCAGGTCGGTGCGCAGCACGAGGGTGTTGACGAAGAACCCGATGAGATCCTGGGTCTCGGGACGGCCCCGGTTCGAGATCGGCGATCCGACCGCCACGTCGTCGCGACCCGTGTACCGGCTCAGTAACACGTTGAATGCCGCGAGCAGCACCATGAACATGGTCGCGCCGTGCCGCTGCCCGATCGCCCGCAAACCGGCGACGACCTCTTCGTCGACGGTGAACGACAGGGCGGCCCCGGCGCCACTGCGAGTTGCCGGGCGGGGTCGGTCGGCCGGCAGCTCGAGCACCGGTACCCCGCTCAACCGGTCGCCCCAGTAGTCGAGTTGACGTTCCAACGCCGGCCCCTGCAGCCGGCCCCGCTGCCATACGGCGTAGTCGGCGTACTGGACGTGGAGCGGCGCCAGCGGCACCGGCTGGTCGTCGCGCAGGGCGGTGTAGGCCACCGCCAGTTCGTGGCGCAGGATGCCGGTCGACCACTCGTCGCAGATGATGTGATGCATCGCCACGACCAGCACATGATCCTCGGGGCCGAGCCGGAGCAACCGCGATCGCAGCAACGGCCCGCGCGCGAGGTCGAACGGCCGGGTGGTCTCCTCCTCGACGACGCGTTGGGTGGCGGCGAGCCCGTCCTCCACGGTTCCCGACGACAGGTCGAGGACCGGCAGGGAGACCGGCTCGGGTGCCGCGATCTCCTGCCGCGGCACCCCGTCGACCGCTACGAACGTGGTGCGCAGGATCTCGTGCCGGGCCACGACCAGGCTGACCGCACGCTCCAGTACGGGAATGTCGAGCTGGCCCAGCAGCCGGGCGGTGAGTTGGGTGTTGTACTCGGTACTCGCCGGGTCGAGCTGGTGGAGGAACCACAACCGCTGCTGGCCGAACGACAGCGGCAGGTCTCCGTCGCGGGGCACGGGGGCGACCGGTGCGACGTGGCCATGATGCTCGGCGGCATCGACCGCAGCCGCCAGCCCCGCCACCGTGGGCGTCTCGAACAACGTGGCGAGGGGAAGGTCCATCCCGAACGCCACGCCGGCGCGGGCAACCACCTGCGCGGCGAGCAGCGAGTGTCCCCCGAGTTCGAAGAAGTCGTCGTCGGCGCCGACCCGGTCGAGGCCGAACAGGCCGGCCCACACGTCGGCCATCCGCACCTCGGTCGGCGTTCTCGGCGCCACGTACGAACCGCCGAGTTCCGGCCGGACGCTCTCCGGATCCGGCAACGCCTGCTGGTTGACCTTTCCGCTGCTGGTCAGGGGCATCGCGTCGATCGGCACGTACGCCGAGGGCAGCATGTAGTCGGGCAGTCGGTCGGCGAGGTGCCCGCGGAGTTCGTCGACGGTCGGCATCACGGTGGTGCCGTCGGCGTGCGGTGCCGGGTGGATGGTGACGATCCAGGCAACCAGCCGTGGCCGGCCCTGCGGGTCGGGTCGCTGGCCGACGACGGCCTGGCCGACCCTGGGGTGGGTGCGCAGGGCGGCCTCGATCTCGGCCGGCTCCACCCGGTAGCCGCGCACCTTGAGCTGGTCGTCCAGCCGGCCGAGGAAGTCCAGCTGGCCGTCGGCCCGCCAGCGCACCCGATCACCGGTGCGGTACAGCCGCGAGCCGTCCGCCGCGAAGCGGTCGGCGACGAACCGTTGTGCGGTCAGGTCGGGTCGGCCGACATAGCCGCGGGCCACCCCGGCGCCCCCGACGTACAGTTCGCCGGCGACGCCGATCGGTACGGGCCGCAGGTTCGTGTCGAGCACGTAGCAGGTGGCGTTGCCGATCGGCCGGCCGATCGGCGGGGGTGCCGGATCGTCGCCGGGCCGGCATTCGGCCGCGGTGGCGCACACCGTGGTTTCCGTGGGCCCGTACGCGTTGAGCAGCCTGCGGCCGGAGGCCCATCCGGCGGCCACGTCGGCCGGCAGCCGCTCGCCGGCCGCCACCACCGTGGCGACGCCGCCGAAGCGGGCGGGTTCGGCGATCTGCAGCAGTGCCGGGGGCAGCGTCGCGATGCTCACCCCGTGCCGGGTGATCTCAGCGGCGAGCTGGGTCGGGGCCTGTCTGGCGGCGTCGCTGGCGACCACGAGGCCTGCGCCGGCTGTCAGCGCCATGACGGCTTCCCAGATCCAGGCGTCGAACCCCGCTGGTGCGAACTGGAGGACGCGGTCGGAGGGAACCGTGCCGAACAGGGTCTGCTGCGCGTCCACCAGGTTCGCAAGTGATCCGTGCGTGACCCCGACGCCCTTCGGCATCCCGGTCGAGCCGGACGTGTAGATGAGGTACGCGAGCTGCTCGGGGGCCACCCGCCCGGGCACCGGTGAGGTGGGGGCCACCTCGATCGCCCGTGCCTCGTCGGCGTCATCGAGGCAGACGACCACAGGCAGATCGGCCGGTAGCTGGTCGGCGCCGCGCTCATGGGCGACGGCGACGCGGGCCTTCGCGTCGTCGAGCATCCGCGCCAGTCGGTCGAGCGGCTCACTCGGATCCAGCGGTAGGTAGACCGCACCCGCCTTGAGGGTGGCGAGGAACGCGACCACCAGGTCGAGCCCGCGGTCGAGGCAGACGCCGACGACCGTCTCCGGTCCCACACCGAGTACGCGGAGGCGGCGGGCGAGTTGGTTGGCGCGGGCGTCCAGCGCCGCGTAGCTGAGCTGGCCGTCGGGGGCGATCACCGCCACGGCCTGCGGGGTCCGGCTCGCCCACGCCGCCACCCGATCCGTCACGAACCGTGCCTGAGCGCCGCCCGCGCCGGCCAGATCGATCAGCGCCCGTTCCTGCTCCTCGCTGACCAGCGGCAGGTCGGACAGCCGTCGTTGCGGATCCTGGGTCGCCGCGGTCAGTAGATGTACGAGGTGGTCGGCGAAGCGCGTCATCGTGGCCGGATCGAACAGGTCGGTGCCGTACTTGAGCACACCGGTGAGCTCGTGCTCGTCCTCGGAGACGGTCAGGTGGAGATCGAACTCCGAGGGCGTACACGGAACCGGGAAGCCACTGAGTTCGAGGTCGGCCAGGCGCAGCCGGCGTCGTTGCTCCGGAGCGCGCTCCATGTAGAAGATCACCTGCAACAGGGGGCTGCGTCCCTGGGCACGCAGCGGCTGCAGTTCCTCGACGAGCTGCTCGAACGGCAGGTCCTGGTGGGCGAAGGCGCCGAGCGCCACCTCCCGCACGCGGTGGAGCAGTTCGGCGAAGGTGGGGTCGCCGGACAGGTCGGTGCGCAGCACGAGGGTGTTGACGAAGAAGCCGACGACGTCCTCGAGCTCGGTCCGGGTCCGGTCGGCGACCGGCGTGCCGACGCTGACGTCATCTTGTCCGGCGTAGCGGCCAAGGAGGGTCTGGAACGCCGCCAGCATCGTCATGAACGTCGTCACGCCCTGCCGGCGGCTCAACGCGCGCACCGCGTCGACCACCGGGGGCGGCACGACGAAGAAGGTGGTGGCCATGTCGACGCTGCGCACCGGGGGTCGGGGCCGGTCGGTGGGCAGCTCCAGTGTCGGCGCGCCGCCCAGTTGCCTGCGCCAGTACGCGAGCTGTTCCGCCAGCACGGCCTCCTGGAGCCAGTCGCGCTGCCAGACGGCGAAGTCGGCGAACTGCACCGGTAGTGGGGGCAGCGGTGACGGGTGGCCCTGCCGGAATGCCTCGTACAGGTCTGACAGTTCGCCCAGGATCAGTCCGAGGGACCACTCGTCGATGATGATGTGGTGGATGACCATGGTGAGCACGTGGTCGTCGGGTTGGAGGCGGAGCAGCGCGGCCCGGAACAGCGGGCCGACAGTGAGGTCGAAGGGCCGGATGGTGTCGTCGGCGACCAGCCGCTCGGCGTCGCGCCAGGCCTGCTGCGGCGGCAGCGTGGACAGGTCGGTGAGCGGTAGTGGAACCGGCCGCGGTGGCCGGATGTCCTGGCGGGGTACGCCGGCGACCGCCTGGAAGGTGGTGCGCAACGCCTCGTGACGGATGGCGATCTCGGTCAATGCACGTCGCAGAGCGGTGAGATCGAGCGGGCCACGCAGCCGGATCGCCATCGGCACGTTGTACTCCGGGCTGCCCGGGTCGAACTGGTCGAGAAACCACAGCCGCTGCTGGGCGAACGACAGCGGCAGCGGCCGGTCCCGGCCGGCGGGCACCAGCGGCGGTGCGAGCCGCTGGCGGCTGGCCGCGTCGATGGTGCCGGCGAGCTCGTTCAGGACGGGCGTCTCGAACAGCGCCGCCAGCGGCAGCTCCACCTCGAACGTCGTCCGCACCCGCGAAACGACCTGGGTGGCGAGGATCGAGTGCCCGCCGAGGTCGAAGAAGTTGTCGCCGGCGCCCACCCGATCGACGCCGAGGAGACCGGCCCAGATCTCCGCCAGCACCTCTTCGGTCGGCGTGCGTGGCTCGACGTAGTCGGTACCGAGGTTGGGGCGCACCGGATCGGGTTCCGGCAGAGCCCGGCGATCCACCTTGCCGCTGGTGGTCAGCGGCAGGCTGTCCAGGAACACGTAGTGCGCCGGGCGCATGTGTTCGGGGAGGCGCTGGCTGACGTGCTCGCGCAGCGCCGGGCCGAGCCGCCGCAGCCGCTGGTCGCGAAGACGGGCGCCCAGGGGGTTGTTGGTGTACCGGTCGGCGGAGCCCGGTTCGGGAGCCGGGAAGCGGGCTGGTGCCCGACTGGCTGTCGCCGGCGCCAGGACCACGTCGTATCTGCCGTCTTCATGAGCCGATGCCCAGCTCAGCTCGGCATGGTATCCGTGCGCGCCGGCCAGCCGAACCAGTTCGGCCGGGTCGATACCGTCGCCTCTGTCGGCGGACAGTTCCGCACGCAGGTTCCCGGCCGACGACAACGCTGGCGCGGAGTCGATCAGTTCGTGGCTGGCCAGCGCCTCGATCAGCCGGGCATTCGGGACCCGTCGCAGACCCAGGACCGGGCGCGCGGGGTCGGCGAGGAGAGCGCGCAGTGCGGCGACGTCGAGAGCGCGTGCCGGCCAGTCCAGCCACTGCGGTACCTGTGGTGGGTCGTCCAGCCAGGCGTGCGTGTGGACGATGACGTCGTACCGGAAGAGCGTCATCTCGTTGCCGGATCCGCCGAGCTTGGGCAGTACCTGCACGTGGGCGCCGGCGAATGCGTCGCCGAGTTCGGCGAACAACCGCGGGTCGATCGCGAGTTCGCTGTCACGCTGCACGCGGCGGGCGAGCAGCGACCGGAGCCGGCTCACCCTGGTCGCCTCGTCCGCGCGCGCCAGTTCGAGCCAGGCGTGCTGCGTCCGCAGCAGCACCAGGTTGCGGACGTCGCCGATGAACAGATGGCCACCGGGCCGTAGCAGCCGGGCCGCCCCGGCGAGCACTTCGTCGAGGTAGTCGCGGTCCGGGAAGTACTGCACCACCGAGTTGAGAATCACCAGGTCGAAGTCGCCCGGCTCGAAGCCGGTGAAGTCGCTGGCCTCCCGGGCCACCGTCGTGACATGCGACAGGTCCCGGCGGGCCAGCTCGGCACGGAGCCGGTCGAGCACGGTGCCGGCGAGATCCGTTGCCACGTACCGCTCGCAACCGGGAGCGATCCGCCACAGCAGCAGGCCCGTGCCGCAGCCGATCTCCAGCACCCGACGGGGCGACAGGGCCACGATGCGGTCAACGGCGCCGTCGACCCACTCCCGCATCTCGTCGGCGGGGATCGGCTGCCCGGTGCGGCTGCTGACCCAGCCCCCGGTATCGAACTCCGGGTCGTCGCCGGGCGCATGGCCGGCGGTCTCCCAGACCGCCCGCCACGCGGCAACCTGCTCGCGCGCCAGCAGGCGGGCCGCCGTACGGTCCGGTATGGACGCGTCGGTGGCCAGCAGCCACGCCACCAGCCGGGCGTTACCCTGGCTGTCCGGCCGCAACCCGACAACCGCCTGCCGAACCTGCGGATGGGCGGCGAGGACGGCCTCCACCTCACCCGGTTCGATCCGGAAGCCCCGAACCTTGACCTGGTCGTCGATCCGCCCGAGGTACTCCAGCCTGCCGTCGGGACGCCACCGAGCGCGGTCTCCGGTGCGGTACAGCCGGGACCCGTCCGCGGCGAACGGATCGGCGACGAACCGCCGTGCGGTCTGCGCCGGGTCGTCGAGGTAACCCCGGGTCACTCCGACGCCACCCACGCACAGCTCGCCCGGCACGCCGATGGGCGCGGGGTTAACGTCACGGTCGAGGACGAACGCGGTGAGGTTGGCGATCGGGGAGCCGATGTCGACCAGATCGTCCCCGCCGTCACATCGTGCCGCGGTCACCTCGATCGACGCCTCGGTCGGACCGTAGAGGTTGTGCAGTTCAACGCCCAACCGGCTGTGGCAGTCGCGAACGAGATCGGCCGGCAGGGCCTCTCCGCTGCACACGATCAGCCGCAGGCTGGCGCATCCGGCGACGTCGGCCCCATCGAGGAAGGCACGCAGCATCGACGGGACGAACTGGGCCACCGTCACCCGCTCCCGCGCGATCAGCTCGGCGAGGTAGACCGGATCCCGATGTCCGCCCGGACGGGCGAGCACCACCCGGGCGCCCACCACCAACGGCCCCAGCAGCTCCCACAACGACACGTCGAATGTCACGGGTGTCTTGTGCAGGAACCGGTCGCCTGCCTCCAGCCGCTGTGCGCCGCGCGCCCACCACAGCCGGTTGGCCAGACCGGCGTGATGACCCACGACGCCCTTCGGCCGGCCGGTCGATCCGGAGGTGAAGAACAGATACGCCGCGCTGTGCGGCTCTACTCTGCGGCCCGGCACACGGTCGGACAGCCCGGCGATCACCGCGGCCTCCGCGGCGTCGTCCAGGCACAGACAGCCGATGTCGGACGGAAGGCGCGCTCGAAGCCGCCGGTGCGTCAGCGCCACCACCGGACGCGCCTGCTCCATCAGCATCGACAACCGCTCCGGCGGCTCGTCGGGGTCCAGTGGGCAGTACACGGCCCCGGCCTTGAACACCGCGAGGAGGCAGACCAGCAGGTCCAGCCCGCGCTCGACGCAGACCGCCACCGCCGTCTCCGGCCCCGCTCCGCGCTGGATAAGCCGCCGAGCCAACCGGTTGGCGCGCCGGTCGAGTTCGGCGTATGTCAGCCGGCCGTCGTCCGCGACCACGGCGACGGCGTCCGGAGTTGCCGTGGCCTTCGCACTGACGAGTTCGTGTACCGCCGCACCGGGCCGCTCGGCACCCGTCCGGTTCCACTCCACCAGCACACGGTGGCGCTCCGCCTCGGGCAGCATCGGTAGCTGGCGGATGTGCCGGTCGGGATCGGCCGCGATCTCGGTGAGCAACCGGACCAGATGCGCGACCATCCGCTGGATCCGGGAACAGTCGAACAGGTCGGTGCTGTACTCGATCTCGCCGCCGAACGTGCCGCCGTGCTCGGTCATCGCCAGTCGCAGGTCGAACAGGGCGGTGTCCGCCGGCACCGGAAACCGCTCGGTCGACAGCACGGGACGGTCCCGGTCGGGTGCGGGTCCGTTTCCTTCCGCCTTCTCCGACGCGGTGTGCAGGGTGAACATCACCTGGAAGAGCGGGTCGCGGCTGAGATCGCGATCCGGTTCGAGGTCTTCCACGAGCCGGTCGAACGGCAGGTCCTGGTGCGCGTAGGCGTCGAGCGCGACGCGCCGCACCCGCTGCAGCAGTTCGGCGAAGGTCGGGTTGCCCGTCAGGTCCGTCCGCAGCACCAGGGTGTTGGCGAAGAAGCCGATCAGCGGTTCGAGTTCCGGCCGGGTGCGGTTGGCGATCGGGGTGCCGACCGCGATGTCGTCGTGGTCGGCGTGGCGGGCCAGTAGCACCTGGAACGCGGCGAGCAGCGTCATGAACATGCTCACGCCATGGCGTCGGCCAACAGACCGGAGCCCGTGCGCCACGTCCGGCGGCAGTACGAATCCCACGGTGGCGCCGGCCGAACTGAGCACGGCCGGGCGGGCCCGGTCGGTCGGGAGTTCCAGCGCTGCCGCGCCGGTGAGCTGCCGCCTCCAGTAGGTGAGCAGCCGATCGAGTTCCGCACCACGCAGCCGGCTTCGCTGCCACACCGCGAAGTCGGCGTACTGGACCGGCAACGGCGGCAAGGGGCTGGGGCGGGCTTGACGGAACGCGTCGTAGATGACGGACAGCTCGCCGTGCAGAATGCCTACCGACCACTCGTCGCTGACGATGTGGTGGGTGGTCAACGCGAACACGTGGGTGTCGGGGTCGAGATGGATCAGCCGGGCCCGCAGCACCGGTCCTGTTGTCAGGTCGAACGGTTGCGCCGCGTCGGCACCGACCACGCGCTGCGCTTCGGCCAACACCCGGTCGGCGGGCAGCCCGGACAGGTCGGTGACCGACAGCGGCACCGGTGCGGGCGGGTTCACGACCTGGTGCGGAATGCCGCCCGGTGCGGTGAAGGTCGTCCGCAGGACGGCGTGGCGGGCCACGGTCTCGGTCAGGGCGTCGCGCAACGCGGCCTCGTCGACGGTTCCGGTCAGCCGGAGTGCGGCGGCCGAGTTGTACCTAGCACTGTGCGGTTCAAGCTGGTGGAGCAGCCACATCCGTTGCTGCGCGAACGACAGGGGAAGCGGGCCCGTGTGGTCGTGCGGGCGGATGGGGTCGTCGTCGGCTCGGGCCTGTCGGAGGAACTCGACGATCTCCTCCCGGCGCGCCGCGACTTCGGCCCGCAGTTCGTCGCTCAGCGCTCCCCGTGGTGCGCTGAAACGTGGGCGGCCGTTGTCGAGGCGGACCACGACGCCCAGGGCGCGCAGTCGGGACAGGAGTTCGGCGGTGGTCCTCACAGAGCTATCTCCTCCCGGTCTGGGCCGTCGGTCTCCGACGTGCCGGGGTCCACGTCCGCCGCCCACACGAGGGTGTCGACGGCGTCAGCGAGGCGTCCGAGGGTGGGGTTGTCGAACAGCGTGGCGAGGCTGGGTTCCACGCCGAATCCGGTACGGATCCGCCAGATCACCTGGGTCGCCAGCAGCGAATGGCCGCCCAGATCGAAGAAGTCGTCGTCGACGCCGACCCGCTCGGCGCCCAGCAGCTCGCGCCAGATACCGGCCAGGGCGTGTTCGGTCGGGGTGGTCGGCGGCACGAACCGCACAGCGGTGGCCAGGGCGCTGCCGCGCGTGCCGACGAGCGCCCGCCGGTCGAGCTTGCCGGCGGCGGTCCGTGGCAGCTCCGTCACGGTGGCGAATCGGGCCGGCACGAAGGCGTCCGGCAGCCGTGCGGTCAGGAACCGGCGCAGGTCGCCGGCCGGCGGCACGTCCGACCCGTCGTGCGGAACCAGGTACGCGACGAGCTGAGGCTCGGCCGCGTCACGGTCGAGGCACACCGCCGCCTCGGCGATCGCCGGATGCGTGGTGACGGCGGCCTCCACCTCGCCGGGCTCCACCCGGAACCCGCGTACCTTGACCTGAGCATCGAGGCGGCCGAGGAACTCCAGGGTCCCGTCTTCCCGCCAGCGCACGCGATCACCGGTCCGGTACAGCCGGTTGCCGTCGCCGGCGAACGGGTCGGCGATGAAGCGCTCGGCGGTCAGCTCGGGCCGGCCGAGGTATCCGCGGGCGACAGCCGGGCCGCCGACGAACAGCTCGCCGGGCACTCCGACCGGTACTGGTTGCAGTGCGGCGTCCACCACGTAGGCGCGGGCGTGTGGCAGTGGCGCACCGATCGGGACGCTGGCGCCGTCCGACCCGGCGGACACCGGCGCACGCCAGGCCGTGACCCCGACGGTGGTCTCCGTCGGGCCGTAGTGGTTGTACACCGCGCCGGCCGGCAGAAGCGCCGCCGCCGCGCGCACCAGTGTCAGTGGCGCGGGTTCGCCGCCGAGCACCAGCGCGCGTCGGGGCAGGAGCCGGGCAAGGTCGACGTTGCGGCTCAACGCGGCGAGATGCGACGGCACCAGTTTCAGGTAGTCCAGCGGGCCACGGGCCAGGTGGTCGGCGAGCTTCCCGGCGTCGGTCACCACGTCCGGCGTGAGCAGGTGAACCTCTCCCCCGGTGGTCAGTGCCGGGAACAGCATCGTGACGCCGAAGTCGACGCTCAGCGGCTGGGCCAACCCGTAGCGTGCCCCGGGTGCGAGCTCCAGCCTGTCGCGCACGGCGTCGACGTAGCCGGCGAGTCCGGCATGGGTCACGGCCACCGCCTTGGGCACACCGGTGGAGCCTGACGTGAACAACACGTACGCCAGCCCGAGCGCGCCGACTGTGGCCGGGGGTGGCGTGCCAGCGCGCGCCGCCACCGTCGCCGCGTCGTCCGGATCGTCGAGACACACGACCGCCCGGTTGCCTGCCGGCAGCAGATCCGTCAGGTCTTCCCGGGTGACGACCACCGCCGCCCCGGAGATCTTCAGCATTGCGGCCAGCCGGGACAGTGGCTCGCGAGGATCGAGAGTCAGATACGCGCCGCCCGCCTTGAGCACGGCGAGCACGCTCACCAGCAGATCGAGGCCCGGGTGCAGGCACAACGCGACCAGGACGTCCGGGCCGACGCCGTTCGCCCGCAGGTGGTGCGCGAGCCGGTTGGCCCGGCCCTCGAGCTCCGCATAGGTCGCCCGGGTGTCCGCGGTGACGACCGCGGTGTCGTGCGGGGTGCGCGCGGCCTGGTCCGAGAAACGCTCGTGGACCAGCTGCCCGGGCACCGGCGACGGGCCGGATCCGGCCCAGTCGTGCACCAGCAGGCGACGTTCGGCCGCGGTCAGCAGCGGCACGTCGGACAGCCGCCGGGCGGGGTCCGCGGCCACCGTAGTCAGCATCCGGACGACGTGGTGGGCGAACCGCTCCATCGTGGACCGGTCGAACAGTGCCGTGCTGTACTCCACCGCCCCGGACAGCACACCGCCGCCTTCGACGAAGCTGAGCCGCAGGTCGAACTTGGCGGTGCCGGCAGCCGGTGGCAGTTCGCACCAGTCCAGCCCGCTCGACTGCGTCTGTTCCACCGGCTCCGGTGCCGGTTCGTAGTTGAAGATCACCTGGAACAGCGGGGTGCGGCTGCGGTCGCGGTCGGGCTGCAGGCGCTCGACCAGCCGCTCGAACGGAAGATCCTGGTGGGCGTAGGCACCGAGGGCCACCTCGCGCACCCGGTGCAGCAGCTGTGTGAACGTCGGATCGCCGGACAGATCGGTGCGCAGGACCAGTGTGTTGACGAAGCAGCCGACGACGTCTTCGAGTTCCAGGCGGGTGCGTCCGGCGATCGGGGTGCCGACCGCGACGTCGGTCTGGCCGGCCCAGCGGGACAGCACCGCCTGGAAGGCCGCCAGCATGGTCATGAACGCGGTGACGCCCTCCCGGCGACTCAGCGCCCGCAGCCGTGCCGCGTCCTCGGCTCCGATGACGAAGCGCACCGTGTCGCCGTCCGGGCAACGCACGGCCGGCCGCGGTCGATCGGTGGGCAGTTCCAGCACCGGCACGCCGGCCAGCCGGTCGCACCAGTACCCGAGCTGGCGTCGCATCAGATCGTCGTCGGAGCGCTCGCGCTGCCAGATCGCGAAGTCGGCGTACTGGATCTCCAGCGGCGGCAGCGGTGAGGGACGGCCGGCGGAGAAGGCGGCGTAGAGCAGGGCGAGCTCACGCTCCACCGTGCGCACCGACCACTCGTCGCAGACGATGTGGTGCATCACGAGGGCGACAACGTGTTTCTGCGGACCGAGCCGAACCACCGCGGCCCGGAACAGCGGCCCCGCGTGCAGGCTGACCGGCCCGCTGATCTCGTCCGTCACCTGTTGGTGTGCACGCGCGGCCGCGTCGCTCTCGGGCAGGTGGCCGAGGTCGGTCATGTTCAGCGGCACGGGCTGCGGCGCCGCGATGACCTGTCGTGGCACGCCGAGCTCGTGGTCGAATCGGGTACGTAGCGTTTCGTGCCGAGCCACCAGCTCATCGAGCGCCCGTTCGAAGGCCGTCAGGTCGAACGGCCCGGACAGTTCGATGATCTTGGCGATGGTGTACTCCGTGCCACCGGGTTCGAGCTGGTCGAGCACCCACAGGCGCTGCTGCGCGAAGGACAGCGGGGCGGTGTCGTCGCGGAGCGCCGGGCGCACCGGCTGGTCGACGGCCTGCTCGCCGGTGGCGATCAACCCGGCGAGCGCGGCCACCGTCGGAGCTTCGAAGACCGTGCGCAGCGGGAGCTGCACTCCGAAGGCTGAGCGGATCCGCGACACGAGCTGGGTGGCCAGGAGGGAGTGTCCACCCAACTCGAAGAAGTTGGCTCCGGTCTCGACCCGGTCCAGCCCCAGCAGCGCCGCCCACAGGCCGGCCAGGGTCCGCTCGACCGATGTGCGCGGCGGCGCGCCGGCCGCCATCGTGTGCGGCCGTGGGGCCGTTTCACGGGCCAGTGCCGCGCGGTCGACCTTGCCGCTCGGGTTGGACGGGAGCCGGTCGTGAACGACGAAGGTCGCCGGCACCATGTAGTCCGGCAGGAGTCGGCCGAGGAACTCGCGGAGCACAACCGCATCCGGCGCGGCACCGCCGGCGCGCACGACCAGGTGACCGACAAGCAGCCGCTGCCCCGCGACGTCGGTGCGGTCGATGACCGTGGCGTCCGCGATGTCCGGATGCGCCATGAGCGCGACCTCGACCTCCGCCGGCTCCACCCGGAAACCGCGCACCTTGATCTGGTCGTCGAGCCGCCCCAGGTACTCCAGCCGCCCGTCCGGACGCCACCGGGCCCGGTCACCGGTGCGGTACATGCGCCCGCCGTCGCCACCGAACGGGTCGGCGATGAAGCGCCGTGCGGTCAGCGCGGGCTGTCCGGCGTACCCCCGTGCAACGCCGGCACCGGCGATGTGCAGCTCGCCGGGGACATTCACGGCGACCGGCCGGAGGAACTCGTCCAGCACGTACACGCGGGTGTTGGCTACCGGGCCGCCGATCGGCGCGGTGGCGGTTCGGACGCCGGCGGCCGGTAGACGTTGGACCGTGGACCAGATCGTGGACTCGGTCGGGCCGTAGAGGTTCCACGCCTCGCCGCAGCGGTCACTCAGTTCGCCGGCCAACGTCTGATCCAGCGCCTCGCCGCCGCACAGCGCGCGCAGGTCGGGCCGGCCCGGCCAGCCCGCCTCGACCAGCATCCGCCACGTGGCCGGCGTCGCCTGCATGACGGTGATCCCGTCGGCCAGACGCGCAACGAGCCGGGACGGGTCGTGCACCTCGTCCTCGTCGGCGAGGCGAACCACGGCACCGACGTACAGCGGAAGCAGCAACTCCAGGGCGGCGATGTCGAACGACGGCGTCGTCACCGACAGCAGGACGTCGTCGGCCGCCAGTCCCGGTACGGTGGCCATCGACGCCAGGAAGTTGCGCAGACTGCCATGCTCGACCTGCACGCCCTTCGGGGTACCGGTCGATCCGGACGTGTAGATCACGTAGGCGAGGTTCGCGGGCGACAGCCGGCCCGGCGGCGGCTGCGCCGGCAACGTCTCGAGACGGTTGTGCACCGCCGGCTCATCGAGGCAGATCGGGACCGGCCCCGGCGGCAGTCGGTCGCGGAACCGGTGCTCGGTGACGACCACGGCGGGTCGGGCGTCGCCGACGATCAGCCCGGTGCGGGCCGCCGGTTGGCGGGGGTCGAGCGGCAGGTACGCGCCGCCGGCCCGCAGCACCGCCACCATCCCGACCACGAGAGCCGTCGATCGTTCCAGGTACAGCCCTACGAGGGTCTCCGGACCGACGCCGAGCGTGCGCAGGTGGTGCGCGAGCTGGTTGGCCCGCCGGTCGAGATCGGCGTGGGTCAGCCGTCCGTCGACGGCTTCGACAGCGAGCCGGTCCGGCGTCCGGACTGCGGTTTCGGCGATCGCCTCGTGGACCAGGGCCGGGCGGGTGTCGGCCCGGGTGTCGTTCCACTCCCGCAGGACGCGGGTCCTCTCGTCGGGCAGCAATGTGGGCAGGCGGGACAGGCGCCGGGCCGGATCCGCGGCGACCTCGGCCAGCACCGCGGTCAGGTACCGGGCGAGACGCTCGACGGTGGGGGCGTCGAACAGCGCAGTGCTGTACTCCACGGTGCCCAGCAGCGCGTCGCGATGCTCGACCACGGTCAGCGTCAGGTCAAAGTTCGTGGTCACGCAGGGCACCGGGAACTCGCCGATGTCCACCGTGCCGAGCGGTGCCGGGTCGGCGCCGTCGGTGGCTTGCTCGAGGTTGAACAGCACCTGGAACAGCGGTGTGCGGCTCAGGTCCCGGTGCGGCGCCAGTTCCTCGACGAGCCGCTCGAACGGCAGGTCCTGATGGGCGAACGCGCCCAGCGCGACCCGACGCACGCGGGCCAGCAGGTCGTCGAACGTGGGATCGCCGGACAGGTCGGTGCGCAGCACCACGGTGTTCACGAAGAAGCCGACGAGACTCTCGGTCTCCGGCCGGACCCGACCGGCCAGCGGGGTGCCGACCGCGACGTCGTTCTGCCCCGCGTACCGGCCCAGGACGATTTGGAAGGCCGCCAGCAGCGTCATGAACAGAGTGGTGCCCTGGTCGCGGCTCAGCGTCCGCAGGCCGGTAAGAACGTGCCCATCGACGGTGAAGTGGACCGCGGCGCCGGCCGTGGAGCGGAACGCCGGACGCGGACGGTCGGTGGGCAGATCGAGGGCCGCGAGTTCGCCCAGCTGCGCCCGCCAGTAGGCAAGTTGGCGATCCAGTGCCTCACCGCGCAGCCATGCGCGCTGCCAGACGGCGAAGTCCACGTACTGCAGGGGCAGCGGGTCCAACGGTGCGGGCTCACCGCCGCTGAACGCCCGGTACAGCACGGAAAGTTCACGCTGGACGATGCCGGTTGACCATTCGTCGCACACGATGTGGTGCATGGTGACGGCGAGCAGGTGGTCGCCGTCGCCGTACCGCAGCAGCGCCGCGCGCAGCACGGGTCCGGCACCAAGGTCGAACGGCGCGGTCGTCTGGTCCATGACCCACTGGCGGGCGCTCACCTCGGCCGCCTCGCCGGCCAGGGCGGACAGGTCGGTCACCGGGAGCGGTACCGGCTCGGGTGCGCCGACGACCACGTACGGTGTGCCGTCGCGGTCGATGAACCTGGCCCGCAGCCCCTCGTGTCGCGTGAGAAGCTCGGACAGCGCCCGGCGCAGTGCCGCGATATCGAGCGGACCCCGCAGGCGGAGAACGCTCGGGACGTTGTATTCGGCGCTGCCCGGATCGAGCTGGTCGAGAACCCACAGCCGTTGCTGCGCGAACGAGAGCGGCATCAGCGGCTCGCGCGGGACGGGACGCAGCGGCGGCTCCGGTACACCGCCCCGTGCGGTTTCCACCGCCACGGCGAGATCGGCCAGCACCGGGCGTTCGAACAGCGCGGAGAAGGCAAGGTCGACCCCGAACGCGGCGCGCAACCGGGAGACCGCCTGCATCGCGAGCAGCGAGTGCCCGCCAAGGTCGAAGAAGTTGTCGTCGACGCCGACACGGGTGGTGCCCAGCAGCGAAGCCCAGATCTCAGCGAGGACCCGCTCCGCTGTGGTGCGCGGCGGCAGGTGCCCCGGCTCCGATTCCGGTGCCGGCGGCGCCTGCGCGGTCAGCGCGCGCCGGTCGACCTTGCCGTTCGGCGTCAGCGGCAACGCGTCCAGAACCTGGTAGCCGGCCGGGACCATGTATTCGGGAAGCCGCTTGGCGAGGAACGCGCGCAGGTCGGCATTGCGTGGCATCTGCGCACCGTCGGCCGGCACCAGCCAGGCAACCAGCCGTTCGTCGCCGACCGCGCCGCCGCACGCGGCGACCGCGGCCTGGGCCACCGCAGGATGGGTGAGGAGCACTGCCTGCACCTCGGCGGGCTCGATCCGGTGCCCCCGCAGACGCACCTGGTCGTCGGTTCGCCCGAGGAACTCCAGATTGCCGTCACCACGCCAGCGGACACGGTCACCGGTGCGGTACATCCTGGCGCCCCCGCCCGCGAACGGGTCCGGCACGAACCGTTGTGCCGTCAGGTCCGGCCGCCCGGTGTAGCCGCGCCCCACACCCGCGCCGCCGATGTACAACTCGCCCGGCACGCCGAGCGGAACGGGAGTGAGCCCGTCGTCGAGCACATAGGTGCTGGTGTTGGGCAGCGGACGCCCGATCGGCGCGACCTGGGTCGGGCCCAGCGTGTCCAGGTCGCCTTCCCACCAGGTGCTGTCCACCGTCGTCTCGGTGATTCCGAAGGCGGTCACGACGCGGGCCTGGTCCGGCAGGAACGGGACCAGCCGGGCCGCTGCGGCCCCGTACCACGGATCCGATGCCATGATCAGGAGGCGTAGCCGGCCCAGCCAGTCATGCGACTCGCCCAGCAGTGCGGCGAGTACCGCCGGGGACAGCTCGAGGGCGGAGACGGCCTCGTCCGTCAGCAGGCGGGCCAGTTCCGGGGGATCGGCCGCGAGTCCCTGGCGCCCGAGGATCAACGCTCCCCCGGTTCCCAGGGCCCGGACCCAGTCACCGGAGAAGACGTCGAACGACGGGCTCGCCAGCGACAGCCAGCGCCACGGCTCGTCGATGCGGTGCGCCTCGACCCAGCCGGCGAGAAGGTGACGCAGGTTGTGGTGGGACACCAGGGCGCCCTTGGGTGTTCCGGTCGATCCCGACGTGTAGACGACATACGCCAGGTTGGCCGGCTCCACGGAGCAGTGCGGCGGGTCCGCCGGCCACGCCGCGATGGCTGGATCGTCCAGGCGCACCACCGGCAGACCGGGCGGCAGTGTCTCGGCGGGCACGCCGTCGGCGACACAGACCATGGCGGCCGCCGCGTCGGTGAGCATGAACCGCAGCCGGGCGTGCGGATATGCCGGATCGAGGGGAAGGTACGCCCCGCCCGCCTTCAATACGCCCAGCAGACCGATCACCAGCGCCGGTTCCCGATCGGCGAGGACACCGACGACGATCTCCGGCCCGACGCCGAGCGACCGAAGATGCCAGGCGAGCCGGTTGGCCTGGCTCTCCAGCGCCGCGTACGTCCATCGTTCGCCCGACGCGACCAGTGCTGCGGCGTCAGGTCGGGCGCGCGCATGCCGGCTGACCACCTGGTCGACGCGGTCGGTGGGCACCGAACGCGCCGGACCGCGGAAGTGGGCGGACAGACGGTCGAGTTCGGCGCCGGTAAGCAGTGACATCCGGGACAACGGACGGTCGGCGTCGGCAACGATGTCCGTCAGCAGTTGAACGAAGTGGTCGGCGAACCGCTGCGCCGTCACACGGTCGAACAGGGCGGTGCTGTACTCTACGACGCCGTCCAATGGACCCCCGTGGTCGGCGACGGTGACGCTGATGTCGAACTGCGCCACCGCGAACTCGACCGGATAGCCGCACACCTCGCCAGGCCCGATGACCGGCGTGGCGGCCGCGGCGGTGTCGGCGGCGTAGGCGAACAGAACCGAGAACAGCGGCGTCCGGCTACGGTCACGGGTCGGCTGCAGCTCTTCGACCAGCCGCTCGAACGGTAGGTCCTGGTGGGCGAAGGCGGCGAGGACCACCCGGCGCACGCGGGTGAGCAGATCCGCGAACGTCGGGTCGCCGGACAGGTCGCTCCGCAGAACCAGCGTGTTGACGAAGAAGCCGATCAGGTTCTCGGTCTCCGGCCGGACCCGGCCGGAGACCGGTGCTCCGACGACGACGTCCGGTTGGCCGGTGTAGCGGGCCAGCAGCGCCTGGAAGGCGGCGAGCAGAGTGGTGAACATCGTCGTGTCGTGTCGGCGGCTCAACGTCCGCAACCGGCCGGACACGTCGCCGGGTACGGCGAAGTCGACGGTCGCGCCGGCCGCGCTGCGCACCGGTGGTCGGGGACGGTCGCCGGGCACCTCCAGCGCCGGCAGGTCGGCGAGCTGTCGACGCCAGTAGGCGAGCTGGCGGTCCAACTCGTCGCCGCGCAGCCAGGTGTGCTGCCACGCGGCGAAGTCGGCGTACTGCACCGGCAGCGGCGGCAGCGGCGAGGGCCGGCCCTCCTGGAACGCTGCGTAGACGGTGGACAGTTCGCGTTGCAGGATCCCCGTCGACCACTCGTCGCAGACGATGTGGTGCATGGTCAGGGCGAGGATGTGGTCGTCGGCGGCCAGGCGCAGCAATGTGGCCCGCAGGAGCCGGTCATGGGCCAGGTCGAAGGGTTGGGCCGCGTGTTCGGCGACAAGCTGGTTGGCGCGCGCGGTGGCCGCGTCCGGCGGAAGGTGCGACAGCTCGATCACCGGCAGCGGCGTCGGCGTCGGCGTGGCGATGACCTGTCGGGGTGACCCGTCCACCGTATGGAAGGAGGTGCTGAGGACCTCGTGCCGGGCGACGATCTCGTCGATAGACCGGCGCAGCGCGGTCACGTCGAGCGGACCGGTGAGCCGGATCGCCGCAGGCACGTTGTACTCGACGCTGTCCGGCTCCAACTGTGCCAGCAGCCACAGCCGCTGCTGCGAAAACGACAGCGGCGCGTCGCTGTCCCCGGAAGTTGAGCGGGCGAGCACCGGTGGGCCGGGCACCCGATGTCCGGCCTCGTCGAGCGCCTGGGCCAGCGCCCGTACCGTCGTCGCCTCGAACAGTGTCGACAGCGGCACCTCGACGCCGGTGGTCCGGGTCAGCCGCCAGGCGACCTGGGCGGCGAGCATCGAGTGTCCGCCGAGGTTGAAGAAGTCGTCGGTGGCGCCGACGCGCTCCATCCCGAGCAGGTCCGCCCAGATACCGGCCACGATCTTCTCGGTCGGTGTGGCGGTCGGCCGGCCGCCGGTCGGTTCCGCCGAGGGAACCGGCCGGGCGGCGAGCGCACGCCGGTCGACCTTGCCGTTGCGCGTCTGCGGCACCGCGTCGAGCGCGACGAACACCGACGGCACGAACGGGCCGGGCAACCGGTCGGCAAGGAAGTGGCGCAGCAGCGGCCCGTTTGCCGCCTCGGGGGTTCGGGTGACCACATAGGCGACGAGCCGGAGCTGCCCGGCCAGTGCCGGATCGGGCAACGCCAGGACGACCGCGTCGACGACGTCAGGGTGGCTGCGCAGCGCGGTCTCCACCTCGCCGGGCTCCACCCGGTGTCCGCGGACGTTGGCCTGGTCGTCGACCCGGCCCAGGAACTCCAGGGCACCGCCGGGGTGCCGGCGGACTCTGTCCCCCGTGCGGTACATGCGGCTACCGTCGCCGGCGACCGGGTCGGCGACGAAGCGCTCCGCGGTGATCACCGCCCGGCCGGTGTAGCCACGGGCGACCCCTGACCCGCCGACATACAATTCGCCCGGAACGCCGGTCGGCACGTGGCGCAACATACGGTCGAGTACGTAGCAGGCGGTGTACGGCAGCGCATGGCCGATCGGTACGACCCGGTCCGGCGCCAGATCCGCTGTGTTCGCGTGGAAGTACGTGCTGTCCACGCTGGTCTCGGTGAGGCCGAACGCGGCCAGGAGCCGTAGGTCGGGCCCGAGCAACCGCACGACGCGGTCGCGGTCGGCGCCGAGCCACCGGTCGGTCGCCACGACGAGCAGGCGCAGTGTCGGCAGCGCCGCCCCGGTGGCCTCGAGGTGATCGAGCAGGGCAACCAGGACGGCGGGGCTGCATTCGAGCGCGGTGACGTTGTGGACGTTGACCGTGTCGACCAGGTCCCGCGGGCTGAGGCCGAGTCGGATCGGGGCGATGATGAGCGTTCCGCCATTGGTCAGCGCGCGCAGCCAGTCGCCGGAGAACACATCGAACGCCACGCTCGCCGTGGTCAGCCAGGTGTCCGGACGGTCCGCATTCCGGTGCGCCTCCCGCCACGCCGCGGCGAGCTGCGCCAGGTTCCCGTGGGTCACCGCCACACCCTTCGGGCCGCCCGTCGACCCGGACGTGTAGATCACGTACGCCAGCGCTGCGCCGGTCGGCGGTGATCCGGTCGGTCCTGCTGGGGCATCCGCCCCAGACATGACGTCGTCGACGACCAGCGGCGCTGGGTGGGCGGGCAGTGCGCCGAGCCGTGCCCGCGTGGTCACGACCGCGATCGGCGCGGCATCGGCGAGGAGGGCCGCCACCCGGTCCGGTGGATCGTCCGGGTCCAAGGGCAGATACGCGCCACCGGCCTTCCACACCGCCTGGATCGCGACCGCCGCCTCGACCGTCCGATCGAGGCACAACGCGACCACGCTTTCGGCGCTGACGCCGAGAGTTCGCAACCGGCCCGCGAGCCGATCAGCGCGGCCGTCGAGCTCGCTGTACGAGAGCTGTTCGTCTCCCGCTACGACGGCGACGGCATCGGGTGTGCGCTCGGCCCAGCGCCGTACCTGTTCGTACACCGGCAGGTCGTCGACGAGGGGATGCAGACGGGTGGGCGACGGGTCCCCCGCCCCGTCGTCGGGTAGCGGTATCGCCGACAGCCTGGCGTCCGATGCGACAGCCACCGAGGCGAGGAGGGACTGAACATGGGCAGCGATCCGCTCGGCGGTCGCCCGCTCGAAGAGGTCCGTGCTGTACTCCAGGCCGCCCAGGAGCTGACCCTCTGACTCCCCCATGGCGAGGGTCAGATCGAAGAGGGTGGTTGTCTGTGGGACCGACAACGCGCACCCGCTCGTCCCGGAAAGTTGAGGTCCACTGCTGGCCGCCATGCTGGCCTGGAACGTGAACATGACCTGGAACAGCGGGCTGCGACCCGGGTCGCGCGCTGGCGCCACCTCGTCGACGAGCCGCTCGAACGGCACGTCCTGGTGGGCAAGGGCGCCGAGCACCACCTCACGCACCTGGCCCAGCAGCTCCTCGAACGTCGGGTCACCCGACAGGTCCGTGCGCAGCACCAGTGTGTTGGCGAACAAGCCGATCAGGTGCTGCGTCTCCGCCCGTTCCCGATTGGCGACCATCGTACCGACGGCGATGTCGTCGTTTCCGGTGTAGCGGGCGAGGACGACCTTGAAGGCCGCGAGCAGCACCATGAACATGGACGCGCCATGACGCCCGGCCAACGTTCGCAGCCGTGCCGTGGTGTCGGGTGGAACGTCGAAGTGGACGACGGCGCCGGCCGACGTGCGGCGTTGGGGCCGCCGGTCGGCCGGGAGGTCCAGTGTGGACAGATCCGCGAGATGCCGGCGCCAGTAGGCGAGATGGCTGTCCAGCACCTCGCCGCCCAGCCGATCGCGCTGCCACACGGTGAAGTCGGCGTACTGCACGGGAAGGGGCGGCAGTGGGGATGGCCGGCCGTCGCGGATCGCGGCGTAAAGCGCGGACAGCTCCGTGTTAAGAATTTCGAGGGACCATTCGTCGGCGACGACGTGATGAAGTGTCAGGGCCAGCATGTGGTCGTCGGCGGCCACACGCTGCAGCATGCCTCGTATCAGCGGGCCGTGGACGAGGTCGAAAGGCCGGTTGACGTCGGCCGCGATGAGCTGTTCGGCTCGGTGTACGGCGTCGTCCGGATCGGTATCCATCAGATCGGTCAGCGGGAGTGGCACCGGACCGGGCGGAGCGATCACCTGATGCGGTACGCCATTGCTGACCCCGAAGGTCGTTCGGAGGACCTCGTGCCGGTTCACGATCCCGGTAAGCGCCGCGCGCAGCGCGGCCACGTCGAGTCGACCGGTGAGCCGCATCGCGATCGGCGTGTTGTAGTCGGCCCGGTCCGGCTCGAGCACCGTCAGGAACCACAACCGCTGCTGCGCGAACGACAGCGGCAGCAAGCCGCCGCGGTCAACCGGCACCAACGGATGAGTCTGCGAGCGGCGTTCGGGGCGGATCTGTTTCAGGAATGCGGCGATCTCCTCGCGGCGCGCCGTCAGTTCCTCCCGCAGCGCGGGCGTCAGCACACCCTTCGGTGCCACGACGCGGGGGCGATCGCCGTCGCTCGACACCTCCACGCCGAGACGGCGGAGGTGGGCAAGGAACTCCGCAGTGGTCACAGCCGCATTTCCTCGTGCGCGTCGTCGACGATGGATGGGTTCTGCGTCGCCAGCACCGTGTCGATGGTGGCGGCGAGGCCGCCGAGGGTGGGTGCGTCGAAGACGGCTGCCACCGGCAGTTCGACGTCGAGCGCTTCGCTGACGCGGGTGATCAGCCGGATGGCGAGCAGTGAGTGGCCGCCGGTGGCGAAGAAGTCGCTGTCGACTCCGACGCTCTTCGGCTCGATGTCGAGCAGCTCCGCCCACATGGCGGCTAAAACCTGCTCAGTGGGTGTGGTGGGTCGGTCGCCGGGCTGGCCGGTGGCGGACAGGGGCTGATGGCCGGTGCGGGCCAGGGCTGTCCGGTCGATTTTGCCGTTGGGGGTCAGTGGGAGGTCGGTGACGGTGAGGTAGCGGCTGGGCAGCATGTGGGCGGGCAGACGAGCGGCCAGGTATTGGTGTAGGTCGGCCGCGGTGGGCGGGTTGTCGGTGGTGGGGAGGAGGTAGGCGGTGAGGGTGGCGTTGTCGTCTGGGTCGGTGGCGACGACGGCGTGGTTGACGTCGGGGTGGGTGGTGAGGGTGGTTTCGATTTCGGCGGGTTCGATGCGGTAGCCCCGGATCTTGATCTGGGTGTCGGCACGTCCGAGGTAGTACAGCTGGCCGTCATGCCAGTAGCCGCGGTCTCCGCTGCGGTACAGCCGTGACCCGTCTGCGGCGTAGGGGTCGGGCATGAACCGACGCGCGGTCGCCTCGGGCCGGCCCAGGTAGCCGCGGGCGACACCGGCCCCGCCGACGTACAGGTCCCCGACCACGCCCGGCGGGACGGGTTGCAGGCACTCGTCGAGCAGCCGGATGCGGACGCCGGGCAGCGGCCGCCCGATCGGCGACCCACCCCGACCTGTGCCACCACCAGCGGCGGTGGTGATCGTCGCGTGGGTGACATGCACCGTGGTTTCGGTGATCCCGTACATGTTGACCACCGCCGGGGCACCGTCGGCACCGACCCAGCCCGGCAATGAGGCCGGGTCCAACGCCTCCCCACCGAAGATCACCCAGCGCAGATCCGGGAGCAGCTGCGGCAGCGCCTCGGCCCCGTCGAGCATGCCGAACGCCGACGGCGTCTGACACCACACCTGGACGTGTTGCTCGGCAAGTGTGGCGAGGAGGTGGTCCGGCGAGCGGACCATCCACCGCGGCAACACCACCACCCGACCACCGCCGGCCAGGGCAGCCCACAACTCCCACACCGAAAAGTCGAAGGCGAGCGAGTGCGAACACGCCCACACCAACCCGGCCGGCACCAACTGCCCAGCCACCTGCAGGAGCCAATCCACCGACCCCCACGGCACCCCGACGGGTCGTGGCGTTCCGGTGGAGCCGGACGTGTAGATGATGTAGGCCAACCCGGCCCGGTTCACCGACACCGGTCGCCGGGCATCCCCCGACTGTGGCCACTGCTGCGGATCTTCGACCACCACGACCGGCACACCCCAGCCAGCGGCCCGGTCGGCAAGCTCGCGCGTGGTGACCGCGACCTGAACGTCAGCGTCGCCCGCGATCCAGGCCAGCCGCCCGTCGGGGAACTCCTCGTCCAACGGCACACAGACACCGCCGGCCCACCACACGCCCAACATCGCCACCACCACATCGACACCACGACCTACCAGGACTGCGACCCGGACCTCCGGCCCCACCCCCAACGTCCGCAGACGGCCCGCCAACGCCGCCACCCGGTCGCCGAGGCCGCCGAAGGTCAGCTCGGTGCCGGTCCCATCAACCGCCGCCACCCGACCAGGAGCCGCCGCAATCCAGCCCGACAACAACCCGACCAGCCCACCGGGGTCCCCGACCGGGGCAGGCAGCAGACGGCCGCCCTCACCCCAAGCCAGCGCCCGCTCCGCGGTGGCATCCGGCATCACCGGCAGCAACCCGATCAACGTCTCCGCGTCCACCGCTACCGCGCCGATCACGGCCCGCAGCGCGTCGTGTAGTT
>NZ_BOPG01000133.1 GCF_016863635.1 Virgisporangium aurantiacum | reverse complement strand
CGACGCCACCACCGCGCGGGTCGCCCTGCCTCCGATCACACCGGTTCCGCGAGACAGACCACTACCCGTATCGTTCGCACAGCAACGGCTGTGGTTCCTCGACCAGCTCGAACCGGACAGCCCCGAGTACAACGTGCAGAGCGTCCAGCGGTTCTTCGGTCCACTGGATGTGATTGCGCTCGAGCGCGCGCTCAGTGAGGTCTACACGCGCCACGAGGTACTACGCACCACGTTCGTCGCCATCGACGGCGAACCGCGGCAGGTGATTGGCCAGGCGCGGCCGCTGCCCCTGCCGCTGTCCGACCTGTCCGGGCTGCCGACGGCGGATGCCTTCGCGCAGACTCAACAGTTCATCGAACAGGACGCCGAATGCCCGTTCGACCTCGCGCGCGGCCCACTGCTGCGGGCGAACCTGCTGCGCCTCGGGCGGGCCGACTACGTGCTGTGCCTGACCATGCACCACATCGTCTGCGACGAATGGTCCGCCGGCGTGCTGTGGCGCGAGCTCTCGGCGCTGTACGAGGCGTATCGGCGCGGTGAGGACTCTCCGTTGCCGGCGCTGCCGGTCCAGTACGCCGACTTCGCCGTCTGGCAACGGGACTGTCTGCGCGGGGACCTGCTCGACGAGCATCTGGCCTTCTGGCGACGGGAGCTGGACGCCCTGACTCCGCTGGAACTTCCCACCGACCGGCCACGACCGGCGGTGCGCAGCTCGGCCGGCGCGGCCGTGGAGTTCACCATCTCCCGGGACGTCACGCGTGGCCTGCGGACGTTGAACCAGGGGCACGGCGTCACGATGTTCATGACGTTGCTCGCCGCCTATCAGGCGCTGCTCGGTCGCTGGGCAGGACAGCGCGACATCGCCGTCGGTGTGCCCGTCGCGGACCGGACGCGAACCGACACCGAGGACCTCATCGGCTTCTTCGTCAACACCCTGGTACTCCGTGCCGACCTGTCCGGCGATCCCACCTTCGTCGAGTTGCTGCACCGGGTACGTGACACGGCGATCAACGCCTACGCGCACCAGGACCTGCCGTTCGAACGCCTCGTCGAGGAACTTGCACCCGAGCGCGACCGCAGCCGTACGCCGCTGTTCCAGGCTATCTTCAACTTCGAGTCCGCCGGACAGATCCCACCGCTGCGGCTGGGCGGGCTCACCCTGACGGCCATGTCGCCCTGCGTCGTCACGGTCAAGTTCGACGTGCGGTTGCGCCTCGTCGAGACCGAGGACGGACTATGGGGCGTCATCGAGTACGGCACCGCCCTGTTCGACCGCTCCACGGTGGAGTGGCTCAGCTCGGCCCTGCAACGCCTTCTCGCCGGAGTGGTCGCTTCGCCCGACACGCCGGTGTCACAGATCCCCGTGCTCGCGGCGCCGGAACGCCGTCAGCTCGTGGCATGGGCCGGTCTGCCAGCGGTCGAACCGTCGCCCGCCGTGCCGGACCTGATCGCCGACCAGGCCGCCCGTGTTCCGGACGCGGTGGCCGTCGTCGCCGCCGGCGAACAGTTGACCTACGCGGATCTGGATCGCCGCGCCAACCAGCTCGCCCACCACCTCCGGACCCTGGGCGTGCGGCCGGAGTCGGTGGTCGGTGTGTGCCTGCCGCGACGGGCGGAGCTGATCGTGGCGATGCTCGCGGTCATGAAGGCCGGTGGTGCCTACCTCCCGTTGGCGCCCGACGAGCCGCTGCCCCGCCTCGCCGCGATGATCGACGGTGCGCGGGTCAGCGTGCTGCTGACCGACAGCACGGTGCTCGATCGGCTGCCGGCCGGCCCGCTCGCGGTGGTCTGCCTCGACGAAACGCTCGAGGAAACGGATGGCGTAGCACCGGCCGCGACGGGCCTGCCGTCGAACGCGGCGTACGTGTTGTACACCTCCGGTTCCACCGGAGTCCCCAAGGGCGTGGTGGTCACCCGCGGCGCGCTCGCCGCCTACGTGGCAGCGGTGCGGCAGCGGTTCGACCTCGTATCCGGGGCCCGGTACGGGCTCGCCCAGTCATCGACGGTGGACTTCGGCGTCACGATGCTGTTCCCCGCACTGGCGACCGGAGGGATGGTCGATCTTCTCGACGAGGACCTCATCGTGGATGGATGTCGGCTGGCGCAGTACCTCGCGACGCGTCCGCTCGACTACCTGAAGCTCGTGCCGACCCACCTTGCCGGACTGACGCAGGCGGCCGGAGCCGGAGACGTGCTTCCCCGCCGCGCACTGATCCTCGGCGGCGAACCGGCCCCGCTGGGCTGGGCCCGTCAGTTAGCGGCCACGGTGTCCGGTGGCGAGGTCCACAACCACTACGGACCGACGGAGACGACGGTCGGCGTGGCAACCTGGCGCGTCGACCCGACGCCGGGCCCGGACGACCCGGCGGTCGCGCCACTCGGCACCCCGCTCGCCGGTAGCGTCTGCTATGTCCTGGACGACAGTGCGCAACCGGTGCCGGCCGGCACGCCGGGCGAGTTGTACATCGGCGGCACCGGCGTGGCCCGCGGATACCTCGGTGCGCCGGCGCTGACCGCCGAACGCTTCGTGGCCAACCCGATGGCCGACGACGGCTCGCGGCTCTACCGCACCGGCGACCGCGCCCGATGGCGCCGCGACGGCCAGCTCGAGTTCCTCGGCCGCCTCGACGCGCAGCTGAAGGTCCGCGGCCATCGGATCGAACCGGCCGAAGTCGAGACGGCGCTACGTGGCCACCCCGCGATCGCCGAGGCCGGGGTCACGCTCGACCGCTCGACCGGCTCGCCACGTCTCGCGGCGTACCTGGTACCCCGTCCGGAGCAGCAGCTCGCCGCCGCCGGAGAGCTTCGTCGGTTCCTCGCCGACCGGCTTCCCGCGCCGATGGTTCCCGCGGTGTTCATCGGCATGGAGCGGCTGCCGCTCACGACCGCCGGCAAACTGGACCGGACGGTCCTCGCCCGGCTACCAATTGCCGGCCGAAGCGCTGATCCGGATCGCCCGAAGCCCGAACGCCCCACCGAGAAGGTGCTGGCAGGAATCTGGTGCGACGTCCTCGCGCTGACCGAGGTCTACGCCGACGACAACTTCTTCGACCTTGGCGGACACTCCCTGCTCGCCACCCAGGTCGTCGCGCGTGTCCGGACCGCCTTCAGGCTGGAACTCGCGTTGGTCACCCTGTTCGAACACCCGACGCTCCGCGAGCTTGCCGAAGCCGTCGACGCGATCGCGCACGGCGAACTGAGCGTCGGTCCGCAGCACGACCTGGTGCCGCTGGTCCTACTCAGGCCGGGGCGGCGGAGCCCCGCTCTGTTCTGCGTCCATCCCGGCGGTGGCACCGCGTTCTGCTACAACGGCCTGGCCACGCAGATGGCGGACGGGCAGGGCGTCATCGGTCTGCAGGCGCGCGGCCTGGAAGGCGATGACGAGATCCTGACCAGCATCGAAGACATGGCCGCCAGCTACCTGCGCACGGTGCGCATCGTGCAACCGAACGGCCCGTACGTCATCTCCGGCTACTCCATGGGCGCGGTCGTCGCCTTCGAGATGGCGCACCTGCTGCGTGGCGACGGCGAGCGGGTCGATCTGCAGCTCATCGCGCCAAGCCCGGCCCGGCGCCGGTCGCACCGGTCCGACCGGCGGCTGCGCGGATTCCTCGGCAGACTGGATCCGGTGATCGCCGGTCTCGACGCCGGCAACCGTGGATCCATCGACGACGAGCAGCTCGCCGACGAGTTGAGGACGTTCTGCGAGCCGGAGCTGTTCGGACCGCCGGAGAGCATCGACCGGTCGTTCGTCCTGCGTCGTCTGAAGATCGTCAGCGCGATCCACCACGCCCTGTTGCGCTACCGGTTCCGGAGATATTCGGGGGAGGCGACGATCATCGTTCCGGCCGACGACGCGACCAACTCCGTCGCGCAATGGCGCAAGGTCGTCGCCGGCGGCCTCGACGTCGTGACCGTCGACGCCGACCACTACTCGATCATCGCCGACGAGGAGCGGGTGGCCGAGGTTGCCCGGTTCCTCGCGCACCGGTTGACAGACGCGGCACAGGGTGACTGAGGCGGTGAAGGCGGCGCCGGCTTGGTCGTGACGTCGCGAGCTGTCGTTGACCTCGAGCGCCAGCACGGGTTCGGGACCAGGGCGGATGGCCACACGGTTGCGGCAGTGCCGAGATCCGGCGCGCATCCAACTCGACTCCAACCTCCATCGTCCGACCCGACTCGCGAAACGCCAGCCCGGTCGCGTACCCGCCATGATTTTCCCGATGGTGGCGTATAGCATGCTTGCAGTTGCGACGTAGCCTCGGCATCGAAACAGACTCGTAGTCAAGGGCCGAGACATCAGCGCTGGACAGACTCTCCTTGCCGGAACAGGACGATCATGGGCGTTGAGCTAGCCGAGGCGATTTCGGATGCTATTCGAGCGGATCAAGACATACGGGCCACGCTCGACAGACTGGTCGATTCAGGCATGCTGCGCTCACATCTCATCGACTCCCTGAAGGGCCAAGACGGCGAGATCCTTGCCTACCATCACCCGAACGGGTTCGCCAAGATCCGCCTGCTTGGCGACGTCGGTCATTGGGCGTTGCGGATTCACTTTTGGTCTGGGGCGGCGCGGGTCACGGACGTGCATAACCACAGTTGGGATTTCGCGTCGCGTGTCCTTGCCGGGGCTTTGGTCGAGCGACAGCACCACGTTGTTGGCTTTGGTAGCGGCGCTTGGAAGATGTCTGAGTGTCGGCGGATATCGCGCCATAAGTACGTCTATCGTCAGGGTCCCCGCTGTGACATACTCCAGTCAAGCGAGCGGCGCTATGGCGCTGGAGATTCTTACCTGCTCAGGCACTCGTGTCTGCACGAGGCACGGCCGGCGGAAGATCAAGTTGTGACGGTCGTCCTGCAAGGCCCGGATCTTCTGACAGACACCACCGTCATATTTCCGGCGGACCGGCCTAGACCTGAAGAACTGCTTACAGATCCAATTCCACTGCCCGAATTGGAGGACTATCTTTGGCAGGTCCTCGATCACCTTCCAGCATAGAACGCTTCAGTCGCAGCGAAAATAAGGTTTTTGCAAAGTATTCCCGACTCTGGGCGTTAGTGACGGTGATGGTTGCCGCCGCCAGCGGTTCGGCGCTGATATACGCGAGCTACACCATTGTTGACAAGACACCTTGGGCGGAAACTCTGCGGGGGGTTGGTCAGGGTACTGTCGCGTCGGTTATCGTTTATGTGCTAATCTCCCTGTTCGCGGATCCAGTGCGGCAACGACTACAAATGCGCGAGACTGCGATACACGCAATCGATATTGCCAACGAGCAGTTTCAGCAGCGGTTCGAAGCGGCGCTGCCCGTTGCCGTTTTCGAGTCGGCCAAGGTGCCCAAACCCGCGTTTCGGGAGGCCTTCGTAGAACTGTTGTCCGGATCCACCAGATATGACGTCAAGAGCAGTGCTGCCGAATTCACGAGCTTTCGGCTTGCCATGGGCAGACACCGTCGAGAGTTCCGCCGACTTGATCAAGTGCGAATTTGCATGCTCGACCCGCGTGCCGATGAATACCTCGTGGCGCATGCCCAGCTAGCCTTACGAGAAGCGCACACACTGATCACGTCCGACTCCATTCAGGAAGCGGTCAACGACCTTCGCACCAACATTTTCGTGTCTCTCGCCATCTTGTTCGACATCAGGGACTCAGTTCGGACACTTGTCTACTTCTACGCTGATCTGCCGTGGTTCCGGTGCGAGATGTTCGACGATGGAATGTTTCTGACCTACTATCTCGACGGCGTCGACTACCCAGAGAACCTACTTTTCTCGAAGACGGCGCGTCCGTACCGTGCGTATCATGCGGGCATGGAGTTGACCCGCCGGTTCGCAACCAGCACGCTGGCGTTCAGCACAGTCGGTTCATCTAGAGACCTCGTCAATAGTGACGAAAACTTTATTCGCCACATTCGTGATCTGGGCTGCACGGCTTCCCTCGAAGAACTTCGGCGGCTGAGAGACGAGCGGTTCACGGCGCTCAAGAAGGACCTGCGCTCAGGTGGGATTGATGAAAACCAGTTGTTTTGATTTGTGGACGCTGTGCCTTCGCCCGCGTTAAGCAGCTCGTCCGCGGCCTGGTGCAGGTAGGCGAGCAAGCCCGATCTGCACTGTCGCTGGTGGGATCGGCTGGGACGTCTCCGGCATGACCGCTACGCCGACATACCCGGGGTTGATTCACATTTCGCCGGAGTCGAGGAGGCGCTGCACCTCGTCCTCCGACAGCCGCTGGATCCGCTCGACAAGCGCCTCTTCCAGCAGCGCCGCGCACGCACGCAACGTCGGGGTGTCGAAGAGATCACGCAGGTTGAGCTCTACCCCGGCCGTTGCCTGCAACCGCGCCGCGACCTGGATGGCGGCGACCGAATGGCCGCCGAGGGCGAAGAAGTCGTCGTCCGCGCCGACCCGGTCCACCTGCAGGACCTCCGACCAGACGCGCGCCAGCAGCTCCTCGGCGGCCGTCGCCGGCGCGACGTAGGTCGGCGCAGCCGATCCGCTCGTGGCGTCCGGCTCCGGAAGAGCCGAATAGTTGATCTTTCCGTTGGGTGTCAACGGGAACCGGTCAAGGAACTGCCAGGCCGCGGGGATCATGTGGGCGGGTAGGCGGTTGGTGAGGTGTTGGCGTAGTTGGGTGATGTCGGTGGTGGTGGATGTGGTGATCCAGGCGGTGAGGCGGGGGTGGCCGTGGGGGTCGGGGCGGGCTGTGACGATGGCGGCGGTGATGGTGGGGTGGTCGGTGAGGGCGGCTTCGATTTCGGCGGGTTCGATGCGGTAGCCGCGGATTTTTAGTTGGTTGTCGAGTCGTCCGAGGTATTCGAGGTTGCCGTCGCTGCGCCAGCGGACGCGGTCGCCGGTGCGGTAGAGGCGGGTGCCGTTGGTGGTGAATGGGTCGGCGATGAAGCGGTGGGCGGTGAGGTCGGGTCGGTTGATGTATCCGCGGGCGACGCCGATGCCGCCGATGTACAGCTCTCCGGGCACGCCTACCGGCACCGGCCGCAACCACCGATCCAGCACCAGCACCCGGGTGTTCATGATCGGTGCGCCGATGGCCGGACGGGTTTCCGGCTCGGCAGACGAGATGGGGGAGAGGGTGGCACAGACAGTGGTTTCGGTCGGCCCGTAGGCGTTGACCAGACGACGTCCGTCGCTCCATTCCGTGGCCGCGTGTGACGGCAACTGCTCGCCGGCAGAGATGACGGTTCTCAGGCCGGTGAACTGCGCGGCCCGGGCGGAGCCCAGCAGCGAGGGTGGCAGCGTCGCGATCGTGACGCGGTGGGCGTTCGTCTCCGCGGCGAGCGCGGTCGGGTCCTGCCGGGCCTGCGGAGTTGGGGTGATCAGCGTCGCTCCGGTTGTCAGGGCCATGACCAGTTCCCAGATCGACGCATCGAATCCCGGGCTGGCGAACAGCAGAACCCGTTCATCGGGACCGAGAGCGAAGGTCGCATGCTGTGCCGCGGCGAGGTTGGTCAGGCCGGCGTGGGTGAGGCCCGCCGGCTTCGGTCGCCCGGTCGATCCGGATGTGTAGACCAGGTACGCAAGGTTGTCCGGGTGGAGGGCAACCGACGGCACGATGTCCGGGTCGTCGGCATGGTCGAGGTCGTCGACGACGATGATCGGAGCTGTCGCTGCCGGGCCCGCCGGCAGCGCGTCGGCGGTGTCGGCGTCGGTGATGATGACGCCCGGTTGAGCGTCGGCGAGGATGCCGGTGAGCCGGTGCACGGGTTCATCGGGGTCGACGGGGAGGTACACCGCGCCCGCTTTGAGAGTGGCGAGGAAGGCGGTCGCGAGATGGCGGCCCCGGCTGAGCAGCACCGCGGCGGTGGTCTCCGCACAGACGCCGTGCGCGTGCAGCCGGTGGGCGAGACGGTTGGCCCGGTTGTCGAGTCCCCGGTAGGTGAGCACCTGTTCGCCGTCGATGACGGCTGGGTGGTCGGCGTGCCGGGCTGCGATTCGGGTGATGGTTTCGTGGACAGGCCGGAGGGTGGCGACCGCGTCGGCGCTGTCGAGTCGCGCCAGAAGTTGGCGGTGCTCGGCGGGGCTGACCGTGGGCAGGAGCACGACCGGGCGGTCTGGATCGGCGGCCATGCTCTCGAGCAGGTGGCCTACGTGAGCGAGCATCCGCTGGGCGGCACGCCGGTCGAGCCAGCGCCGTTCGAACGACAGCGACAGCGTCGGATCCTGGTCGGCGGTCACCGCGAGGGTGAGCGGGTAGTGGTTGCGGGCGAAGGGGTGACGGTCCTGATCGATGGGCACCCGGCATTCCGGCGCGAGTCGGATGCCTGCGGTGTCCGTCAACTCCGGCGATGGGTAGTTCTCGTAGACGACGATGGTCTGGAACAGAGGAGTGCCACGCGGTATATCGCTTTGTCCCTGGATGCTGTCCGGCGGAACGTGCTGGTGGGCGGTCTGCCGCGACTGCTGATCCTGCAACGCTTGCAGCAGTTCCACGACGGTCGGGCCAGTGCGTAGGTCGGCGACCACCGGGATCGTGTTGATGAACATGCCGATGATGTCCTCCACACCCGGCAGGTCGGGCGGGCGGCCGGCGACGGTCGCGCCGAACATGACCCGGTCGTGGCCGCTGTACTGGTGCAGGAGGAGGGCCCAGGCGGCACGGACCACGGTGTTCACGGTGAACCGGTGCCGGCGCGCGAAGAGTCTGATCGCGGCCGACACCGGCGGGGTCAGGGTGAGGCGGACGCGTTCGTATCCGCCGTCATCGACAGCGGTACTGAGGTCCGCTCCGCCGGGTGACGGGGTGGGTTCGGTGATGCCGTGCAGGGTCCGACGCCAGTAGGTGTCGGCGTCGGCGGTGTCCTGGTCGGCGAGCCAGGCGAGGTAGTCGCGGTAGGGCGGCCGGGCCGGCAGGTGGGCCGCCACGCCGTCGAGGCGGGCCCGGTAGAGGGTCGTGACGTCGTCCAGGAGGAGGGGGACGCTCCAGCCGTCGAGGATCAGGTGGTGATGGGTGATCACGATGAGGTGCTCGTCGGCGCCGATGTGGATCATCGCGATGCGCAGGAGCGGCGGTTGGCCGAGGTCGAAGTCCTGTGCGCGGTCCCGGTCGAGGAAGGTGGTGAGGCGGTGCCGCAGGCGTTCGCCGGGATCCCCGCGCCAGTCCTCGATGCGGATGGGCACCGCTGCGTCGCTGTGTACGACGTGCAGCGGAGTGGGCAGGTCCTGCCAGGCGATCGCCGAGCGCAGCACCGGGTGCCGGGCTGCGGCCTGCTGCCAGGCGTCGGTGTAGGCGGCGGCGTCGAGGGAGCCGTGGATGGTGAGCGTGAGCTGCTCGAGGTACATCCCGGCACCGGGCTGGTAGAGCGTGTGGAAGAGCAGGCCCCGTTGGGTGGGGCTAAGTGGGTAGGCGTCCTCCGGGTTCGGGTGCGTCGCGGTGAGCCGGTCGACATCTTCCTGGGTGAGGCCGGCCAGCGGGAAGTCCGACGGTGTCCGTCCGTGGCTGCCCGCATCGGCGCAGACGGTCAGCAGCTCGGTGAGTGCGGCGAGGTATCTCTCGACGAGGCCGATGATCGTGGTCTCGTGGTGACGGTTGGCCGAGTAGCTGACGCTCACGCGGAGTTGCCGGTTTTCGACCGCGACTTCGAACGTGAGCGCGTGTGGGCGATGCCCGTCCGGTAGTGGCGGACGCAGCACCGGGCCGGGAACCGGTTGGAACGACCGGTCGCGGTCAGGAGTGCCCGGTCCGAGTTGGCCGAGGTAGTTGAACGCGATCCGGGGACGACCGCTGTCGTCGGCGTCCAGCCGGGGCGATGGTTGGCGGAGGATCTCCTTGACCGCCTTGAGCGTCGCGGTGGGTGCCTCGGTGGGATTGGCGGGCAACCAGACCGGCCGCAGGGCGGTGAACCAGCCGACCGTGGCCGACACGTCCAGGTCCGCCACCGTGTCCCGGCCGTGGTTTTCGACCGTGACGTGCGCTCCAGGTTGGCCTGTCCAGGCTGCGATGGTTCGGGCGAGCGCGGAGAGCAGCAGGTCGTTGGCGCGGGTGCGGTAGGCCGTGTTCGCGGGGCCGAGGAGCTGCTGGGTGTGTTCGGCATCCAGGTATGCGCTGTGTTGGCGGGCGGAGGCGTGGGTGTCTTCGCCGTTCGGATCGTCGACGGGGAGCGGAGCGGCCGGCCGTCCGGGCGCGGCGGCGACCGCCTCCCGCTCGCGGATGCGCTGCGCCCACGTCTGGTAGGAAACGGTCTTCCGGGGGAGCCGGACCGGTCGGTCAGCGCTCACCTCGCGGTGAGCGAGATCGAGATGCTCGAAGAGGATCGACCAGGACACCACGTCCACGGCCAGGTGGTGGATGACGATCAGCAGGTGCCCTGGACCACCGTCGGCGTCAGGCAGCAGTCCGAGTGCGACGAGTGGCCCGCGCACCGGGTCGATCCGGGCGTAGACGGCGGGGGCGAGTTGCCGCAACGCGTCATCCCGGCGCTCGGCGTCGGCTGGGGGAGCGACGACGACGGCCGAGTGCCCCGGTCCCGGTGGCAGGATGTGCTCGGTGAGTTCTCCGTCGGGGCCGGGTTCCAGCCGCAGGCGCAGCGCGTCGTGGTGGTCGGTCAGGGCCTGCGCGATCCGAGTCAACTGGTCGACGGTCAGGCTGGGTGGTGTGGCGAGTATCGCTGCCTGGGTCAGCAGCCCGGGGCCGGCCTCCGGGTCGCGCTGCCGGTAGTGGCGCAGGTACCAGGCGTGGATGGGGGTCAGCGGAACCGGGCCGGTGACGGGATCCTGGGGCAGTGGTTCGGGGGTGGGCTGGCGCGACGCGGCCGCGGCGAGCGTGGCCAGGGTCTGGGTCGCGAAAACATCCCTGGTGGTGAGGGTCAGCCTGGCGTCGCGGGCACGGGCGATCACCTGGATGCTGACGATGGAGTCGCCACCGAGGTCGAAGAAGTTGTCGTTGGCTCCGATGCGTTCGACGCCGAGCAGCTGTCCCCAGATGTCGGCGAGGATGCGCTCGGCGTCCGTGCGTGGTGGTACGAACGTCGTCTCGGGCAGTGCCCTGTTCGTGGCCGGGTCGGGCAACGCCCGCCGGTCGACCTTGCCGGTGCTGGTCAGCGGCAGTGCGGGCACGGGGATGTACACGGCCGGGATCATGTGGGCGGGTAGGCGGTTGGTGAGGTGTTGGCGTAGTTGGGTGATGTCGGTGGTGGTGGATGTGGTGATCCAGGCGGTGAGGCGGGGGTGGCCGTGGGGGTCGGGGCGGGCTGTGACGATGGCGGCGGTGATGGTGGGGTGGTCGGTGAGGGCGGCTTCGATTTCGGCGGGTTCGATGCGGTAGCCGCGGATTTTTAGTTGGTTGTCGAGTCGTCCGAGGTATTCGAGGTTGCCGTCGCTGCGCCAGCGGACGCGGTCGCCGGTGCGGTAGAGGCGGGTGCCGTTGGTGGTGAATGGGTCGGCGATGAAGCGGTGGGCGGTGAGGTCGGGTCGGTTGATGTATCCGCGGGCGACGCCGATGCCGCCGATGTACAGCTCTCCGGGCACGCCTACCGGCACCGGCCGCAACCACCGATCCACCACGTAGCAGACGTCATAAGGTGACGGCCGGCCGATGGGCATGGTGCCGGTGGCGACGTCGGCGTGGCCGCTAGAGGTCACCTCGTAGTGCGTCGAGTTGATCGTCGTCTCGGTGGGCCCGTACGCATTCAGGAAGCGCACGCCGGTAGGCGCCGCGGCGAACCACCGGCGGACCGATCGGGAGCTCAGCGCGTCGCCGCCAGGGATGATCAGTCTCAGCGCGTTCCCGGCTCCCGCGCTCCACGCGCCAGCGGGCAGTTCAGCCACCTGATGGAAGAAGCTCGGCGGGATGTTCGCGACGGTGACACCGGTCTCGGCCATGATCGACGGGAAGTCGGCGGCGTCCCACATCTGCTCGCCGCGGAGCACGACCGTCGCTCCCACCACCAGAGGTGCGAGCGTCTGTTTGATCGAGCCGTCGAAGCTGTGCGCGGCGAACTGCAGCATCCGGTCGGCCGGCGTCAGTTCGTACTGTTCGCAGATGTCGAACAGGCGGTCGGTCAGCGACCGGTGGGAAACGCCGACGCCCTTCGGCATTCCCGAGGAACCCGAGGTGTAGATGATGTAGGCGAGCTGGTCCGCCTTGATCCCGACCGCTGGGTCGTGGTCCGGGAACTGCGCCGTTGCCGCGTCGTCGACCTGCACCACGGCGGCGTCACCGGGCGGTATCCGGGCGACGAGCCGCCCGCGGGTGACGACCACCCGGGTGGCCGAGTCGGCCAGCACTGTCCGGAGCCGGTCGACCGGGTAGTTCGGGTCCAGTGGCAGGTAGATACCGCCGGCCTTCAGGATCGCCAACAGGCTCACCGCCGAGTCCAGGCTGCGGTCGAGGCAGACGGCGACAACCGTCTCGGCACCGACACCCAGGGTCCGTAGCCGGTGGGCGAGTCGGTTCGCGTCGCGGTCGAGTTGCCGATATGTCAGCGTGGTGCCGTCGAGCATGACAGCGGCCCGGTCCGGGTGCTTCGCTGCCCGCGTCGCGATGATCTCCGGAACGTTCCCGGCTCCCGGCGGGTCGGGCCTGGGCGACGGGTGGAACAGGTCCCGCCGCGCCTGTGCCGGTGAGACGAGCGCCAGCTCGGACAGCCGGCGTGAGGAGTCCGCTGCGATGTCGGACAGCAGGGTGGAGTAGTGGCCGGCGAGGCGGTTCATCGACGACTCGGCGAAGAGCGCCGAGCTGTACTCCAGCACGCAGTCGAGATGATCACCGCAGTCGACCACGTTGAGCGACAGGTCGAAATGGGCCGTGGTGAAGTCCAGCGGGAATCCGTCGATCGACGTCACCCCGGGCTCCAGGTCGGCGAGCGGCCCGTCCGCCCGGTCGGCGAAGTTGAACATCACCTGGAACAGCGGGGTGCGGGACAGGTCGCGGGCCGGTTGAAGGTGCTCCACGAGCTGCTCGAACGGCACATCCTGATGCGCGTACGCGGCCAGCGCCACCTGCCGGACGCGTTCGAGCAACTCCGGGAACGGCGGATCGCCGGACAGATCGGTCCGCATCACGAGGGTGTTCGCGAAGAAGCCGATCAACTGCTCAATCTGCGGCGTTGTCCGGCCAGCGATCGTCGTGCCGACAGCGATGTCGTCCCGTCCGGTGTGACGCGACAGAAGCGCCTGGAACGCCGTGAGCACCGTCATGAACATCGTCGCGCCGGCTCGCCGGCCGACAGTGCGGAGCGCGGCGGCGACGTCGCGCGCGACCGTGAACGCGACCGTGGCCGCGGTGGGGTCACGCAGAGCGGGGCGGGGCCGGTCGGTGACAAGTTCCAGCGGCGCGAGATCGTCGAGCCGCTCGCGCCAGTGCCTCAGTTGTTCCTCAAGGGCGTCACCGTTCAGCCAGGTCCGCTGCCAGACGGCGTAGTCGGCGTACTGGACCGGCAGCGCGGGGAGCGGCGACGGCCGGCCGGCCCGGAAGGCTGTGTAGAGCGCGCTGAGTTCGCCCAGGAACAGGCGCACCGACCAGTCGTCGGAGACGATGTGGTGCGTTGTCACGCCGAGCACATGGTGGTCGGGACCCAGCCGGATGAGCCTCGTACGCAACAGCGGCTGCCGGCCGAGGTCGAACGGGAGCCCCGCGTCCGCGGAGATGAGCCGGTGCGCTTCGGCCGCCGCCTCGGTGCCCGGTAGGTGCGACAGGTCGTGCGCGGGCAGGTCGACCGGTGTCGCGGGGTGGATGTGCTGGTGCGCCACCCCGTCGGGGGCGGAGATGTTCGTACGGAGAACCTCGTGCCGGGCGACGATTTCGGTGAGCGCGTCCCGCAGGCAGGTCGCGTCGAGTGGGCCTCGCAGGCCATACGCGCGCGGTGAGTTGTAGCCGACGCCATCAGGGTCGAGCTGGCTGAGGAACCACAGCCGCTGCTGGGCGAAGGCCAGGGGTATCGGGCGGTCGCGGGGGACCGGGGTCACCGGCGGGCGGCGAAGCCGCCGGCCGGCGGTGTTGTCGATGGTTCCGGCAAGGCCGGCCAGTGTCGGGGTGGTGAACAGCGCGGCCAGCGTGAGATCGACCTGAAGCCGGTCGTGGACGCGGCTGACGACGCGGGTTGCCTGCAGGGAATGTCCGCCCAGCGCGAAGAAGTCGTCATCCCGCCCGACGTCGGCGACATGCAGAACCTCACTGAAGATGGCGGCGAGGGCCCGTTCGGTGGGTGTCCGTGGTGGCTCCTGCCCGGCGCCGGGCTCCGGATGGGATGGCGGCGCGGGAAGCGCGTCACGATCGACCTTGCCGTTGGGTTTGAGGGGCAGGGCGGCAAGTGTGAGGAACACGCCCGGGATGAGGCCCGGCGGCACGGTGACGGCGAGATGGCTGCGCAGATCCGCCGGTGTCGGTGGGGAAGCATCGGACACCGGCACGATGTACGCGACGAGGCGGTCGTCGACGCGCGCCACGGCGGCCTGGCCGACGGCGGAATGAGTCATGAGGTGGGCTTCGATCTCACCGAGTTCGACGCGGACGCCGCGGATCTTCACCTGCGTGTCGACCCGGCCGAGGAACTCCAGATTGCCGTCGGGTAGCCAGCGCACCATGTCGCCCGTGCGGTAGCACCGGGTTCCGTCCCGCGCGTACGGGTCGGCGACGAACCTCTGAGCGGTCACGTCCGGCCGATCGTGGTAGCCCCGCGCCAACTGCGGGCCTCCGATGTACAGCTCGCCGGGCACGCCGATCGGGGCCAGGTGGAGATTCTGGTCCAGCACGTACAGCCGGTTGCCGGGCAGGGGAGTGCCGAGTGGGGCGTTGGTCCGGTCGGTGAGCGCCGCCGGCGTCAGCGGTGCGGTCATGGTGACGCCGACGGTTGCTTCGGTCGGTCCGTAGTGGTTGACCACCTGGGTGGTCGACAGATCGTCCAGGAGCCCGGCCACCCAGCGGGCGGGAGCGGGTTCGCCGCCGAGCATGAGTGTGTGGCCAGGCGTCAGCACGGTGGCGCCGGCCTCGATCTGCAGCGCGCGAAGGTGCGACGGCGGGATCTTGACAAAGTCCACGGGTGCGCCGCGTAGGTGCCGGCTCAGTGCCGCCGCGTCGCGCATCATGGTGGCGTCCAGGACGTGCAGAACGCCGCCGCGGGTCAGCGAACCGAACAGTGTGGTCACCGAGGCGTCGAAGGCGACCGGCTGGGAGAGGGCGACGGATGCGTCGTGGGGCAGCCGCAGCATCTCGAAGACGGCGGCGAGGTAGCCGGCCAGGGCCCGATGCGGGATCATGACGCCCTTCGGTGTCCCGGTCGAGCCGGACGTGTAGATCAGGTACGCCAGGTTGTGATCATGTACGGGAATCGATGGCGGTGCGTCCGGATGCCCGGCGTGCGGATCGTCCAGTGCCACGAAGGTCATGTCCTGCGCGGTGACGGACTCGCGCAAGGCCGCGGCATGGTCGTCACCGATCAGGACACGGGCCCCGCTGTCGGCGAGCATGTAGGTGAGTCGCGGCGCGGGGTAGTCGGCGTCCAACGGCAGATAGGCGCCACCCGCCCGCCACACGCCCAGAAGCCCGACGATCAGACGCGCCGAGCGGGCCGCGCAGACGCCCACCACCGTGTCCGGACCCACACCGAGCTCGCGCAGTCGATGCGCCAGCCGGTTCGCGGCCCGGTCCAACTCCCCATAGCTCAGCACAGCATCGTCCGCGACGACGGCCGGCAGGTCGGCCAGTGCCGCCGCGCGGTCGGCGATCATCGCCGGTGCGAGCGGCGTTGACGGCGGTGCCGGCGCTGTTCCCCACGCGGTCAACCGTTCCCGCTCGGCCCGCCCGAGCAGGGGCAGCTCGCTGATCCGCCGACCGGGGTCGACCGTGACAGCGGACAGCAGGGTCAGCAGGTGCGTGACCATGCGTTCGACGGTGGCCGGATCGAAGCTGTCGGTCCGATACGTCAGACCGGCGTGGGCCGGGCCGTCGCCGGCAGTCAGGTTCACGGTCAGAGACAGGTCGAACTTCGCCGAGACCGCGGTCACAGGGAACGAGCAGTCCTGGATGAGGGCGTCCGGAGTCCCCGGATCGGGTTCCTGTTCGAGGTTGAACATGACGTCGATCAGGGGTGTCCGCCCGGCGTTCCGGGCCGGCGCCACGTGCTCGACCACCCGTTCGAAGGGGACGTCTGCGTTCGCGTAGGCGTCCACGGCCGTGCGGCGTGTCCGCTCCAGCACCTGCTCGAATGTCGGGTCTCCGGACAGGTCCGTCCGCATCACCAGGGTGTTCACGAAGAGCCCGACAAGGTCGACGGCCTGCTCGCTGTCGCGGCCGGCAACCGGGACTCCGACGGCGATGTCCGTCTGCGCCGTGTATCGGGCCAGCAGGGCCTTGAAGGCCGCCAACAGCAGCATGAACATCGTCACCCGGTGCTGGCGGGATACGGCCCGCAGTCTGGTGACCACGTCCGCCGGTATCTCGAACAGTGTCACCGCTCCGGCCTGGCTCGCGGCGGTCGATGGACGATCGGCCGGCAACTGCAGCGGTTGAAGGCCGGCGAGATGACGCTGCCAGTAGCGAAGCTGGTCGTCCCGCTGGCCGTCGTGTCGGGAGTCTCGCTGCCACGCGGAATAGTCGGCGTACTGGATGGCCTGCGGTGGAAGGGGCGAGGGCCGGTCGTTGCGGTAGGCGTCGTAGAGCGCCGACAACTCGCGACGGATGATGCCGGCTGACCATTCGTCGGCCGCGATGTGGTGCATCACCAGGCTCAGTACGTGATCGTCGGCGCTGAGGCGAATCAGGCTGACGCGGAGCAACGGTCCACGGCTCAGGTCGAACGGTTCAGCGACGTGATCGGTCACAACCCGCTGGGCCTGTGCGAAGGCGGCGGCCGCGTCCAGGTGACCGAGGTCGACGACGGCCAGCGGCTGGACGCCAGGCGGGCCGATCACCTGTCGTGGCCTCTCGTCGACCACGCTGAACGTGGTGCGTAGCGCCTCGTGCCGCGCCACGATCTCGTCGATGCTGCGACGCAGCGCCGCGGTGTCGAGCCGGCCGGCCACGCGCAGAGTCAACGGGACGTGGTAGCCCGTGTTGTCGGGCTCAAGCTGGTGCAGGAACCACAACCGCTCCTGGGCGTGGGATGCCGGAAGCGGGCCATCCCGTGATGTCCGCACGATGCGCCCGGGAGAGCGGGTCGTCGACGCGCGCAGGAACTGCAGGATCTCTTCGCGCCGCTCCGTCAGCTGCAGTCGTAGATCCGGTGTAAGCACGCCTTTCGGTGCGAGGACGCGTGCGCGCTCGCCGTCGCCGAGCTGAATGTCGACGCCGAGCTCCTTCAACTGCGCGAGAAACTCTGCGGTCGTCATCGCTCGGTGCATCCTGGACGTTGGCGCAGAATGGCCGGGGGAGCGGCCTTTTGTTCGCCCCCGTCGATCTTCGCGTCAGCGGCGCCGGACATGCTGCGTTCGGTGCCGCCGACCTCGCGCTCGTCCACCTGCCTCATCGTCGCGCGTCCGATGCCGGCCGTCTAGTGGTAACAGGATTTCCTGTGACGTACTTGAGCGCGATCGTTGCCCGGCGGGACAGGCGAACTATAGGCTCCGTCGAAGAAAGTAAATGGCAGTGCGGTGCTTCTCGGCCAGACAGCGGTGTTGTCGTGAATCCTTCGCGAGGTCGGCGTCCCCTGGATCCGGCGGGAGCGGGCACATCCCCTGGCCCGGCCGGCGGTCACCGAGTGGGCCGGGTGGTCGTGCTATGGGCGGCGCCCCGGTCTGTGTCGACGGCGTTCGAGAAGGCCTTCTCTCGACGACCTTCCACGCGGATAGTTCACGAGCCCTTCACCGACTGCTACTACTTCAGCGAGAACGCCAGGTCGCGTCGATATGGCCGGCAGCCGGACCGTCTGGGCTACGGCCCTGCCGCGGCGATCGACGAGATCTACGGTTGTGCCGCCCCGTTGGTATTCGTCAAGGATCTGGCGTTTCAGGCCGAACCGTACGTGCCTGACGAGTTCCTTGCCGCCGCCACGAACACGTTCATCGTCCGGCGGCCCAGGGTCGTCCTCCGGTCGTTGCGCGGCCTCAAGCCCGACTTCACCGAGGAGGAGTTCGGATTCGAGCCGCTCGCCCGGCTTCTGCGCCACGTGGTGGAGGACCTGAGCCAGGAGCCGGTCGTCGTCGAGGGCGACCGCTTCCGCGAAGCGCCCGAGGTTCAGCTTCGTCGCTACTGCGAGCGGATCGGGGTCGACTTCGACAGCCGGATGCTGTCGTGGCCCGATGGACGCATCCGTGCCTGGGCCCCGCACGAGCGCGAGTCGCAGGCGAAGTGGCATCGGACCCTGGAGACCAGCACCCGAATCATTCCGCCTGAACCCGCCGGTCACGTCGACATCCGGCCGGAGGAAGCCGACGTGGTCCGGCGCGCTGAGAAGGTTTACGCGGAGCTTCAGGGATACATGTTGTAGCAATGCGTTTCAGGTTTGGCGCGCGGTGAGAATGTCGGCCGCCAGCGCGACGCACGCGCGGCAGATGGTGACGTCCGGGCCGTTGACGAGTTGTTCGGGGCCGGCGGCTTGACCGCAGAAGGTGCAGCAGTGGGGAGCCGGCGGTCGGCGTTTCCACCAGCGGGTCGGCCGGGTGGGGTTGACGGTGATGTGGCGCTGTAGTTCGCCTTTGACGGCGGCGATGTCGACGTGAAGGTCGTTGAGGACGCGGCGGGCGCGGCTGCCGGGGTCCAGCGCGAGGACGGCGAGCAGATGTTCGGTGCCGACCTCGGGTGGACTGGAGCCGGTGTCGTTTGCGGCGGCGTGGTGCGCGGCGGCGTTCAGCGCGCAGGTGGCCTCGGCGGACATGGGCGGAATGCCGTCGCCGGGTGTCGTGGCGGGTGGGCCGAACAGCTTGTGTGAGGCGGCGCGGATCTGATCGGCGCGGATGCCGAGGCGTTCCAGGATTGCGGCGGCGACGCCTTCGGCGAGCAGGCCGCCGAGCAGGTGATGGGTGCCGATTTCGGCTGCGCCGTCGGCACGGGCGTCGTCGCCCGCCTGGTCAAGGCAGGCCCGCAGCCGGGGTGCGGTCTGGGCGGTGAAGGACAGGGCGCGGGCCGGTGTGGTGATGTCGGCGAAGCGTTGCCGGGCTGCTTGTTTCGACACACCGAGGCGGGTGCCGATGTCGGTCCAGGACAGGCCGGCACTGCGCGCATGGGTGACGAAGTGGTCCAGGAGGCGGTCGGCGTCGGCGGCCCGTTCGGCGCTGATGGCGACCGCGGCGTCGAGCAGGCCGACCGGGTCGGGCGTGCTGGCGCGGTCGTGGACCTGAGTGACGAGTTCGGCGAAGCCGGTCGACGGTGGTGGCGCAAGAGCCATGCGACAACATTACGTTGTCGAACCTCGCGCGACAACGTTATGTTGTCAATGCGGTGCGGTGGCGCAGGGCATCATGAGTCGTGTGACGGGCTTTTCTCTGCCGGAGAACCTGGTCGACAGTGTGCTCGCCGACGGGTCGCCGCAGCGTGAGGCGTGGCTGGCCACGCTGCCGCACATGGTGGCCAAGTACGCCGACCGATGGTCACTCGACGTCGGATCGCCCTACCGACCCGGCGGCCGGTGCGCTTGGGTTGCCCCGGTCCGCGACCCGGCGGGGCGAGACCTGGTGCTCAAGGTGGCCTGGTCACACGACGAGGCCATCCACGAGGCCGACGGCCTTCGGGCGTGGGCCGGCAACGGGGCGGTGCTGCTCCATGACCACGCTGGTGGCGAGGCCACGGATGTTCTGCTGCTGGAACGCTGCTACCCCGGCACACCCCTCGGCCAGGCACGGCTCGAACCGGACCAGGACCTCATCGTCGCCGGCCTGCTGCACCGGCTGTGGCAGGCCCCGGTCGGTGGTCGCGGCTTCCGGCCGCTGCAAGAGATGTGTGACGCGTGGGCGGTCGAGTTCGAGCGCGTTAACGACGCGCCCGGCGCGCTCGATCCGGGCCTGGCCCGGACCGGGATCGAGCTGCTCCGGACTCTTCCCGCCACCGCGGACCGGCAGGTATTGCTGTGCACCGACCTGCACGCCGGGAACATTCTCGCCGCCGAACGCGAACCGTGGCTGGTCATCGACCCCAAGCCCTACGTCGGCGACCCCACCTACGACGCGCTACAGCACATGCTCAACTGCGACGAACGCCTTCATGCGGACCCGGTCGGCTTTTCCCGCCGCATCGCGGACCTGCTCGACCTCGACCCCAATCGACTGACCCAGTGGCTGTTCGCCCGCTGCGTCCAGGAATCCATCGACCACCCCACCCTCGGCGAAGTCGCCGTCGGCATCGCTCCGTGACACGTCCGTCCACCTGCTATCGCGGTTGACCGCTGACGTCGGTGGCCAGGCGGGCCAGGTCGACGCCGCGGGTCTGCAGGAGCAGCCGCAGCGGGTTGGGTCGGCCGGGGACCCAACCGAGGGCGGCCAGGGTGGCGCGGCCACGCCGTCCGAGTTCGGTCCCGAGCGGATCCTGCGCGTCGTAGAGCAGGCCATAGAGGAGGTGCTGCGGCGTGACATGGGTGTCGCCGCGGTCGGCGGCATGGTCGCCGGCAAAGTGCAAAGCCCGCTTGGCCAGCAGGTACACGCATAGCGGGGTAGGCCGAGAGTGTCCGCCCCGCCACCACGGTCGACGCCGGACGCGCCGCTCGGCAGCCAGCACCGCGCCACTGCCGAAGGTTGCCTGCAGCCGCTGGCGGACCTGGTCGATGTCGATACCCAGCGCGCGCAACGCGGTAGCCGGATCGGCTTTCGGAGCGAGGGTGGGTCCGACGGTGACCAGTTCGGCGCGGACGGTTTCCAGATCCAGGCCATGGGCGTGCAGCAGGGCGGCAGCCGAGCTTGCGCCGTGGCGGAGCAACCCGAGCAGGATGTGCTCGTCGGCCAGCCCCGGATGGCCCAGCTGGCGGCGTTCGATGTTGGCCAGCCGCATCACTTCGCGGGCGTCCGCGTCGAACCGGTCGTACACGGCGCCGATCCGGTCGTCACCGACCATGGCCCACAACAGTCGACCGATCCGATAGCGGATCCGGTGCCGAGTCACGACTTTTCCGCCCGGTCGCGGAGCCGCAGCCCGTGCTTGTAGTGCACCGCCTGCTTGGTCACCCCGAGCCGGCGGGCGATGTCGCGCAACGACCAGCCCTGCGCGCGGGCGTTGTCGACCTGCAGCTGTTCGAGCACCTCCACCAGCTGCCGCAACGCCACCACGGCAGTCAGCCCCACTTCCGGATCGGTACTCGTGCTGGCGTCCATGAGTCGTTTGCTCTCCTCGACATCGACACCCACATCGTCAAAGTAGCTTGACGGGCTGCGGTCGTCAAATTTCCTTGACGATCGATCTTGGCGACCAGGCGGCTCACATCGCCACAGCGGTAGCCTCCGCCTGCGCTACGTTTTCCATCATTGGCCGCCTGGTGGCGCTGCTGGATGGAGCGGACGACGACCGCATCCAACGACACTGCTGGGCGGGCGGATCTGCAGCACTGCGGCTGCTGTGACCGGGACCTGCCCGCCGGCAAGGTCGCCGAACTCGGCTCCACGCCCGAGGTGTTCATCTGCGCCGGCTGCGGTCTGTCGGCCGCCGCCGTGCCGGGCCGCTGTCGGTCCTACCCCGGCTGCCGATCATCCGGTCACTGGGGCGTCGGCGCCGTCAGCGACATACCTGCCAACCGAACGACTGCTGGGATGGTTCGCCGCCGAAATGAGGCCGTCGATCAATCGGAGGATGCGAATGGTTCCTCGGCCAACAGCGGGCACTGCCGCTCAGATCGGGGTCGCTGGCAGGTGGTGACGAGGTCACTCAGCGCGTCCCGGATCGCCGTGAGCTGACTGATCTTCGCCGCGACATGGTCGATCTTGGCCTGGGCAAGGTCGCGGACGGTGTCGCAGTTGTCTGGGCCACCCGCGGCCAGGTACAGCATGCCGGCGATGTCGTCGAGGCTGAATCCGAGTTGCTGCGTGTGGCGGATGAACCGGACAGCCGCCACGGCCGCCGGTGGGTAGTTGCGGTAGCCGCCCGGTGTCCGCGCCGGCGCCGGCAGCAGACCCCGGCGCTCGTAGAAACGCAACGCCTCAACGGTGACCCCGGTGGCCGCTGCCACCTCCCCGACCCGCATACCCCCAGCATGCCTTGACCCTGAAGCGGGGTACAGGGTTCATGATGATCAGGTGTTGATCGAGCTGCGAACCGTTCCGGAGTGTCCCAACCTCGCCCTTGCCCAGCAGGCGCTACATGACGCGCTCGCCGACCTCCGGCTGCCCACCGACGGGGTCGTCCAGACGGCTGGCGACTATCCATCCCCGACCGTCCTGATTAACGGCGCCGACGTCATGGGCGGTACCGGCACCGGGCCAGCCGGCTGCCGGCTCGACCTGCCCACCCGCGAACAGATCCGCTCCGCTCTACGGCAAGCGCTGTCGCAACCGCAGCCGCCACCACCTCGATCGCCCGCCCAACACTGACTGCATGCCCGGCCAGGCTGCGTCGGTGCACCGCCCGATCTGTACCACTCCGTGACTTCGGTCATGAGTTGGGGTCCCAGATGCCGGTGACCTTGGGGCCCAGAACGATTCCACCGGTTCTCGTGTTCGTGAGTTGGCACCCGCCTCCCGGTGCCGAGATTGTTAGGCCCGGTTCCGCCCTTGTCGAGTGGGGTTCACAGGCCGAAGGCGCCGCCTTCGATGAGGATGAGTAGGCCGATGCCGATGAGTACCACGGGCAGCAGTACGTGACCCCACCGCGATAGTGCCTTGGCGATGACCGGCCGGGTGGCGAAGTACCGGCCTGCGGCGCACCACAAGCCGACGCCGATCAGGAACACGGACACGTAGATCACCATGCCGCTCGTGCCGGCGACGGTGAAGACCGGCACGTACACGCCGATGTTGTCGCCGCCGTTGGCCAGGGTCACCGCGGCGACCTGCAGAATGCCCGGCCCACCGGTCGTGGTGGATCGTCGGTGTCGTCGTCGCCGTTGCGGTGGTCGCGCCAGGCCTGCCACGCCGCCCGCAGACCGAGCAGCAGCGGCAGCAGTCCCAGGTAGGGGACGACGGACTCAGGGAGTAGGCCGGCGCCGAGCGCGCCGACGACCGCGGCGACCAGGATCGCGATGAAGCCGAGGTATTGCCCGAGCACGACGCGGATCGCCCCGGCCCGGCCGGCACCGGCGCTGGCTGCCTGCCCGAAGAACAACGCCAGGATCAGGATGTCGTCGATGTTGGTCACCGCGAACATCCCCATGGCCTGACCGAGCAACCTCAGATCCATCCCGATCCCTCCGACACGGCCAGGCCGCGACCTTCAGCGAAGATCACAGCCTAGGGCGCGACTTGCGGGGCCGGAGGCGGGCGTGAACCGGCCCGAATGCAACCGGCCCGCCCGGGTGGTCATCGGTCTGCTTGCTCGTCGCCGGTGCAGCAGGCGTCGGTGCAGCCGGGCCGCACTCGCACCCGTCGGCGTCGCCGCCGCTGCCGGCGGCAGTGGGGAGGGCGCAGTCGTCGCATTGCTCGCCGCGCCACGCCTCGACGCCTTCGCGGACGGCGACGGCGGCGATGACCAACGGGGCGACCGGGTCGGTCCACCACCAGCCGAGGGTGGCGTTGAGCAGCAACCCGGCCAGCACGATCACCGACCGGTAGGTGCAGAGCATGGTCTGCATGGAGTCGGCGACCACGGTCGCGGAGCCGAGTTCGCGGCCGGTGCGCCGCTTCGCCCAGACCAGCAGCGGCATGACCACGACCGAGGTCGCGGCGATGGCGATGCCAACCACGGAGGTGTCGGCCTGTTCCGCGCCGAGCAGCAAGCGGGCGGCGTCGACGGTGACCCAGGCGGCGAGGGTGAAGAAGGAAACGGCGATCAGGCGCAGCGCGAGCCGTTCGCGGGCCTCGGGGATCCGGGAGCGGAACTGCCAGATCACCACCAGCGCTAGACACCTCGACGAAAGGAGTCCAGGCCGAACCCGAGTAGCGCGGTGGAGGACGCCGCCGCGCCGGCAGCGACCGCGATGACGCCTTCGACGAGGTTGTATCCGGCGGTCGCGTAGGCCAGGTGCAGGCTGCGGCGGTTGAGTTGCGCGCGTCGGTGCGGGGACACGGTCAGATTGAGTGGGCTGGTCACCGGGTCACCGGGTCACCGCCTCGACCGCGGCGGCGGGTTCGCCGGATCCGTAGGCCGGGCAGAGCACCACGGCGGCGCCGGTCGCGGCGAGCACGCCCTCGGCGGCGGTGAGCAGGTCAAGCAGTTCGGAGCGGGTGAGGGCATAGAACGACTGCCGGCCCTCGACGTGGTAGTCGACCAGCCGGCAGTCGCGCAGGCAGGCCATCAGTCGGAAGCGGACCTTCACAGGTCCATCTCTTCGTAGTCGTCGCTCGCGCCGTCCTCCGGGCGGAGTGCTGGTCGAACGGCG
>NZ_BOPG01000132.1 GCF_016863635.1 Virgisporangium aurantiacum | reverse complement strand
CCCGCAGGTGGCGTCGTAGGTGGCGTCGCAGCGTGGTGATGATGGGCGGCATCGGGGTGAGGGCGGGGTCGTCGAGTCGTGGCCGGGCCGAGGGCGGTCGGGGGGTGTAGCGACGTCGGCGGCGTGCCCAGACGAGTGTTGCGGCGCTGACGAGTGCGAGCGCCAGGCCCACGCCGACCCAGCTGCCGGACGGCAGGGTGATGCCGCGGTCGTTGTCGAAGGCGGGAGGGAGGGTTGGCGTCGTGGCGCGATCGCAGTTATCGGCCGGTGACGTCGCGGTACCTCCCGGTGGCGGCGGGGTCGACGGTGCCTTGGATGGGCCTGTGGATGGGCCTGTGGACGGTGCGGATGTCGACGGTGCCGGGGCGGTCGGTGCTGAGGATGGTGACGGCGGGAGTTCGCCGGTGGATGGCGGCGCGGTGCTGTCCGTGGCGACGGGTGCGCCGGTGGCGTGGGTCCGCGGTCCGCGGTCGTAGGCGTCGGCAGGCAGTTGGTATCGCTGGCCGGGCAGGATGAGGTCGGCGCCAGCGCCGTGGCCGGTGTCGGTGGGGAGCAGGTGCCGGTTGAGGGCGGCGATCTCGGGGTAACGCTCGAAGTCGCCGAGGAACCGGTCGGCGACGGCGCCGAGCCAGTCACCGGTGACGACCTGGTACACGATCGGCGGAGCCGACTGCGCCGCCGCGGGCCGCCCGGCGCCGCCGGGCCCGGCAGTTGCGGCGCCAGCGGTCGGATGTCCGGGGGTGAATCCTGGGCGGTCACGGGCCGGCATGTCGGCGGCTTTCACCGCGGGGCCGCTGGTCGTGGAGATGATGCGTAGCGGGATGGCCGATGCGGCGTCGATGGTCGGGTCCTCGTCGTCGGACGGCGCGGGCATGGTTGCGGCGTTGACGGCAGCGGCCACGGGTGTGGCGGTTGCCGAGACGGCCACGGTGCCCAGAACGAGGGCTGACAATCCATCCGCGGCGTTCGGGATCCGCAACTGCGGCCACCGGTTGTGACGAAGGTCCGGAACCGTCGATCCGAACCCGACCATCGCCGTTCGCGGCCCCGCAAAGCTCATCTTCGCGAGCAATGTGCGGACCGTACGCGCGGCCGCGGCCGTGGCGGACAGCGCGCACGCTACCCAGGCGATCCACAGCAGCGTCGCCACTGCCGTCGTCAGCGCGCCGGGTGTCAGCGGATGTCGGATGAACAACTGCACCTCGGTGGAGGTGGGAGTCCGGTCGGGCCACGGCCAGCCGGTTGTCCGGACCAGTGCGGCGGGCAGGCCGACCAGGATCAGCGTGGTCCACGCCGCCCGCCACATTCCGACGAGGAGCCGGGCAGCGATCCGGGCTGCGGTCCGGGCTGCGGCCCGGGTGGGTGTCCGGGCGGCGGTGCGTCGCATCGGTCACCAATCCTCTCGAGGTCGTTGTGTTCGGACGCATTCGTGCCGTGGGTCGGCGAAAAGGGAACGTGGTCGTCAGCGGCTTCGACCGGGGCGGTTCGCCGGGACGCATCGCTGAGATCGTGCGTACGACAGATTGACGTCGGTTCTGCCCGGCGATGACCGGCGGGACGGGGGCGGTCGGGCGGGGGCGGCCTCGGCGGGCCGGTGGTTAACGGGCGACCTGGCGGAGGTACGCGGCGATGCCGGCGGCGACGATTGGCCAGTCATGGCCGAGTGCGGTCCGCGCGGCGTCGGTGACGCTGGCGCCGTTGCGGAGGAGGTCGTCGACGAGGCGGAGCATCGCGGGTTCTCCGTAGGTGTCGGCGAGGTAGCCGATGACGAGGTAGCCCAGGCCGTAGGTGGCGTCGGCGGTTTGCCGGTCGGTGGTGTTGATGTGGATGGGCAGGGCGCCGTCCCAGCGGCCGGCGCGTAGGTAGGCGCGGACGCTGCGCAGGCGGGGGTAGGTAGCCCGCGGCAGCCCGGTCCGGGAGATGTATTCGGCGATGCCTTCGCCCGCCCAGTCGTTGGCGGGGTTCGGTGAGGTGGGGGAGTCGGGTTCGCCGAAGAGGGTGACGACGTGACCCATTTCGTGGCGCAGGGTCGCGTCGAGTTCGTCGGGGTCGATGCGGTCCATGCGGAGCACGACGGCGATCTGGATGCTCGACATCGGGACTGCGACGCCGAGGATGGCGTCGTACCGGCCGAGTCCGTCGTGCCAGGTGGACCATTGAGCGGCGCCGGCGAGGTAGATCAGGTAGGTCGGTGGCGTGGCGGCCGGACGGGTGTAGCGGTCGACGACGGCGGTAGCCCGAACGGCAGCGGCCAGGACGGCGCTCGACCGGCCCGCCAGTGCGGCCGGCGCGGCGACGATCACACTGCCCTGCCGGTGGACCTGGAGAGGGTCGACGAGCCAGGGCGGCGGATCGACAGCGGTGTTCCATCCGTCAGCCCGGTCGGGCACGTCGGTGACGAACCATCGGCCGTCCCGTTCGATGAACTGCAACCGCAGGCCGGTCACGGCGTGGTGCGAACGCCAGTCACACGCGACGCCGCCGAGGCAATAGCGGAGGAAGACCTGTTCAGGTCGGGGGCCGGGCCGGCCGTCGGCGATCTCGCGGGGAACCCGGTACTCGAACCAGGTCACCTGCAACGCCCGCAGGGTCGAGTACAGCTGTCGGTACCAGGCCACGACGTCAGGTCGGGTCGGGTCGGCGACGTCCAGCCAGCCCGCCTCGTCGCCGGAGAGGAGGGCTGCGGCGTGGGCGCCGAGGAGACCGTCGACGCGGGTCCGGTCCACCGGCGCCGCCGACGACGATGCCGACGATGGCGCCGACGACGGCGCCGCCGACGACGATGCCGGCCAGCCCCGGCCGTCACCGCCACCGGTGCCGGTGGGCACCGAAGCGATCGCCGCCGTCAGGATCGTGACGAGGACCGCGATGCAGACGAGGACACAGCCGCCGATCCACGCCTGCATCCGTCTGGTGCCGACGTCACGGTCCGGGTCGACGGTAACGCCGGCTGCGGCGCTGTTGTCGGGGCCGGCTCCGGAACAGACTCGGAAACAGGCTCCGGGACGGGCGTCAGGTCCGGGGTCCATGGTTGCGGTGGGAGGAAGGGGAAGGTCACGACTGGGGGGCGGGTCGTTGAATGTCTGCCCGGTCATGGGATTGATTCACCGTCCTTCAGGTTCTGCGATACCGGCCGCCAGCCGGTGTCTGTAGCGATGTGCTCTGGGGCGTACTCGACGTCCGTGTACGAGGCGGTTCATCGGCCTCTGGCCTGCGCGGGACCGTCTCCGGCGAGACCCTGGTCCGACCCGTTGAGAGGTCGTGCCAGCGAGCGACCCGCGGCGGGCAGGGGGACATGGCGGGATCAGGCCGGGTGGCGCAGGCGGTGTTCCGGCTTGGTCCGAGCGGAACCCCGACGGGGGAGTCGCATGAGCCCACCCACCTTCCCGCACATTGACACCTATCTATGTTTTTGATCGGTCTGTGCCCAGGGATGATCTCGGGGCCCGGGTGGCGACTCGGACTGGTCCGACCGCCGCCGAGGAGATGTCGCTACCGGCTCGGATGTCTGGTGAGCTGAGCAGTGAGGACGCTATCCGCTGGCGCGACCGAGTCGGCTATGACAAGACGATCCAATGCTCTTACATCCACTGACAACAGCCCTGACCTGCCCGTTCTGGTTCGGCTGGTTGTCAGAACTGTCAGTGTGTCGCCACTCGGGCGGCCGCTGTCGACCACGCAGGCGTCCTCGGGACGCACCGCCTCGCTCCCCACAGGGTCGCCAACAGAGTCATCGACGAAGGCCACCGATCCGGGGAACCGGCTGTGGCTTGGCGGTGCAGCACGCCCGCGTATCGACTTGGACATCGCGCCGGCGACGGTGTCAGGGCTGGGTGTCGTGAACCGTCCTGGGCCGAGGCGACCCCGGCGTTGATCGGGTGACCGATCGTGGCACGGTTCGTGACCCTGGGCGGTTGATTGCTGATGCCTGCCCGCGAAGGTGCGACAGAGCTTCGGCGACGGTGTTGTGCAGCGATCGGCGGTGCGGGTGCAGCCACGGCCACGTCATTCCCGTGGCCAGCGTAGAAGGGTGTCCGGTTGTGGGCCTGCCGCTCCGGTTGATGGTCGGGTCTGTTCCGGGACCCTCGACCGGCCGTGTCGGGGCCTGGGCCGAACTGTCAGTGACCGGAAAGGCAGGGCTGTCCGGGATCGGATGATCCGATGAGGCGGATGTCGCGAGCCCGATGACGGCTCGCCAGTGTTCAGCCTTCTGGTCCGGGGTGCTTCGGCGGGCTGCGGCGGCGTGGTGGTGGAGTTGCCACAGGTCGACGTTGATGGCTGCCGGGTTGAGCTGGTAGCGGGTGCCGGTGCGGACGACGATCGGCGTGGCGGTGATCGCGGCGGCGGCGCTGCGCAGGCTGCTGAGGGTGGTGTGCAGTCGGGAGACGGCGGCGTTGTGGCGCACGTCCGGCCAGACAGCCTCGAGGATGCTGTCCCGATGCAGTCCTTCGGGGTGCACGGCGAGAAGGACGAGGATGTCCATCGACGCCTTTCGAGGCAGTTTGAGCGGCGCTCCCGCTGCCGTCGTGAGCCGTTCGGCGCCCAGAACGCGAAGGAGAAGCGGTTGTACGATCCGCCGACGCTGCGTGCCGCCGTCAGGAGACCGCCGGCGTAGCAGCCGTTGCGGGGCCGGGGCCCACGCTTCCGGCGCCGCAGAGGCCATTTCCCCCGACGTCTCGCGGTCCCGGAAAGCGGCCGTCGCATGAGGCGGGTCCGCAGGTGAGTCGGCGGTCCGTGTGGACGGCGATGGCGGCTCGCGAGTGCTTGCTTGGAGGGTGCTGAGGATGTCCGCACACGCCGCTACAGTGAGGACGGTCGACCGCCACTGCCCTCCGGTGGTGGTCCTATCGGCCGCGGCTGCGGCCCTGTGCGAGGGCGCGATCACGGCCGTGACCGTGGCCGTGGCCGTGGCCGTGGCCGACGGAGTGGTCGACGGCGGGTTGGGCGGCAAATTCTGGTTGCGGGGTTCACTGCTGCCTGCCGATCTGGCGTTCTGCGACGGGTTCTGATCGCGGGCCGTGTCTAGGGCGGGAGTGATCCGGCCGGCATTGTCGACGTGCCAGGTGGTGGCATACGGCCAGGGCCCGATCAGGATGGCTCCGGCGCCGTAGGGATGGCCATGGCGTAGGGCGATGGCGAGCCTGCCGGCATGTGGCGGTGAGGGAACGGCGGCGATGAGGAGCGGAGGCCTCCGCGTGCTGCCGGTGGGGAGGGCTCGGTCGGTCTCGGCGAGGATGTGCTGTTCCAGATCCGCCAGTGCTGCGGCTAGGTCCGTCATGACCACTACCTCGGGTGGGGGCAGTGTTGCGGCGGCCAGCAACTCCCAGTCGGCGGCTGTCGTGAGGACGCGCGCCACACCGGGTTGTGTGAGCAGCGTCGTAACAAGCAGGCCACGGGCTGCTTCTGCGGCGGCGGGGCCGGTCAGCCCCACTCCGCCCGCGGGCAGGAGGACCGCCGACCCCAAGGCCGCCAACCCCGTGACTGACGGCCCCGTCACCGCCATCTGGGTGGCCGCCTCCCGCGGGTCTGGAGCCGGCTCCCGATTCCGGCCGCTGCCTGTCGCGGCAGGTGGTGTGCGACCGGAAGATCGGGGCCGGGTGGCCCGTCGGAGAAGAGCGGCCATGGTCGTCGGGGTGGCCAGGCTGTCGGTGGCCGCGGCGACGGTGCGCCACACGGCGACGAGTGCCAACGCGGTGGGCAGGGTGATCCAGCTGCCGTCCGGAAGCCACCACCCCGAGGCTGGCGTATTCGGCGTCGACCCGCTCGGCATCGGCGCGTCGGGGGTCGGGCTGTCGGGGGCCAGCGTCGGGGTCGGGTGTGCACGGGCTGGGGCGGACGGGAATTGAGGTGGGCCCTGTGCCGCTGGTGCCGTGGCCGCGACGGTGCCATTGACATGGGCGACGTCCGCGTTCGACAAAGCCGTGGAGCCGGTCGAGGGAGCGGGTGCGGAACTGGCAGTGGGGGCGGCCGCCACAGCGGCAGCGGGCAGTGCCGCAGCGACAGCCCCGGCGACGCCGCCGGCGACAATCTGGATCGGCGCGCCAGGGCGTCGAGGGTTGGGCGGCGGCTGCAGGCGTAGTTGCCAGGTCGGGTGTCGGCGAATCCACACCAGCAGCCGGGTGATCTGCCGGATCACTGCGATGACGGCGGTAATGGCGAGAACTGCCCACGCGGCCCACAGGGTGTACTCGACGAGGCCGACCAACGCCCCCTCGGTCAACGGGTTGTATATCCACCGCTGCACGTCGTCGCGCTCGGGTAGCCGGTCGGGAAGCGGCCCACCGAAGAAGTGCAAAAGCACGACCGGTGCCACGGCCAGCACGATCACGGCACCCATCACGGTCCGGACCGCCCGGAAGGCCCTCATGCGCACGACCGCGTCCGGGACACCGGACGGCGCGTGGCGCCGACTCCGTGGCCCCACGCCGCAACGATGACAGCCACGAGCGCTGCCGGCGGCACGAGTCGCTGTCGGGCTCGGGATACGGATCGGGCTGGCCGAATCCCAGCGGAATTCGCTGAGCACCGGACGGGCAGAAGAACAGGTGATGAGTCGGACGGCGGCCCAAGCAGTGGGACGGGCGTCTTTGCGGTGAAAGCGCTCACGGTCATCGGGCGGAGGAGCCGCATCTCCACTGGTAGCCTCCACGCATTCATGCCTGTCAGTTGAACACGCTGACCCACGCTGATCGACCGGACCGGTTGTGCCGCAGGCGTTGGCGGCTCGGGGCGGCATAGGGCGGCACAAAGCCGCAGCCCGGAACAGCACAGCGAACATGGCGGGCGGGGCGGCAGAGATGCGGCGAGGAGGTGGGGCGGATGCGACGCTCGGGGGGTCGATGGTGGATCTGTGCGGCTGTCTTCGTCCTCGCCGCGCCGTTGCCGGTGGCGGCAGGGGGCATACTTCTCGCGGAGCGAGGGCCGACACTGCGTACTGTGCTGGTCCTGGCCGTCGGGATTGCTGCTGCTGCCGCCTGTGTGGCCGGTGTCGTCGCCGCAATCAATGTCGCAATCAATGTCGCGAGGAATGCGGTGACGGAAGCCGCGAGGAACGCCGCGACGGACCTGGCCGCCGAGCCCGGCGTTGAACAGCCGAACATGCCGCTGCTGCGGCAGGCACCTCGCGCCGGTATCTGAGCGCTGGGCCACCGATGTGGTCGGGCCTGGTCCCGATGGTTTGCTGACGGCTTCGCCATGGGTCGAGCCGGCACGGCCGGTCGCCGGTGCGGCCCGTCGCCTGCAGCGGGCAACGCCCGCCGGGAAGGGCCTCGGAGTCTGATGGTGCTGCCGGTGGGGAACAGGGGTCATGGTGGGCGGGTCCATGCCGGGGGGCGAATGGGTCCGCGGATGTGGCCGGTGCCGATCTGCAAGGCCCGGCGGAGCCACCACCACGCGACGGCGGCGGCGAAGAGGCAGATGACGGTGTTGAGGCTGTCCCGGCTGGCAGATAGGCCGAAGGTCGGGATCAGCACGGTGGCGGCGAGGATCTGGATGAGGATCCGGTCGGCGACTGCACAGGCGGTGGCGATGCCGAGGACGATGGCGCCGACATCGAGCATCAGGTCGATCTTCCACCGCAGGTAGAGCGGTTGAAGATAGTAGATGTTCTGTGCCCAGATCATGATGACGGTGCCCGCCGTTGCCAAGATCACGCACCGGTGCGGCAGTGACAGCAGCCGCACCCAGCCGTTGCGAGGTGGTGGCGCGCCACGGTAGATCATGGCCGCGCACGCGGTGGCCACGGCCGCCACGACGATGGCGGGGAGCAGGGTCCAGGCGAGGAGGCGCAGGTGCCATCCGCCGAAATAGCCGGCGGCCGCGATTGCGTACAGGCCGGCGACGGCTACCCCGGCGCAGGCACCGGCGGCTGCCCCCGCCGCCGCCGCTGTGCGCGCCATGCGGGCGCGGCGCGACGGGGGTACCCGGGCCGGGTTGACGAGCAGGTCGGGCCCGCTCGCGACGCCGAACGACACCGCCGCGACCACCACGAAAACGGCGGCCAGGGCAAGCAGCCCGTCTTCGAGGAGCAGTGGGAACCCAGGCGGCGGATCGTCGGGCCCTTCGCCGGTGCCCAACGCCAGGATGAACAGCCCCAGCGAGGCTAGGGCGGGGACGAGTGGACCTATCAGGTCGCGCATTCGCGGCGCAACCGAACCGGCTGGCATCGATACGTCGTCCGACCTGCCCGTCGATACGGTCCGCCGCAGGCTGGCCGGATCCGCTGCCCGTGGTCCCCGCCGGCTGTCGCGTCCTGCGGCCACCGGTCGGTTGGGGTCGGTGGCCCGCGCGGCGGCCAGCACGGTGGCCCGTTGCGGGTCGGGCAGTACCCGGGTGGGCAGCCCGGTCCCCGCGGCGAGCCGGTCAGCGGCGCCGGGAATGGCGGCCGTCCCGCCGACCAGTAGAAGTCCTGCGCCGGTCGCCGGCGGAACCTCAGCCGCTTCAACGGCCTGCGACACCAGGCATGCCACGACGTCGAGGACCGTGCCGGCAACGTCGGTCACGTCCGCACCGGTGAGGACCACCGACGGTCGACCGTGCGGTCCGGGCACGACCACAGCCTGACCCGCCGCGGCCGCTTCCTTCGCCGCCCGCACCGCAACCAGCATCGCCTCCGACACTGCCGATGGGTCAGACGCGTCAGAGATCTCCGCCACGTCACACACCGCCTGAGACACCGCCTGGGACACCGGCTCGAGCACCGCCCCGGACGCCGCCCCGGACGCCGCCGCGACCCCCGCCCTGACCGTTTCTCCGGCCGTTTCTCCGGCCGTTTCTCTGCCCGCGGGAACGCCGGCGGGGCGGGTGGTGTGGTGTGCGGCGGCGTTGGTCGTGACGTGGACGGCGAGGGCGTGGTCGATGCGGTCGCCGCCGGCGTCGGAGTCCATTTCGGCCAGTGCCTCGATCCCGGATCCGGTGCGGCGGACCACGCTCACGGCGGCCCGCGCGCCGAGGTCACACACCGCCACCCATTGACCCACCGACAGGTCCACGCCGTCGGCGGCGCCCGCGACCGCGACGGCAGCCGGGACCAGGACCGGTCGCCGAACGCCGGCGTGGTTGGCCGCCTCGAGCAGGCACTGCCGCCGCTGCGGCCCCCACCCCGGCGGCACCACCAGGACAACTTCGGCCAGGGCGCCGCCGCACATCCGTTCGGTCTCGTCCAGTACCCGCCGCAGGACCGCCGCGACCAGGTCCACACCGGGCAATGCCACCGCACCGCACGGCACCGCCTCGGCGCTGATCCGCCGGACCGGATCCGGCACATACCTGTCCGGATGCTCCACCGCAGCCGTGCGGGCCTGGGCACCGGTCAGCACCCGGCCCGTGTCGGACCGCAGCACCCCGCTGGGCAGAAACGGACCGCCGTCGAACACCAACTGGTGCCACCTGCGATCCGATCGGACCACGATCGCCACCGTGCGGGCCGATCCGAGGTCAACGACGAGCTTCGACCACTCCGCCCTCCGTGACCCATTCATGACCATCAGTACTACCACGGTCGACGGCGCCCGTCACCAGCCGATCCGTACCGTCGATTCGCACCAATCGGCGTGCCATCGACAACGGACCTCGCCTGCGTCGTCGGCGGCGGCGCCCGACCCGCGAACCGGTGCCGGGTCGCCGGCGGATTAGTTCGGTACGGGGAAGCGCCGCGCTGAACCCGAAAGACCGGCTCAATCGACCGGTCCGCGCGCGGGTGGTGGGCGCGACGGGATGCTGACGGACGGATCTGAGCGCGATGACTCGGCTATGACGTGGCGCTAATGGCCGGTGACGAACAGTCATCGATCGTGGTAGTACTGACGTCCGTGGATGCATCCAACGGGGTGGGCTGGGCGCGGGTGTGCATCGACCTGGGTTCGGCCCGGACGGTAGCGGTCGTATTTCGATCGGATGGCAGCTGGCAGCCGCTGCGATTCGACGGCGAACCCTACCTGCCCAGCGGGGTGTTCCGGTCCGACACGGGCCGGGTGTTGACCGGGGCGCAGGCGATCGCGGCGGCGATGACCGAGCCGGACCACTACCTCGCCGACCCCGCCGGGCAGATCCGCGCGCAGGCGGTGGGCCTGGGTGGAGACCCGGTCGCTGGGGTTGTGCTGGTCGGGGCGGTGTTTCGGCGGGTACTCGATCAGACCGAGTACGTGTGCGGAGGGCCGGTGCCCGAGGTCGTCGTCGTCGTACCGCCCGGGTGGGGACCGCCGCGGCGGCAACTCCTCGAGGAGGCCGCACAGTACGCCGGTGTCCGCCGACCCATCATGGTGCCGGCCGCAGTCGCCGTCGCCGCCCACACCGACGGTCTGGACCTGCCGGTCGCCCGATGGGTCGCCGTCTGCGATCTCGGTGCGCGGGCAGTGGTGACGGTGGTACGCCGCAACGTGTCCGGGTTCGACGTCATCGCCGAACTCGACGCCGACGCCGGCGGTGACCGCATCGACGATGCCCTCGCCACCTACCTGGCAGTGCACCATCCCCCCGCCCATCCGACCGCGTCGCACCCGCTGGTAGCACACTCAGCCGCAGCGGGCCCGGGCCCCGCCACAGCTAGGCAGGATGCAGACCCGGCGTCGGCACCGGTCACCGAACCTGGCACACGCCCCGCGGGTCCGGCCGGTCCGGTTCGCCGACCGATGGTCGAGCGGCTGATGTTGCGCACGGCGAAGGAAGCCGCCACGTCGGCACCCGGCGTCGTCGTCCCGGGGGTGAACGGCGGCCCGGCGGCGATGCTGACCGCTGCCCACGTACACGCTGCGGCGGCTCCGGTGATCGATACGGCGGTCAAGGCGGTGCGGCAGGCCGTCGAGGCGGCCGAGGTGACCGCGGAAACCGGGTGCGGACTCCTTCTGGTCGGAGGCACCGCCCGCATACCCGGACTCGCCGAGGACTTCGCCGCCGGTACGGGCCTGCCCACCCGCGTGCTGCCACAACCAGAACTCGCCACCGCGCTGGCAGCCCTCCGAGCCGCCTCCAACCCGGACACGCCGATCACCCCGCTGCGGCGGGACAGACCGGCACTCGGGAGCGTGACCTTCGGGCCGGGACGTGCACAGCCGGGACTTGCGCGGCCCGGGCTGCCGCCGTGGTCACAGCTGCTGGCACCGCTCGTCCCAGCGGTGGCCTCGGTCCTGCTGGCCGTCTACGCAACCCTCGCCGGCGAGGGCGGCGACCGATACCCAGGGCACACCTACCTGGCGATGAACACCGGCCAGGTGGCGATGGCCGCAGTACTCGCCGTAGTCGCGGGCGCAGCCGCCGGCGCCCATTTCGGTCCCGCGCTCCAACCGGTCCGACTACCCGCTCGCCGGCCACCGGCCGGGCTTCCCGTGACGGCCGGGATCCTCGCCGCCACCGGACTCGGGCTGGCGACCGGGGCCTTCTACGCCGTCGCCATCGCCGCCTACTACCAGTGGCCGTACCACGCCCAACTGCTGCGGTGGACACTCATCCCCGCCATACCGCTCGCCGCGATCATCGCCGTCGCCGCATGGCTCGTGTATAGGGGTGTCCCCGAACCGGGCATCGGCTGGGGACCAGCGATGACCATTCCCCACCCCCCGATCATCCTCGCCACCGTCGGCATGTGCACCATGACCTGGGCCTACCACCATGTTCATCCCGGCGACATCCACTGGCGCTACCTGCTCATCGCGCGATGCGGGGCACTCCTCATCGGCCTGGCCACCGCCTACGTCCTCGCCGACCGGCACCTCACCCAGACCATCGCCGCCGTGCCCCTAGGCATCATCACAGCAGCCCTCGCCGACTACCGCACAACCGGAATCCTCGCCGGCATATGGATCACCGCCGTCGCCTGCTGCTGGATCCGCCGCACCTGGCAGATCGGCACCTACGGCATACCCACCGACAATAACCACGCCAGACCCGGACGTTGAGCCGAACTGTCAGTCGAGCTGTTAGCCGAGCTGCCGGCCGCTCGACGACTTGGCGGTACGCGCCGTCGACTTCCGGTGTTGCTCCAAGTCGGGCCTACGAATGCTCCGTTGAAGGACGGGTCGAGGGCGCGGTGGCGCTGCCGAGGGGCTACTGGCCGGCAGCATCGCAGTGCGTGTAAGGGGTTTGGAGCGCTGTGGCCCGGCCGGTCAGTTCTGCGCCGACAGGGCTGTCGCCGCACGGGCGATGAGGTGCCCGGACTGAGCGGGGTCGAGCCTGGCGGCGCCAGCCACAGCAGGGCGCAGCCGGTGTTCAGGAGCCGGTTGAGGCGGTGCTGATCGGCAGGCGTTCGTCCCCGGTGAACTCGCCGTCGCTGACCCACGACGAGCAGCCGCGCCCAGCGCGTGGGTCGGCCAGATTCAGGGCGGCGTCGAGGGCGTCGACGGTGAGCGGAAACCCGGTGATGTCGTTCTCGATGTCGAACAGACGCACCTGCGCCGGCGACTGGTCGGCTTCATGATCGGGAGTGACGTAGCGCCGAAGGTGACCGTGGCGCTCGTGCCGCCAGCCCATGCGGTGGTCTGGGCGGGTGATCCACGCGGCGGACGCGATCGGGTCGCCGAATGCGGACCCCGGCGGGGACACGTCGGCGCAGATACCGACGTGGATGGGCGGCCCGCTCCGATGCCGCGGTCGTGCGACAGTCCGCTGGCACGACATGTATGGAGTGCCACGCGCCGTGGCAAAGGCGACGCGGCCGAGCGGAGGATTCGTGCTCGATTCAAGGGGCGGGCGCGGTTGGTCAAGCCGCAGCAAGGGCGGTGCCAGGGTTGCGTCTGGGCAGATGGGTTGCCACCGGCTGGCCGTCGCTGGCGGTCTGGGTGAGCCAGCCGGTGAACCGTCCGGCGTTGGGTGGTGTGACGGCGGCCCGACCGATAGCCCGGTCACGGTGGTGGGTAGCGCCCATCACCGGAGGGGAACCGGCGGGCGGCTTGGCCTGCGGCACGGCTGCCCGTGGCGCGGTCGTCGCACGGCGCCGCGCAGCCTGCGACGCCTGCTCCGCCTGCTCCGCCTGGACGGCGGCGTCACAGGGTCCGCGCTGGCCGGCGCAGCGCAGGTTAGTGCAGCAGCCCTTCGGGCCGCGCTGGTGTTCGACGGCGACGTCGAACGCGAGCCGCCACAGCATGACGTCGGTGACGTCGTGCGGGACCGTCGCGTCGGCGGACGGGCGGGGGCGGGCTGCGGTGGCGTGTCTGGAGGGCATGGGCGTCGACTCCCGGTGTTGGCCTCGATGAGTTGGGCAGCCGCCGTCACCGGTCGCAGGCGTTGGTGTGCCGCTGCCGGTCGGGCGGGCACACCGATCGACGCTCGACTCTCCCTTGCAGGTCAAGCCATCGCGATGTGGTGATCGTTCAGTGGCGGTTCGGGTGGCTCAGTCGCCGCTCGGTTCGGTCATGGTCGGTTCGGTCGTGGTCGGTTCGCCGGGCGGGGGCACTTCGACGAAGCCGAACAGGCGGGCGATGACCTGCAGTCGCCAGGTGGTGTAGCGGTCGGCGAAGCCGCGGCAGATCGCTGGCGGCGCCTCGGATGCGCTCCATATGGCAGCGTGGCGTGGCAGATCACCTACCTGCCCTCGGTGAGGGATTCGTCGACCATCTGCTTGAGCCGGACAGGGGCGAGATGCATGCGGCGCCGGGGTGGAAAATGCAGGTGCCGCACTGTCGGGCGAGCAGGCGGGTTTGCCGAGGACGGGGTCGCCGACGCTCAGCGGCGGCGGTGTTCGTCGGGTTCGGGCACGGACGCCAAGATGGTCTCTTGGAGGAACGCGCGGCGGCGCGGACGTCCACCGTGGGTCGGGAACGCGCAGCGTCCGTCCGTCGAGGTGATGCACCTGGATCAGGCGGTAGCAGCCACGGCCCTGCTCCGGGTTGAAACTCTCATCAACGATCACGGTTGCTCCTTGGGCTTTGATGTTCGAAGGGCGGCGTTACCGGCTCGGCGGCGAGAGCTGGCTGGAGCCGCCGACGAGCGCGGCGAGCAGCCGGGCTGGGACGGTGCGATCGGCGGTGATCTGCCAGTTCGGGTGGCTGTCGGAGCCGGTGCTGTGCAGGGTGAGACCGCCGTCGGCGACGAGGTCGGCGTGGACGGTGTCGCCGCCGACGGCGAGCTGGTAACGGCGGGTGGTGGCGCGGTGCTCGGTGAGCACGGCGAGGAACCCGGCCTCGGCCAGTGCGGCGAGCACCGTCGCGTCGCGGTCCGCCTGGCCCTGCGGGGGCTGTGACGGGAGGTCGTCGGTCGTCGGGGCGGTCAGGCCGACGGTGTTGAGGGCGTCGCAGGCGTCGGCGATGTCGTGGGTTGCCTGCTCGCGTTGGGCACGTACGCGTTCGCGCAGTCGCACCAGTTCGGTCAGCTGCAGCAGGTCGGGTTCGTGGGTGTCGATCGGGCCGTCGCCGATGACTTCGAGCAGGAACGTCAGCGGGCCGTCGAGCAGGTGCCACAGGTGGGTGGCGGCGGCGTGCCGGGCGGCGGCGTCGATGAGTGCGGTGACGAGGTCACCGAACATGGCCAGGGTGGGGTCCAGCGCGTCGGGTTCGATGAACCAGCCGGTCTCGGCGGTGATGGCGTCGAGGTGGTGCTGCAGCGGGAACCGCAGCGGGTCTGTGTGCTCGGGCATGCGTGCTCCATGTTTCTGGGAGTGGGCGCAGCGCTGGCCCGGCCGCAGCCTGGGGAAGCGCTGCGGCGCAGATCAACAGGGGTGGTGCGCGTCGCCGACGACGGCTCACGCCCTCAGGTGGGCCGGTATCCGCGTGGTCTGGCCGGCTGGTGGCCCGGCGAGGGCGGGGTTCACGGCGACGGGGGTGTGGCGTCAGCGCTCGCGGCGCCGGGTTGTCAACGGGGTCGAGCGGATGAGGAACAGTCGGGCGTGTCGGGGTTGTCGTGGCGGTAGTCGCGCAGCTTGTTGTCGTAGTGGGCGGGCTGGCCGCAGTGCGAGCGGTGCATCGCGACGGCGGTGTCCAGCTCGCTGCCGTCGCCGGCGATGGTGGCTCTCGGCGATGCTGTCGTCGATCGCGGTGGGGATCTGCGCGGCCCAGCCGGCGATCCGCGGGTCGGGTGCTGGCATGAGTTTCGGGTGCTCCCATCGGTGAGCTGGGTTCGATGGGTGTGCTGATCTATGCGTGGCTCAGGGCGGTGACGGCGGCGTCGGCGATGATGTCGATCGCCTCGACCGGGTTGGTGACCGTGACCGTGGTGGTGTCGGTAAAGGTGTGGCTGAAGCCGGTGTCGGCGGGGTGCAGCCACAGCACTACACAGCCGGTGCGGGCCAGGGTCGTGATGAGACGCTGCGCCGGGTCGACGTGCTCGCCGTAGCAGCCGTCGGAGACCACGGCGAGCATCCGCACGTGGGCGCGGTGGCGCAGCTGAAGCTGCTGGTCGGCGAGCTTGACCGCTTCGGTGAACCGCTCGTAGTCGTCGTCGGCCTGCATGTCCTGTACCTGGGCCGGTTTGTGCTGGGGTGCGACGAGCAGGGTGATGGCTTCGCCGAAGGCGATGGTGGTGACGGTGGCGTCGGTGCGGCGGGCGGCGTTGGCCAGGATCCACGCGGCCGAGGACATCGGCGCGGCGAAGGCCCACATGGAGCCGGACACGTCGACCAGCACCGCGAGGTGCAGCGTCGGTTTGTGCGGGGGCAGGCTGGCCCGTTGTCGCCACGGCTGGGCGGTGGGCAGCTGCCCGGCGGCGCGTTGGGCGTCGGCGGTGATCGCGGCCCGGGCCCGCAGCCGTCCGGGTGGGATCGCCGCCGGGCGGGTGGCCGGTTCGACGCTGCTGGTACGGGCCTGCTGGAGTCGGGCGGCGAGGGTGCGGGCGGCTTGCCGCTCCGCCGGGGTGGGGTCGCGCAGGGTCCAGGAGGCGGGGGCGCCGTGCTGTTCGGCGATGCGGTGCGCGGCGTAGGCGGCGGGGTCGAGCCCGGCGGCGATGGCGAGGAAGTCGCCGAGCGCGGCGGCGAGCGCACCAGAGAATTCGCCCTCGTCGGCGGTGGGTGTGGCGGGCTGCCGGGTGGGGTCGATGCCGAGGATCCGGCACCACCGCCACGCCAGCTCGATCATCGTGTCGGCGTCGGTGTCGTCGACGCTGTGGGCCTCCCGCCAGATCTGGCGCAGCTGCGCAAGCTTCTTGCGGCCGAGGACGCCGGTGACCGCCGCCCGGACAGCTTTGACGTCCTTGGCGGTGAGGATGCGGGCATCGACTCGGGCGAGGAGGAGCCCGGCGAGTTGGCCGGCGTGCCAGGCGTCGTCGACCGGCGCGTCGTCCAGGGCGATCAGGGTTTGCACGGTGTGGCGCAGCCAGCGTCGGTCGCCGCGGCGGCGGGCGCGGTGGCGTCCTTCGGCCCGGGACTCTTCGAGGAGGTCGGCGACGGCGGCGACGACCGGTGGGGTGCCGGGCGGGGTGGCCCATTGGCTGTGGGCGGCGTGCCCGGCTTCGTGGACGAGCAGGCCGTAGGCGGTGGGGACGAGTTTCTTGTGTGCGGCGCGGCGCGGGTCGGCGACGTCGGGGTCGCCGATGTGGGTGGCGTCGACCTCGACCTGGCGGATGGCCGGGTAGAAGCAGGCGGGTGCGCCGCCCCCGGCACCGAGGGCGACGACGACGGTCAGGTCGGTGCGGCCGGTCAGTTTCTTCACCTCGCGGGTCCAGGCCCGGTCCCAGTCCGCCCAGTCGGGGTGGGACTTGGTGAACCCGGCCGGGTGCAGGTGGCTGCTCGGATGTGGCATGACGTTCCTCCTTCGCGGATGCGGTTAGCGCTGTTTGCCGAGGGTCAGGGCGGTGACGGGGGTGCCGAACGCCGCGGACAGGGCCGTGACGACCGCGCCGCGGTCGTCGAGCGGGGCGCGGCCGGCGAGGTTGGCGACGGCGGTGGGTAGGCCGAGGGTCTTGCGGACGCGGGCGAAGCCGAGCAGCTCGCGCAGCTGCGGCGCCCAGGTGACCTTGCCGGCCTCCAGGTCCGTGTTGAGCGTCTGCGCGGCGGCGATCGCCGCGGCGGGGACGCCGAGGTGTTTGGCGAGGTCCCAGTCGGTGGTGACTTCGATGTGCACCTCGAACCGGGAGGCGAGGGCCTCGGTCAGGATCGCACCGTGGACGCCGGGGTTGTGGCCGGCGATGACGTAGAACCCGTCGACGGCCTCGACCCGTTCGTTGCGGTAGCCGGGGATGTGGATGACGCGGCGGCCGTCCATCGCCGGGTACAGCACGGCGAGGACTTTCGGCGGGATCAGGGTGGCGTCGTCGATGAGCAGCGCCCGGCCTTCGCGCATCGCCTGCACGAGCGGGCCGTAGACGAATTCGTAGCCGCCGTCGGGTAGCGGGATGAAGTTGCCGAGGAAGTCCTCCACGACGGTGTCGCCGGTGCCGGTGATGGTGAGCAGGTCGGCGAAGGCGGCTTCGACCATGGCGGTCTTGCCGGTGCCGGGCGGCCCGTACAGCAGGACCGGGATCCGCTTGTCCCGCAGCCGGTGCAGCACGTCGATGTCGGTAACGCCGGCGAGTTTGCGGGGGAAGTAGCGCTCGCCGTTGGGTCGGGTGACCGGCCCGCGCCGGCCGGCCCGCGATCCCCCACCGGCACCAGGAGCGGCGCGGGGTGCGGCGGGTGGCATGGTGCCGGCGGCGTCGATGCCGGCCTGGGTGATGCGGAACCGGTGGTGCGGGTCGCGACGGTGGGTGGCGTGACCGGCGGCGGCCATCTTCTTGCACACCTCGAACACCGCCCCGGAGGACGGGGCGTTGATGGCCTTGGTGATCTGCCCGATCTTGAGCAGGTCGTCGGGGTGTTTGACCAGGTACAGGGCGACCTTGCGGTACAGGTAGCCGGGTCGGTTGCCCGCCGGTGTCGCGTCCGGGCCGGTCGCAGAGTCGTCGCCGGTCCCGGTGGCCGCCGTCGGCGGTGTTGCCGGTGTCGCCGGCCCGGACGGGCTCGGTGTTGGTGTGGTCATAGGGCGCCTCGATTCGCAGAGGTCGGGGCTCGCGCACCCGTCTCCGGGTGCGCGGGCGGATGGATCCGCGCAGCGGAGACGGGTGGGGTTCCGGCCTCGCCCTGCTCGGCCGGTCGGCCTAGGGGCGGATGGCGGGTGACCACACCCGGTGGTGCCTTCAACAGGTGCAGTTCGGCCTGCCCCGTGGGACGCGATCGGTGGTGCAGGTCGGTGTCGTCGAGCCGCGATTGCCGGCGTGACGTCTGTTCGCCCCGCTCAGGCGGGTGTGTGGCAGGCGGCGATACAGCAGGCGCAGGGTCGGTAGACGCGGGTCAGCCGCGCAGCTGGACCTCGACGGTGGGGCGGCGAGAGACGGTGACGGTCAGGCCGAAGACGCTGCCGTCGGACAGCTCCAACCAGATGCCGTGGTCGAGGGTCAGCACGCTGGCGTCCGGGTAGGTGCGGGCGGTGACGGTCACCGGCTCGCCGGTGTCGTCGACCAGTACGGGCAGGTCGGCGTCCGTGCAAAGGTGCTCGAGCGTGTCGCCGCCGAGCAGGCCGGTGACGAGCGCTTCGAGGAGTTGCTCGTGCCCGAGGCTGTTGCCGGTGTACGGGTCGGTGGGGTCACACGTGTCGGCGTCGGTGCGGCGCCGTTGGTGGTGCCGCATGGGCACATACCTCCAACTTCTCGTGGTCGTGGTCTCGGTCGTGGCTCGGTCTCGGTCGTGGTTTCGGTGGCGGTGTTGGCGACGTTGCCGGGTCAAGCACCGGGTGGGCGCCGGCGCACGGCGCGCCGGTGGTGGTTCCGTGGGTGCGGTCGGCCCAACCGTGGGGCGGGGCTGGTGCGATCGTGCGTGGCCAGGAGGTCGGTGACGGGGGCGGTGAGCCGGGTCAGGCGCAGCGCCTGCCACACCGTGTTGGGTCCGTCGCCGCTGATGACGGTGCGGAACGTGTCCGGGTGCGCGTCGCGTAGGACGTCGAACGCCGCCGCTCGCCCGTGGTCTGCCAGGGTCGGACGGCGTCCCGGCGGGTGAGGTGGCCGAGGTCGAGGTAGCACGGCCGGTACACCGACAGCACCCGGCCGGAGATCTGCGGTCCGAAGGCGATGTGCGGCAGGACCGGGATGTTGCTTCGTTCCTGCCGGACGGTCAGCGGGATCCGTCCGCCGCGGCGCCTCCAGCCGCCGGGCATCTGGTTGCAGCCTTCGTCGAGGGTGTAGTCGTCGTCGATCACGCTGAGGGCTCCGGCCGGCGAGAGCCGGTACCGTGGCTGGGTGCGCCGGGCTGCGGCGGCCACGGTTTGGGATCCGCGCGGAGGCCGAAGACCGGGTCGGTGGTCTCGGCGGAGCCGCAGATCGTGCAGGTGGTGGCGGTGTCGTCGCCGAACCCGGCCATCGACGGTAGTTCCCGGTAGGTGGCCTCGTCGATGGCGCCGCACACGCCGCACCGCAGGCCGGCGCCGTCGGTGCCGTACGGCTCGAACACCGGCTCCGGGTCGGGCCCGTCGGTCTCGGCGCTCAGGGACGCCGTCCAGCGCAGTCCTGGGTGGGTGATCGGCCACCAGCCGTCAGCGTCGGCGGTGACCGGGGTACGGTCGCCGAGGTCGTCGACCAGCCACGGCTTGCGGCCTTCGAATACGGTGGTGACGACCCGGTTCGGGGTGTGGCTGCACAGCGTGTCGGCGAGCAGTTGGTGCATGACCTCGGTGCGGAACCGGGCCGGTGCGCCGCCGTGGACCTGGTAGCCCGGGCAGGTTTGGCCCTTGTACTGGCCTTGCCGGTGGTGGGAGATGAGGGCGTCGCGCCAGGTCGCCGACGCCGGTGGTGCACTGTCCCGGACCGTTCTGGTGGTGGTTGCACGCAGCCCGGCGGCGTCGATGTCGACGGTGAACCAGGCGTGACCGGTGTGCGCGCCACGGCGGAGAATGTCGCGTATCGGTTCGACGGTCAGCGCTGACCGGGACGGCAGCGGTAGCCGCACCGTCCGGGCGAGCGCCGTGGCGCAGACAGCGGTAGTGCCCGTGTCGACGGCGTCGTCCGTGGCGGTGTTGTTGGTGTTGTCGGTGCTGCTGTCGATGTGGGCGGCGGGCACCGGTGGGCTGGCGTGCAGCATTGGGGTGCCGTTGCCGGCCAGTAGCGGGCTGGGGCCGTCGCGCAGGATCAGGGCCGGCCGGTCGGCGCGGGTGAGGGCGTGTTCGGCGTGCAGCACGGTGGCGTGCAGGTCGAACCATAGACGTCGATACATGCTTGGATGCTCGCTTCCGGGTGGGCCAGCCTGGCAACACCCGCCCAGGGGAGTTGTAGCCAGGCACGGCGGGAGAATTTCAGGCAGGCCGCCATAGGCTCGGTTTCCCATGGCGGGTTGACTCGTCGTCGAGGGGTTGTTGGCTGGTTGGTGCTTCCGGCGACGGCTCTGGCAAGTCCCGGGAGCATCGGCGGTGTGCAGCTCGGCGTCAGGTTCAGGGGGCCGGGTTCGGTCGGCAGAAGGCGGCCAGTTGGCTGGCGGTGAAGACGGGCACTGGCTGGTCGTCGCTCCAGCTGCCGGCGAGGGGCCGGGGCAGGGTGACGGTGCCGGCGTCTGGGTCGTGGCTGGTCGGGGTGACGAGCAGGGCATGGCCGTCGGTGAGCAGCCACACGTGGTGGCCGGTGGCGCCGTTGGTCGGGGCGAGGACGCCGATGCCGCCGCCCAGGCAACCGCTGAGGGCGCGCAGGGCCGCGGCGAGGACCGGCAGCGGGTAGTGGCCCAGGGCGGGATGGCAGGCGTGCAGGGCCGTCTCGGTGGCCCATTCCACGATCGGTGGGGTGCCGTTACGCAGGTGCCGCGGGTCGCTGCCGGGGACGGGTTCACCGGCGAGGATCCACGGCAGCACGTGTGGGCCGAGGAGAAACCGGCCGTCGGGGTCCGCGTCGATCGTGTGCTGCTGACGATGGCCGGTGCCGGCGAACCAGGTCACCGTCAGCCGCCCGCCGTCGTCCACGTGTAGGTCTGGCAGGCCCGAGCCTGGCCGCCGCTCGGCGAGCCAGGCGTCGGTGTCGGCGATGACCCCGGCGAGGGTGTCGGTGTCGAGGCGGGCGACGATGACGCCGCGGTCGTACTCGACGGTGCAGATCTGGGCGTCCCACGCGCCGGACCAGCCGTCCAAGGACACGCACGCTGGCCGCCACCGGTGGACGTGACGTGCGGTGGCGGCGTCGCCTGCGGCGGCGATCGTCGCCGGGAGCGGTTCGGGCCGGGTCAGGCGCAGCGGGTGATGGCTGTGGCGAAGCCAGCGACCGTGGACGGTGGCCTCGTACACCACGACCGTGTCGTCACGTTCGTCGAGCAGGTACAGCCACTGCGCCATGCCGGCCTGCAACGGCTGACCGATACGCACCTGGAATGGTGCCGGCGGATCGACGTAGACGAGGCCGAGCGGGGTGTGGGTGAGGACGCCGGCGAATCTCGCTTCGGCCGTGGGGCTGGTCGGCAGGTCGATGCCGAGTTGCAGCCAGCCGTGGGTCAGCAGCCGTTCTGCCATCCGGGTCGTCTCGCCGTCGAAGGCCACCGAGTGGACTTGGCGCAGCAGGGGCAGCATCTGCTCGGGCGGGAAGCCGGCGGACACCTTGACCACCGTGGCGGTGCGGCCGTCCGAGTGCGGGCTACCCAGCAGGCAGGATGTGGACATCAGCGGGTCCTCCCTTGCGAGGGGTTGGGGCCACCGGAGGCCGGCGGCACTTGGGGTTCAGGCCGGATCGGTGGTGGGGTACGGGGTTGGTGGCGACGGTCGGGTTCAGTGGCTGCGGGCGAACCGGTTGAGGTGGTGGCAGTCCGGTCAGGACGCGGCTTGCGGCGATGCGCCGACCGGTGCTGTCGCTGGTGGCGATGTCGGGGCCGGTGGCGCCGCGACGGCGGATGAGCGGCCACGCGTGGCCCTGGTTGTCCAGGACGGCGAGCACGCTTACCTCGGTGCGGTGCTCGGCGGGGGCGGCGGGCATGAGCGGCGGTATGAGCGGCGGCGAGGTCGCCGTGGCGGTACCCGGGCCGGATCACGCCCTGCCAGCCTTCGAAGCACAGCCCGAACCCGACCAGCCGGCGGCCGCCGCGGTGCAGGCAGTTCGCGCAGCCAGGTCCGCGTGGCGGGTACGGCGTAGTTCGCCGGGCAGGCCGAGCAGCACGTCGACCGGGTGGACGTCGACCGGGTGGACGTTGACCGGGTGGACGTTGACCGCCGGGGTAGCAGGATTCCGTCGATGCCACGTGCGGTGTGACCAGGCCGGTGTCGACCTCGACCATCCAGCCGATGGGGACCTCCACGGTGGAGGCTCGAGCGACGGTGGATTCGTCGGCGCGGGTCTGGTCCGGGCGCGGGTGGTGGAGGACGCCGATCAGCGCCGGGGGCCGGTCCCAGCGGTGCGGGGCGAGCTGCGCCTCCAAACGGGTCAAGACGGCGGTGACGGCGTGGCGCAGTGCGGGGGGCCCGACACGGGGTCCAGGCCACTGTCCGGTGTGGGCACCGTCGGTGTGGTGGATCGTCAACGGGTACTCCTTTCTACCGGTCCGGGGATGCTGCAGCACCTCGACCGGCGACTACGATGGGTGAATGGCACGGGGGCCGGCGCCGACCGTGTCGATCAACGCTCGCCGCACCGCCTGGGATCAAGCCGTTCCCGACCGCATCGCACAGATGTGTCTGCGGGTAAGGAAATTCCGGGGTCAGGCGCCGAGTGGGGCACCGACGGCGGCCTGCCACCACACCGGGTCGACCGCACTGCCGGAGCTGTGGTCGTGGCTACCATCGGTAGTCAGATGGACCTCGTAGTGCAGGTGCGGTCCGGATGAGTGGCCGGAGGTGCCGACGACGCCGATGACCTGCCCGACCACGACCGGTTGGCCTTCGGCGACCATCGGGTGGGTGAGCATGTGGCAGTAGCGGGTGACCACGCCGCCGGGACTCTCGATGTCGACGTACCAGCCGCAGCCGCGGGCGAGGTCGGGGTCGCCGTCGCGGTCGCAGCCCCACGGTTGCCCGGTCCGCACATCGGTGGCGTTGCACCGCACGGTGCTGACGGTGCCGGCGGAGGCGGCGTGGATCGGGGTGCCACGGGCGGCCATCAGATCGACCCCGTCGTGGGTCGGCCGGTCGCGAGTCCGGAACCCCGAGGCGGGATCGGCCTTGAGTGGTTGGGTCCAGCCTTGCGGGCTGATGGTGATGCCGCAGGCGGCGAGGCCGCCGGTGAGGCCGGTGAGGGTCTGCACGACGGTGACGGCGTCGGGTTCCCACTGCGCGTACGCGTCGGGTGCGCCGCTGGACTGCACCGCTTGGGCGGCCTCGGTCAGCGGCAGGGTCTGCCAGTTGGGGATCGTCAGGAGTTTGTCGTAGAACTTCCCGGTCGCGTACCCGGGATCCATCAGCTGTTCGACGGTGCCCCAGCCTTGGGAGGGGCGTTGCTGGAAGAGTCCGACCGAGTCGCGGTCACCGCCGGCCATGTTGTGCAGGCTGGATTCCTGCATGGCGGTGGCGATGGCGATCACCCACGCCCGGGCCGGGAGGTGGCGGGCGACGCCGACGGAGATGATGGTGGCGGCGTTGCCGACCTGGGTGGCGTCCCACCGGTCGACCGCCGGGAACGGTCCGCTCCGTGCTGATGGCGCCGACGGTGCCGGCTGGCCGGCGGGCTGGCTGGATGGACGGCTGGTCGCCGACAGGGCCGGGGTGCAGTCGGCCGACGCGCTGCCGCCGGTGAACACCGCCCCCGTCAGCCCGGCGCAGACGAGCACGACCCCGCAGACGAGGACGGCAGCGAGCGCGAGAATCCGGCTGATCATGACGACCTCGTGGCGGCCGGTGTTCCGCCGGTCCGCGCCCGGACGCAGCAACGGATGCCGATGCTCACGCGGATGCGCGGCAGGTCCTGGCCGGTGGCGTGCAGATTCGTGGCGTGCAGATTCGTGGCGTGCAGATTCGTGGCGTGGAGGTTTCTGACAGGGCAGTACATCGAAGGACGTTCCTTTCGGGAGCAGCACGGTATTGCGGAGCAGGCCGGCAGACAGCCGCGGTGCTCAGCACGGCGGTGGCCGGCGCCGGTGGTCCGCCTCGGGCGCGCTCGGGCAGGCCCCACCCCACCCCACCCCGCCCCGCACGGCGCGGCGCGGCGCGGCTTCGGGATCGGGTAGCCGTTCAGACGTCGAGAAGGTGGTGGCTGACGAGGCCACCGTCGCCGATGTGGACGGTGACGCTGTCGCTGGCCGGGTCGAGCAGGTACAGCCACGCCGCGTCGAGCAAGCCGAAGTGCGCCAGCGGCACGACCATGGCCGGCTCGCTGTCGATGGCTGCGTCCGGTCCGATCGCGGTATGGGTGACCCCAACGCCGGCAATGACCCGCCGTCCGGTGACGCCCTGCAAATTCCGACCGTTGCCGTGATCGCCATGCCAGGATGCGGCGGCGGGTTCGGCGGCCGGTTCGGCGGTGGTTGCCGACGTCGGCACGGTGGTTGGAATGGCCGGGTCGAGGTAGCGCCAGTCGTGGGCGAGTAGCCGCGCGGCGAGGCGGGTGCTGTCGCGGCCGGCAGCGGTCCAGAGCCGGCGCAGAACCGGCAACATGACGCGCGGGTGGCCGCCAGTGTCGACGCCGCGGGCCTGCAGCAGGTCGGGTCGGTGCGGGTGGCGCAATCCGATCAGGCAGTCGCTGTCGACATAGTGCGCCCGCACGGTACGTCGCATCCCGGCAGAGCGTCGATCGTCCGGCGCAGCGGCGCAGTCATCGATGTCCTGCGGTGGGGGGATGACATGCTGCGGCGCCGGGCCGGGCGTGGCCGGGTTCGGCGCGACGACGTGCGGCGGCGGGTCGTACCGGCCGACGACGCTGTGCACGGACGGGCCTGCCGCCGCGGTGACCGGGTTGGTGGTCCGGTAGGTGGCCGGACGGGTCGTGCGGTACGTGGCAGGCGTTCGGGTGGCGGGCGTTCGGTTGTCGTTGCGGTCGT
>NZ_BOPG01000131.1 GCF_016863635.1 Virgisporangium aurantiacum | reverse complement strand
ACTCTTGCTGGACTTTCTCATTAACTTCCGCCGGACTATCGTACACATTCGACAAGGCGTGTCAAATCTTCTATTCGAAGACCATCTCGCCGTCTAAGCGCAACGACCTACGTCCAACTTAGTTGGAGTAGATGTCTAGCGAATTGGCAGACCGGCCGGCCTCACATTCGGGCCCGCCCGGCTCCTGCCGGCTTGTCTACTCTACCCGGTCGGTTTCGCACTTGCAAGTCGATGTTTCCGCCTCGCCTGCACCGCCCACGTTGCCGCCCGATTCGGCTTCCCGGGGCTTTCGCCCTGTTTGTCCGGTCCCTTGCGACAGGACAGAACTTACGCGGCCGTCCGCCCCAACGTCAAATCGGGCCCCGGAGGCCCGGTGAAGAACGTCAGGAACGGTGGCGGCACCCGACGCGATTGCAGTTGAATGACCCTGTGCGCGACACCATCGCGGCCGACGCGCTGCTCGGCCTTCTGCTGCCGTTCTGGCAGCTCGTGCTCGGCGTGGTGATCATCGTGTTCGTGGTCGGGGCGTCGGTGCGGTTGGCGAGGCGGGGACGCTCCCGGATGAACACCGCCATCATCGTGACGGGCGTGGCACTGGTGGGGCTCGTGGTGATCGGCGTGCTATCCAGCTAGCCGGCGGTTCGCCAGGCTCGGGAGCTCCAACCGGATCCGCTCCAGCCGGCCGAGGTCGAGCTCGGCGGTGATCACGCCCACCTCGTCGGGCATCTGGGCCACGACGGTGCCCCAGGGATCGATCACCATGCTGCGGCCGAAGCAGGTACGGCCCGGATCATGGTCACCGATCTGGCCCGCGGCCAGCACGTAGCACTGGTTCTCGATCGCGCGGGCCCGGAGCAGGACCTCCCAGTGGTCGCGCCCGGTGTGCAGCATGAACGCCGCCGGCACCACGAGCACGTGCGCGCCGGCGATCGCGAGCCGGCGGTACAACTCGGGGAACCTCAGGTCGTAGCAGATCGACAAGCCGACCGGCACACCGTCGACGGGCACCACCACGGCGTCACCGCCCGGAGCCACCGACGCGGACTCCCGATAGGAGACCCGGCCCGGGATCTCGACGTCATAAAGATGGATCTTCCGGTACGCACCGACCAGCGTGCCCGACCGGTCGAACACCGGCATCGTGTTGTAGGTGTGCTCGTCATCGGGCCCGGTCTCGTGGAACGAGCCGGCCAGCACGTTGATGCCGAGCTCGCGCGCTGCCGAGGCGAAGAACGTGGCGTACTCGCCGTCGATGCCCTCTGGTTTCGGGGTGCCGGCCGCGGGACCGAGATAGTCGGTGTACTCGGGCAGCAGGGCCAGGTCGGCACCGCCGTCGGCCGCCCGCTTCAGCAGATCGCGGGCGGCCCGCAGGTTCGCGGCACGGTCGTCGCGCGCATTCAGCTGGCAGACGGCGACGCGCATAGCTTTACGCCGACTTCTCCTCGCCACGGTCGGCACGGCGCCGGCCGACCCGGTGGCTGGGGAAGTCTCGGGGGACGATCGTCGGGTAGACCTTCTCGTGCACGACGTCGCGGGTGATCAGCACCCGTGCGGCGTCGGGGTTGCTCGGGACGTCGTACATCACCGAGAGCAGCACTTCTTCCATGATCGCGCGCAGGCCGCGGGCACCGGTTCCGCGCCGGATCGCCTGCTCCGCCACGGCCTTCAGCGCGTCTTCCTCGAACTCGAGTTCCACGCCGTCGAGCTCGAACAGCCGCTGGTACTGGCGGACGAACGCGTTGCGGGGCTCGGTGAGGATGCGTACCAGGGCTGGCTCGTCGAGGTTGCGGACGCTGGTGAGCACCGGCAGCCGGCCGATGAACTCGGGGATCAGGCCGAACTTGAGCAGGTCTTCCGGCATGACGTCGCCGAAGACGTTCTCGTTGCTCTTCTCGTTGATCGAGCGGACGTCGGCCCCGAAGCCCAACCCGTTCTTACCGACCCGGGCCTGTATCACCTTGTCGAGACCGGCGAACGCGCCACCGCAGATGAAGAGCACGTTCGTGGTGTCGATCTGGATGAACTCCTGGTGCGGGTGCTTCCGTCCGCCCTGCGGCGGGACGTTGGCGACCGTACCCTCGATGATCTTCAGCAGCGCCTGCTGGACGCCCTCACCGGACACGTCGCGCGTGATCGACGGGTTCTCGGACTTCCGGGCGATCTTGTCGACCTCGTCGATGTAGACGATGCCCGTCTCGGCGCGGCGGATGTCGTAGTCGGCCGCCTGGATCAGCTTGAGCAGGATGTTCTCGACGTCTTCACCGACGTAGCCCGCCTCGGTGAGCGCGGTGGCGTCGGCGATCGCGAACGGCACGTTGAGCATGCGCGCCAGCGTCTGAGCCAGGTGCGTCTTGCCGCAGCCGGTGGGGCCCATGAGCAGGATGTTGGACTTCGCCAGCTCCACGGTGTCGCTGGGACCGCCGGCGGACTCGGCCTGGATGCGCTTGTAGTGGTTGTAGACGGCCACCGCGAGCGCCTTCTTGGCGTCGTCCTGGCCCACCACGTACTGGTCGAGGAAGGCCCGGATCTCCTTGGGCTTGGGCAGCTCGTCGAACTTCACGTCGCCCGACTCGGCGAGCTCTTCCTCGATGATCTCGTTGCACAGGTCGATGCACTCGTCGCAGATGTACACGCCGGGACCGGCGATGAGCTTCTTGACCTGCTTCTGCGATTTGCCGCAGAAGGAGCACTTGAGCAGGTCGCCGCCGTCACCGATCCGTGCCACCAACGGTCTCCCATGCACTCCCGGCCGGATCATCACCGATCAGACCTCTGATTCCGCCATCGTGAGCGGTAAAGCGACTCGCGGCAACCCAACAGCCGCTGACTCGACGTTACCTGGTCGAGGTCGGATCTCCGACCCCTCTCCGGGTGGTGTCTTCGTTTCCTTGCACCGGTTCTGTCGACCGATCCCCCGACATTCTGAGACGCCGAACCGAATGTCCCGATTTATGCAACTTCAACCGGGGGGACAAAACGGATCTTGGACGCCGATACGGAATCGGCGTCCAAGATCCAAGGGTTCAGGTTGTCAGTTCGCCGCGGACGACGAGGTGGACGCCAGCGTCTTCTTGCGGCTCGCGAGCACCTGGTCGACGAGGCCGTACTCCTTGGCCTCGCTCGCCGTAAGGATCTTGTCGCGGTCGATGTCCTTCTTGACCTTCTCCAGCGGCTGCGTGCTGTGGTTGGAGATCAACTCCTCGAGCATGTTGCGCATGCGCATCATCTCGCGGGCCTGGATCTCGATGTCGGACCCCTGGCCGTAGCCGCCCTCGGTGGCCGGCTGGTGGATGATCACCCGCGAGTGCGGCAGCGCCATCCGCTTGCCGGGCGTGCCGGCGGCGAGCAGCACCGCGGCCGCGCTGGCCGCCTGGCCCAGGCACACGGTGGCGATGTCGGGCCGCACGAACTGCATCGTGTCGTAGATGGCGGTCATCGCGGTGAACGAGCCACCGGGCGAGTTGATGTACATCGTGATATCGCGGTCGGGGTCACCCGATTCCAGCGTGAGCAGCTGGGCCATCACGTCGTTGGCCGACACGTCGTCGATCTGGACGCCGAGGAAGATGATGCGCTCCTCGAACATCTTGTTGTACGGGTTGGACTCCTTGATCCCGTACGACGTGCGCTCGACGAAGGACGGAAGCGTGTACCGGTTGTAGATGGTCATCGGGAGGCTCCTCAGTTACGCGTGCCGGCGCCCTCGGGGACCTGACGGGCCCCGGTGACCACCTTGTCGATGAAGCCGTAGTCAACGCCCTCCTGGGCGGTGAACCAGCGGTCACGGTCGGAGTCGGCTTCGATCTGCTCGGCCGGCTGGCCCGTGTGGAACGCCACCCGCTCCTGGAACATGCGCTTGGTGTAGAGCATCTGCTCGGCCTGGATGGCGATGTCGGCAGCGGTGCCACCGATACCACCGGACGGCTGGTGCATCATGATCCGCGCGTGCGGCAGGGCGTAGCGCTTGCCCTTGGTGCCGGCGCACAGCAGGAGCTGGCCCATCGACGCGGCCATGCCCATGGCCACGGTGGACACGTCGTTGTCGACGAACTGCATCGTGTCGTAGATGGCCATGCCGGAGTAGACCGAACCGCCGGGCGAGTTGATGTAGAGCACGATGTCGCGCTCCGGGTCCTCGGCGGCCAGCAGCAGTAGCTGCGCGCAGATCCGGTTGGCAACCTGGTCGTTCACCTCGCTGCCGAGGATGATGATGCGGTCTTTGAGCAGCCGGTTGTAGACCGAGTCGTCGAGGTTGAGCCCGAGGTCCCCACCGCGAGCGACCGGCGTTGCCGGAATATGCAGGTCGGTCATGGCAGCCCTTCACAGAAGTCGTTAATACAGCCGACACTAACCGCTCGAACGGCGGTCAACCGGCACTGTGGGTTCATTTCGCTGTCGGCTTAGGTTCGGCCGCGCTCAGTCGTGGTCGTGACCCTCGTGGTCGCCGTGGTCGTGACCCTCGTGATCGTCGTCACCGCGCAGGTCGGCCAGGCTCAATCGCTCGCCGTTCGTGTCCTCGATCACGACCTTCTCCAGGATCTCGGCGAGCGCCTTGCCCCGCCGGACGTCACCGAAGATCATGCCGGCGGCACCGGACCGGACCAGCTGGTCGTAGTACTGCTGCGGCGCGACACCGGCCCGCTGGGCGCGGTGGACGACCTCGTGGCCGAACTCGTCGTCGCTGACCTGGATCTCCTCGCGGTCGGCGTAGGTGTCGAGCAGCAGCTGCACCTGCACCGCCTCGGTGGCCGACTCGGTGAGCTCGGAGTCGACCTCCTCCTCGGTCTTGCTCTGGGCCTCGAGGTACTCCTCCCAGCTGGCGCCGGCGCCCTGGAGCTGCTCCTTCATCGCGTCCTTGCGGCTCTCCACCTCGTCTGAAACAACAGACTCGGGGACGGGCACCGCGGTGGCCGCGATGAGCGCCTTGAGCGCCTCGTCACGCGCCGAGTACAGCTTCTCCATGCGGCTGGCCCGGAGCAGGCGGCCCTTCACGTCCTCGCGGAGCTCGTCGAGGGTGTCGAACTCGCTCGCGAGCTGGGCGAACTCGTCGTCGAGCTCGGGCAGCTGCTTCTCCTTGACCGACCGCACGGTGACCGCCACGGTGGCGTCGGAGCCGGCGTGGTCGCCACCGACCAGCTTCGTATCGAACGTGGTGGAGTCGGACGCGGACATGCCGACCAGCACCTCGTCGAGCCCCGCCAGCAGCTTGCCGCTACCCACCTCGTGCGAGACGTTGGTGGCGCTGCCGCCCTCGACCTCCACGCCGTCGACGGTGGCCGCCAGGTCGATCTGCACGTAGTCGCCGTCGGCGGCGGCCCGCTCGACCGTCTTCAGGGTGGCGAACCGCTCCCGCAGACTGCCGACCTGCTCGTCGATCGCCTCGTCGGTGACCTCGACCGGCTCGACCGTCACCGTGATCTCTTCCGGCGCCGGAAGCGCGATCTCCGGACGGACGTCGACCTCGGCGGTGAACTTCAGCGGCTCACCGTCGGAGAACTCGGTGATCTCGACCTCGGGGCGGCCGAGCGTCTTGACGTCGTGCTCGCGGACCGCGGCCACGATCTGCCCCGGGATGGCGTCCTGAACAGCCTCGTTGAGGATGTTGACCCGGCCGACCCGCTGGTCGATAACCTGAGGTGGCACCTTCCCCCGCCGGAAACCGGGGATCGTGACCTGCGTGGAGATCTCGCGGTAGGCCTTCTGCAAGCTCGGCTTGAGCTCGTCGAACGGCACCTCGATGGCGAGCCGCACGCGCGTGGCGCTCAAGGTCTCGACGGTGCTCTTCACAGGTCCTTCTCCTCGGCTGTTCGTTGATCGAGTCGGGGTGGCGGGATTTGAACCCACGGCCCCTCGCTCCCAAAGCGAGTGCGCTACCAAGCTGCGCCACACCCCGCGGCGATGTGCAGTGTATGCGGTACGGTGCGGTTGCCGTGTGGCGGGCTTTGGGTCCACGTCTCAAGATCATTTTGGACGCACGTGAGCGCGGCCAAGACGCCGACGGCAAGCCGGGGCGGGCATTGGGTAAGCTGTGGATCGCACGACACGCGGGCGTAGCTCAATGGTAGAGCCTCAGTCTTCCAAACTGATTACGCGAGTTCGATTCTCGTCGCCCGCTCCGCGTTTATGCTGCTCAGGACCGATTTGATCTCTAGGTCTGTCCGATTAGGACGATCGTTTGCTAGGGATCTTGCTAGGAGCCGAGAGAGTCCTACCCGTTTCTCTCGCCTGTCGAGCTGGTGAAGCGGCCCCGCAACGCGCATCGTCGCCAGCGCGAGTAACGGTCATATCAGTACAGAACGGTGCGGCAGTCCCGGTGGCGGGCCAGTGTGACGGCGCGCGGACCGACTGGGATGAACGTAATCAGAGTGGAAATCTGAGGTGCCCGATTGGCCGCGACGTCGATCGACCTGTGGACGCACCGAATCTCAGGGCCGATGTGGTGGTAGCGAAGCCTTCGGTTCCTCCGCTCGCCGCCGACGCGACCTCGTCGCGACGGGCGTGACGACAGGAATTGCCGCCTGCACGCATGTGCTGCTTGAAGGATCTCCCCTTGACAGCCCACCGCAGCGCTCGCGTGGGCGCCGATGAACCGGGAGTCGGACACCGATCCTTGCGGGTTCATCGCGGTCCGACTCCCCCGACTCAGGAGATGACGGCCGACCATGTACTCGACCCCGCCTCACCGCGAAGGCTTGGCGCCGTGCTCACGGCCGGTCTTCGATGGCATTCACTACTAGTCTTGAACCGTGCCGTTTGTTCAGGTCAACCCCACAATTCCGACCTGCGTGACTACGAACTGCGGAACCCGGGCGTAGCCGAATCTGGTTTCTGAGCGGTACAGGTGGTTGGCTGCCCGCGAGCCGGAATGTCGACGCACCCGCGTGGCTTGGCCCTCAATCGCCGGCAGCGAGCGGCTGTTCCGGCAGGACGTCGTCGAAGCGCACGCCGCTGTGGCCCTCCCCGCGCCCCGGTAGGGTCGAGCGTGCGGTCCAGACGTGGATGCCGCCGTCTACCCAGCGGGCGACCTGCACGGCGCGTACAAGACGGCGACCCTCGCGCGCGAGTTCCTCCTCCCGCAGGCCAGAGGCCGCGATTTCGCGCACCGCAACGCTGCGTGGCGGCGGGGTCATGCCGCCGGTACCGAGCGCCACGGAGCCCACCGCGTATGTGCTCAGGCGGTCCCCCGTGGCCTGCGGGACGAGGGGATGCCAGTGCCCGGGTGGCCTTCGCATCAAACGCCACCGCAGCGCCGGCCGGTCGTCCGCGATCGCAGGCGGCAACGCTGGCGGCTGGGACGGATCGGGTGCTGGCAGCAGCATCCGCCAGTCGGCGGGGGCGCCAGCGGCGTCAGGCGCCACAGCCTCGACAGCCCACCCCAGGTTGGCCATCTCGTCGCGCAAGAGAACGACATCCTCGATCGGCTCGCTCTCCATCCCGTGCCCGATGGCTGGGGCGAGCAGAACCGCGTCCTCGTCGCCCGTGCAGCCGAACAAAGCGAAGCGGGAGCGCCCGGCCGCCGCGTCGGTGATGCTCGAGCGCTCGGCGAGCACGCGGTCACCGAAGACGTCGACGAGCACCGCAGCGCGCACGGCGAGGCGAGTGCCGACCGGCGCCTCGATGGGGACGAGCAGCGCGTCGCCGCCATAGGCGAATACGTACTCCAGCAGCAGCAAATTCGCCGTCTCGTGTGGCGCTACCGTCGCGGCGGACACGTCGACGGCCGCGTCCTCGATCTCCCAGTACCGGGCGACGGGCGCTCCTGGGAAGCCGAGCGGTGATGCGAGCACGTCGAGCCGCAGCGGCACCGCGTTCCCGCCCGCGGTTGCCGGGCCGGCCTCAGTCGAGGCGTCGAATGCCCACCAGTCCAGCGTTCCACCGCGGTACTCGGGCGCCCTCAGAACCATGGTCGTACCGGACGCCTGCGGCGCCGCGATGGCGAACGTCTGGTCGAACCGGTCCGCCCGCCAGCCCGGTGGCGTCCCGCCGCCGCCGCTACGGCGCAGGTCGGCGATCGTTTCGAGCCAGTCCAGCCATGCGTGCGCGCTCTGGACGAAGGCACTCGTGGCGTTGAGGTGCGCAAGTGTGGGCGGGAGCGTCTCGCCGCGGATTGGACCCGCGCCCATGCTGTCCCGCAACGCACGGCCGAGCGCGAGGCCGTCCGGGGCACGGCGGCTGGCGACCGCTAGGAATCGGGCCTCGGCGAGTGCCACGCCCGCCGAGGGCATGGTCAGCGGATACGCCGCCGGCAGTGCCGCGACCGTCGCCGCTGCGACGCCTCGATCGGCCAGCTCACGCACGAGTCGTAGCCCCGCCCGCGCGGCGAGGTCAGCGCCGGAGCCGTAACCGGGTGGCGGCTCCGCCTCCACGAGCGCCTCCAGCGGCACGGCGTCTGGCTGGTAGGCCTGCCACGCCGCGCTGGCGTCACCGAGCCGGACCCGTCGTACCGGCCCGGTCTCGCCGTGGACCTCGACCCACGCCGGAGTTCCGGCGTCCTCCCCCGTGAACTCGCCAAGCTGCCACTGGCGGCCGAGCAGCCAGAGAGGGTCGGCGATCTCGGCGCTGATGCCGGGCGTAAGCGTCGGGTCGCTCATCTGCGGCTCCAGGCGGGCCCACGAGGTGAAGGTGACCTCCGTCATGGCCGCACCGGCTGTACGAAGTCGTCGAAGGGGATCGTGTTCAGGCGGCGGATGTCGGTGGAGTTCACGAACAGAGCGGGCAGGTGGTGGCCGAGAGTGGTCAGGGCCGGTAGGTCGACAACTCGGCGTGCCGCGCGGTCGAGCGTCTCTTCCAGGACCACGGTCAGCGTGTCCAGGTCCCATGCCTGCGCTGGATCTGGCGGGACCGCGAGCAGGATCGCTTGCGGCGCCTCAGCGTTCGGGCGGTTGGCGTGCACCGCGAGACCCGTCACGGCTGTCCGGCTGGGCACGACCTCCGTCCATTCGTCGACGAGCAGCCCGGTGAGCTGGGTGGCGGCGGACAGGTCGCCAGCCGGTGCGAGCGCGACCAGGGAGGTGCGGCCCCCGCCGGGTGCACCGGGGGCGCGGGGGAGCCCAATCCATGCCTCCTTCGCGGAGGCCATGCCGTGCTGGCCGACCATCAGCACCGGCTCGGGAGCGTCGACCGCTGCTCCGAGCGCAAGCGTTTTCTCCAGCGCGGCAACCTCCGGGTGCACCAGCGCCGCGGTCGCGAGGTAGTCGCGCACGAGCGAGCCGCGGCCAGCGCGCGAGGCCGCGGCCGGACCGAGGTCCGGTGGGCGTGACCAGGCCGTCAGTGCGGCAGTCGCGGGGTCGCCGGCGATGGTGGCCAGCAGGGGCAGTTCCTCCCCGACGACCTCCGCGATGGCGGCGCGTCGGACCCTCGCGTCGGCCGCAGTACCGAGCCGGCCGGTGGGCGCCGCGATCGCGTCGATGGCCTGGTCCGCCCGCGCGAGCCGGCTGCGTAGTTCGTTCGCGACGGAGTGCGCCTGGGCGAGCGCCTCCTCGCGGAGCTTCGGGGTGTCGCCGGCCGCACTCCGCGGCCAGGTGCCCGGCAGACCGACTGCGGCAGCCGTCCGCAGCGAAGCCCGCAGCATGTTGAGGTCGACAGTGTCCGGCGGGTCGCCGAGCACCGTGTCCAGCGCATTGCGGGCCCCGCGCGCGACGGCGAGTACGCCCGCGATCCGGCCGTCGAGGTCGGCGAGGACTACCGCCGCCGAGTCGCCGGCACCGGCGCCCTGCAGATCCGCGGGCTCGAGTGGACGCGAGCGGCCGACCGCCCGGCGCAGCCCGCTCGCCGCCTCCAACAGCGCCGGCAGGTCGTCGCCGAGGTCCAGCGCGGGCGCGGCGGCAGCCGGCACGTCCGCGGGGCGCAGGCCGCCGTCGGCCTCGGCCCGCTCCGCCAGGTCTGTGATCCGCCGCTCGACCTCGCCGAGGGCGTCCGGGGAGACCGGCGCGGCCGTGAAGAGGAAGTCGAGGGCCGAGAGGCCGAGCCTGTCGAGCGTCACCTTCGTCGCAGCCTCGGGTTTGGTGCCCTCCCAGCTCACTCCGATGGCAATCCGGCTGGGTGCCCCGAGCCAGTGCGCCGCGATGTCCTCGAGCACGGGGTCGAGCAGGGCCCGCACCTGGCCTGCGCCCGCTGGCCACTCCGCGACGGGTGTGGTGTCGTGGACGACGACGACCCGGTGGATCGTCGCGATGCCCGGGCGAGGCGTGCGCAAGACGTCGATCTCGGTGGGGACATGCTCACCCGCAGCGGCGGCCGACGCCGCGGCGGCACGCCCAGGGTTGCCGCCCACAAGGTGGTGGACGCTCTCGGCCAGAAGCAGGTCCGCGACGGCGTCGGCGGCGTCGGTGAGCGCTTCGAGCGCGTGCTGGAGCTTGACGCGGAGCGCGGCCGGGGCCAGCCCCGCGACGGTCACCTCGTTGGCTTCCAGGCGCTCGAGCAGGCGGAGCCCGTCGACGACGTCGTGCGGAGCGACGGCCTCGCTCGGCTCGCCGTCAGCGGCCAGACGCGTCCGGCTCAGCGGCGCCATGTCGCGCAGGTTGCCGATCAGGCTGTCCAGCCCGGCATCGTGCAGTGCGCGTTCGAGTCGGTAGCCGAGCAGCGCCCCGAGCGGCTGACCGGTGCGCACGCCCTGCAGCAGCCACTGCGCGGTGCGCGCTCGTTGGGAGGACAGGTCGATGGCCAGCTGGGGACCGCCGCCGTGGGCGAGGTGCGCACTGCGGAGCACGCCAGCGGTCGCCGCGTGGGCGACCGAGGGAGCGTGGACGAAGCCGCCGGCGTCGGCGCGGCGGACAAGCGGCCGCGTGATGTCGGCATGCTGCTCGGCGGGGACGGTGGTGAGCGGCGCACCGGGCGACAGGTTCTCCACCCAGCCGTAGGCGCCGAGGTGGACGCCCGGGGTACCCGTCGCACGCAGCTCGTCGAGCCTCTCGGTGGCCAGCGATGTGATCCAGGCGTCGAGGCGGTGGCCGCACAGGTCGAGCGTCTCTCGCAGCAAGCGGTCCAGCGTCTCGGTCGGCCGCGGCGCCAGGTGGACAAGGCCAGCTAGCGTGTCGGCGGCCGCGCTGGTGGCTGGCGGGGTTGCCGCGGTGGCTGCGGAGGACGACGTGGCGATGAGCCGCCGCGGCGACCCGGGGATGCCGGCCGGCTGTGGAAGCGCGGAAGTGCCTGGACCACCGCGACTTCCGCCCAGGCGATCGCCGATCCGGACGAGCCCGCCGCCGGGCTCCCGTACGACCGTCCCGGCGTCCAGCACCGGCAGGCCGCCGCCGACAGATAGGCGTGGAATGCCGAAGCCGGCAAGCTCGAGCATCGTCCCGCGCTCCGCCAGCTCGGTCACGTGGCCACGGACCACATCGATGACCAGTGGGCCGGTCGGGCCGCCGTTGCGCTCGGTCAACAGAAGGTCCAGCGGCAGGGGCCGCGGCTCGACGCCAGGCAGACCGTCGATGATCATGAGCCGGTCGATCCACTCGTCCAAGCTCGGCCGCTCCACGGACGGCAGCACGGCCTTGACGTACTGGGCCAACACGCCCAGGCGCGCGAGCAGGTACAACAGCGGCGAGCCGAAGCGCCGCTCGGCCTTGACAATGTCCTCGACCGACGCCGTGTGCAGGAACTGCAGGTAGTTGTCCCTCAGCGGCGCCGTCGGCGACAGCGCGCCCACCTGGACCCGCGGTAGCGCGAGTGAATGGGTGCCGTCCGAGGCGATCGTCAGCCGCAGCCCGTCGGCGGCGGCAAGCTTCCCCACCGCGCCCGAACCCGCGGTGACGAGGCCGTGGTGCAGCCGGGCCAGACTCTCCCTCTCGTCGTCGCGCAGTCCGGCGAGCGTGGCGAGCTCCAGGATGGTGCCCTGGTAATGAACCCGCCGGATGCGATAGTCGACGGCGACTGGTGCCTGGCCGAGGATCTCTGCCATCGCCGACTGAGGGTCGGTCCCGACGCCGGCACGCGGCACGGCACGGACAGCGGTCGCCCAGACGGCGTCCATTCGGCCGAGCAGCTCCACCAAGCGGCCGGCGGACGCGTGCGCTTCGACCGGCGGCTTGTAGCGCACGAGCGACGTGACGGGCAGCACGCCGTACGGCTGCGCGCCGATGCGCAGCGTCGGCAGCGGCCCGCGGGGGCGGACCCAGGCAACCGCGTGGGTACGCAGCGCCTCGGCTTCCGCATCGGTCACCGATCCCGCCAGAAACTCGTTCAGGTAGTAGCCGAGTGTCGCCGGCCACAACACCGCCAGCATTGCGCGTGCGTCCGCCTCGGTGGTCGCGCCGGCGCCGACCGACCGAGCCAGGTGCACCCCGCCTGCGCCGAGCGCGGTGACCAGGCGTCCCGCGTCCGTTGCAGCGCCCGCGGGGACGGTCTCCCGTTCGCGGGCGAGGATGTCGTCGGAGGGCGGCGCCGCCGGCGTACGGGAGACGTTGGTCGCGGTTCCGGCGCCGATGAGCCCGAGGCCGGTGCTGAACCGGTGAACGCCGAGCAGCCGATCTAGCTCCGCCGCCGCCTGAACCGGCGTCAGCGACGCGGCGACCCCGATCGCCAACAGGCGGTCGATCCTGGTGGTGCCGACCGGCAGCGTCAGCCGTGCCCCCATCCCGTTGCGTTCGGCCTGCTCGAACTCCACCAGCCAGCGCGTCCCCTCGTCGAGGCCTGCAGGCCCGGTGCCCGTCCGGATGCCCGGGTCCGGACCGATCGCGAGCGGCCGGCGCACTGGCTGGCCGACGACCTCGGCTACCCGTTTGCCCGCCCGCAGCGCCACGAAGACGAAGCGGTCCGGCAGCCCGGCGGCCGTCGGGGCTCGTGTCCATGACGCACGCTTGAGGCTCGGCGGCGCGTGGCCGGGCGCCGTCACGGTCCGGATCCACGCCGCCCGCCGCTCCCCGCCGGAGCTCACGAACGTCGCCCAGGCGGCCCGTTCGGCCTCCGTGCCGTTCGCGGCCGCCGCCCAGAAGGTCGCGCCGGCGGCGAGTTCCTCGGCTGTCAGCTCCGGCTCGTGCGAGTCGGCGTGGATTGGCTCCGGAAATGCGCGCACATGCAGGACGGGGGCGCCTGCGTCCGTCCGGAACCGTGTCTCCAGCCGTACGGGTAGCAGCGCGATCGGCACGCGTTGCTCCAGTCCGCTGAGAACCTCGTCAGGGCTCAGTACGGTGATCAGCTCGCGGACGCGACTGTCGTCCTGGAGCACGTTACGCAGCGCGATCGAGCGGTTGGCCTCAAGCTCCAAAGCCCGCGTCAGCGCGCGCCGGCCTGCCGGGCGGTTGTCCCGCTCCGCCTCGAGACGCCTGGTCAGGGCGACCACAAGCGCCAAGCGCGCCTCCGCGACGCGTGTGAGTCGCTGCGCCTCGGCAGCGCGCAGCTCGTCCAGAATCGGAGACGTCACGGCTCAACCCCCTGTCAGCAGGTCGGAGAAGTGGATCGCCACACGCACGGGCTGCTGCATGGTGATGACGGCCTGACCGGCCGCGCTCTCACCCCAACGCGCACTCACGTCGGAGAACGCGTGCGTACCGGGCTCAAGGTCGACATGCGTCGCCGGAGGTTTGAGCACGTGAGTCCAGCTCAGAGCCGAGCGGGCGGCAGGCATGATCCCCGGCGTGAGCGCGGGATCCGGCTCGTCCAGCCCGAAGCGGGGAGCGCCAGGCGGCTGCTGGTAGACGGCATAGTAGCCGGGGTCACCGATCGCGTCGCCGTCCTCGAACGGGAAGCCGAAGAACATGATGTCCTCGCCGAGCCGGCCACGGAAGCGCGGCAGGACGGGCGCGTCATAGATCGGCCGGCGGCCGCCCTTGCCATCGGGCTCGCCCGGCACAGCCAGTACCTGGGTGCCCGGGTAGCGGCGGAACAACTGCGCGCGCAGTACCAGAACGACTTCCCGCCGCCCGCCACCGACCTCGTCGCCGAGCCGGCCCGCCCTCGCGAACTCGTGAATCGCACGGATGTCCGGTGCCGGTTGCGCGCCTGCGGCGGCCGTGCCGGACACGTCCCAGAAGAATTCGAAGCACGTGCCCCGCTCGTCCGTCGGGAAGCCTCGCCAGCGCAGTTCGCGCGCCATCTCGTCGTTCGCGCCGACCAGCAGCGCCTGCACATACGCGGCATTCGTGACCAGTCCGAAGGCACCGTCGTCGGGCACGCGGTCGGCGCCGGGGAGCAGCAGGTCGGTGGAGATGGCCGCGAGCTCGTTTGCGAGCGGTGCCGGAAAGCGGGGGGCGACCAGCACGTCGTCCAGCGGGTCCTCGCCCTGCAACGGAGCCGGCAGCTCGACACGGGCGTGCAGCGCAACGGGGACGGTGCGCTTGGAGTCCAGGCTGGCAAGCAGCTCATCGCGCAAGGCAGCCAGGGCGGGACCCGGCGCCGGCTTTGCAGGCGGCCCGGCGGGCTCGACCAGCGCATTGAGCACGCCGCCTCGCACCTCTTCGGTGAGGTCATAGGCACGGCCGTCGAGCAGCAGCTCTATCGCGCCGGGCAGGTCGCTGATCAGGTCGGGCTGGGCGACGACGTCTGCCATCCGGCGTAGAGGAGTGCTGCGCCCCAGCCGCACGCCCTCGATCACGAAGGAGCCGCCGCCCAGAACCCGGTCACCGTCCGTAAGCTCGATTCGCAGCACCGGCTTGCGGCCGCCGGTGCGCTCGGCCGATACGGTCGGCAGTTGCGCGCCCGGATCGGGCAATGTCGTGCGTGTCGTGTCGAGGACGACCGTCGTAATCCCACCGCCGGCGGCGCTGCGACGCGCCGCCTCCGCGGCCGCGAGCAGGCCGCCGATCGTGACCAGGCCGCCCGGGCGGCTCCAGGCGCCGCGGTCGGGTCGCGCGCGCCCGGCGTCGAGCGCCCCCGTGACGCCGCCGAACTTGGCAGGCCCTCCGAGCATGCGGCCGAGACGTCCGCCGGGGCGGGTCAGGCGCCGGAACGCGGGCTGCGTGAGCCCTGGAGGAAGGTTGGTGCCGTGCAGCCGCGCCCGCGCCAGCAGTCCGTCCAACCCGATCCGCACGCGGTCCAGCGCCGGCCCGCCCAGCTGGAAGAGCACCGACGGGCTGAGCTTGGCCAGGCGACCATCCACGATGGTCTTACCGGCGCGGCGCGCGAGGCGGGCGGCGCGCAGCAGCCGATTGGCCGCTTCGATCGCACCTGCCTGGTCCCATGCCGCGCGCATGAGTTCCTCCTGATGCGTCTGCACGATGCGGGCTCCGAGTGCGGCGGCGGCGCGGTGGCGTGGATCGAGGTTGAGGTCGCGAAGCCAAGCCGGCCGCGGGTTCGGCTCCGGCGGGACCGCGGTCGTTGCCGCAGCCCGTCCCCCATACAGCGGCGGCCCGACGACGGTGCCGCCCGTGCCGTTGATCAGTCCGGCGAGTGCCTGTCGACCCGGCGCGTCCGTCCACGCTGCGGTGACCTGGCTGCGCTGGCGCAGCGGCCCGTTGAACGCCAGTTCAGCCCCGGGACGGTTGAGCGCGGCGGCGCCTGGATCCGAGATGTCGAGCGCGACGGAGCCGATGCCGTCTGGGGCCGGCACGGCGACGATCCGCCGCGCGAGCGTCTCGAAGTCCCCCGGATCGCCGGTCACGAACTCCCATGAGTGGTAGACGGGCAGTTCGAGCGGCAGCGTGGTCGTTGCCTCCCACGCGGGCGCGCCGCCGCCGTCAGGCTCCTGCCCGAGCCCGGCGAGCCGGCCAGGTTCGAACGTGGGCACCACGTACGCGCGGTACCGCGTGGCGCCGCGCAGCAGCCGCGGGCACAGTAGCCTGCTGAGCGTCGCCGCCGGTGCGCCGCGGACCGCCGCAGTCACCTGCTGGGCGGTCGCCGCCGGACCGGTGATCTGGGCGTGTGCCCATGCCCACGCGTCCGCCAGGTTGGGCAGCTCGGCGAGAGTGTCGACGGTGAGGACGGGGAGCGGCGCACCAGCGCGGGGCCCGAATGAGATTCCCTCGCGGATCTCGATCACCACGAGCGCGAGCCAGGGCTGTAGGCGGCCCTGCGCGTCGGGAGCGCCCGGGGTGAACAGCCACGGCAGGTCCGGCCGGTCGAACTCGAGCAGGCAGAAGAAGGTCGGTTCGGTGCCCTGCGCCCCGCTCGGAGGGTCCATGCGGACGACCTGACGCGGGTCCACGCCGGTGACGTCGCCTGGGCCCAGCACCAGAACGTCGACGGGCGTGGCCTCCTCCCCGGTGACGGTCGCCGCGACCTCGAGCGACACACGGCCGGACGAGTCCGGCGTGGAGCCCGCGGCCAGCTGGGAGCCGAGACCGTCGCGCAGCGAGCTGATCAGAGTGACGGTCATCGACCCACCCTCGCGATCGCATTGACGACCGCGTCCTTGCCGCGCCCGGCGACGCGGGCCTCGGCTGCGGTCTCGTACGTGGCGAGCACGGTGCCATCCCGATCCAGCGACCAGGACGGGTCGGTAACCGCGACCCCCATCGAGGGCCCAGCGAAGCGTCTCGCCAACGCGGCTGGCGCGCGCGCGCCGACGCCGCCGGCGACCGCGTGGCGCAGCACCGCGTCGTCGAGCGACCTACTGCGCACCACCCGTGCGGGGGCGTCCGGCGCGTCGACGACGCGATCCTCGTAGGTCAGCTCAAACGCGATCGCGCCCGTGTGGACCACCGTGTCGACGCCGGCTCGGCGGCCGGAGGCCATCGCCTCGAACGCCGGGCCGGTGAGCTTCTGGTCCTCGGACATGTGGAAGAACTGGCCAGGCGCGAACATGTCGCTCGTCGTGGGCGCTTCGGCGATCACCTGCCGGCCGAGGCGCAGCGAGTTCAGCACGACCGTCGCGGCTCCGATCACCGTGGCCTCGCCGACTTTCTCGAGCGCGACGTTCATTGGCGCCAGGCGTTGGCGGACCTCTATCTCGCCGAGCGGGTGGGCGATCAACTCGGGCCTGCCCGGTGCGGCCTCGCGAATCCGCACGCCCGCGTCGAACTCCGGCAGCACGCAACGCCAACTGCGTGCGTCGCCGAGCGCCGCGCGCACCTCGGCCGCGATGCTGACCTGCGGTGGCGCAACCAGATCCGCCGGCTCGCCGATCTCGTGGTGGACGTGGACCGTCACCTCCACGAACGCGACCTTGACCTTCACCCGCCCGTCGAACTTCCACGGGGACGGCCCGTTGAGCGACGCGGTGAGCTCCACACCGAGGAATGCGGAACCGTTGCGTCGAAGCGTGATGTGCGCGTGCAGGTTCGCGTCGAGTCCGAACGGGTTAAAGACCAGCAGGACGTCGAATCCGAGCTCGGCGTCGAGCTCGAAAAACCCGACCAGCCCGAGGTCGACCGCCGCGTAGACCTGCACGCGGGCCCCGAACTGCAGCGTCGCGGGTGTCAGCGCCTGATAGGCCTCGAGACGCAGGCGCGGGTTGTCGCTGGTGGCGAGCGATATCGACAGCCGCCGCAGCTCCGGCACGCCCGGCGGTGTCGGGTAGCGAGGGTGGAAACCGCCGGCCGACAGCGCGAACATCGGGTTGGGACCGAAGCGCATGCGCAGCGCGAAATCGCCGTCGATCGCGAAGGCTGCCAGGCGGGAGCCGGACAACGATCCATCGATGGATACCTCACCGCGCCCGGGGTCGATCACGCCGACCACGTCGATGCGCAGGAGCAGGACCGCGGCCTCGCCCTCCTCGGGCAGCGCCAGCTGCAGCCGGCCGATGATCGCGATCACGAACGTCGGGATCTGGATCACCACCGCGAGCGTCGCGATGATGATCGGGGGTGTGCCCCAGCCCAGCTTCACCATCGGCCCGAACACGAATTGGCCCTCGGCCGGCGGGAAGATCGCGTTGACGTCGGCGATGATCTGGCGAGCGCGGGGTACGGGGTCGACCGGGAACAGCAGAGATCCGACCGCGCCGCTGCGAACCGCGTCGCGTAGCGCGTCGACATTCATCGCACGGTTGATCCCGACCAGCCCGCCGAGTCCGTTGAGCGTAAAGCCGTAGCCGAGCTGGATGGGTGGGAACGACGCGAAGATCAGCATGACCAGCGAGAAGCCGTCGCGTCCGCCCGGCAGCCGCGTCTGCAGCACGCCGACCGCCGTCGCGCTGACGGGCGCGATCTGCAGATGCAGCACGCCCGCGTACTCGCCGGCCGCCGGGTCCAGGAAGATGTAACCACCACCGGCGACCGGCCCGGCGTTGATGCTCATCCCGATGCCCTTGGGCGGCAGGAAGCGCAGCGTGACGTCAACGGGTCCGGCGACGCCTGGGGCGCCCACTCGCGGCGGGGCGAGCCCGACCGCGACGCCCATGCGCTCTATCGTGGCCGCGACCGGGCCGATCGCGACCTCAGCCGTGGCCGCCAGGCCGAGCGCGACGCCTTGCCCGGACACGCCGAGCGAGAGGTTGACGACGGGGATCTTGAGGAAGCCGAGATCGACGCCGACGGGCAGCGCGACCTCGAGCGATGCGCCGCCGGTGAAGGTCAATCCCTCGGCCTGCGACCAGCGCATTCCGAGCTGGAACGGCACCTGCAGGCCGCCAGGCGGCAGGACGGCCTTCAGGAAACTGTCGCCGTCGCCGGGGGTGACGACGATGCGGGCGTCCAGCAGCTCGACCTGTATGAAGGGTGCGACGCTCGTCGCGCTCACGAGCGCACCGACCTCCGCCGCTACGCTGCCGATCTCCAGGCGGGTGCCCTCGGAACCGATCTGCACGGCTGGTCCGGAGTTCGCGCGGCGCCGGCTCAGGGCGAGCGCTATGTCGATGGCTGGAGAAATTCCCGCGGGCACTGTGATGCCGTTGCGGTCGATCGCGAAGCCGAATGGAGTGCTGCCCTGGGCGGCCGCCGAGCCGACCTTGAGCCCGAGTGTCCACCGGGCGAGCTCCGTGCTGACATCGATCTGGCCATGCGGCAACACGACGACGCCGAGGCCGGCCTGGTCTCGGCCGGTCAACACCACGGTCGCGCCCACAGTCAGCCCGGCCTCCACCGCGGCGGCGCCCAGGGCCGCGGTGTCGCCGGCGCCCGCAGGCAGCGGAATAGGCGCGCGGATGGTGAGGGCGCGCTGCGCGATCGCACCGGCTACTGCCCCGAGATCGACGCCGCTGCGTGGGTTGACCCCGAACGTCGCGTAAGCGCCGGCGGCCCGCGCGAGGATCGCGATCTGCGGGAACAGTATGTCGGCCAGCAGGTCGGCCGACGCCTGGGTCTCGAGCCCACGCTGCCCGTTCCCGTCCGCCGGCAGCCAGCGCTCGCTCAGCATCGCTGCCGGGTTGTCGACGAGCGCGCCCGCGCGCTGGAGCGCCAGCCGCGGACGCCGGGTCGGTAGGCGTCCCGGGCGGCCGTCGAGCCGCGGCGCTCCGGCGATCTGCGGCGGATCGGCGAGGCCGACCAACACCAGCAGTTGTAGCAGCAGGGGGCGGTGACGCTGCATGTATGAGATGAGGAAGAAGTCGAGCAGGTCGACGCCGAGCGCTGCCAGGTCCTCGTCGGACAAGCTCATCGGCGCCCCGAGTGTCGGGGCAAGCGCGTCAATTGATTGGGCGGCGTCGGCGACGTCGCCGAGCAACCCGGCGATCGCCTCGAAGTCCATCGGCCCGCCGCCGGCAAGCAGCAGCAGGCGATCCAGCACGTCGACGATTTCGTCGATCACGACGCCGAGGGCGTCCACGTCGAGGCCGGCGATGGCGTCGAGGTCCCAGCCGGCGTCCGCGAACACCTTTCGCAGGCTCGCCGGCCCCTGCGCGGCTTCGAGCGCCGGCTCGGCGAAGCGCTCTGCCTCGTCGAGCAGGACGTGCAGGACGTCGCGGCCGCTCATGGGCCCGTCCCGGGGCCGAAGTCCGCGGCGGCGAACGCGATCGGGCGGGCGGCGGCATAGTTGACATTCGTCGCCAGGATCTGGTTGGGGTATTGGATGTTGGCCGGTATGCCGCCGACCGGATTGATGCGCCACTGGCCCGCGGAGAACGCCATCTCGCTGCCGCCGTTGTAGCGGCGCACCACCTCACGCTGGTAGGCCGCCCGCCAGCGCTGGTCGGTGGGAGCCGGCATGTGGTCGTCGAGTAGGCCGAAGGCCGCTGGCGCCTTCTCGTTGAACACGATGTCGAGCATCGTCTCGACGTTGGCGACGAAGTCCCAGACCGCGTCCGGGCTCGCCCCGCGCGGCGGGTTCCCGTAGTTGTCGATCTGGCCGAGCCCATAGCCGTGCGGCGGGCCGAACGTGGGCATCGAGGGCTCGAGAGTGAAGAAGAACTGGTTGACCCCACGGGTGTAGGATCTTCGCTGCGGCCGGCGATTATCGTACTGGCTGTGCGCGCCGCTCTCGTGCTCCACGATTGCCACGAACGTCACACGCCAGCACTCGTCGCTGAGCGCGTCGATCTCGGCGCGCCCGCGCATGCCCGGCAAGCGGCGGGCAACCAAGGCCGCGACCAGCGTCGTAAGTTCGGCCGGTGACGGCGCCGTTCCTCCGACCCGAAAGCGTGGCAGCTGGGCCGGGGGCATGCCCACCGGAGCCGGGGCAGCGGCCGCCGGAGCAGCGGCCGGGACGATCCCGCCGTGGACGTCCGTGGCGGTGGCCCCCTCGCGTCCGATCGCCAAGCGCGTTACCAGCAGTCGACCGTCGCCGCCACGGATCGCCTGCTGCAGCGGCAACCACTCGACGACGGTGCAGGACACCGTCGCGGCACCCGCGCGCCCCCATGGGCGCCGCTGGGCGACCCGCACCGTGGGGCGGCGCCGGCCCGCGTCCACCCACGGCGGCAGCGTCGCGGCAGCGGTCGCGTTGGGCACGGCGTCTCCGTCCACCAGAGTGAGCGAGTCGCCGTCGCCGTCGCACAACTCGCCCATCTCGTTGAAGCGCAGTGTCGCCCTCACCGCTCCGGGTACCCGCGTGACGTGCGCATGGTGTATCGCCGGCATGGGGTAATTGGGGGTCGTCGCCGCTGCCGCGTCCCCACCGTTCCAGGTCAGCAGCAGCTCAAGGTCGAGATCGAGGTCAAGCTGGAGCAGCGCCGCGGGCCGCACGGTCGCCGGATCCACGTCACGGCGGTGCCATCGCCGGCGCATGAGATCCCTCAGCGCGTCGTGGTCGGCGCCGGCCAGGTGCAGCTCGGCCATCAACAATGGCATCGCGGGACTCGGAATGAGCGGGTTGGCGGGGTCGCCGGCCGGTGACGCGGGGTCGAAGAGCTGCGTGATCACCCGCGTGCGGCGACGCACCATGCGGCGCACGCGGGTGGCGTCTGCCAGCGCCGCCGGCGTCAGCGCAGGGGAGGCCGGGGTCGAGGTCCCATCGGGCCGTTCGTTGCCGCCGAAGTCGACGACCACCAGGTCGTCGCCCTCGCCCGCGGGTGCGCCGCGGGTTCCGGGGGTGGGGTCGTCCACCAACGACGCCTGCACACCGGTCAGTAGCGCCGATGACGCCTCGATGCGAGGGCCGTCGGGCGTCTGGCAGACCATCAGCACCTGCACGTGCCCGAGCGTGGCGGCTACGCCGTCATCGAGGATCACCATGGCCTCCAACGTGCGCCGACCGGATGCCGGAACGGCCAGCGTGACCGGCGTCGCGTCCCGGCGTGCGGCGCCCGGCGCGAACGCATCGCGGGCGGCGACGACGGCACCGTTCCGGTCGAGCACCTCAACGGTCGCGGCCGTGACCTCGGCGTCGACGCCCGCCTCCACCAGCAGGCCGCGCGTGCGCTGGGCAGCGCCGGCCGGCGGAGCGGCCGCGGCGTTCCCATCCACGATCTCGACTCGCAGCGCGCCCGCGATCTCCGCCGGGTTGTTGTACGCCCGGTCGCGCTGACGCATGCCTGCCTTCTCGTAGGTGCGTCCGTCCGGGTCGATGCCCGCGACGCCCGCCAGCCAAGGAAGCGGCGCGTCCGGCGCCTGCCACAGCAACGGCCACAGTTCGAGTTCGCCCGGACGTGTGATGTGGATCCGGATGCCGCGGACGCTGAGTTGGCCGCGGCCTTGCGCATCCAGCGCCGGGACAGTCATTGCCACGAAGGCCGTGGCGAGCGCCGGGCGGGCGAGGACCGCCTCTGGTGCGGGCCGCGCTCCGCGGGTGAAGGCGACCGCGACGGCGGCGCCGGCGGTCGCAACCCATGGCTGGTCGTAGCCCCACGGGGCGTCGCGCGCGCTGCCTGTGCGGCGCATCAGGCGCCCGTCGGCCTGCGTGTGCAACGTGGTCACGGCTCCGGCGGCCTCGCGCACGTACACCCAGCCGTTGTTGAGCGGCGTTGTGTTTCCGGCCGCGTCAGCGACCAGCAGCCTGATACCGGCACCGGCCGTGCTGCCGTTGGCCAGGCTGACGCGCCAGCGGCTGAGTGGGAACGTCGTGGGCTGTTCCTCGATAGCCCACCAGAGCTGATGTACGACTGCCTTGGCCTCGTCGGTCTCTCCCCACTCGAACGTGACTTCACCGATGCAGTTGTGTCCTACGATCTCCTTGCCCCCGCCGAACCTGCGCTCGTAGTCGTCGGCGTGCCGGCCCGCGGCTGTCAAATAGGCCGTGAGCGCCGCGTCCCGGTTGCCGGCCGGCGGGGCGGCGACGGGAGCGGGAGCGGGGCCGCGATTGGCGTCGGAATCCGCAGCGAGCAGGAATTCCACGTCGTAACGCCAATCCACATTGGCCGCAGGCTGCGCATCCGAGGGCAGCTTGATGAAAGCGGGCCGCCCCGTCAGTACGAGCGCGCCGGAGGTCGGCGACGTGCCGGCCGTGACGCTCCCTCCGGAGAGGTTCGCGAAGCCGACGACGGACTCCTTCGGTAACGTCTCGCTGAACAGCGCAAAGCCCTGGCCATGCAGGAAGTGCGTTTTGCCGTCCTCATTCTTGGCCGGGCTGGCGGTGAGCTGGGCGATGGCCGCCACCGCGCGATCGGCCTCCCCTGCGGGCGTGCGGTTGGCGCTGTAGCTGGCCTTGACGGAGAAGCCATAGTGGACGTCGCCGCAGAGCACGACGATTCGGCGGCGTTTGACGCCGTCCGGGCCAGGTACGCCCCTCGTGACGAGGGCGGAGAGCAGCAGTTCGCGCGCCACCGGCTGCAGCGACCAAGTCTCGGCGTCGAAGAATTCGTACCAGCCGAGCCACTCCCCAACGCCAATGAGCCACTCCATGAACGGGTTGCCGAAGATCGGCGTGGCCGCTGCGACGATCATGGGAATGTCGGCGTCGGGCAGCGGCACGTCGCGAAGCTGCTGCTGCAGAGCGCCAGGGGCGCCGAGAAGCGCGGCCGGGTTGTCGGCGCCCTGTGGGCTCGCGCGTTGCGTGCGCGTGTCCAGCACGAGCAGCTGGAACGACGGAGCCGTCATTGAGTAGTGCCAGCGCAGCGCACCGGGCGCTACCGCCGCGACTCCCTCGGCGTCGAAAGCCGTCGGCATCCCGACCGCTGTTCGAATCGACAGCGCCTCGCCGGCATTGGTGTCGTCGCCCTGCCATGTGCCGAGGGCCTCCAAGAGCGTGCGGCCGGACGCGCCCGCGGCGCCGCTCGCGGCGAACTGTTCAGGGGTATTGCCCCACGCCTGGAAGATCGCGAACGCCGCCAGCCCGTTCTGCACGATCCGCTGTCCGAGCGGCGCGCCGGTCGTGGGGTCGAGCACCTTCTTCGTCCAGCTTGCGCGCAGGTTCCAGTCGTCCGTGATCTCGTGGTCGTCGAACGCCATCAGCGTCGGGATGTTCGCAAACGCGCGCCGGATCGCCGGTAGCGCGCGCCAGAATGTCGTGACGGCGCGGCGCTGCTCCAGCCGTCCGCCGTTGACGAAGAGCCCGGCGTCGGAGAAGTCCTCCACCAACGGGAGCGTGTCCGGCCAGATCGCCTCCCCCCACGCCAACAGATACATGGCGCAGAACTCGCCGAAGCTCAAGAGGTGGCTGGCGCCGTCCCCGGTCGTGAGCTGCGCGTCCTTGGTGACCAGGTCACCACGCTGGCCCGGCTTGAAGACGCTCGCCACGCGGTTGCCGGACTTCGTCGGCAGCTGCTCGTCCCAGCCGAGCAGCGCGAACGCGGCGTCGGCTGCAACGGCGCACAACACGTCGGCGACGTCGTCGGCGTAGATCTGGTCGCCCGTCAGCATCAGCAGGTGTGGACGGCGCGTCGGGGTGGCGACGGTGGACCGGACCATCTCGTCTGCGGCGCGAAGCGCGTCGTCCCCGCCGGCGTGCGGCTTGCGGCAGGAAGCGTGGACGACGCGCAGGTCGGCCGGCTGCAAGGGCGGAAGCGCGAAGGATGGCAGGTCCGGTGCGCCCGGCTCTGCGTACACCAGGCGAGTTCGCGCGACGGTCGCATCCGCGTGTACGACGCCAGGGGTGAGCAGCGTCTCTGTTGTGGCCGTGACCGGCCCGGCGCCGCCATCGTCGGGGGCGAACGCGAGATCGTACACGTAGGTCTTCCCGGGCACCAACACGCCGGTCGCCGTGACGGCGACAACATGCAGGTTGACCCCGAGTGCGATCGTCACGCGCGTCCCGACTGCGCGTTGCGGACCCGCCGCGTCGGTCTCCCGCACGCGCAGTGTCGCCTTGCGTTCCGCCTTGAGCGCGACAAACACCGTCACGTCGGTGGACGTGACGCGACGCAGGATCGGTCCGGCGAGTACCAGTGGAAGTCCAGCTATGCGCGGCTGCAGGCGTGGCAACGGCAATGTGGAAACCTCCCCGGAGTGGTCGTGTTGCGCTTGCGTGGAACGGTGGGGCGGCCGAGCGCGTGCCCTAATCAGCGGGCGCGGCGCGGTACGGTGAACGTTGTCCCGAAGCGCCGGCGTGGCGATGCCTCTCACTGCGGAAATCCGTGACCGCCGTCGATGCGTGCAGCTAAGCGAGAGCGTTGAGTCCGCGCATCGGCCGCAGCCAGACCTTCAGCGGACAATCATCAATCTAAGGTCCGCCTGTTGGCTTACACCGATACAGGATCACGGCGCTCAAACCAGATCAACCGCTCCGCACCTTGACGGGAGCTCACCAGGAGCACACGGGTCCAGGGCGCACCTCAGCACTGAAGCCCCAGCCATCCGACCAATCATTTACCAGGGCTAGGGATTGACTGTCCTCGCCTACGACGCCGGTGTCAACTAGTTGATCAGAGGCGCGGGTAGCCCCGCCATTGGCGCCAAAGAGCACCTGATCTCGATTAGTCGATCATGTCGGTTGTTGTATTCGACGCGCCAGGACGCGGCCCCATCTGATCGGCGAACTTCTCCCACCAACCACGCCCCCGCGGCTATGCACGACGATCATGATCAGTGTCCACCGTTTCTTTCCGCCTGGGTGGTCGGCGATTGGCGTCCGAGCCGGGAGTGGCGTCGAATGGTGTTACAGCGGTGCAGCCACCGGAACGTGTCAAGCCGGGCTTGGCGATCGTCACTGAAGCGCGGCGGTCCTGCAGTGTCTCGCGTTTGAAGGTGGCGTTGAATGACTCACAAGGGCGTTGTCGGCGGAGCTGCCGACCGCGCTCATCGATTGCCGGATCCCGGCCCCAGCACATGCAGCAGGAAGGCTCTGGACGTACATTGCGCGCTGTGATCGGAATAGAACAATGCCCATGCAGGCTGCCGCGGGTCGCAGCGCGGCGTTCATGGCGTCGATGATCAGCTCGGTGCGCATATGATCCGCGATCGTGCAGTCAACCAGCCGCCGTGAGTGCAGGTCGATGACGGTCGCCATTCTGTGGAATGCTCCTTCGTCGCAGTCCACAGAATCTATGTTCGATGGAAATCCTCGCAGGTCACGGCAGTCTTGAAGGTCCGGCGCCGTCCGTGCTCGGATTCCACAGAATTGCCAGATAGAGGAAACCGCGGTCACCGACAGGGATGTAGG
>NZ_BOPG01000130.1 GCF_016863635.1 Virgisporangium aurantiacum | reverse complement strand
ATGAGCGGATGCCGCTTCGGATGATCTGACCTACCGGGCCTTGGGCGCAACGCTGTCCAGGATGTAGTTGAGGCCGGTGGTAAACCTTTGCTCCCGGTGGCCGCCAGGCGGTCCGGGATCGGCTCCTGCGGCGCGGTCGCGCCCACGACTTCCGAACTGCCCTCTGAGCTCGAAAGGTGCTCAGTAGCGGTCAACGGTCAGAACGCCGAGCCCGGCGACGGCGTCGATGTCGTAGCGGTCTTGGGAATCGTTCCATCCGTCCTGGGTGACCCGTGTGCCGGCTGCGACACCTGAGCGCGTGGCCTCGTCCACCGTGACGGCTCCCGCGCCGCGGACGAGTGTGGCCTGGACAGGGATGTTGCCAGGTGCGTGGATGATGAAGTCCCGTACCCCACCGGACATTCGTACCGCGACGTCTCCGTGCGGCACCGGGAGCCACATCTCGATGCTGCCGACGCCACCAACGAAGTCGACTCCAGCGAGGTCCGCCGCCCGCATGTCGACGGTGGCCGACTCTGAGCCGGCGAGGAGGTTGATCCGCCACTGCACGCGCGGGTTCAGTTCGACGGTCACCTGGTCGCTGCTGTCGGTGTCGTAGAGCCTGGCGAGCCGCAGACGTACCTGAGCACCTTCCTGATCGACGCGTGGCGCGAATCCCGACCCTTCGGGAGTAGCGACCCGGTACAGGTCACCACCGATGTCGGTGGTACGCACGAGCACCGCTGTGACGCCCGCGACCAGTTGGAATTCGGCGGTGCGGATGTCGCCCACCGGCCCGGAAACCGCGTAGGGGGAGCTGATTGCCGGCCCAGCAACGCCCTCCGGTCCAGCAGGCCCGTTCGCTCCCGTTCCTTTGTCCTGAGGAGACCGCAGCATCGGGAGAAGCGAGGACGCCGCCACGACCACTATCGCAATGAGGCCTACGCCGATGAATATGGCTGTGAGCAACGTGCGACGTCGGGTCGGAGGCGAGGCTTCCGCCGGCGGGGTAACGACCGGCTGCGGATCAGTGGGCAGGTACGCCCACGCGCTGACCGGATCCTGCGCTGCTTCGCCGTCGTCGCCGGCGCGTATTGCTATCTTGTCGGCTCCTGCTGGTATGTCGTCCGGCGTCATATCATGGGTCAGCAGGCCTTCTGCCGGGGAATCCTGGCCAACGGGTACCAGGTAGCCGGGCAGCCGCACATGGCGTTCTGCAGACGGGTTTGATTCGTCTCCCGCCGCCGACATGGATTGGGTATCGGTGACGCGCAGGTCCGTCAGGGAGGGCGGAAGCTCTGGCCAGTCCGTCGGAGGGTGTGCAGGCGGAGGCTCAGCGTCGTCGTCCGCGAGCATGGGCGAAACACTGACGTTGTCCGGTTTCCCGACTTGCGCGCTGGTAGGTAGCGTAGCTGCCATCTCAACCCCCGGCCTCACAGGCGGTATCGGCTCCTTCTTCCTGTACGCATGACGACGGAGGCAGGATCCGCACACCTGGCCATTACGGCGAGTTGAGCCGACCTCGCGCCACCCGTGACTGCTCAGCTACCGCGACGGACCAAAGCCGCCACTTGGTCGGTCCCTACGGCGGAACGGCCCCGGGGGGAAGTCCGGACAAGTTGCGTTCCCCGTTCGCCTGAACAACCCACCACGTGTTTGTGAGCGCCTGGCCGTTCCATCGGCCTGGCCCTCCATCACGGACGAACCCGTACAGCGGAGATCCCCCCAACGTGACCTGCTGGCCACCGTCGGGGCGGGTGATGGTACCGACCTTCGCCCGGTCGATGCCGAACAAGGCGAGCTCGCCGTTCACGAGGATTGGTTGCCACGCCTTCAAACAGGCGGAGTCAAGGCACTTCGACGTCGGTGGGTTCGAACCGTCACGGTCGAAGCGGTAGAGCGTCCAACCGTCGCTGTCGACAACGACGCTACCCATATGCTCGACGGTCCTACTCCGCAGCGACCGGGTGGTGAAACCCTTCGGAGCGGGGAGGGCGGCTGAACTTCGTGGCGTAGCCGTGCCGGTTGGGCCCGCCGCGGATACCGGCGGGCTCTGCCCCGGTATCGACGCTCCCTGGCGAACCTGATCGGCAATCGAGCGCGGACCGTCATGGCCGAGCTTCGTGTACGTGACATAGGTCGGGAGGATGAGCAACGCCAAGACAGCGAAGACTCCCAACCCCCGTCTGAGCAGCGCCTTCTCGGGGTCCATGCCGCCTCCTCATGTCGGCCGGCCCGTGAACGTACTGAGGTACGCGATCATCATCGAAGCAGTTCCCTACGGCCAGAGTGTCGAGCAGTTTGCGTCGATTCGGGGCACCCCGCAGTAGCAGACGGCCGCCAGCTTGACGTCGACGCTCCGACGACGCAGCGGGACCTCTGTACTCACACGGGTCAGTTGCCGGATTGGCGAGGTTGCTCTACATCGCGTGTGGTCGGGGCGATATGCAACCGGCGCCCCGTGAGGCGTCGCAGGAGCCGACCAGGTCGTCACCGGAGTGGGGCCGTTCGGGCTAGATCGGCAACGCCGGACGTCGCTTGAGCCGGAAGTCGCGTCCGCTTCTGCCGCGCCTCGCGTACCGAAAGTTCCTGCGGTGGCGCTACGGCGGTGCGACAGCCTCCCGCCATTTGGGTCTTGGCCACGCCGCTGCCCGCTGTCGAACGTCGACGACGGCCGTGAACGAGGTGGGATCTGTGACACTGGGCCGGACAAGAAAGGCGCCGCAGGTGCTGCGCTCGGCCGGTCCGGTGGAACTGCTGCGCGAGGCCGGGGACGACGTGGTCGACTTCGGTGACCGCCCGGTCGCCCGCTGGCGGGCGCATCCGCAGCAACGCCGTCCCCACGATCTGACCCGCAACATCGAGGTGTCGCTCGGCAGCACGTTGGCGCCGTCTTCGCAGCCGACCGAACGCCGCTTGTGATCGACGGTGAATGCAGTGTCAGCATCGCGGTCGTCGCCGCAGCCCTGGACAGCCGCCTGGACTGGGCCCTGCTCCACTTATACGACGGCGGGCCTGACCTGCGCACACCGGCGGACAACCCGACCGGCATAGCCCGAGTGCCCTCGCCCGGTCACATGTAGTCTCGCATTCCGTGGCAGGTCATGTATTCATCAGCTATTGCCGGCGGGACAAGGCCTACGTAAATCTCCTTGCGGCCTATCTGAACGATCATGAAGAGCTCCGCCGCTTTGCATTGAGGGTCGAAACCGACCGAAGTACGCGCACCGGCGCACTCTGGGCTGAAGCCATCGACAATCTTCTCGACACTTGCGCGGCGGTCATCGTGATAATGACGCCTGACGCGGCGCAATCGGAATGGGTCGATAAGGAACTGAAGCGAGCGCGCGAATTAGGTAAGCCGGTTCTGCCGATCCTCTTACGCGGTGACCAAATCTTGAACCGTGTGAAGGACATCCAGTATCTCAACCTACTGGATGGGGAGTCGTATCCGGGTCCAGCTTTCATCGCGGACCTCGTGGAGAAGTGCGGGTTGGGACCACGTCGCATCTCCGGCCGCTCAGGGGTGTTGCGCGGGCCCGTGGGAACCGCTGTCTGGGGGCTAGCTGTAGCGGATGTAAGTGGCCGCCCGGTGCTGGTCACTTCCAACTCGGCCGGAGCCGTCGACATGTGGGATCTATACACGAATACCGCGCTGGGCACGCTACACAAGCGAACCGACTACGGAGTTCCGGCTATCGCCTGCGCGATAGTGAACGGCAGGCCGGTTGTCGTCACCGGTGGCGATGACGTGCTCATGTTGGATCTGGAAAGCCGCTCAGTCGTAGGTGATGTCCGCAGCAACCGCCTAGCTCGGTTCTTCGATGCCGAGGTTACCTGCCTCGACGCTGTCGAACTACACAGCCAGCCGATGCTGTTGACATGTGAACGCTCGTCCAATCCGGGCGGCCTACATCACCCTCCATCCGAGGTCAGCCGGGTTCGCCTGTGGGATCTAACCACAATGAAACTACACAAGTCGCTCTTCGCGCGAAGCAGTTGGCCAGCGCCGACAGCGATCGCCTGCGGGCGAGTAGCGGGACGCTCCATCGCGGTACTATCCATGCAATTCGGCCGAGCACAGGTCTGGGACTTGGAAAGGTTCACTCGACTCGGCCGCCTCGGGACCTGGAGAGGGCCGGCAGCATCTTCATCCGACGTCGCACTAGGCGAGCGGGAGGGCCGATCGGTTATCGTCCTGGCAGGGCAGCAGGCCGAGGTGTGGAACGCATTGACCCGCACGCGGGAATTCTCTCTCGAAGGCCATTCCCCTGGCGTCCAAGCGGTTGGCTGCAGTGTCGTTAGAGGTGAACCGGTGGCGGTGACTGCGAGCGGTGATCACGTCGTCAGAGTTTGGAACCTTCGGACGCATGGCCGAGTTGCCAGCCTCACCGGACACAAGTCCCCGATCCTTTCGCTCGAGTGCTCCACTGTGGGTCAACGGCCTACCGTGATTACGGGAGATGCCGGCGGCGAGATGCGAATCTGGGACCTTGAGAGTCACGTGCCCTGATGGAGCGCCCTGGTGACCATGGCGGAGCCGGACCTGTGCACGACTTCGTGCTGCGGGGATTGCGCTGCGGCGCAGCAGGCCCGTGGCCGAACTCGCCGAACAAGAATGCTGACGAAGCTGGCATGGTGTTAGGCCGAGGTAGGGGTGGCGTCGGTGGCCATGGCCTCGATCTGGTTTAGCGATCTTTGGCCATCCCGGCGTAGATGAGGTTTCTTGGCCGCGAACAGTTCGGCGAAGCCGACGATCTCGTCCTGAAGGCTGTCACCCGCGGCACTGTCCTTTGGCCGGCCCTTAACTACCTTGAAGGCCCGGATTCACTTGTGTCACCGAGCTCTAGCCTAATGATTTTGGCGCGTCCTCATTTGCCGCAGACAGCGCGGCCACGCTGATCGGCCGAGATTCGTTCGGGGGTACCTCGCCGACTCGTCATTGTCCCGGCGCTGAAGGGAGGATCTGTAGGCTGCGCCGGTGGAGTACAAGGCAGTCGAGGCCGCCATCCTTGATGCGGTCAACGCCGCCGACTGGAAGAGGCTCAGCACTTTCGGAGCCGACACCGTTGTACGGCTCACCCGAGACAATGAACTGCTCACCTCGGTGTCCAGGCATGAGTTGGACAGCAATGCGTGGCAGGCGCTCAACGACTCGTGCCGGCAGTCCTCACTGCGGGTCCGGCCGACCTCCGTCGTTATCTGGCGCAGATCGACGCGGGCGTACTGACCGATGGTGACATGGATGGCCTGCTCGTCATGGTCCTGGATGCCCTCGACCATTGGGCGACCTTCCGCGAGACCGGCGAGCGCAACGCGCTGTACGAACTCGCCATCCGATCCATCGAGTTGGTCGACTTCCAGGTGGAAGACGCTGACCCGGCCGACTTTCTCGCCGCGCCGGCCATGGCGGCCGAATATGACCGCCTCATGCGAGCACTCACCGACTGACAGAATTTGATCATGACTTCCTGATTGCCGCGGTTGGTGATCGCAGACGGTCAGCCCTCGTGCGGCGTGGCGGCGACCTGTTCGTGTCCTACCGGGGTCACAGTGCGATCGGGCGGTAGGCCAGGGCGGCGTCGACGATCTGTTCTGCGGTCGCGTCCCGCAGTTCGGGTGGCGGGTGGAAGATGAGGTCGCTCGCGCCGGGCCGCACGGTGTTGCGCTCGAACGCCTCGATGTACCAGTCGTCGGTCGGGTCGGCGAGGATGTGACGCACGAGTTCGACCAGCTCGTCCCGGGTGATGTCGGGCAGTCGGACCGGCGGCGGCGCAGTCGCCCGCTCGATCAGCTCCTCCCGGTCGGGTGCCCCGCAGTGGTCGCGGAAGTCGTCGAGGCGGAAGCGATGACCGGTGGTCGCGTTGAGCGTCTCGATCGCGGCGGTCGCGTCGTCGCCGCGCTCGACGAGCTTCTCGATTCGCAGGATCGCCTCTCGGATGGCGATCCGCCGCTGAGGCGTGACCGGGCGGCGTACCAGCGGTCGCGCAACTCCACGCGGTCGACCGTACCGGCACTCGACACGAGCCGTGGGACCCGATGCCAGAGGGCGGCCCGACCGGCAGTGACCTTGCCATTTATCGACATCTCGTCTCGATCCGGTAGAGCTACGTGACGATGGGACGTGAGCCGTCGACGTCTCGCCGTTGACAGATCGAGCGTGCGGTTCGTCAGGCCGCGGACTCCTATCGCAGCCCATCTGACCGCGGGTCACGTCGACCGAGGCTCGGTCATGACGAACGCCAGACGCGCAGATCTGGCCGATGAGCGCGCACAAGGATCGTCGGACGGCAACGCGGTGGGCGGCAGAGAAGCTGAGATCGGCACTCGTGTCGCCCGGGGTAAGGGGCGGCACGTGCGAGGGCGGTCCGGCGGCATGCCGCTGGCCGGGGTTTGCTGACTCTAGTAGGGGTCGCCGCAGACTCGCCAGGTGCCGTCCGTGTCCTGGACGACTGGGATGTAGCGGGTCTCTCCTGTGCCGTCGGTAAAGTTTAGGTGCAGGTTGAACACGAACCGCTCGGCGAAGGTCGGACCGACCACGGGCGTCTCGGGCGCGTTGACCTTGCTGGCGAGTTCCAGGTCTTGAATCTTCTTCTGTCGGGAGACGTACGCGGTGAAGGCAGCCGCGTCGAATCGGTCCCGAGTCCCGCTGCACAGTTCGCCATAGGCGGCGTCCGTCGCTCCGGCACGTAGGTGATCGACGAAGCTGAGCAGCACATCACGAGCGGCGGTGTCGGTCGGCCCGCCGTCACCGCAGCCACCGAGCACGCTGAGCAGCACGCCACCGACGGCGACTTTCCCGACCCCCGTCATCCGCATGTGTTCATTATGGCCGCGCTCGCTTCATCACCTTTCCGCTCATGCCGCCGAGCGTGTGGACATGGGGACCTGCTGCGGGCGGCGTAGGAGCGTTTCTTGGTGCCGGTGGCCGTTTCGGGGATGCCCGTGCCCTCGGAATTGGTGATCATGGTGGCGTGGCAGGGCGAGAGATCCGAACCGCGCATGAGCGCTGGCTCGGCTACCTACGCGTTCTTGAAGCCTGGGACCCGAAGACCACCCACGACCGGCTACGCGAGCTGGCCCACGACGTCATCCGACCGGTCCGTCTGTGGACCGCCCGCAACCCCAACACGCCGCCCGACGCACTGACAATTCTCAGCACCGACCCCGACGAAACGGTCAGATGGAACTTCCTGCTGAACCGGTCGACGCCACTGGAGGCCCGGCATCTCGCGAAGAAGACAAACCGGGATGCTGTAGATCGTCGGGTCGGCCTCGGACAGGTTCCCCTCTTGACCGCATCGGGGCCGCGCCCGCTTCTGCCTCGGTGCCGCCAATCCGGACTCGACCACGGCACAGCTTGATCACGTTCACTCTCATGCCGCCGTCCATGGGTGGCTGCTGCTCGGCGCGGTGCGCGGCCTTCACTGTCGAGCTCGGCCTTTAGTTAGGTCGTCCGGGGTGATTGGCCACGCAGGATCTCGAGGCGATTCGCTGGTGCGTCAGGCGCCAGGAAGTCTGGGATTGTGCGGCTGTCGTGTTTGGGTCGGGCGAGGAACTCGACCGGCCACTCCGTCACCCGTTGCTCCCGGACGTGCCGGTAGCAGCCGGGCTCGGTCTCCTCGATGTACTCCCGTTGCAGGACCAGCGCGAGAGGCTGATCGGCTCCCGGACGCTCACGCGAGGCGGCCTGAGCGTCGGCAAATGTGACGAACGCGAAGTAATAGTCGCCGCCGCCGGCCAGATCATCCGCCCCGCGGGCCGGGCTGAACCATACCCGGTACTCCAGTACCGCATCCCATACATATCCGCCGCCAGCGGCCGCTACCGCAGGGTACGAACCAACCCGGGCCGGCTCGGAGGCATCCGGATACGTCACGTCGTCATCGTCCCAGCTACGGCGGAGCCCAGCCGGGCACTCCCGGCATCTCGTTGTCACGCACGCTCAGCCGCGCTGCGGCCGTCCAGCGCTGCGGTGCCAGCTGTTCTGGCAGGTTCTCGCTGGCATGCGGTGCAGAATCTCAGGTCATGAGCATGATCATGGAGTACGTGAGGTTGCGACCACACGAACTCGCTGAGCTTCGCCGGCTACTCGCTGAAGAGCCGGACAACGCATACGAGTACGCCGGTGATCTGGGTATGGGTGACGAGGACGAGGCCGTGTCCTCCCGAGGTATCGATACCGACAAGGCGTGGGCCGGTCTGCAGTGGTTGCTGGCCGAGGTGGACCCGCCGGTCGACGTCATCGGCGGTGGCGAACCCATGACCGACGACAAGTGGGGCTACGACCCGCCCCGGCTGCTTACCGCCGCCGACGTGGCCCAGGCGGCGCGATTCCTTGCGGCCACCCCGTTCGCCTCCCTCGCAGTGCACTATGCCGCGGCGGAGATGACCGCAGCCGATGTCTATCCGGGGGTCTGGAGCCAGGACTGGGCGCTGTCATATCTGGAGGAGAGCTACGGGCAACTCGTGACCCTGTTCTGCGCCGCAGCGGCCGACCACGAGCCGATCGTGGTGTGGATGGCGTGACCGGCCCGACCATGCCGCACGTGCGAAGATCCCGCCAGCACAGCGTTGAATCTGCACGCGGGTGAGCACGCCTGCAGCACGAGTCCGTCGACTTGGTACGCAGCCGTGATGGAGATCCGTGGTGCCCTCATTTGCCGCTGGTCGATCGTCACCGACCGTGATGGGAGATCCGAAGGCCAGGTAGTCGGTAGCCGATGACAGCGCACGTGATCTTGTACTGGGTCATCGCCTGAGTGGTCGGGATGGATGGTGCAGCTGGTTCATGGTGGTTAACCGGCTGAGGGTCTCAAGCGGCCGGGTCGGTGGAGAACAGTTCGGCTCGGTGGGCGATCGCCTGTGGGTCGCCGTCGGGGTCGTGGCCGCAGTCGTATTCGCGCCAGTCCTTGGGGTCGACCGCCGCCTCGTACAGTTTCAGTCTTCTTCGCGGTGCACTACCGGGTCGTGGCGGCCGTGTTGGAAGAGCAGGCGACGCCGGCTGGGCACCGCGACGCCGATGGTCGGGTCGAACTGTTCGAGGAAGCGCAGGTACCGGTCGGTCGCCGACGTGCTCAAGCGGCGCCGCCACCTCTTCGAGGAATTCGAAATCACCCTTGACCACCCCGGCGTGGTGATGACCATACCGTTGGACCGGCAGTACCAGGCCATGCTGGAGGTCGTCGTCGCGGACGAGGCGGAGCTCGCGCGGCGGGGATCGGGCAGGACTGTGCGGCCAGGCACGCGCCGCGTGGTCCGCTGCATCACTACCAAGGACTACGGTCGGATCACCCTCGCCGGCGTCCGCGGCGTCGCAGTCGCCGACGTGATCCGCCGCCTTGCCGCCGACAGCCAGACCCACCAGGACGTACTCCGCGAGTTCCTCCCCGCCAGCCGACCTCGATCGGAGCCTGGTTCCCACCGGACAGGTATGCGGTGGCGCGGCCCGGCCGGGCCGCGCCACCGTCCGTCTCAGCTGTGGATCTGCCACCTCTCCCAGCCCAGGTAGTTCGCCGACGTCGCCCACACGGGCTTGTCGGACGCGTTGAGCGACGCCGCGACGTAGGCGTTCCGGCCGTACGAGTTGATCCAGTACGCACCGTCCCACGTGCCCCACGTGAACAACTGGGTCAGGGTGAACTGTCCATTGTTGTTGGCGTCGATGCGGCCGTCGGACCTCGGCTGCATGTAGCCCTTAGTGCCGTTGAAAAAGAAGACCCAATGCGTCGGGTTCCAGTCCGTGTGCGTGCAGATCAGGACCTGCGAAGTCCCCCCGGTGCCTCCGGTGGCGTTGACGTATCCGCCGCTGACGGTCCGCATATAGCCGCCGCCCTGGTCGGACCGGATGTAAAACCAGGTCGGGTCGCCGAGGCAGAAGAAGCCGCCGGCAGCAAGCCGGGCCCCGGCCGGTTGCGCCGCGACCGCCTTGCGGACAGCGGCGGAGGTCGACGTCAGGTGATCGGCCAGAGCCTGCCCCGACAGGCCTGCGGGCGTGCGGTATCCGGGCAGCGCCCGTTGCATCGCATCCAATCCTTGAAGGACCTGCCGCGCGGCCGGCGTGTCGCCGCGGACCAACGCCGCCCGCACCTGGCTGCCGCCGCCGGTGCCGGTGCCCGTGCCGGCGGCAGCCGGCAGAGGCGCGGCCACCACAGCGACCGCGAAAGCGGCGAGGGCCGGACCCAGGCGCCGCACGATCATGCTTCTCATCCCAACTCCTTCGCAACGGTGGCCGCGGACGCGGCCCATCCCTTACGGCAGGGTGGCGGCGGACTGTTGGTCGGGGTGTTGCCGCATTGTTGTCGTTCGATACGGTGAGCGGTCGATCCATACGTGTTAGGGGGCGCGTTGGAGTTTCGAGTGCTCGGGCCGGTCGAGTTGTCGGCGGACGGGCGCCTGGTCGACGCGGGCCGGCCGCGGCAGCGGGTGGTGCTCGCGGCGCTGCTGGCCGACGCGGGACGCCTGGTCTCGTCGGAGGCGTTGATCGACCGGGTGTGGGCCGAAGCGCCGCCGCAGGGTGCCCGTCGGGCGCTGCATGCGCACCTGAGCCGGATCCGCGGGCTGTTGGAAGGTAGCGCGCCGCTGGTGTACCGGTCCGGCGGGTACCTGCTGGACGTCGATCCCGATCGCGTGGACCTGCACCGGTTCCGCCGGCTGGTCGCCAACGGGGGTGGCGCTGGGGACTTACGTGACGCCCTGCGGTTGTGGCGCGGCGAGCCGATGGCCGGCCTGACCGGTGAGTGGGTGGTGCGTACCCGTCAGGCCTGGGTCCGGGAACGGCTGGACGCGACGATCGCGTGGGCCGACAACGAACTGAGCATCGGCAACGCCGAGGTCACCGTCGGGCCGTTGACCGATCTGGCAGCCGAACACCCGTTGCTGGAGCCGCTCGTGGCCGTGCTGTTGCGGGCACTGCACGCGGCCGGCCGTTCGGCCACCGCCCTGAGCCAGTACGCCGCCCTGCGGGAGCGGCTCGCCGACGAGCTCGGCGCCGAACCCAGCGCGTCCGTGGAAGCCGTCCACCGGACGATCCTGCGCGGCGACGCGGCCGTGACCGGGTCGGGTCGGCCGCCGAAGGCGATGCGGACCCTACCCGCGGCGGCGGCCGGGTTCGTCGGCCGCCACGACGAGCTACGGCGCCTCCTCGCGGCGGCGGGCGGGGCGCGGACTGTGGTGATCCACGCGGTGGACGGGATGGCCGGGGTCGGCAAGACCACCTTCGCGATACACGCCGCCCACCACCTCGCCGCCCACTTCCCGGACGGGCAGCAGTTCGTCGATCTCCGGGCACATTCCCCGGCCCGAGCGACCGTCGGCCCGGCCGAGGCGCTGGCCGTCCTACTCGAGGCCGACGGAGTCGCCGCCGCACAGGTCCCGCTCGGCCTGGACGGCCGGGCCGGTCTGTGGCGAGAGCGCACGGCCGGCCGGCGGATCCTGCTCGTCCTCGACGACGCCGCCGACGCCGCCCACGTCAGCCCGCTGCTGCCGTCGGCGCCTGGTTCGCTGGTGTTGGTCACCAGCCGGCGAAAACTGGCTACGCTGCCGGGCGCCACGCTGACGACGCTGAACACCCTTCCCGCGGCCGACGCGGCGCGGCTGTTCACCCACCGGGCCGGTCCCCGCGCAGAGCACGACGCCGCGGCGGTGCGACGGATCGTCGACCTGTGCGGCAACCTGCCCCTGGCCGTCGCCCTGACCGCCGCCCGGCTGCACACCCACCCCACCTGGACCGTGGCCGACCTCGCCGCCGACCTCGACCGGGCCCACGACCGGCTGGGAGCGCTCGTCTCCGGCCAGCTGGCCGTGGCCGCCGCGTTCGACCTGTCCTACCACGGCCTGCCCGCGGACCGGCGCCGGCTGTTCCGCCGCCTGGCCCTGCACCCCGGACCCGACCTCGACGCCCACGCCGCCGCCGCACTTGACGACACCACGGCGGCACAGGCCCGCCGTGGGCTGGAGGAGCTGCTCGAATCCAACCTGCTCACCGAGCCCCGCCGTGGCCGGTACTGCTTCCACGAACTCGTCGCCGAGCACGCCCGCGTCCACGCCGCCACCGACCCCGACCGTGACGCGGCCGTGGACCGGCTGCTGTCCTACTACCAGCACGCGGCAACCACCGCCGCCGACGGATCGGACGCCGTCGCCGACGTGCAGGACGCGGCCGACTGGTTCACCGTCGAGCACGCCAACCTAGCCGCCGCCGTCCTCCACGCCGCCGACCGCGATCACCCTGCTGCGATCGCCATTCCCGCCGCCCTGAAGGGCTACCTGCGCAACCGCGGGCCGTGGGACGTCGCCATCCGGCTGCATCACACCGCCGTCATCTCCGCCCGACGCGTCGGCGACCGGTCCGCCGAGGCCCATGCCCTGACCAATCTGGCCGACGTGCAGCGCCAGGTCTCCGACCCCGCCGCGACCGCCACCGCCGAGCGGGCCCACACCATCCACGAGCAGCTTGGTGACCGACGCGGCCAGGCCGCCGCGCTGAACGTCCTCGCCCGCGCTCGAAAGGCGGCCGGCGACGTTCCAGCCGCGATCGCCACCGCCGAGCGGGCCTACGCTCTCCACCAGGACCTCGGTGACCGGCACGGCCAGGCCGCCGATCTGTACCTCATCGCCACGTCGCAGATCGCGACTAGCGCCTTTCCGGCCGCTGTCGCCAACATCGGGCTGGCCGACACCCTCTACCGACAGCTCGGCGACCGACGGGGGCAGGCCGTCGCCCTCGGCACCCTTGCCTGGGCGCAGTACATGACCGTCGACTTCTCCGCCTCCGCCGCCAACGCCGAGCACGCCCGCCGCCTGCACCGGCAGATCGGCAACCGGCCCGGCGAGGCCCACGCGCTGACCATCCTCGCCCGCGTGCGGCGGGCGACCGGTGACTGTGCACGGGCGGCGGAAGCCGCGGAACTGGCCCTCGCCCTCTACGAGGAGTTGCGCGACCCGCACGGCCAGGCCACCGCGCTGGAGGTGCTGGCCCGCGCGCACCACGCGGCCGGTGACTACCCGGCGGCGCTGGCCGTCGCGGAGCGGGCCTACGCGCTCTGCCGACGAAGTGCGGTACGGCACGGTGAAGCCGAAGCCGCGGCGATCCTCGGCGCCGTGCAGCACGCCCGAGGCGACCACCGGGCCGCTGCGGCGGCTCTCGACTCGGCCCTGACCATCTTCCGCCACGTCGGCAACCTCGACGGCGAGGCCGAAGTCCTCAACCACCTGGGTCGACTCCACCTCGACACCGCCGCATCGGCAGCGGCCCACCGGACGTTCACCGCTGCCCTCGGCATCGCCCGAAGGATCGGCTCCACCAGCCTCGAGGCCAACGCCGTCGAAGGCATCGGGACCTACCTGATCCACACGGGCCGGTTCGACGCCGGCACCCGGCACCTGCGCGACGCTCTGGCCATCTACCGCCGCATCCATTCCCCGAACGCGACCCGCGTCGAAGAGATCCTAAGTTCCTGTGGCCCGCGTCAGGGGAACCCGGTCGTCGGTGCGGACAGTTCCGGGTGTGGAGAGAGGCATGCGTCCTCCTGAGCGGTAGCGTGTGCACGCCGGGGATCCGGCGGTCTTCCGGGAACTGTTCGTCGACCACTCCCGTTCGGTGTACAACCACGCGGTTCCGGCTGACGGGCTCCTGGTCAGCCGCCGACGACGTCGTCTCCCTGACCTTCCTGTGGTGGCTGCGGTCAGCTTCGGGATCAGCGGAACAGGTAGTTGTCGAGATCGTTATGCGTGAGCAGCGGCCCGTTCTGCGGGCAGCCCGATGTCCAAGCGCAACGCGAGCGGATCCGGGATCGAGGACAGTCGCTCGGCCACAGCCGCGCCGACCTCGGCGACGAACGCGGCCGAGCGCGTCTGACCGGGAGAAATCGGATTTGTCCCATCTGACCAACGTGGGCGCTACGCCGAGTATCCAGCCATCACTCTGTGGGCGCTCTGAGAACACCAGGCACCGCCACATCCGGAACCTTTCGATAGTCGATACCCGTGGCGAATCTTGCTCAACCCCCCTCCGCTTCTGGCGCATCCTTGGATCATCATTCCTCCACCATCATTGACCGAGATCACGGTTTACGGATCTGCCGCGAGGAGCGCGGCCGTGCGGATTTAACACCGCCCTCCGCCGCCGACGCTTGAGGATCTTGTCGAGATTGAGCAGGTCCTCGTCTGACCCGCGTGGCTGATCCGCCCGGCATCGCCGCGCGGTCGGCGCGGTATCGAAAATCGGCTGGTGTGGAGGTAGCGGGGGCGTTACCGTGCGCGCGTGAATCTTGAAACGGGGACGTTCGTACCCGCCGTGCCGGTTCCACTCGACGCCGAGCTTCAGGTCGTCTACGACGACTTTCTGGTGGAGGAGCCGGAGCTGAAGCGGATGAACCTGGAGCTGCTCGCGGAAATCCGTGCGGAGGTCGACGCCGCGGTGGCGAAGCTCGGGGACCTCAGCTACGGCGGGCGCTTCACCGTCTCCCAACCCTCGGCGCCCGGCCTGGCCGGCGCCGCCGAGATCCCGCTGCTGATCTGCACGCCCGCCGGGGCACCCGCATCGCGGCCGGTGCTCTACTTCATGCATGGCGGCGGCTTCTTCTGCAACGATCACCGCCTCGGGCTCGACCAGCTGCTCGATGCGGCCGAGCGGTTCGGGGCCACGCTTATCTCGGTCGGCTACCGGCTGGCGCCTGAGCACCCCTACCCTGCCCAGATCAACGATGCCTATGCCGGCCTGTTGTGGGCCGCCGACCACGCGGACGAACTCGGCATCAACCCCGACCGCATCGTTGTCGCGGGCTACAGCGCCGGCGGCGGCCTCAGCGCCGCGCTCGCCCTGACCGTGCGCGACAAGGGCGGTCCCCGCCTGCTCGGCCAGCTGCTGATGGCCCCTATGCTCGATGACCGCAACGACAGCGTCTCGGCCATGCAGATGGATGGAGTCGAATTCTGGAACCGCAGCCACAACCTGTTCGGCTGGGGTGCGCTGCTCCGCGATGTCCACGGTGGACCGGACGTGCCGCAGTACGCCGCACCCGCCCGCGCCACCGACCTGACCGGCCTGCCGCCCGCGTTTCTCGACGTCGGCTCCGCCGAGTGCCTGCGCGACGAGGTCGTCGACTATGCCAGCCGGATCTGGCAGGCCGGTGGTAAGGCCGAGTTGCACGTGTGGCCAGGCGGAATCCATGCCTTCGACCGGGAAGCCCCCGAGGCTCGGATCAGCCAGGCCGCCGTCGCGGCGCGCCACAACTGGCTGGAACGCCTCCTCGCCAGCGACCAACCGGCCCAGGACTAAGTTCGCCAAGCAGCCCTGATCAGGTTTACGCACATGCCGCCGATCGGTCGGTCGTCCGTTCGTTGCGCCCGTTACTCTCGGGCGCGTGCGGCCGGGTCAGATGTCTGCAGTCCCGCGTTTGGTCGTGCCGGGTTCAGTCGCTTCTGACCTCGTCGGTACTCCGTCGATCGGGACGCGCGACGGGGTTCAGTGCGTATGTCCAGCGCGGTTTATTGAGGGGCCGGCGGTTGGTCGGACGGATAGGGTGCCGTGGTGGCGACCTGGCGGGAGAGGGCTGGGGATCCGCGCGGGGTCGATGAGTTGGTCCGGGTCGCGCTGGCGGAGTTCGACCTTTCCGATGAGGAGCTCCGGTCGGCGACAGGAGCGTTGGTCGCGCTGCAGTTCCGTCCCACGCGCGAGGTGCTCGATCGGGCGTGTGAGCTGTGCCGGTCGGCCGACGCCGACGAGCGTCGGCTCGGTGTTCGGGTGCTCGGCGAGTTACGCGATCTCGATGACCCCGCCGCTGCCCTGCCCGCGTTCGTCGGGGAGTCGATGGAGGTGCTGCTCGCACTCGCCGCGACGGAGCCGGACACCGACGTTCTCATCGAGGTGGCACGGGCGTTCGGTTACCGGCGCGACCCGCGGGCCGTTGAGCCTCTGCTGGGATGGCGGCGTCACGAAGATCCGTCGATCCGGTTCTTCGTCGCCTGCTCCCTGCGGCGGTGCAGTACCCAGGACAACGAGGCACAGGTGGTTGACGCGCTGATCGAGCTGACCGGTGACGAGGACGGCGCGGTTCGTGACTACGCCCTGTTCGGGCTACGGGAGCTGGAGGTCGATAGCGCGGAGGTCCGCGATGCCATGCTGCGGCGGGTGCGCGATCCCGATGACAGCGCGGCCGGGGAGGCGCTGGTCGGTCTGGCCAGGCTCGGCGACGAACGCGCGGTCGCGCCGCTGATCGAACGCCTGCAACACCCGGACTCACACCGCATCATCGCCTACGGCCTCGACGCGGCCATAGCCCTCGCCAACCCACGGCTGCTACCCGCGCTGCGATTGGTCGAGCAACGTCTCGGCGAGCGACCCGACGTCAGCCAGGCGATCAAGGCCTGCACCGAAGGCCGGTAGGCCGGATCCACACACGCACAGCGGCGTGCCGATTCCGTGTCTGGATGTCATCGCAGGTGCTCGGGGGTGCACCGGCGACGCTCCCGACAACCTTGATCACGTTTACGCACATGCCGCATACAACGCGCGTTTGGTCGCGTAGCTTGCTGCGGCCGGCACGCCAGCCGTCACTCATCGTAGTTACCTTGATGGCGTAGTGGGTTCGCTGCCCGGCGACACTGGAGCTCGGCCGGAGAGGTTGAACGACAAGCTTGGTGCCTGTCCTCAAAGGCTCAGTAGCTGCTCGGCCGTCAGGGCGTCGAGTCCCAAAGAACTCATCGTGCGGGCACCTTCCGCACGCAGGTCGCGCGCGAGGACGACAGAGGTGATCTCGATGATCGCGTCCATCGTCGGGGTTGGCACCGCGAGTCGGCGTGCCAGGTCGGTGAAGAAGACCAGGCTGTAGCCGACGTCCTCGGTGAGGTACCGCGAGTCGATGCGGGTCGGTGCCTTGATGCCGCGGAAGCCGGGCGCGCGGGAGTACCCGGTCGTGTAGTTACTCTCAGTCATGTAGCCCTGCTGCACACCGATATCCGGCTCGGACAGGATCGTCACGCCGAGCGCCGCCGCGATGGCGAGACGCTCGGAGTCGACAGCCTCCATCAGACGGCCCGCAGCTTCGGTGACACCCTCCTCGTAGAAGAGGAAGTCGCCCCCGGTCCGCTCCAGCAGGGCGGCGTTCATAAGCGTCACCGCGGGGTGGATGACAGGGTTGCCGTTCTGCAAAGACGTCTGGAAGACCGTGGCCGCCTCGATGGTCGAGGGATAGACCTGCCTGAGGATCTCCAGCAGCTTGCCGTTGCCGGACCGAGGAACGGCCGAGGCGAAGAGACCCGTGTCGAACCTGTGGAATACGTGGACGTTGCCGTCGCCGTCGGCCCGGCACGCGTACGGGAGGGTGCTGGTCTCCCCGACAAGGATGCTGTCGTCGTGCACCGCCAAACCCGCGGCTCGCTTGAAGGCGAGCGCGCCGCCGCAGGAGCCGGGACAGATCACCACCCTCATCCCGGTACGCAGGTGAGGTGCGAGGTCGTGACCGAAGGGCTCGGTGGCGAACGCCGGCCCAACCACGAAGACGATCTCGGCGCCCTCCATGGCGGCTGCGATGTCCGTACCGGCGTACGCAACCGGGGCGAAGCCCTCCAGCCGTCCCTGGCTGTTGATACCGCCCTTCGCCCGAACTGCCTCAATGTTTTCGTGAGCGTGTGAGGCTCGGGAGTACAGCGAGATCCGGTGGCCATGCTGGGCCCAGTCGAAGGCGACAGCCATGCCTCCGTTGCCAGAACCAACAACGGTGACGTTCATGGTCGCTCTCCAATCCCTCGGGCGCCATGGCAGACGCCACCTCCACCACCGGCCCCGTCGTACGGGGTTGGAACGCAAATGGCGGGGCCGCCGAGCCAATCGTTGAGATCCTCGCACAGCGAAGGGTGCTGAACCTCAACGTCGACGAGGCGGAGTGGCTTAGCCTCGATCCACCGACGCGGTTGGCGTCGGCACGGTGACGCCACGTCCGAACATTAGGTCCACTCGGTGCTCGGGCCGCTGCCAGCATCCTCAAGCTGCCGGCCGTCGTTTCCAGCACTGAACCCTAGTTGTCAGCAGTAGTTACATGTAGCGCCCCAATAGGCGCACTGTTCTGCCGCTGACCGCTCGCCACGTACGGCTGCGATCCGCACGCCCCGGCAGGCCCGCCGGCAACGGGGTCCACGCTCATCGGGCCGGCTCGCAGATCACCACCGGGATGTCGCGATCGGTGTTGCGCTGGTAGGCGGCGTAGCCGCGATACCGCGCCACGAGGGTCGGCCACAGCGCAGACTTCTCCTCCGGCGCGGCGGTGCGGGCGCGCATCACCCAGGTACTGCCGTTGACGGTCACCTCGACCTCGGGGTTCGCCGCGAGGTTCTTGTACCACTGTGGATGCTCGCGGTGCCCGCCCTTGGACGCGACGAGGACGACCCGCCCATCCTCGCAGATCGGCGCGGTCAGCATCGTCGAGCGGCGCAGGCCGGACTTTCGGCCGATCGTGTGCAGCTCGACCGGCTGCATTCCCGCCACAGTGGTGGGGAACCGACCGCCGGTCACCGTCAGAAGCGCACGATGACCGTTCTCCAGCAGCCACGCTCCGACCTCGATCATCCTGTCCGGGGTCCGCATTCCATCACCGTAATCCGGTCGCTGCCGCAGGCGCACGACCGTACCTGGCCGCACCCTCGTCACGAGCCGCGACGCCCGCCCTTCCCCAGCACCTGAGTCAAGGTCCGGTGCACGGATTTGCCGCTGACCGCTCGTCACAAGGCGTGACGGCATCGGCTGTCGCTCGGCGTCCGGTCGTGCCTGATGAGCGTGCACCAGATCATGAATCGGATGATCGATCCGTCGCAAGGGGGAACGTCAATCTTTGATGTCGCGCCCGCATCTGTCGGGACGCGGCAGGGCCGGAGGTCACCTCCGGGGCGTGGTCGTGCCGACCAGTCGCAGAACCGCGTCCAGTCCATGCACCGGCCCTTGCATCGGGGGCAGGATCAAGGTCCGGATGTTGAGGCTGACTCCGCCGACGTCGTCCCTGGGGCTGTCTCCGACCATCAGAGTCTGGCTACCCGGAACGTCGAGCAACTCCAGCGCGTGCGCGAAGATCGCCGGGTCGGGCTTTACCAGGCCGACCTCGTAGGACAGCACTACGCCGTCGAGCAGCTCACCGACGCCGACCCGGTCGAGATAGTTCCGGATGTCGATCCCGATATTGGACAGCACGACGACCCTGACACCGCGCGACCTCAGTTCCCGCAGGACCGGAAGCGTGTCATCGAAGGTGACCCACTGGTCGGGCAGCACGGTGTACAGAGCGGCGATCAGGTCGGGTTTGATGCCGGGGATCATGGCGACCGTTCTGGCGAAGACGTCCTGATGACGGGCCTGGCTGAGATCGCGTTCACTTGTCGGGTCGATCGAGTGGGCGTGCTGCCACAGGTGGTCCAGGTGCGTGCACAGGGCGCCGAACTCGGTATCGCTCAGCTCGGGCGTCGCGCTCCCTACATCGGCCAGATGGCGAAACGCTGCGGCGATCCAACGGTCCGGGTCGCCGCGATCGACGAGCGTGGCGTGGAAGTCGAAGATGACTCCGTTGATCGGCGTGAGCACGTCATCGAGGAGCACCGTCACAGCCTAGACAGGCCATTCACACCGCCGCGGGGCGCGCTGTGGCCGGACGTGCGGCGTCGATTCACACTGGGCGCCATGAATGCGCCCAGCCTCCGCAACGGCTCCGTGCCGGACCGTGTCCTGGTGATCCATGCGCATCCGGACGACGAGGTGTTCGCGACGGCGGCGGCAACCATCGCGCTGGCCGAGCAGGGCTACCAGATCCTCCTCCGCGTGGGTACCGGTGGTGAGGGCGGCTTACCCGCTCACGCGGGCGACCCCGCACGGGCCCGGAACGCGCGGGCCGCGCAACTGACCCGGTCCTGCCGCCTGCTGGGCATCGCGGACTGGGACTACCTCGCCGAAGCCGGTCGATGGATCGACACAGGGTGCGGCGGTGCGCAAACGCTGGCCGACGAGGAGCCCAGGGTGCTGGCCGCAGCGGTACGAGATTGCATCGACCGTGTCGAGCCGACGGTGCTGCTGACCGTAGACCACGTCGGACTGACCGGACATCCGGACCACATCGCCATACATAACGCGGTGCGCGGCGCGTTGGCAGCGCCTGGCTGGCGACCGCGGGAGGCATGGGGAGCACTGCTCCTGCGGCGGCACATCGTCGCGGCCCATGCCCTGGCAAGGGACGTCATACCGCACCGGTCGGTCGGTTCCGGTCGTGTCCGGGGCCACCCAGACGACGTCGTCGAACGTCTCATCACCTGTTCACCCGAGGACGCCGGTCGCCGTAGAGCCGCCCTCGATGAATACACCCCCGGGCTGGGCACCCTCCCACACACCGAACTGGCACAGCGCCTCGACCGATTCGGCGACTCGCTGCTCCTTCGGCTCGCAATGGACGCAAGCGACTGGCACACCGACCGATTCGCACGAATCCACGCCGACAATCGAACCCGGACAGCCTTGATCAGGTGAGCACTTCTGCCGCGATCCGCTCGCCACGAGGCTCGAAGCCACGGACGCGAGCACGGACAGTTCCGCGACGGGCGACCGCGACGATCGGTACTGGGCGTTGTCTGGGCGGTGGCCGCGGTCGAGGAGGATCTCTATTGTCGGCCGACCCAGGTGGCGACGCATGCCTCGTTGCCCTCGGCGTCGGCCAGTACCCACCACGCGGGCGCGTTTACATCGGAGACCAGGTGGCCACCGGCGGCCAGGGCGGCGGCGATGCGGGCCTCGGCCTGGTCATGTGGGACGGCGACATCGAGGTGCATGCGGTTGCGGTGCGGACGTGGTGTGTCCATGGGCTGCAGTCCGCGCCCGAGACCTCGGCGTGCCGGGTCGGCCAGGTAGTCCTCACCGATCTGGCGGTAGCCGAGCAGCGCCTGCCAGAACGGCAGTACGTCCGCGCCGATGAGGGCGTCGAGGGTGACGTTGATCACCTGCACGGCGGTGGGGTCGGCGGGGATGCCCAGATCCCGGGCGGCGGCCGAGATACGCCGGGCCAACGCGACATCGCGCATCGTCAGGAACACGGTGACGCCGGTGTGGCCCAGATCGACGTTGAGGTACTGCTGCTGGGCGTCGTCGGCGAGTCGGCCGATCTCATCGACCAGCGCGATGCCCCGGGCCAGCGAGCCGGTCGGGAAGTAGGCCGAGACGAGGTGGTAGAGGCAGCGCCAATCCTCCACGCCGTCGGCCGCATGGAACTGTCCGGCCGTGATCTGCACCGTCATGCCGGCGAACCTAACATCGGCGACGCGCGGCCGAGGGTCGGCGGACAGCTCGTCGTCGGCGTTGACCGCAGTGGCGGGGTCGGCCTCCGGTGAAGGGTTGCCGCTGGAGCGAACCCCAGATCGGGCGTGCGCTGATGCCGCCGGTCGCTCGTCACGGATCGTGACTGCGTCCCGGTGCCGGCTCGCGGACAAGGAGCCGGATTGAGTACGTCCGATCGAGGTATCGGGGAGGTCGGCGAAACCGATGGTCCACGGGTGGAGTTCGAACGCGGCCGCACGGTGGCGCGCGTGGCCCAGCCAGCGCGTGCAGCGGTAGCTGCAGCTCTCTGACGATCGGACACAATGGGGCCATGCTCGACGCTGTCGCCCCGTCCGGACGAGCTGTGATCTTCGATGCCGACGGTGTTCTGGTGGATTCCCACGGTGCGTACCGCGACGTGTGGTACCGCTGGGCGCTGCTCCATGCCTTGGACGCCGACACGGTCCTGGCAGCCACCCACGGGCGCCGGCCCGTGGAGACGATTACCGACGTGGCCGCACATCTGGACGCCGAGGTGGAGTACGCCCGCCTCCGCGAGTACGTGCAGGAGATCGGCGACGCCTTCCCGGTCTTCCCTGACGCTGCCGCGCTGCTGGCCCAGCTGCCGCCTTCGCGGTGGGCGATCGTCACCTCCGGCGATGCGGCCACGGTGCGCACCCGCCTTCGTGCGGGCGGGCTCCCCGTTCCTTCCGTCCTCGTCGACGGGCACGCGGTCGGCCGGGGCAAGCCGGACCCGGAGGGCTTCCTGCTCGCCGCTGACCTGCTCGGCGTGTCGGCAGCGCAGTGCCTCGTCGTGGAGGACGCCCCCGCCGGGGTGCACGCCGCCCGCTCGGCAGGAATGGCGGTGCTCGCCCTGACCACCTCCCACGACACTGACGATCTCGTCGCGGCCGACGTAGTCGTTACCTCCTTGACGGAGGCGGCTCCGCACCTGGTCGCCTGGATCGAGTCGGGAACCCGCCCGGTTGGTAATCCACTGACCCTTGGTGATCTCGCCGAGGGGGGCGGCGCAGAGACGGGCAGTTCATGATCATAAATGTTGTGTGGGTGTCAATCCCCTTGGAGTCGCGGAGGACTGCGCTATGCGGCCGGGGCCGCCAGGACGGGCTTTGACACCCCGTTGGCGAGGGAAATCAACGGCCCACCACGCGGCCTGTGACCGCAACGGCCTCGCACCAACGACCCAGGCAACCTGCCGCCGGCATCACCATTGGGCAACGGCAGACCGCAAGACCGTGACCTCGGCATCCGCGCGCGTAGCCCGAGAGCCGGAACAGCCTTGATCACGTTCACGCTTATGCCGCGTACACCGTTGTTGATGCCCGGTTTTGGATGGGCGGATTGGCGCGGTTACTGCGAGGCGGTGTGGAGGGTGTCTGGTGGGCTTAGGTCGATCGGGTTGGGGCCGGTCAGTACGCCGCCTTCTACAGGCAGGGTGTGCCCGGTGATCCAGGCGGCGTCGTCGGAGCCGAGGAAGGCGACCGCTGCCGCGATGTCCTCCGGCTCGCCGACGCGGCCGAGTGGGTACATCGCCGTGAGCGTCTCGAGCGCGCCCGGCTGGGAGTCCCAGTTCGGTGTCCGGACGGTGCCGGGGGCGACCACGTTGAAGCGCACGCCGAGCGGACCGTACCGGGCGGCGTAGTTCTGCGACATCGCGATCTGGCCTGCTTTCGCCGCGGCGTACTCCACGTTGCCGAAGGCCGCGATGCCGTTCACCGAGCTGATCGTGACGACGTTGCCGCGGGTCTTCACCAGGTGCGGGATAGCCGCCTGGATGCAGCGTGCGGCGCCGACCAGGGTGAGATCGAGCTGGCGGTGCCAGTCCTCGGCCGAGGTGTCCTCGGGCATCGAGGTGACGATGCATCCGCCCGCGTTGTTCACCACCAGATCGAGCCGGCCGAACCGCCCGATCGCTGCGGCGACCGCGGCGTCGACGTCGGTGCGCGAGGTGACATCGACCTTGACCCCGAGTGCGTGCTGCGCACCGAGATCCGCGGCGGCGGCCAGGGCCGCGTCCTCCCGCAGGTCCGTGACGACCACCGCACCGCCCTCCGCGACGATCCGCCGGACAACAGCCTGCCCGATGCCCTGCGCGGCCGCCGTGACGATCGCGACCTTGCCCTCGAATCGCCGCATCACCGCTCCTCCAGAATCCTTGTCACCATCCTCCGCCACGATCCAGCCGCGGCTCGACGGCACAACACCATGGCAGAGCACGATCAAACCATCGCCCGCGATCGAGCCGCACACCACACCCAGACCAGCCGGCCATACCCAGACCGATCTCCCAGACCGATCGAGGAACATCGCATCGGCGTCCGCTCATGCCCCGTATGGGTCGCCGCGCCGGTGATCGCGACCGGCCGCGCGGTGCCCGCTCGTGCCGATGCGCGAACGCCCTGCAAGTGCAGGCCAGGTGGCTAAAGTGTGGGTCGTGTACTGGGATCCAATGCCGGTCGTCGTCGATTCCGCCGGCCTGCAAGTCGCGAACTGTCCCGAGGAACGACGATTACTCGGGCCGCCGGAGGCGTATCTCCGTGGCCGTTGGGCAGATCGCGATTGGCGCAACGTGCCGGGTCCGTTCTACGGCGCTCAGACCGATTCCTGCTGGACGGGCCGCGAGGTTGCACCCCGTCATGTCGTCTACGAAGACGAGTTTGGCAGCGAGATCGTGTACCGGCAGCCCAAGAATGCCAGCGAGGTTCACCTCCTGCTGACGGCCGCATTGAACGACCCGTTCGGCGCCTACGCCGCCGACGGTGACGATCACTGGACGCTCGAACTCGTCGTTGAGTGGTGGGCCGACCGCGGCAGGCTGTCCGCCTGGATCGACGGCGTGCAGCGTCAGTGGTCCACCAGCGAACGGGCTGACGAGCGGGACAACGCCGTTGGGCTACGCGAATTCGCCCATTACCTGGGCAACGGACTCGAGGCGGATCTCCGTGTGTACGGATTCTGGCTGGACAACCGACGGCCACCCCAGGTACACGAGACGCTTCCTCACCTGAACCGGCCGTAGCAACCACTCGACCAGCTTCCGCTCATGGCCGCGCTGCGCGCGCTACGCGGATCTGCCGCGCCCTGTGCGGTAGGCACTCGTCGTCGCGCGCATGGATCGGGTTTGGTTCGTCGAGCATCGCCGTGAGCTCGATCGGCAGTCGCGGACGCCTGTCGACCCTCATCGTCACGGCGTCGGTCGCTCGTGACCGAGTGGCACCTGGGGTGCGAACTGGGGCACAACTACCTCCAGCTGGGACCTTAGGTGCCACCACTTGAGTTTGGCGATGGTGTGCTCGACCGGGATGCGCTGCGACGGCTGCGCCTTACGTGCGGCTCGCCGTTCGGGCAGCGTGTCGGCGCATGGCTTGGGTACTCAGGACGGGCGTTGACGCCTCACCCCACCATGACCAACATGATCACGGTGGATGGACTCCGTCCAGACGCCGCACGTGCCCAGATGCCGATCGAGGAGGGACATGCACGTCCATCTAGTCACAGCGGAGGACCCGCTCACTCTCCATGCCCGGGCCCGCGAGCTCATCCGCTTCCCGCAGCTGACCATGCCGCTGCTCGCCGCTCTCACGCCCGAGAGCTGGACGGTGACCCACACCGACGAGATCACCCACACGGTCGACACCGGCCGACGCTACGACCTGGTGGGTATCACCGCTGCCACGCCTGGCGCGCCGCACGCCTACGAGCTGGCCGACGCTTTCCGCGCGAACGGCGTCATGGTGGCGATGGGCGGTCCGCATGCAACGCTGATGCCTCTCGAAGTCGCGAAGTTTGCCGACATCGTGGTGGTCGGCGAGGCTGAGACGGTGTGGCCGCGTGTTCTGCACGACATCGAGCAGGAGGCAAGATATACCGTCGGCCGGCACGTCATCGACGAGGCGACCAGCGCGAACGTCGAAGTCCTGCCGAATGGCGCCAGGATCTACCGGTGTCCGCAGCCTGCCAGCCTCGTTGGCTTACCGCCGGCCCGGCGGGATCTGATCCGCCATGGCGGCTGGAACAGGCGGTGGGCGACCAGCGGGGCAATTATCGCGACTCGCGGGTGCCCGCACCAATGCGACTACTGCACAATTCCGGTGCTCTACCCCGATGCCCGCCAGATGCGTTTCCGGCCGGTCGGGGAAGTGGCGGAGGAGGTCGCCGCCATCCCTGACAGGGGCATCGTCTTCTGGGACGACAACATCGGCGCGAATCCCCGGTACGCCAAGGCGCTCTTCCGGGCGCTGACACCTCTCAACAAGTGGTGGACCAGCCAGACGACCATGGCCTCGGTCAGAGATGACGAGTTTCTGCGACTCGCCGCCGAGAGCGGGTGCAAAGCGCTTTTCCTCGGCCTGGAGAGCGTCAGCCAGGAGAGCCTCGCCGGTGCGCGCAAGGCCCACAACCGGGTGAGCGAATACAAGCTCCTTCTGAAGCGCTTCCATGCTCACGGCATCGCCGTCCAGGCGGGCATCATGTTCGGGTTCGACAATGACCCCAAGGACATCTTCGCCCGGACCGTGGACGTCATGGGTGAGATCGGCCTGGACAACGCGACGATCAGCCTGATGGTGCCCTACCCTGGCACACCCGCTTACACCCGGCTGCAGGCCGAGGGCCGGATCGTCGACCACGACTGGCGGCACTACAACGGCAAGACGCACGTCGTGCACCGGCCGCTGCTCATGGCGCCCGACGAGCTACTCGCGGGCTACGAGTGGGCGAAAACCCAGTTCTACCGCCCGCAGCACATCATGAAGCGACTGCTCAATAGCCGGACAGGGCTGTGGTGGAACATCCCGCGCAACGTCGGCTATATGCGCGGCCTCACGGGCGAGGTCCGGTCACGTGCGGCGATGCATCAGATGGAGCCACCTGGCGGGCCGCCACCTGAGGCGGTTCCAGATCCGGCACGGCGTCCAAGCCCATGAACATCTCTCAAGTGTGCGGGCATGGCTGCCGATGAATTCAAAGGTGCAGGCAGGCAGGCAGGCAGGCACGTTCACAGTCGAGGAGCGGCCGGTGGCGTGGATCCGGCAGCGGTTCCATCCGCGACACTACGAGTATGAGTTCGATCTATCAAAGCTGGATGGGCGGCTAGACCCATGACTGGTGCCGGCGTGGGCCATAAGGGCAGTTTGCCCACCACAGCACCTATTGACCGACGCGAAACACATCAGCTCATGCCGCGATCCTCTCGTCACCAAAAGTGACGGCGGACGACGCTCACCGACGTCCGGTCA
>NZ_BOPG01000129.1 GCF_016863635.1 Virgisporangium aurantiacum | reverse complement strand
ATTCCCTGCTTTTCATTGACAGCCCGGACCCGGTCGGGATACCCAGCTGAGGCGAGGCGACCACCACGGGCACGCGCGCAGGCTCCCGGCGACAGCGGTCATGGGGAGCATCCGCCGCGCCGGGATCCGGCCAGCCTCGGGTAGATAAGAGGGATTATCGTGCCCGGCATCGTCGACCGGCCGCGCAACCCGCGACGCTGGTGGAGGCGTAGCGCCACGTAGGAGAGGCCACGGGCACACGGCCGGTGATCCCGACGCGCCGTCAACGTGCTGGATCAGATGCCACTGTCCTCGGCGCTGGCAGCAATGATCGCGGTCCGCGCGGCACGGAGTCGCCGACCAGGTCCGGGCGGGCAGGCAACAGCGTGGCCGCCGTGACAACCGCGCACGGCGATCCGCTGCCGACCAACCTGCTCCTCGACGGCGACACCGTCGCCCTGGTCGACTGGGAGCGTTGCGCCGGTACTTGCCCGGCTGGGACCACGCCGTGCTGTACACGATAGGACCGCACGCCGCGCCAACCCTCGAACGGGCCATCATCGACCGGGTCACTGCAGCCAGCACGACGTGGCGTTCGCCGTCAACGCGACCCTGCTGTCCTGCCGCGAGATCCGCATGCACCAAGCCCTGCCGGACGAGCCGGTCCGCACCGACCGGCTCGCCGCCCTCGTCACCCACACCCGCGTCGGACCTGTGGCAACGCGCCGCCGCACCCTGACGCCGCCCGCCCTGACGCCGCCCCGCCACGGACGTGTCGGTGACTTGACCTGCATGGCGAAGTCGCCGCTTCATTCGTCGCGCCCGATGCGTTCGGCATCGGCGAACCGGAAGGGGAAAACGCCCGTGACCACCGATCTCGAACGTCCGGCCGCTGCGACGGACAGCGAAGATCCGTTCGCCGTATTGACCAAGGAGTTGGCAGACCTCGACTACACCGGCGGCGAGGTGATCGACGGCATCGTCACCTACGACCACGCCGACAACAGCGACGTCCGGGCCACCATCGACCACGCCCGCCAGGAGGTGCGGCTGAGCCACCGCAACGACGACGGCGATCCGACGTGGACGCTACGGTTCACCGCCGACACCCCACCCGAGGTGCAGATCATCACCCTGTACCTGGCGCTGCACGCTGGCGTCGGCGACCGCGACGCCCTCGTGCGCTCCGTGGCCGACGCGCTCAAGGTGTCGCTAGGCGCCGTGTAGCCGGCCGCCAACCTGGGCCGCCCGGCGGGTGCATCGACCCGCCGGGCGGCCTTACCGTTGTCGCACGAGATGACGGGTAGCCCGCGCCGACGCATCCGCGTCGCGCCCGCCCGCGTTGGACGTGGCGCGCACCACAACGAACTTGCCAACGGCCTATCCGACAACCGCATCCGTCGGCTCAAGGCCGCAACCGACGCAGCTGCCCTCGACGCCGGCCACATCCCCACCGACCCACCGCGCCACCTCGCCAACGCCGTCTAGCAAGCCGAATGCGTCGTCGGCGCGGCGACGGACCTAGCGCACCTCGCCGCCGCCCGCCAGGCCAGGACCTAGCGCACGAACATCTTGAGTCGACCGGCGGAACGTACGTCTGGCATTCCCGTCCCGCATGCGACTGAACACACCTCAGCCGCTTACGGGCGGTACGCGCCGGTGGACGCTGCATAACCGTCATGACGACGGTCGCCAACTGGTACATCCGCAACACAACGACGGTCGGCGTGTGGAGACATCCCTTGCGTCAGCCGTTCTACCGCCGGGGGGTATCGACCGCTGACGGAGTCGACTTATGTGGCCCCGTCCATTCCCTCGTCTTGCCGCGCGACGAACGTGCCCCGCTGCGGCACGGTGATCACCAGACCGAGGTCTCGTAGCGCTGCGACCGCATGCCGGGCCGTCCCCCGAGCCACGCCGCAGGGGCAAGGCTTGCCGGAGGGCGGCCAGCTCAGCGTCGTCGGCCAGCACAGACGTCCATCGGCGCAGCAGGTCGAGGCCGGCGAATGGCTCACCGGTGCGTCGGGCGGCCGGTGCGGTGATCCGGATCCAAGTGTGCTGGCCGCAGAGCCGTGCGGCGGCGCGGATCTTCTCGACCTGTGGATCCGGCGCGAACCCGAGAACGTCGACGTCGACGCCGTACTCCGGGCATGGATGGTGGGTGCCGGTCAGTCCGGCGGTGAGGAGCACGGCCAGCTTCGGGCGTTGCTGCGCCGGACTGCGGGTGTTCCCGGCGAGGTTGGCGTAGTTGTCGAACGCGGCCTGCGGGTGCTGGCCGACAGCCTGGCCGATCGCCCACCAGTCGGCGCCCGCGTCGAGGGCGTCCAGGACCGCCCGCTGGTGCAGCTGCAGGATGCCGTGGTGGATGCTGGCGGTGGCGGCCAGGGTTTCCGGCCAGCGGCCGGCAATCGCGTACTGGACGGTCGCGTCGAGGCCGGCGCAGAGGTTGTGGCCGAACTGCGCGACGTACCGCGCGGCGTGGGCGGCGGGCATGCGGCAGCTCCGGTTGCGCGGTCGGGGACGCTTTACCGTACGGCGGGCGGCGCCGTGGATCCGTCACCCGCGCGGGTGAACGTGCCCTGTCCGCGTTGCTGACACGACCCGGGCCGAACCTGGCGCCTCAAAGCAACAGCCGATTCAGCGGATGCGCGCACCCCTCTGCGAACGCGCGGGCGGGGCTCACCGCCGTAGAAGAAGCAGAGACGCACCTGCTCGGCGTTGTGGACGGGCTGTCCGAGGGCTCGCTCGTCGAGTCGCCAACCGCGGCCGGGCAGCCGTGCTCGAACACCAGCTCCGGTGCCGGCGCTGCCGGATCCTGGGCTCCGCGAAGAATGGCGGCGCTGCGTCGGCTACAGACCGATGTTGGCTTTGGCGCCCATGTAGGAGCCGGCGTCAGGGAACCCGGCCTGGCACAGCTGCACGAATCTGTCGCTGAATCCGAGCTGTGGTAGCTCGGTGAGCTCGACGAACCGCACCCCACGGATCGGGTTGGTGTCCTTGCCCAGTTCTGCGGCCCCGACCTGCCCGCCCACACGGCGGGCCTCGAAGATGATGTGAACGACACGAGCTGGGATGTGATCGCACAGGTACAGCAGCCGACCGACCTGGACCTGTACGCCGGTCTCCTCGCGCATCTCGCGCACCAACGCCTCGGCGAGGGACTCCCCGGCCTCAACCTTTCCTCCGGGCAGCGACCACGTCCGAGGTCCGTCAGTGTCCCGGTTGAGCAGCAGGATGCGGTCGTCCTCGATGACGATGCCGGTCACTCGGGTGTGCACCCCGAAAACCGTAACAACGTGCGCGAGCCGACACACGCCAAGCCAGCATGACCGTCCCGACGTCGCGCAGGTGATGGTCGCTGCCGGCGAACCCCGGTACCCGCGCGGACCGCTGGTCGCGTTGTTCGCCTGCTGGCCGAGGCCGCCGACCTCGCGCTGGCCCGGTCGTGATCGTCGGCCTCTGCTACGGGCGTCTCTAGGCTGAGCGGGGGCGGACTCTCCAGCCGGAAGGGCTTAGCCCGCTACCCGGTCATGGCTCGGCAACGATCACCGACCCACCAGACCGGTACGGGACGTGGATCTGCTGCCGCCCGCCTTGAGCCGCCCACGGGTGGTAGGCGGATCGACGCCTCGGGCCACAGGAGGCTTCCTCCGGCCCGTCCCGGATGTGGATCAGGGTTGGGAGCCTCAGTCGTCTTCGTCGGAGTCGAGGAAACCGAACCCTGACGCCAGGTAGCGAAGCGTCTGCTCGACCAGGTCGTCGACCTCGACGTCGGTCAGGTCCATCGGCGTCGTGACGGTGGCGGACATCCACGGCCTGGGCTGCTCCGGCGGGTGACCCCAGTCGGCAAGGTCGAGCAGGTCGAGCACGCCGACGACCCGCCCGCCCGGATGTGACGCCCACGGCCGCTCCGTGGACAGGTGGACCTCGACGCGGCTCGGGCCGGCGGCCGCGGCGGCGGACGGTTGCGCCGTGGCGGCCAATGGCATGGCCTGGGTCGCGGTCAGCCACGCGGCGACCAGGCAGCGGTGCAGGACTGCGGGGTCGAGCCGGTGGCCCGGTTCGACAGGCGGTTCGCCGGGTTCGGCGACGTACCCGGGTAGGGCGGAGAAGTCGACGCGCAGGTCGGCCATGCTCACGATCGTGTCGCGTAGCCCGTCGGGCAGTTGGAACCTGGCCCAGAGCCCGAGCGCCGGACGGCCCTGGACGCCGGGGAACGTCAAGCGGTAGCTGGCGAAGCGGCGGTCGTTGTAGCCCTCACCGTTGGGGGTGCGTTCCCAGCCGGTCGTCGGATCGAGTGCGAACCTGGCGGCCAGTGCTCGGGCGACCCCGTCCAGCGGCCCGGCGCGCAGGGCGGCGACCACCCGCCGCCGTCCCGTACCGTCGATCGAGAGGCCGTCGATGTCGGCCCAGCGCATCGTGGCCGTGCACCGCAGCCGCAGGTCCATCGGCTCGCCGGCGGTGTGCCAGTCGCGGGTGCCGACCTCGAAACTGAAGGCCACCTGCTCCTTCCATCGCCAGGTGCCGCTCTGCTCGCGGACCAGACGGCCGGCGTTCCAGTCGCCGCCGTCGAGGAGGATCTCCGACTCGTCGGTGGACAGCAGCGGTGGCGTGTCGGCGGTGACGACCGGGTAACCCACCGCGGTCAGCTGGTCCCGTCCGCCGGCCGCGCGGATGGCGTCCCACAGCTCGGCGGTGACCACGACCGCCGGCTGGCCGAACCCGGCGCAGACCACCGCCTCTCCGGATACGGCCGCGCCGGGCGGATCGCCGTGCGGGCCGGTGAGGTGCTGCACCCATCCGGGCCCGTCGTCGTACACCTCGCTACAGAACTCGCCCAGTCCGGCCGCGCCACCAGCCGCCTGGTACGCCTTGTCGAACGCCCGCCGGCATCCGGGTTGGCCCTGCCCGACTGTGAACGTGCCGGCGGTGAGCGCGGTCCGCACATCGTCGATTGTGTCCAAAGCCTTGGTGAGGACCTGGCCGGAGGTGAGGAACTCGGCGAATCGGCGGGCGACGTTGGGATAGGCGTCGAGGTAGGCGGACAGCTTGTTGGCGTCCCACAGGTCCCAGCCTTTCAGGCTGAGCCGGTCGGCGTAGCCAGCGAGCAGGGTGCGGATCCGGTCGATGCCACCGCGGCGGGCCACGCTGGTCAACCGCACGTTCGTGGCGATGATCAGATACTCGGGTCGGCGGCCGTCGCTGACCCGTTTGCGGTTCGGGTCGTCCCACTGGTCCAGCTCCCGCACGATCGTGCGGTGCAGCCACTGCGCGTCGTCCTTTCCGTGGCTGTGCTGGCGGCACTTGGCCTGCACCACGCCGTAGCCGTTCCAGCCGTCGGCGGTGGTCGGGTACGGCACCGGGCCGTCGAAGGCCGCTTCCCGCCCGCCGTCCGGGCCGGCGCCGAAGACCTGTAGCCCCGCTCCAAGCGCGTGCACTGCCAGGGCCCGGCAGAGGTCTTCGAAGCGCCGCTCGTCGAGCCGGCTCAGGTCATACGCCATCGCACCATCATCGGTCACAGGTATGACCGTTCCGGCGGACGGCACCCGCCCGGCCCGGCGGGTCGAGGCGGATGGCGGATCGCGGCCCGCAGACGCCGTCACGCGGATGGTGCGAGCCCGTGTACGGGATGCGGCAGGTGGTCGCAGCCGCGCAGCTGCCGGTAGCTGGGGCGGTCGGCCCGGTCGGCGCGGTACTCGCCGGCGGCGATCAGGCCCAACCGCACCGCGACGCGCCCACCGTCGGTGGTCAGGCCGCGGTCGTCGCAGTACAGCGGGCTGCCGCAGGGCTGGAGGGCGCGGGCCCAGCCGACCAGCAGGCGCAGCAGCCCCTGGTTGCGCAGGTCCGCCGCGGTCACCATGTCGTGCACGTACCCGGGCCGCATCGGCGCATCCGCGTACACCGCACGGAAAAACCACAAGTGGCTGACGCACCCGCCGTCCGGGTCGGCAAGCCACAGCAGCCGTCGGCGCGCACCGCTCGGCGCCACCTCGTCAGCCGCCTTGAACACCAGGCCGCCGGGCAGGTCACCACCCGGTGCGGGCAGGTCACATTCACTCCACACAAGCCCTCCCACCCCGAGAACCTGGATGAGTCTGGCATACCGGGCATCGTTCCCGCGGTCTGGGGAGAGGCAGCGCCTTGGGCGCCGCGGGCGCGAGCAGTCAGTGCCGTGCATGGTCGGCACCCGCCGCACCGGTCGGCCCGGCGACTCTGCGTCGCCGCCGGATCGCCGGCGCTGCGGTCGGACTTCCGCTGGGTTCTCGGTGGCACCGAAGACCCGCGTGTCGCTGGTGCCTTTCCGGTAGCGCCCAGTCGACATGCCCTGCAGCATGGCGCCGCTCGGCGCGCACGGCCGGGCTGGGCGTGGCGGTTGTGGACGCTCGCTACGAGATTCAGCGCCCCAAGCATCCGGATGGCCCGTTCCGTCGATGCTCGCCGCCACCGCGCAGGCGGGCAGCGGTCGTCCGGCTCGCCGCGGGCGAAAGTCGGCGGCGTCCGCGCCGACGGTGCGGCAAGATGGACGGGGCCTCCCGGGCGGACCAATGCGTACGCCCTGTCGAGCGCCCGACGAACGTCGGCCGGACCGCGAGAGATCGCGGGGCCGCTCCAACCAGGTGATCAGAATGAGAGGTGGACCGAGCCGTGCGCGCGATCAGGGTTCGTATGCGGCGCTTCCGCGGCTTCGCCGATCTGGAGCTGTTTGCGGGCGAGCACGTGGTGGTGGTCGGTGAGCCGCGAGCCGGTCGCACCGACCTGATCACCGGCCTGCGCAGGGTGCTCGATCCGCGCAGCACCAACGGCCGCCCGCACCTGCTGGATGTCTACCGGCCGGTCCCGGCCGTGGGCGAGGACGGCGCCGACGAGCTCACCGAGGTCGAGGTCACCGTCGTCGGCCTGGACGATGCCGTGGCGCAGGATCTCGACGACCGGCTGGAGGTGATCGATCCGGACACCGGCCTACCGGCCGCCGAGGACCGGGCCGCCGAGGCGGTGATGGGGCTGCGGCTGTGCTACCGGCTGCGGTTCGACCCGGCCAGCGAGACCGCCGAGCACTGGGTGGAATACCCGAAGACCGGGCAGCGCGCGCCACGTGCCGAGCGCGAGCTCGTCGCCGCGATCATCCTGGACCGGCGGGCGCCACTGCAGCTGCGCCCGGACGGGACGTTCCGTCACCTCGTCGCCGACGCCGACGAGGCGGACCTGCTGGCGGCACTGGCGGACCTGAACGCCGACATGACCTCCGCGACAGACCGGCTGACCAGCAGCACCAGCATCCGCAAGACCATCGACGAGGTCCTCGACTCCGGAGCCGCCCGGCTGCTGGAGATGACCGGCAGCGCACCCGCCGCCGACATCGGGTTCGCCGCCGACGACGGTTCCGTCTCGGCGATCCTGCGCGCCCTGCAGCCCACCATCGCGCTCGATGGCGCCGGCCCGCTGCCGCTGACCGCACACGGCTCCACCACGACGGGCGTCCTGGCCGCCGCCGAGGCGGTGGTGTCCGCGTCGGCGCCCGGCGCGATCGTGCTCGCCGACGACTTCGGCGACGATCTCGACGCCGCGTCGGCGGAGTACCTCGCCGCGCTCCTGCGGCGCAACAGCGGTCAGGTCTGGCTGTCGACCCGCCGCCCGGACGCGGTCAGGGCCTTCGCCGCCGAGGAAATGGTCCGCCTGACCCGCAGCCACGGTGACCGGCGGGCGCATCAGCTGGCGACGACGACCGGCCGCAAGGAGCGCGCCGCCCGGCGGTACCTGCACCCGCTGCTGCTGCCGGCGATGACCGCCCGGACCGTCGCGCTGCTGGAAGGCCCACACGATCTGGAGGGCTACACCGCGATCGCGGACCGGCGCCTGCGCCAACGCGGCGTGGCGCCACCCTCGGCACACGGCGTGCGGATGGTCGCCCCGGCCAACGGCGACGGCGGGAAGGACGAGCTTCCGAAGCTCGCCCGCCTTGCCCGCGACCTCGGCTTCCACGTGCGGGTGGTCCTCGACAACGACAAGCCCGGCGCCGACGCGGCCCTCATCACCGAGCTCACCAGCATCGTCGAACAGGTTGTTCAGCTACCCGAGCGTAGTTCGGTCGAGCGGGCACTGACCCACGGCGTCGACGCCACCCGCCTCCGGACCGCCCTCCGCCGGCTGGTCGCCGAGCATGGCCTGACCGGCATCGACGTCGCCGCCATCGACGACAAGGACCTCGAAGGCAAGATCGTCAAGGTGTTGAAGCAGAAGGGCGGCCTGCACCAACCGTTCGTCGAGGCGTTGCCGCCGGGCATCAGGATGCCGCTGGCCAAGAAGGTCCTCGACACATTGTGCAGCCCACCCGGGGCGGACGTGCTGGTGGAGATCGAACTGCCATGACCTACCAGCCGGACAAGACCCAGCGGCAGGTCATCGACGCCGACGACTCGGTGCTGCTGGTGTGTGGCGGCGCCGGCACCGGCAAGACCACCACCGCGGCAGCGGCCGTGCGCGCACATCTCGAGCGCGCCGACCAACGCCGCGCCGAGAAGGCCGAGCCGGGCCGCCGGACCCGGCCGCCGACCGCCCGGGCACTGTTCCTGTCCTTTTCTCGATCGTCAGTCGCGCAGATTCTCGACCGGACGGCCGACGTCCTCGGCCCCTACCTCCCACAGGTGGAGATCACCACCTTCCACGCCTTCGCCTGGCGGCTGCTGACCCGGTGGGGCGGCGCGATCGGCGGCGCCGAGCCCGCGATGCTCAGCGAGACCGAAGCCAAGCTCTTCCGGGTTCCCGACACCATCCGCTACCAGGACATGCTGCCCCGCGCGCTCGACCTTCTTAAGGTGCCTGCCGTGCTGGAACACCTGCGGGCACGCTGGACGATGATCGTCTGCGACGAGTTCCAGGACACCGACGACCGCCAGTTCGAACTGCTGACCACCGTCCGCGGCGACGCACGGCTGCTGCTGCTCGGCGACCCGAACCAGTGCATCTACAGCGACCTGCCCGGCGCCGTCGGAGTCGGCCCCGAGCGGCTCGACACCGCCCTCGACCTGCCCGGCGCACGCCGGATCGACCTACCCGACGTGTCGCACCGCGACCCCAGCAACGTCCTGCCCGCGGCCGCGGCTGCCATCCGCCGCCGAGAGTTCGACCACGCGGCCGTCACCGCGGCCCTGGACAGCGGACGGCTCCACATCCAGGCCGGCCTGCCCACCGACCAGGAAGCCGACATCGTCGCCGCCGTCGTCCAAGACCTCCGCGTCGAGGGGCACACCGTCGGGGTGTTCAGCCACCACATCGACGCCACCACCGCCCTGTCCGACCAGCTCACCCACCTCGACATCGCACACGAGGTCATCGGCCTGCCGGAATGCCTCAGCTCCAGCATCGACGCGCAGCACGCGATGATCCGGTTCGCTGGCGGCGTCGCGACGTGGAGAGCGGTCCTGCAACGGCTTGCCGTCTTCGTCACCAGCTCGGTCCGCGGCAAGCAGGTCCCCAACCTTGCGTGGATGCTGCTCGGCAAGGTCGCGAGGCCAGCCGCACTCGATCGGCGTCTCGACAAGCTGCACGCTGCCCTGCAGGCCGCCGACCCGGCCGCCGCGGTGGCCCTCGCGGCCGACGCCCACGCACAACTCGGCCTGCCCCGGGGCGAGCGCCACTGGCAGCATGCGGCCCAGCTCCTGCAGCCCCAGGTCGTCCGCCAGCTCCGTCGACACGCCGACCCGGCTGACGCCCTGGAAGCCCTCGACGCGGCCATCGGCGCCTACCGCGCCGACCTGCTGACCTACGCCACGGGCGAGCCGGCCACCCCGGTCCAGCTCATGGGCCTCTACCAGACGAAGGGACGCGAGGCGGACGCCACCGTCGTTGTGCTGCGCAGCAACGACTTCTACGGACCGGAACGCCACGAGCCCTTCGAGACCGGGTCCCGGCTGCTGTATGTGGTCCTCACCCGCGCCCGCCACAAGACCGTCGCCTTGCTGTTCGGCGATGACCCACGACCACTCGTGGCGCCCTTGGCCAAGCTGGCCATGTGAGCAGTCGCGGTCGGTGCGTTGTTACACCGACCGCGATGATTCGCCGGATCGGTCTTGTCGTGCCCGTGCGAGATGACAGATGCCGCCCAGGGCGCTGGGCGGGTGGAACACGCTTGACGGACGGCGGGACGGTGGCGATCGTAGCTGCTGTGTCGCTGCCGGCCTTGCAGTTCGCGTTGCCACTCGGATCGGAGATCCGCTGGTCGGACATGCTCGCGACGCTGATCGCGACGGACCCGCTGCCGCTGTGCGAGTTGCTCGACCTCAGCGTGCGACGGCCGGAGGACCTGCGAGTGCGGCGTGAGGTGACGATCGGCGCGAAGCATCAGCCGGATCTGATCCTCGAACTCGACGGCCGGCGGCTCGCCCTCATCGAGGTCAAGGTCCTGGCCGGCCTGGGCCCTGCCCAACTGAACGGGTACCTGGCTGCGGTACCCGACGCCGACCGCTACGTCGTGGTGTATCCCGAGCGGCTCGTCATCGACGTCGCGGCACAGCCGCCGTGGTGTGGACTCACCTGGGAATACCTGCTGAAGGCGCACACGACAAGCGCGAACGCCTGGGTGTCGACGACCGCCACGGCGTGGCTGGCGCATCTGGATGCCTCACTGCCGAAGGTCGGCGCGGACACCGTGTGGAATGCGCTCACCCCGGGCGAGGACTTCGTGGTGGCGATGCGGGCACGGATGTCCTGGCTGCACGGCCAGCTCAACCCGCCGGTGCCCATCGACCACGACCTCGTCCCGTCGACCGCGGGGGTGAGCTGGGTGGTACGACTGTTCGCGGACGCGGCCGTGCCCGGCTACCAGATCCTCGTCGAGGTCGAGGAGAACCTGCCGGTCCGAGACTTCCCGAAGCTCGCCCTGCCAGGCGGGCAGCAGCCGCTGGGTCCGTCGATCAAAGTGTGTCTACGGCAGGACGGCGTGCAGACGTCCGCCGGCTTCGACTGGGACTACCTGCTCGCGGTGTGGCCGACGATGCGCGACGCCCGATCGGACTGGGTACGCAACCGTGCACAACCGAAGGCAGCCCACGACCGCCAGGCGTACAAGACGATGGTCGCCAAGGGCGGTCCACCGTTCCTCGGCATCGGATTCGGTGAGGCACAAGCGAAGCAGTCCAAGGCATGCATGTTCGGTGCACGCCTGCAACTTCAGCCGACGGTGCGGCTTGCCGATATCAAAGCCACACTTGAGTCCCTGTATGAACTGATTGAACAGATGGCCGCTGTGCATATCGAGACGACCGCCTGACGCGGCGAGTTGTGGGTGACGACAACGCTGCAGGGCGTCGCAGATCACCGAAGCCCCGCCGCGCTGTGGCTCTCCCGGGGCCGGCTGGCCGCGTGAGCTGTAGAACGGAAGGCTGCATTCGAAGGTAGTGGCGCGATGCGATTGCTCGGTGCTGGCACGCCGATTAGACCGCTGACGTAATGGCGTGGCGCTAGCGCCAGCCATGCGTCGTTGCGACTACTGGTCTCTCACTGTTACACCGAGGCCAAGGGCTCGTACCTGCTCGGCCAACTTGTCGGCTGTGGAGGCATCCACGACGAGTTGTAGGGTGCCTTGCAGATACGAAACATTGCCCTCGTCCAACATCGAGTAGAGGGTGCGGAATACTTGCGCCATTCCTTCGCTCTTGCCGGGTTGCTGAAAGAGATTGCCCATCAACGGGAATGTGACGAATTTTTCGGCAGCTGGGGGGTTGGTGGGATCCTCGGTGCCGTCGCTGCTTCCTGGCTCCCCTGAGTCCGTGGAGCTCTTTTTGGTGCCGTCAGGCTGCTGGGTTGAGGATCCTGAGGTTCCGTTGGTGTCGGCATCTTCGCGGGCGCGCGGGCGTGCGAGGCGAAGCCCGACCGAGGCCAGGTTGACCTGGCTCGAATCGGTGACCGCGACCGGCTGGTTCGACCCGTCCACGATCGCGAGCTCGTCTGATACGACTGCGGTGTAGATCGCCTCTTGTAGATCAGACTCGCCTGTGTACAGCAACGGAAGCCTTGGGGTGTTCCAGAACGCGTCGCGAATTTCGGACAGTGGGCGTCCATAGTCCTGTTCGCGGAGCTGATACAGCAGCACCCGAGCGGTGAACTGGCCGGCGTCAAAGACCTTTTCCTTGTCGGCGAGGGCCTTCCATACCTGAGTGCCATCCAGGGCGCTTTGGTTCTCGTCCTCGAAGGTGATCTGGTCAAGAGCCCTGTCCGCTTCAGGGTTGGGCTGTGCCAGGTAAGCGACATGCTGGTATGCGCGCTTGACCGCCTTTTCCAGCTCGATTTTGGCAGCCGTCATTTCTTTGGTGCCGGTGATGGTCAAATCGGCGTCGGCTTGTACTTCGGGCGCGTTGAGGGCTCGCTGGCGGGCCAGATACTCCACGGCGAGGGCGCGCGCGCGGCCCCGACGTTGCGTGTTTGCGACAGCGAACACGGCGGAGGAGGCCCACTCGACAGGCAATCGTGAGGTGCCTTCTCCGAGGCCGACTGCGACCCGCAGTGCGTCGATAGTTTGCTGTTCGATCCCGTTACGCAGGGAGAACTGGGCCGGGTCGAGGATGAACAGCCGGGTGATGCGTGCGTCATCGAGCCCGGCGGTCGCCAGCACCTCGGTCGGAGTCCGAGCGACGTCCGCGGCGATGAACCGCTTGACCTTGAATGGGCCTGTGTTAGCCAGTCGTTGCGCGAACTCGACGATGATCTGATCGCGTTCATCGTCGGTAATGGTCTTGCGGAGCGAGTTGACCAGTGTGCGGTACGTCAGCTTGGTTGAGAGGTAGTACCGCGCCGGTTTGTTGTTGCCCTGCCCGGCAATCGCTTCGACCGCACTCATGCCTTTGTCCTGGTTGACCAGGTCGGCGACAACGCCGTCGGCGTCGGTGAGCGTGAAGTCGGAGTCCGGCGCAGCGAGCGCTGCCTTCACCTCTGGGGCGGAGGCGCCGCGCCGTCCCCCCGGGCGGGAGCCGACGATGCTGGTCAGGAAGATGAAGGTGGCACCCCGTTCAGCAGCTCGGGGGTTGGTGGCCGACCATGGGACGGGCTCGCGTTGCAGGTCGAGCCTGCGGGCGGCACCGCCATCGTCACTCTGATTGACGATCTCGTTCTCGGCCAGTGCGCGGAAGTTCGCGACCGTGCGCTGGTCACCGACGAGGCCAGAACCGAGGATCGCCTCGCGGACGTTGTTGTTCGACAGCGGCAGATCGCCTGGCCCGATGAGGGTGGGCGCCCAGGCGCCGCTCTTGCCGCGCTGTTGCAGCGCATAGACCGATGCCGCGAAGATGCGGATTGTGGATCGAACCTTCTGGAAGCCGGTCACGGTGGCCCACTCACGTTCGGCCAGGTGCATCAGCATCGGGTGGAACGGGTAGGTACGGCGGACCTCGGACAAGAAGTCGCCACGCCAGGTGCCAGGGATGTTGTCCCAGACGTTCTTGGTCCAGGGTTTGTCGGTGTGGATGCCCTTAAATGCGTGCGCAGCTGCAGCGACGATCTCGTCTGGTGGCGCTTGGTCGAACAGCCGCCGCCGGAGGATGTCGGCGAAGTCGGCGTTTGCCGTCACAGTGGCTGGCAGGCCGTTGCGTTCTAGCAGGTCGTGGAGGTCGGTACGCCGTTCCCGCGCTGACTCGTTACCGAGCGCGATGGTGTCAGACCCGATCATGACGACGAGCATGGCTACATTCGGTACGTCGTTGACCGCATCGAGCAGGGCCCGTAGGAACGCCATGTCCTGGGCGACGAGTTCAGGCTTGCCTGCGCCGTCGAGGCCGTTCCCGACGTAGTCCATGATCTCGTCGACGATGATGAGGACAGGCCGGTTGAGCGCGCGCAGCGCTTCAACGATCTTGCTCTTGTCGTTGAAGTACGGAGCGTAGCGTTCGAAGAGGGTATAGTCCTTCGAGAACAGCCGCCATAGGAACCGTTCGTACAGGTTGTGCGCGGGCCCGTCGATCTCTTTGACGGGGGCGCCGGGGGTCATGTTGTCGCATGGCAGGACCACGACGTGTGGGTTGTTGAGGTCAGGCGGCAAATTGCGACCGAGGGTGGCACCTGCGCGGGCGAAGACCGCCCTGCCCAAGTCTGTCTGGGCCAGCGCCGCGGGGTGGCTCGCGAGCTGCCAGCAGCCGATGCAGGCGTGGGACTTACCGCCACCCATGCCCTGGTCGAGACGGGTGAGCGCGCGAGCCTTGCTGTAGTCAGCGCCACCGCCAAGACGCACGGCGATTTCAGCGAGCAGGCCCACGAGCAGATCCGTGGGATAGGTGATCTCCGCGTAGTAGGTCGCGTCAGCGTAGGCTGGCCGCAATGCGCCTGTCGCGTACACGGCCTTGTACAGCGACATCTGAACGTCGTCGATCTGCCCAGCAGCGTTGATGATCTCTGGCCGGATGCGGATCGCGTCCCACCACGGGGTCGTCCTGGCGCCGCTCATCGTCGTCCCTTCACCTCGCGCGCATGCAACCTTGGGACGCCCCGACTCTATGTCGGTGGCTTCCGCGAGTCCGGTCAGAATAGTGGTTGCTGAGCGTCGTGTGTCGCCTGCACCGCGTTGGCGGACTTCGCCGCGCTGGATACGCCCGACTGATTGCGCAGGATCCGGGTCCATCCGATCGCATCCGCGTCTCGTTCCGGAAGCCGGTCCACCAGGAACTTCATCGCCGCCCACAGGTACGGATCCTCGCTGTCGCGCCCCGACCAGGACAGGACCTCGCCGACGGCGCCAAGCCCGTCGCGTTGTGCCCTTCCCATCGCCAGCACAACGTCGATGACCGGAGAGTCGCTGGTAATGGTGGCCTTGAACCGCGCCGACGACACGAACTGGCAACCGTCGCTCGCGCTGGGAACGAGATCCTTGACGTCGCTCATGGCGAGATCGGCAGCAAGGACCTGCCAGCGCAGTTCGGACTTGGCGACCAGCTGACGCCCGAAGAGCCGGACCCACCACAGCGCGAAGCGGGTGCGCGGGTCGAACGCCTGCAGCGGGTGCCTGTCGACGTCTACTGCCATGGCATCCTGGACGGCCCGACGAGCGAGCACGAGGTACCGGTCGATCTCGACAGCCTCGGCGCGGCTGTCGAGAATCTGGGCATAGCGGCCGACGATCTCCATGGCCGGGCCTGCCGAGGCCATGAGCATGTCCGTCGGTGCGAGGCCCGCGCGCTCCCAGTCGCGGACACGTCGGGCGATTTCCTCACGGATCTGCATCTCGACGGCTGCAGCCCGACCGTCCTTGCGGTTCGATGCTGCTGGACGGCAGGCCATCGTCAACGTGGTGACGATGTTCGCCGATCCAGCTGCCGCGCCGCCAGCCTCAGTCTTCGCCGGCCAGGAAGCGGACATCACCAGATCGGCGGCAGTGATGGCCTGCAACAGGCGATGCCAGACCTCTGGGTCGCCGTGCCCGAAGACGATGGTGACGACCCCGTCATGGGCGACGACCCGACGCGCTTCGGCGAAGGCTCGGGCGATCATGCGGTCGTAGTGACCGGTGGTGCGGTGATCGTTGGCCGGGCCGCCACCCCGCTTGACGATGATTTCCGAAACCTTCTCCTGGACTCCGTCCGGGTGCGCGGTAATCGCCAGCGAAGGATCCGCGACCTGCATAGCTCGTTTCGCCCAGACGAAGAACATGTCGCTGGAGTCGCTGTAGTCGATCATGTCGTCGTAGGGAGGATCGGTCACAACAGCGTCCATGGACGCGGTCCGGAAGCGGACGCCGGTGGCGTCGCCACGTTCGATGGTGGCTGGGATGCTGCTGGCCCGAAGCAGGACGTTCCGCATCGTAGTGAGCGTCTGAGATGCCAAGGACTGCCACGAGCCCGGCCCGTTCGAGAGCCCACCTTCAAACCAGTCGTAGGAGAACGAGACGGCGGACTGGTTGACGAAGATGTCGCCAATCTGGCAGCGCCCAGCCTTCTGCAGACGAGCACCTCGTGAAGACCTGCGCAGCTTCCGCATCATCGCCGCAGTGGCGAAACTGGCTAGGGTACGCACGTAGTCCGAGCTCAAACCGGCTTCGAGACAGCGCTGGGAGCATTCGTTGATCGCCCGGGCGAGGCGGATGAGTCCCAGTGTCTGACGATCCTCGAACAGGTCGCCGTATACCTTGTCGCCATAGTTGACGGATTGGATTGTGCGGCTGTTTCCGTCCGGAATGCGTTCGTCGGGCCTGGCCGGAAGTAGACCGAACGGCGGCTCCTCGGCGAGGGCCTTGCGTGCCCGTTCGGCGGCGGCGAACTCGGCATCGGTCGGCTCGCGAAAGACTTTGGTCTCGTCATCGGCGATGTCGGCGGCGACGAGCAGCATGTCGCGTCGCTCTCCGTCGAGGCTCAGCCGAGTGTGGGTATCCTTCGTGTGCACATGTGCGCAGAAGGGGCAAACCGCCACGCGTCCATCGGAGGCGTACTTGCTCTTGCCCGCCAGGACTCGTGTTGGCGTCCCTTTTGGCGGGCCCCCGTGGACGACGGCTGTCACCTTGCCAGTCTTACTGTCCGCGTCGAGGTAGAAGCTCTGTCCCAGGTCGTCCTTCTTCGGCCGTGGCAGGCGAAGATGTAGTTCTCCGACGAGGGGGAACCGGTTACCGCACTCCTGGCAGGGCAGTGAGGAGGCCCACAGATAACCCCAGGGGAAGCGACCGCGATGCTTGGGGTAGAACTCGGCCATCGAGCCGGCGAAGCGGTCACCGACCTCGTCAAGGAAGCTCTCCGCGTCATCGAGCAGGCGGATACCTCCGACAGTCTTGTGTGCGAAGGGCAGTGGCTGCTCCATCGACCAGTCCCGGTACAGCAAGTCCGCCAGCAGCGCGCCGCCGAGCGTGGCGAACGGCGAGTAGTCGACACCGAATGCGTTCGCACCTAGCCTGCCTGCTTCCAGCGGAATCATGGCACGTCCAGAGAATGGATCAAGAACCCGGGGCCGGCGTCCGTAGGTGTCGATCAGAATCTGTTCGATCTCGTCCTGGGCCTTCTTGTAGCCGCTCATTGCGGTGCGGACCAGGGTCTGCAGACGGCGCTGGTCCTTCTCGTCGGCCGGCCACGGCAGCAGGCTCGTGAGGACTGCGGCCTTCGACTGTGCGACGGGCCGTTTGGCGAACCAAACCCACAGGCTGGACTCGGTGTTGCCGGAGCCCCATCCGTTGGCGCTGTTGTCGGAGACCTCGGCGCACGGGAACCAACGTTCGATCATTCGGGTCATCAGTGGTTCTCCTGCTGCGGGGCGGTGCGGTACTTGCTCAGAGTGCTGCCGGGGACGCGGAAGACTGCATCGTTGCGGATCTCGTCGGCGAAGATCGTGACAGGGTCGCGGTAGGTACCGAAGAGCGTGCCGCGGCTGTCGTGGCACTGATCCACAACATAAAGCCAGTAGTCGGTGCGGTGCTGGGTGGCGATGAGGACCTCGTTGCCCGTCATGCGGATGCCATTGCTCGCTGCGGAGCGCCACACCCCCTTGACCTCAACCAAGCGCTGGTCCCGCCCGCGGATGGCGTGCAGGTCGTAGCCGCGGTTGTCTGAGTGCACGTCGGCGACACGCCATCCGTCTTCCTGGAGCAGGCGAAGGACATGCAGCATCGCCACGGTCTCTGAATCGGTTTCCTCTGCCGTCCTCGGCGCGGCCGTAGGATGCACTCGGATTCGCGCTACCAGTTTCGGTTCGCTGAGCGCAACCTTGCTGAGCGCTTCCAGTTCCGCCAGGCGCTCTGCCGCACGCTCCTCCAGTCGGCGGCGGGTCGCGACCCGTTCCTGTTTGTCCGCAATTCCCACGGTGAGGTCGACGGGAAGGTTCTGCAGATCGTGGCGAGCCTGGGCGAACCAGTCGCTGCGCACCCGCTGGTGCTCGTCGCGGGTCTTCGCGGCGAGGGTCGCTGCGGCCATTCGCGCGGTATCGATCCGCGCAGGATGTGGTGCCGTCCCAGCCGATATGCTGGGCACCAGGTTGGCGAGGGTCTCCCACCGGATCGGATACGCCTGACCGTTGTCGTCGACGCGGATCAGGGCAGCCCAGGCGGTATGGCGTTTGCCACCGGCCTCGGTCAGGGTGGCTTCGAAGGCATGCAATTCGTAGCCGCTGAGACTGGTGGGGTCGTCTGCTGCGCCACTGCGGTACATGTCGGCGGCGAGTGCGTCGTCGGCGAGGGTGATGAGGTCGGTGAACGCCGCATCGCCTGGGCCTAGGGCAAGCACGTTGGACGTGTCGACGCTGATGCTGTGGTCCCGCAGAGCCTCCCCGCTGGTGGCGACGAGCACATATGCACTGCCTCCGAGGCCGTGCGGTAGAGGGCTGTCGGAGGACAAGAGCAGGATGCCTTCACCTGCGGCAGTGCGCTGCACTCGAAGCAGTCGAGCCTGGTCGAGACGGTTGAGGTATGACTCGACGATCGCCGGATTGATGCGATCCAGCAGGTCCCGTTGCAGCAGGGTGAGTGCCGCCATGGCGTCGACCTGGCTGGCGAGCGCGGCCTCTTGCGCGCGGGCTGTCCGTGCCGCCCGCTTGAGGTCGGCGGCGTGCACCTTACGTACGGCGGCGTCGGCGGCGGCCTTCTTGGCCTCATCATCACCGTAGAGATCGGTGAGCCACTGTTCGTACCGGACCCCGGTCATCTCCGCGACGGTGGAAAGGCTGTCGAAGATTTGCCCGCCAAGTTCGTTGGCGGCGGATACGAACCGCTCCAACAGCGTATGCAGTACGTCGCCCTCGCGCGTGTCGGCCGCGATGAGGTTGTACAGGAGAACGTCACGCAGTTGCCCAACCCGGTGGATCCGGCCCATGCGCTGCTCCAGGCGGACCAGCGACCACGGCAGGTCGTAGTTCACGAGCACATGCGCGGCTTGCAGGTCGATGCCCTCGTTCCCGGCGTCGGTGGTGACGATGACCTGGAATTCTCGGCGCATGAATGCGGCTCGTACCGCATCACGATCCGCCGGCGCCTGGCGTCCCGAGTACATTCGGGCGGTGTAGCCGGCTGCGTTGAGCCGCTGCACGATCCAATCGGCGGAATCCGCGTACTCGGTGAAGACGACCGCCTGCTCACCGCTGCCCGCGACGATCCCGTTCGCGGTGAGGCACAGGCGCGTCAGGTCACGCCATTTCGACGGTTCGTAACTGCCGTCGGCCAAGATGGTGTCGAGCTGCTGGATCAGATCCCTGATCGCCGCGCGTTCAGCTCGGCTCGCCTGCGATGCGGCATGGACGACCTTGGCCTCGTCTTTCGCCTCGTCGTCGGCATCAAAGATCCGCTCGACATCCAGGACTGCCTCAGCCTCGGTCTTCGCGCCCATGTGCGCTGTCCGGCGGCGCAGTGTTTCCCGGAGCGCGAACAGTGTCGAGGCGGCACGCTTGCCGTACACCATGCGGGCCAACGTCCGAGCCGTCGGTGGGAAGAACTGGTCGACCATATCCAGCGCCTGCCGGTAGATCGAGTATTCCTTGGAGCCGAGCGGCACCCGGAAGTTGGCTGCCGTCCGTCCCTTGAACAGCCTGGTCACCCCGTCATAGTCGACGAGGTCTTCCTTCATCCTCCGTAGAAAGTGCACAGGGCCCGGACGCAACGGCTGCAAACCGTCGTCGCTCTTCTCGCCGGGGTCGGGGTAGATGACGGGATCCACCAGGTGCAACAGGTGACGGAACAGCCACTCCGAGCCACGGTGTGGAGTGGCGGTCATCAGCAGCGCGCGAGGGGTGTTCTTCGCCAGCATGCGTCCGACCTGATGAAAGGACGTGGCCGTCGGGGTCAGGCGATGGGCCTCGTCGAACACGACGATGTCCCAGCCAGCCTTATCTGGGCGAATGGCGTCCTGCACGGCACCGTTGGTCGCCGCCAGCTCGAGCGACACGACCCACAGGTCGTGGCCAGTATCGAGCGCATGCTCGCGTACCGTGTCCGCCGTAATTCGACGGAGTCCGCCGCCGAAGAACCGGTCGAAGTCCTCCTGCCACTTGCTGGCCAGGTTCGCCGGCACGACGATCAAGGCCCTGCGGATCAATCCCAGTCGCTGCATCTCCCGCAAGTACAGTCCTGCCATGATCGTCTTGCCGGTACCGGGCTCATCGGCTAGCAAGAACCGCAGGAACGGCTGCGGCAGCATCGCCCCATACACCGCGTTTGCCTGATGCGCGTAGGGACGCAGCGGACTTGAGGCGAGCAGCGTCGTCTTGGCGTTGGTGGCAGCCGCCGCCATCCAGCGGGTCCACATGCCGGCCAGGACGCGCGCCGACGGTGCGCGGCCGTCCTCAATCAGGCGGACGACCTGACCCGCCTGTTCGGCGTCGAGGGACACCTTGTGGAGGGAGCCGGCGTCATCCGCAACGTAAAGCGTCCAGGCCCCGCCCGCCCCGCGTTGGGCGAGATCTACGGTGACCCATGCAGGCAGGTTGCGACCCGGTATGTGAATCCTGTGCCCCGGCTCGAACTCTGCAGCGTCGACCACGAGTCGCCTCCTTTGACCACGGGATTCTCGCACGAAGCGATCAGGGAGTCGGGGATGCAGAGACGGTGAGGGAGCCTGCCCGCTCGGGCGCGGAGCGTGGCGGCCGTGCGAGGCCGTATATCCAGGCAATACTGCGAGGTAACCCCCTGTTAAGGTGTCGACACGTGACGGAGACGCCACGGTCGGGAGTGGTGTCAGGAGACCTGTTCGGGTGACGTTGACCGAGTGACCTGGCTGCGCCGCCGCGAGTCTCGGGTCGAGTCGCGTCATGCCGGGCGTACCTTCCGACCCAGCCGAGCACACCGAGCTCCTCACCGGCGGCCCGTTCGCCGTCGTCCGCAACCCGACTCTTACCGCAGTGGCCGTAACCAGCCTCGGCATCACGCTCATGGTGCCCGACGCGGTCAGTGCCGCCGCCACCGCAGTGCTCATCGCGGCGATCCAGATACAGGTCCGCGCCGTCGAAGAGCCCCTACCTCAGCGCGGTCCACCGCGACCGGTACCGACCACACCGTCCGGGTCGATAGATTCGTGCCACGGGTTGGCCGGCCGTCGGTCGCTCCGTTCGACGGCCCACAGTGGGTCCGCCTCACCGCGCGTGCATAACCTCTAACGATGTATCCGCGTGGGCTCACCGATGATCACGAAACAGCCGTGCATGCGGCAGCGTCCGCCTTCCGTGCCGGGCTGGAACGAGGCGGCCTTCGGATGATCAGTCTCGCCGAGTTCCCGAAGGGCTCATGCGGAGACGCATGCGAACTGCTGGGCCAGTTCCTCGCCGACTCGGCACTCGGCGACTGGCAATACCAGTCGGGCCGGCGGGACGAGCCGTTCCAGACGCATGCATGGCTCGAGCAGGACGGGCTGATCCTCGACATCACGGCAGACCAGTTCCATGATGTCGACGAGCCGGTGCTCCTCACCCGGGATCGGGGTTGGCACGCACAGTTCCAGCTCATGACCGGACGACGCGTCGCAAACCTCAGCTGGTTCGACGGCCATGACCATGTAGGCGACGTGGGGTGGACGTATGCCGAGTTGGTACGGCGCGCCAGCGAGCTTTCAGCCACATAGGGTCACGCATCATTCCCCGGAGGGCGTTGGCCCGTCCGATGACGAGCCCGTCTATGCATGCCCCACGCGAGTCGGCTTCGTTCGTTGAGCCAGTCATGTCGACGTGATGACCACGAGTACGAGGCGGCGTGCCGATCTTCCTGGAGAACCTTCCCTCGGCCGACAGGGATCAAGACCTTCGGGTCTTCCTGCGGCTCGAAGCGATCGTGAACCTGCGGTGGCCCGACGACGTGGTGCGGCAGTGGCTATACGACCACGGCCGACACCTTGAGTTCCTCAGGGACTACGAAGACCTCGACCTCGAACGGATCCACTGGAAGCTCGAAGACGTCCCCGTCACGGAACTCGAGTCGATTCCGACCGGTCCCAGCGACCAGGGGATTCCTGGAGGAGGTCGCGGCGAACCACGTGTGCTGGCTGAGCAAGCGCCCGCTACGAATTCAGGAAGCATGGGAGGTCAAGGGAACGTGGCTCGTACCGCCGATGATAATCTCCCGCGACCTTCTTCATCCGGCGAACCGCGGGCTGCAAGTCATCGAGGGACGGATGCGCACTGGAATCCTGCAAGGGCGACGGTCCGATGGCCTGCATGTCGCCGACAGGCACGCGGCATGGGTAGGAAGGCCGGGCTGATCCGTCCCGTACGGGGCCGTGCCGGAGAGGTGACCGCCGTCGACCGTGCTCGGTCGTCAGGATCGCCTACGGATCAGAAGGTTGGGAGTTCGAGTCTCTTCGGGCACGCAAGGTCAAGAGGCGGTTGAGCTGCGGAAACGCGGGGAGGCCGCTTCTTCGTGTCCGTCCGGTGTGGACGGTGGGTGTCACGTGGGCGCCACGGCGGTGTCGTGACGCTCCGCGACGCCGTCTTGGTCGTTGGGGGTGTGACCTGCGGCTTCCTGCCGGTGGCCGGTCGCGCCGGGGTCGGCACACCTTTCGCGGGCCGCTGGCCGCGCGGGTTCCGGCGGCCGTTGCCACGGCTCTTTTCGCGGGTGCGGCGGTCGGCGGCGAGGACGAGTTTTGCGGTGGCGTCGGCGCACCTGCGCTGAGCGAGCGGGAGCACGCTTGTGTAGGTGTCGGCCGTGATCACGATGCTGGAGTGCCCGAGCAGGTCCTGCAGCGTCTTGAGCTCCGCGCCGGCTTCGTGGGCGAGAGACGCGGCGCCGTGCCGGAGGCCGTGCAGCCGGACCGGCGGGACGCCGGCCCGTGCGACGAGGAGCCGGAAGCGTCCGCTGGCGTAGCTGGGGTGGATCGGGTTGCCTTCCTTGCCGACGAACACGTACCCGGAGTCATGCCACACCCTCCCGGCGTCCAGGCGTCGTTCGCGGTGCTGGGCCTGGCGGCGGCGGTGTTCCCGCAGCACCTTCACGGTACGCCGGTCCAGGGCGGCGGTCTTCGGTTCACCCTCGATCACCTGGTAGCCGGCCGTGGTCCGGTTGCGGACGACGAACAGCACCCCGTGATCCAGGTCGAGCTCGGACCACCGCAGTCCGCAGGCCTCACCGCGACGGAGTCCGCGTAGGGCGGTGAGCCACCACAGGGCGAACAACGCGTCGTCGGTGACTGCGTTGAGGAAGGTGGCGAGCTGGTCGGCGGTCCACACCGCCACCGGGGGTCGTTCGCCGGTCCGTTGCCACTCCTCGACGCGGCCGTCGGTCCATACCTTCGCGTGGGGTTTGCGGTAGGACGGCACTTCGATGTGCCGGGCCGGATTCGTTGCGATGACGCCTTCACGGACGGCGAGGTTGAGCGCGGCCCGCAGGGTGGTGCGCAGATGCTGCATCGCCGACGCCGACGCCGACGCCGACTGCGGCTGGCCCTTGGCGTTCGTCGTCCGGGCGATCTCGGTGAAGACCGCGCGGAGCCGGCGGGCGTCGAGGTCGGCCAGGCACAGCCGGCCGAGGTGCGGGATGAGGACGCGTTCGACGTCGCGGGTGTAGTGCAACTTCGTGGTCGGCCGGATGCTGGTGCGGCTGGCCAGCCAGTACCGCAGCCACCGCTCCACCGTCCAAGAGCGGGCGGTGCGGTCCTCGCCGGTGGTGGCCAGCCACTCATCCCGGGCCCGGCGGGCGGCGGCCTGCGAGGGGTAGCCGCCCCGGCGGGCCCGTTCCAGGCGGCCGAGCCGGTTCGTGGCGGAGCAGTGAAAGTACCAGCTGCCGTGCCCGCGTTCGGTCAGGCGGGAACACGAGCGTTCCAACCCTTCGTCCAGCATCGTCACGGCAACTGCACCGTTTGAAGATCACACCTGTGTCCGCCATGGCCGTGCCCTTCTCCTCGCCGCTCTGGCATTCAGACTGAGGGGTATCCAGGCTGGCGGTTGTCACCCGACTAAGCGACCAGACAGCATCGACCGACACCCGATCGCGGCAAGTTCGGACGCCCAGTTCGTGGAGTCCGGTCTCGACGCGGGCTTCGCCGTGGCCGCGATCGGCTGCGATGGTGCGCGAGACGCGGTCGGTGCGTTGGTGGATGCGGCCGATAGCCGGTTCCAGTTGGGGTGCGTCGGACGGGTTGCCTTCTTCGACGGTGTGGTCGAGGACGGTGCGGTCGGCGTTGTCGACGATCTGGGCCTATAGCATCACGGCGCGCCACGACGGCAAGTACGACACCCCGCGTCGGCAAGTGGCGGACCTCGACGGCGGTGTAGCAGTACGAGCCGACCCGCTGTCTCCACCGGCGGGCACCCGCGCCACCAACGAGTCCCGGCCGCGTGGTGTGTGGCCGGACGAACGTGAGAGTCATCCGGGTCCTCTGCAGGCCCATTAGCGTCTCTTCGGCGCGGGCCGCACCACCACAGCGACCGTGAGTACTCGCTGCCGTGGGTGCGGCTCGGTGGCGAGGCTCGTCGTCCCTCCTCGCCTGGCGGTCCGCACTCGTTTCCGTCTCGTCGGTCGTTCGGTCCGGCTTGCGTGTACCAGACCGGACCGAACCTTCGACCGAATGACGTGCTCAGCTGTCCTTGCGGCGGTGGTAGTCGATGACGGCTGCGGCGAAGGTCAGAGCGCCACCGGCCGCCACCAGGCCTGCGGCCGCGATTTCCAGCACGCTACTCAGGATCATGACGTGATTTCCGTTCTAGGTGAAGGTATCGCCGGCCGGCGGTGTTGACCGTTTCACTCGACCAGAGTGGACAATGTTCCTGAACCGTCTCGGATTGGTCCGGATAGATTTGGCTAAAGCTGCTGGTAGACGTGGTGTGACCCGAGGTGCGCGGGCGGGGATCCGGTGGTGCTGCGGATATTTCCGGAGCAGGTGACTGTAGGGGTGCGGTGGGCCCAGCTGACGTTGAGACCAGGTCCGACCTGGCTGCCTGTCTCGATGCCCTCCGTCTGGCCGAGGGCTGGAAGTATCCAAAGATCGACAGAGAAAGGGAGAAGTTTGCGGACGCCGGGCTGATGGCCCGCAGCACGGTGAACGACATCTGTACGGGTGTGAAGGTCCCGACGCGGGAGCAGATGGAGGCGTTCCTGCGCATGTGTCGCCGGGAGGGTGATGCCGCGACGCCCTACCTCGACGCCTGGGAGCGGGTGAACGACAGCGGATCTGGCAGGCCTCGGCACACCCGCCGGGTCCGCGAGTGGGATCCTCTGCTGCTCGGGGTGCACCGGTCGATCAGACTGCCGGACAGCGAGGGTGAGTTGCCAATCTATGTCCGCAGAGACGTCGATGACGAGATCAGACGATCGTTGCGCCGCGGCAAGGCCGGTGGTGAGTGCTTCATGCTGCTCGTCGGTGACTCGTCGGTCGGAAAAACCAGAACAGCTTTCGAGACTCTGCTCGCGGAGGTACCGAACTGGTGGTTGACGAACCCGCGCAGTCATGCCGACTTGGAGGCGGTCGCGGCCGACCCGGGCCGTCACACCGTCGTGTGGCTGGATGAGATCACGCGTGTACTGAGGAACGGGCTGACGGCAGGAATCGTCCGGGCGCTGCTGTTCGCCGATGATCCGGTGCTGATCGTCGGCACGATGTGGCCGGGCCCGTATCGGCTGTTCAGGACTCGTCCGTCCGAGGACTGGGCGCGCGACCCGTATGAAAATCATCGTGAAGTGCTGCAGCTGGCGACAGTCGTCCGGGTCGACAAGATGCCCTCATCGGACGAGTCGGACCGGGCTGCCGTGGCGGCGACGACCGACCGGCGTCTGGCCAAGGCCGCGACTTCACGGTATGGCATATTCCGGGCATTGGCCGCAGTCCCCGCGTTGATAGATCACTGGCAGAACGCGCCGGACGCCTTATCCCAGACCCTTGTCACAGTGGCGGCTGACGCTGCTCGGCTCGGGGCACAGACGCCGTTGTCTCTCGATCTTCTCCGGGACGCGGTCACTGGTTACCTCACCGTGGAGGAACGCCCGAGGGCGACGGCGCAGGCGTGGGCGGTGGCACTCGCCTACGGCGTGACCGAGTTGGACGGCGCGGCGACCATGCTTGAACCGATCGGGTCCGAGCTCGGCGTGACCGACAGCTACCGCGTCGCTGATGCACTCGTTGAGCACATTGGCGCGGCCAGAGCCGCTGCAGTTCCCCCGGCATCGGCATGGGAGGCTTACTGCACTCATATCTCGACGGACGCCGACCTTTTCGAGCTCGGCGTGGCGGCCGAGAAACGCATGCTGCTGCAGTACGCCGAGCGGCTCTACCGCTCCTCTGATACCGCGGAAAGCCTCTTGGCCCTGGGCTACCTTCTTCTCCGTCAGGACCGCCAGGACGAGGCGGTGGCCTCGTGGCGGGGTGCTCTCGAGCGCGAGCTGGGCTATCTGCACCATCTGGTCGAGGATCTAGACGCGATGGGGTGGCCCGAGATCGTCGATGAGCTCCTGCGCTTCGCAGGCGTCCGCGGGGAGCCCTACGTCCTCGGCCAGTTGGTCGACCGTTTGGATGAACGGCTCCAGTCCGAGCAGGCCGACCGACTGTTGCGTGAGGCCGCGGACGCGGGCCTGCCCGGGGCGCACGTCGCACATGTGCTGCGACACCACGGTCCGCTGTCGGTTGAGGCGGAACAGGTGTTGCGTCAGGCTATAGCCGACGGTGACCCGTCCGCCCGGTACCTCCTGTCGCGAGTATTGACTGATCGCGGCCGGTTGGACTCCGTCGAGCAGCTGTGGCGTGAGGGCATCGCGGAAGGTGACCCCGAAGCCCGTTCCCGGCTGGCCGACCTACTGATGCGGCAGGACCGGGAAGAGGAGATCGAACGCCTGTGGCGGGCCGGCATCACCGCACGTGAACCCAGGGCGTGGGAGCAGTTCGTGGACTTCCTGCGTGAATTCGACCGACCGGTTGAAGCGGAGCAGGCATGGCGGGACGCCGCCGACGCGGGCTTCCCGGTGAGCAGATCAGTTCTCGTTCAGCTGCTGGTCGATCAGCGGCGACTCTCCGAGGCGGAAGCACTTCTGCGGGAGTTGGTCAACGCCGGCGAGATGCAGGCAGCCGAGCTCGCGGAGTTCCTGTACGAACGAGACAGAGTCGATGATGTCGAGGCGCTGTGGCGGCGCCGGCTGGCAGATGGACATCGAGACGCGATCAGTCCGTTAGCCGATCTGCTTCAAGACCAAAGCCGGACTGAGGAACTGGAACGCCTGTGGCGCCAACACATCGACCGGCTGGGCGGCGTCGACTCCCTCACCAGGCTTCTCGCTGCTCAGGATCGTGATGCGGAGATCGAGCCGATTCTGCGACAGCGAACAACGGCCGGAGACGGCCTGGCTCGCATCCAGCTGATCCGGCGGCTGGAGGGCGAGGACCGTCTGGACGCCGCTGAGCAGGTTCATAGGGAGGCGATTGCCGCAGGCCGGGAGAAGCACATGGCGTTGGCGATGTTCTTCAAGAGAAACGGCCGGCTGGAGGAGGCCGAGCAGGTTTTTCGGCTGGCCGTGGCCTGCGGCGAGGACAGTGCCTGGTGGGGGTTGGTCACGGTCGTGGCACAACGGGGTCGAATTCAGGAGGCGCAGGATCTTCAACGCCACGGACTCAACCCTGACGGCTCCACGGCATTAGGGTCGACACCCGAAACGGAAACCGATGAACGGAACCCGCCGCACCCGCGATGATCTTCCGGTTTGACCGGCCGGCCGAGCGTGGCGCCAAGGCCGAAGATGACGACCTTGGGGCCGGCGACCGCCGCACGACGGCGGTGAATTGTCTCCGTCGGCGCGGTCGGCTTTACTTACGGCGCACACGACGTCGCCGCGCAGGCGTCGGCCGCGGTGGGAAGCGGCCTGTGGGCTCGAATATGCGGTTCGACGGCTGTGACGTGCGGATGTCCGGCGCCTTGTACCGTGCCAAAACTCGTCGCACGGCGTGTGAGCTGGGCCGGTGGCCGGGTGGGTGATGATCGGGTTCGTGTTCGTGCGGGTTGCTGTATCGGGTGTCGGTGCAGGTGTTCGGCTGGCT
>NZ_BOPG01000128.1 GCF_016863635.1 Virgisporangium aurantiacum | reverse complement strand
CGGTAGGTGGTAACAACACGACCCGGGGTGAGCATTGGCGGGTCACTGACCTGGACGGGGTGCAGTACTACTTCGGCCGGGGCTACAACATGGGCTCGGACCGGCTGGATGAGTCGAAGTGGACGTGGTCGGCGCAGTACGTGCCGGTGTATTCGAACAATCCGTGGGAGCCGTGCTACCGGAGTTCGTCGCTGTATGACAACCGGTGTTACGAGGCGTACCGGTGGAACCTGGACTACGTCGTCGACCCGCGTGGGAATTCGATGACGTACTTCTACGAGCCGTACGTGGGTTCCTACGGCGGGCTGGCCGGTACCCACGGCGACTCGTGGTATGCGCTGGCCGCGACGTTGAAGCGGGTGGAGTACGGCACCCGGGTCGGGCAGGAGTGGTCGTCGCCGGCGCCGATGCGGGTGTCGTTCGACGCGTCGGTGCGCTGCCCCGACGACCTGGTGTGTGAGAACGAGGTGAAGAACTGGCCGGACACGCCGTGGGACCTGTACTGCGCCGAGAAGCAGCCGGCGAACCAGTGTGCGCATTATTCGCCGTCGTTCTGGACCCCTTTGAAGCTCGAATCGGCCCGCACCGAGGTGTGGAACTCGGCCAGCAACGCGTACACGCCGGTCGACAGATACGATTTCACGTACTCGTATCCGCCCAACGGTGACCATGTGGCGCCGTTCGGGACCCCGGGCAATCCGCTCGATGACACCACCCCGTCGTTGTGGCTGGACACGATCACCCGTACCGGTCTGGCCAGCGGCCCCGGCGTCACCGGCGGCCAGGTGGTCGCCCCGGTGGTGAGTTTCGGCGGGTCGAAGACGAACAACCGGGTGTCCTGGGGCGACAATGCGGGCGGTGCGGTGCCGTTGATGCACTGGCGGGTGACGGCGATCGACAACGGGGTCGGTGGCCGCACCGACATCTGGTATAAGCAGCCGAACTGTTCGGCGACGGCGTCCAACCCGGCCTACCCGTCGACCGAGGACAACACGATGGCGTGCTGGCCGCAGTACTACAACGGTAACTGGGTGTGGTTCCACAAGAATCTGGTCGACTCCGTCGTGGAATGGGACGAGACCGGCGGCGGAGAGGCCGAGACCTGGCGGTACGACTACGCCGGCTGGGGATCCAACATCGCCGCCCTGTGGGCCTACGACACCAACGACACCATCCCGGAAGCCCGCCGGTCGTGGTCGCAGTGGCGGGGTTATCCGGTCGTCGAAACCAGCCACGGCCCCAACGGCGGCCCGTACCAGACCACCCGGGCGTTGTTCTACCGCGGGATGAACGCCGACCGCGGCCCCGGCGGCAGCACGCGATCGGCGACGATCACCGACTCCCAGGGCACCGTTTCCGACCCCCACTACCTGGCCGGCCAAGTCCGGGAACGCACCGTCCTCGACGATCAGGACATCCCGACCTCGACAATCATCGAGCCGACTGCCACCCAGATCACCGGGGTCTTCCCCAACGCCGTCTGGCGGCACCGGCCGGGAGTCACCCGGACCCGCACGAACATGGGCCCGAACACCTGGCGGTGGACCCGCACCGACCAGGAATACGACCAGTACGGGCAGGTCACCAAGGTCAAAAACGTCGGTGACGAGGCCGTCACCGGCGACGAAACCTGCACCACCACCGAGTACGCCTACAACACCACCGACTACCTCAAGGACTTCCCGTCCCGGATGGTGACCCGCGGCGGCGCACAATGCGCCACCAGCGAACCGGTCCTCGGCGAGACCCGCACCTTCTACGACGGGTCCACCACGCTCGGCGCGCCCCCGACCACCGGCCTGCCGACGAAGACCCAGAACCTGGTATCGACCGGGCCGGACGTGTGGGCCACCACTGAACAGGGTTACGACACGCAGGGCCGGGTCACCTCCGGCAAGGACGGCCGTGGCCAGACCAGCACCATCGCCTACACCCCGGCATCGGGTGGGCCGCTGTTGCAGACCACGGCCACGAACCCGCTCGGCCAGACCACCGTCACCACACTCGAACCGGGCCGTGGCGCAACCACGGTCGTATCCGATCCGAACAGCAAGGTGACCACAACCAGCTATGACTCGCTGGGGCGGCTGGTCAAGGTTTGGGAGCCGGGCCGGCCCACGTCGGGCGTGCCTGATGTGGAGTACGTGTACGCCCCGTCCAGCACGGCTGCGAGTTCGGTGACCACCAAGAGACTCGGGCCGACCGGCAACATCATCACCAGTTACGAGTTGTTCGACGGTCGGGCGCGGCCACGGCAGACTCAACAGCCGGCACCGCTGCAGGAAGGCCCGAATCCCGGCCCGCCGGGGCGGATCATCTCCGATACCGCCTACGACGACTATGGCAAGCCGGTCAAGACCTCCACGTTCCACGCCACCGGCGACCCGGGTACGGCCCTGGTCGGGTTCGCCGACGACGCCGTCGCCCGGCAGACCCGGACCACCTACGACCTGCTCGGCCGCACGACCTCAGCCCAAACATGGTCGCTGGGGACGATGAAGTGGCAGACCACCTACACCCACGGCGGTGACCGCACCACGACCTTCCCACCCTCGGGCGGGGCGACCCGCACCGAATGGGACGCCCTCGGCCGAACCACCAAGCTGCACCTGTTCCCGAACTCGGCCGGCACCGGCACGCCGGAGACGACCAGCTACACCTACCACCGGTCCGGTGACGTCGCCACCGTCACCGACACCGCCGGAAACGTCACCAGTTACGGCTACGACCTGGCCAAACGCCGCACCTCGACCACCGACCGGGACACCGGAACGTCAACCACGGTCTACAACGTGGCCGGGGACGTGCTGTCGAGCACCGACGCCCGGCAGCAGAAAACGTCGTTCGAGTATGACGCGATAGGCCGGGTGACCAACCGGTGGGCCGGCGAGGTCGGCACCGGCACGCGGCTGGTGTCCTACACCTACGACACCCTCGCCGCCGGGCAACGCACGTCGGCGACCCGCTACGCCAACGACGGCCAGTACGTCACGTCGGTGACCGGGTTCACCGACGACTACCAACCCACCGGCGTGTCCGTATCGATCCCGCTCGGCGAAGGTCTGCTCGCGGGCTCCTATGACTTGTCGATGACCTACAACCCGTACACCGGCGCCCCGGCCACCCTGACCTACCCCGCCCAGCACGGCGCCCCCGCCGAAACGATCACCTACGGCTACGACACCCTCGGCAACCCCACCGCCATGGGCGGTCTGGCCGAGTACGTGTCCGAAACCCACTACACCAAACTCGGCGAACTATCGTCCCGTCGCCACGGCAGCACCGCCGCCGGCCCCGGCAAGATGAAACGCACCTACACCTGGGACGACGCCACCGGCCGCCTCGCCGCCGTCAAGAGCAGCCGCACGATCGACAACACCCCCACCTGGTCCGAGTTCCAGAACGACACCTACACCTACACCCCGACCGGCGACATCACCGGCATCAAGGACACCCTCGACGGGCAGTCCCAATGCTTCCGCTACGACCCGCAACACCGCCTCACCGAGGCCTACACCGCCCTCGACAACTGCGTCGCCGCACCGACGACCGCCGCGATCGCCGGATCCGGGAAATACCCGTACTGGGACTCGTGGACCTTCGACAACGCCGGCCGCCGCGCCACCGACACCCACCGCACCGCCGGCACCACCACCGGCCGCACCTACACCTACCCTGCGTCCGGCGCCACCGCCGTCCGCCCCCACGCCATGACCAGCGTCACCAAGACAGGCACCGGTGCCGGCACCGACAGCTTCACCTACGACAACGCCGGCAACCTCGCCACCCGCACCATCAACGGGGTCAACCAGACCTACACCTTCAACAGCGACAACCAACTCGCCCAAGCCGTCGTCCAAGCAGCCGGCGGGAATCAGACCACCCGCCATCTCTACGACCCCGACGGTGGCCTGCTAATCCGCCGCGAACCCGGCGCCACCACCCTCTACGCCGTCGGACAGGAATTCCGCCTCGCCAACGGCAATATCACCACCACCCGCTACTACAGCCACGACGGCGCCACCGTCGCCGTCCGCACCCCCACCGGCCTGACCTGGCTCGCCGGCGACCACCAGGGCAGCGCCTCCATCGCCCTCAACCCGGCCACCAACACGATCCAGAAGCGCTGGTACACCCCCTACGGCACCGACCGAGCCACCCTTTCCCTCGACGGCACGCCGGCCACCTGGCCCACCGACCGCGGCTTCCTCAACAAGCAAACCAACCCCTCCACCGGGCTGATCGACATGGGCGCCCGCGGATACGACCCCACCTACGGCGTATTCATCAGCCCCGACCCATTGGTCAACATCAACAGCCCCGTCGCCTTCAACCCGTACGCCTACTCCGCCCACAGCCCGATCACCCGATCCGACCCGGACGGTCTCGACCCCGGCGGCAACTGCTCCGTCGCCGGCACCTGCAACTCCCAAGTCACCGGCTGCCAAGCCACCAACTACAAGGGTCCCGGCTGCGGCGGCGTCGTCGGCGCACCGTCCAAACCGCCGACGAAGCCGACATCCAAGAAATGTGGCTGGACCTGCAAAGCCAAAAACTTCGGCAAGTCCTACGCCGGCATGTGGTGGGGCGCCGCCCACGACATCGCCATGGGCACCGCCAACTACGTCTGGGACAACTACGTCGACGCCTGGGAATCCTACGAAGAAGGCGGCATCGGCGGAGCCGCCAAGTGGGCCGGCCTCAACGTCGCCTGCGTTGCCTGCCGCAGCGTCAAAGACAGCTGGGCGGCCGAAAAAGGCATCGCCGCCAACTACAAGGCCGCATGGGACTCCGCCAAAGCAGGAGACTGGGCAGGCGCCGGCCGAAACGCCATCGTCGGCACCGTCACCCTCGCCACCATGGCCGCACCCTTCGTCAAACTCGGATTGCGGGGCGCACCCACAGTCGCCGGCCCCAAAGGTCCTTCCAAGGCCGCAGGTCCTTTGGAAGGTGGTGGCCGAACACCTCTTCGCCAGCAGTACGTAGCTGAGGTTAATGGACTGAACAGACTGGGGAATACGCTGCGGGCAAGCGGCGCCTCCGCGGAAGCAACGGCGCGAGCGCTCCATGCGCAGCGGAGAATCATAGGTGAGCAATACAAAGGGCTGACGCCACCGGATGCGCTCGGGAAAATATATGCACGCAACATTGAACGGTACGGCGATAAGCTTGGGCCGAGCATCGACTGGTTGCGGGGACGGGGTAAGAGTTGGGAGGATATCATCGAGAGTGCCGGACGGTCCGGAGGAAAGGATCTCGGACTCTGAAATGCGCGTAGACTCTTTTGATCGCCATCAGATCGTGGCATTCTTCGATCCGCAAACTGGCTCACTGCGGGAAGTTGATCGCGAAAGGTCCGATGCTGGACGCCTCCCGGTGAGGGGGCACTACGGCCGCCTCGACGGTGCGATAGCGGTTTTCTACCGGTTTGAAGGTGATCTCTTCGTCTGGCTTCGTGGTCGGAGTTGGCGCGCGACTACCTCTTTTCTGAAATGGCGCCGTGACGGGGCCAAGTCTCAACTCGTAGTGAGCGATGGCGGCGGAGCGAAGGCAGCGGTCGCATACGAAACTGAATCCGGGATCGAGCACGACCCGACGCCATTCGTGGAAGACGAAGACTTTGACTTCGGATTGTACGTATCTAACGTTTTGAATGACGAAGAGCGCAGCTCGCGCATATATCAGGAGTGAGCCTCTTCCATCCTGGTGGAGCTGGGCGAAAGGGTGTGGGGTGCCAAAAGCCGTTTCGCCTGGTGGTGGCGCCCGGTTGTCAGGCGGCTCTGTGGTACTCGTTGATGGCGCCGCCGAGGAGTCGTCGTCGCCGGACCGCCGCGTCGAGCGGGATCACCACGGCGGGGTCGTGCTCAGGCGGACGTTGGCCCAGGCTCTGGTGCGGGCGGTGCTCATTGAAGTGCGAGAGGTATTCGTCGAGGACCTGCCTTGCGTGGCGCTCGTTGTAGATCAACATGTGGTCGGTGCACTCCTGACGGACGGTCCCGACGAACCGTTCGATGTAGCAGTTCGCCCGCGGTGTCCGCGGCGGGATCTTCACCACCTCGACACCCTCGTCGGCCAGGACAGCGTCGAACGCGCTGGTGTACTTGCCGTCTCGGTCGCGGATCAAGAACCGGAACTCGCCGATCCGCCGACCCAGATCCATGACCAGATTGCGGACCTGCTGCGTGGTCCACCGCCCGGTCGGGTGCGCGGTGACGCCGAGCAGATGCACCCGCCGTGTCCCGACCTCCATCGCCACCAGCACGTAGATTCGGCGCAGCAGCACGGTGTCCACGTGGAAGAAGTCGACCGCCAGCAGCCCTTCGGCCTGGGTGCGCAGGAAGGTCCGCCACTGGGTGTCCGCATCGCGTGGTGCCGGCCCGACCCTGGCTGTGGCGAGGATGCGTCGGACGGTGCCGGCCCCGACCCGGTGGCCGAGGCCGACCAATTCACCCTGGATCCTCCGGTGGCCCCACGACGGGTTCTCCTGCGCCAGGCGCAGGACGAGTTCGCGGATTTCACCGCTGACCGGTGGTCGGCCTGTCTGGTTGGGGTAGGTCCAGCGCCGTTGGACCAGACGGCGATGCCAGGCCAACAGAGTCGCCGGAGTGACGATCCGATGCGCCCACAACCGGCGCGGAAGGACCCGGGTCAACGCTGACAGCACCGCCCGGTCCGGCCACGACAGCCGCGGCGTGCCGACCTGGCGGCGCAGCACCGCCACCTCATGACGAAGGACCAGCAACTCCACGGTCTTCGCCTCGTCGTCGCGGGTCAGCGACGACAGCCAGCCGAACACCTGCACCGACACCCGATACAGCAACCGCACGAACACAAACCCGATCATCACAAACCCGGCCATCAGCGCCGCACACACATCGTGCGACGAGTTTTGGCACGGCACAGGGAGCACAGCCAGGCCCGCCAATGCCGTAGCCGGGTCGCCTGCACGGCGTCGGTGCCGCGTCAACTCCGATCCGGACGGTGCCGGTAACGCGTCGGCGAAATATTGCTGGCGGTGCGCCCTCGCGTTCGCGCGCGAGCGCGACTAGGTCAAGGCGCCATTGTGAATGCCGCGCGGGTTCGCGGCTGGTCAACAATCCTCAGGAGGCTTCGGACGAGCTGCTAGCAGCCGCCATACCGCACCGGGCAAAATGCTCAACGCCGAAGCGACGAACGCCTGGCCGAACAAGTCGGTGCCGCGTCCCACCGCATCTGGCGCAGCTCGCCGAACATGATCAATGTGTTGCCGCGCCTCGGATGTGTGACCGGTGATCTTGCAGGCGATCCCGAGGTTGAACTGCGAGCGCAGAGTGCGGGGATGGGTAGGGCCAAGTACCTCCCGCTGCCCCTCGTAGGCGGCACGAAAGTGGGTCCGGGCATCATCGTTGCGCCCGCATTGGGCCGCCACGTAGCCGAGAACCACACGCGCACGGAGCGCGATGGGGTCGATGGCGCTTAAACGGCCGGACAGATCTGCTTCGATAGCCTCGATGGCTCGCCGCGCGTCACCGGGGCGGCCCAACGCGGTCAGCGCTTCGGCGTAAGCGACCGCAACATTCAGCGTGATGCTGTTACGTTGGCCGTGGGTGCGGATGTAGGAGTCGCGAAGAACACGGAGATCCTGTGCGGCATCCTGCCACGTTGACGGATCGGTGTTGAGTTCCCACAGCGACAGGGACAGTCGTGCATCCGCGAAGAGGCGCGCCGCCTCAACGGCAGTGGCGTGAGTAGGAAGACCCCGTTCGTGGTAGGCCGACACGACCGCAAGCGTTCGCTTGCGTGCCGACAGCTGAGCGTTGGTTTCCATCTCGGCAGCGGCAAGTTCCAACTGGGCTAGCTGAGCCTCGTGGAATCGTGCAGGATCATTGCCGATGTCGGCGACGAGCGCCGCCAACGCCGTGCGCGCTTCGGTATGCCGACCACGCAAACGCAGGGCACGACAGTATGGAATCGTCTTCTTGTCGAGGTCTGCCCACAGCTTGTCGGCCTCGGTGAAGCGGGCTTGAGCATCGAGTATTTCTGCCAACAACAGGCGTCGCGGTGGGGTCGCTTCGATCGACAGCGCCTTGGCGGCGAAGCCATGTGCCCTTGTGAGTTCACCGGCGACGAGTAGGCAGCGTGCCGCACCGCCTAGGGCATCGGCGTCATCACCGAGCAGTTCGGCGAGATGTGTGTGGTATGGCGCCTCCAGAAACGCCTCGCCACGGGCCGCGTAGTGGTCGACCAATCGGCGCAACAATGCCTTGACCATGTCGGCAGGAAGGTCAGCCCTGCCCGATAGCGCGCCAGCGTGTTGGGCGAGGAGAGAGTGAACTACGGGATTTAAGCTGGCGTCTGTCATTAGGGCCACCACTACGTCGGCCGTCTCGGCGGCTAGGTCTGCCATTGGTGGAGATGGCAGGTGCTCAGCGGCGGCGTCTCGCGTCAGTGCATGAACCTGCCATGCCGAATCCGTCTTGGTTGCCAGCAGTTGGTCGCGGAGATCCGCAACCGCGGAACGGGCGTCATCCGCACCGAGCAGTACCTCCAACATTTGGGTAGGAACTGCGGCGGGTGAGCACACCAGCGAAATGTACAAGAGTTGACGCGCTGGGGCGGTGAGCGCGTCGAGTCGGTCGTGCAGGAGCAGTGTTGCAGGAGCAAGCGCTGTCGGCCCGCTGTTCACGTGTTCCAGGAATTGCCCGTATGAGAGCAGACCTTCCTGGTCCCGAAGACTTCTGCCAGCCAAGCTGAGCGTCATCGGATGGCCGCCGAGACGGTCCACAACGGCTTCGATTTCGAGATCGGTACCGTTCCGATATCGGCGGAGCAACTGGACAGCGTCCGCCGTCGACATCCGACCGACCTCGACCGGCTTCGCAGGTCCGTCGAGCGTCGCCGTATTGGTAATGAGGATGGTGTTTAGTCGGCTCCCGCCCGGTACCAGTAACTGACTCGTGAGCTCTACGCCCGGCACGTCATCCACGACGAGCAGACTTGGTTCGGCCGCCTCGGCAACGTGATCGCCGAACATGCCGGCTATTCGATCTGGACCCGCTCCCGCAACGTCATAGCCGAGCCGATCCAGCACGGTCCTGAGGGCATCGATGCACCGGGCGGACACCTCCGTGGCGTCGGCGCGGCTGCCGACCAGCGAAATCCAGTAGACACCGCCAAGATGCGCTGCGCCGAAGTGCCATGCATATGCTGCGGCCAGCTCCGTCTTGCCGATACCTGGCGGCCCCACCAGTACGGCTAGCGGACCCGAGGAGGAGTACTGAGTCAGCCCAAAACGGTGCTGGTGAAGGGCGGAGTGCAATGCCCACATCTCACGGAAGCGACCCACAAATTCGAAGGCGCCCGGAAAGCGGCCGGACCAACGTGGGCGCTCTGCGAACGGCGTGCCCCCAATGCACCCCTCCAGTGCAGTGACCTTGGCGACAATACGCCGAACCACGTCTGACATAGTCGCGGCGTCGCGTGGCGCCGGAAGCCGGTCGAACTTGTCCTCAGCGAGCTCCACCGGCAGCAGATGGTCGGTCTCTTCATGCGGGTTGAGCACCATGATCCGCTTGGTTGGCTCACCTTCCCGCTGGCCCGCGAGAAACGCCGCGGTGAGCTCGTATTGGCACGCCGTACGGCTCGTAAAGTGCCGCGAGTAGTACGCGACCAGCGCCTTCGCTCCATGCAATGCGCCTTCGATTTCCGAGGTGATGCCGTGATACTCGCGGATGTCTTGTTCGTCGATGAACACCTTGAGACCGGCGCGCGTGAGCGCGGCATGGAGGCGACGCACAGCAGCCCTGTCGGGGCCCGCCAATGATAGAAAAACATCGAATCGCGGAGGTGTCATTGGTTGGCTCCTGACTTGTGCCGCCTGCCGACGGCCTGGCTGGGAATCAGTAGATACCCGGCATGCAGACTTTGAGCCTGATCTACCAGCCTGGCGGCCTCGTTGGAGTGGCCGACGGCGGCGGACGCGGCGGCTAGGCCGCGCAGAGCCCGCGCTTGCTCAAAGGTGCTTCCGCTGACGCGGGCCAGCCGGCGTGCGGCGCGAAAGTGTTTCCTCGACCGGGCCGGATCCTGTGCCTGGGCATACACCTCGCCGAGGCAATTGAGAGTCATCGTCTCGTCTAGAACAAGACTCTCGCCGACGAAGATTTCATGTGCGCGGTGCAGGTGTTCCAGCGCGGTGTCGAAGTTGCCAGTCGCTGCCTCCGCCAACGCGATGGTCCGCAGCGTAATTGCGGCGTTGCGGGCGACATGATGATCTTCGTAGAATTGCAGTGCCCGTCGGCCGAGACGGATAGCCGCCGGATTTCGGCCGCGACAATGCAATATCCAGGCCTGGTGGCCAACGGTATTGGCGGCACCGTATTCGTCGCCCATGTCCTGAAAGATCTTCATTGCACGAACGTACTGTTCACTGGCCAACACAAACTGCCCAGTCTCGGCATAGGCCAGGCCGAGACTATTGAGGGTCACCGCAACCGCCCACCCGTCTGCGCACCGGTCGGCAGCATCGAGGGCAAGCCGGTGAGTCCGGATCCAAGGATCCCAACGTTTCGTACGAAAGAAGAAGTCACGTAACGCAAACGCCATTCGCCAGCAGACGTCGGGGCGCTCGGTAGCGGCAACCTCACAGATTCGCACCAGATTGTGCTGCTCGTCGTCCAGCCAGCGGGCGGCAGCGGCCGGATTAACGAACTTCGCATACCAGCGCGCAGCCTCAGGTTGGACCTGCGGCGCCCGGAAACGGCCGGGAGTGACAATGAGATCAGCGTGCTGCGCGATGTGAAGAAATCCTTGCAGCAACTGATCTCGGTCCGGATTTGTCGGTTCTTCGGCTAGGTCTGAAGTGAAAACCCGCACCAAGTCGTGAAAGGCGAAACGGCCGTTTCGTGTACGACCCAGCAGGCACGCATCGAATAGTCGGTCCAGTATCGTGTTTGCGTGGCGAGCGGATGCGTTGGTCAGCAGCGCCACGGCCCGGTGGTCGAAATCGTTGCCGGGATGCAAAGACAGCAGGGCGAGCGCACGCGCCAGTTCCGGCGGCAGCATGGTGAAGGCGGACTCGAATGCGATACCCACGCTGCGAGTGCCGTCGTCCAGCGCGCTCAACCGCGGTTCATCTTCGAGTCGGCCGGCGAGAACATCCAACGCTGTGCCCGAGGAATCGCTGGCCAACGCCGCAGCCACCCGAATTGCCAGCGGGAGCCGGCCGCATCGGTCGACAATTTGATCGACTAGCGCGTGGTCGGCCGGCGCCGAAGGTTTGATGCGGCTGATGCTTTCGAACAGTCGCTGGGCGGCTGGCAGGCTGATCTCCTCGATGCGAAAGTGTTCGGCCTCGTCGAGCGCGGCCAGCCGGATGCGGCTGGTAACGAGTACGTCTGAACGGCCACCGGGCGGGAGTAACGGCTGAACCTGACCCACGTTCGCGGCGTTGTCGAGGATGAGCAGTAGGCGGCGATCGCGAACTGTGCGGCGATACAGGGCGGCCTGTTCGTCGATGTCGTGCGGGATGACCTCGCCCGGCAGGCCCAGCCTGCGCAGGACGCGGTTCATGACATCGTCCGGGCTCAGCATCTCTCCGGAGCCGTGCAAGTCGACAAACAGGCAGCCTCCGTAGGCGTCGATGACCTGGCCGGCAATCTGAATCGCGAGCTCTGTCTTTCCGGCACCGGGCAGGCCGTACAACGCGATCACGCGCGATCGTGGTTCATCCTCGTCGTTACGGCCGAGGACTCGGACGATTTCCCCGAGCATGCCGTCGCGGCCGTAGAAGTAGCGGGCGGCCGGTGGTAGGTCGGCAGGTTGCACCGCGACCACCTTCCGCCGGGAGACCGGAAGGTCCACTGCTAGCCGGAGGAGCGCACCCTTTGCCCCGATCGCGCCGTCACACGCCTGGCCGATCTCTCTTGTGAATGGAACTCGACAATTCTCGATCTTGCTGAGATATCCCCGGCTGTAGTGGGTTTTCGCCGACAGGTCCGCCAAAGACATGCCCGCAGACTGCCGAAACCACCGGAGATGGGCTCCCGAGTAGCTGTTCGGCAGGACCTCGATGGGTCGTTCGTCCGAACCTTCCGTCATTTGCTGTTTCCTCTTCTCCAGGCGACAAGGAAACACTGGTATCGGCCCAGGCTGGGCGTCAGGATTGCCTAGTCATAGATCAAGATTCACTGACCATTCCCCGTCCTGCGCGCCCGGCTGTGGCTTGGCTGGATCACTCGTTTGAGTGGTCAGGATAGCGTTCCTGACAACATCCCGGAGGTAAGAAATCGATGACGATCCAACCGATCTCCCAGATGCCCGACGCGAGCATCGAAGATCTCAATGATGTCGCGGCCGGTATGCGCCAGTACATCAGCAATGCGGCCGCCGAAAGCCGTCAGGCTGCGCTGGAGGCGGCGAACCGGCGCGGACTGTTCCAGCGGATGTTCCCCACGCAGTTCGAGCGTGAGAGGCAGCGCATCGGAGTGCAGAATCTGCGCCAACTTGCGGAGGCGAAACGTGAATTGCTCGAGGTCTTCGCGAGGGCACAGATAGAGATCGCCCGAAAGCGGGCGGATGCACTCATTGCTGCCCAAGGAATGCACCTGCAAGCCGAACTCACTCGTTTTGCCAACGAGAAGATCACCGTGCTCAACACAAGCATAAACCAGGGTCGGGAGAGGTTCCTAAATGACATTGAGCCTCAATTCCAGCTGATCGAGAGATTCCAGGGCCGTCCGGAGTTGTACGAGCCTGCATACCGGTCCGTCAATCATCAGATCAAGGTCTACTTTGAATCTACCGACATGCTTCTGGACGGCTTTATCCAGTCGTTGAGCACCCGAGTCGGCCAGATTCGACAGTAACGACGGAAGGGCCTGGGGCAATGCGTCGGGTTTTTATCTGGCTTTCCGGAGCGGATCCTGCGATCCTCCGGAACTGCACTAACCTCACCAACTCTGAACGCATACGGTTCGCTAGTCTTGGCGCGCTGGTACTGATCCCCGCGATCCTCGGTGCATTCGCTATGAGCTACGCTTTGTCGCTCATGACACATCGCCCTACGCTCTATATGACTGGTGGGCTGCTGTGGGGCCTGGCCGTATTGACCATCGACCGGTACATCGTCGCGACACTGTACAAGTCCACCATTCGACACTGGTTCGGCACTACCAGCTCCGTGCTGATCAGATTGCTCTTCGCAGTCTTGATCGGAACAGCGGTAGCTCACCCACTCGTGTTGTTGTGGTTCAAGGACAGCCTTACGCAGAACCTCGCCGAAGACCGTCGCACCGCTGTTGCGAATCGAATTGACCGAGCCAAGGCCGATGCTGCGGCCGTGCCGACGGCGGCATCTGAATCTGCTCCCCTCGAAAGGCAGCGGGAGGAGCGGGTAGCCAGGCTCGACTGCCTCAGCGAATTGCAAACGTACGAGCAGAGTTCGAATACCACACACGTTAGTGGTTGTGGCGTTACCTCAGGCAGCGTAACGTGCGGTCCCCGGTGTGCGGAGATCGGAAATCAGATCAACCAGGTCCGCGAGGAGATCAGGATTCTCGATGGCAAGATCGAGACGGCCAGAAAGGCGGACGCGGCCGCTTCGAAATCCCGGCAGGAAACGATCGACGCGATTGACAAAAAGGCCCGCGAAGACCTTGCCGACATCGAGGCGAAGTTCAGTGACGACTACCTCGCGCGCGTGGCGGCGCTCTCCGAGCTGGAGCAGCAGGACCAGCAGGTGCGCTTTGTGAAGCTGTTCATGATCGGACTGTTCGTGTTCGTCGACATCATGCCGTTGACCATGAAGCTTGCGACGCCGATGGGTGAGTACGAGCGGGTACGCGACACCATGGTAATTCGAAGCATCCATGCAGAAGAGGCGAAGCAGGCGGCGATTCCACAGATCGAGGCAGCACTTGCGCAGATGTACGCCGACTCCGAACGGCTCACGGCCGAGATGAATGCCCTAGCCAAGGTCTCGATCGACATGCTTCACGCCTGGCACGAGCATCGCGTCGTGATCGAGGAGCAGGTGCGGATCGTCCGGCAGCGGACCCCGCAGGGAGAGGAGTTGGCGACTGAGGGTCGCATCTTGGATGTTCGCAAGATCGATCAGCAGGCATGGGACTCCATCGTCGCCCGCACGATGGCGTTCATGACACGATGACGAAGCGGAACAAGTATCCGGCAACCCGACTAGATACTGCGTTCACTCAATTCGGGCGGCGGATCAGGTCGGGCCGGGCGGCGGGGGGAGGACTGCAGCGCTCTTCCCTTCGCCGCCTGGCTGACTATTATCTGCTTGCCGCCGAACGAGCCGATGTGGCAATCACGCCGAATCGCTACCGGGTGCCGCTCGGTGTTAAGGCCGTCCGCGCCCTGCCGCCGTCGCTCGACAATTACCGCGGCGCACTTACCTGGCTGGCCGAAGAACAGCGAAACCTGGTTGCGGTGTGTGTGGCTGCGGGCAACTGCGGCTTTGACAAGGTCTGCTGGCAACTCGCATACACGTTGCGGGGGTACTTCTACCTGGTCAAGCCATTGGACGATTGGATCACGACCCATCGGGCAGCCCTCAAGGCAACGAGACGGCTTCGCGATGCACGAGCCGAGGCTACAACGCGAAACAACATCGGATTGGCCTATCTGGAACTTGGGCAACCAGGAACAGCCGCGCATCATTATCGACGAGCCGTCGAACTGGCCGACCGAGCGAGAGATATGCACGGGGCAATGACCGCTCGAGCGAACTTCGCTTGGCTCCGCTTTACGCAAAGGCGATTCGCCGAATTTTTGATCGAGATCGCACCGGCCTATTCTTTCTATGTGCGGTCCGCCGCCCGCCGAAACGCTGCAATCACCTTGCGCGGTATCGGTCTAGCTGAGGGCGAACTGGGCCGGCTCGGCGACGCCGTGGCTCACCTGCACCAGGCACTCGCCACGTTCGTGGCATTAAATTTGCGCCTCGACGCGGCGATGACGCTGAACGCCTTGGGCGATGCTTATCGACTGTCCGGGGCCGCTGACGCCGCAGCCGAAGCTTACCAGCAGGGACTAGACGCGTCTGAGGCGTGCGGAAGCCGGTTCGAGCAAGCGCGGGCACGCCGCGGGCTGGCTGGAGCAACGAGCCGCCACTGCGTTGGCACAAATTGCTGCTCGGCTGGATGAGCCAGACGCCGCTCTGCTCGCCGCCACGAACGTCCAACACCCCGCCCGTCCGCGGGCGGCCAGGCGCCGGCCGCGTACCCCGGTCCCATACGTCACCTATGGGCTCAGTGAGCTGTACATCCCGGGAGCCGAGGACGATCCGGAGTGGTCGGGGTGGGGTTTCGAGCTGACCATGCGGGTTGTGCGCGGTAGCGAGGGGCAGCCGCCCGGTTGGCCCTTCACGATGGTGAACCAGCTGGCCAACTTCATCAACAGTCAGCGTGTCCTGATCGAGGACGGGCACCGCATGGATCTCCAGCAGCCGGTGACCGGGCATCCGCACACCGACGGGCCTGCGACCGGGCTGACGGTGTACGCCTTCACGGTCGATCCTCAGTTGGGGTCCATCGATACGCCGAACGGCAAGGTGATCTTCTATCAGGCGGTCGGGGTTACCGCGGATGAGAAGATCCGCATGCAACAGTCGAGCACTGTGACGGCCAGCCGTGACCCGGCCTGTTCGACGATCGTGGTGATGGTGTGGCGCAGGCCGCGCGGCAGGATGAGGTGGTCGTCGAGGGTGAGGTCGTAGCCGCGGATGAACCGTGGGGTGTCCCAGGTCGACTTGCGCAGGCGTTGCAGCTCGTAGAACTTGGGGTTCGCCATCGCGGCGGCGTGCTTGAACGTGGCGAGGGCGGCCGGGGTCAGCTGTGCCGCGTCGATACTCAGCCCGGCGCCGGCTTCCGCATGAACAGTCGGCGGTAGGGCGGGACGGACCCGGGTCGCCGCCGATCGGCTCATAGCCGCGACGTCGGTACCGGTGGTGGCGCGTTTTCACCTGCCTGGCGAGGCGTTCAGCGTCGCCGGGGGTGAGCCGGTCCAGCGTCGACAGGAACGCCCACTGGTCCTGGTACGGCTCCAGGGTGGCGAGGTCGAGGAAGGTGGTCAGCCCGTGGTCGTTGCGGCGGCGGCCCTGCAGCGGCGCGGCGATCAGGTTCCCGAACCCGCCTTCGGGAAGGACGTCCTGATTGGAGAAGAGCCAGTCGTAGGAGCGCAGGTCCATCGACCCGCGCAACACCATCGCCTCGTGCAGCAGCACGGTGCCGACCGCCCTGGCCACCACCGCCTGCACCGGGCCGGCGAAGAAGATCCACACGTGGGCACCACGTCCCGACTGCGAGATCTCCAACCCGGCTGGCACGCCGCTGGCCCGGGCCGCCTTGAGGTGAGCCAAGGCGTCGAGCATCGCCGTCGGGCCGTCGAAGTCGGCTGCCACGAAGTGGCACAGGTTGCCGGGCATCAGCGGGTAAAGCCCCATGAACAGGTCACCGACGAGATGCGCGGCAGTGACATCCGCCGTGCGGGGCCGGTAGGCGGCGCTGCGCCGGTCCATGCCCTTTCGCTAACCGCCTGCAACCGCAGGTGACCACCCGGCCGTGCCCAGCCGGCGGTTCTCCCACCGTTTCGCGTACACATCGGTGCGGGAATGAAAGAGATTGGTGAACAGCGCCAGCTTGTCTCGCGCCGGGGAGCTCATCGTGGCCAGACCCGACGCGGCGACCGGCGCGGCCAACTGCTCCGGCGCCGGCGCCGCGTCCTGGCCACGCAGGTCCAGCAGACGCGACAGGCGGGCGTTCTCCGCCCGTAACCGCTCCACTTCCCGGCGAAGGCCAGCAAACTCGTCCACGGTGACCATCCTCGTAGACCGGCACCGGACACCCCGGCGCAGTGGCCGCTACCATGTGCCCGATGGCATCGAAGCGGACCGCCGCGCTCGACGCGATGATCGAAGAAGCCACCGTCGACGCGTACAACGACGACGAGCAACTCACCGGCCTGTACACCATGATCGAAGACAACCTGGCGGTGCCGTTCATCACCACCGTCCTCGGCGTCGAAGTCACCGTGGAGAAGGTCGACCTGACCGGCGACAGCATCGTCGCGATCTGCACCCGTGGCAGGGACCGGCTACGCATCGACATACTCGACCTACCGCTGCCCACGCCGCCACCAGACGGCGCCGAATGGATCAGCGCCTACCGGCATTGGGCAGGACGGTGAGCGCGGGGTGAGCGAGTACCAGCGACTGGCAGAACTGCGCACCCGTCCACGCCAGCAAACCCAGCCTCCTCGAACGCTCGACCTGGCAGCGCTCGGCGAGTGAAGGTCGTGATCCGTTTACGTCTCGCGGACGCAGCCCGGGGGCGAACCTCGTGGTGAAGGCGGACAAACCGCGCCGGCACAAGCAGGGCCAGCCCACCCGGATCGCCCGAGGTCCCTGCCCTCGGCGCCTGACGTCTTCGGCGGTCTCGGCTTATCTGGCCACGCTGCCAAGTCGTCAACGCTCAACAGCCGGTTAGGCCGCCACTCGCCGGACTCGGTGTCACCGATCCACCGGCGGCGCCGTAGTCAGCTGGTCCGATCGCTGGGCGCTGTCCACTGGATCGGTTGCCGGGCCTGGTGAGCGTACGCGATCAGGGCAACGGCGAGTTGTTCGGCGCCGGCCGGGTCGAGCGACGCCGCTATCCAGTCCCGCTGCAGGCGACTGAAGTTGGAGTCGGCAACCATGACCTCGACGGCGGTCCGGCCAGAATCGGCGTCGTGGGTCAGACACACCTATGCGCGGGCGATGTCACCGCCACCGTCAGTGAGGGTCCACGGTCCGCCCAAGGCCGGTACATCAGTCGTGTCAGAGATGTGCCGCCCACCGCAGGTGGTCCAGTCGCTCAGCCCGGCAGACGTGCACCAGCTCGGATGTCCCGAGTCATCTACGGCCGCGAGGTCAACTCGGTCCTCAGCCGGGTCCGCCGTCGCCAACGGGCTCCGGATGGTGCACCGCGACAGAAACGACCGAGCGATTGCCGGGTCGATCCGGACGAGTGTGGCGGTGTCCCGGGCGGTCATGGTCGTGGTCACGATTCGCTCCTTCCACGGTTGAATCATCGGGGCTGCACGTACCCCGGCTGTGCCTCCGTGCAGAAACTTGGATCCGAGGGATCAGCATGACCCCGGGGGCCAGGCCGGTCGCCAGCTCCCTGCTCAGCCGTCGGGCGAGTTTGGACCGATGGAGCTTGTCATAGTCGGATCTGGAACGATCGGCGAATCGCTTTCGACGCAACCTTGGCCCAATTCAGGGCCGACCCCGCAAGCTGTTCCGGCACGTTAGGCGTTCGGTCGGCTCCTGGCGATCTGTTGAAAAGGCCCGCCTGGTGGCGGGCCTTTGTCAACGACCACCCCCCTTTCGCTTCCGCTTGCCGCGCGGAGAGAGGCTCCGCGGTTGCGGGTTCGGAGGGTCTTCAAACTCCGCAGATCGGAGTTCGGACTCGGCCTTCGGGACCGGACTGGCTTGCAGCGTGATGCGTGTGATGCCGGGCGTTTTCGTGATCGTCAGCCCGCGTCCCTGGTGGATGGCTCTTCTCGTTAAGTCCCACGTCACCAACAGGCTTGCGCTGCCGAGGATCAAGGTGGAGATCGCCGCGACCAACATCGCGACCTTCTCCACCACCGGGCTCTACGCCGCCGAGGTTCTCTTCATTGAGCGCTCCTGCCTCGCGTTGCCGATTACCGGACGCCATTCACCTGACATTGCCACCGGCTTCCTCGCGAGAAGATGTGGCTCGATTCGCCGGCGGTGATCAGGTTCGGAAGCTGACCATGTAGGTGCTGTGCTTCCTGGACTCCGATCAACTGTAGCGAGGAAGCGCCAACTGCCAGCTACCAGCCGTTTAGCATTCCACCCAAACTTGACAGATCGTCGTGTTTTGGTAGGCCGACTCAAGCGCATATCTGGCTCCCGCGAGGAGCGCGGCCGTGCTGATCTGCCGCGCTGCGCTCGCTATCCGGTGTCGCCGGTTGGGTTCAGGTCGAGGCGCGTGATGAGGCGGGGGTTCGACGTGTGGTCGGCGAGTAGGGATAGGGCCTCATCGAGGAGGCTGGCCACCTCGCTCGTCTTGTGGTCTGCCCTGTTGCGGCCGGTAGCCGGTGCGTCATCACCGACGTCCGAGGCGTCGAGGCCCTCGGCGAGCAGCCAGGCCGTCATCTGCTGCAACGCCGCGTAGAACGTCGCGAACCGGCGTACCTGAGTCCGGCGCATGGTTGCCTGGCCCGGGCTACGTACCGCCACCGTGATCTGTCTCTTGTGGACATCGATCCCCGCGACCCGCTCGTACACGATCTCCATCAGGACCTCCGGCAACGCGCCCCGTAACAACACCAACGGCGCGTCACCCGCGGAACCCGCGACCAACATCAAGAAACTGACATCCGCGCTCGCAGGCGGCAACCCGGGGTACCCACCGGGGCAGGCTCCAGCGTCACTCTCTCATCCGGACACACAGTGCCAAGTGCGTACGACGTCGGCGGGCGACGCACCCACCAGTTTCAGCCCCTGCGGGCGCCTCCGCCAGGAGGCATGATCTCTCTTCTGGCCGATGTCCGTGCACGTGATCATGGGGGCAGCAGAGCTGCCTGGCTTCGGTCCCGACGTGGATGACCTCAAGGATCTGCAGCCATGTCGTCTGCCCTGTCTGATCTGAGCCTGCTGGATTGTCGTTGCGCCCGTCGTGCCGGACCTAGCCGCGTTCTGCGAGAGTGGTTGATGTCGTCCAGGTGGGGGGCGGATTTGCGGGTTAGGTTGCGCTGGGCCGGATGGTCCGTCCTCGCCGGTGCTTGTGCTCTGGCCGGGGTTGCGGTTTGGGTACAGGCGTGGTCGGCGGCGTTGGCGTCGGTCGTGGTGGCGGCGGTCGGGCTGTTGACGGCGCGGGGCTCGGCGGTGTTGCAGGACTTGGACGTGCAGAGGCGGGAGTTGCCGCAGTTGGTGCGGTTGACTCGTTCTGGGAGCTTGCCGCGGGTTCGTGATCTTTCTGATCCGCTGGCGTGGGGGGTGCATCCCAGTGCCGAGTGGGAGTTCGGACGAGTGACACCGTTCATCGACCGTGACGTCGGGCCTGAGGTCGTGAAGAGGCTGCTTTCGGACCGTTGCGTGCTGATCGTCGGTGAGTCGACGGCTGGCAAGAGCCGGCTGGCCAGTGAGACGGTACGGCGGCGCTACGGTCGCTTCCGGCTGGTTGAGCCGCTGGTCCGGGCCGGTGTCCCGGCAGCGGTGCAGCTGGTCGTCGGTGCCGGCAGGTGCGTGCTGTGGCTGGACGATGTCGAACGCTTCTTGGGTGAGAACGGGCTGGGGCGCCACCATCTCGACGCGATACGTGAGGCGGGAGGGGAACGGTATGTGGTGGCGACGATCCGGGCCGAGGAGTATGCCCGTTTCGCCGTCCCGGCCGGCGGGCGGCAGCCGGTTTCGGCCGAGGCTGGTCGCGATGGCTGGGACGTGCTGAAGGGGATGACTCGGGTAGATCTTTCGCGTCGCTGGTCGCCGGCGGAGCTGGTCCGAGCTGCTGAGTACCGGGACGATCCGCGGATCGTGTCTGCGCTACCGCACACGGACGAGTTCGGGTTGGCCGAATGGCTTGCGGCGGGTCCGCAGCTGCTGACCGCCTGGCGGGACGGATGGGCGCCTGGGCAACACCCGCGCGCCGCCGCGATCGTGGCCGCTGCCGTCGATGCTCGGCGGGTGGGGGTGCACCGTGCGCTGTCGAAGGGGTTGCTGGAGCGGATGCATTGGTCGTATCTCGAGCAGCGAGGCGGAGCGAGGTTGCGCCCGGAGTCATTCGACGAGGCGATGGAGTGGGTGTTGACCCCGCTGTACGCCACCAGCAGCCTTCTGATCCCACGAGCTGACGGCTACGTGGCCTTCGACTACCTGGTGGACGCCCCTGGCCAGCAGACGGTACCCGTCGCGACGTTGACCTCGCTGCTGGCTGACGCCGACTCGGATGAGGCCCGTCAGATCGGATGGTTCTCCTGGATCAGTTTCCACCCCGAGGTCGCCGAGCGGGCTTATCAGCAAGCGGATCGACACCGGGAAGGGAGCCTGGCCGCGATCGATTTCATGATCGAGCGAGGTGAGGGTCGTGCGGCGCTGGCATTGGCCGAGCAGGTGATCAGGCGACGCCAGGCCGCGCTTACACCGGACCACGAGGATCTCTGGGATGCACGAAAGACCATGGCCTATGTCACTGGGCGGGTCGAGAGCCCGGCCCGGGCCTACCGGATGTTCCAGCAGCTGATAACCGAAGCGACGGACGTGTTAGGCGAGGGGCACCAGCTGGTGCTGCGGGCGCGTCTTCATTGCGCGGAGGTTGCCGGACTGGCCGGCGACCTGGCGACGAGAGTGAAGGAGCTCGACGAACTCCACGTCGACTGCGTACGGTTGCTCGGCGAATACCACCGCACCACCTTGACCATTCGCAGGCAGCGTGCCGTCGCCTCTCATCTGTCCGGCGACCCCGAAACGGCCGCTCGCATATGCCGTGATCTGCTCGGGGTCCTTCCGGCGGCGCGCGCCGAGGCCGAGCTCGGGCTCCAAATTCGTTGGCTTCTCGCCAGCTGTTTGGCAGATCTGGTACGCCACCACGAATCATTGGCCGAATGGGACCGACTGATCGAGGAGGACACGGCACGGTTTGGCTGGCGAAGCGCACCCGTGCTCGGTCTGCGTGCGGACCGGGCCGACGCGGTCGGCAAGGCTGGCCAGCCGGAGGAGGCGGTCCAGCTGCTTCGCCAGATCATCACGGACTGGGAGGAACACAGCGACGCCCGCTCCGACCGAGAACTGCTGCTGTGCAAGCGATCCCTCGCCGCCTGGGAAGGTACGGCTGGGCGGCCAGAGCAAGCCGTCACGCAACTGCGTCACCTGGCGGCACTCACACAGCAATCGTTCGGCCGGGACAGTCCGGAGGTATTCGCGTGTCTGCAGAGGCTTGCTCGATGGATGGTCAAGGCGGGCAGATCCGACGATGCGCAACAACTGCGAGAAGATCTGTTGGTGCACCCCTGGGTCACGCGCAACCCGAGAGCTACCGCAGCACTTGCCCTACGTGCGGAATTCGCCGGGAGCGTAGGCGAGGCCGGCGACCCCGCACGGGCTGCAGACCTGTTGCGGGCAGTGGTAGTCGACCGCACACCCGTCAGCCACGCACCTGATTTGGACCTGTTGTGCTGGCGGCGCGACCAAGCGATTTGGGAAGGCAAGGCTGGAGCTCCAGAGGCCGCCGCGCAGCAGCTGCGCGAACTGGCCGCGCTGTCAGCGGAACAACGCGGTCCCGAAGACCGCCACACCATCGGTCTCGTCTGGCGCATGGCCGACTGGACCGCCAAAGCTGGCCACATCGAGCAGGCAATCTCCGAACTCGAAACGGCACTAGCATCAGCCCGCCGAGCCCTTGACATCAACGATGAGACCACTCGATCCATCGCGGAGTCATTGCAATACTGGAGCGGCCAGATCAACTAATTTCCTACACCTGAGTAAGCTGCCGCGTCTGGCATCACCGCGCGTCGCGAGACAGCGTCGGCGGCGGCCTCGCGGGCATGTGAGCGCGTGGCACTCTATGCCGGTGGACGAGTTCCGGCAGCAAATCCGGCGGCAGGCGCACGGCGTCGCTCAGATGTATCTGGACGGCGAGCGGGCGGATCAGCCGATGACCCGGCAGCAGAAGGAGTTCATCGAGGGAATCATCGCGGCTGACTACGACGGCCGGACGATCATCGAGCTGCTCCAGAACGGCCACGACGCCCATCCCCGCGAGGTCCGGACTGGGCGGCTGGAGTTCCTGCTGGCCGAGGACGAGGCCGAGCACGGGGTGCTCTACGTTGCCAACGGCGGCAGCCCGGTCACGCCGGAAGACTTCCGGGGCATGTGCCGGATCGCGATGAGCCCCAAGAGACCGGACCAGGGCATCGGCAACAAGGGCGTCGGGTTCAAAAGCGTCCTTCAGCTTTCGGAGAGCCCGGAGGTTTATAGCCGGGCCACCGCCGAATCGCCTTCCTTCGACGGCTTCTGCTTTCGCTTCGCGCAGCCGGATGACTTCGGCGAGCTCGCTGCCCGGGTGGCCCCGGAACGGGCGGGTCTGGCCGATGAGCTGCGGGCCAACGTATCGCAGATGACGGTGACTGTACCGCTGGACGGCCTTCCGGGCCGGGTCGGCGAGTTCGAGGCGGCGGGCTACGCGACCGTGATCCGCCTGGTCCTGCGCTCGGCCGTCGCGCTAGGGCAGACCCGCAAGCAACTGGCGCAGGTCTGGTCAACTGCCGTTCCGTTCAATCTCTTCCTAGAACGGGTCGGGCGAATCACGATACGAACGCGAGCCGCTGATGACGACGAGGCGGTCCAGGCACTGACCCGAATGTCTCGGCCGCTCGGCGACGCGACTGAGGAGATCCGACTCCAGGACGGCAGCACCTTCCTGCTGATGCGCCGCACTGTTCCCGAGGCCGCCATGCTGAGCGCGATCGCGAGCAGCCGCCTCAACTCCCGATGGGCCCGCTGGGAAGGCAATGCCGAGGTGTGCGTCGCCGTCCCTCTGGGCGGACCCCTGGACCATGGCCGGTTCTACACATTCCTGCCAATGGAGGAGGCGGCGCCGCTGCCGGCCTTCGTCAACGCGCCGTTCTTCGCCCAGCTCGACCGCAAGGGCATGAACGCGGCGGTGCCGTTGAACGACATGCTGCTGAGCCAGGTTGCGGCCCTGTGCGCGGACGCGGTTCGCGACGGTTCCGCGCTGCCCGGTGGTGTCCTGCTCGACCTGGCCTGCTGGCGACCAGCGGCGCTGCCCCGGCTGGTGGCAGCCTTCGGCGAGGACCAAGTGCCGCTCACCGGCGTGCCGCTGGTCCTGGCTCTGGGCGGTGAGGACGAGCGGGTGCCGCTCGACAGGGTCAAGCTTTGGCGCGGCAAGGGCACTACATTCAGCGCGGAGGCAGTCGCCGCCACCGGTGTCGCGCTCGCCGATAGCGTTCTTGACTCGATGCGGATCACGCGCGTCGAAACGCTCGCCCGAAACCTCGGTCTGCAGCTCACGGCAACCCCGGCGGATCTCGCGGCGTGGGCCGAGAGGGTGGCCGCGGAGCTGGCCCGTGATGGTGCGGAACCAGCGGTGTGGGCGGGCTTCTACGACGACCTGGCCTCCGAGCTGCGCGACCACTCGGAACACCTACGAGGGCGGCGGGTCCTGATCGTAGAGCAGGGACAGTTGCTGCCGGTCACCGATGAGCTGCGGGTTTTTGTACGCCCGAACGGCGAAGCCTCCGCACCACCGGCGGCCGTCCAAGCCCGACTGGCCTTTCTATTGCCAGGGATCTGGCGCGTGCCGGAACGGCCACGCCGACCAGGGCGGGAGTGGCTGGAGATTCGGAGACTGATCCGCGAGTACCACACCGAGACGGTCCTCGACCTGGTCGGTGCCGCCATGCGGAGCCTCGAACCGGACGACCACAGCGCCCTGTGGGAGTGCCTGGACTTCGCCTTCGATGTCTGGCGCCGGGCCACACGGGAGATCAGCCCGAGCGTGGTGCGCGACGCAAACCTGATGGTCCCGACCGAATCCGGTTGGCAGAGGGCCCATAACGCCACCTTCGGCGCCGGCTGGGGCGGCCCCACCGCTGACACCGACACCCAACTCGCCAGGCTGCTCGCCGCAGCCGCCGAAGTCTCCGGAGACCTGGCCCGGGTCGCGGAGGCATGCACGACCCCGGCCCTCATGAAGTTCGGTGATCCGGAAATGTGGCGCAAATTTCTGGAGGCAGCAGGGGTAAAGCACGGGCTCACACCCCTGTACTACCCAAAACGGGTCTTTGACCTGCGCGGCGAACAGGTGGCGACCCCGGCCGTGGCACCCCTGCCCGGAGTCAACCTTCCGGCCGCCGACAAAAACACCTGGCGTGAGGTGGCCATCGGATGGAAACGGCAGCAGCCGCCGTCACGAACGGTCCGCTACCGGCCCGCAACCGATGTCGCGGTCCTGCCTGGGCAGAGGGACTGGCCGTCCTTTAGCCCCGAGGCTCGGCGGATCTATGCCGAGTTGATCCTGCGCGGACTTGAGGTCTGGCCCGACTTTGTTCTGGAGATCTATTTCGTCCGGGACACCGACAGTGCCCGGGCGGCCTGGCCGACCTTCGTCTCCTCGTTCCTGGCCACCGCGGAGTGGATCCCGCAGACCACGCCCGGCCAGCGCAGCCAGGTCACCCTGGCCGCACCGGCGGACGCCTGGTGGGTCCGTGACGATGCGACCCCTGACTATCTGCGCGCCCAGCCGCACGCGCTGCGAAGCCTGGCAACCCCGCGCGTACTGCAGCGGCTGCGGAAGACCGGAATCCGCTTCTGGGACGACCCGGCGAGCGCGCGCAGCCGCCTGGACGAGCTGATCGGCCTGGTCGACGGGCACACGGCGGTGAACCCGGCCGTGCGCAAGGCTTATGAGGAGGCATGGAACGAGATCGCCGACGACGCCGAGCCGCCCAAGAGCGTGTTGATCTCCCGGCAGTCCCGGCTGGAGGTCGCCGACCTTCGGGCTGACGGCGAACCGGTGTATGTCTGCGACGAGAAGGGCGCCGCCAAGGAGCGCCTGCTGCAGCAGACCCCGGTCGCGATTCTGGCGATCCGGTCACGGCCGCTCGCCGAACGGGTCCGCCGTCGTCTCCACGGCACCGGCCCGAACCGGCTCGTGCCCACCTCCGAGGTCGCCGTTGAGGTCATCGGGGACGGCGTGCCCGCCGCAGATCTGCCGTTCCGTGATCTCGGTGCCTTCGGCGGCGACTGGCTGCCCACCCTCGTGCTCGGCTGCCTGGAGGTTCAGCAGAGCGCGTTCCGGGCCGTCACCGTTCAGCGCCTGGTCAACGTTGACCGGGCGCTGTCCGGCTGCCAGCTCGCTACCGCCACCTCGGTCGTCGCACACATCGGCCCGCACCGCATCGCCGCCGGCGACTCCGGGGCCTTGTCCTTCTTGCTCGACACCGGCGACCACCCGCGGATGGTAGTGCTCGCACCCGAACCGGACCGGTGGACAGTTCTGCAGGCGGCAAGCGGGGCCCTCGCCGAGCTGGCCGGTGACCCGCAGTTGGAGCCATCGTTGCGGCTCGCGCTCGTCGATCTGCGGCAACGCTGCGGCGAGGCGACCCCGTCGATCGCCGACATCGCGGCCGTCCTGCGGGTGCCGCTACGTGACCTGGAAACGGCCATCGCCGGAGCCGTCATCCGGTACGCCGACCACTCCGCCGTCGTCACGGTGCTCGCCTGCATCGATCCGGACGTGGCCCAAGACCTGCAGGAACATAACAACGGTTTCGGCGGGCGCGACGAGCTGCGCGCCTGGCTCGCCGCTACCGGCATGGTCGCCGACCGGGTGCTCGCCCTCGCAGACCGCAATGACCCGCTCGCAGCGATCACTGAGCTCGGCGTCTCGCTGGAGAACGCCAACCTAGCCTTCCGGTTCTGTGGGTTGCCGCCGCTGCATAACCGGGGCGGGCACGCCCGGCAGTTCGAGGCGTTCCGACAGCAGCACCGGGCGGCCATCCTCGACCGGCTGCGGGACCGCTTCCTCTCGGTTGCCCAGCGGGGCGAGCCGCTGACCGGTTACCTAAGCCTGCGCGACCTGCGGGGCCTGGCCGCCGACGAGGAGTGGCTCGACCGCTACTGGGAGCTGCCCGAGAAGGTGATGCACGGGCGAACCGAAGCCTGGCTCGACGAGGGCGCGCCACCCGCGTCAGCGGAGGAGAACGGACTGCCGCCGGTCGACACGTTGCGCGAGCACGGCCGCAGGGTGGCCATCCGAGCGGTGACCAATGCCCGGCTGGTAGTGGAGGCGTGGTCGTATCGGTCGGCGGAGCCGGTCAGAGGCCGCCCCGGGAACCCGGAGACGGTCGCGTCAGAGATGGCCGAGACCGGTGCGCTGGACTTCAAGCGGATCGGCCAGGACGACGTAATCACCTGGCTCGCCGAGCACGGGCAGTGGCCAGCGGCAATGCCGCTTACAACCGCGCCCGCCCGGCTCAAGCTCTCCGAACAGGACCTGGCCCTCGCCGGGGATCGGATGCGGCAAGCCTCGATGGTGAGCCACCGTAACTCGGTGACGACCGTCTTCGGGGGCCGCAAGTACGGCCAGGAGGCCGAGGAGACGCAGGCCTTCATCGACGCGGTGCGGCGGTCCGTATCCCCCGAAGTTTTGAACACCCCGCCGCACCCCGCGGCCCTTACGCCTATGCCGCTGCCCACATCATCCTCCGGCCGCCGCCTGGGCGGCTCCGACTGGCAGGTCACCCCGGCACCACCCGAACTGACCGCCCGGGTCGGGCTCGCCGGTGAGCTGATCGCCGGCGAATGGATCGAGCACCACTTCCGGTTGCCGCCCGAGGTCACCTGGGTCTCCGCCAACCGTCGCAGCCGCTTCCCAGACGGCCGGGCCGACGACACGCTCGGCTACGACTTCGAGGTTCCCCTTGGGGACCGACGGATCCTGATCGAGGTCAAGGCCACCAAGGAGGCCGCCGCCCAGATCACCCTCGGCGAGTCGGAGGTACGCACCGCCCAGAGCCTCAAACCGCACGAGGAGTACTGGATCCTCTTCGTCACCCACGCCCTCGAACCCGAGCGGCACCGGGTCCACATCCTGCCGAACCCGCTAGCACCGGGCGGCCTCAACCACTATCAGGTAGCCGGCCGCAGCCTACGACTCCTGTTCCAACTGCACTGAGCCACGTCATGAGCCACACCGAGCGGCCGGCCGTGGACCGCCACGGCCGTGCGCGGCGCGCGGACGGTACTGCGTGCGGCGCTCGACGCCGCAGTCCGCGACGGTGTGATCAAGACGGACCCCGTCCGTCGCGTCGACATGCAAGACCGCCTGTACCGTGCCAAAAACCGTTTCGCATGGTGGTGGCACCTGGTTCAGGCCGCTCGGTGGTATTCATTGACGACGCCGCCAAGGACTCGTCGTCGTCGGATCGCAGCGTCGAGGGCAACGGCGGCCACAGCGCGGTCGTGCTCGGGCGGATGTTGGGCCAGGCTCTGGTGCGGTCGGTGCCGGTTGAAGTGGTCGACGTACTGGTGAAGGACCTGCCGGGCATGGCCGTCGTCGTAGATCAGTACCCGGTCGGTGCACTCGTGGCGCACAGTGCGTACGAACCGTTCGATGTAGCGCGTAGATTCGGCGCGGCAGCACCGTGTCCACGTGGAAGAAGTCGACTGCCAGCAGCCCTTCGGCCTGGGTGCGAAGGAAGGTCCGCCACCGGGTGTCCGCACCGCGGGGAGCCGGGCCGAGCCTGGCCGCGGCGAGGATGCGTCGGATGGTGCCGGCGCCGACCCGGTGGCCCAGGCCGACCAGCTCACCCTGGATCCGGCGGTGCCCCCAGCGCGGATTCTCGTCGGCCAGGCGCAGCACCAGGTCACGGACCTCGCTGCTGACCGGTGGGCGGCCGGTCCGGTTCGGGTAGGTCCAATACCGCTGGACCAGCCGGCGGTGCCAGCCCAGCAGCGTCGCCGGGGTGATGATCCGGTGTACCCACAACCGGCGCGGCAGGGGCCTGGGTCAACGGCGACAGCACCGCTCGGTCCGGCCACGCCAGCCGGGGCTTGCCGACCTGGCGGCGCAGGACCGCCACCTCGTGACGCAGCACCAGCAGCTCCGCGGTCTTGGCGTCATGATCGCGGGTCAGCGACGCC
>NZ_BOPG01000127.1 GCF_016863635.1 Virgisporangium aurantiacum | reverse complement strand
TCCAACAGTCGGATGCCGAGGTTGTTCAACGACACGGCAAGGTCGGGCAGGTACGTCGTCGGGTTGACCTCGGCCAACCGCCGGTAGATGCCGGTGGCTTCCTCAGCCGGGGCAAGGGCGTCCTGGTGGCGGCCGGCGTTGCCGAGCCGAAGGGCGAGGGTGGCTTGAAGCCAGGCCCGGTCGGCGGGGTCGGCGGTGGCGGGTACCAGGGTGGTGAGGTGGTTGGCGATTTCGGCGGCGGCGGGGTCGAGTTCGACGTGCCGTTCGGGTAGTCGGGTGAGGATCCCGCGGGCCAGGGCCTCGTCGGTGTGTGGGGTGATGGCAAGCAACGCACTGCCGCCGCTGTCGATGGCCAGGGTCGGGTCGGCGGCGAGCAGCGTCCGTAGCCGGTCGGCGGCATGGGGGTGGCGACCGGCCGCGGCGGCGAGGAATGTCAACGCGCGGTCGGTGTAGGCCGGGGTTTGCTGGTCTTGGTCGCGGGTGAACAGTGCCCCGGGCCGGTGGCGGGTGACGTGGTCGTGGTCGACGTACTGGGCGGTGACCAGGTTTGCTGCCCACGGGTCGGCGTGGCTGGTGGGGCGGGTGTCGGGCAGGGTAAGTGCGATGAAGTCTTCGGCGAGCCGGTCGGGGTAGAGCGGCTCGAGGACGGTGTCGCCGGTGGTTGGGTAGCAGCGCGCGTGCAGGTCGAGCAGGTGTTGAGCACTGGCATCGGCGGTGGTGGGCAGGCCGGTGCGGGTGAGCAGGGCCTGCCCGTCGACTGGTAGCTGCGGGCCCGTTAGGGCGGCGATGAACACGGTGCGCGCGGCGGTGGTGGTGCCCGCCTCGCCGTGCAGGCGGGTCCAGTAGCGGCGTTCGCGGTCGAGCAGGTACCGCGACAGGTCCCCGGGACCGCGGGGTGGGTCTTGGCCCTGGGCGGCGGCGTCGACGACGGCCAACGCGGCCATGTGCAGGCCCAGCGTCAGCGCATACACGCGGTCGGTCAACCGTCCCGGCGCGGTCCACGCCGGCCCGCCGGCGAATGGGTGTTTGTGCCGGTGGATCTCGGCGAAACGTTCGCAGGCGGCGTTGAACAACACCGCCCGATCAGCGTCCGACGCGGCCAACGGCGCCAGTTCGTGCGGGTCCTCGGTGTCGATGTCGAGGTCGTCACAGTCGGCGTTGACCGCCGCCCACCACTGCACCGAACGGGCCAGCAGCAGAATCCGCATCCGCCCGGTGTGCGCGGCGTAGCGGCCGAGCAGCTGTTGCAGATCTTGGTGCGGCCACCGCTCGGCGTAGTCGACGATCATCAACAGCGGCACGTCAGCGTCGATGTCCAGATCCGGCCCAGCCACCGGGGTTTCGACCCGGTGGCGGGCGTGGCCGACCCTCCACCCCGCTGCGGCGGCCAGATCAGCGACCCGCGCCGCGAGACGTGTCTTCCCCTGCCCACCCGGGGCATGGACCAGCCAGGCCGCCCGCGGCGGCGTACCGTCGCGCCACCGGGCGATCGCGGCGAGCGTGTCGTCCCGGCCGGTGAACGGCACCACCTGCCGGCGAGCGATGAGCAGTTTACTCGGCTGCCCCACCAACCCGGCCAACTCCGCCGTCGGGGCCACCACCCGCGGTACGTGGGCCCGCACCCCGAACGCCGGCCCGTCGACCCCATAGAAGTACTGGTCTCCCCCGGCGACGTAGGCATCGCGCTGGGCGGACACCGATCCGGGCACCGGATCGCGCACCGGCGGCATCCGGGTCACCGCGGCCGACGCTGCCCGAAATGCTGGTCACCACCGGCGGCGAACGCGTCCCGGCCCGCCCGGACGTCCTGCTCCACCCCACCAGCCCGTCCGGAGCCGGCCCCGCTACCGGAAGCGCCGCTACCGGTCGCTCCGCCGAAACGCTGGTCACCGACGGCGGTGAACGCGTCCCGCCACGCGTCGACCCGCTGACGCCCACCGCCGCCCGGGCCTGCTGGAGCAGGCCCAGGGCCGGCCGCGCGGCGGGCCAGGAGCACCCCGTACCCCGACAGACCCACGCCGATCAGGGTGGCGAACACCCCGATCACGCTGGCCCACAGGACCGCGTCGTCCAGGCCGGTGATCACGAAGAAGACACCCAGCCCGACCAGCGTTAGCCCGAACACCACGGCCGAAGCCCACGCCGCCACGAGTTTCCATCCGGTCATCGCGCCATCATCGACGCAAAGCACCCACCGTCACATCCCCGGCACGGGTTACTGTCCGGCATCGAACAGCCCACCCCGGGTGATCACGATGGGGGTGGGGTCAACGCGAGCCGGTGGTCCATCCGAAGTTCGACCTTGCCGTAGGGCGCAACGTGGGTCCAGAAGAGCGGGGTCAGGCCGCGGCGGTCCTCGACGGTCAACGCGTCGGCCCAGTCGTCGTCGGCCAGGACGTGCTGCAGCATCAGCGTGTTGACATAGACCAGGGCCGACTGCAGGACCCGTAGGCACAGCACGGACAGTTCCTGCTCGTCGTGGCGGTTGCTGGCGATGTCCCCACCCTTGCCGTAGAAGATCACCGCGTTGGCGCCGTTCCAGGACTCCATCACGTTGAGCCTTCATTGATCTCCCGCTGCAGATCCCGGTCGCGGAGAAATCGGGCCACAAACAGAGTTTTCTGCGCCCGTCCGACTTCGATCATGGCCTGGTAGGTGGAATGGATCGCGTTGGTCTTGGTGAACCGGCGCAGGATCGCCTCGGTGGAGGCGGTGCCGGTACGGATCGCGGTGGCGTACTTGAGCATCTGGTCGTACTGCTCGGCGATGATGTCCCATCGAATCGGCCGGGTCAACGCCGGCTGAAGCCGCGGGTAGGCGTCCGGTTCCCCGGCCGCGGGCCGGTACAGCTTGACCTTGTTGATCCGTTGATCCGCGGCAGCAGGTCGAAACCCAGCAACCGGGTCACCCCGAACCCGACCTCGGACTGGCCATGGGAATCGACATAGTTGCCCTGCACCTCCATCGTGGTGCCGTGGCGCATCGCACCCTCGATCATCGCGGCGACCTCCGACGCCGAGCAGTTGATCAGCTGGGAATGGATCGCCATCGAGCGTCGCTCGACGTGCCAGTAGATCAGCACACCCCGGCCGGAATAGCGCGAATGCCACTCGGTGAAGATGTTCTGATCGAACGCACCGAAGTGCGTCGAGTCCGACGCGACCGCGGTGGAACCGGCGCCCCACACGGTGCGGGTGCGGGCGGTGAAGGTGGCGTTGGCGATCTGGGTGGCCATCGCCCGGACCACGTCCGCGGACAGGTAGCGGCGGCGGATGTAACGCAGGTCGTCCTCACTGTGCCCATGCTCGCCGGCGGCGACCGCCCGAATACCGGTGTTGGTGCCGTACGCGTACACGGCCAGGATGATGCGTTCGGCGAGGATCTCCGGGGCTAGGTCGCCGCGCCCGGCGGTCGCGGTCACCGCCGCCAGGCAGCCGGTGCGTAACACCGCCTCCTTCAACATGTCGATCAGCGGGACGGTGCCCCACCGCGTACGGATCTCGGTCTTGAGCTGGCGCAGGTTCCGTGGTTCAGGGGCGGCGTCGAAGTCGGTCAGCTTGATCGCGCCCTGCTTGCCCCGGTCGCGGATCTCCAACCACCCAAGCTTCGGCAGGGCCGCGTCCAGAGCGGCGAGTTCGGTGTGCAACTGTCCGCGCAGGGCCTCGATGAACGCGGTCGGATCCAACGGCTTGCGCAGGGCGGCGTAGTGCTCGCCGCGGCGGGCCTCGAAGTCGGCCGGGAGGTCCTCGTCTGGGTTGCGCCACCGGTCCGCACCAACGACCCAGATCTCCTTGCACCGCAACCGGTCCCGTAGCGCCTGGAAGGTGCAGATCTCGTACACCGCCCCGTACGACCCGTCGGCCGGCCGTGGTGTCGGCGAATACCAGCGGGGTCCAGTCACCCAGCACACCCTTGTGGGTGGGCACCGTCTCGCCGGCCGGGTAGTAGGTCAGCCGGACGCCGGCGTACCGGCCGATCAGCTCCAGCGCGTCGAGGACGGGGCGGTGGGTGGCGTTGTTGGAGCGGAACTCCAACACCTCCAGCAGCTCGATCAGCCCGCGGCGGTAGTGATTGGTGTAGGACGCCTTCAGCGTGGTCTGCACGGTGCGCCGGTACACCGGCCCCTTGGTCTTGTACTCGTGGACCAGCTCGCGCAGGGTCTGCTCGCCGCCGCTCACCGCCGGGAACACCACCTGCCGGACCGCGTCGTCCGGCCGCCCGAGCGAGGCCTCGGCGATGGCGAACAGGATGTTCTCCTTGCCGGTGACCCGCTTGAACGCGTTGACCAACTCCTCGGTGACCTTCCGATCCGCGCGGGCCCCGATCCGGTGCACCGTAGAGATCAGCAAGTCGACGAGCGTGTCGGTGATCTCCCGCAGCCGGGTGTGCAGCAACGCCGCGAGCAGGGTCAGCATCAGCGGCTCGGGATGCTCCCGCAGATGCGACGGCGACTCCACCGACGCCCGCGCCCGCCACCCGGCCACGACCTTCGGCGCCACATCGTCGAACAGATCACCGGGCAGGCCGGCTGCCTGTACCGTGCGTAGCTTGCGGATCTCGGTGAGCATCGATTCCAGGCTCACATTGCCCGGCACCGACTTGACCAGCGCCAGCACCGATGTCTCCGGCAGATCCTCATCCTCGGCACCAGCAGCGACCATGGCCCGCAGCCGGTCCGCGACACCGGCCGGGAGCCGCGCGGCTATCCGCACCGTGAGCGCCTGCTCGGCCTGGCGCAGCGCCGAACGTACCGCCCGCTCCACCCGACCCTCGGCCGGCGACTCGATGCGCTGCTCCCGACACCGGGCCAGCAGCTCCTGGCGAACCACGTCCGGATGCCGCTCGCGTTCGCCCACCTCGCCCGCCAACCAGCCGGTCAGCTTCTCCAGATCCTCCACCGAACACTCGCGGAAGCCCAGATGGCGGCGGATCTGTGCGCGGTGGTACTCGATCGTGCGGCCGGACCAGTCGTAAAGCCCCAACTCGCCCGGCTCGACCTTCACCTGCCGGGCCACGAACTCGACTGCAGCGTCCGGCAGATCCCGCCGACCACGCGGGAACACGCCATGACGGATGAAGAACTTCAACAGCAGCACGAACGCCAACCGGGTCCCGCCCCGCTTACCGGCCACCAGATCACGTTCGTCATCGAGCAACGTCCAGTGCTCGACCAACTCATCCAGATCCGGATCCGGCCCGCTCACCGGCCACCGACCCGCGTCCGCCTCGCCTCACACACGGGCCGAGATCCTGCCGCACCCGCAACCGCCTCGCTGTCCCGCCGCACCAGAATCCAAGATCACGCCCGATTGCGGCTCCTGACAGCGTTCTTACCAACGGGCCAACTGCTGAGCCTGTTCACCATCGCCTGCCACACGGTCGCGGACTTCGAGCGGGAACGCGACTACGTGATAGGGCTGGGCGTGCCCGCCGAGTTCCTGCCGACCGCGGACCACCGGCGCAACCTGGCCGCATGACCTTCGGCCCGGCTGCTCGGCGGAGAGGTGCCATCCTGTGCCAGGACTCAGGGGCAACGACAGCGCCCATCGTTGTCCAGCCACTGCGGAATGGGATCGGTAATGCCGGAGTAGCACTTGTGCACCTGACGCCCAGGCAGCGAATTCTCGATCTTGTCGGGAAGGTCGGAGTTCGAGTCGACGACGAAGATGTGCCGCCCTCGGTCGAATTGCATCTCGATCATGTCGAGTACGACGGAGTCCGTGGGCGGGAGGGAGAAGCCCATGAGCACCAGTTCGTCCGCGTCGGCCAGTGCGCTCGCGGCTCTGGCCCACTGGGACCGCAGCACCGCGTTGCGGTAGGCCATCGTCTTCACAGCGGTCGGCGGAACCAGGAACGGAACTTTGTCGGCGACGATGCTGCCGAACTCCGGCAAGGTCACCGGATCGGGCTCGCTCCACCACCGCTGGATGCGGTTGTGGTAAACGATGTCCTCGGGACCTGCCTCCAGGCCGCTGTAGTACCAATCGATGCTTCCGTGCAGCTTGAGCAGCTGAAGTCTCGCAAATCCCCGACTGGTCATCGTGTCCAAGCCGCGGGCTTCGAGCGGTGCCAGCGGGGCTACGAAGAGGTCCGCCGCGCCGTTGCTGGGTAAGCCATGGCCGACGGATGGTGCCGTCTGCATGTAGGCGCGCTCGGGCAGCGTGTCGTAGTTGAACGTGATGACCGTGGTCGTCTCGTCCGACGCGCCAGGTTGCAGCTTCCCTTGATCGTCCTCCCAGCATCCTGCCGGGCCGCCGTTCCACTTCACGACGAGCTTGGGGAGCCAGTCCACCGGCTCGACAGCTATGACGCGTCGCTCTTGCTCCCGGATCACCTCGGCGATCGCGTTCGACAGATCGATGAAGGCTGCCTGGCAGCGCTTCGTATCAGCAGGACTGACCCAGGGTGGCGGCTGGGCAAGAAAGCTCAGCCAACGTTCTACGTCGGGGCCGCCAGCCCCTGGGAACCGGTCGGCGGGAAAGGGCGGGGCAGGGAGCCCGTGGGTGCCCAGCCAGGCTTCCACCAGCTCTCGGAGCTCCCAGAGCAGCGGAAGCCGATCGGTGGCGGAAACCTTCTCGCTGGCGGCCTTTGAGAAGCCGGCACCCAGCACGAACACCCGACTACTCACGGCTGCCCACGCTATGACGGTTCGACTCCGACGCGTGGCCTGAACGGCGGAATCACTCTTCTTGGCGCTTCCGCCTCGGCCCGGTTACGGGGTGGGCGTCGAAGCGGCCAGGCCGGCGAGGTGACGGTAGATGGTGGGCCGGGTGACGCCGAACTCGGCCGCGATCTGCCCGACGGTGTGCAGCCGCTTGCCGTCAGGGCTGGTCTCCTCGTACATCTCCTGCGCGATCTTCGCCTGTCGCGGGGTCAGCTTCGGCTTCTGCCCGCCGGTACGGCCGCGGGCCCGGGCGGCGGCCAGGCCGTCAAGGGTGCGTTCGGACATCAGCGCGCGCTCGAACTCGGCGATCGAGCCGAGGATCCGGAAGAACATCCGGCCCATCGCGGTGGACGTGTCGATGGCCTGGTCGAGCACGACCAAGTCGACGCCGCTCTGCTGCAACTGGCCGGACAACTCGATGAGGTTCTCCAGCGAGCGGCCGAGCCGATCGAGTTTGGTGACCACGAGTTGGTCACCGGGCCGGCGGGCGACCAGCAGCGCCTTGTCGAGTTCCGGGCGGCGGGCGAGTTTGCCGGACGCCTTGTCGACGAAGATCTGCTCGCAACCGGCCGCGGCGAGGGCGTCGTGCTGGGCGTCGGGGTTCTGATCGCGGGTGGAGACCCGTCCGTAGCCGATCCGCATGGTCAAAAGCGTACGCGAACACCGGTGAGCGTTACATAGGTGGGGACACGGGTAGCGTTACAGTTTCAAGATCAACTACTAGCCTTCTGGCCTGCGATCATCCGGATCGGTGCCCAAAAGGGTCAGAGTGTCTCGCGAACGATCGTTTTAGAGACACCTTGAGGACGAAGATCCTGGCCGGGTGCCCGCGTTGCCTCGAACGAACGAAACCTCTACGTCACGTTGCACGTATCCGGCGTCCGGTGCCTCTATATCTCTAATGAAGGTACTGAGGGCCGGCTGAGGAGGTGAGGGCATTGCGGACGGACCCTGGCGCTGCTTCCTGCCCGCACCTCGATCCGCCCGCACTGGCGTTTGCGCAGGTCAGAGGTAAGCGCCAAAATATCTTGGAAGCGCGTTGCACGAGCGTGGCAGGTCGCAGCCTCTATGTAGGCGAGAGCGAAGGTCTGTACCCCACCGTCCAGACGGCTTCGATTCTCGTTGGCGACTCATGCCTCCACTGTCGTGCTCGTGCTAGCGATGGCGACCGTGGTCGTGGTCGTCGACGGTATCGGGAACTGCGGTGACGGTGACGGATAGCTGATCTCTCGGTTCATGTCCGGGCCCGCCGTTCGCGCACCCCTGCCAGGAAGCACAGGCGGCGGGCTGGCACAACTTCATACGAAGCCCTGAAACCCCCCGGTTGGGTGAATTCAGGCCGTACCGCGGAGGTCGAAATTGACCTGCCGCGGATGTTGCTGTACTCATGTAGCCACTCAACGTCGTCTGTAGCTTCCTGGCAGGGGTGCGCGAACGACCGCGAGGCCCCGCACTCGCACCGGGTGCGGGGCGACCTTGTTGCAACCGCGCAGGGTCTGGACTGAACCAGGGAGGTCAGCGTGGCGGACGCGCGTGCGGAAAGGTGCGGCTGTGTCAGTGATGGCCAGCCCGCCTACCGCAAGTTCAACCCGTGGGAGTGGTGGTGATCGTGATCACCTACGCCGCGGGGAGCTGGGCGGAGCTGGCGGCAATTCACGACGAACTTGAAGCGGTGCTCGACGTGGCGGTCAGCGCGGTCGGTGTCCAGGTGCTGGTTGAGCTGGCCGACGGTGCTCGTACGGCGTGGACGCGGGTCGTCGACGTCACGGCCGCCTGCGGCCGGTGGGTGTCGGGGGTGGTCAGGAAGGCGGTCGGCGCGAGTGCCGGCTGGGTCCGCCGCCACATCTCGATCAGCGGTCGGTTCAAGTTCGAGCTGGGTGCCCGCGGGGCTGGTAACCCGGCGTTGGGGTCGGCCTGACCCGGACCAGCGACGTCCATCCGATCAGTAGGCTGGCAGGCGCACCCGAGGGTGCGCCTGCCAGCGCGGGCAACTTGAAGGACTTCGAGGTCTTCTACCGGACCGAGTTCGTCCCCCTGGTGTCCTTCCTGAACCTCTTCGGGTTCCCCATGCCGGAGGCGGAGGATGTCGCTCAGGAGGCGATGATCGCGATGGTGAGGCACTGGGGCACCATCGAGCACCCGAGGGCCTACGCTCGGCGCATCGCCGTTCGGGCCGGGCTGCGCAACCGCCAGCGGGACCTGGAGCGTGAGAGACAACTAGTAGTAGGGGCGCTAGACCGGACCAGCGCCTCGGTGCCCTACGAGAAGACCGTCGAGGACGATCACTGGGTACGCCGCGTATTGGAATGGCTGCCGCCGCAGCAGCGTCAGGTCATGGCGTTGACCATCGACGGCTTCACCCCGGCAGAAATCTCCAACATCCTGACGATGCCGGCCAACACGGTCCGCTCCAATCTGCGACACGCGCGCTCGACGTTGCAACGCGCGCTACACCACGAGCGGATCCGCGAACGGCTCATCTGAACGACCCGCCGGTCAGCGCATAACCTGAACCGAAGCACGGCGCCCGCCCGGCCTTCACGTGCCGGGCGGGCGCGGTCGTGTCAGTCGTCGTACGAGTAGGCGTCGTGGGCGTCCTACGGGTCGGGCGGCGCTGTTGCGGTCTGCGGCGTTGCGGGCGCGGTCGTCGAAGCCGCTGGTTGCGGTCGGCGAGTCGGGATCACGTCGGGGCGGCGTGCATGCGGTCGGCCGGACATCATCGTGCAGCACCGTCTGCGCCGCTGCCCCCCGAACCACACCGTCAGCGTTCAGTCACCAAGATCAATGCCGTTTGGATCTGGTGACACGTTTCCTACCGGCACCCGCCCCGGGGGTACAAGCGCAGGCGCGGCGGCCACCCCCGCGGCACTCCTCCGGCGCCGCAACGGTCTGCTGACAACTTCGCGAGAGATCCTTTGGCATCGAGGTGAAAGCTAAGCGCTGACATCCCGACGAAAGGTCTCAGCGGGTGCGCCGGCTAAATGTCAGTGGGGCGCGCCAGGTAAGTGTCAGCGGGTCAGAAGCCGGTCGGGGTTTCTCGGTACCGGAGGCTGTAGGTCACCGTGGGGCTGACCGTGATGCTGTCGGGGCGGTGGTCGGCGTGCAGCAGGCCGCGGGCGCGTAGTTCGCGTTCGGCGTCGAGGTGGCGTTGGCGCCACTCGCGGTACGGGGTCTCGGGCTCGACGTGCACGATTCCGTCCTCGGCCGGGCGTGGGCTGCGATGGAGCACGAGCGCGGCGAGCAGCACATTGGCCTGTTCGACGGTGAGGGGTTGGCTGCACCGGGCGGTGTTGAGGACGTTGGTGCGCTGGTCGTCGGTGAGCACGTCCAGGCGCGGCCCCACGGTGTAGGTGTGCGGCGCAGTGCGGCGCAGTGCGAGCGGCCCGGCCAGGCCGGGGTGGGTCTCGGCGTGGTCGAGTGCCGCCTGGGTGCGGTCGAGGGCTGCCCAGCCGTTGGCATCCGTCGATCCCAGCATTCCGCACACCGTCCCCCTAGGCCCCTACTCGTCGGCGGGGCTCAAAGGTGACGGCGGCCGGTGCGCCCTTGACCACGTGCGGCCTGCTGGGTGGGTAGCTCGGCCAGCGGTGTCCGGTCGGACACCGTCAGGCCAGGGCTGCCCTGGCCTGACGTCCTGACTCCAGTTGTAGACAGTCTGCCGGGTGACGCCAGCCGCCTTGGCGATCGCGGCGATCGGTTCGTCGGCCAGCCGGGCCGCAGTGACGCCAGGCGCAGACGGTGTTCGGAGGTGGCGTAGTCCTTGGCGGCCGTGATCTTTCCCGAGAAACGCCAGGAGGGACGGCCTGTAAGCCAGCGTCCCTCCGTTTGCGTTGGTTCCCCTACCGCTGGCGTCGCTGCATCGCGCGTCACGCCAGTACCGCGATCCCGATGACCTGGATGGATCCCAAGTCCAAGGCCCTACTCGGCACCCCACAGTCCCCGGCCGAGATCTGTGCCCGATCCTGGGCGATCTTCACGCCCTGTTATCGGTGGGACTTTCACCCCCTCAGGGACACCCCCTCAACATCTTCCAAGGTCTCCTTACTGGTCGATGAGAGGTTGTCCAACTTGTAGTGATCATGGTCGGTACGGCGTGACAGGCCGTCGTTCATCGGCCATCCTTCAATCCGTCGCGGTCAGCGACACCAACCCGCAGATCTCCTTTCGACGTCCGAGCGCCGTCGTCGGACGGTAAAGGCTGCGCCGACGCTGAAGGAAGTTCGATGATCGACCTCCCGGCTGGCCTCTGGGTACCAGCACTGATCCTGAGCTTGCCCGGTCCCATGATCGTGCTGGCGGTGGCTTTGATCGCCACTCTCTCCCTCCGCGCACAGACCGATGGCGCCCGCCGCCACGCCCTGGCCGTGCTGGCGAGTTTGATCGAAAGCCTGCGGATTCTGCGGAGTCGACGATGATGCCGGACCGGCGCCGACAGTACGTCCTCAATCTGCTCCGGGCCCAGGACCGCAGCAACGACGACCCTCTCTGGGTGCAGGTTCAAGCCAACCTCGAACGGATCTGGCGCAACGGCAGCAGAGCGCGAGACATCCTCATCCGCGAGTCGTTCAGCCAAGTTCCATGGGCCGACCCGGCCCCACCGCCGTCCGTCCCACTGGCGTCGGCCCTGCTCCACTCCAAGGGCCTCCAACTGCGTCTCGCGCTGTTGCTGATCTTTATCCAGCAGGCCGAAGCGAAGGCAGGCCGTAACGAGCGCACGATCAACGACTGGTGTGACCTGATCTTGTCCGCGAGCACTCCCACCAGAGGATGGGTCTCGGGCTCCATCCGAACGACACGCAGCTTGCGGACCAGACAGATCACCGAAGCCCTACGTGAACTGGACGAGCGTGGATTTGTCCGCATCCCCCGCAACAACAAGAACGGTCGCCGCCAGTACGACAACTTCAGGGTCCGCTATGCGGAGCCGACCGAGGGAGAAATGGTTCTCCGCTTGCCATCGGGCTTCTTCCGCAATTTGTGGGTCTTCGCGTTGACCGACGCCGAGATCGCCACCTACCTCATGCTGCTTTCCCAGCATCAGCGGTTTACCAATGAACGCCGTCACACGTTCTTCGTCATGGCAGAGGACCGAGAGAGCAGATTCCACCTGAGGCGCAGCACCTGGCGCAGCATCGGGACGCTGACCAGGTTCGGCCTCATCTCCCAGCCCGGTTGGACCGCCAACCGGCCACGGCTGAACGAGGACGGCTCTCGAGACTGGGACCTCATCGAGCATCAGATTCAGTTGCAGGTCCTCGACGCACCAGCGCTCACCGTGATCCCGGCGGCGCTCGGTCTGGACGTCTGAGGTCCCGCAGGCGGCGACACCCGTCAGTAGGGCGAGCATCAGGATCACCGTGGTGCGCAGGCTCAGCAGCGGCTGCGGCTCGCGGGATTCGGGCAGGGGCATCATCGGCACCGGCGGCCGAGTCACGGGCCCGGGCCCACCCGGATGCCCTCCCTCTTGGCGTGGTCGACAAGGTCGGCGGTGACCAGGAAGTAGCCGGGGAAACCCATCTTGTAGATGACGTCGAGCTCGTACTCGGCCTGCCTGGAGTGACCCTCCGGCACGCCGCGGGGATAACCGGTACCGGTAAGAAACGTGTCACCAGCCGCAAACGGCGTTGGCCGTGGTGGTGCGCGAAGATCGCCAGACGACGGGGGGCCTACTCGGCCTTGCCAGGCCGGTTCGGTGTGGATTCCACGCTTTGATCACTATCACCGCGTAGGCCGAACTGCGAAGAGTCCAAACCACGTGCGGCTACACCGCGCTGTCGCTGCGCGACCCCCTCGGTACGTAGTCGTCCTCGGCAGAGCTCTCGCGGGTGAAGTCCCAGCCCGCCGACGACTCGCGGGCGGGACGGTCGCCTGCGGAGATGCCGCCGATTTCCTGCCCGCGTCGGTAGCCGTAGAAGTAGCCACTGGTGTGCGCGGCGATCGTGGCCGCATCGCGCACGATGCGCAGGGGCCGCTGCTCGGCCTCGGGCTCGGCAGAGGCCGGTGCGGAGCCCGGCACGAGATTGCGCTGGGGGATTCTGCGCGGTAGTCCGGCGGCGGTCTCGGAGCCCGTGGCCGGACTGGCCGCCTGCAACGCTGCGTCCCAGCCCATGTCGGCCGCGCTGGCCCACTCCAGTTGCTCTTCCGACTCGCCGGTGGTGTCGGTGAACCAGGCGGACCGGCACGCCGCGAAGATCAGCAGGTCGGAGTCAGCGCTGGGCTCGACCGACGGCTCGCCCGACTGACTTTCAACCCCGAGCGGACCTGGCAACAGTCGGAGCTCCGGGGGGGTCGAAGGGGTCGGCCATTGCAGCCGGTTCGACCAGGCGCAGCGTCGGCGACTCGTCGGGAAGGTCGTCCGCCTGCCATGGCGGGCGGACGCGCCCCTCCCGCGTCCGGCCAACCGGAGCCGCAGCCACGCGATTCGGCGATGAGGTCATCCCAGCCGGCAGTAAGGCTAGCGCGGCGATCGCCTTGTCGCAGGCGCGGACGGCTGCGATGGACTGACGGACGGTGTGCGCCGTTGCCGCGGACAGCGCCGTGTCACCGACCCGACGCGGCGTCTCCGCAATGGCGACGAGCAACGAGGTGATCTGGTCGGTCAGTGTCTCGATGTCCGCGACCCCGGCATCGGCCAATGCGGCCGCGGCTTCTTTCCATCTATGGGCGGCGGTAAGGTCCACCGTCCCGGGCTCCGGAAGGGCCTCCAGGATTGCAAGCGGTATCGGCTCGGTCGGATCGGGGTACGCGCGCAGCGCTGCCGGATACAACTCACGCAGCACGTCGCGCAGCGTGGTAGCGGCGATGCTGCGGGCGTTGAGTAATGCGGTGCGTGCGCCGCCTTCAGCGGGCCGGGCGACCTGTGGCGGGGAGAAGGCCAGTGGCTTGCGTTCGGGTCTCTGATCGAACCTACGGATGTCGCCGTCGACCAACGTGTCGACGATGCGCAGGATCGCCTCGTAGGCGCTCTCGATCAAGTCCGGCGAGCAGTCGACCTCGATGAGATCATCGGCTTCCCGGGCGATTGCTCGGGCCGGGCGTGGCACGACCGCCCAGGTGGTCAACCCGATGCGCTGGGCGGTCTTCAGGGTCTCGACGGCCTCGGCCGAACGCGTGTGAGCGACGCACACCAGGAGAACGTCTCCCGGCCGTGCCCCATTTCTCAACCTCTCGAGTTGGGAACTGAGGTCAGTCCCATCGGAGATGGTGAGCAGTGTGCCGTCCGCGGCGAAGACCTGCTCCAGCCGGTTGATCCAGCTCACCACCTTGCTCGTCTGAGGGCGGATCTGTTCGGCGGCTCTTCTGCTGGCCAGCACCTGCAGCGGGTCGTCGAGGACCAGAAGCGCCTGGAAGACCTCCTGGACCAGGTCATTCGCGGCGGCGTGGTCGCCGCCGACGGCTACAAGAGCTCTGCGGAACAGCTGTTCCGCAGAGGTCCGGAACAGCTCAGCAACCCGCTCGAGCACCTCGGAGCAATCCGGCTCAGGATCACATTTCACGGGAGGACCACCCTCCGAGAGCCTCAGGCTGAGCAGGCCCGGGCGGTGACAGCACCACGATGGTGTACTCGCCGCGATCCGTGACGGCGGGCGGTGCTGACCCGACCCAGATCCATATCGCCGGGCCGCCCAGACCCTTCTGCTGCATGATCACGCTGCCACCCGGCGATCGGGTGAGTACCCGATCGAGCGTCGCGCGCCGCTGCGCCTCGGCGAGCAGTCGGTACCCGAACCCGAGCGTGGCTAGCAGCACGACAAGCGCCGCACCGCCGATCGCGGGCCGCTGCCCGACCTCGTTAACCACCCAGTCCCACATCGGCAGGGGGGCCATCGGCTACTCATGCCACTACATCGTGCCGGCCCTCAAAAGCGTCGAGTCAGGCCCTACGCCTAGGACCTACGGCGGTGACGTTGCCCCTGGCCAGAACGCCAGCCGCTCCTGCAACGCCGCGTCGAGCCAGCGAACGCTGCCACGGCGCTCGGGTTTCGGCCTGGACGTCGGTTTGGGTACGTCGCAAGGCCGGTTTCGCAGCGGTGTCGTCGACGAGCGCGCTGAAGTGCGGGCCGGGCCGGGAGTCCGGGGTTGGGCAGCAGGTCGCGGGCGGAGCGGATGATGTCGGCGGTGGCGACGACGGGCGTCCGCCGCGACCGCGGGCGGCGGCGATGCCTTCGGGGTGCCGGCGACGGTGAGTTTGCGGATGAATTCGGCGGCTCGTCGATGGCGATCGCGGCGCGCCAGCTTGCGTTGGAGGGGCTCCGTGGTGCCAGAGCCCGAGGTCACCGGGTCGGGGTACGCCGCTTGTGGCGGACGGAGGTCGGACCGGTGGGGCGGGCTCTCTATGTAGCGCTCTGAAGCCGCACGCTAGTCCGTCGAAACCGGGCAATGTCTGGATAGCGCACCAGGTCGGATGCCGATGCAATGAGCGGGCACGCGAATACTGAGCGTGGTTTCGCGGCGTCTCAACCGAAGGGTAAATCCGTGCGAATCAGTATGTTTCGCCGTCTGAACACCGTACTCACCGTGGCGATGATCGGGGCGGCGCTGTCGACTATCGCCGGTGTCGCGCCGGCGTCGGCCGGGCCGGGTACCGATCGGCTCGCGGCCGGCGAGTCACTCGGCCGTGACCAGTCGATCATTTCCCGCAACGGCGCCTACCGACTCGTCATGCAGGGGGACGGAAATCTCGTCGAGTACGGCCCGCGTGGTCCGCTGTGGGCGACCTACACGAATCCGGGCAGCTCCCGGCTGGTGAACCAGGGTGATGGAAACCTGGTGGTGTACCCAGATGCCGGCGGTGTCGCGTGGGCCAGCGGCACCGGGGGCGGCGGCGGAACCCTGGTGGTACAAGACGACGGCAACGTCGTGCTCTACGGCCGGGGAGGTCCAACGTGGAGCACCTACACCAGCGGTGGTGTGTCGAAGCTGGCGGCCTCCGGCGCCGTCGCGTTCGTGAAGCGGCAGTTGGGTAAGCCGTACGTTTCCGGCGCGACCGGCCCGGGTAGCTACGACTGCTCCGGACTGACCCGGGCTGCCTACTCAAGTGTCGGCGTTGGAATCCCACGCACCTCCCAGGAGCAGTACAGAGGTTCCGCCCGGATCAACCGGGACGCCCTGCAGCCGGGTGACCTGGTCTTCTACTACGGCGGCATCACCCATGTGGCGATGTACGTCGGCAACGGGCAGATCATCGAGGCCCTCAGGACGGGCACCGTCGTCCGTTACGACTCCATCAACTACCCCGGAACTCCGGTGGGGTACGGACGGGTCGCCTAGTCCGTGGTGGCCACGGCGCCTCGGGGGCAACGTGACCCCGGGGCGCCGTCCGTCAGCCGCCGACGGGTAGGAGGGTGAGTGCGGCGCGGCGAACGTCGTGTTCGCGGACAGGCCGGCAAGCGCGGTGACACACCGGCAGCCGAGGGTGGACCTGGATGACGATCGGGTCGCCGCCGTGCGTGGGGTGCTCGTTGAGGCCGGGCTCGGGCCGTACGCCGATGGGCTTGCAGCGGGCGCCACGGTGGAGGCACTCCACGTGTGCCTGCTGGAAATGGCCAGCGCACACGGCGCCTGTGGAGGCTGCCAGCTGTGCCGGGGGATCCAGACGGCGGCGACGATCGTCGCGGCGTTGGACGTCGCGACAGCCACTGCGCCTCATCGCACACCAGCACCCGCGGCCGCTCGGCCAGGACGCGTTGAGGAGCGCGTCGAACTCGATCGGCCGCATCGGCGGCGCCCCCGAACAGCCGAGCGCGTCGAACAGCACGTGGCGGATATCGCGCGGGGTCGGCCGGGCCCGGAACTGCACCCGGCACACGTCCGCCGGCGCCAAGGCGCGCAGCGCCGCGTTCACCGACAACGTCTTACCGAGGCCGGCGTCGCCGTGCACGCACATCATCGCCCGCGCGTCGAGGACGTCGGCGAGGTTGTCCCGCAGCGTCAGCAGTGCCTCGGTGGCCACCACGTGCGCTCCGGCCAGTCCGAGGTAGTGATCGTCGCGCTCGTCGAGATCCAGCCAGGACGTCACGTCGCTCCCGCTTCCCCGGCTCCCGCTTCCTCGACGCCCGACTGGCCGGCCGGGTTGATGCCGCCGGCATCGGGCTCGGTCCGCGCATCGGCGGCTCGGGCGTCGGCGGTGCGGGCCGAGCGGGGCAGGACCCAGCCCGGCGCCGGCGGCCCGAGCGGGACCACCCACGGTTTGGCCTGGCGTCGTAGCGCGCCGTCGTCGGTGTCGACGAGTTCGGCGGAGGCCTCGGCCGTGGTCATCGAGCCCAGCGGCCGGGCTGGCTCCGGCGTGGTCGCCGCGGCGTAACGCCGGCGGCGGGTCTGCTCCACCGCCTTGAGCTCGCGGGCCAGCCGGTCCCGGCGGCTGGTCCGGGCCCGCCGCACCGCCCGGATCTGGTCCGGGTCGGCCAGGTCGGCGAGGACGGCCAGGCCCGGGTGAACGCCGGTGCGCGCGTCGAATACCTCGATCTCGTGGTCGTGGTGCGGCATCCACCGCACTCGGACCTGCCGGCCGGCGTTGGCGGAGCCGTTCATCCACGCCCCGACGTAGAACCGGGTGCGCCACTGCACGCCCTTGCCGGTGATCGTGCGGACCCGTCCGTCGTCTTCCAGGGTGAACAGCCGCAGATCCTCGGCCGGCACGGTGGTGATCGGGGTCGGGTCGTCCCGCCACGCTTGCAGCGGCGTGCGCCCGTCGAGCACGTCCATCTCGTGCCGGCCGTTCCACCAGCGCACCCAGGCAAGCAGCTCGTCAACGAACACCTCGAACCGCAGCCCGGGCGCATCCGGGTCCGCGGTACGGCCGTTGGCCAGCCGCGGCGCTGCCGTGTACCGAGGCAGCCCGGCGAAGAACATGCCCTTACCGCGGCGTTGAGCGTCTCGACCGTGCCCTTCAGGTGCGGTGTGTACCCGGGCAGGTCGACCACCCGCACCGCGAACACCGCGCACGCCGCCGCGACCGTGGTGGACAGGAAGTCCTTGCCCCGGTCAACCCGCACCAGCACCGGCAGGCCACCGGCCGCGCCGTACGGCTCGTCGACGGCGATCGCGGCGCGCAGCGCCGCCAGGACACTCTCCCGGCTCGGCGCGCACGGCGTCACCGCCAGCCCGAGCACCACGTTCGTCGCGCAGTCGACAAACCAGGTCACCCACGGCTTGATCAGTTGGCCTTCGACGTCGACCTCTACCGACGCCTCCACATGGTCGGCCTCCCACGCCGCGTTGCGATGCGTCGCCGGGCGCTGCAGGAACACGTCGTGCTCTCGCGCCGCCCGCTCGCCCTTGCGCAGACCGGCCCGCTCGCCCGGCGTCAGCGCACCGCCCGCCGCAGCGACGTCACGCCCGGCGCGGGTGGGCCGCCCGCCGCTGCGGCATCGACCAACTCGCGATGCACCGCGGTGACGTTGCCCCGCCAGAACGCCAGCCGCTCCCGCAGCGCGGCGTCGAGCGTCAACCGTGGCCGCACGGCCGGCTCGGCCCGGCCCGCAGCCAGCGCGGCCCAGCGCCACACCGTCCGCTCCGACACCCCAGCGCCCTCGGCGACCAGGGCCACCTGCTCCCGCGACAGCGGCCCTGCGGCGCCGAGTTCCGCCAGCCGGCGCAGCACCACATCACGCAGCGCGCGCCTCCCGCCGTCCGTCACCCGCCCCGCCTCCGTCGACGCGATTGAGCGCCATCAACCTACGGGACTCCTCTGCTCCGGCTCAGTCGGCGCGTCGTCCGTCCGGTCCACCGGTGGACTGGTTCACTGGTGGACCACATGTGGAGGGGTAGATGGCTGACGACGTGACATTCCGTTTTGAGGTGCTGGTAGGCGACAGGTGGCAGCGATGCACCGCTGAAACCCTGGGCGTCGACAAGGAAGACGCGGAGACCCTCGACTGGAGCCTGGTCAACGACCATGAGTTGATCGGCGTCTACCACGACGGCCTCGAATTCGCCCGTCGGGAACTGGACGAGGCGGTGGTGTCCTTCGCCGCAGCCCGAGAGAACGCGCGGATGCCTTCGCCGGCTGGTCTGCGAATCGTGCTGTGGGAGGCGCCATCGGCCGAGGGCGAGCCGGACGTGGTGATCCGGGCCAGCCATGACCAGTTGGCGACCGGTCGGCTGGTCATTGTGGCCAGTGGCGTCGCCGCGGCGGTCGACCAACTCCGCAAGGCCCGAGAGCGCCTCCGGGCGGGTGTCCTGGAAGCCGCGACGACCGACCACCTGGGGCGCAATCAGATCGCCAAGGCGATCGAGCGGACCTGGTCGCGCCGGCTTATCCTGCAGTACCTCAGCGGGTACGACATCATCAGGGACATCCGCATGGCTCTGCCGCCCGATTGGGTGCGCTACGACGGTCACGAGCACGGTGGCTACAACGGGGAGCCATGGGAGGAGCGGCTCGGGCCCTTCTGGTGCGGGCCGGTGATGTTGGAACTGTCCTCCATCGGCCAGGTGGACCTAAGCATCGTCGACACCGCGGACGGTCCCCACTACGACGCTTCCGAGAAAGAAGTCCAGGCGTACAACGCGGCGGCGCGACAACGCGCCCTACAAGCCGCAGAGCAGGTTCATGCCGCGCTCTATCAGCGCGGCCTGCGCATGCTGACCAAGGAGGGCGAGGACGTCGCCGTCCAGGAACTGGCGCGGGTGCCGGTCAGAGTCACCCGACGGTCGCGGTAAGGGGCTCGCCGTAGTCGCTACGGGACTCCCCAATCTCGCTGACAGATCCGTGGCCGTTTCCTGCTGACACCGCCATGGCCGTCTGCTGACATCGAAGCGGCCGCTCTCAGCGATGTTGAGCGACAGCCGAATGTCAGTGCGTAGCGACAGCGAAGGTCAGTAGCGGCCGGTCAGTCCCGCCTCGGGATCGAGCGCCGCCCAGAATCGGTTGCCGGCGAAGACGTGCTGAGCCACGATTAGGTGCTCAATGTCGTGGTGTGCGGTGCTCATGTGACGATTCTGCCTGTCAGTCAGCGGGGCCAACGCGGCGGTTGGAGGCCGGCCTTCCGATAGACGGATGGGGCGCGTGAGTGCGCTTCCCGTAGTGACCAAGCCGAGATCACCGCTAACGTCGCTGCCGAACGTTGATCCTCAAGCCCTTGCACTGAGGGACCGGCTTACCGAGGTTTGCAGGCTGGGTCGGTGTCCGGTGCGTCGGGGCGCGGGCGGTTCACGTTGGTCGGCAGCTTCGTAGTGTCGGTAACCCGGCCGCAGCGGAGTGTCTCTGTGGCCACCGCGGCGTCCGTCAAGTCCGCGCCGGTCAGGTCCGCGCGGATCAGGTTCGCGTTGGTCAGGTCCGCGTAGCCCAGGTCCGCGTTGGTCAGGTTCGCGTTGAGCAGGTTCGCGTTGAGCAGGTTCGCGCCGTTCAGCTTCGCGTTGGTCAGGTCCGCGTAGCCCAGGTCCGCGTTGGTCAGGTTCGCGTCGATCAGGTACGCGTAGGTCAGGTTCGCGTCGATCAGGTATGCGATGAACAGGTTCGCGCCGCTCAGCTTCGCGCCCCTCAGGTTCGCGCCGCTCAGCTTCGCGCCGCTCAGGTTCGCGCCGCTCAGGTTCGCGCCGCTCAGGTTCGCGCCGCTCAGGTTCGCGTCGGTCAGGTCCGCGTAGCCCAGGTCCGCGTAGGCCAGGTCCGCGGTGGACAACAGTGCACGGCGCAGTCGCGCCTCTACCAAGTTCCCGTACGCCAGTTGGGTCCTTCGTAGGTCGATACCGCTGTCGGCCCGATCATGGGTGGGGTCGCGGCGTCCGAGTACGGTGACCGCGGCCTGGATGTCGACCGGTACTGAACTCGAGGTGTCGGTGGACACTGGGGCCGAGGCGGATGGTGTCGGTTGTGGCGGTGACGTGGCGGTAGATGAGCGGGGGGCGTGAACCCGAACGAATGCGGCCAGCACCTCCATCACGGTCGGCTGGTCGTCGGGGGAGTCGCGCATGATCCGCTCAAGGGCGTAGATGCCGCCCAGCCGTACGTCGATGCGATCCGGGCCGGGCTCGCCGAGTTGTTCCACCGCGCGGGCGAATCGGTCGGTGATCTGTCCTTGCTCGGTGATCCGTAGGTCGTCGCGGGTGGCGTTCAGCGACGACGCGGTGAAGATTAGCGCGGCGATCGCGGCCGCTGCGGTGGCGAGCTGGCCGAACCCGGTGGCGATGTCGACCCAGCCCTTCACCGGAGGGTCTGGCGCCGGGTCGCTGGTCGACCGCGACCGCAGCGCCCGGGTGGGCGGCGGCCTGCCGCGGCCGGGTGGGCGGCTGGCCCGCCGCCGTAGCCAGGCGGTCCAATCCGACGATGACGCCATGTCACTATTCGACCACTGTTAATCAATCATGCGGGGCGGCGGGGCGGGGCGACCCACTTGTGCGGCGACAAGTTTTGTGTCGGACGTGACGACAAGATCATTACCGCCATCTGGGGTCTGGCTTGCAGCGGCGCACCCTGTCTGCACCGCACTCGCCCAGCCGACACCGTCGACGGGTCCGTTGACATCATGGCTGCGCACGTACGAGGTTGCCGCTGCAGCTCTTCTCGCAGCCGGGCATCGAGGGCGGCGTCATCCTGGAGATCCTCGACCGGCAGTCGTACCACCGGCACGCCGCATCGCTGCTCCCGCTCCTGGTCCCCCCATCGTCGATCACGTTTCCCCTTCATGTCTCTCGCCACGACCAGTTCGACTGCTCGCTGGCGTCGGCCGGGTTCATCGGGCACGCCGGCGGGCGGCCGGGTCGCTCGCTGCGACATGCGCGGCAACGGCTTCGGGGCCGGGGCGGGCGTAGCGCTCGAGTGACCGGACCGACGCGTGCCGCGACCGGGCCAGCAGGGTTGCCGTGTTGGTGCCGTTCTCGGCCTCATGGGTGAGTTGCGCGTGGCGGAGCTGGTGCAGCGTCCAGCCATGTGTCTGCTCGATCGGATCAGCCAACGAGCGGGTTATTTCCTCGAAGATCTCGGCGGCGCGGCGGTACGACAGCCGCGCCCGGCCGGTGACCGGGCACAGGTCGACGCTGGCCACCGCCCGGGTGGGTTTGCGGTCGGCGAGGAACACCGGCCCGCGGGTGCGTCCGGCGAGTAGCCGGGGCAGGAGCATGGCGGCGCCGGTCTGCCAGAAAACCCACTCGGTGGCGCCGCCCTTGCTGGTGACACGGGCGCGTTTGCTGCCCAGGTCCAGATCGGGAATGTCGAGGGTGAGGATCTCCTCGGCCCGGGCGGCGCTCTCGTACAGCAGCCGCCACAGCGCCCTGTCCCGCAGTCCGACGTTCAGTCGCCACAGCGCGGCGACCTGGTCGCGGGTCAGCGCCCGGGTGGTGTCGACGGTGACCTTCGGCCGCACCCAGCCGGCGGTCGGGTTGGTGCGGATCCAGCCGGCCGGCTCGCGCCACCACGCGATCGCCGAGCGCAGGGTGGACAGGTGCCGGACCCTCGTGGCCGCCGCGGTGGTGCCGAACGCCGCGGTGAACACCTCGGCGAGCCGGGCGACCCCGGCCGGGGTGTCCAGCGCGGCCAGGTCGTGCCCGACCGGGCTGCCGGCCAGCCGGGTAGCGAGCGCGGTCAGGGTCTGCCGGTACTTGGTGGCGGTGCCGGTCGACCAGGCACCACCGGCGGTGTGCGCCACAAGGAACGTCTCTACCGCGTGGGCGAACGTCGGCCCCCTGTGCGCGGGGCGTAGCTGCCGGACCTCACCCACGGGCACCCCTTGCCGGTCGTCGCAGGAAATGCGTACAGGTCGAGGCTGCCAGACGGGTGCGACATTTTCGACCCTCGCGCTGCTCGACGCCGACGTGTCGTGACCTTGATGCGGTGGGTTGTCGCGGGGAATGGGTCATTTCCTGCGACAACCCCACCCTGGCGCGCGAGTCTTTGTGGGCGTTCACCGGCCCCCTGAATTCTCGGCGTACACGCGCGCAGCTCACTCTCGGCAGGACACAGGTGTTCAGCGGTGGAACCCCGTGCGACCGTACCCATCTGGTTACGCCGCGGTGATCGTGATGCAGGCTGCTTCAGTCAGATCGGGTAGGTCTGTCGGTCTCAGGCCCGGCCACTTCTTGTCGGTGTCCCATCGCTGTTTGGTCGCGGACAACCAGTTGGATGCGCTGGGGCCGGCGAGGACAGCGACGAGTTGCCAGTCGCCGGTTGTCGAGCCGAAGCCGACGGGCGTCGAGAACGCACCGTCCGGGTTGCTTTGCACCGGGTTGGCGTTCGGGCTTTGAATCCAGTACCTGCCCAGTGGCTCGTAGTAGGCCAAGATCCATAGATCACCGGCCGGTGCGCCGGGTGGTCGGACGCCATCGACCAGGAACCCGGCGGCCGGCACGGTGGCCCGGTCGCGTGGGTATGTGATCCGGACCAGTTGTGGCCCGCCGATACCGGGGATTCGAGGGTCTGGGCAGGTCGATGATGCTGGAAACGGTGGTTCCCCCACTGGCCTGCTGCTGCTGCCGGGCGGGTTCGCCGGCGGCTGCCCCGGTGCGACCGAATTCGTGTTCGGGCGTGTCGAAGAGGGAGTCGGCGGCTCCACGGCGGTGGGTGGGCTCGTCGGGGTCAGCGCCGGTGGTGAAGCGTGACCCTGGTCGGTCTGGTTGCTCGTCTGGATGACCGCGACGGCCCCGCCGGCGACCATCGCGGAGGCAATGACGGCGGCGATGACTCCCCCGAGCGAGCCGCCGGCCTTCGAGCCCCAGGCGGTCATCCAAGACCAGGCAGCAGCGACCTTGCCCAACAGCCGGTTGACCATCGTAGCAATGCCAACGGGGCGGCCGCCAGCAAGAAGATCTTGACGGTTGGCGTTGATCTCGATATCGGTGGCAACCGGGTGGGAGCGGGCCAGAAGATGCTGGAGCTTGGCGTTGATCTCGGCGTCGGTAACACCGTCGACTGTTACGTCGACCAGGTCGAAGACCTCACAGAACAGCTGGTGAATCTCTTCGGTCGCGTTCTGCCGATCCGGCGTGTGCTTGTAGGTGTTCACCTGTCCTCCTTCCGAGCCGGGCTGGTCGGGGCCGCCGGATTGTTGCGCAGCGCCTTCTTCAGCCGCTTCCGGGCCGCGCGCAGGGACTGGCGGACTGCAGCTTTGTCGCGTCCGAGCAGTTTGGCGATCTCGGTGGGTGCGTAGCCGTCGACCACGAAGGCCAGCACTTCGCCCTGTTTGGGGGGCAGCGACTGGAGGATCTGCTTGACCCACTCGCGCTGCTCCCAGATGTTCAGGCCGGCGTCCTGGCAGCCCGCCGCGGCACCACCGTGGCCCTTGATCTGCCGGCGTTCCCGCTCGCGATCTCGTTCCCGTGCCTTAATGAAGTGGCTTCGCACCGCCTGCTGGACGTAGGCCATTGGGTTCTCGATCGGATCCTTGGCGCGGTCCCAGTGACGGTAGAGGTCTTCCATCGCGGCGAGGATGGCGTCCTCGGCCTCCTGCTCGGTGGCGCCCGCATACATCCAGGTCCGGAGCAACTGGCGGTAAGTGGCTTGGAAGAAGTCGTCGAACGAGATGCGCGGGGCAATCGGCTCGTCGGCTCTCGGTCGATCATGTTTCTGCGTCTGTGGTTGGCTGGCTGGGGCCCGGCCCTTATCGATGTCGACCACGAGGCCTGCCCTCCCTCCGCGGGCGAAGAAGCGGTAACCATACGAATCCCATGTGTGGTAGGTCCGGGTCGCTCGCGGAGCGTGAGGTGTCCGAGTCACGATTCATCCGATCGTGGGCATCGCCGGTGATCGGGGTGCCTCATTGCCAGGACCAGCGCCAGCACGAGGACCGCTGCGGCGGAGGCCACGGCGGTGGCCGCCATGGATTCCGAGGCCAGGTACACCCCGCCGACGCCGGCCAGTGTCGCCTCAAACACGGCGATGAGCTGCTGGACCGTCAGGCCTCGAGCGCGACGCCGCCTGGAATTCGGTGATCCACTGGGGACGGGATCGTTCACGAAACCCTCCTTCAAACGCTGCACGCCGGTGTGGCGCGCTGTCGAAGGATTAGGTCTTCGGCGACCGCGCGACGTGAGCTGACGAGGTCAACGAAGCTGCCAGTGAGCCGCCTGCCGTCGCTGGCTGGCACCGGCACCCAGGGCCGCAAGGCGGTGGTGAGCCAGCCAGCGGCGAGCATCTGGCCCCGTGGCCGATCGTCAGATCGGTGCGGCGGGAGCGTCGGAGAGGCGCAGCGCGGCGGTAGCCGTCGGCGTCATCGCGCACTTGCGGCAGTCCCGTTGACACCGTCCTTCCGATGCTGCCGGCCGGTGATCGCAGATTGGGCGTGATCGACCGGGGCGGGCCGATCGGTCAGGCGCAGCGCGATGACGATGTCGGGATGGATGGTGAGCCGGCCGCCGTCGCCGCCGGGCTCAGCGGGCTCCTGTATCGCGAGATGACGGTGGACCAGATCCCTGTAGTAACGGGCGTACCGGTCCGGTAGGCCGTCCTCGCCGACCAGACCCGGTGGTAGCCGCGGGTGCGCGTTGTCCAGATAGGCCCCGCAGAAGCCGGGACACGGCGAACGGGGCCCGTCCGAGCGGAGACCATCGCGCGCCGAGCCGAGCCGGTGAGCGCCCATCTACGGCGGCGCCCGGGGCTCGGCTGGCGTGATGGCGGTGTGGCAGGCCAGCCCGGCCGGGCGGTGCCGGCCAGGCGGATCGGGATGGAATCTCTCGCCCAACCAGCTCCAGCGGACCCGCAGTTGCCACAGGCCCAATAGCTCGACGGGGCGGTGGGGCAGGGTGATGCCGTAGCGGGCGGCGGCGTCCTCGACGGCCAACGTGGACCGGGGTGAAGCCGCGGAAGACCCGGTGTGGCGGTTCTTGTCCAATGCTGTGCAGGACCCGGCTGCGCTTCGCAGCAGCGGCCGGGCCGGGCGTGGCACGTAGAACACGGCGTTACGTTGCAGGGGCTGGTTTCCGTGGTACTTCTGGGTCACCACGGCCCGGGCCGCTTGCAGGTCGTACGGGATGGTCAGCTGGTGCCACGGCGGACGCAGCGCCGCCACCCGCAACGACCGCAGCGCCACTGGGTCGACTTCGGTGAACAGGGCCAACGCGATCCCGGCGGCCAGCACCGGGTTCGCTGCGGCGGCCCGGATCTCTTCGGCGGCTGCGTCGCTGACCGGCGGCTGGTCAACCCGGGGCCGCCGAGTCTGCTCAGGGTGGGGATGGTCAGCCAGAAGCCGTGCAGCATGAACCCGGCTTGGGCGCAGCGCAGCAGCGCGAGGGTGTGCTGCGCGGTGGGCTGGCGTGCACCAGCTCGGTGACGAAGTCCTGGATCCGGGCGTCGGCGCCGTCGCCGTTGTCGGCGGTGGGTGGGCTGCCGGTCGTGCAGCCAGGCGCAAGGCGGCGTCCAGGCTGCGGCCGTACAGCCCATCGACGCGGGCGAAGACATCGGGACCGGTCTGCCGGTACACATCGGCGCGGTAGTGCATGGCCTGCGCGGTGGGCAGCCGCGGCAACTTCGGCCACGCCGTCGTCGCCGGTGGCCGCCGCACCGGCGTGGGGTCGCTGTCCCATCGATACTCGGCGACGACCTCGGCCAAGACTGTGAAACGTCCAGATGAAGATCGAATCGATATCGGTGATCAGTCGGGGTGGGATGGTCCGGGTGTGGCACACCAGCAGCAGCTGGACCAGCGTGGTGCGGGCCAGGTACGCCAACCCGGCCCAGGCCCGCGCGGGTCCAACCGGTGTGCGCGCAGTACCACCAGGTGCCGGACCCGCCCGGCCAAGCAGCCGGGTGCGGACCGCAGCCCAGGCGTTGTCGGCCATCCCAACCCGCTCGACACCGATCGTGGCGGCCGGGACGCCGAGTGCGGCGAACACATCGTGGGTCAGGCTCAGCAGCTGCCGGCTCGTCGCAGTCGGGTGGACCATCACCTGACCGGCGGCGGGTCGTCGCGCCCGAGGCCGTATCTCGCCGGCACCGACCGTGTGGTACGCCAGCCGGTACAACGGGCTGTGACTTGCGGCTTCCGCGACGATCGTGGCGGCACCGGCGGAGACCGTCCGCACCTGCCGACGGCGCGGTGCACCTGATGCCCTGCCCATGCCTCGACGCTGTCCGGCGCTTCTTGAGCGGGCCGCTGCGACGCTGACGGTCATGGTGATGGCCGACGTCGGCCGGGTCTGATGGCGCCGGACATCCGCGATGACGCGGGCGTCCGACGCGGATGTCGGGCGTCTGCGATCGGGTGTTGATTGATTACCTCGGTTCGGTCGGGTTGTCGGGTGCGGCAGCGACCGTGTCGGGGTCCGCGACCGGGACTGCTGGCTGATCGCCGGTGCCGAAGCGGAGGGCGAGCATCACGATGGCCCGCTGCACCTGTTCAGGTGCGTCGCCGGTGAAGCGGATCATCCAGGTGGGATCGCCGTCGTCGTTGCGCCGGCTGATCCGTGCCTCGTCCTGGCGGGCCGTGTCGATGGTGACCAGAAGCCCGTCGCCGTCGGGATGGGCGTAGCCGGTGATGCCGTCAACGGCATCGGCAGCGGTGTAGCCGAGTTCGGTCAGCTTCCTGATCAGCGAGGTGAAGGGTTCGTCGGCGGTGGATTCGTCGTCCACACCGGTCCGGGCAGCGTTCATCGCGGGTCCTTTCGTTCGCGGCCCAACGCCGGTCGCATCGGTCACGACGAATGAAGCGACCACTCGCTCCGATCAGGCAAGTCACTGCCCAATCAATCAACCGGCTGCACTCGCATGGCGCGAGCACGGTCGCAGGCTGGACACCGCCGCTGGCGTCGCGCATCGTCCGCCTCCAGGTCTGGCGGGCGTGCGTTTCACACGACGACTCGGATGTGCTGCACCGCCGAAACTGAAGCCAGGCGATCACGTAGGGCTGGTGTCGGCCGCGAGCACCCGATACGCGAAGCCGTCGACGGCACCGTCCGATTCCTCGAGGGTCTCGGTCTACGCGTGACGGTCGGGCAACACGCGTTGGACACACTCGGATACCTCGCCGGCATCGGTGCAGACAGACTGGCGGACGTCAACGACGCACTCCGCGATCCCGTCATCACGGCGATCATCGCGACGCGAGGCGGCAAAGGCGCCTACCGCATCGCCGAACAGCTCGCCTTCGCCGCCGCCGCGAGGTATCCGAAGCTGCTGATCGGGTTCAGCGAGGTCTCCGTCCTAAATCTGGCGCTGTGGAAACACTGCCGGTTGCCCGGCGTCCACGGGGCCCGTTCGAGCAGTCCCGAGCCGGCGCCGAGTCGGCGAGATCGTTCCTCGACGCCGTATTCACCACCAGTGACGTAACAGTGCGGGCCGCGCACGGGCGAACCGACCGACGCGCTGACCACGACCGGCCGGGCCTGCGGCGTGCTGCTCGGCGGCAACGAGGACATGGTCGCGACCGCCGCGGGCTGGGCGCTACCGAACCTGGACGGGGCGGCCCCTGCTGCTGGAGGCGCACAACCTGCGACCGGGCCACATCGACCGCCAGCTCACCACGCCGCACAAGTCCGGCCGACTGGACGGCATCCGGGCGGTCGCCGTCGGGCAGTACACCGAATGCGGCGCCAGCCCAGGCGACCAAGATGGCTGGACCGTGGTCGACGTGCTCCACGACGGCTTGGACCAGCTCGGTGTGCCGATCCTCGGCGGTCTGCCACTCGGGCACGGCAGCCGCCGATAGCCGTACCGGTCGGCACGATGGCCACGCTCGACGCCGATGCGGGCACCCTCACGTTGACGTCGGCCGCACGGTGGTCCGCCCGGAATCAACGCTGCCCTCGGCAGGAGGACGATGCCGCCGCCAGGCGGTGTGCCCGCCACGCACCGCCACCAAAAACAGCCCGGGGACGGCCGCGCCCAGGAGCAAAATGCGAGACGGCCTGGGCCGCCCTGCGGTGCAGGCCCTACCGGTGGTGGCGGGCTGTGCGGATCCCGACCGAGGCCTGGTCTGCCGGCATTGTTGAGGGCACCGAACGACGACGCCGGCCAACGTGACCGCCGACCGGTGTCCCGCCGCCCCCGCCGCGCGCTCCCAGGCGCCCGCTGATGCCGGCGCACGGTATTGTGGGGGTTCCAGCCCTCATAGCTCAGGGGATAGAGCACAGGTTTCCTAAACCTGGTGTCGTAGGTTCAAATCCTACTGGGGGCACATTTCAGGGGTCGAGTTGGTCGGCTTCGCCCGTTTGGTGCTCTACGGAGCGTCACCAATCACTGTGAGGGGTTAGGCCACATCCGTGTCGTGCTGGAGGTGGACGACGTTCCGCTCTCCCCGGCGTCGCTTGTTCTTGATCCTTTCCGCGACAGCGCCGGCGGCGTCGTGGTGCAGGTGTTTGGCGACGCTTTGGTAGGTGTCGCGGGTCAGGGTCGTGGTGGTGTGCCCGAGTTGCTCGGAGACCACCTTGATGTCGACCCCTTCCTCCAGGGCGATGGTGGCGGCGCCGTGACGCAGGTCGTGGAGCCGTACGGGTGGCAGCCCGGCCCGGATGATGAGGCGGCGGAAGCGTTGGCTGACCGAGGTAGGGTTCCACGCTCGGCCGTCGGGGCGGACGAAGAACATGCCGGTGTCGGGCCAGTCGCTGCCGGCGGCGAGGCGCCACGTGTTGCGGCGGGCCTTGTAGGTGGTGAGGACGGTGACGGTGTCGGGGTCGAGGATGACGTCGCGGTTCCCGGCCTGGCTCTTGGGTGGTTTGCGGCGTCCGCCTGGGCGGCCGGTGTCCTGGTTGATGATGCCGACCTCGGCTTTGCCGAGGCGGACCTCGGCGTCGAGCAGGCCACAGGCCTCGCCGCGGCGGGGTCCGCGGTAGGCCATGAGCTGCCACATGGGGTGCAGGTCCGGGGCGTGGAGGGCGGCGTAGTCGAGGAACTCGCCGAGCAGTTCGTCGGTCCACACCATGACCGGCCCAGGCACCTCGCCGGTGGCGTTCCACCGCTGCACCCGTTCGGGTTCCCAGACCATCGGCTTGACCCGCGGGTTCGGGGTCTTCACCAGCGCGGCGGGGTTGGGTACACCGCTGACGATCTCTTTGGCGAGGGCGTCGTTGAACGCCTTACGCAGGGTTCCCCGGATGCGGGATGTGGTGGCCGGGCCGGTGGGTTTGAGCCCGCGCACGGTGGCGCGGATGTCGGGGTCGTTGCTGGCCTTCGCGGCGAGGATTGCGGCGTTGCGGGCCTTGATCTGGTCGATGAGGTAGTCGATGTGGTG
>NZ_BOPG01000126.1 GCF_016863635.1 Virgisporangium aurantiacum | reverse complement strand
CGCTGCCTCGGCATCGCCACCACGGCACCAACGATCGCGCACGATCAACTCACCCACCCGCAAGAGGTCGCCAGCCGCTTGGCGGCTGCCGCACCTGCGGTGGCCTTCGTGAGACGCTGGCGATGGCGTGGACGACGATGAGCATGCACGGTGCGTCGGCGAACTTCGCCCGCGCCTGCGTGCCAACTCAGAGGGTGGTTCGGGAGCCGATGTCCGTTATGGCTCCGGCGTCGGGTGAGGGTTGCTGGTCGCGGGTTGGGCGAGGGCGAACAGGCCGGACTCGGGCTCGGTAAGGACGCCGCGGTTGACGAGGCTTTGAGTTTGGCGCGCAGGCTTTCGGTGTTCTTCGCGGCGGTGCCGGTGCCGAGCGCGACGCAGATGTCCTTGGCGCGTAACGGATTGCTGGTGGCGGCGAACACGGCGAGGATCTGCTGGTAGGCCGGACTTGCCACGGTCGCGTCCGTCGGCGCCGCGTTGCTGGTAGTGGTTCCGGTGAGTCGCAGCAGCGTATCGCGCGTCGTCGCCAGGTCGGCCAGCTCGGCGTCGACGACAGCGAGTTGCTCGGTGAACGCGGCGATCTGGACGCGTAACTGCTCGGCCTGGGTAGCGGCAACGGCTTCCCGCGCGGTGATCAGTTCCAGGACCTGCTCGTGGTTCATCCGTTGTCGTTCAACGGCTCGCGCCAGGACGGGGTGGTCGTGCCGGTCAGCCGGCGGACCAGGTTCGCGGTGGCCGCCCACCAGGTCCGTGACTCGCTGGAGGCCGGCCGGGTCTCGTACTCGCGCACGAGCCGGCGCTGCAGCATCAGCGTGCCGTGGACCTGTTCGACGATCCACCGCTTGGCCACCGGCACGAACCCCGGCTGGGTGTCGGAACGCTTGACCTGTTCGACGTCGATCCCGTTGACCGCACCGTGAATTTGGACGTCGTCCTTGAAACCGGCATCGACCCACGCCTTCGTCACGGTCGGGGTGTGCGCGACGACCCGGTCGACCAGGGCCACGCCGATCTGGTTGTCGGTGGCCGAGGCGGCCATCACCACCACGGCTATGATCAGGCCCAGGGTGTCCACCGCGAGCCCGCGCTTGCGCCCCGGAACCTTCTTCGCCGCGTCTTTTCCGGTCGTCGCGGCGGGGATGTGGTTCGCCGCGCGGATGGACTGGCTGTCCAGCACGACCGCGGTCGGGTCCTCGGCCCGGCCGGCCTTCTCCCGGGCCTGGCACCGCAGCAGGTCGTGGATCGTCTGGTCGGTGCCGTCGTCGCGCCACAACGCGAAGTAGTAGTACGTCGCCGATTTCGGCGGCAGATCGTGCGGCAGATACGCCCACTGACACCCGGTCCGGTTCTGGTAAAAGATCGCGTTCACGATCTCCCGAAGCGGATAGCGGCCCTGATGCCCCGACACCGACGGGTGTTTCGCCTTCCATGCATCCAGGAACGGACCGACGACCGCCCACTGATCATCGGTCAGATCACTCGGGTACGCCTTGCGCTTGCCCACGACCAGCCAACGCGAACACATGTCGCTGGGACACCGGACCAGCCCCAACATCACTTCATCGAGCGATGACGAACTACGGAAACCTCACAAAACGCCCTCTCAGCGGTGTCCGGTCCGTTGTCCTGCCGGACGGGGGACTTGCGGGCGGCCGAACCTGGCGTGATCAGGTGGAGCACGACGAGGATTCGGCCCGCAGCGCCCCGGCCAGAAAGGTCGGCAGCGCGGGCCGCAGCCACAGACGAGCCTCGGGCTCTGCGGGCGCGCTCAGGGTTCATCATGGCGCGGCGCCCGCAGCCGGCCGCCGGTCCGTCGGGCCGAGGCCAATCCGTCGTACACCGCCTGCAGTTGGCCGTCCTCCGGGGCGCCGGCATCCACGCCCCGCCGGACGGGGGCGGCGACGAGGGACAGCCATTCCGGCTGGGTGGGCCACCCCTGCCAGCGCGGCGACCGCACCCGTGCTGGGCACACGCTGCGGGCCGTTCGTCACAGCGGTCGACCAGCAACCTCAATGCGACCGTGGCGTCATCGGCGGCGACCGCACCCTGATCCGGCCTGCGCAGGCCGGCCACGGCCACGCTGTGGGCGTCGACGGGGTCGGGTCTTGCGGCCCCTAATTACTTCGACCTGAAAAAGTAGATCGATGGTTGTCGGCGTGTCCGGTGCTGTCGGGCAGGCCGGTCGGTCACCATGGACGGCGACAGGATGTCGTTGGTGCGCAAGGGATTGCGGTCATGTTGCGGACGCGGAACGTGCAGCCGTCGTTGTGGGAGTCGGTCCTGCCGGAGGTGTGCCTGCGGCTGCCGGCAGAGCTGGAACGCGTCGATGCGTGGCTGGACGATGAGCGGTTCTTCGCCCCGTTCGTGCCGCACTTCTCGGCCACGCTGGGGCGACCGTCGGTGCCGATGGAAACCTATCTGCGGCTCATGTTCCTCAAGCACCGCTACCAGCTCGGCTACGAGTCGGTGTGCGCGGAGGTGGCCGACTCGATCTCGTGGCGGCGGTTCTGCCGCATCGACATCGACGGCCGCGTCCCGCACCCGACCACGCTGATGAAGATCACCACCCGATGCGGAGATCGGACGGTCGCCGAGCTGAACGAGACGCTGCTGACCACAGCGGTGCAGGCCCGGGTGGTGAAGACGGGAAAAGTCCGCGCCGACACCACCGTGGTGTCGGCGAACGTGAAGTACCCGACCGACACCGGCCTGCTCGCCTGCGCCGTGGTGAAGATCGGCCGGCTGGTCCGGCGGATCAGGACCGCCGGCGGGGCCAGCCGCACGAGATTCCGTGACCGTGGCCGGGCCGCCGCCCGCCGGGTCCGTGAGATCGCCTCCAAGCTACGGCTGCGCGGCGCCGCGGCCCGCGACGAGGCGCAGGCCACCGTGGCCCGCATCACCGGCGAACTGGCCCGTCTGGTCGACCAGGCCAGCGCCGAAGCTGCCGCGGTGGTCCGTAACGCCCGCCGGGCCCTGCCCCGCACCACCGGACACCGCAAGGGCCGGCTGCGGCGGGCCATCGACGAACTCGACCTCCTCCTGCAACGCGCCGCCCAGGTCGCCGCGCAGGCCCGTATCCGCCTCGGCGGCGGCAAACCCGACTCGGCCACCCGGCTGGTGAGCCTGCACGACCCGCACGCCCGACCGATCCGCAAAGGCCGCGTCGACCGGCCGGTCGAATTCGGCTACAAGGCCCAGGTCCTCGACAACGTCGACGGGATCGTCCTGGACCACACCGTCGAGGAGGGCAACCCGCCCGACGCGCCGCAACTGGAACCGGCGATCGGCCGCATCCACCAACGCACCGGCCGGGTTCCCCGCGCGGTGGCCGCAGACCGGGGCTACGGCGAAGCCCGCGTCGAGACCGGACTCCATGACCTCGGCGTCCAAAACGTCGCCATCCCCCGCAAAGCCACCACCGGCACCAGCCGCCGAAAACATGAACAACGGCCAGCGTTCGGCCGACTCGTCAAATGGCGCACCGGCTGCGAAGGCCGCATCAGCCACCTCAAACACCGCTACGGCTGGCACCGCACCCGCCTGACCACCCTCACCGGCGCCCGAACCTGGTGCGGACACGGCATCCTCGCCCACAACCTCGTCAAAATCACCACCCTCGCAGCCGACCAGACCCGCTAACCCAGCCGCCACCAGAGCAGCATCGACGATGCGCTACCCCGAGCCCGCCCAACAGACTTTTTCAGGTCGAAGTAATTAGGGGTAAGCGGCGGTGGATGCGTCGTTGTGCACGGACGGGTGATGACGGCTGCGGTGTGGGTAGTGCGGAGTAGTGTGACTCCGGTGGTTCGTCGAGCCGTCCCGGGGAACCTTCCGGTGGAGTTGGCCAGCTTCGTTGGTCGCCGGTCGGAGCTGCGCGAGGTCAGCCGGCTGCTGGCAGACAGCCGGCTGGTGACGTTGATCGGTGTCGGCGGAATAGGCAAGACCCGGCTGGCGCTGCGGGCGGCGGCTGGGGCGGGGCGGGCGTTCGCGGACGGCGGCTGGTTCGTGGACCTGACCGCGCTACGCAATCCTGGGCTGGGTAGCCAGGAGGTCGAGCACTCTGGTGCGTTGGCGGGTCTGGTCGCCGCCGTGCTCGGGCTTGAGGATCGTGGCGGAGGGCTGTCGTTGCGGCAGCTGACCGACTATCTCGCCCACCGGCGGGCCCTGCTCGTGCTGGACAACTGCGAGCATCTCCTGCCGGCGTGCGCGGCCCTGGTGATGGGGTTGCTGCGCACCTGCCCGACGTTGCGGGTCATGGCCACCAGCCGCGAGCCGCTGGCCATCTCCGGAGAGGTCGTTTTCGCGGTGGGGCCGTTGCCAGCCCCGGCGTCGGGTGGCGGACAGAGTCTCGACGAGATCGGCCGGTACGACGCGGTGGCGTTGTTCACGACGCGGGCGCGGGCCGTCAAGCCGGGCTTCGAGCTGACCGCGGGCAACCGGGCGGCGGTGGCCGAGATCTGTCACCGCGTCGATGGGCTGCCGCTGGCCATCGAACTTGCGGCAGCCCGGATTCGGATGCTGTCGCCGCAGCAGCTGCTCCATCGGCTCGGCGACCGGTTCATCCTGCTGCGTCAAGGCAGCCGCGGCGCGCCGGCGCGGCAGCGGACACTGCGGGCATGTGTCGACTGGTCGTTCGACCTGTGCGGCAAGCAGGAGCAGGTGCTGTGGGCGCGTCTGTCGGTCTTCGTCGGCGGGTTCGAACTCGACGCGGTCGAGGGTATCTGTACCGACGATCTGGTGCCCGTTGACGAGGTGCTGGACCTGCTGGCGGGCCTGGTGAACAAGTCCGTTGTCGGCCGTGACGACGATGGCCACGACGATGGCCACGATGGAAGCCACGGTGACGAGCAGGCGCGGTACCGGATGCTGGAGACGGTTCGCGACTTCGGCGCGGACAAGCTGATCGAGGCTGGTGAGCGGGAAGCGTTCCGCCGCCGGCACCGCGCCTGGTATCAGCAGCTTGTGGCGCGGGCCAAGGCGGAGTGGATCAGCAGCCGGCAGGCGTACTGGATGGCCAGGCTGAACCGCGAGCACCCCAACCTGCGCGCGGCCGTCGATGATTGCCTGGCCGAGCCCGGCCAGGCCCACGAGGTCCTGGAGATGGTGGTGAACCTGCCGGGGCTGTACTGGTGGACCACCGGGATGTTCGGCGAGGGCCGCCGCTGGCTCGACCTCGCCCTGGCGCAGGCGACCGCGCCGACCGCCGTGCGGGCGCGGGCGCTGCTGCTCGACGGTCAGATGACGATGACCCAGAACCAGGCCGAGCTGGGCACGCGCTTGCTAGACGAGGGTGAGGACCTGGCCCGACGGCTGGACGCCACCGCCGAAATTGCCCTGGCCGTGTTCCTGCGGGGGCAGTTCCGGCTGCACGACGGGGACCTGCCCGCCGCGATCGAGGCGCTTGAGGCCTCGCGCGACATCCTGTCGACCGCGCCGCAACGTGGGTCCGTGCACAACCTCGAACTGCGGCTCGGTCAGCTGATCGCTCTCGGGATGGTCACCGGGATGGCCGGCGACCACGACCGGGCCGATGCGTGTTTCCGCGAGGTCCTGGCGATCACCGAGCCACGCGGAGAGCATCGCCTCCGGTCGTACGCCCTCCGGGCGCAGGCGCTGTCAGCGTGGCGGCAGGGACGGATGACTGACGTCGTCGCCCTGGTGGAGGCGAGCCTGCGGCTCCACCGGCCGCCGGGATCGACCGATCGGTACGGCGCTGTCCAAGGCATCGAGGTGATGGCCGGCGCCGTCGCCAGCCTGCGGCAGTACCGCCGTGCCGCCACGCTGCTCGGCGCCGCTGACACGCTGTGGGTCGAGATCGGCGCATCGGTGGCCAGGTTCACCTTTCTCGCCGGCCCGCACGAGGCAGCGCAGCGGCAGGCCCGGGCCGGCCTCAGCGACACGACGTTCGCCGAGGCGTTCACCCACGGCCGGGCGATGTCCTACAACGACGCGATCGCCTATGCCCTCGACGAATACCGGCGACCGACGCCACCACCACCCGCGGACCGGTCGACGCCGCTGACCCGCCGGGAGCGCCAGGTCGCCGACCTCCTGACGCAGGGCCTGTCGAACAAGGAGATCGCCAGCACACTGGTGATCTCCCAGCGGACGGCCGAGAGCCACGTGGAAAACATCCTGGCCAAGCTCGGCTTCGCCAGCCGTAGCCAGGCCGCCGCCTGGGCTGCGGCGCAACAGACCCACCAGCTCTAGTTCGGTGAGAGTGAGCCGAACGACGGGCCGAGACCGATGATCACCAGCGGCGACGGGCAGATCGCATAGCCCCGCGGTCCGCCCGGGCCGGGCACCTCCTCCACGGCGATCATGCGGACCAGCGATCCGCGCGCCTCCTCCGCCATGTACTCCAGCACGCAGCGCGTGTCGTCATCCAACCGGTGCACCGCCTCGACAACCAGCAACGGCGGCGTCGATCTGCTCAGCGCCCGCAGAAGGCTCAGCACGGCCGGTCCCAACACCGCGGCGGACGGCACGGCCGCGGCGGGTGAACGGAAGATCGATTCCGTCAGCAGCCGGCGGTGTTCGGGCGGGAGGGTGGCCGCCTCCGCCTCATCCACTGTGGAGAACAGCGCGGTCAACGCGCCGAGCCGACGCTGCGGATCGGTGTGGTCGTTGCGACGGATGAGTACCCGCCGACCGTCGACGCAGTCGACCAGAGCGTCAACGACGCCAGTGTCCGTGGCGGTGTGCGATCCGAAGAACAGCACGCTGCCGTTGTGTCTCAGCCAGGCATTCGCCGTCGCGAGCTGGTGGACGGTCACTTCATGCACACCGACACCCTCCAGAGTCTGGTCGCCGGCCGGGTACCGGACAAATACGGAGACGTGGCGCGCGTTTAGCGGTCAGGACGGGGCAGCAGGCGGGCACGAACCAGCACCTCGCGCTCGGCGATATCGGCACCGGTCCAGCCGACCTGCACTCCGTGGACCCGGTAGAAAATGTCGTTGTCGTAGCGGACCGGGTGGGCGTAGTCGACCCGACCGATCCGTAAGGTGAGTTGACCTCTGCCGAAGCAGTAGTCCCGCTCGGCCAACACGACCAATTGGGTAGCGGATTGGGCCATGTCTGCCAGCTTGCGACGTGACCGGCCTGGAAGAAATCCGTAGTTATACGGATGGTGTCACGGACGTGAGGTAGCAGAGCAGTGCAGATTGTCCTTTGCCAACGAAGTTGTCCGTGCCACTGAAGGACGTGCAAGCTGGGGTTTCTGCCAGTGAACTTTGTCCGGCGGTTCGGTGTCCGGCTCCGCGGCACCAACACCGCCAACTGAGCCTCCCGCTGCCACGCGCAGCCTGGGAACTCGCTTTGAACGTCATCGTCAGCAGCGGTTGCCGCGTTCGCCGATCGCCCGGACGCTGTCTTGGGCCTGTTCAGCTGCTGCCATAGGACGGCGAGGTGGCCGCCTTTGGGGTGAACGCCACGGGATGGTGTCGGACTCGCCGTCGTGGCCAAGGTCGCCCAGCGTGCGCAGGTCATCGCTGGCGTCGGTGAGGGTGGGCAGGATCTCGGTGTTGGGCGCGCAGGTCGATGGTGTCGCCGACCCCATGACATGCCGACCCGCGGCGACCCGAACGAACAGATGGTAGAACGCCGCGCCACCAATTTGCGGTGCTGCCGCGCCAACTCGGCGATCGGCGGGTCCGGTTCCGGCCCGCTGATCGGGCGCTGCTGACCGCCCTGCTTTAGTCACTGCCCCGGCCCACTCCAGCAGGCCGCGCGGCATCAGGTAAGCCTTTGCGGGCACACGCTGCGGCAGTTGGCTGTGACGCCTCTCAGGAAAGTTGCAGTGTTCAGCAAGTTTGCTATCTTCGGCAATGTGAGCACCATCGGGCTGCGGGAACGGAAGAAGGCGGCGACCCGCGCCGCGCTGAGCGAGGCAGCGATCCGGCTGGCCTGTGAGCGTGGCGTGGAGCACGTGACCTCGGACGCGATCGCCGAAGCGGCCGGGGTGTCGCCGCGCACCTTCCACAACTACTTCGCGAACAAGGAAGAGGCGATCTTCGCCGGCATGGCGGAGTTCGGCGGTGAGATGCTGGCCGCCATGCGTGCCCTGCCCGTGGGGGAGCCGGTGTGGGAGGCCGTGCGGCAGGTGATCGTCGGCTTGGCGCGGGAACGGCCCGACACCACCGACCTGATGGTGGCGGTCGTGCGGCTGATGGAGAGGAGCCCTGCGTTGGCCGTCCGTCATGACGCGATGCGAGAAGAGGCCGGACGCGCGCTCGCCGGCGTCGTGGCTGAGCGGACCGGCACTGACCCTGACCGCGACCTGTACCCGCACCTGATCGGCGCCGCACTCCACGCGGCTGTTACCGCGGCGGTGAACCTGTGGCGGGTGGGCAAGACTGACCGCGACCTCGCCGACCTGCTGGATGAGGCCTTCGACCAGTTCCGGGCCGGCCTGCCGGATCCGTCCGCATTGATAGAGGCAAGACGGCAATAATCGTCTTCAAACGGAACTAATCGCATAACTCCTTCGCCCGTGGCGAGCAATCGCTCGCGGCTCGATCAAGCACGCCTTCGATAGGGAGAAAAGTCCGATGGCTACCTATTTATACCGCCTAGCGCGGTTCTCCTACCGGCGCCGGCGACGGGTGCTAGCCCTTTGGCTGGTGTTGCTGGCCGTGTTCGGGGTTGGCGCGGCGACGCTGTCTGGTCAGACGTCCAGTTCGTTCTCGATACCCGGCACCGAGTCGCAGAAGGCCATCGATCTGCTCGGCGAGAAGTTCCCCCAGGCCAATGCTGGCGGGGCGACGGCACGCGTGGTGTTCGTCGCCCCGTCGGGCGCAACCCTGACTGACCAGGCCAGCCGCGACACGATTGTCCAGACCGTTGCGGCGCTGAAAGGCGCACCCCAGGTTGCCGCGGTCACCGACCCGTTCACGGCCGGCGGCGTCAACCAGGCCGGCACCGTCGCGTACAGCCAGGTCACCTACACCGTGGCGAGCATTGCCATCACCGACGACGCTCGGGACGCGCTGACCGCCGTCGCCGACGAGGCCCGAGCCGCAGGGCTGACTGTCGAGATCGGCGGCGACGCGCTCCAGGCTGCCCCCGGCAACTCGGCCACCGAGGTCATCGGCGTGCTGGTCGCCGCCGTCGTGCTTTTCATTACGTTCGGGTCACTGATCGCCGCCGGGCTGCCACTGCTCACCGCGATCATCGGCATCGGCATCGGGGTTTGCGGCATCACAGCGGCCAGCGGCTTCGTCGAGCTTTCGTCCAACACGTCGGTGCTCGCGCTGATGCTCGGTCTGGCGGTCGCCATCGACTACGCATTGTTCATCGTGTCCCGGTACCGGCATGAGCTCTCCCTCGGCCGCGAGCCTGAGGAGGCAGTCGGCCGTGCCGGCGGCACCGCCGGTTCCGCCGTGGTGTTTGCCGGTCTCACCGTCATGATCGCACTGTCCGCGCTCGCGGTCGTCAACATCCCAGTACTCACTCAGATGGGCATCGCCGCGGCGTCCACAGTGGCCGTTGCCGTGCTCATCGCGCTTACGTTGCTGCCTGCGCTGCTCGGCTTCGCTGGACGGCGGATCATGGGCCGGCGCGCCCGCGACCCGGAAACCACCGGAAACGGCAAACCCAGCACTGGTACCCGATGGGCCCATTTCGTCACTCGACGGCCCGCGGCGGTGATGGCGGTGGCCGTGCTTGCTCTTCTGGTCATCGCGGTGCCCGCGCTGAGCCTGCGCCTCGGCTTGCCAGATGACGGCACCGCCTCGCCGGACACCACCCAGCGCAAGGCATACGACCTGCTTAGCGAGGGCTTCGGCCCGGGTTTCAACGGCCCGCTCACTGTCGTCGTCAGCGCCCCGGACGCGCAGGCCGCGGCCGCCGAGGCGGCCGAGACCATCAAGGCCCTGCCCGACGTGGCCGCCGTCGCGCCACCGGTACTCAACCCGGCCGGCGATACTGCGCTGCTGGCGGTCACGCCGGCCAGCGCGCCGAATAGTGTCGGTACGGAGGATCTCGTCGCCGCGATCCGCGACACCGACGACGCACTGAGCGGTGAGCTGTCCGTCACCGGGCAGACAGCTATCAACATCGACGTGTCCGACAAGATGGGAGGCGCCCTCGCGCCCTACCTCGCGGTGGTCGTCAGTCTCGCGTTCATCCTGCTTGCGTTGATGTTCCGGTCGCTCGTCGTGCCACTCAAGGCCGCCCTCGGGTTCCTGCTCTCGGTGGTTGCCACATTCGGCGCGGTGGTCGCCGTCTTCCAGTGGGGCTGGTTGGCCGGCCTGTTCGGCGTGGAGGAGACCGCACCGATCATGTCGCTGCTGCCTGTGCTGCTCATCGGCATCGTCTTCGGTCTCGCCATGGACTACGAAGTCTTCCTCGTCAGCCGTATGCGCGAGGAGCACGTGCAGGGCGCCAAACCCACCGAGGCGGTAGTCAACGGCTTCGGCCACGGCGCCCGCGTGGTCACCGCGGCGGCGATCATCATGATCAGCGTCTTCGCCGGGTTCATCCTGTCAGACGAGGCGCTGATCAAGTCTATCGGCTTCGCACTTGCAGCGGCGATCCTCTTCGACGCGTTCGTCGTACGCATGACGATCGTGCCCGCCGTGATGGCGCTGCTCGGCCGGCACGCATGGTGGCTGCCACGCTGGCTCGACAGCATACTGCCCAATGTGGACGTCGAAGGTGAAAAGTTGCGTCACCAACTCGACGACGCACGAACCCGCCCACCCGTCTCCGCCGAACACGCGCGAACCTGACCAACCTTCGCCTCCCCTGGGGGCCGCCGCCGATGTGGACCGGCGGCGGCACCCAACCTCACCACCCGCGGCACACAACCCGTCATCGGGTTACTCGAAGAACTTCAGGCTCCAGCCCTGGTTGTCGTTGTCGCCGGGGACGTTGTCGCGGTGGTAATTGGTGTCCCCCCACCAGCAGAAGGTGCCGTGGAACCAGAGCCTGTTGTTCCAGTCGTACTGTGTGCCCTTGGGCACCGCGTGGAAGTACAGCGGGAATTTCGGGCCGGCTGGCGGGCTGGTGTTGATGTCACCATCCAGCAGCACGAAGCTGTTGTGTCCGGGCCCGTCGACATACAGGGTTGCGTCCCAGCCGGGCATCATATTGGTCTGGTTCGATCCGAAGAGGCAGCCGTTTGATTTGTACCAGTCCCAGACGTACATCGGGTCGCCGCCGGCTTTGAGTCGCAGATCGGCCAGGCAGTACTGGTCCGACCATGAGCCGTTCGCCGAGTACACGATGTGGAGTTGACCGCTGGGGTCCTTGAGGGGTTGTGGGGCTTCGTTGATGTAGGGGTAGCCGTTGCCGCCCGCGACCCGTTCCCACGGCTCGCGGGCTTGCGAGATGATTTTCCGGGGGCCCGTCACGTCGAACGGCCCGGACATCTCGGCGAGGTAGATGTTCTGCTCGTCGTTGCTGTCGCCTTCCCAGCCGGACCAGACAAACCACTGCTTGCCGCCGAAATAGAACGCGGTGCCGTCGACTGCGAACCTGTTGTCCGGCAGGCTCAGTTGTTTCGGGTCGCTGTAGCCGGAGTCCGGGCTGTTGGAGAACGTGTAGTACATCCGTTGGGTGCTGCTGCCTGCTCCACCGCCCGAGGCGAAGTAGACGACGAAGGTGCCGTTGTTCAGCTTGACGAGGTCCGGGGCCCAGAGGTTGGGCATGTTCCACGGCCGCGACCAGATCAGCTTCCTGGGCGCGTTCTGCAGCGCCGTCCAGTCCGGTGCCGACCGGGAGTAGATGTTGGTGCCGTCGGACTCGACCGAGTAGTACGTGCTGTCGACCCGGATGACGCTCGGGTCCTGGTTGCGGATCGAGGTCTGGCCGGGCGCACCGGTCGTCGGCGCCGGTGGGAGCGCGCCGTTCGGGTCCTCGAAGAAACCGAGGCTGTATCCGGTGTTCATGTTGTCGCCGGGCACGTTGGCCCGGCCGTAGGTGATGTTCGGGTAGAAGCCGAACGCTCCGGCCTGCCAGCGGCGGTTCTCCCAGTTGTAGGTGGTGCCCTTTGGGACACCGTGGTACATCAGGGGGAACTTCTGCCCAGCCGGCGGGCTGGTGTCGATGTCTCCGTCGAGCAGCACGAAGCTGTGGTGACCGGGTCCGTTGATGCTCTGGTTGACGGGCCAGGTGCCCAGCATCGCGCCCCGGTTGGAGCCCATCAGGCACCCGTTGGACTTGTACCAGTCCCACACGTAGGTCGGGTCACCGCCGGCCTTGAGCCGCAGGTCTCCGATGCAGTAGTTCTCGCCCCACGACCCGTTCGCCGAATACGTGATGTGCAGCTGCCCGTTCGGGTCCTTGATCGGCTCGGGTGCCTCGTTGATCAGCGGTGTGTCCGTCGCGGCGACCCTCTCCCACGGCTCACGCGGCTGGGAGATAAGGTAGCGCGCGCCGGTCGGGGTGGTCGGGTCGCTCATCCGGGCGATGTAGATGTTCTGCTCGTCGTTGACCTTCTCCGCCCAGCCTGACCAGGTGAACCAGAGCTGGTTGTCGTAGGTGAACGCGGTACCGTCGATCGCCCACCGATCCTCGGGGAGGTTGAGCTTCTGCTCGGTGCCGTAGCCGGTGTCCGGCGACGCCGAGCTGATCACGTACATGCGGTGCCCGTCGTCCGGACGCGCGGAGAAGTACACGTAGTACCGCCCGTCGAGTTTCACCAGTTCCGGCGCCCAGATCGCGCCCAGACCCGGATCCCGCCAGATCATCTTCGGGGTGGCGGTGAGCAGACCGGCATTGCTCGAGGCCGTCCGCGACCAGATGGCGCCGCCGAAGGACTCGACCGAGTAGTAGGTGTTACCCACCCGGATCACGCTGGGGTCGGCCGAAGGGCTCCCTGGCTTCTGCGGATTCGGATTGCCGGGCGAGTTCTCGTCGCGCCCTTCGTCGAACGGGAACACTGGTTGGCGTTCTCCACAGCCAGGATTCTCAGGGTCGCAAAGACTGGAGTATGGTCTGGCCCTGGCCAGGTTGCCGGCGAAAGTCGCGTCTTTGATGGCGATCGTGGCACTACCGAAACTGTGCCCGAACAGCGAATCACGGAGTCCGTCGGGGAAGCCGTTGTAGGAGACCAACGGCGCGACCCGCCAGTTGTGGTAGTGGTTCTCCGGCGGCTCGTCATTGGCGCTGGCGAAGCGGAAGGCATGGGTGCTGCCGGCCGACTTGTGATACACGATCTTCGGGTGGGTTTCCTCCCACAGGATGTCGTCGGCCATTCGAACGTCATACTCGCCGTGCGCCGACGCGGACACCCACTTGGCTTGGTCGTTCTGGACCCAGACAGCGATGTGTTCCCAGTCGTGAGTGTGGCCGGCGCTGCAGTCACAGTTGGGGGTCGCGACGTCCTTCTCGAAGTAGTAGTCGTAGAGGTAGACACACCAGCCGGAGTTGCACCGTTGCCGCGCGTACACGTTGGTGTTGTCCAGATCGGACTGATCTCGGCAGTCCGAGGACGCCCCGACGTCCTTGTACGGGAGGCCTTGAGAGATAGTGCCGTCCGGACCGATGGCCGCGACGTTGTAGCAACTGTCGGTGTCGAAGTCGAGGGCGGGCTGCCATTTCTTGTCGTTCGCGGTGGCGCTCTCGGGCAGCGCGCGTGGCGGATCCACGGCGGCGGCCGCGGGAAAGGCGGGGACGAGCACCCCACCGGCCAGCAGGACGGCGCAGACTCCGGCGAGAGCACGGGCACGTACAGGCATCGGTCTAGGGACCTGTCTCTTCGGGAGCTGGACGCCGGCGGCGTCACAGCTCGGGTCAGGAGGCCCTTGGTAGCGTGAACGGCGAATCGTCATGAGTCAAGCCATGATTAACATCTGCGCATGAAACGGTCGTGTCTTGGTGTTCATTTGCGTACCGCGATTAACTTACGGATCGCTGGCTCCCGGGCTGCGCAACGGACAACCCTGCGAATCCCCGTGAAGGGCCAGCCGCTACGGGTGTCGGCGGACGGGGGCGGCGAGCGGCATCCCGCAGAGCCGGTCGTCGCCCGTCGGGGCCCGGTGGGCTGGCCACCACGGGTGAGTCGGATCTGAAGCGGAAACCGTGGCGTCTCCGGCCGGCGTGATGGCCGAGCGGCTGCTTCGCAACATGCCGAGTCGACCTTCCCCGCCGACCGGATGATCAAGCGAGGAGTGGTGACGCTGGTCGTGGATCCGGTGGACCGGGCACTGGGTGTCCGTGTCGACCAAGGGAGGCCGCCCGGCCCGCGAGAGGGGTCCTGCGGCCCACGCTCGATACGGTCACCGCCAGCCCACGCCGCGCCCACCCCGACCACAAAGTTAATTCCCACATGAGTTGTGCATCCGCACATTGCAGGATCTTGCCCACGTGATGCCTCACAAGTTAATCTGCAATTGATGGACGCCGTGAGGGTTGCGACGAACTACGGAAGCGTCGCAGGAGTCCGCGGCAACGGGTACGTGCGGTTTCACGCTGTCCCCTACGCCGAGGCTCCGTTCGGTGAGTTGCGGCTGCGGGCGCCTGCGGCACCGCGGCCGTGGCGCGACGTGCGCGACTGCACCCGTGCCGGCCATGGAGCGCCGCAACCGTGGCGGCGTGCTGATCCGTGGGATCGGCTGGTCAATCCGACGGTTCAGGGTGAGGACTGCCTCACGTTGGACATCTGGGCGCCGACGCCCGATCTGGCTCCGCACCCGGTGATGGTGTGGATCCATGGCGGCGGGTTCATCACCGGCACCGGCAGCGCGCCGGTGTTCCGGGGCGCCAGCTTCGCCCGCGACGGCATCGTGCATGTATCCGTCAACTACCGGCTCGGCATCGACGGATGGTGCGCTTTCGACGACGCGCCGGACAACCTCGGCCTGCGTGACCAGATCGCCGCCTTACGGTGGGTTCAGGAGAACATCTCCGTCTTCGGCGGCGACACCGGTCGTGTCACCGTTGCCGGTCAGTCGGCCGGCGCGATCAGCGTCGCGTACCTGCTGGCTGCTCCGGCGGCGCGCGGCCTGTTCAAACGGGCAATCTGTCAGAGCGGAATCCTCGATGCGTCCGTCTCGGTGGACGCGGCCCGGCGGGTAACAGTGCGAACCGCTGCCGCGCTGGGCGTTCCACCGACGGCGGACGCGTTCGCCGATGTAGAGCTGAACCGGCTGCGTGAGGTAACCACGCAGATGCTCACCGAGTCCGTTCAGATGTCGAACTGGGTCGTGTTCCGTCCCTCCCTTCCTTTTCTTGGCGTGCACGGGACCGAGACGCTGCCCCGGCCCGTCCTCGATGCCCTGAGCGGAGGAGCGGGCGCCGATGTTGCCACGCTAGCTGGGACGAACCGGGACGACGCCTTCGGTGTCGTCCGGGACGCCGGCCTGCTCGACGTGGACCCGCCGGAAGAGTGGATCGAACAGGGCCTCGCGCTGTTGGGCATCGGACAGGACGTACTGACCGTCTATCGGGCGGGGCCGCGCCGCATCACCCGGACCGCCGAGTTGGTCACCGCCGCGCTCACCGACCAAAACTTCCGGATGCCGACCATCCAGCTACTCGAAGCCCACCAGGGGAAGGGCTTCCTCTACCAATTCGACTGGGAATCACCAGCGTTGCCGGCCGGGATGGGCGCCGACCACGGAATTGAGGTGCCGTTCGTTTACGACGACCTGGCCGGCTTCGGCTCCTACGCGCCGATCGGGGCCGAAATCCTCGGCCCCGAACCGCCGCCGTCGCTTGCCGCGAGCATGCACGGCGCCTGGGTCGGTTTCGTGACCGACGGAGTTCCTGGCTGGCCCGCCTACGATCTGGACCGGCGAATCACCATGCGGTTCGCCGCCGTCAGCGCAGCAGTGGACGACCTCGCCGGGGATGAGCGGAAGGCGTGGCAGAGGCATGGCAGGCCGGACGATGACCGCGTCTGAGATGCGCCGGTCCGATCTGTCCGGACTGATGATCTCCTTCGTCGGCGTCCACCTAGTGGTCAACGTAGCCAACGGCGCCATCGCGAACTACTTGATCCCCCTGCACGTCGAACTGATCGACCCCGCGCGCAAAGTGGTCAACCTGGGCCTCGTGACGACCGCCGCCGCCGCGGTCGGGTTGGCCGCCCAGCCGGCGTTCGGAATGCTCTCGGATCGCACCCGGACCTCTCGGGGCCGGCGGGTGCCCTGGATCGTCGGCGGTGTCACCGGGCTGTCGGCGGCGTTCGCCGGTCTCAGCTTCGCCGACACCATCGCCGCGATGATTGTGCTGGGCGCGCTGGTGCAGGCGTTCTACTCCATGACGGCCGCACCACTGAGCGCGATCGTCGCCGATCGCATACCGACCGATGCGCGGGCTCTCTTCTCGGCACTCGCCGGCATCGGCATCTTCTTCGGAGCACTGGCCGGCACCTTTGTCGCGGCCCGGTTCGCGCATCATGTCGCCGACGGGTACCGGCTGTTCACCGTCGTCGTGCTGTGCGCCATACCCTTGGCCTGGTCATTGCGTCGGGACTCCCGCGACCTGCCCCGCGCGCCATGGCACGGCCTGCGGAACACGCTCGCCGAACTCTGGGTGTCACCCCGCCGCAATCCCGACTTCGCCTGGGCCTTCGCGTCCCGGCTACTCCTGGTCAGCGGCGCCTGGGCGGTCTTCGCCTACCTGCTCTACATTCTGCAGGACTATGTAGGACTCGGCCGGGACAAGGCCGCGGCGGTCTACCCTCTGGCGGCCGCCGTCATGGTCATCGCACTGCTGATCACCATCGTGCCGGTCGGCCTGTACTCCGACCGTACCGGCCGACGGAAACCCGTGGTCGTGGTGTCGTCGCTGGTCATCGGCGCCTCGGCAGCCATTCCGATGATGTCGCCGACGCTAACGGCGGTGCTCATCGCGCTGGCCATCTCGGGTGCCGCGACCGGCGCCTACATGGCGGTCGACCAGGCGCTGATGACGCTGGTCCTGCCGCGAGTCACGGACGCCGGGAAGGACCTCGGAATCCTCAACATCGCCCAAGCCGGAGGCCAACTGCTGGCGCCCGCGCTGGCATCGGTCGTGATCGAGACGGCCGGCTACCGCTGGCTCTACGCCGTCGTCGTCACCGCCGGACTGGCGGGAGCAGTGACGGTACTGCCGATCCGTTCGGTCAGCTGAGAGGTCCGCGCCACACCAACCGACAAAGGAGTCGCCTGCGCATGTACACGAACGAGTCCTTGCGAGGTTATCTGAGGAAGGCACAGGAACTCGGTATTCCCGAACCGGTCACCAATTGGATGCTGCAACTGGCCCGCCCCCGAGTTGTCCTGCATCGCGACGGCGACTTCCGATTCGGCAGCGGACCCGCGGCGGCAACCGCGCCGATCGTCGGTTTCGTCGGTGGCAACCCGTTACTTCCCGACAACGTCGAGTGGAACGGATTTCCCCATTTCATCGCGTCCGTCGACTGCGGTGCGCTGCCTCCGGACGTGCTGGACTTCCCGTTCCCCCACAACGGCACCCTGTTGTTCTTCGCCAACGCCGAGCAACCGGACTTCAGCACGGACGAGGAGGACACCTGCGGGCGCATCGTATACATCCAGCCCGGGACCCCGACGTCCGAACGGGCGCCGCACGAGGACTTCCGGCCATTCCTGACCGAGCGGTTCCCGCTGCGCTCCGAGATCGTGTGGACCATGCCCCAGCATGCGTCCCCCGAATACCTCCAACTGACCGGCGAAACCCGAGACCTGTTCGACAAATATCACGGCGCCCAGATCGGCAACGAGCCATGGCCCTACTGCGGACAACTGGCACTCGGCGGGCACGTCGCGGTCGTACAGAGCCATCCCCTGGAGCGGCTCATGCCGGACGACATCGAACTGTTCGACGGAGAAGGAAACCCCCACGAGATGGCAACGGCCGCCGCCACACGCCGGCCCGAGGATCTTCCGCTGCCCCACTTCCCAGACCTCCCGATGCCCGATGCCGAATGGGTCACCATCGCCGAAATGACCGACGATCTGAAGTGGGGGCCGCCCATCTCCACAACGTACTGGTCGGTCCGCCGAGTAGACCTGGCCGAGCAGCGCTTCGACCGAGTCAAGTACCACATAGACATCATGTAGACCTCATCACGCGACGCCAGTCAGCACCACCCGCCGAGCCAGCACCACCAGATCCGCTGCAGGCACCACCACGTTGTCACCCGACGTCGGACCAGCGAGGTCGCCGATCATCGCCAGCACGGCGAACGTCAGCACCTCGATGTCCTCCTTGGACAGGTCCGGACGCACTACAGCAAGGCAACGCTGCCATTCGCCGGTGTACTGCGCGGCGCCGGCGAGGGCAGCGACGCGTTGCGGCTCAGGAAGCTCGACGGTGTTGTTGAGAGCGGTCCGGATGATCGCCGGGAAATCCTTGGACAGCCGCACGGCACCTGCGAGGACCCGGTCGAGCATGTCATCGGGAGACGTGGCGGCCGTCCACGCCTGTTCCAGCATCGCCTGCCCCCAGGACGCGGCCTGGGCGAAGGCGGCCTGAAAAACGTCTGCTTTGGACGGGAAATAGTGGTAGGCGGCGGCGCCGCTCATACCCGCCGCAGTGCCCAAGTCCTCCATCGTGACATCGTCGTAGCCACCACGGACCTGAGTCAGCTGCGGCGCCAAAATAAGAATCGCCTGACGACGGGACAGCCACGGGCGGGCGGACAGCAACGGCCCACTGGCCGCCACCACGGGAGGACAGACCGTCGTGAGGCCGGACGTGCCACCGACGGCAACCAGGATGTTGCGTAGCGCCGCGCGCTGAGCAGTCCGATCCGGCCTGTCCGCGTAGTACGTCGTCGATTCGACCACCGACAGCATCGCCCGGGTCAGCACAGGCTCGCCCGTTGTACCGATTGTCACGCGATCTCTCAAAGCCGCCATGCGCTCGTCGAACCGTGCCCGATCCGCTGAGTCCACCTTCGGACGTTCCCGCTGCCACAACACACCGAAGGCGGTGCGCTCAGCCGCGAACGTGGCGAGTGCGTCGTAAATGTCGCCGCCCCCAACGGCCAGGGCCTCATCGAGGGCCGCCAACTCGTCCTCCAACAGCGCACACAAGAGGTCCTGTTTGCTGCGAAAGTGCTTGTACAGCGCGGGCGCCGAGATACCCACCACCTCGGCGATCTCGGCAAGGCCCACCCGCGCGAATCCGTGCGCGCGGAACAACCTTGTCGCGACAGCCCGGATGGTGCGCTTTCGGTCCCGGGGCCGTGGAGTCACAAGGGCAACCGTACGCGCCCCACCTCAACAGGCGCATCCGGTCGGGCTGGGCGTCAGGCTGCACCCTGCCACTCGGCTCAGACAATGGTCCGGCGACGTGTCCAGCACCGACACCTGTGTGAGCGCGCGGGCGTTGGGCTGCTCCCCGCGCCGTCATCCAACGTCTTGCGTCGTCGAGCTTGTGTCCTTGTCGTTGCTCTGCTCAGTTTCGGCGTTGCTGGCCCCGTACGAGGAGCATGGCCGTTGCGCGGCCGGTCAGCGCAGGACCGGCCGGCCTGCGAACAAGCCGTCGCGGATGCGCTCTACGTCGAAGAGATACTCCTCGCGGACGGCCGCCTGCGCGTCCTCTGCCGAATATCGCAGCGCCGACACTGGCCCGTTGATGGCGAGTATTCCCCGGTCGTCCATCTGTAGCCAGCTCCCGGCCGTCAGTCCGGCCCGGACGGCGAACCAGCCCGCATCGGTCAACTGGGTGATCAGAAGGTCATCGACGTTGACCGACCCACCGACCACGAATTGGATGTCCCATATGCAGGTCATGCTCCGCGCGGTGACCGAGCCAGTGACGCACAGAGCCGCGTACACGTCGACGTTCTGGAAGCTGAACGCATCCTTGACGGTGAGACTGCCATCAATGACATGCAACTGGATGTCCTCGCCGTCGATCGCCAACGGACCGGGCACGACGAGGTCACCCCGGTGAACCAGGGCGTCGTTGGTCGGCTCGTCGAGGAAGAAGCACTCGATGTCGTCGGCGAGGCCGAACTCGTCGACCGCGTCCTGCACGGGCATGGGCTGCCAGTCGGCACCCGGGATGTCGATTCCCATGTCCACGGACTATATCCATGGACCGCCGCCCAGTGCCGACCCCTGCTTCCGCTCAGGCGCGGAGCAGGACGGCGACCAGCGCCGCGGCGAGCACCGCCGTACCAGGCCCCACGCTCTGCTCGTCGCGATCAGCCCGGTCGGATGCCCGACCTCGCAGTTGGTGATCTCGAACCCGGCGAACACGATCGGCTCGTCGCCGGTCGCGTATGCCTGGCCCTCGCCTGCGGCGACATGGGCCTGGCCGGCGTCGCGCCCCCTGGGGAGCGATATCCGGCCTGCAGGTAGGGGCGAACACATGGTGATCTGTGGGGCGACGACCCGCGCGTACGTGCGCGCCGCTCGGTCGGGTCGCAACCGTCGATGTCGACATCGACACCGGCGGGGCGGACCATGCCGGGCAGCACAGGCTCGCCAAGAACGATGAACCCCACGACGTCAGGCCTGGCGGCCCTCCCGCGCGGGCATTCACCCCGCCCTGAACGGCGGCTTACCGACCCGCATCTGGGTAGCAGTCGGCCGGGCCGATCGGGCATGCCAGTCGTCGGTGGTCGGCCGGTACCCTTACGGCCATGAATTCGGATCACCTCGCCGCCCACCTGGCAACGATGGAGCCGCAGCTGCGCGCCGACCACGTCATCACCGCGGAGTGCATCGGGGGCAACGTATTCGACGAGCTTCGCGGGTGCCTGCGACAGTGGGACGGTGACGACCTCTCCGGGCTGTTCACCGCGGCCCCGTGCGGCCACGTCGCCTATGCCCTCGCGCGGCTCGTGTACACCGCTCCCGGATTCACCGCCGACGCGTCCGGGAACGCCGCGGAAATCGAACCGATCGGAGCGGACGAGTTCGAACGCGTCGTCGCCGGTGATCTCCACGTTGCGGGGGGAGTCGACATGTACGACGGCGAGGCACTGATCGTCCTCGGCGACCTGCACGCCAACTCCATCTCCGTCGACGAGACCGCCCACATCATCGTGGCCGGCACCCTGACCACACGCACCGTTTGGGGTGAGGGCGACGTGTTGGCCCGCAACCTCGACGCCGAGTTCGTCCTCGGCTACTACAGCGCGGGCCTCCTCGGCGTCACCGACACGCTGCGGACCCGCCTGTTGGTCAACACCCAGCAGCACGACATAGTCATCGGCCGGATCGAGGCCGAGTTCGTCGCGGACGAGAACACCTACCGACACGACTCACCCGAACTACATCGGCAGCTCGACGAGTTGGCCGCGCGCGTGCCGCCGGCGGTGGTCGACACCGGCGACAACGAGTCCTGGACCGTCGGGCGGGTCGACACGCGGGCACTGCTCGAGCACGTCGCTGCCGGTGGCAGCCCGCTCGTCTCCTAGCCCCGGTGTTCCGCGGGTGGTTGGTCGTGGGTGTGGTCGATGGGAGTCTGCCGGGCTGTGAGACAACGTGCGCGGTTCGGGTGGCCTTCGGTGCAGAAGTTGCTGGGGTCGTTGCCGGTGGTGGCGGGGTTCAGTTCCCGGCTGAGGATCCGGGATGCCATCGATGGCCTGCGCCCGGTCGATGACCGGTCGGAGTTGACGCATGGGCAGGTCATCGAGGTCCGCTCGGGCTGCCGCGGGCGACGACTGCGCTGTTGCGGTCCGGGATCACCGGCTCGGATCCGGCCGCTCTGGTAGGCGATGACGCCGAGTTGCGCTCGGTCGCGGGCGCCGAGTTTCGCCATGGCCCGGTTCGCATGGGTCTGACGGTCATCGGGGACAGGAAGAGCCGCTCGCCGATCTCGTCGTTGGTCAGGCCCAGCGGACTGGGGTCCGTTCGAGGCGGCCTGGCGATGATGTAGGCACGGGTATCGCGCCGCCGCCGTCGGCTGTCAGGTCGCGCTGGTACTGGGCAGGTTCGACGCGTACAACGGCGAGATGCGCAACCGCACGGTCGCTCACCCGGTTGCCGGGCCGCACGCTGTACGACATTCCGCAGACCGCCGCTGCCAGGCTCACAGCGCGGGCAACGTCCACTCGTCTACGTCTCGTGGATGCATCGCGCCGACCAGGTACATGCGGGTGCGGGCGACGACATCGGTACCCGGGTCGTCGGCTCGGAGTCGGTGGCCGAGGACACTCCAGAATTCGAGCCGACCGGTCGCGCACTCGATCGGGTCGAGTTCCGGATCCTTGTCGAATACCAGCCCCGTTGCGTTACCGGCAACGCCGTGTATCCCAGGAGCCAACTGGGTGAACTCGAACGGCGCAGTGCCAGCGACGGCCTTGGCGAAACAGCCATCACCCGTCACTTCGACGGCCGAGTCCTCAAACGACAGGTCCGACCACCGAAGTCCAGTAATGGCCGAGTCCGCAGAGTAGGGCGTGGCACACGGGACGATGCCGTCGAAGTCGGGCCTGCGGCGAGCACCGAAGAACACCCGTCCCAGTGTCTGCAAGGTTCCGACGCTGCCACGCGGCCACTCGGTCAGGGTTCCGCCACGTGGCCACTCGGTCAGTTGGTCGTCTGCGTCGAGCGCCAGGCGTAGCGATAGTTCCACGCCGAACCCGCTGCGGGTCGGATCTGCGGTTTCCTTGTCCAGGAGTTCGCTGAGGCCGATTGTTTGCACATGAAGGTGCCGTCGTGGTTCGGCACGGATATGCCAGGCGATTTGTAGGATCGGCTCGGTGAATGGTGGCTTCATGGGTATGAAGTCCATGGTGGAAAACTCGTCGGTCCTCCACAGCTCAGAGAGGGTCTCGACAGTCGCGTCGTAAGCGTTGAGCATCAGCCGTCCTATCCGGTAACCGCCGCGCGGAGGCGGACACTACGGGAATCTACGCCTGTCCGCACACCGTGCCGGCCCGTAGAACACCGTTCACTCCCTCGACCGCGAGCAGGTGGGGGCAAACCGGAATGTCAGCGACGCTGACATGCCCGCTGGCCGGACAGAGTCCGCACCTTGTCCGAGCCGAGGGCGCGGCGTCGGCATCGCGCGCACGACCACGGCGAGTAGCGCCGACCGCTCGGAGGGTGAGGCATGCCGGCGTTGCCTCTCCGGACGTGTCGGTGTCCTAGTGGTAGTTTGTCGCCTTCGTAACCGTTCTGTGGTGTGTGGCGTTGCGTTCGGCAGGTGTTCTGTCGAGCGTCGGGGTGCCGGGTGGTTCGTGCGGTGTGTCCGCTGGCTGCGGGTCCGTTGGAGGGCTACGTGGCGTGTTTTGACGAGTTGTTCTCCCGGCTGGCGCAGCGGCGGGGTTCCGGGAGTATCTGACCGGCCTGCTCGCGCCCCGTGATCGCAACAAGACCTTGACCGGCCTGGCTGGGGCGGAACTGGTCATCGGCGCGCAGCATGCTGCGGTGCAACGGTTGCAGTACTTCCTGTCGCAATCCACCTGGGATGCCGACGAGATCAACCGGCGGCGGCTGGAACTATTGGTGAACGACCCGGCGACCGCGTCGCACGGCCGTGGCGTGATCGCGATCGACGACTCCGGCGACCGCAAGGACGGCACCGCAACGGCGCACGTCGGGCGGCAGTGGTTCGGCCGGTACGGCAAGACCGACAACGGCATCGTCACCGTGACCACCGTGTGGGCCGACGAACGCATCTACTATCCGCCGCACACGCAGCCCTACACCCCGGCCTCCCATTTCCCCCACAAGCAGGCCGATCCCGGGTTCCGGACCAAGTTGGCGATCGCCGCCGATCTGATCGCCGAAGCGCTCGCTGCCGGTGTGGTCTGCCGGGCGGTAGTGGCGGACAGCTTCTACGGCGAGCACGACGACCTGCGCGGTGCGCTACGTCAGAGTGGGCAGGGTTTCGTCATGGCGACGAGAAGCTCGTCGACGCCGGCAGCACGGTAGAACTTGCGGGCGAACGTCCACTGAGCTTGTTCCTAACCTCGGCGGTCCGGTGTTTCTCATTCCCGTGTATCGATGCGGCGTGTCGAGTGGGTAGAAGGCAGCCACCGTCTGATGATCCTTCGGTTCCCGGCAAGGACGCGAAGGGCAAGGACGGTGGCCGTGGGCCACGATTATGAACTATCTGGGCGGGCTCAGGTTGCCCAGCCTGCCTGTCGGCGTGGCCAGAAATGCGCTCGCCGGGTTCCGGACGGAGTTCCACCGGTGTCTGACCGCGCCGGCGGATGCGTTGATCGAGTTCACCGACGCGCTGCTATGCACGCACGGGCCGGTCACCTCACGGCCGGGTTGTCGCTCACCGCGGAACACCGCCGCGGAACACCGCCGCGGTCACGGCGCGATGTATGACGGTGTTTGGCCTGCACACCAGACATCGGCGCGGTTGGCGTGACGACAGCGGCGTGCACGGTCGCCCAGGCCACCAGCATCCGGTCGGATTATGCCGCAGCACCGGTAATGCCGCCGTTCGGATGCCGATCGCTGAACGGCCTTTCGGAACTGGAAGCGCGGCATAGCCTGGCGCCGTTCCGTGTCAGTGGCCATCGAGGAAGGTGAGCAGAGGGTATCCGGTGCCTGTAGCGGCCGGTCTTGCTGTGCGGTGGCGTGGTTCGAGCGAGAGCACGTTCCTTGAACGCCATGTCTGCGTGCAGGTGGATCTGCGTTGTCACAGGAGATTCGTTCCCGAGCCAGAGCGCGATGACTGTGTACGCATCGGCGCAAACTCGGCCGCGACGGCCAAGTGGCTCGGTGGTACCTACGCCGCCCGAATACCGGCCGAGCCTCGGGCAGGAACCTTCGGCGCCACGCCTTCGTCCAGCGCAGTTGATGCCCGTTGACACTCCGGTCGGATCCTCGGCTTGTGCAGTGATGGTAGAAATAGGCGTGGCAGTTCGAGCGTCGTATGAGTCGGTCTTCCGCAAGAGTCAGGATTACGCTGCGGCGCTGGTGGCCGTACAGCGTGTTCGGGATGTCGACGCCCAGGCTCGTGACGGCACGAGTCTGTTGGGAATGGCCGCGTACTACGGTCATGCTGACGCCTGTGCGTGGATCCTCGACCGTGGTGGTGCCATCGACATCCGCGACGCGGCCGGCCGGACGCCGCTGTTGACCGGGGTGTGGGCGTTGTCGGCCAAGGCGAACCAGGAGCACATCCTGGCGGCGGTGCGCCTGTTGCTGGAGCGCGGCGCGGCGGCCGACGCCGCCGACGATGAGGGGTTGACGGTCCTGCACCACGCGGTGTCCTGCGTGGATGCGGCCCCGGAGCTGGTTGAAGAGCTCCTCGCTCGGGGTGCCGATCCGAGCGCGCGGAGCATGTCCGGGCAGACTGTATTGACGCGGGCCGCCCGGGACAAACACGTGGCCGGGGTGCGGGCGCTGCTGGCCCATGGAGCCGATCCGCGACTCTGTGACGGGCAGGGGCGGGACGCGTTGAGTTACGCGCTGGAGTTCGACTCGGTGGACCTGCTGAACCGGCACGTATTCGACCTCGTCGGCTGTTTTGTCGATGTGCCGTCCGCCCTCGCCGGTACCGACGATGATCTGCGCGGGCGGTTGTTCGTCGCGGCCGGCTACGCGGGACGCGTCGATGTAGTGCAGCGGTGCTTGGCTGACGGCATGAGTGTGGACGTGTGCGCCGGCTCCCGGTCGATCCTGGACTCGTCTGTCTGGGCGGACAACCGGGCCATGTTCGACCTGTTGGTGGACCACGGCGCCGACGTGAACACGATGCTGCACACTGCGGTCGAGGTGGGAATCGTTGCGGCCGCCGAGTGGTGCCTGCGCAGCGGTGCCGACCCGAACATGGTCGATGGGACGGGTACACAGCCGATCCTCGTGGCCGCCTACGACGCCCGGCCGGCAATGCTCGAACTGCTGGCCGGGCACGATGCCGACCTGAACGCGACGCTTCGACATGCAGCTGGCGGACCCTACTCCACCACCGTTACCGCCTGGTGTCTCGATCGGGGCGCCGATCCGAACGCTGCGGGGGCCGACGGCCGGACCGCACTGCATCTGGCAGTGCAGACGAATGAGGCCGACAAGGTACGGCTGCTGGTCAGTCGCGGAGCCGATCCGGCTGCGCGGGACCACCAGGGGCGGCTCCCCATCGACCTGGTGCAGGTCCGGACACGGTCGATGTCCGCCCAGTTCGAACGCGACGAGATCCAGACGCTGCTGGCTGCCGCAGACGATGGCCCGCCATCCTGACCGCTGGTGTGCACCCGGACTCTCCAATCGGTTGGAAACCGGAGGAGTCATGCGGCCGGGACAGCCTCCAGCAAGATGCCACTCATACCAGCATCCAGGTCACCGAACCACACGAACGCGAGCTGACGTTGGTCATGGTACCGATTCCGGCTCTTGCCCGGTCCAAGGTCCAAGTCGAACGCCGCCGGCGGGCCGCCGCACGCTGCGAGACTCCAACGAGAGCCGGAACCCGCTCCGACAAACATCTCAGGCGGCGTAGTCCCGGTCGTCGTGGGCCGGCTACCAAGGGGCACGTGATGTCCACGGCGACGGAGCGGCTGGTGGCCAGCACCCATCGGTGCGGCGTTCGTGGACCGGTTCGGCAGCGGTGCGTCGTGCTTGACGATCGGGCCGGAAGGGGCCGGCCAGGTCATGCATCAGGGGTTGTCGATGCGCTCCCAGTTGACACCGTCGCCGGTACGGAACAGGTCTGATCGTCCGGCCGACCACAACACGCCGCCGCCAGCGGCGAGGCTTGATGTCGTCACCTCACCAGTCGACACGAGCTCAACTCGTTCGACCGCGTCGCCATTGAGACGGTATACACCGTCGCTGCCGGACAGGTACACCACGTCCCGGAACGCGACAGCGTCGTTGAGCGCCTTGGTCACGGTCTGCCCGACGATCCGCCAGCGGTCGTACCTGCCACGCAGGATGCCGTCCAAGCCAACCGCCACCACCTCATCTGCGGCGGGGTCTCGGACCACACCTTTCAACAGCAGCCCGGTCGGGCTGGGCGCCTGGTGCCACACCGCGCCGTCGAACCGCCAGATCTCGCCATTCCAGCCCACCGCATATATCTCCTCCGGCGAGAAGCCGGCAACCGAGGTGAAGCCGACCGCCGCGGACAGGCTCCGGCGTGGCACAAAACACGTCTGGTCGATGCGGGTCCAGCCGGCCTGGCCACGGTGCTGCCGGTAGGCGTGGCGGGCCATGCCGACGGCGTACAAAGACCGGTCGACCTCTGCCACACTCCACATGGTCACGAGATCGCTTGGACCCTCATCGCTGTCATCGATGATCTCCACGGGCTGTCCACCCTCAATCAGCCGGATGACCATGCCATCGGCGCTCAACAACACCATCTCGTCGTCGCCGCCGCTAGGGAAACACACCGACGTAACTGATCGGTCGGTCTTGTACAGATACCATGACTCCGCGTAGCGGTAGTAGGCAAATGTATGATTGACGCCGGCATCCACCAACTCGCCGACGGAAGCCAGCACGACGGCGAGATTTTCGTCGCGTACGTACACATCCTGGTAGCTCAGGCTCAACCGGGCAAAGTCACTGACGTCATCCATGCGTACAGCTCCAAGAAATTGAGGGTCGAAGCTCACCAGGTGTGACCGATCAACGGCGGCTGGCGTGACAGGGCGGGTGCGGTACGCAATCTCGGCGGCTACTCGGCTGCAGCCGAGTAGCCATGGCGCTGCCCGGGTCAGCGCAGGACCGGCCGGCCGGCGAACAAGCCATCACGGATCCGCTCCGCGTCGAGGAGATACTCCTCGCGGACGGCCCCGCCTGCCCGTCTTCTGGCGAGTACCGCAGCGCCGACACAGGCCCCGTCGATGGCGAGTGTTCCCCGGTCGTCGATCTGTAGCCAGTTCCCCGCCGTCAGAGCGCCCCGGACGGTGAACCCGCCCGCATCGGTCAGCTGGGTGACCAGGATGTCGTTCGACGTTGACCGAACCAGCGATGACGAATTGCACGTCCCAGATGCAGGTCATGCTCTGCGCGGTGACCGATCCGGTGGCGCACAGAGCCGCGTACACGTCGACGTTCTGGAAGCTGAATGCGTCCTTGACGGTGAGCCTGCCGTCGATGGCGTGCAACTGGATTTCGTCGCCGTCGACGGCCAGCGGGCCGGGCACGACGAGGTCTCCCCGGTGGAGCAGCGCGTCGTTGGTCGGTTCGTCCAGGAAGAAGCACTCGATGTCGTCGGCGAAACCGAATTCGTCGACCGCGTCCTGCATGGGCATGGACTGCCAGTCGGCACTCGGGATGTCAATTCCCACGATCGCGAACTATCTCACGGATCGCCGCCGCCCTCCACCGACCCTGCGTCCGCCCAGGCCGGAGAACAGCGGCGACGGCCAAGGCCAGCGCCGCAGCGAGCAGCGCCGTGCCAGGCCCCACGCCCTGCCCGCCGCGATGAACCTGGGTTGTGTCATCGATAGGCTGGTCGATGCAATAACCGTGCGCAAAGATCAACGGTCGCCCCGTCCGGGGCGCCGGACACCGTCACGCGGTGACGGTGCACCACACTCGTCCGGGCTGCGACCATGACTCCGCCCGCTGATCGTGGACCATCACGACGGTCGATCGGGCAGCCGATCGACGCACCATCAACGACTGTGAACGGCCATCGGACACGGCTACTGGGCGGCGACTCCCACCCCGGAGCGCTCGCCTGACGGTTTGACCTTGCCCGTCAGAGACTCGGGTGACGGACGCGTCGGAACAGTGCTCAACGGCGGGATAACCCGTGCGGATACAGGCAGATAGGCGCCTGCGTGGCCGTAGAGACGGCAGCGTGACGCGCCTGGGTGCAGAGCGTGTCCCGCCCACCAGCGGCGGCACCAGAGACCGTGACAACCAGCGCGACCAACGCCGGGCCGAGGGTCGCCGACGACCTGCTCGGCAACGCGGTCGAGCACACCCGGTCGGCGGGGGGCCATCACTATCACCGCACACCACGAACACGACACCGATGGCGGCGGCGACAACAGCGGTGGCGGCGACGCGGGCGGGCGCCGCGCATAGGCGGACCGTATGGACGATTGCCGATACTGGCATCGGAATCCCCGCGGCTGACCGCCGGGCCTGTTCCGCCGCTTCTTCACGGATCAGGCCTCGGACGTACCAGACTTTGTCGAAGGATTGATGCTCGGCCGCGATGATCTCCGCTGACGTACGCATGCCCTGGAGGAGAATCTCATTGCTGTCGAGTAATCCAGGGTGATCGCCGAGCATCCACAGGATCCGGGATGAGCTGGTCGGCTCCGGCTACCGAGTCGGGGCTGGCACCATCCAGCGCGTTCTCGCCGGAGCCGCGCTCGGGCTGGCGCCGCCGGTGTGGACACCCAGTGGCGGGCCTTCCTGCACGCAGGCGCCGAGCCGAGATCCATCGACCACAGCGTTCCGCCGTTGTTGACGTCATGGGTCTGGGCAGTCCCGGTCTCCGGTGGCTCGAGATTTAGGACCGCCCAAGGAAACGCACCCGGCGTTGAATGGCCCGTCGCTATGGGTGAGGTCCCCCCGCTTTCGCGGAGTGGTTGCTACCTGCCGCCGGTTGGCTCAGGCTGGACGATAGCTGCCTGGGTGAGATGCCAGGCGGCTTCGTACTCGTGGGGCTGAGGTAGCCGAGTTCGTGTTCGATGCGGCGGGTGTTGTACCAGCCGTCGATGTAGGCGAAGATCGCGTTTTCGGCTTCGTCGCGGGTTCGCCACGTTCGGCGGTAGACGAGTTCGATCTTCAGGGTGGAGAAGAAGTTCTCCATCAGGGCGAGCCAGAAAACCCCTTCGCCACAAGGGATCCGGGTGGCATCGGCGACCCACAACCGGTTCGGTGCGACCGCGGTGAAGTTGCGGTTGACCCGGTCCGGCGCCGGCGTGGGCGCCGGGTTCTGCTTCGTCGACCCGCCGCGCCAGCCACGGCGCAGGAACGCCCCCTGCCAACCCTGTGCCGCCATCAGCCGCTCGACCCGCTTACGCCCGGATCCCGTCGTGGCGTAGCTGTTGGTGGACCCGGTCCGCGCCGTAGGTGCCACCCGGACGCGGTCCAGATCTCGAAGATGATGGACAGCAGGCCCCGGTCGACCTCGTCCCGCTCACACGGCGCCGCGGCCTTCGACGCCCAGCCGCAGAACGTCGACGCCCCAATCTGCAGGACCCGAAGGAGGAGCGCGACCGCTTTGCCGAAGCAGTGCACGTTTGCCCCTGCGCCCAGATGGATGTCGCTGATCGTGAGGCTGGTCAGCTCGGACACCCGTAGTCCTGTTTGGACAGTCAGGGTGAGGAGGGCGTGGTCGCGTCGGCCGTGCCAGGTGTCGGGGTTGGGTGCGGCGAGCAGGGCGTCAACCTCGTCCGGGTTGAGGAAACAGATCATGGTCTGGTCGTGCCGTTTGGACGGGATCGCGAGCACTCGCATGATCAGCCCGGCGTGTTCGGGATGAAGCGTCGCGGCGTAGCGGAACAGCGAGCGGATCGCGGTCAGCCTGGCGTTGCGCGTGGACGCGCTGTTGCCGCGCTCGGCCTCCAGGGAGGTGAGGAACGCGCTGACCAATCTGGCGTCCAGGTCGACGAAGTCGAGTTGGGAGGGCGCCTTCCTGACCCGGTCCCGTGCGAAGGTCAGCAGCAGCCGCCAGGCGTCACGGTAGGCCGAGATCGTGTGAGGGCTGGCATCGCTGGGCTGCCAGCCGCTGGGTGAAGAACGCCTCGAGGGTGGGAGCCAGCGCACTCATGTCGCTCTCACCTCGGTCGAGGGCTCCAGCCCTTAAGGGCCTCCTGCATCGATGGTGATGATCGTATAGCTGACGTTGGTGCTGGTCTGTGGCTCGGTGTTGGCTTTGGATTTGTAGGGGCTGATGGGGCGTTTGACGGCGCGGGGGTTGACCCGGTCGCGTCGGGCGGCAACGTCACGGGAGAGCGTCCACCGACGCTCGTGATACAACCGTCCACATGGAACGAAACGACGAGGGGCGCAGGGGTCAGGGCGTCGACCGGCACGGGATCAACGTTGCCGAGGCGCTCGGAATCGCGTTAGGACTGCCCGGCGTTGAGCAGACCGTCTACAGCCGCGACAGGATAGGGCTCAAGGTGCGAGGCAAGGGCTTCGCATACCTCAACATGGACGGCTGGGTATCGATCAAGACGACCGCTGCCGAGCGAGCGGCTCTCGCCGCTGCCGACCCGCAGGTCTTCACGCCGGTGGGCAATGTCGGCCGTTTCGGCTGGGTGGTGGTGCGGTTGGGCGGTGTCACCCATGACAGGTTCACCGAACTCATCACCGAGGCGTGGCGACTCACAGCACCTAAGCGAATGATCGCCGCCTCGGGCAAATAGGATGCCGATCGCGACGCCGTGGCCGCGCCACCGAGGAAACAATCCCCGCACTTGAGCCGGCCCAACGGACAGCCAGCGCCGCCCTCATCTAGCCGCAGATCGCGCGCGGTAGTTGTGCTGCCGCAACCAGGACACGGGTTGGCATCCGGAAGCGTCCGATTGTGCAACAGCCGCACCGGCGCGCCGATCATGAGCTGGGGGCGGGGCAGGAGAACACGGTGTGCCAGCCCGTGTCGGTGAGGATGCCGATCGTCTGTCCGGCGAAGGACCAGAGGCCGTCGGTGCCGGCAGACAGCGTGCCGAACTGGTGCGGGCCGAGGTCGGGTATGGATAGCGGGGTCGTCTCGTGCCCGGTCACCGTGTCGATGCCGCCGATGTGGGCGGCGTAGATGACGTCTCGGTGGGCCGCGACGGAGTAGTAGGTCACGTCGCGGGGGCAACGCACGATCGACCACGACTGCTGGGTGCCGATCAGGATGGTGCCGTGGGCACCGGCGATGGCATAGCGGTCGGCCCCGACGGCGCAGATGCCGTTGAGGTTGATCCGCTCACATTTGACCTCGGCCGGCAGGTCCAGTTCGTGCCAGCGGGACCCGTCGAACCAGGCCGCGGCACGGTCCAGGGTCACCGCAACCAGATCACGCGCTCCGTTGCCGGCCACATCCTCGATGAAGGCGGGCTGCCCGTCGATGCGCAGTTCGGGCAGGGCTACGAACGCGGTGCCGTCGAGGCGGTACGCCTGGCCGGCGGTTCCGGCGCAGACCACATCGGCACCGAGGACGCGGATGCGGCGCAGCGGCCCGATCCGAGCGGCTGCGGGGTTGGCGATGAGCTGTCGCGATGCCCGCAACGCCTCGCCGCAGTCAGCACGCCAGTCGAAGCCGATGACCGTTCCCCGGTCCTGCCCAAGGACGTACGCCCGGCCGTCAGGGCTCGCGTCAACGGAGATACCCACGTCGCCCGAGAAGCCGAACTGGGCAGCAGCCGCGCCCTGAGCCACCAGCACCCGGTTGCGCGGACGGCCGTAGTCGTCACCGATCGTTCCGGTCGCCACCAGCACACCCGGGCTCGGGCTGACCCCATCCTGGGTCCAGTACCCGTCCGGGAACGCATCGTCGGGAAACGGGCCCGCGCCGGAGAGATCCACCCGCTCCATCAGCGCAGCATAGAACCATCACCCACAAATGCCCCGCTCGATCCGAATGACCGCTCGGACGGCCCGTGAAGATCCAGCCCAACGAGCGCTCGGCAGCGCGCGTTCATGCCGCCGACCGTGCGCGTTGTCCCGCCCGCAAGCGGTCACCTACGTAGACGTCGGTCGCGGGTGAGGACGCGTGCACGGCACCCGGATCCGCCGATGACACAGCGTTTCCTACGCAAAAGCCTCGGCCCTGTAGCGACACCATCCGCTGCGGGGAGCGCGGCAAGGCCGGTCCGCACAGCCGTGGCGTTCCACAGCGAGCACAGGTGCACGGTGAGCCCTGGTCAGGCCACATGGATGTGCTGTTCGGCTTCGACCAGCCGGCCGGTGAGTCGGTACACGACGCCGAGATGGCGGTGGGAACTGCCTTCGCTGCGGCGCACACCGGTCCGGCGGATCGACTCCAGGCCGCTCAGCAGGCAGCGCAGCGCATCGTCGAAGCGGTCGAGGGCTGGTAGGCGACGCCGAGATTGTGGATGGTGCGAACCACGCGCTCGCGGTCCCGGCGCGTGAGGGACATCTCGTGGGCCTGCTGCCACAGTTCGGCTGCATCGCCAGGGCGGCCGGTCTTCAGGTATGCGGCGGCGAGCGTGTCCAGCGAAATGTAGTAACCGGGCCAGTTGTCGATGGGCGTCAGCAGGTCCAGCGCCCGACGTGCGAGATCGATGCCTTCCTGATAGCAGCAGGTCCAGACCCGAACATGTCCGAGCGATGCCAGCGCGGAACCCTGACCAACCCTGTCGTTGGCCGTACGGAAGTACACCAACGCCTGCTGAAGGCACCGCTCGGCCTCGACGTACTCGTGGAGCAGCAACCACGCTCGCCCGGCGTTGCGCAGGGCCCGGGCGTGCCGGCCGGCAGGTGGGCCCGGCCCGTTCACCGCACGACGTACGGCCGATCGCCCGTCCCGTCGAGTTCGCGTGCCTTGCTGACGATCAGATCGACCAGCCAGCGATGCCCGGGATCGAGCTGCCTGCTCGGATGCGACCAGGCGACCTCGACGATGGGTGGAGGTCGAAGGGAAGCTCTACCGCGCGCAGTCCCTCCGCTGCGAGGTCGCCTGTCGTCCGTCGGTGCAGCAGGGCCAACAGCGACGTACCGCGACCAACCGCCCGAGCACCGTGAAGGAGACCTCCACCCGCACCGCGTCATGGCGGGTGATGCCACGCGTGGCGAGCGCGGCGTCGGCCGGCGACGCCATGAGGATCTCGTAGTATGGCAGCGCCCAACTAGG
>NZ_BOPG01000125.1 GCF_016863635.1 Virgisporangium aurantiacum | reverse complement strand
CCCGCAGGGCCGGGGCCTGTCGTTCGCCGACAAGGACCCAGCCAAATACATCGAGGAGAACAGCTAGCAGCCGTACTGCCGCTCGGCGCGGACGCGAGGCTGTCGGGCTGGCCGCGGTCCGCGACGACGACTGGTACGACACAACCGCCCACGCCGTCGAGATCGCGTTGCTGTCGGCCGCGACCGGTGGTCTCGTGCTCGGGAAGATCAACCTGATCCCCGAGGAACCGTATGCCGAGCCGCACCCGCTGACTCCCCCGCCGACTCCCCCGCCGCGCCCCGACGACCGCGTCGTCGATCTCGTCACGCGGCTTGGGTCAGACCATGCCGGCCCACCAATGGTTCGTTCAGCACCGGACACTTTGTTACGGGAACACCTTGAACGTGGGCGCTGGGGCGTCCGTCGGCGGCACCTGGTACTTGATCAACGTGTCGGCCATCATCTGGCTGAATGCCGGTGCCATGCTCGCGCCGGTGATGTCTGGGCCGTAGGCGTACACGGCCACCACGAACCGGGGCGCGTCGGCCGGCGCCATGCCGATGAACGACGCCACATGGCGGTCGTCGACGTATTTGCCGTCGACGACGCGGCTGCTGGTGCCGGTCTTGCCGGCCACCCGGTAGGCCGCGATCGCGGCCTGTGTACCGGTACCGCCGTTCACCACCACCGGCGCCTCCAGCAGCTGGCGCAGTTCGGCGGCGTGCGTCGGGTCAAGCACCTGCCGGGTAGTCGGTGGCGGTGACGCGGCGAACCTGCCGTCGGTTCCGATCGTGCCTTTCACCAGGTGCGGCTGGATCCAGGTGCCGTTGTTGGCGATAGCGGCGTACACGGCGGCCATCTGCAGCGGGGTGGTCGACACGCCGTTGCCGATCGGGATCGAACCGTGGCTCGTTCCGCTCCAGTCCTTCGGGGCGCGGACGATGCCGGGCGCCTCGCCGGGCAACCCTTCCCCGGTCGGCTCGCCGAGCCCGAACCTGCGCTGGTACTCGTAGAGCTTGTCGGCGCCTAGGTGGTCGGCGACCAGGATCGTGCCGACGTTCGACGAGTACGCCATGATTCCGGCGAGGGTCATCGCGGTGTCGGTCTTCATCGGGTGCGAGTCGACGAACTCCTGGTCGCCCTTGACGATCTTCGGCCCGACGATCACAGTGGTCGACGGCGTGACCTTGCCCTCGTTCAGCGCGGCGCCCATCACGATCGCCTTGTGCGTGGAGCCGGGGTCGACCAGCATCCCGGTGGTGGTGTCCATCCACAGCTGGGGATCCGGCGGGGGCTTGGCGGCGTTGAAGCCGGGGTAGCTCGCCTGGGCGAGCACCTCGCCGGTCTTGACGTCCGTCACCACCGCGGCGCCGATCGACGCCTTCACGGCGCGCAGCCGTTCGGCGAGGATGTTCTGCACCTTGAACTGCAGGAACTGGTCGATGGTGAGCTTGAGCGACTGCCCGGGCCGGGCTGGGATGGCGCTGTGCAGGCTGCCGGGGATCTCCCGGTCGAGCTTGCCCCGGCCCGATTCGAAGACGCGCTTGCCGTCCTCGCCTTTGAGGATGTCGTTATACTTCAGTTCCATGCCGGTGCGGCCGATCAGGTCGCTGTCGGTGAAGCCGATGACCGAGGCGGCCAGGTCGTTCCCGGGCACCTTGCGGCGCTCCTCGCGGGCGGCCCACACGCCGGCGAGGTTCAGCGCGGTCACCTCGTCACCGAACTCGATGGGAACGCTCCGGGCGAGGTACTCGAACAGCACCGGTTTGCCGTTCTTGTTCGTGTGCGGTGACAGTTTTGGGATCAGCTCCGAACGTGGGATGCCGATCTGCCCGAGCACCGGCGCCAGCGCGTCGGCGGTCGCTTCGATGTCTTCGACCTGCGTAGGGTCGGCGTAGATGTACCGTGTCTCGACGCTGTACGCCAGCAGGTTGCCGTTCCGGTCGACGATCGCACCGCGCGGCGCCGGGATCACCTCGGTCCTGAGGCGCTGCTCCAGGCCGCCGGCGGCGTAGGCCCTCGCGTCGGTGAACTGCAGCACCACAAGGCGCCCGCCGATCACCGCGAAGAGGGCGAGGGCCAGCGCGGTCGCGATCCGCAGTCGCCGTTGCGGTCGGCCCGGTCGCGGCGGCGCCACGCCATGGTTCAGCTTCGGGCGGACGGGCATCCTCCGATCGCCCCTGCGCGAGCTTCGCGCGTCGCGCCCAGCGGTACGTCCACGTCCAGTGCCTACGGCGCCCGCCCGCTCGCCTGCTCCGGCGCCTCTTGCCGGGCCGCCGCGCCCTCCGCGACCGGCACCGTCATCCACGCGCTCGCCGGAACCGCTTCCGCCGCGCCGGGTGCCCCGGGCACCCGCGGCGCCAGGACGGCGGTCGCCACCGCCGCGCCCGGCCGCGCTCTCCCGCACGGTCCGCCCGCGCGGGGCGTACCGGCGCGCGTCGGCCAACGCGCCTCGCTCACTCGTCGTCCGCTGACCGGCCCGGCGCTCGGCACCAGCCCGATCGCCTGCTCTTTCATTACCGGCCGACCCGCGGCCGCTGTCGCTCGTACGCCGGCGCGGGTCGGCCCGCGGTGGGTCATTTCCCGGCACGATCAGCCTCCGAACCATTCAGCGTCACAACGAGCGGGGGAAACACGGATCCTGGCTCTGCCGTTGTCAGTGCGCCGCGGCTGGCCGGCTCGGTAACAGGTTGCGATCCGGCCGGTAGCACCTCAGCCGGTTTGGTCGGTGTAGCCGCGGTTGAGGTAGACGGTGGTCCAACGGCCGGGTCCGATGCCCGAGGCCATGAGTTCGCCGCTGCGGGTGTCGAACAGCAGCGCTTCGGTGCCGTTGTCGCCGGTTGGGTGTGGCCCCTTTCCGGTCGGCGCTGTCACCAGGAATCCGGCGCCCACATCGGTCTGCGTCTCGCCGACGCAGGTTATGCCGGCCGTGGTGGCGAGGAAGCGCAGTACCGCAGCCCGGTGCGCGGCGTCGAGGACGCGCGCCGCGTTGAGGTCTGCGACACCGACGAGCGCGGCCGAAGGTCCGTTCTCCCGCGGCTGGTACAGCTGCTTGGCCATCGCGGCCGGCTCCGCCCTGGGCATCGGGCGTAGCTCGCGCTCGCCGGCAGCGAAGGTGTGATCCTCGTGGGCGGCGCGCAGCATGTTGGGATGGGCCAGGAAGAACGCTCGTGACGCGTCGTCGCGGTACTGCACCGGTCCGCGGTCGGCGACCCGTCGCCCCGAACCGTCGGCGGCGCTCCACAGCTTCACCTCGACCTCCCACGTCGCCGAAGCGAAGGTGCTCGTGCCGGGAACCTCGCTGGAAAGGCCGCCAAAACTGCGGGTGTGCAGGTACTCGTGCCGGCCCGTCCCGCCATCGTACGGTGCCGGGCCGAGGTGGTTGGCGAGCGCGGCCAGGCAGTTGGACGAGTCCTGGATCGCTGTAGACCCCGGCATCGGCCCGAAGGCGAGGCGATTGCCGGGCAGCATGAGCCCTACAGCGACGGCGACGGCGACGGTCGCGACAGCCACGGCGAGCCCGGTGCGCCGGGTCGTGCGGCGCGGCGGGACGGCGTTGTAGGAGGTGATGTCGGTGGCGGCGCGGCGTAGGACCGCCTCGGCGTCGCCGCGATCGACGACGACACCCCGGGCCGGATCGGCGCTCTCCAGCAGCGCACGGACCTGCTTGCTCATCGTGTTCCTCCGATCCGGACAGGGGCGGCTGCGGGCTGTTCGCGCAGCAGGGCGACGAGTCGTCGGCGGGCCCGGTGCAGCCGGACCTTCGCGGTCGCGGTGCCGCAGCCGACGACCTGGGCGGCCTCGCTCATGGACAGCTGCTCCCAGCCGACGAGCCGCAGGATCTCCTGGTCGTCGTCGGACAGCCGGGCCAGCGCGGTGCGCACGTCTACGAGGCGAGCGATGCCGTCGTGCCGGTCGACTTCCGGCATCTCCCCGGCCGCGAGCACTGGTGGGGCGGCCCGCTCGGCGCGCCAGTGGTTGGCGAGCAGGCGTCGTCCGACGCCGTACAGCCAGGGCAGCGTCCGTGCCGGCACTTCCCACCGCCGCCGCCAGGCGACCAGGAAGACCTCCTGAGCGAGCTCCTCCGCTGCGGCGATTCCGCCGAGCCTTCGCAGGCCGTAACGCACAACGTCCTGGTAGTGCCGGGCGTAGATGCCGCGGAACCAGTCGGCGTCGCGTTCGTGGACGACGTTCATGTCCCTCTCTGTGTCCGCCGGCGGCCAAAGGTTACAAGGCACAAACCGCGTTCTCAACACGCCGATCAAGCGACGACAGGGCGCGTTGAGTAACGTCATCGCGCGCGGTATCCCGCCCTCACCGGGCGGGAAGTCCACGAATCTGGCCGCGGAGCGCGCGGGTTGCTGAGACGGATTGACCCGGGAGGAAAACGAGAGCGCAGCGCCCGGTCGGTCAGACCTCGACCGGACGCTGCTGCCGCCATCGGGTCCGCCGAGAAGCCGACACGTCGGCGCGTCAGGACGGTCAGCCCACCGCGTAGATCAGGGTGACGCTGTTGTTGTTCTCGTTGTACTCGGTGAAGTTGGGTGTGTCGATCTGGATCGTGAACGTGTAGGTGCCAGGTGTGCGCGGCGCCTGCCACACGTAGGTGAACTGGCTGAACGACCCCACCGGCATGTTGTTGCCGTAACAGGCGAGGCCGGGCCAGTGGTAGCCCCCGCAACTGCCGATGGGCCAGCCTCCGTCGAACGACCCGGCGCGAGGGACGATGAACTCGTCATCCGATGCCGGGTCCCAGATCACGAACACCTCGCGCGGGGCGGGCCCTTCAGGCCACTCCACGGGTCCGGTCAGCCCACCGGTGCGCCAGCCGGTGCTGGTTACCCGCACCGTGTAGCTGTGGGTGCCGCCCGGAGCGACCAGAATCGGTAGCGACGGGGCCGTCGACGCGGTGACCGTGAAGTCCGCCCATAACCGGTAGCACGTGGGGCCGGTGCACGGTGCGGCCTCCGCCGGGCCGGCTGAGACAACGGCGCCGATCAGCACGAGGGCAGCGGTGAGGAAGCGCCGTAACCATGAATCACGGGACATGGCCCGACGCTAGAAGTCGAAATCCGTGCGATCAACGCGGCCGCCACGACCCGACACCAACTAAAACTCAATTGGACCGTGCACTCATCTGGCGTTGATCGCGGTCGGTCATGGCGCTCATCGTGGGTCTCGCACCGCTGTGTCCGGGTGTGCCGGTGGGAGGGCGATGGCGGTGCGTAGGTCGGCCAGGACGTCGGTGGTGCCGGGCGGGGTTGTGAGGGTGGCGTGGTAGGTGGTGTCGACGGCTGCGAGGAGCGTGTCGTCGGCGCGTGCGGCGATGAGTGTGTAGAGCGCTGCGACTTCTGGCTGGTGGGGCGGCGGGTCGGTGTCGTTGACGGGTCCGAACCGGATGGTGACCTGGCCGGTCGTCGGGTGGCCGCGCCACGTGGTGAACGCGGCGTCGAAGTCGGCGGCCTGCGGTGGTGGTGATGTCCCGGCGTCGAGTGCGGCCAGCGCCGCCGCGACCCAGTCGGGTCCGGCGAGTCCGGCGTTGACGCATGCCCGGCGGGCGGACCAGCGGGCAACCTGCCGCTGGATGTCCGGGCCGGCGGCGTCGATCTGGTCCAGCAGGTCCCGGTCGAGCCGGGCGAGGTTTGCCGCCCGGTCGGAGATCTCGCGGAGCCGGTCGGTGGGCAGTCGACCGCCCCAGAATCGTTCCTCGTCGGCGCGGACCCACTCCTGCTCCTCTCGCCGCTGTTCGCGCAGCTTCTCTTCCGCAGCCCGTCGCCGTTCCTCGGCTGTCGGTGGCGGCGGGAGTTCCCGGGCCGTGCGGTGCCAGGAGGCCGCGGTCGTGGTGGTCTGTCTCAGTACCCGGTCGGCCGAGGGGGGGCTCGGGCCAGAACTGCACCAGGTAGCGTTCCGGGTGATCGGGCTGGTCGGTGTGCTCGTTGTCCATCCCCGTCGCGCAGTAGCGCACCCGGTGGGCGACCGGATCGACGTCGAGCGGCCAGGACGCCTCACCGGCCCACTGCACGAGCCCGATGTCGCTACCCGTCGGGATGAAAGAGGCCTCAACCATCTCCTCCCACCGCCGGCCCACGGGCGGCTGCCGGTCGTGTACCTCCACCCGGAACGGCAGACCTCCGGTGTGCAGACCGGTGACCAGGTACAGCCGTCCCGGCACCGCCGCGCCGCACAAGCCGTTGTCCTGCCCGGCAAACGCCGTCTCCAGACAGAACTCGACATCGAACCACTCCTCGACCATCGACGGGTCGTCAACGCACTCCACATAGATCTGCCCGTAATGGACGACGACCTCACCGTCGAAGAGCACCCGCATCCCCACCACACCATGATCACCCAGATCGGCGCACCGACCACCATGATCGACAAATCCAAGCGTCAAGCACTTGGCTCAGCGCGCACATGCGTGCCGAGGCGCTTCCACATTTCGAGCGGTACGGCTCGTTCGATGGCCATTTCACATTCCTGCAGGAGCGGATCGTCACGCTGGCCGGGCGGGGCGGGAAGTGGATCGACATCAACGTCGACGAGGCGTGGGCCTACATACACCTGATCCGCGGTGACATGGCCGACGCGACGGCGGCGGCCAGCACGCCGACCTGGCGCCGTGCAGAGCAGTGGGTCCATTCCCTGGGTCCGCGAGGCATACGAGCGGATCACCACGGTCATGTCGGGGGTCCGGCCGCGATCCGGTCAAGGCGCTCGACCTGCGTCGCGACAACGCCCGCCGCACCGCCAACGCCCTGCACGTGCCGGCACCGGAACTGTAGCGGCGGTCGCCGGCCCGGCGGTCAGCGAACGTAACCCTGTCGCTCCTCGATCGCCCGCATGCAGCCTTCCAGCAGGGGCAGTCCGCGCCCCCGCCGGCTACCAGGTCGTCGAAGACGACCCGAAGACCGCCACCGGGCGCCTCCACGCCGCCGAGGCTGCCGAGTGACCCGACCTAAAGTGTTCTCGGAGCTAGTCTTGCCACCCGCCGATGCCTTCCCAGAACAGCACGATGACTTGGCGGACCCCATATTTGCTCAGTCCATCGGCCTGTGCAGCTGTTTCCCGCATGAGTCGGACTCCGCCTTCGCGATTGAGTTGGTGGCCGATTGACCTGAGCTCGACCGCGTGGCTGATCCAGTCTGGTGGAGCTCCGCCGCTGGAAATGATGGCGTCAAGATGGCGACAATCTGTAGCCTGAGACTGTTGCTCTTTGTCGAGCTCGCCGTAATGCACTTGATTGAAGTCCAAGAGCTCGGCGATGCGGCGGGCAATCTGCGCTCGTTGTTGTTCGCTTGCGGAGTCTGCGGACCGATTGCTTGGGCTGCTGGAGAGTGGACTGGACGGAGTTGGCTGCTGGTCCAACGGAGCGACCTGCACGTTCGAGGAATCGACCGAGTTCTTCGCGCCACACGATGGACAACGAGTGAGGGTCCGATTCTGATACCGCACTCCGTCCGCCCATCGGTGCGCACACCGCCCACATCCGATCCAGACCAGAAAATTGTCGACCTTGCCCCGCGCGGCCAGATTGACACTGCGCGGATTACCGGCAATCGAGCCGGCAGGAACTTGATATTCCGCCGATTCGGTGTCCTGCTGCCATGGACGCAATCGTTCGAGATACAGCCCTTCAATGTCCAAGCCCCATGTGCCGTCCGGGGTTTCCACCACTATGTAGTACAGCTCCCGATCGACGTGTTCGTTGCGTAGGAAGGTCTTCGCCCGCTCCGCGTCGGGGCCGGCGAGGGTCAGGTAGCTGGCCTGCCCGTTATATTCCACTCCGCGCACCGTCAGACCAGCATCGGCAACCCGACGTTTCCAGTGATCTATAGCCGCACTGTCGGGGAAGGCGATCCCCTTTCCATCCGGCGTCGGCCTCGGCGTCACCACCGTCGTAGCCGATGCCGAGCCTTCTTCGATCGCCGGATTATTCTTCGGGCGCCGCTTGAACAAGCCCATTTTCGGACTATACCGCCGTATCCGCCATCGCGACACCGCCGTTGGAAGCGTACTTCGCGTCGGATCATCGGTAGATTCGGTTTCGAATGCATCGAAGGGCGACGTGCGCCTATGCCACGACCTGCGAACATCTGCCGCCGACGACGCTCGGTAGCAGAGATTTATGGCAGTGCTTCGTCAAGCGTCAGCGCGAATGCCGGGCCGGGCCTGCGCAGCTGCCAACCGGCGGCCAGTGCCTGATGGATGCCCGCGGCCACGGTCGCCGGCAGAACAGACGCCCTTGGTGGGCCGAGTCAGTTCCCGCGATGCGCGTACGGAAGCGCCACGACCACCGAAATGCGATGCCATCGACGACGATGCGCCGGGATCCTTTGCTTGCCAATGTCACGACCGCGGCCGGTCAAGATCCCGAAGGTCACTCAACGGCAGCCGCACCCGACGGTAAGCAGCACCAAGCCACGCCCAACCTGACCAAAATCGGGCGCACCAATCTACCGCCAACCGCGTCGATCAGGTTCGGGTTCGGGGTTGCGGCCCGTTCCGGTCAAGGGACGCTCCGGTTACCGGATGCTGGATCTCATGAACGGCTCAGCGGCGTCGCCGCACGGATGCCACGATCAGGGTCGTCACCCCGATCACGATCGCGACCGATCCCCCGACGAGGGCCGTGAGCGACAGACCGGTACTCGGCGTCTGTGTCACCGCGAACGCCGTGCCTGCCGCGCCGTCGGTCGTACAGGAGATGCCGTACGCCCCCGCGGCGGGGACGTCAAACGCGCCGACCTGGGTGTAGACGTAGGCGCCGCTGTCCTCGCCGTCCGGCTCCCACCGCACTGTGAGACGCGGCTCGTCGACGCGGATCTGCGTCCCGCTCTGGGTGGAAACCCGGCACCGATCGCCGTCGCCCCTCATTCCGGTCTCCCAGATCGCGTACGAACCCGGCTTCTTGACCAGGATGACGCCCGGATCCGCGAACGATCGGGGGAAAGAGGCCTGGACCGGCGCCGGATCGGTACGCGGCGACAGCGGATAGGCGAACAGCACCACGGCAAGGCCCAGCACCGCGACGGCGACGCCGGCCGCGATCCAGGCCCGGGAACGCATCGACGCACCATAGCGCCTGGTGGGCTGGAAAGTGAGCAGCCTGGTTGGCGAGTCTGGGCGGACCGGTTCCCGGCACCCGGGGACGAGGCGGGAGGTAGATCATGGCTGGCTCGGATGCGATGACAAGGGAATCGGTCATGGTCGGTGCCCGTCGCGCGTTCGGTCGGACCGCGCACGTGTTGTCAGTGGCTGGGCGCGCGGGAGCAGCCGTTCGGTGCCGGCGAACGGCGGGTCTCGTATGCGGTAGCCGCATCAGGTGCCACGAGACCCGTCACCACCACGAGAACGAGTGCGGCAAGCTGCGCGCGCATCGCGGTGGCCCCGTCCGCCGACTACCCGGAAGCCGTTACCGCAACGCGTACGCCCGGATCACCGTGATCTCCGCGGTGTTGCCGCGGCTGTCGGTCACGGAACCGCGCAACGACACGTGCTTCGCGCCCTTCGGGTGAACCAGAACGGCTGTGCGCTGGTCGCCGGTGCCGAGAACCGGTGCCGGACGCCAGGTCGCGCCGTCGTCGTAGGAGACCTGCACGGTGACCCGGCGGGTGCGGCCGTAGTCACCGGCTTCCTGCCGTTGCACCAACACGGGCACCACGAACGGCTGGCCCGCCGGCGCGGTGTTGTTCTGTCACGTTGGGCTGCAGACGCCGCCACGCATCCGGATGCGGAGCGGGACCGCGTAACTCCGCCAACGCGTCGCATACCCTGATCAGGTCGGACCTGGTGCCGTAGCTCACGACGACCGGGACCGTGTCGTCGAGGATCATCCTGAACGCCCGGCGCCGATCCCGGCGCCCGCTGGCGTCCTGGGGTCCATCGGTTACCGAGTGGAAGTCCCACCGTCGTCGGTTCTTCCGGATTTCCGCGGACACGCTCGCCGGCCCGTCGATATCCAGCGACCGGTACAGCGTCGCGAAGTAGGCGGCAAGGGCGTCCACGTCCTCGGGATCAGCCCGATCCGGGCCTAAGATCACCCGGGCGTTGCCGACCTGCGGCCCGAATGACGGGGGCGCACCCCCATCAACGGGATCGAAGATCACCACGAGCCCGCCACGCGTCCCCAGCCAGCCGCTGCGGTTGCAACGCCCGGCCACCTGACCGATGGACTCCGGTGGCGCGAGTGCCCGGAATGCCACCGGAAAGTCCAGGTCCACCCCGGCCTCGACGAGCGACGTGCTGACCAGCACGACGGGTGCCCTCTCATCCAGGAGCTGCCGGACCCGTGTCAACACCGATGTGCGGTGCAGCGGGCACATCCCGGTGGACAGGTGCAGCACCTTCACCCCGGCGTCGGCTTTTGCCTGGGCCAACTCGTACAGCGTCCGCGCATCGCGGACCGTGTTCACCACCACCAGGGCTTGCCGATAGGCGACGACCTCAGCGGTCACCGACGCGAGGGTCGGCCTCGGATCAGTCCGCCATTCGAACCTGACCCGCTGGGCCGACCTGAACACCGCCGCAACGTCGGGCACGATCTCATGCGCCCGGAGAGCCTTGAGCGGATTCAGTTCGCCCCACGCCGGCTGCGTCGCCGTCGACAGCAGCACCGTCACACCGAACCGGCTGGTCAGAATCCGCAGCGCATCAGCGACCTGCGGCAGCAACCGGTGCGGCAGCGCCTGAACCTCGTCGAGCACCACAACCGAACCGGCCACACGGTGCACCTTGCGCATCGCCGACGGCTTGCGACCGAACAACGACTCCAGAAGCTGGACCGTGGTCGTCACGATGAACGGCGCATCCCAGTTCTCCGCCGCCATCCGCTGCACGAACACCCGCCCCCGACCAGGTGTAGCCACATCCCAGTCGACGTTGCTGTGGTGCTCCAGCACGACGTCGTCGCCGTCGTCGAGCAGTTGCCGATACACGGCTGCGTTCTGCTCCGTGATCGTGATGAACGGAACCGCGACGATGACCCGGCGTTTGCCATGCCGGGCCGCGTGCCGCAGAGCGAACCCGGCGGCGGCCATCGTCTTCGCGGCGCCGGTCGGCGCCGTCATCAGGAACACCCCTGGAGGCATGTCCGCAGCCGACAACGCCGCTTCGAACAGGTCCGAACGCAACCCGTCCATGGGAGACGGCAGCCGGTCAGCGAGAAGCACGCGACGCCGCTTCAGCAGCCGATCGACGAGCATTTCCGCGTCGAAAGGCACCCCGCTCCGCGGCGTGGCCAGCCCCAACCGGTGCGCCTGAGTATCGAGAACGTCGGCATCGACCAGGCACGAGAACAGAAACCGCACGAGGAACTCCTGAGCGAGCCTGTCCGTGCGATTCGCAAACTCCGGCGGGACGGCCGGCGGCTGCTCGAAAATCTCCGGAACCAGAGCTTTCAGCGCTCGTTCAGCGTCAGTCCACTGTTTCTGCCGCTCCGCTTGCTTCGCCGGGTCGTTGACGCCGAGAAGATCGTCCAGATCGCGATAGTCCCCGAGACCCCCGTGGTGACCAGCTACCACCCACTCGACCATCCGCAAGCCGTGTTGCCTCGCCAGATGAACGCCGAACGACTTGTGATCCAGCCCGACACGACCACCGGTCGGTTCGACCGCAAGCAGTTTCGTCTGCCACGAGCACCACGCCTTCCCAGCGTCATGCACAAGCCCGGCCCATCGAGCGACGTCCGACAGGCCGAACGGCTCGGCAAACTCCGCTGCCAACTGACCAGTGCTGCGCAGATGCTCATCGAGGCGATGCCGACACCCCTGCGCATTGGTGCTATGAGCCCACACCATTCGCCCTCCATCGACCGGAACCGAGCAGAGTCAACCACCGAGGTACGACAAGAACTCCAAGCCGCCGCGCCAATAGATCCACACCGAAGGCAGACGATCGAGGTGCGAATCACGGAACAGCAGACCAGCAATAGCATCGACGTAGTCCGGTCGGGTTCCTCTCACGTCGGAGGATCGATGCTGCCAATAGTTCTAGCCCGGCTTGTCATCGCGGGCCGAACGCCGGACTCGTCGCGGAATCCCCATCTGGTCCATACATCGTGTTGCGATCCCCAGAGCCCGTCGATTCGATGAATGGCCCTGCCGTCGGCGAGAGATGCCGACAGCCAGCCTAACGGCGGGATTCACGATGTCTAGGCCCAGAAGAGTGAATCAGAAGAACATTACTGACACGAGCCGCTCGAAGCTGTGATTACTTCCTTGCGGACGAATCGCGGTGAGGACACTCATTCCAATGCAGGTGAGTGGAGATGATCCGCAGGAGGTCAGATAACGTCCGCCCGGCGCCCGGATCACTACGCATGCGACGCAGGACGCACCGAAGCGGTCGACCAGCGCATCTCGAAAGCGCATTACCTACATTCTCGGCGTAATCATCCTGAGATCCTGGCGGACGGCACATCGCCCGCGCTGGTGGTCAGCGGGTCCATCATGTTCGCGTGGCGGTGCCAGTTGAGATCCTCGCGGACGGCGTACCGCCCGCGCTGGCCGTGCCTGGGTCGTCGTCTCCGACTTCCGCGTGGTGTTGAGATCCTCGCGGACGGCGCACCGCCCGCGCTGGTCGGTAGCCCGCAGCACCGCCACCTGCTGCAACCCGACGTTGAGATCCTCGCGGACGGCGCACCGCCCGCGCTGGCGGACGGCGCACCGCCCGCGCTGGCGGACGGCGTGCCGCCCGCGCTGGGCCTCGACGTCGGCCAGGTACATGTCCAGGTAGGAGTTGAGATCCTCGCGGACGGCGTGCCGCCCGCGCTGGGATGCGGCCCCAACGGCGACGTCGAGCTGCAGGACCAGTTGAGATCCTCGCGGACGGCGTGCCGCCCGCGCTGGGCCGGCGGCGCCGCGGTCACCGTGAACGACACCAACGGGTTGAGATCCTCGCGGACGGCGTGCCGCCCGCGCTGGGCCTCCGGCGCGTCGGACATCACCAAGTCGATCGCGGTGTTGAGATCCTCGCGGACGGCGTGCCGCCCGCGCTGGGGCTTTGCGACCTGCGAAAACGTCCTCGAACTGGTGGTTCGTCGACGGAGCCGGAACCAGCACGTCGATATTGCCCTGACTTTGGTCCAAGAATCTCACGCTCAGACCAGTTCGCGATTGGGGTTCCCGGCCAGCTATTCACTGCGCACCGCAGGGACTCGATCCACGTCTGCCTATCGCGGTTGATCTTGACATGTCGCAATGCGTCAGCGGTGTATGGGCTTGAGGCCGCGACGCACCTCTTCCCGGGTGAAGGCTACCGCGCCGCGCCGCGTCCGAGGTCCGAGGACATCATGAACACGAGGGCGGCGTCGCGGTCGGTCGTCCCGCGTCTGGCCGATGCGGTGGAGGTGACAGGCCTATTTCCTTGTGTGCAGCGCGGCGTCGCGGTGGACTGACTCCTCCGCCGTGGCGCACAGCATGTATCGATACCGCCTCCGATTGTTTGAGGGACTACGGTATGAAGCCCGCGGCTCACAGCAGACCCGAGAACCCCCGGAGGTTCATCTGGGTCAACCTGGGTCTAGATCGAGCCAGCGGTACCGGAGTTCTTCCGGGCGCGGACTCAGTTTTGCCATCATGCACTGGTCGAGGCTGAGCCCTGCGCACGTTCGACCAGAACGGATGGAAGGAATCAGATCACCGTGAGCCGCGATATTCTCGGCGGACTTCTCGCCGGCGGACCGTGGAGCGTCGTTGTACTGATTCTCGGACTTGCCGGGATCGACGCCGCAGCCGGGTCTTGATCGTCCGGTCGGCGCCCGACGGCGCCGAGTCGAAGGACAAGCCCGCGATCTTGCGCGCAGTCGATGACTACTCACCGCGCGCGGCTGATCGACGTCCGCGACGTATCTAAACCTGAGCACCCTGAACGTCCCGCGTCAGGGCGTCCAGGTGCGAGCAATGTTCGATGATCTGGCGGTCGAGTGCGCTCAACGGGCCGTATCCGACCAGGAAGGCGTGTTCGAGGTCAGGTCGGCTCGGCCATGTGCGAGTGGCCAGACGCACGAGATCGCGAGCGGCCAGGTCGTAGCGGGCGTGCTCGAAGTCGATCACGGCGACCTGGCCGGACGGTTCCGCGAGCAAGTTTCGTGGCATGTAGTCGAGGTGGCATGGAACAGCCGGGATCGGTCCAAGGTCGCTCAGCGCGGTCAGATGGGCTCGGATCTCGGCCTGACGGTTTGCTGGGATGATCGCTCGCCCCAAGGCGAGCCAGTACTCGCCGCGCTCGACGAGCCAGGTGGTCATGTCCGGTTGGGTCCGGCTCGGACCAGCGGCATGAAGCTGCCGCAGCAACTCCCCGGCTTGCCGGTGCGCTTCGACCTCCCGCTGCGGCGACAGACAGGCTTCGGCGAGTGGGCGGCCTGGCAGCGCGGTGATGACGATGGCCGGCGGATTCTCCGTGCTGGCGATCAGGCGTGGAGTTCGGCCTCGCAGCGCGGGTGTCCAGTGCCGGTAGGCGTGGACCTCTTGGCGGTGGCGCTCGTGTCCGCGGTGCAGTTTGACGATGACCTCCCCGGTCCCGGTCGCGGTGCGGAGGACGACTGTGCCGTTGTGGCCTTGGTGCACGGCGAGGGGCTGTGCATTGGCGTCGCCCAGCCGGCGGCAGATGGCCAGGAGTGTCCCGGCGAGATCGGTCACGGCTGGGGATCGGTGAGGTGGCTGGTGTCGTTGTGCGCGGCGAGCATCCAGACGCGGCGGTTGAAGCGGTTGACGTGTTGCTGCCAGCGGGTGACGCAGGCATGTTCGGCGACGAACCCGAGCCCAGGTCGGACGGCGGCTGGGAGCTGGAGAAGCAGGACGTGAGCGGCTTCAATGGTCTCGCCGTGCGCAGCGACGAGAACGCGCTGCCCCGAGTGGCGGTCGAGGATTGTGCGCAGTGCGGCGGTGGCCCGGTCGAGATACTGGTTCCAGGTCTCGGAGCCGTACGCATAGGGCCGGTCGGGGTTGTGCTGGGGTGGTCCGGCGAAGGCGGTCTTGATCTCGTGCCAGGGACGGCCATCAGCGTCGCCATGGTCGGGACCACGAAGATCGTCTACGACGACGGCTGGGATCGGTAGAACGCCGTTGATGATGTCGATGGTTTCGCGGACGCGGCGGCGTGGGGTGCCATAGAACGCCTCGAACGGACGCGCGTGGTGCTCGCGGGCGAGGCGGGCGGCCAGCCGCTCCACCTGGGCGCTGCCGGTCGGGCTGAGGCCGGTGCAACCGCGTTCGCCGCCGACGATGCCGGCAGTGTTGCAGTTGGCTTCGCCGTGGCGGGCGAGGACCAGTTCGGTGGTGATGGCCACGGTGGGCTCCTTCAACGGGAGCGCGGTTCGGCGCTCGGTGCGGGCCAGGGGCGGACGGTGGGCCATAGGTGCTGGTAGCCGTTGCGGCCGACGTATCGGGCGGTGAGCCGATGGTGGATCTCGGCATACCGGGCGAGCTGGAGCCTTGTGCATTCGGCGGCGCGGGTGCCGATGTCGTCGACGTCGACGTTGTAGGCGTGTAGCGCGGCGCTGATCTGGTCGGCGGGTAGCCGACCGTGGGTCATCGCGGTGGAGACGACGAGTTTGGCCAGGTCGTATCCGAAGGGTGCGAGTGTGAGGTCGTCGAAGTCGACCAGCGCTGGACCGCCGGCCGTCATGACGACGTTGCGGAGGTTGCAGTCCTTGTACAGCGCGGCCGGGAGGTTGACCAGGTCAGGGTCAGCGTCGGAAAGGACGTGCTCGCGCCCGGCGGGAAAGCGTCGGATGGTCAGGCCGGTGGAACTGGTGTAGTCCCGACCGAGGTGGGCGGCGTGCAGCTCGCGGGTGTGGGCGGTGCCGTGCAGCCGGCCGAGGAGCGCAGCGGCGTGTTCCAGATCGGCCGGTTGAAAAGGCCACCCGTCGAGGTGTTCCAGAATCAGGTGGTTGGCCGTCACCCGGTGCAGGTCCGGTAGGCGTACGCCGCTATCGAGTTGGATCAGCCAGGTCAGGTGAGTGCCGGCGGCGAGGGCCCTTGCAGGGTCGGCGTAGTGCTTGACGTACACGGCCCGCATCACGGGCGCTGCGCGATCAGATAGGTGACGGTGGACGCGGTGGTCGGCCCCGCGTCCGGTGCACGGCGTCGCAACTCGGCCGCCAGCGAGGTTGCGTCGGTCAGGTTGGCGGGCAGACGGTACTTCGGGCAGGTGATCGCGTACGCGGCCAGGTGATCGAGGTCGGCGAACTCGAAGATGTGTTGCTGGTCTACACGCCGCTGCACGGTCAGCCCGGCAGCTGCCGCGACGGCCTCGGCGTTGCCGGTGTGGAAGGTTTGATACAGGCTAGGTCGCTGGTCTGCGCCAGGATCGAGGCCGCTGGTGGCGATGAGGGCGTCGATGTCGTGGTAGCTGTCAGCGGACTTGGTCGTGGCGATGATCCAGCCGCCGGGGCGAACGCAGCGGGCGATCTCGGCAAGCGCGTGCCGGGGTCGTGGACTGTGGTAGAGGCAGAAGCCCGCAAGGGCGAGGTCCGCGCTGGCGGTGGGCAGCGGCAGGTGATGGAAATCGGCGGCGATGAGGGCCGTGCTGCGATGCTGGGCGGATAGCCGGTCGCGGACAACGGTCAGCAGCCCGGGTGACTGGTCGACCGCGAGGATGATCGCTGACGGGTATTGGCGGGCCAGTCTGACGGTGGCGGTGCCGCGTCCGCAGCCGACGTCGATGATCATCTGGGGTGCGGGGTCGGCGTCCGCCGCGAGAGCGGCGATGGTATCGGTGGCGTTCGCCCCGCTCACCTTGGCACGGTGCAACGCGGTCGTGCGTTGCGCGAGCCGATCCGGTGCGGCGTACAGGGAGCCCGCGACGAGCGCCCGGTCGGTGAACGGCGTGGCCGCGATTGGCTCCAGATTGCGTGTCATGGTGGGCCGTCGGCGCCGAGCTGGTGCAGGTACCGGTTCGCCTGTCGTCGGCTGGTGAGCCGGACGAAGGTGGCGTGCTGGCCGTGTTCGGCGATGAGGGCGTCAACGCGTGGGCGCATGCTGCGCCGGTATCCGAGGATGTACTTCACGAACGGCCAGGTGATGCGGTCGAAGACACCGTCGGTGTGCTGGCCGCCCCGGTAGCGCCACCGCCGCTGGGCAATGCCCCACAGGCAGGTCCGCGCGGGCAGATCAAGAAAGATCACCGTGTCGGCGCGGGCCAGGCGGATGGGCAGGGTGGAGGCGTAGTTGCCCTCGATGACCCAGCGTTCGGCGGCGACGAGTTCGCGTTGGAGGTCGGCGAACTTCTCCATCGGGGTGGGGTTCCAACCGTCGTCGTAGTACAGCGCGTCGAGGTTGGTGACCCCGAGGCCGAGCGAGGTGGCGAGGTGGCGGGCGAGAACGGTCTTGCCGGAGCCGCCGCAGCCGATGATGGCGATCCTGTCCATGCCCGCCGACGGTAGTCCCGGGTCCGGCGGGGTGGTGGGATGTGGGCCCGGCATCAGCCCACCCGGTGAGCGCTCAGGTCGGCCATGACGCGCTCGATCGTATCGAGCTGCCGGGACAGCCGGAACGCGTCCAGGCGTTGCAGGCACGCGTCGAGCAGCTCGGCCCGTCTCGCCGGTGTGGCGTTCATTAGCCTTCCGATCCTGTCTGCGGCGTCGTCGCCGTCGGTGATGTGAAGCTCGGGTGGGGTGAACCGGTCGGCGCCGCGGATGGTGGTTGGGGCCAGTGGGAGGCAGCCGGCGAGGACGGCCTCGACCAGCCGCTGCGTCATGTGCCCGACCTCGGCGTACCGGTCCGGCAGCAGCAGGACCGTCGCCACCGCACGCCGGTACAGCGACGCGACTCCGGGGAACGGGATGCGGCCCCAGAAGTTCAGGTCGGGCCACCGCTCGGTGTGGGGCCACTTCCCGGCGATGATGTGCGGATAGTGACGGGCGGCGGGGGCGAGGTAGCGATCGAAGGCGTCGTCGCGGTCGTACTGGTTGCCGACGTAGAGCAGCGGCAGCTCCCGCGGCGCGCTGGCGAGGGCGAGCGGGTCGGCGCACCGAAGAGCGGTGTCGGCGACCGGGAACAGCAGCGACACCGCGCCCGGTGACGGATACAGGGCCGGCTCGCAGACGACGACGTTGTGCACGTGGCGGAGCAGGTCGTCGGGCGCGAGTTGGCGGTCTTTGTCCCACAGCAGCGTCGGGACGCCGTGCGCGGTGTAGTGGTCGAGGAGTTGCTGCTGGCGGTGCAGGTCGCAGGTGTGACCCGGGCTGACGCATCGGGTGGTGTTACGGCCGGGAATGGGCCAGCGCCACTCCAGGAACAGCATGTCGACGTCGGGAAGCCCGCCGTTCCACCGGTAGGTTCCGCTCAGGTCGTGGCCGGCTTCGGTCAGGTCGCGGTCGGCTTGCAGGAACACGATTTCGTGTCCGCGTTCGCGGAGGCCGTCGATGAGGACGCGGCGGTGGCTTCGGCCGCCGTCGGGGGTGTCGTGGATGCCGGGGCCGAGGAACCCCCAGTGGCTGTAGCCGATGATCATTTCGTGATCCACCAGCCTTCCAGCATCAGCGCGTCCAGCCCGCTGCCGGCGAGACAATCGAGGGCCATGTCCGGGGTGCCGCAGATCGGTTGGCCTTTCACGTTCAACGAGGTGTTGATCAAGACCGGATGGCCGGTGAGTGCGGCGAACTCGGTCAGCACCTCGGCGAGAAACGGGTTGGCGTCCGGTGTGACGATCTGGACCCGGGCGGTGCCGTTCACATGCACCACAGTGGACAGACGCTCGCGGGTGAGGTCGGTGACGCCGGAGGCGATCGACATGTACGGCGCCGGCTGCCCCAGGGTGAAGTAGTCGGCCGCGGCTGTGGCGAGCACGACCGGGGCGAACGGGCGGAACGGCTCGCGAAACTTCACGCTGGCGTTGAGCCGGTCCACGATGTCGGGTCGCAGCGGCGAGGCCAGGATCGACCGGTTCCCCAACGCCCGTGGCCCGGCCTCCAGTCGGCCGTGGAACAGACCCACGATGTGACCTTCAGCGAGTCTGAGCGCGAAGTGCTTGGCCGCGCCGGCGGGCCGGTATGCGGTCATGCCGGGGCGGGGATGACTCGGGAGGTCCATCGTCGGGTAGGCCGGGCCGTGGTAACACTGCCCGGCGACGCCGTCGGGCAGTGGATGGTGGCTGTCGAGGCATGCGGCGATGACGGCACCGATTGCGGTGCCCGAGTCACCGGGTGCCGGCGGTACATGGATCTCGTCGAACAGGCCGGTCTCCACGATCCTGCCGATGGCGACGCAGTTCGCGGCCACGCCGCCGCCGACGCACAGCAGCCGCGCCCCGGTCAGGGCGCGAGCACGGCGGGCAAGGTGCACCATCACCTGCTCGGTACGTTCCTGGAGTGCTGCGGCCAGATCGGCGTGCACGGGTCGCACATCGTCGGCGGCGGCGCGGATCGCACAGGTCGCCGCCACGAACGCCTCCGTGACGCGGGGATAGCCCCGAGCCAGCACCCGCAACGGGAACCAGCGCGGGTCCAGGCTGAATCCGTGCTGGGTCAACGGGATGGCTTCGCGCATGAGGTCGCGGAACCGGCCCGGGTCGCCCAGTGCGGCGAGCGCCATGACGGTGCCCTCCTCGTCGCCGCGGCGCCAGCCGAGGTGTTCAGTGATCGCGCCGTAGGCGTAGCCGAGCGATGCCGGGTCGGTGATGTCCTCGGCGATGGCGTACCGGCACCGACCACCGCCCAGCCGTTCCGCAGCGCCGATGGTGGTGGTCTGGGCTTCGCCAAGGCTGTCCACGACGAGCACGGCTGCAGCGTCGTAGTGGCTGGACGCGAACGCATACAGGCCGTGCGCTCGGTGGTGCAGTGTCGGCGCGATCCTGGCGCGCGGGAACCGGTCGCGTAGGTCGGCCATCCGGCGTGCGAATCGGTCGTGCACCTTGCGGAAGCTGTCCGCCCTCGGCTGCGCCCGGTCTCGTGTCGCCGGCATGCGGGCCAGCAGTTCCGTTGTTACAACGGCGTCGAGGTAACGGCGGCCGTCGAAGTTGTACGCCACCACATCCACGTCATCGGCGTCCAGGCCGGCGGTGTCGAGCAGCCACCGCACCGCCTGTTGCGGGAATACGGCCGTGTGCTTGTCGCCTGTCAGCCGTTCCTCTTCGGCGAAGCCGACAAGAGTGTCGTCGACGACGAGGGCAGCGGCCGAGTCGTGGGTGTAGGAGCACAACCCGAGGACCACGCTGCGTCCGGTGCGCGTCATTGGGCGCCTGCTTCCGCGACGGCCGCGGAAGCAGGCGTCAGGTGGTCGTACCACCCGTGCAGTGCTTCGCCGAGGTTGCCGCCGATGCCGAGGGCAGCCGCTCGGGCTGCCGACCGTTCACCGTCGCTCCACAGGCGGTAGCTGGCCAGGACGGCACCGAATTCCTTCCACCCGGTTGTCGCTTCGAGAGTCGGCTCGCCCGCGATGACTGCGTTCAGGAACGCGGTGAGGTCGTCGGGCGGCGCCGAAAGGGAGGGCATGGCCGGCGATGGGTTGACGGTCGAAGCGCTGACCTGAGCGGCGCTGTCGTGGTGCTGGGCATACAGGTGGAGGGAGTCGACGTGGTGGTGGTACGTACCCACCTCCACGCCCAACCAGCCGGCCATCAGCTCCTGCAACAGCGTTGCGGTGAACAGGTCGTAGGGCAGGCCGAGCCACACGTCGTTGCTGCGCATGGTGATGTGCATGTCCAGACGGCCGCGACGGACGAAGAAGCGATAGTTCAAGGTGCACGGCACATCCCGGTGCCCTCGGGCGTCGAGCTGCGGGTCGTAGATCTGGATGACCGCCTGCCGGCTGTCCGGGTCCCTGGCCAGCAGAGCACGGACGCGTTGGAGCTGGTCCACTTCGCCGCGCCACCGCCGCATCCGTGGGCCGTACGCCCCGTGCAGCCGGCCGTTGTCGGCGTAGCGGCGCAGGTTGCGGTTGTAGGTGAAGATCCACGGGTCGTCGGAGCCGGACAGGATCCACAACGCCTCAGCGACCGCGAACGCTGGGTTGAGCAGCCTGGCCGGTGGCACCGATACGAATCGGCGGCGTGGGTCGTTCAGGCACAGGTGCGCACCGAGCAGCTCGGTGGTCGCCATACCCCGAGGTGCGGCGCGACGTCCCTGGGTCAGCACCGCACGGCACACCCCGGTGTACAGATCGTTCGCCGAGTCGCCAGTCAAGACGTACACGAGGCCACCTCCGCAGCACACGGTTCGAACATGGGTTCATACAGACGCAGAACCTGCGCTGGCAGCCCTCGCAGCCACTCCAGGTGAAGCGCCAATCCGACCGGCAGGTTGACGCTCGGTCGGTAATCGAGGCAGGCACGGGCGTTGGTCAGATCGGCGGCCGTCGCGCACACGTCGCCGGGCTGTGCGGCGACGGCGGCCAGCGGCACCGGCCTGCCGGTGAGATCACCGACGATGCCCAGGAGGTCGGTTATCGAGACGCTCGCGCCACCGCCGACGTTGACCACAGCGTGGCGCTGTTCGAGACGGGACGCGGCGATCGTCGCGTTCACCACGTCGCTGACGTAGGTGAACTCGCGCCGCTGCGATCCGTTGCCAAACAACGGGTACCGTTTTCCGGTCAGCGCCGCGGCCAGCATTCGGCCGATCGCCATGTCGGGCCGCTGCCGAGGTCCGTACACGGTGAAGTACCGAAGCGCGACCACGCTTAGCCGACTGTCGGCCCGCACCGCGTGGGCAAGGCACAGCAGCTCACCCGCGAGCTTGGTGATCCCGTACGGCGATATCGGTCGGGTCGGGTCACTCTCCCGGCTTGCGGCGGTCGTCGGACCGTAGACGCTGGACGACGAGGCATAGACAAGCCGTCGAACGCCTGCACGCTCGCACGCGGCGACGAGGCGTTCCGTCGCGACGATGTTGGCAGTGACGTAGGCCGCGAACTCGCAGCCCCAGGATCTACGGACACCCGGCAGACCCGCGAGATGGAAGACGCAGTCGGCGCCGTCCAGCACGGCGTCGAGGCTGGCGTTCGCGACGTCGGCGTCAACCCAGGTGAACTTCGGATGGTTCACCGCGCCGGCGAGATTGAGCCCGGCAAGCAGGTCGCTACACGGGTTGCGTCTGTCTACCCCGACGACCACATGTCCGGTCGCAAGGAGTGCGTCGACCAGATGCGAGCCGATGAAACCGGCCGCGCCGGTTACCACGACCTTCGGCGAAGCCGAACTCCCGGGCGGGATCGGTATCGGACACGATCCCGGGCTCGGGCGTCCGTTCATCTGGATCGCCGTGCTCATGAGGTCCGCGTCTCGACGATCGACAGGGCCGGATGGCGCATCGGGTGTCGCGGACATTCGGGGCAGCGCAGCACCGCCCCACACCCTGGACACCACTGTCGGGACCGTTTGAACGTCACGAACCCGACCATGAAGCCGAGCGTCAGCGTGGCGGCGGCAACAGCGATCAGCGCAAACATCCAGAGCATCTCGGCCACCTCCGACACGTCGATGGGCTCGTAACGGTGTGGCGTTTCGGCCACACTGTGAGCATCTGGCGACGACATTCGTGGAACGAGGCCCCGATGGGGCGGCCCTCATCGGCCCCCATCGGCCTTGTGAAGGAGCGGTATTGGGCCAGGCCAGGCGGGTACTGACGCCGCACAGGTCACCGGTGCACCTGTGGGGCGCCGAACTGCGCGCGCTGCGGGATCGGCACGGCCTGTCGCTGTCCGCACTCGGTGCCGCCGTTTTCTACGACGCGTCACACCTGGGCAAATTCGAACGCGGCGAGCGGATCCCACCGCGGCACGTTGCAGAGTTGTGCGATCAGCAGCTCGGCGGCACGGGCGTGCTGATCAGGCTGTGGGAGGCAATGCAGGGAGCCGGTGCAGACCGCGATGAGGCCAACCGCGGCGGCCATGAGGCCAACTTCAGGCCAGAACTGGCAACGGTGACCGAAGATCCCTCACCGTGGGGAGACGGCACGGTTTCTCTGCCCGTGCTCCACGACGGAAAGGTGATCCTGGTGTCGGTCTCCCGCCGCGTCCTCCTGAAGTTCGCCGGGACCGCCGCGGGGATCGCCGTCGCCGGCGTCGGTCCGGCCTCAGCGGCAGCAGCGAGTACCGATCACGAGCTGGCGGCCCTCGCAGCGCAGGACGGGAACCCGATCGAGTACTTGCAGCAGATCCGGCGTGTCCTCATCGACAACGACAACCTGCTCGGACCCCGGGTAGTCATCCCCACCGTCGAGCAGCAGATCCGGTTGATGCAGGCGCTGCGAAGCAGCGTCGAGGGTGGGGACCGACGCCGGTTGGTCCAGTTGCAGGCGACCTACGCCGAGTTCGCGGGTTGGCTGCACCAGGATGCCGGCAGTTTCACGGCCGCCCAGTATTGGACGGACCGGGCGCTGGAGTGGTCACACATCGGCCGCGACCCCGACCTGACCACGTTCGTCCTCGCGCGCAAGGCGCAGCTCGCTGGGGACATGGGTGATCCCGCTGAGGCCCTCGATGTGGGCCAAGCTGCCGAGGAGGCAGCTCGGCCGGGTACCCGCCTGGGCGCGATCGCCGCCACATACGCCGCGCACGGCCACGCCCTGAGCCAGGACGAGACAGCGTGCGCGGCCGCGTACGACCGGGCACGCCACCTCATCGACACCACCGACGTCGACCCCACCGTCGAGTGGGGAACCTGGTTGGATCATGCGTACATCGATGTCCACCAGGCCCGTAGCACGGCCGTCCTTGGACGCCACCACCAAGACGACCAGCCCAGCGCTGGCGGATCGGACGCTGGGATCAGGCTGATGAGGCAGGCAGCGGAGGGTTTCGCCACCGCGATCGGTCGTCTGCCGGCCGGTTACCACCGCGATCGGGGCGTGTACCTGGCGCGACAAGCGGCCGCGCACACCGGGGCACGCGAGCCGGAGCAGGCCGCCGCAGTGGCGATGCGGGCGCTGACGGTCGGTAGGCAAACCTCGTCGGCTCGCATTCTCAACGAGCTGGTGGAGGTCGACCAGCACCTGACGCCGTGGCGTTCTCTCCCACCTGTGGCAGCCTTCCACGAGGCCCTGACCACCAACGCCCGATAGCCCAACGACCCCGGAGGATCACAACCACATGCCCCGCCCCTACGTGCTGCTCAGCGTGGCCACGTCGATCGACAGCCGCATCGATGACACCAGCCCCGACCGGCTCCTACTGTCCAACCCGGAGGACTTCGACCGGGTCGACCAGGTCCGCGCCGAGTCCGACGCCATCCTGATCGGGGCCGGCACCATCCGGGCGGACAACCCACGACTTCTGGTCAACAGCCCACAACGCCGGGCCGAACGGGTGAACGCGGGCAAGCCCGAGTACCCGTTGAAGGTGACCATCTCTCGCACCGGCGACCTGGACCCGGCGGCCAAGTTCTGGCACCACGGCGGCCAGAAGGTCGCCTACACCACCGACGAGGCAGCCGACAAGCTACGCGATCGGCTGGCCGGCCTGGCCGACGTCGTCGCTGTCGGAGCGGAACTGGACTTCGGCCGGATGCTCGACGACCTCGGTACCCGCGGGGTTGCCCGGCTCATGGTGGAAGGCGGGAGCATTGTCCACACCGCGTTCCTGTCCCAGGGACTGGCCGACGAACTGCACGTAGCCATCGCGCCGCTGATCGTCGGCCAGGCCGAAGCACCCCCGTTCCTCAACCCTGCCGCCTACCCGGGCGGCCCACGCCGACGCATGAAGCTGGCCGAGGTCATCCCGGTCGGCGACGTGGTTGTGCTGCGCTATTTGCCGAAGCAGGAGGACAGTTAGGCGCTCGCCGATGGCGGCCGCCGCTCGGTCGGCGAACAGGTCGAGACCGGGCCATCGACCGCGCCGTCTCCACGCGCTCGGTGTCATGGTGGTGCCGGCTCGGTGCGTTGAGCGGCGAGGACTGAACCGGCGATGATGGCCACCAGTCCCGCCAGCGCTGTCGCGCTCAGTTCGCAAAGGAGCCAGTTGCCCTCGCCGAGTACGACGCGGGACGAGCAGCGGTGCTCGCCGACGTGACGGCAACATGACGCCTGCGCATTGGTATTTGCGGCGACCCATCCCGTCGTGCGCGGATCGTCGTGAGGCTTGCTCATCCGCTGGCGAGGCGGGTGACGGTCCTGGCAGTTTGACGGGCCGGCCGCAGTAGACGCACGCACATGCCGCAGTTCGGTCGCGCTCGAGGGTCCGATGATCCAGTGGCGAGCCGCTGGATCATCGGACGTTGACTATCCTTCGCTCGCGATCAACCTTCGTACTCATCCCAACCGTCGAGCCGGTAACTGTCGTAAATCATGAAGCCGAGTGTCCGTGTGAGGCGGGCCCGCACGGCCGGATTACCGGCGCTAGCAAGCAATTCGCCGACCAGGCGATCTGCCGCGTCGCGGCACTGAGCGCCAAGTTGTCCAAGCGCATCGACCGTGGCCGTGGAGTCCGCGTAGTCGTCGAGCCACTGCTCAAACGGGCGCCCCGGCTCTTCGACGGTCCAGTCGCGATCCTCGGTGTCATCCGGCATGAGGCATGTTAGCGGCGAGGCGGGAACGCGGACATCTGCCGCCGTGAGCGCAGTTCGATAGCGCCGGGGCGTGACCCACCGTAGTAGCCATGGTCCGGCTGAACGGACCCGTATCGCTCGGAAGCAGCCGGCCGCCATGAACCCGCAAGGATGGTGGCTGGCTCCTCGATCTTGTTGAACCAACGTAGACCTCGGCCCCCGGCGTGCACGCCAACATGCCGATTACAGCGCGCGTGATCTTGGAGACAGGAGGATGGAATTCACGAGACTCGATGTAACTTCCGATAGGGAGACGCACCTGATGACCGTGAGCTGGCCGTGGATAATGCGGCGGTGGTGAGAGAAGGACCCGGCGGCGACGCTGGCGGGTGTGGACGCCGAGCTGGTGGCCGCGGGTCGAGCAGGTCCGGGAGGCGGGCCTGCAACTGACAAGCGAGGACGGTCTGCTGCAGCAGTTTGATTGGAGCGGGTGACCGAGGCAGCGCTGGGTGAGGAGATCGCTGATCACCTCGGCTATGTCGGCTGGCCAAGGACCCCGGGAACTCCCGCAATGTTCCCCGGGCGACGACGTTGCTGGCCGACGTTGGCCCGGTCCAGATCACGGTGCCGCGGGATCGTGACGGCTCGTTCAAGCCGCAGATCGTTCGCAAGCCGCAACGCCGGCCGGATCGCCGAACCCAGCACCCACGACGACCTGATCACCCGAGGCGGCCCGAACGCCCGCCTGTAGCGCCCGTGGCCCAGCTGAGGTGCACCTGGCCGGCTCTTCGCTGTCGCCTGCCACGAGCGTGGCAAGCGACATCGCTGACGGGTGCCCTCCCGCCCTGACCTCCATACGCTCTCGGAAACATCAGGCAATCCGAGAAAGGGCATGCTCGTGTCGGCTGAGTTTGTGGTGTGTGACGGTCCTCGCCGGGGACAGCGGATCGCGATGCCGGGCGTGCGGCTGACCATCGGCCGCGATCCGGGCAGCGGACTCATCGCCGCTGGGGCGACCGCCTCCCGGTTGCACGCCGAGGTGTTGTGGGAGGAGTCCGGTTATGTGCTGTATGACCGGACGAGCCGCAACGGAACCCTCGTCAACGGCGTGCTGGCGACTTGTCACCGCCTGCGGCACGGCGACCGGATCACGATCGGCGAGGAGACGTATCGCTTCGCGACGGCCGAAGCCGTGACACCGCTCGGCGCGCCCGCGGCTTCGGCGACGCAGACCGCCGTTGTTGCGCGGGAGCCGGCGCTACGGGTGGTGATCACCGGCGGCGGTCCGGTCGGCCTGAGCCTCGCGCTGCTTCTGGACGATCTGATGGGCTCCCGGGTAGCCGTCACGATGTACGACGAGCGCTGGATGCAGGCAGGGTCGGACGTCGTCTGGAAAGACGAACGACACGGCAATGTCCGGCGGCAGCAGGTCGTGACGATTCAGAGCCGCCAGTACCTGCTATTGCCGGCGGCGGTACAGGCGCGGCTGTTCGGCCCGGGCTGCTACACCGAGATGTGGCCGGTCGGGCCTGACTCGATTCGCGGCCAAGCGCCGCGCAACGTGCGGATCGCCCACTTTGAGGACGTACTGCTGGACCTGGCGAACGAGAAAGCGGACCGGATCCGGCTGGTGCCGACCGCGTTCGATCCGGCCGAGCAGCACGAGACCGTCGCGAACAGTCACGTGCTGGCCATCTGCGAGGGCAGTCGCTCGCCGACCCGGGACCGCTACAGCGATCGTTTTGGTGTCCCGGACGGCTCGGCATACTCGCTGGCTGGGGAACACCTGCAGGACGTGGTGCTGGGCCTGCGGGTACGGTCCGACCTTCCCGATCCTATGATCGTTGCGTTGACTGTCGCCCAGAACCGTTTCCTGCTCAACTCCCTGCGGGGCGAGGGCTTCCTGAACATGCGCCTGACTGATGCCGAGGCGGCCGAGGTCATCGGCATCGATCCGGTCCGGCGCGAGTTCAGGGACTGCATCGCCTCGCGGCCGTGCACGATGGTGCGCGACGAGCATGACGACTTCCGCTGCTCGACTCATCACACGCTGTTTCTGCCGGCGCTGGTCAAGGGATCGGGTCTGTGGCGGCGGATCATGGACGGTCTGGCCCTGTTCGGCGTGGCCGAGGAGCACCTGACCGCAGTGACCGCGTTCCGCCTGGACATGGTGCAACGCTCACGGTTCAGTGCGCAGCTGTACGCCGCGACGCCAACGACCCCGGGCACCTACGGCTTCCTGCTGGGCGACGCGGCCAACGCCATCCACTTCTGGCCCGGCCGCGGGCTCAACAGCGGACTCGTTTCAGCCGTGTCGCTCGCCCGGACGGTCGACGAAGCCTGGCATCGCGGCTCGTTGCGGGACGCCGACTTCGTCCGCCACGAGGCCGCGATGGCGATGCTGCAGTATCGCCACAAGAGCCGGGCCTGGCGGGCGATGGTCGCCACGGAGGCTGACGGTAGCCAATGGGCGATCAAGGACAAGATCGCCCAGGGGATCGATGAAGGACGCGCCGGGCTACTTGACCGGGACGCAGACATCGAAGCCCTTCTGGAGCGGCTCCGGACGATCCGAACCCGGCTGGCGTCCCGCCTGCCCGGCCTGCCCGACGACACCGTGCTGCGCAATCATTTGCAACGGCTGAGCGGCGAGACCCTGCGGACCCTACAGCTGAGCGGCCCGTGGGATACCGCAGTCGTCGGCGGGGAAGAGGTCGACATCGACCTGTTTTCCCGCCAGCCCGTCGCAGCCGCCGCCCTTGCGGCCTGAAGCCGGGGAAACCAGCCGGTCGGCCAGCGATGACTGGCCGCTTCCGGTACCCCGCTCGGATGAAACGCAAGCGGGATTTGTCTTGCCGTTTTTTACGCTGATCGCGACGCGACGGGCGGGGCCACGAGGAGCCGCTCGCATCTCCGCATGCAGATACCCGGCTCCTCAACGACTCCGGAGTGGAACTTGGCCGTGACGATCGACCGGTACGAGCAGCTGGAGTGGCTCGGTAACGGCGGGATGGGCGTGGTATGGAAGGCCCGCGACACCCGGCTCGAGCGGCTGGTCGCGTTGAAGGTCCTCCGCGACGACGCGGTCGCCGGCCAGGAGGCGCGTGCCCGCTTCGTGCGGGAGATGCGCCTGGCTGCCGAGATCGATTCGCCGTACATCCTGCCGATCTACGACTTCCGCGACGTGGCGCAGTGCTACATCGCCATGCGGCTGGTGCGATGCGGTGATCCGGCCTGCGCCACCCACTCCGGGCCCGAGCGGCGCAGCAGCCTGGCCGACGAGATCCGGCTAAGTCCGCTGGAACCGGCCCGGGCCGTGGCGATCGTGCGCCAGGTCGCGGCGGCGCTCGACGCCGCACACCGCAGCAAGCTGCGGCACCGCGACGTCAAGCCGTCCAACGTGCTGCTCGACCACGGCTTCGCTGACGGCAGCGACCACGCGTACCTGATCGACTGGGGCATCGCGCACCGGGTCGATGCGGCCGGCGACACGCGCATCACCCGGCCGGGACAGCCCATCGGCTCCTCCGCTTACATGGCGCCTGAGCGTCGCGAAAAGCACGATGACCTGCGTTCGGACATCTTCTCGCTTGCCGCCGTCCTCTTCGAGACGCTCACCGGGAAGTGCCCGTTCGGACCGCTCGGCTACGACGCCAGCAGCAGGGGCCGCCGCACGCCCGCCGAGATGTCGGCGGCGGTGCCGGCGACGCTGCGCCGGGTGGTACGGAAGGGCCTGGATCCCGACCCCGATCGGCGGTTCCAGACCGCGGGCGAGTTCGGCTCGGCCGCGCACGCGGCGCTGCAGCCGGTCGTCGCCCGGTCGAGGCGCCGACCCGCGGTCGCCGCAGTCCTACAGGCCCGCGATCTGACGCTTCCGATCGTCACCGGCGGCTTCGGCACCGTCGCAGGCATGGTCGCCAGCGCGCAGGGATGGCTCGATCCGGTCCCGTGGGCCGCCGGGATCATCGGGCCGGCCGTCTTCGGCGTCGCCTCGCTGGCCGGCTCACGCCGCGAGTCTGAACCGCGGCCGGGGCCGGAGGACGCCACCCGTACCTGACCCGCGCCGGGAAGGTCCCCGGGTCAGCGCTCATAGCGTCGAGAGGTCACCAGCGAACCGCCCGAGGAGGCGCCCGATGTCAACGTCCGTTATGAGGGGAATGTACCCGCTCGGCTCCGCGACCCCTAGCCTCTACCGCACGCAACCCGCGCTCGGCGGCAACCCGGCCCCCACTGGCACGCTGTTCGTCCTCGGGGAGGACGGCGGGTACGCCGCCGTCGCCGCGCCAGCCAACCGCCTGCTCCTCGGCCGCAACTCCAACGCCGTGCACGTCACGGTTGGCTCCGGCGATGGCAAGGTGAGCCGCGAGCAGGCGGTGCTGCGCTGCGAGACCGGCGCCGGGTGGCGGTTGAGCAACGTCGGCCGGCTGCCGATCCGTATCCCCGACGCGCCCGAACTGCTGCACGACCACGAGGTCACGCTGCCGGCCGGGTACACCCCGCTCTACATCACGGGCAGCCGCCGGCACGTGGTCGAACTGCTGGTCAGCCGTCCGCAGCCCGCTCCCGTGGCGGTCGGCCCGGAGACGGACACGCGCGAGACGGCCCTGCGACTGTCCGACCGGGAGAAGCTCGTCCTGGTCGCGCTGTACCAGAATCATCTGCTGCGGCTCGACGCCCCGGAGCCGCTGTCCTGGCCCGATACGTCCGACGCGCTCAACCTCGTGTCGGGCCAGCGCGGCTGGACCGCGCGCAAGGCCGAGAACGTCGTGGACGCCCTACGGCAGCGGCTCACCCGACAGGGCTGCCACGGCCTCACCGTCGACTCCGCCGCATCCGGGGCGATCAAAACCAACCTGCTCGAGCTGCTCGCCCGCACGGCGACGCTGATCCCGCCCGATCTGCGGCTGCTGGGTGCCGACCGCCCCAGGGCCGACAGGAGGACGCCATGAGCAGAGGCATGAAGTTCGGGATCGGCGGCGTGTGCATTCTCGCCCTGCTGATCGTCTGCGGGCTGGTGGTCCGCAACCTCGTGCGCCGAGGCGACAGCCAGCAGCCGTGCGCGGCCTCCGTCAGTATGGTCCGGGGGATCGTCGGGTCGGAGAAGCGGACGTTCCTCACCGACCCCGATGTGCGAACGATCTTCCGGTGCGCCGGGTTCGACCTGCAGATCGACAGCAGCGGCTCGGTCGACATGGTCCAGCGCCTGGAGGCCCAACCGGATCGGTACGACCTCGCCTTCCCCGCCAGCCAGCAGACCGCCAAGCGGGTGATGGAGGCGATGAAGGTCAACGAGTCGGTCAAACCGCTTCTGTCGATCATGGGCATCGCCACCTTCACCCGCACCGCCGAGATGCTGCGCGCCAAGGGCGTCGTGCAGGGCGTCAGCGGCCGTGACGTCGTCATGATCGACAAGCTGGTGGACCTGGCCCGGCAGGGGGTGCGGTGGAAGGACCTGGCCGGCGACGGCTCCGACGACGGGCGGCTGGTGCTGGTCCGCACCACCGATCCGTCGGACTCGAGTTCGGCCATCATGTTCCTGTCGATCGTGTCGGCGGTGCTCAACGGCGGCAAAGTCATAGCGGGCACCGACAAGCTGGCGGCCGTGATGCCCGACCTGTGCCTGCTGATGTCGGCTCAGGGCACCAAGCAATCCTCCAGCGGCGACCTCTACGAGGAGTACCGGGCCGGTGGGGAGAAGAGCATCCCGATGGCCATGATCTACGAGTCGCAGTTCTATGACCGCGTGGCCAGGCCCCAGATTCCCGCCGACGGCGACCACCTGCTGCTCTTCCCCAATCCGACGATCTACGTGCGGCACACGCTCGTGCCGCGGACCGAGGCCGGACGGGCGATCGGCAAGCTGCTCAGCGAGGACCCTGGTCTTCGCAAGCTGGCTGTGCAGCATGGCTTCCGGCTGACCGACGATTCGCCGGACCAGCGGCCCAGCCCGTCGCTGGCCGCGGTCGTCGAGTCGCCCGACTATCCCGTCCTCACCGCCATGCTCAGCCAGCTCGGCAGCTACGACGAGACGTCCCGGAGGTGCGTCCCATGATCCCGGCTCCCCGCCGCGCGTCCGCCCTCGCGGCCAGCCACGCCATCGCCATGCTGGCGGTCGCGACGCTGTTGGTGGCCTGCGACGCCGGGCAGCGCGCCAGGCCCGATCCCACCGCCAGCACCACGCTCGCCGCCGGGTCGCCGGTCACGCTACGGGTCCTGGCCGGCAGTGAGCTCGCGGACATGCGGCCGATCCTCGACGAGGCGGCCAGAGCCACCGCAGTGACGGTCAAGATGGACTTCGCCGGCAGTATCGAGGGCGCAGAAACGGTCGCCTCCGGCAAGGCCGACGGTGTTTACGACGCGGTGTGGTTCTCTTCGAACCGGTATCTCGACACGATTCCCGCGGCCAAGCAGCGCCTCGCCGGCGCCGACCGCATCATGACCTCACCGGTGGTGCTCGGCCTGCGCACCGCCACCGCACAGCGTCTCGGCTGGGCGGGGACGCCGGTGAGCTGGGCCCAGATCGCGAGCGCGGCCGCCGCCGGCACGTTCACCTTCGCCATGACCGACCCGACCACCTCCAACAGCGGCTTCTCGGCGCTGGTAGCCGTCGCCACCGCACTGGACGACACCGGCCGGGCGCTGGACGCCGCGGCCGTCTCCCGGGTATCCGGCCCGTTGACCGGGTTCTTCCGCGCACAGCAGCTCACCGCCGGCTCCTCCGCCGGGCTCACCGACGCCTTCGTACGGCGCATGACCGGTGCCGACCTGGGACCCGCGGTCGACGGGCTGATCAACTACGAGGGTTCCCTGGTCGAGCTCAACCGCTCCGGTCGGCTGCCCGAATCGCTGACGCTCATCTATCCGCGCGACGGTGTAGTGAGCGGCGACTATCCGCTGACCCAGCTGGCCTCCGCCTCGACCGCAGCGCGAGACGCCCAGCGGCGGCTCGCGGACTACCTGCGATCGGAGTCGGCACAGCGTCGCATCGGGCAACTGACAACGCGCCGCCCGGCCGTCGCGGGCCTGCAGCATCCAGCGGATCTGGGCGAGCTACCGGTCGAACTGCCGTTCCCGGAGGATCCGTCGTCCGTCAAGACGTTGTTGACGGCCTACCTTGACAAGCTGCGCCGACCGTCGCGAACGGTCTACGTGCTTGACGTGTCGGGCTCGATGCGAGGACCCCGGCTGGATAACCTGAAGTCCGCCCTCAACAGCCTGACCGGCACGAACAGCGCGCCGCCGACGGATCACTGCCGATTCCGCAGCCGTGAGGAGGTGCTCCTGTTGCCCTTCAGCGACCGGCCAGCGCCATTGCGGACCTTCACCCTCGATCCGGTCGACCCCCAGCCGTCGCACGACCTGCTGCGAACGGCGATCGCGGATCTTCGGGCCAGCGGCGCGACGGCCGTCTACGACTCGCTCGTGGCCGCCTACACCGTCCTGGACGAGGCAGTCGACAAGGACCGGTTCGTCAGCATCGTGCTGATGACCGACGGCGAAAGCAACCGCGGTCGCGACCTGGCCGCATTCAAGTCCTACCTGCAGTCCCGCGGCTCGCGGCAACCCGTTGCCGTTTTCCCGATCCTCTTCGGCGAAGCCGATGAGGCCCAGATGCGGGACGTGGCCGCGGCATCGGGCGGAGCCATGTGGGACGCCCGAGCCGGCAACCTGACGACGGTGTTCTGCCAGATCCGCGGCTACCAGTAACCCGATTCGACGCATCGCCGGTGCACGTATGCCGGTGGCGGTATCCCAGACACTGTAGCTACTGAGTTTCGATGATTTGGTCCGCTTTGATCGGGAACGACATCTCAGCCGACGTCACCCGGAACTCGACCCGGAACTCGGTGGGGAGTGCGGTCTCCCACCCTGCGTCACGGCACCCAACCGAGTGATCTTGGTGCCCTGATTTGCCGCGACTCGGGCGGTTACCGCCCTGAGCCGTCCCGTTCGGCAACGAGCTGGAGGTATCGCCCCCAGATCTGGGCCTTGCGGTACGGCCCGTCGTCGGTGTGGTCGAACTCCGGTTCGTCGAATCTGACCCAGTACATCAACTCGTCAGGCCGCGCCTGGTAGTGGCGGACCAGTTCCGGCGCCGCGAGATCGCCGACGACGCCGAGAAACTCGCGTCTCCACGGCCCGTCCCAATCAGGGTCCTTGACGACGCGGACCCGGGCACCCGCCGGCAGGGCCACCGCCGGCCACTCATCGGGCAACGCTCGTCCCACAACGTGCTCGACCGCCGCGCGGTCGCGAGCGCTCTCACCCTCATCCCCAGGTCGCCGGATAGACACGTGATCATAGTCGTCAACGGCCGAGCGCCGCGGCAAGCGGAACCCCGGACCACAGGCGCAGGCGCCACTATCCGCTCGTGCCGCGAGGAGGGCGGCCGTGCGGATCTGTCGCGCCCCAAGGGCCGGCGTTCCTAACGGTCCGGATACAGGGCGATCTCTGCGTCCCATTCTGCCGCCGCTTGCAGTAAACGCTCACGGCTCACCTCGCACCTGATCTGGCACGGGTCGCCGGCAGCGTGTCGAGATCGCCAGGGCGGGGCGAACTCCAGATCCAACCCGATGTCGATCAGCGCTGTCGCCGGCGCCGACCTGACGACCGTCAGCGACAGGTTGGGCTCGACGAAGCTCAGCACGGCCGGCAGCACGGCGGTGTTGTTCGTGCCGGTGGGCGTCGATCCCACCGTGTCGGCGACATTGCGCAGCCATCTGCTCAACCGCGGAGACTCGTCGCAGGTCAAGGCGGGGTAGCTGACGGTCCAGGAGCCCTCGGCGCAGGTCGCGCTGACTTCAACCATGTGCCAGCTGAAGCGCTTCGCCGGATCATCGGCATCCGGAAACTGGTAACCCACCACGCGCACATCAACGCCGTGACCGGCGACCCCCATCAGCTGCACGACCACGAGTCTGCCCGCACACCACCGTGTCCGCTATGCCGCACCCCGTGCTGCTCCTCCCTTGCTCCGGTGATGCGGAGCAGTCTCGAAGCTCGTCTGCTCGATCGATGAAGTCTTCCTCGATGTGGTGTGGTTGCGGATACCGGTATGCCGCGGTCGGGGCTTTTCAGGGGCGGAGCTGCGGTGGCATGGTGATCGCCATGGTTGAGAGAATCGAGTCCTCCCTACACCGGTGACGGCGGCCGATGAGCGCGC
>NZ_BOPG01000124.1 GCF_016863635.1 Virgisporangium aurantiacum | reverse complement strand
TGACCGGCTACACCGGCTCGGTGCGGTCGGTGGCGTTCTCCCCGGACGGCACCCAACTCGCCTCCACCTGCGCCGACAGGACGGTGCGGCTGTGGGACGCGCGCACCGGCACCGCCGGACTCATCCTGACCGGTCACACCGACTCGGTGCGGTCGTTGGCCTTCTCTCCGGACGGCACCCAACTCGCCTCCACCGGCGACGACAGGACGGTACGGCTGTGGGACGTGCGCACCGGCGCTGCCGGACTCGTCCTGACCGGCCACACCGGCACGGTGCGGTCGGCGGTGTTCCATCCGCGATCTCCGCAACTAGCCAGCTGTGGCGGCGACGGCACCATTCGGTTGTGGAATACCCGAACGGGGCGACAGTTCGCCGGTACCGGGTTCGGTGTTCGGTTACAGCAGATGCGGCCGCTGCCGGGAATCCGTACCGACACCGCCAGCGTCGAGGATCTGCTCGGGATCGACGAGGACGTGGAGACCCTCGCGGTGCTTGCCGCCGCGGCCGCCACAGAACCACCGCTGGCTATCGCGCTGCTCGGGGAGTGGGGGGCCGGCAAGTCCAGCGTGATGGCACAGATGCACAACCGGGTTGCGCAGCTGGCGGAGATGTCGGCGAACAACCGCGGCCTCAGCGAGTTCGTGGAGAACGTGCGTCAGGTGCGGTTCAACGCCTGGCACTACAGCGACGACCATCTGTGGACCGGGCTGATCAGTCACCTGTTCGACACGCTCGCCTACAACCCGAACCAGCCGCCACTGCCGTACCAGTCCACCGACCCGGCCACGCTGCGTGCGCTGCACACCGAGGCGCAGCGGCTACGCCGGGCACGCGACAGCAGCGTGGCCACCGATGAGCGCATCACCCAGCAGTTGGCCGCCGCGAGCCGGGCTGAGCCCGGCGGGCTGTTCGCCTGGCTCGGGTCTCCGACCGCGGCGGCGCGGGTGCTGGGCAACGCTGCCGCCGAGGCGGCCCGCGAGGTGCGATCCTGGCTGCTGCTGTTGGCGATGTGGGCGGTAATCGGCGTGGGGGCGTTCCTGGTTTGGAAGCACCTGCAGGCCCCGATCCGGGCCTGGTTCGCGGCGGTCACTGCCCCGCTGGCGGTCCTGCTACCGTCGCTGCTGCTGGTCTGGCAGCGGCTGGGCGCCTGGCACCGGCAGGGCATGGGTTTCACTCGACGCGCCCGGCTCTATCTTGAGCAGCGCCGCCGCCAAGTGCGCCTTGACGCCGAGCAGGTCACCGCCCGGCTGCTGGAGATCGACGCCGCGGAGCGGCTATCCCAACTGCTCATCCACCGCGCCGACCCTGCCACCTACGCCCTGCACCGTGGACTGCTAGGGCAGGTCCACCGTGATCTGACCGAGCTCAGCATCGCCCTGGCCGAAGCACACCGGCAGTGGACCGCTCTGACGACCAGCCCACCAACACCGGTGACCAGCGGCCGGCGGCTGGCGTTGCGCCGGGAGAGCGGGCAGCCGTCCGAGCCGCTGCCGGGACCGCCGCTGCAACGCATCATCCTTTACATCGATGACCTGGACCGCTGCCCACCGCGGCGGGTCGTCGAGGTCCTCGCCGCGGTGCACCTCATGCTCGCCCTGCCGCTGTTCGTTGTCGTCGTCGCCGTGGACCCGCGATGGCTGCTGTCCTGCCTGGCCTACCATTATCAGGAGCTGTTCACCGCCTCGGCCACCATCGACGGCCCGGACGGAGGCCCGGGCCAGGTCGCCACCCCGCTGGACTACCTCGACAAGATCTTCCAAGTGCCGTTTGCGGTCGCCCCGATGCAACCGGCCGCAGCCGAGCGGTACCTCACCGCCCTCCTCGCGCCCCCACCCGGCAGCACATCCCCGACGCCGCCGCCTGGCCCGCCCCCGGATCGTGCCACGAACGCCGTCGAAAGCTCCCTACACCGCTCACCGGACCTCCCGGATCCACACCGGACACCCAGCTCGACCCCTGCCCGGGACACCGCCACGCAGACCGGAACAGGGCCGCCACGCAGCCAGCCACCGACCGGCGACTCCACCACAGTGCCAAGCCAGGAATCCGGCCACGACCCGAACCAGGGCATCGGCACCGGTCGGCAACGCGAGCCCGGCGCGGGCAGGTCCGCAGTTCGTACCATGCCCGACCTGAGACCATCCGGATTGACCCTCACGACCGAAGAGATCGCGTTCCTCACTCGACTCGGCCCGCTGCTGCCCACCCCCCGAGCAGCCAAAAAGCTGGTCAATCTCTACCGGCTCGTCCGCATCGCCATCTCGGAGTCCGACCTCGAGTCCTTCACCGCGGACGGCACCTACCGGGTTGTGCAACTCCTGCTCGCGGTCCTCGTCGGCGCACCCGCCCAAGCCGCCGCGGTCTTCACCACCATCCGCGACGCCGACCCTGACGACGACCTAGTCACCGTGCTGAGCACCGACGACACCAACCCAGTCCCGACAAAACTCGCCCACCTAATCGCCACTGCCCGCCAACAACATCCGTCGTGGACCGGCACCGCTGCCCTCTTCCAACCGTGGTGCCCCGAGCTCGCCCGCTACAGCTTCCACACGCGCGACCTCACCGCGGTCCGCACCGAGGACCAGCTACAACCCGTACCCCCCGCAAGGTCGCCGAGGAGTACCGGACACCAGGAGTAGATACGCACAACCAGCCAAGCCCTCCGGCCAGGCCGACCGAGGTGCACCAAGGATCTTGGGCAGGATGTTCTGCCTGAGAGGGCGGTCCAGGAGTCTTTGTCCGTCATGACTCTGGCGGTAGGTCTCCAGCCGGCGAACGTCCACTGAGGACAGGTGCGGGAACAAGACAGACACGCATCGGCAGCCATCAGGGCACGACGAGCCATGATCACAGACCCGGCCCAGTCCCGCAGCCCCGGACCATCTCGATCACGAAATGTGGGCCAGAACCTCAGAGGTGGCCCCACGCAGGAGCGAGTACTGGCCCCGTCCATCGACCGAGCCGCCGCCGCACCGAGGTCGGTCTGACGTTCCGCAGGCGTCGCCACCAGGCGACCGTTCGGCCGTTGCTCATAGGTTCGTTCGTCTGAACTGCGTGTGATTCTTCAAAGATGCTCACTGCGGTGCGGTTGCCGTCCGGGCAGCGGGTCGAGGCGTCGAAGAGCCTGCCGAAGTCCGCCGAGTACCGCTGCCCGGTCTGCGCCTGGCCAGTGATCGTCAAGCCGGGCCGAGTCGTCGTGGCGCACTTCGCGCACCAGCCCGGCGGGCCGCAGTGCGGCGCTGAAGGCGAGTCGATCCGGCATATGCGAGCCAAGATCCTCCTTGCGGAGCGATTCCGCGATCTTGGCTACGAAGTCATGCTTGAGGAACAACACACCGGCGGACAGCGGCGGGTCGACGTCGCGGTCACCATCCAGGGCCGCAAAGGCCCGGTCAGAGTAGCTGTTGAGATTCAGGACAGCGCGATCTCCGTTGATCAGATCCAGCGACGAAACCGGGCGGACAAACGGGCGGGATTCTTCGCCACTGTCTGGGTGTTCACCACCAACCGGCTGAGTCGAGCCCGCGGAAGCCTGCCCGGTGCCGAACTGCGTCTACCTGAGGAGATGCGCTACCTCACCAACCGCTGGCGGCTACCGATCGCCCTCCTCGACGTCGAACGACGGCAGCTCACGCACGTGTCGACGGCTGAGATCGTCCGCGACGGTGGGTCGTACTTCAACGAGTACGGCGACGAGGAGTGGGCACCCGATCGCCGGCTCGTGTCCACCCGGCAGGTCAAGGTCGCGGCAGCGACGTTCGAGCTGGAAGCCGTCCGAGGCCGGTACGCCACCGATCGGAACCCCGATTACACGGCCGGGTTCAAGGCTGCGCTGGTCCCGGACCGACCGTGGCGGCTCACCGCCACCCGGGACGGTACGGACACCACCATCGACCTCACCAGCTGCCCGACCGACGACGCTGGCCGCGAAAAAGTTCAACGGCTCGTCGCCGCCGGATACACCGTCATCCTGGACCACCTGCCGACCGAGCGACGATGGCACCGAGTCCGCCGGCCGGAACCCGATGACCACGGCTACCGATGGAAGCCTGAATGACATCCTTCCTCGGCAGTTGACGGGCGCAGCTCGCGGGCCGGGCCGGGGCGGAACGGAACGTGGCTGGCCACACGTCCGGACCGTGAGGGGATCCGGTGACCCGTGCGTCGCACGGCGCGATCGGCAACCTGGAGCGAGCTCCGAAGTCCTCGAACACAGCGCGGTGTCGCACGCCTGCGCATCAGCAGCACCCCGATAACGTGGAGCGATGAGCGACCTCCTGCCGACGCCCGGCATGGGCGGATACGAACTGGAGGAGTTCCTCGGCGATCTGCTCAAGCGCATGGCCCGCATTCCAGGCGCCGATCCGCGACTGGTGAGTTCCTCGCGAAACGGCACGTCCGGGCAGACGCAGGGCGGCGTCGACCATCGCGGCACCTACTCCGACGGGACCCGCGGCGCCTGGAGCTGCAAAGACGAGAAAGCTCTCACCAACGGCCTCATTGACAAGATCATCAAGGAGATGAACCAGGCGGGCGAGACGGCCGAGAAGCGGATCGTCGTCTACTCGCGCATAGCCAACCCGGCCGCTCGAACCAAGATCGACAAGCTCCCCGCCTGGGAGATCTGGGATCAAGTAGACCTCGGCGATCACGTCCGGTCATTGCTGGTTCAGGACGCGCGTGCCCTGCTCGACACCCACTTCGACGAGACGGTGCGCCGAAAGTTCCTGGTGGACCCAGGCACCGACGCGTTCGTGTTCCTTGACGCGTACTTCGCGCCGTTGTTGGATCCGAACGACCGATTCCACCACCGAGCGGCGCTCGTCGGCCGTGACGCAGAGGTCGCCGCGATCGTCGCCGCGCTGCGTGATCCCGCCGGTCCGCGGGTCATGTTCATCGAGGGACCTGCCGGCCGGGGGAAGTCCCGTCTGGCCCTGGCGGCCCTCAGCCAGCTCTGGGACGAGCTCGACACGATGCCGGTGCTCGTCCGTGCCGACGGCTGCGCGTTAGATCGGAATGCGCTCGGTGAACTGCCCGTTGCGCCATCGATCGTCTTCGTCGAGGACATCCATCGCGACCCGGCGGGGCTCGAAGGGCTGCTGCGGTATGCACGCAACACCGACGGGGCGCGGGTCGTGCTCACCGGCAGGCCGACCGCGCGGGTGCTGTGCGAGCGGGCGCTGGTAGTCGCCAAGTTCGGCCTGCCTGACCTCGCGATCCACGAGGTCACTCCGCTGACCGCGGCCGCTGCCCGGCAGCTTGTCGCCGCCCTCCAGGACGAAGTACAGCTCACCCCGCCGTTTGCGGAGGGCCTCGCCCAGGCGGCCCGCGTCACGCCGCTGCTTGCCGTCCTGGCGGTCGAACTGATTCGTCGCAACGAACTCACCACCCCGCTCGCCCTCAACGCGGACCTGCGACACGAGGTCATGACCCGCTACGGTGAGGCCGTCACCGACGGCGTGCCCGGCGCGACCGGCCCGCAGGTTAGAAAGATCCTGGCCACGATCAGCGCCCTGGCCCAGGTCCGCATCGGCGACCTGCCCCTGCTCGATGCGCTCGCCGGCTTCGTCGGTATCGGCCGCGGCGAGCTGCTGCAGTTGATCGAGACGTTGGCCGCACATGGCGTCCTGCTCAACCGAGATGGTCGTGTGGGGGTGGTCCCGGACCTGCTCGGCGATCACCTGCTCGCCGAACAGACCGTCGTTATGGGCCAGGACAGCGGTTTCGCCGGCCTGCTCTGGCAGGCGTTCCCGGACCAGCAGCTCAAACTCCTGGCCAGCCTCGCCAACCTGGACTGGCGCCTGGAACACACCGAACCCGGCACCGCACCAGCACCGGATCTGTTCAGCGCCAGCTGGACCGACTTCCGTTCCCGCTTCCTGACCGCCGACCACGCCGTGCGCTGGGAAGCGCTCGATGCCCTGCCCGCCGTGGCCGCGACGCAAGGCGCCAGCGTGCTGCCGCTGCTACGGGACGCGATCGCGAGTCCAGCCTCTGACATTCCAGGCGACTGGCTAACCCACGCCGACGTTCGCCGGCGCTGCGCCCGCCTGGCCGGCATCTGCGCCCGCGCCGACAGCGCGCTGCTGGCCGACGTGTTCGACCTGCTTTGGCAGCTTGCCCAGACCGACGCCGGCCCGCCCCACCAAGACCCCGACCACCCGGTCCGCGTCATCGAACAGCTCGCCGAACTCGGCGCCGCAGAGAGCGTCGCCACCGCCGACGTGCTGCTGGACCGCGTCGCCGTCTGGCTCGCCGAGCCGGCCGACACCGCGCGATGCCGCAGCCCGCTGTCGGTGGTCGAACCGCTGCTGGCCAAGTCCGGCACCACGAAGCACTGGCGGCCCAGTGCGCTCGAGTTCCGGCCCTACACCGTCGACCCCGGCGCTGTCCGGGTGCTCCGCGACCGCATTCGCCAGTTGCTCGCCCCGATCATGGTCGGTGCCGACACCGCCGCGGCCGTCGAGGCCGCCCGCCTGCTCGGCATCGCGCTCAGCGAGCCCGTTGCATACTTCGGCCAGACGATGCCGCCCGAGACGATCCTCACGTGGGTGGACGACGACCTGCAGACCCTCGCCGTGCTGTCCACCGTAGCTGCGGACACCACCGAGCCGCTCGTCCGTTGCCATATCCGCACCGCCGTCACCTGGACCGCCGAACACGCGACGTCAACTGCCGTCCGCCAGCGCAGCCGGGCGCTGCTGACCGCAATCGAGGCCCACGACGAGGACGAGCTCACCGACCTCCTCGTGATCGCCGACTACGACAGCAGCACCGTCGCCGATCTTCCCCCCGACTCCCGCACGGACGGCAAGCCGCCCACCGACGGGCAGAACGCTGCCGACAATTACCCGCAGACCGTGGCGCGGCGGGAACAGGAACGCCAGCACCTCGCCGCCCGACTCTGGCAGAACGTCGCCGACGCCGGTGCGCTGGCCGCGCGACTCGCCGAACGCCTCACCGTCATCGCCGCAACCCAGGCCGAGCCCGCCGCCGGACTCGACCAGACACTGCGGGCCATCCTGGGCGCCCGACAGGACCAGCGGCGGGCACTGTTCGAGGCGATCGTCGCCGCACCACCGAGCCCGCTCGACGCCGCCGTCGCCGTCGTCCTCGACACCCTGCTGGACGACCGGACCGAGTTCCTGCAGGCGCTGCAGATCGCGGTCACCAGCCGGCCCACCATCGTCACCGGCGCCCTGCGCGGCTTCTTCCGCAGCGGCTGGGGCGCGGTGGCGACCGACGCATCAACCGTGATCATCGAGGCTACAAAACATGCCGACCCGGCGATCCAACACACCGCGGTCCAGAGCACCGGCGCGCTGCTGCGCGCAGACCCGCTCGGCACCGTCCCGCTGCTGCTCACGTTCATCCCCACCGCGCCGGACGCCGTCGCGTCGGCCGTCTCGGTCGCCGAAGGTGCGGACCCGCAGACGTGGGTGGCCGGCATGAGCGACGAGCAACGCCGCGCCCTCCTCGACCTGCTCCGTGAGCTACCGAAGCTGCACACCAGAAACCGCAGAACCCTCACGGCGCTTGCCGATTCGCTGCCCGACGACGTCCTCGACGTCATCGCCGTCCACGACAAGCGCGGCGGATCGCAGCTGCTGCAACCCGGATGGGGAATCGAACGGCCCTTCGCCAACCATCCCGCGGCTCTCGTCACCTGGATCCAGCGCGGCACACAAGCCGCAGGCACGCAGCGGTTCAGGCGCAGCAAGATCTGGCGCGTCATCGCCGGTGTCCGACCCACCGCCGGCGCCGCATCCGCCATCACCACCATCGCCGCCAATGGCACCGCAGACGAACTGCTGTTCCTCGCCGAGTCCCTGGCCCACTGCACGAACTTCGTCCTCGACGAGCCCGGACTCTTCGACGAGCTCGTCCAAGCCCTCGACCGTCACGCCGACATCGACCATGATCAAATCTGCGGCGAGTTGCTCGCCTCCGGAATGCCCGACGCATCGTGGAGACCCGGGCGGCCAGCACACGAAACCATCGACAACCGCGACCGCGCGCAGACGCTTGCCGACGATGACACCCTCAGCGACAAGTCGCGACAGCTCTACCGCGATCTGCATGCCGGACTACAGCGCATCATCGACCGCGATCTCAAGGCTGACTCGACGGAAGCGGATGTCTAACCCGCAACAACCCGGCACAGCTGCGCAATTGTGATCGTTCACGCCAGTAAGTAGAAAGCGGCCCGAGGCCCCCGACCGCTTGCGAGCACCAAGGCGAGCCAGGAGGACACGGCTCCTCGGAAGGACTGATCCAGGGATGAGGTCCCCTGCCGTCCTGGTTGTGGAGTGCGCTGAGGTTCCTACCGATGGTGGCGTCGCTGCCGCCGCGACACGGTGTAGGGCTCGCGGGCGCATGGGAACCCGATCGGGTTCGCCCGAACAGTGAGTGCCGTCAGACACGGCCTACTCATAGCCTGCTGGCGGGCTACTTCCGTCCTCTCCCCAAAGTGGATCAACCTTGGGAAACAATGGAACTTGCTGGAATAGCTGGGATCGGTTAGGGTTTCCTCGTGGCCGACTCCATGGACGCTCTCGAGCAGCGGATCGACGACCTTCGGGCGGAGATTCGCCGGTCCGTGATAGCCGGCGACCGGGCCAAGACCAACCGACTGCGTGCAGAACTGCGCAAAGTCGAAGCGGAATGGGACGCTAGCCTGGCCGCGATCGCCGGGCCGGAACCACTCGAGGACTCGGCGAAGGCACCGACTGCGCCGCTGCTGCCCGTGCGGGACCAGGTGCACCAAGCGCTCACGTTCCTCACTGTTCCCGCTGCACCAAAGTTGATCGTGGCTCTTCACAACGCGCTCTTTGGCGGGACGCTCGCCAGTGCGCAGTTGACCAGTCTCCGGCGGGACGAGGAGCGTTCATTCAAGACCAACCGCCACGGTCGGCCCTACTACATCTGCGCGGCGTTGACCGCCGATCGGTTGTCGCCGGCCCGCGGTTTGCTGTCGGTGTCAACGTGGCCGTTGCAGGCGCGCCTCGTCGGCCCCTTGAGCCCTCGCGTGCACTTCCTCAAAGCAGCCATCCAGGTCGCTGGACATCTTCGGCAACCAGAGTGGGCGACGCTACCCGCGCGTCGGCTGTTGTGGGAGTTCGCCGCCAACATCCCTGGCGGGGCGAGGACGTTCGAGTCCATGACACCGGACGCCGTCCAGCACGCAGCACAGACCGAACTTGAAGTTCATGAAGACACCGACCGGTCGCACCGCGAAGCGGCCGCTCAGTGGGCAAGCAACCTCGACGATCTACAGCAGATGTTCGGCACCACGCTCGGACTTGCCCCGGCAACCACGGGCGAGGGGTAGACGCGCCGGAAACTTCCCTGCTCGATCGCACTTCCCACGCGAAGGAAGGGCACGTGAACCAACTCAAAGCGCGGCTCGATGCGCTGCGGGGGTCAGAAGAACGCAAAAAGCTCAACGCCCGCGGCCTCGCCGCGCTCACGACCAATCCGAGCTGCCAGCTGAGAAGCGTTCTCGACACCGCCGGCATCGACAAGCAGATGCTCTGCTCGGCAATCGGGTTTGCTATGCCGGCGGACCAGTCGCAGTTCGCCATCACGCGTGGCACCGCGTTCGAGGCACAGGTCAAGGCCAACGGATGCGCCCAACTGCTCACGCTGTTACGCGATCTGCTTGGGCTGCCACTGGCCGAGGTCTCCTACGACGACCTGGAGACCGTCGGCGGGAACGCGAGCCCTTCGGCGCGGCACCGCCACACTGTCCGGCTGCTGACCCAGGCCGGCTCGCTGGCCGAGGATGCCGGCACCCTCTTTGACCACCCCATGCTGGAACTGGTGGTCGCGGGCCACCCGGTCCACCTGGAGCCGGACCTCATCGCCTTTCGGTTCCAGGGCCGGTTCTTCATCGTGGAGATCAAGTCATTCGCAGTCGTCGACGGGCAGGCGCCAGCGGCGTCGGTGGCGGCCGCCGAACTGCAGTCTGCTGTCTACGTGCACGCCATGCGCGAGCTGCTGCGCTCCCACGACCTTGACGAGCAACTCGTCTCGCCGGAAATCGTGCTGGTCTGCCCGCAGGACTTCAGTAACAAGCCAACCGCCGTCAAGGTCGACATCACCAACCATCTGAACGCGGTCCGACGGCAGCTGTCGCGGATGAAGGGCCTGGACTCGATCGTCGCCATGATGCCCGCCGGGGCCACCCTTGATCGGTGGCGCGACCAGGATCGACTCGATCCGCGTCCCGCGGAGGAACTCAAGCGCACGCTGCGAACCGTCGAGGCGCATTACATTCCGCAGTGCCTGAGCACCTGCGAGATGGCGAAGTTCTGCCGCCGCGAAGAACGTGGGTCGACGGCGGCGCTCGGACGGCAGGTACGCGAGGATCTGGGTGGGCTCGAATTGGTCAGCGAAGTGATCGGGCTGGCCACCGGAGCACGGATGCATGCGGACGACCAGGCCGAGCAAGCGCGGCTGCTGCGACTCGCGCACAGTTACCGCGCCGCGTTCCTCGGCGGCGCCGCATGACGCTGCTGACCTCCCTCGGGCGCGTCTTGGCCGTGGACCGAGGCCGGGCCCAACCGATCACCACAGTCCGGCACCTGCACGTCAGCCCGACACCGCTGGTGTTCGTGCCGTTGAAGATGGCCGGCGAAGCCAGTGCACCCATGGCCGCCATGATCGGCACGGATCGGAAGAACCCGCGGCTACTCGTCGTGGCTCAGCCGCGCAACCGCGACCAACGGTTCGCCTTCGCCCATGACCTGGCCCGGCTCCTGTTCGCCGAACTTCTGCCGATGACGCTGCACCGGCCTCCGGTACCCGGACAGCCGGCGGACGGCCCCCGCCGCTGCGCAGACGCGCCACAGATCTGGGTGCCCAACCGTGCGGGCGTGGAGTTCGTGCGCATGCTCGGCCGGTCCACCCGCTTCCGTAAGACCACGGGCCAATGGGCGGTCCCGCAGAACGTACCGCGGATGGGAAAGTGGCTGACGTTCTACGCCGAGCGGGTGCAGTACCCAGGCTCAAGCCTGCTGGTGCCGGCCACGGCGGCGCTGTCCGCGCACTGGGCCACAGGGCAGAGCAGTACGGAGGACGAGCATCTCGGCACGGTCCTGGCGTGGCTGGACCCGGGCGGAGACCTGACCGGCGTCGAGGCGGCCCAGATCGTGGAGGACCCGGTGGATCACCCTCCGGCCGGGCCGGCGACGGATCCCACCTTCGACAACACAGTGCTGGCCCCGCTGGTCCGGCGCTACCACGACAACGTCGACAACCGTGTGGAACGCGCCCGCACGGAAACCCGGATCGAATCCGCGCTGCATAAGCAGCTGATCGGGACGTGGCAGGGCATGTGGCAGGCGATCGACCTGCTCACCGCGATGGAGCCCGGGCGCCACGTCGCCGAGCGGTGGGGCGACGACCTGAGTTCCTTCACCCGCACCGCAGACTGGATCGAAAACAGCCCGGCGGCGCAACCGAAGCGCGACTCGGCGGTCACCGCCGCCATGCGGCTGTACGAACTGGAACGCGCACACGCCCGCTACCAGGCGCAGCGGGCCTTCGACGACCCCCTCGTCATGGCCGAGGCCCGAATCGTCGGTGAAGCGTTCGTCGGACCTGTTACAGCCGCCGATCCTTACCGCCGTATCGGGCAGCGCACCCGTCCCCTGATCACCGTTGAGACGACCGACCCGGTACGCCTGCCGGTGGGTGAACGCCGTCTCCGTAGCCCAGCTCGCTTGGGGCAGAAGGCGGAACTGGTGTCGATCACTGAGGTTGGCGACCGTCTCCAGTTGGTACTGGAGCTTTCGGAGGGCATGGGCAGCGGGTGCGAACCGAAGCCGGGCAGTGTGCCCGAACTTGGCGAAGAGGTGTGCTACAGCCTGCTCACCACCAAGTCTCGGCCGATGCCACAGTTTCCGCGACGAGACGAGACGCCATGGACCCACGGCGGCCCGCCGGCTGAGTACGTGCCTACCGACGAGGACGCCCAGGAGGAATGGCAGTGACCATGCCGACGGTTTCCGACGTCGTCGCCGACACGATCGACCGGCTGGTGAACGGGCCGCACCGTGGGGTCGTGCTCGACTCGCCTCCCGGGGCCGGCAAGTCCCGGGCGGTCGTGCGCACGACCGTGCACCTGGCCACCGCGGGGGCGCCCGTGCGGGTCGTGGCGCAGACCAACTCGCAGGTCGACGACCTGGTCCACCGCGTCGCTGAAGCCGCTCCTGGTCTCCCGGTGGGTCGATACACGTCCAAGGACTACGCGCCGCCGGACTGGCTGCTGCGGCCGGGAGTTGTCATTCGCCAGCGCCTTCGGGATCTCGCCGACGTTCCCGTCGTGGTCGCCACCGCCGCGAAGTGGTTGGATCCGGTCGTCGAACAGCGAGGCCCATGGGCCATCATCGACGAGGCCTATCAGATGCGCTCGGACACCTTGCTACGCCTGGCACGGATCTTTGAGCGCGCCTTGTTCGTCGGCGACCCTGGCCAGCTTGACCCGTTCACCGTCGTCGACGTCGAGCGATGGACCGGACTGCCGTGGAACCCGATGCAGAGCGCCGTCGCGGCCATGCTCACCAACAACCCCGAGATCAGACCCCTGCAGCTGCCGCACTCCTGGCGGCTGCCCCCGTCAGCGTCGGTTCCGGTGTCCGCGGCGTTCTACCCGCACGTGCCGTTCCATTCGGCTCCCGGGCAAGGGCCCCGGCGGATGTGGCTGCCCACCAACGGACTCGGAGGCGTCCACGACCGCGCCATCGAGCGGGCCACCGAAACCGGTTGGGCATATGTCGAGCTGCCCGCCCGGCACACCCTGCGCACGGACGCCGAGGCGATCCAGCACGTCGTCGCCCTCGCCGTACGCACCCTGGAACGAGGCACCATGATCGAGTCCCAGGACGAGCCAGAGGGTACGCGCGTGCGATCTAACCGGGTGGCCATCGGCGCGGTGCACCGTGACCAGGTGGCCACGATCAAGGATGAACTGGTCCGCGTCGGTCACTCGGACATCCGCGTTGACACCGCCAACCGGTTACAGGGTGCCGAGTTCGACGTCGTGGTGATCCTGCACCCGCTGTCCGGCCGCCGCGACGCCACTGCGTTCCACCTGGAATCCGGACGGCTGTGTGTGCTCACCTCGCGACACCGCCATGCCTGCATCGTGGTCGGACGGGCCGGCATCGCCGAACTTCTCGACGCGCATCCGTCAGTCGACCCGATCCCGCTCAACACCAAACCAAAGTTCCCGGACGGCTGGGAAGCCAACCACTCCATGCTCGAACACCTTATGCGGCACCGCATCCGAGCCACCTAAGCGAACACGAACCTCCGTACACGCGATCGCCACCTGAATACCGGCTGATCGCGCGGTACTCCCTGCCCACACCGGCGATGCCGAGCCACCGCCGTTACCACCGCGAAGAGGCTCCGATGAAAGTCCTCCACACCTCCGACTGGCACCTGGGAAAACCGACCTGGGGCCACAGCCGCGCCCAAGATCACGAAGCGGTCCTTGACGAGATCATCACCATCGCGGCCACTGCACAGCCCGACCTGATCCTCAACACCGGCGACCTCTTCGACCAGCATCGGCCGCCGGTACAAGCGATGAGGCTCGCCACCGACGTCCTTCGCGCCCTGTCGGCAATCGCCCCCGTCGTCGTCATTTCGGGCAACCACGACTCCGCGCCGCTGCTGCACTGGCTCCACGGGCTACTGCGTCACGGCGAGCGCGTCCACATCGTCGCCGACCCGGACGCCGTGAGTGTGGGCTCAGTGCTCCGGTTCCCGGTCGGCGATGGCCGCTTGCACCTCGCGGCCCTGCCGTTCATCACCGCGAACCGCGTCGTCGCCGTCCTCGACGATCCCAGCGCCAGACGCAAGGCTTACGCCGAGCACATCGCGACGGTGCAGCTCGAGCTCCTGCGCCGCCTGCACGAGGACTTCGACGCGGCCACCGAAGTCAGCGTGTTCGCCGCACACCAGTACCTCACCGGCAGTGTTCCGTCGCGCACGGAGAACCCGAACCACACCTGCGAGTTCTACGCCACCAACCCGGAGCAGATTCCGCAGGTGGACTACGCCGCCTTCGGGCACATCCACAAGCCGCAGGACCTACCTGGTCGTGTCTGCGGCGCGTACGCCGGCTCGCCGATTCAACTCGACTTCGGCGAGGTCGGGGAGGCCAAGAGTGTCGTCCTCGCCCACCTCCAGCCCGGCAGCCCGGCCCGCATCGAACGGCTCCCCCTGCACGCCGGGCGGCGCCTCGAGGTCCCCACTGGCACGCTCGACGAGCTCCGGGCACGTGCCGACTCGATCAGTACCGAGATCTGCCGCATCGTGGTCCACACTCCGAGCCACGAGCCGGACCTGTCGCGGCAGATCCGGGCGCTCTTCCCCGACGCCACGATCGTGCAGATCGACGAGAACGCGGCGGACCGCAAGCTCGACCTCATCACGCCAGACGCCCCCGCAGGGGGCGAGCCCGACAATGTCGCCATGTTCGGCGCCTACCTCGCCGAGCACGGTACCCGTGTGGCGAGTGCCGATCGCGTGGTTGGGCTGTTCAGCACCTTGCTGCACCACGCTGACGACGAACTCCCGCCGGTTCTCCCCGCTGAGGAACTTCTCGGCGAGGACCTCAGCGCCTTCACCGTGCCGGCCGAGGAAGACGAGGCTGCCGCATGAGACCTTTGGAATTGACCTTCGCGGGCCTGCGTTCCTACGTCGAGCCCCAGACGATCGACTTCACCGGCAAGACCTTCATCGCGATCCTCGGTGATACCGGATCCGGCAAATCCACCGTTCTCGACGCCATGTGCTACGGCCTGTACAACCGGTGCAGCTGGTACGGCGGCAGCGTCTCTGACCTCATCGCTCACAGCGGCGATGGCACCCTCAGGGTGGCCTTCACGTTCCGGGCCGACAACACGACGTGGCGGGTCGAACGCTCCACCGGCGCGCACGGCGCCGCGGTGCACAGGCTGACCGACCTCGACGCCGACGCCGTGGTGGCCACCGGAGCGGGTGCCGTCACCGCTCAAGTACGGCGCATCATCGGCCTGGACTACGACACGTTCCTGCGGTCGGTCATCCTGCCACAGGGGCGCTTCCAGGAACTGCTACGCATGCGCGACCGGGACCGCACCGGCATCCTGAAATCACTACTCGGACTTGACCAACTCGGGACAGTTCGTGAACACGCCCTCACGCTGCATTCTCGCCTCGTGAGGCGCCTGGGCGAGTACCGCGAACGACGGGCCACCTTCCTGCCCGATCCCGCGGCGACGATCCGGGAGGCCACCGAGCTTCAGCGCGCCGCCCACGAGCGCCTTGGCCTCCTGCAGGCTGCCCAACACGCCGTGGCGAAGGCGGCGGAAGCCGCATCCACAGCGCGCGTCCGCCGAGCCTGCCTCGACGAGGCCCGCACCCGACTGACCGACGCGACACCCGCGAACGTGACGGCGAAGTACCAGGTCCTCGTAGCCGCTGCCAGCGACATCGCCATCCGGCGCGAACAGGTCGACAGGGAGCGGCACACCCTCGACCAGGAGGCGCGGCGGCTCCAGGCCGAACTTGACCACGCCGATGCCGAGGACACGGGTGTGGAGAAGACCGCGTCCGCCGTCAGCACACTGAATCACCTGGCCGAGCAGGTACCTCAGCTCGACGCTCAGGCCGAGCGGCTCGAGAAGGAACAGAGCGAGGTCCGCATCCGCAAGGCGATGCTGGACGGAAGCAGGAAGGAGGTCACCAACCGCAAGGAGGCAGCCGCGAACGCCAAGCAGGCCCTCGACGGAGCGGCCGGACGTGTCTCCAAGGCTGAAGAGGAGCTGCGTGTCGCGACGAGTGCGCTGGCCGCCTTCCGACAGGCCACCGACGCCGCCCACCAGGCGGAGGAGAACCTCACCGCCTGTCGAGACGACGTTGCCGAGCTCAAGGTGCTCGTGGAACGCGCGTCGGCAGAGACCCGCGAAGCCGAACACGCGGTAGAGGCAGCCGAGGCGGAGGACGCCCGGGCGCGCCGGTTGCACGCGGCCGCCGTCGCAGCAGACGGATGCCGCACCGGCGACCCATGTCCGGTGTGCCAGCGCGAACTGCCGGAGGACTTCGCCGCTCCCAGCAACGACGCAACCAGGGCCGCTTCGACCGCACTGAAAGCCGCGCAAAAAGCCGCGAGACGAGCGGCCACCAAGGAGGCCAGCGCAACCGAACGAGCCCAAATTGCCGAGAACCAGACGCTGGCCGCCGCGATCAATGAGGTGGAGACCACCACCATCACCCTCGACCAGGCCCTGCTCGACGTCCGGGCCGTGCTCGGCGACGTCGACCTGAACGCACCGGTTGAGCAGCTCCTGCACCACAATTCCACGGCGGTCCAGAGCGCTGCGATCGAACACACAGCGGCCAAGATCGCCCACGGCGAGGCGCACGACGAGTACACCCGCGCCGACTCCCAGCTGCCGGTATTGGAGAACGAGCAGGCACGGCGGCAGGCCGTCTATGAAGAGGCGCGGGCTGATCTTGAAGCCACCGTCGTGCGGCTCAACCGGGCGGCACGCGCCGTACCGCGGGCCTTCCGCCCGATCCACGGACTCCAGCTCACGGACATCACTCATCAGCGTCACCGCGCGCAGCAGCGTCAGGGCGAGCTCAAGCAGATCTGCGACGGGCTGAGCGACGCGCGAAGCCGCCTCGCCGAATTGCAGATCGCGTCGGGAGCGCTCGACACGGAGATCAACGCCCACATCACCCGTCCGGCCACCGACCTCCGCCGCCAGCTCGATACCCTCGCCGACCGCGTAGCGGACGCCGGCATCCTCCTGGACACTGCCAGACACGCCCTGCGCCTCACCGACATCTCCCTCGTCGACGAAGCCGCTTGGGCCGCTTCTCTGGTGGAGCGCACCGCCGAACTGATCGCCACCGCCCGTGAGCAGGCAGAAGCCGCGCTGGCGGCGGTTGACGAGGCCGAGCAGGCGGCTAAGCAGGCCAGGCTCGGTTGCCAGGCCGATGACGACGAACACCTGGAGCGGCTCGTCCGCGCGGCGAGCACCTCCGAGCACAACGCCAGCCATGACCTGAAGCGAGCGACGGCACACCAACCCCTGGCCGCCGAGCTGGACCACCGGATCCAGGCGGCCGAACCCACGGTCACGGCCTTGGGCGACCTGGCCGCCTTGCTCACCGACGGAAAGTTCATCGCCAACGCCGTGCGACAACGACAACTTGCGCTACTCGGCGCCGCCAGCAAGACCCTGCTGGCCATCTCCGGCGGCAAGTTCGGCTTCGCGGAAAACTTCCGCATCATCGACACCGGGATCGGCCGGGCACGCGACGTAAAGACCCTTTCCGGCGGGGAAACCTTCCAGGCGAGCCTCGCGCTCGCCCTGGCCGTGGTCGAGCTCGCGAGCCGCGCCTCCGGCCGGGTCGACTCCCTGTTCCTGGACGAGGGATTCGGCTCGCTCGACTCCAGCGTCCTGCAAGACGCCCTCAACGCTCTCGCCGCGCACAGCACGGCCGGCCGACTCGTCACGATCATCAGCCACATGCGCTCAATCGCGGAGATCACCGACCACGTCCTCGTGGTCGAACGAACCTTCCGCGGCAGTCAGGCCCATTGGGCAGATCCGGAGGAGCGCGAGCAAATCGTCAACGACGACCTCAATCGCGGGCTGCTGTCGTGACCGCACTCCCTCAACGAACGAGAATCCCCTACCCGCCGCGACCGACCGGGCACATCATGGCCCTTGCCAACACGTCACCAAACGCCAGACTGGATCTTCCGCTCTTTGGTGGCCAACCACGGCCGGCTGACACGCAGCGAGTGCTACGGCGGCCCGGTTTACCCGTCGAAAACTCGTGCAGAAGTCGACAAGTAGTAACGACTGCTGATCGGCCAATCGTGATGTTTATGCAGCTCTGTGACGGATTCTGGCAACCAACGGCTAGGTGGAGACGGCGACGTTCGATCATGAAGTGGTCGGTTCAGGTCTGGCCTCGCGACACAACCGTCGACTGGCGGTCAATCGAGGTCCGTAGACTGGCGGACCAGACTGACCCGCTCAGATCTCGATCAACGCCACCCGACTGAGCGTCCGCTGATCCCTTGCTCACAGGCTGACCTGCTGTTCGACCGTCAGCTGACGCGCTCGACCAGGCCGTCGGACGAGTGGGATGTTCTATGTGCCCTCGGCAGGGCATGTCACAGATCTGCAAACTGCAGTCATGGTGAACGGCGATTGGCGGCGTTGAACGGTGTGCGTCGCTGCTCGCCGTCGGGGGCGGGCGCCGCTTTCGTGTCGGAATGCTCCGCCGTGAGGATCTTCTTCACTCTTCGACGACCTTGCGCAGCCAAAAGCCCGGCGTTCGCGTCCGTCACGACTGCCTACTTGTTGTCGCCGATGAGTCGCTCGAGCTCATCAAAGCCACAGACCTCCTCTTGGGAATGTCTTCCGGACATGCTACCTCCTCAACCCGTCGGCCGTGGTAGCCATTCAGCTGGCGCCGATGCGGCTTTTGCTGTTGCGCGACGCGCGCTGAACTCGCGGTAAATCCGGGCCTCGCTAAGGCCGTGGGTTCCAATCGCCCATCCGACCGCCTCGACAGACAGCCCATCAAAGACTTGCTGAACGAGAACACGCTGGTGTTCCGTCAAGCGGCTGCGAACCTCGCGAAGCCAGACGGTGCAGTGGGCAACAGCCGCGTTTCTGTCGACTGGCGGGTTCTGGGCCAGGCGGTACAAACTCGTGATCAGGTGAGCCCGGTATCGACTGCGTAGGAAGTTCAACAACGCGAATAGGCGCGCCCACCGCACAGGATCAGCAATGTGAACCCAGTTGCTTAGAACTACAGCAACGGCCTCATCGGAGTGGTCTAGAGCATCCAGGGGTGACGCGCCAAGCGCGACCAGCATTCTCGGGAGCCTGATCGTCATGCCATAAGTAAATCTGTGCTGCGGTTCGGCAAAGCCGAGCGCTCCTAAAGCCGGCATGTCGGAACCTATAGGCCGCCATACCGGAGGGCCGACATCAAGGACGCTCTGCTCGATAGGGCGCGCTACGGCCCTTGTGCCTGCCGCGGGAGCGAGTTCGACGGGGAGGGTGGGCGGATGGAGGATCGTAAGCAACTCGTCGTGTTGGTGAGCGTCGAACGGCGCTGAGCGACTGACGCGGGTCGCCAAGCAGACGTAAACGAACGGATTCAACCAGCTGCCTACGATGCCGTCCTCTACACCTTCTGCATTCCCAATTCGCAGTGCAGCGTCCGCCTGGGACCAAACAGATGAAGTGCTTAGGATGCGGGACGGCTCGACCAGTGTGGCGTTCACGTCCATGCCGTCTAGGAAGGCGAGGAAGGAGTCTGACGTGCGTGACATTAGGCGCTGGTATGCCGAGCCTGTCCAGTCTTTTTGTCCTCTAATTCGTGATTTGCGAGTTCGGACAAGCTTTGCCAAGAGAAGAGGTGGCGTCGGCTCGGCGTTGACATGATGCATCAAGATCAAGGTGGTGGACCGGCCGGGCGAGTGATGCGTTACCTCATCGGGAGCGCACATCGGACACGCCAGGGGTTCCCTCGCCAACGATGCATGCCCGCTGGCACTGACCGCGATGTTCAGCAGGGTAGTTTTGCCGATTCCGGCCGATCCGATGATGAGGATCAGCGATCGGTTGAAGGTGGCTACGTCTAGATCACCGGCGATGGTTAGCAGCCTCGCCCCACGTCCCCAAGTCTGGAGAGACGGACCGCGGCTGACACTCGCTTCACTGCTCGTCGGCGACCAGCGCCATCTTGCCGGGACGTGGACGTTGGCAGTTGTCGGAGTGCGCGACGGCCTGGCAAGCCTCGCGGTTGGCCATGCCACCAACGCACCGTTGGCGACGGCTCGACGGTTGACTGCCTGCCGTTCGTCTACCGGAAGTGCCTCGACCACACGGTCGAAGAGTGACCCAACGGTGGAGGCCGTCGATGCGTTGATGGCTCCTTGTGCGTGACTCACGAAGGTCTGAAGGAATCCGTCTGCCCGAGATCCGACCTCGGTCCGGTGCCCGACTACATAGGTCGGCCGGAGCGACACCTCTGGAAGCGCCCGTTGTGGGGCACCCTTCAGGCCGCCCGATGGTCGGGTCGCGACAATCTGCAGAGACGTGCCGGCGGTCATGGATCCGGAGAAGCAGCAGTCGAGGACTAGCACCCGGTTTCGAGCGTTACTCTGCGCCAGTAGGTAGCGCACGTCGCGAAGGTTGAGAACGTTGTCAAGCATCCCTTCAGCGTTCAACGACATGTTGCCTGCACCGAGGTAGGTATCCGAGGTCCGTCCGTCTGTGAATCCATGCCCAGCGAAGTAGACGAATAGGGTGCCCTCTGTCGTCACTGCCTTCTCTGTCAACGCCTGCCATAGTGTGGTTAGCGACGGATTCCGAATGAGTTCGGCGCCCCCTTGGAAGGCCGTAGCCATGAGGTCCCGGAGTTCACTAAGCGAGCTCAGGTTCCGGCGTGGAATGTGGATCGCCCCAGGATCGCTGTAGTCATCGATCCCGATGATGAGCGCACGAGAGCCCTTGGGGTCTGCGGCAATTGCGGATTGTTCCGGCCCCGAGGTCCCGATCGCCAAGATCTCGTCTTGGTCGGTGCTGGACTCGGGTTTGCCGGGTGCTCCGGAGGGACCTTTCGGCTTCGTCGGTCCGGGGGCGGGGCCGCCGGGGAGCGGGCCGAGGCCGTAGGGCGGCTCCGGTCCTTCGTCATCATCCGACGGAGGAAAGGGGTCCGGAAACCATTCGCCCTGCGCGCGTTGCCAAAGCCAGTCGAAGTAGTCACACGCCCTGTCGGGCTCAGGGCGGTGGTAGCACTTCTTCGCAAGGTATTCGACCACGGGCAGTAGATGGTCAGGTTTGGGTAACGTCGAATCGTTAAAGAGCCGATGAACGGTCCCACAGCCGATCTTGCACGCAGTCGCGATATCGCGGATCGATGGTGAACTCGCCCGCACATGCAAGCGACGCAGCTGCGTTCGAAGCAACCGCGTCCACGGCATGTCGCCCGGTGGAGTCTCCAACCCGCTCTCGTACGTTCGGTCGACACCGCATTGCGTCGAGGTGGGCAGATCCTACCCGCCGCCTAGTTGCTGCTACCCGTTCGGGGTCGTACTCACCCGTAAGGAAGATGATCGTGCTCCAGGGTGTTCCAGAACGTTCCAGAATTGCTCGTCATGAGGAAGCCCTCGGCTAGTCACGCCTTGTGCCGTACCAAGATTCTCGCCCCCGGTTCGAACTGCGCTTGGCGATCAAGGTGAGCCGCATCGTGATGTCCAGCAGATTGCATCAGCGGCGAGGGAGTCGAACGTGGATCTTGGAGAGATGATCATCGAGGGACTTGTGACGCACCTGCCGGCGGAGCTCGCCGGAGCGGGAATAGTCGCCGCAGTCGCGGCGATCGTGGCACGTTGGCGTCGGCGAGGTGATGCGTCGAGGGCGGCAAGAGTACCGGAGGATAACGCTAATGGGGTGGCGCAGCCGCGAAGCGATCGCGAGACAGATTTCGAGTAAGGATCAGCGCTGCGGCTCGCGGTTGTAATTGGGTGATACCGTATGGCCATACATTGGTATAGCAATGCAATGTAGAAGGAAACTGCGTTTGGCGTTTAGGCATCGGTCCTATGCTTCGCAATCTAGGAAGAACAGTGCGGCGCTGGCGAACCTGATCCAATTCCGACCGGGTTGGCCATAGGTGCCGTCATGTGCTACCTCGGCCAGCCCGGTACGCGGCCAACAAGGTTGGCACCAAACGGCCATTTACGGCAGGTGTAGAGCTCAGTAGATCCCCGCCCTCGCTGGTGCTCCAGCGAGGGCGGGATTTGCATATCCGGGCCCTGGGAAGTTTGAGTCGGCCGACATGTGCGTAAGAGTTCGGCCGACATGGCGTTTGTGTGCCTGGATCGGCGGGCTGTACCGCTCCTGCGGTCTCCACATGAGGTCGGCGTGGTGAAACTCATCAAGATCGTCGGCGAGTCCGCGACCGGCGTCGTCGCGGGACTGGGCGGCCATCGACCGCATCAAGAGTCCGCGGGCGAGTAGCCCGCTGGTCTCAGTCGTAAACCCTGAGCATGCGGTCGTCAGTCCGTTGCAGAGCGGCGCCTGATAAGGGAAATGGCCCGTCCCGCCTGAGCCTGGCCAAGGCCGCATCGAGGGCGTCGTCACGGTCGCGTGATCTTCGGTGTGGATCCTTGCGTAACACAATCAGAACTGGAATTCCTGCTCGTCGATGTCGGCCAACTCCCACGAGGCGGTGACGGCGGGGGTCTGGTCGGCCAGTACCTGAACTCGGAGACCGCGTCATCGCGACCAGCGGCTCGTAGACCCGTGCTTGATACATTCTGTCGATGGACGGCCAGGACAATATCGCGCTGGCGGTGGCCATCATCGACGTCGCGGCCATCGTCATCGCCGCGTTCGCCGGGTTCCTGTTCGACCTGGCGCAGCCGGGCATGCGCTGGACCCGCTGGAGGATGTCGGCACGGTCGCTGGGTCTGCTCTGTGCGTGTGCTCTCGGGCTCGTAGCCATGATCGTCGTTCCGCTGTCGCTGCTCGCGCTGGGCTTCCCGACCACGCTGGTCTCACCCACTGGCCTGCTCTGGCTGATGGCGCTCGGCGGGGGCATCGGCTTCAGGATCTCGTGGAGCATCGACAAGAAGGGGACGTCAGGGTCGCAGCGCGCGTAGGGACGCCGCGCTCGTCGGACAGCACGGCGGCCATCGCCTCGCCGCACGTCGGCACGAGGGGTGAGGGCCACCCGCTTGAGCGTCTCGTACCCCAGCGGTCGCGCATGACAACGGTGCTCGGCGCCGGCGTGATCGAGCCGTTCCTGGGAAGGCACGCTCCGACGGCGGCGGTCCCTGAGCGTGGATGAGGCCACTGCCGCCCCGCACTGCTGTGGGTCAGCGCTCAGGCTGGTCGAGCCGCAGGCTGGTGGGACAGGTCGGTCGACCAGGTCAAGCTTGGATCCCCGAGGCGGCACAGCCTTGCACGGCAGAGGCAAGCGGTGCCGAAAGTGGCGTTTCCACGGTGCCCACACCCGTCGAGATAGTCAGGCGTCGCCGGTCGGCCGGTTGAGGGCTGCGGCGGCCGGCGCCGGCGGGCACGCTGTAGTCGCCCACGCATGTCGGTGATCTGGAACCGGTCCCTTGGCGCGTGGCGATCGAGTCGATCCAGGACGGGCGGTGTGGTGGCGGACAGGAAAGTCGGTCCGCTCTATTCATCTCCCACGCATGTCGCCGGCACGTCATTCGCCGCGCCGCGGCTCGCGTTCCGGCAGGCCCTCTATCTGGTCAGCGGTGGGAAGGTCGACTGCGGAAGGAGCCCGGATCCGGTGGTCCCTCCACTCGGATACGTCGAGAAGGAGGCCGCCGGCGTGCTGATGTGGCGCAACCGGCCGATGGACGAAACATCGGCGGAGTACTGCTCCGACTTCAATAGCCTCACCGCAGAGCTGCGGTGAGGCTACCTGGATCGACCGCCGCCGCGGCAGCGGTCGATCCGGCGACGCTGCAGACCCTCGGTAAGCTTGCCGGAGCGTTCTTTACGGCTTCGCGGTTCCCACCGCGCGGCCCACGAAGACGATCTTGGATGAGGTGAGCCGAAAAGCCAACCTACAACGCAGGTAGGCGCTGGAGTTCCAGGCTGTGCCCCGCATCGCCGCTGCTCATCGTAAGTGCGAGGCGATCAAGCCGTTTAGGTTTGTCTCTACGGCAGGGCATGTCACAGATCTACAAATGCCAGGCATGGTCATACGTGTGAGGTTGAGGTCCGATCGACCCGACGTCTGGTCGCCGAACCCATAGTTTTCCCTTTCGCCAGTCGGCCGATGACGCCTATCCGACCTGCCGACTACCGATGTCGTCGCGGAGGTTGACAATCATGTGTATCGGCTGGTGAATCGAGGCTCAGGATGGCTGGGGTAGAGCTAATCGTTGCTGCGTTGGCCGCTGGCGCCAGCGCCGGGGTGACCAATACCGCGACCGCTGCGGTTCACGACGCGTACACGGGCTTGAAGAGGCTGTTGGACGGTCGGTTCGGCGATCGCGACGCCGGGCAGGCACTCGCGGCAGACGAAACAGCGCCCGGTGTTTGGCAGGCTCGCATCGGTGACCACCTCGCCGCGTCGGGCGCCGCCGATGACGAGCAGATACTGGCTGCAGCCCGTCATCTGCTGGTCCTGGCCGCCCCGGAAACTGCGAAAGAGTTCAACATCAAAGTGGGCACCAACTACGGCGCGGTCGGTCACTTCGCCGGGCCGGTCAGCTTCCATCAAGCGCCTTCGGTCCCCCCAGCTTCGCCGGCAGCGGAGTAGGGTCACCCGCTCCCGGCGAGAACGGCGACCCAGCGCGCTTCGCCGTGGGCAACGCCTACGGGCCGACGGGTGTCTTCAACGCCCCGGTCACAATGCTTGGACGCAGGCCGATCTCCTGGCCATACCGGGTGGGTGTGATCCCGCCGCTAGCCGAATGCCGTCAGGATCGGGATGCAGACGACGCACTCACCGAGGCCGTGGCGGGCTGGCGGACCACAGTCGTGTGTCAGATATTGACCGGTCTGGGTGGGGTCGGAAAGACTCAGGTTGCCGCGAGCCTCGCCCACCGATTGTGGCGGCAGGAGCAAATCGACCTGTTGATCTGGGCGACGGCAACGTCGCGGGCCAGCATCGTCTCGGTCTACGCTCAGGCAGCTGCCGACATCACCGGCGTGGACGATGATGACCCGGAACAGGCTTGCAGGCGGTTGCTGGTCTGGCTGGATGACACCGACCGGTCGTGGTTGGTCGTCCTGGACGACCTCGCCGAGCCCGATGACCTGACCGGCCTGTGGCCGCCAGAGACCATCCCAAACGGGCGAACGGTGGTCACGACCCGCCGGCGGGATGCTGCTCTGACCGGCGGCCGGCACATCATCGACGTTGGGCTGTTCACGCCGGCCCAGTCCACGGCCTATCTGCAGGCCAAGTTCGTCGGCATGCCGCAGCTAAACGATGACCCTGATGGATTGGCTACAGCTCTCGGGCACCTTCCGCTTGCCCTGGCACAAGCAGTGGCCTACATGGCAGATCGGAATCTGACCTGCACGGCGTACCGGCGCCGGTTCAGCGCCAAACAGCTTACGGATTTGAGACCGTTGTCTCTCCCGGATCAGCACCGAGCCATAGTCGCCGCCACCTGGCGTCTGTCAGTTGATCTCGCCGAGCGGCTCGCACCGGCCGGTGACGGCCGCCCACTCCTCGAGATCATTGCTCTCCTCGACCCGAACGGCGTCCCCATCGGCCTGTTCGGCAATCCAGCGATCATCAGCTATTGCACTATCCGTACCAGGCAGCGGGTCGACGTCGACGACACCCTCGACACCCTGTACGTGTTGCACCGCCTCAGCCTGGCGTCCGTCGATCACGCTACGAGCACAGTGCGCATGCACGCCCTCGTACAACGCGTCGTCCGAGAGGCCATCGAGCCGACCGACATGACGGCCCTGATCCGAGCCACCGCTGACGCACTGCTCGACATCTGGCCCGACGTCGAACAGGACGCGATTGCCGTGAATACGCTGCGCGCAAACACGACTATTCTGCGTGGCGGCACCGGCGATGCCCTGCTGAGCCCGGAGATCCATCCGGTGCTGCTGCGCTCGGCACGAAGCATGGGCGAAGCTGGCCTTATCCAGCCCGCCATCAAAGCTCTCAAGAAACTGCTTGAGGACACCCTGAGGATCTTCGGCCGCAATCACCCTGACACCCTGGCCATCGGCATAGACCTCCTCCGATGGCGGGCCGTGGCCGGTGATCCAGGCGGCGCGGCAATGGCTTTTGCCCATCTGCTCGATAATTGCCTGCGGATACTCGGCCCCGACCATCCCGACACCCTCATGACACGCCACCGTCTCGCCCTGTGCTGGGGCGAGGCCGGTGATCCCCGCGGCGCTGCCATTGCCTTTGAGCATCTGCTCGCCGATTGCCTGCGGGTCTTCGGTCCCGACCATCCCGACACACTCGCCACCCGCGCAAACGTCGCCAACTGGTGGGGCGTAGCCGGCGACGCGGACGGTGCCGCCACCGAGCTCGAACAGCTGCTCGACGACTATCTCCGGATGCTCGGTCCCGATCACCCAGATATCCTCGCCGTCCGCAGCCAACTGGCGCGATGGCGCGGCGCGGCCGGCAACCCTGACGGTGCTGCCACCGCCCTCAAGGAGATACTCGATGACAGGCTGCAGGCACTCGGCCCCACGCATCCCCAGATCCTGGCCACCCGCAACAACCTGGCCTACTGGCAGGGCAAGGCTGGCGACCCAGGTGGCGCCGCCATCGCACTCAAACTGCTGCTCGACGACTGTCTCCGAGTGCTCGGCCCTGACCACCCGCACACCTTGATGACTCGCGGCAACCTCGCCGCATGGCAGGGAGAGGCCGGCGACCCAAGCGGCGCCGCCGCCGCCTACGAGCAGCTACTCGAAGACCGGCTACGAGTCCTGGGACCGGATCACCCCGACATCCTGGTCACTCGCGGCAACCTAGCCCACATGCGCCGCCAGGCCAGTGAGCTCACTCGATGACAGTGCGTGACCGTATCGATCAGGGGCTAAACGGAACCTGCCAGAGCTGATCCGAGTAACCAGGAGCCGACGTCGCGGTCGAACTCGCACTCATCGAATACGCAAGGTTGCCAGTCCAGCTCGGCGTCAGCGACATCTAATCGTTGAAGGCGTCCCGAATTCGTTTGAAAAGTCCATGTTGCTTGCGGTCATCCCGTTTGCGGCCGTGTTGCAGGCGCGCCTGCTTCGGGTCGCGCAGGTCGAGGTGGACAAACAGGTCACCGCGGCCCTCGCCGCCCAGGTTAGGCATGCCCCGGCCGGCGAGCCGCAAGGTGGTGCCGGGTTGGGTCCCAGGTGGCACAGTAACCTCCTCCTGACCGTCAGCCTCTTCTTCACCGCCCGCCGCCTGTTGACCATCGAGTGTCTTGATGATTAGCCGGGTGCCGGCCAAGGCGACGGGCGCCGGCAGCGCCACATGACAGTGCAGATCGTCGCCAGTTCGGGTGAACACGTCGTGTCGGCGCTCGATGATCTCGACGTAGATGTCCCCTGGCGTTCCGCCACCGGGACCGACCTCGCCTTGCTCGGCGAGCCGGATCCGGGTGCCGCTGTCCGTGCCGGCCGGCACCGCGACGCGCAGCGTGCGCTGGGCCTCAATCCGCCCGTCGCCTCGGCACGCGGGGCAGGGAGTTGGTATGACGGAGCCGGTGCCGGCGCATAGGCGGCACGGCTTTCCTGGTGGCTTGTCGCCCCGACCCTGACAACCTTCGCAGGCAGTGACCTGTGTATCCGGCGCGCAGCCGCTGCCGGAGCATGCCTCGCACATCGAGAAGGTGTCCACGGTGATTGGTGCCTCAACGCCGAAGGCCGTCTCGGCGAGGTCGAGTTCGAGCCGGACGAATGCGTCCTTCCCGGGACGCACACGTGGCAAGGGGAATGGCCACTGGCTCCGCTTCAGCGCCTCCCGAACCTGGTCCAGTTCGCGCTCGAGCTCGGCAAGGTCGGCCGCCCGTTGACGGATCTTCGCCTCGGCGGTGGCCGTGTCGGCGCGGATGCGGCTAGCTTCGGCGTCCGCCTCGGCACGGAGATGGGCGGCTTCCGTGTTCGCGTCGGTTAGGACTCGGGCCGCCTCGGCCTCGGCCTCGGATCGGATCCGTCGGGCCGCGGCGATCTGCTGCTCCGCCTCGTCGGTGGCGCGTTTACCCGCGACTTCGAGGAGCCTGCGCAGCTCGTCCCGCTCGGCCCGCACGGCGTCCAGGTCGGTGCGTACCTGCCGCAGCTCGCGCAGCTGGTGACTTGGATGAGCCACGTTCCAGCCGAGCGCGACCATGCCGCCATGGTCGAGTTGGCCCCGCGCTGGTAGGGGCCGGCCCTTAGAGCGCAGCCTATGGTCCAGGTGGCGGTAGATCGTTTCCAGGTCGAGCAACTCCGGACCTTGCGTGACACCCTGCCGGAGCAGATCGAGCAGCTCGCCGGTAAACGCGGTGTGCGTCTCGCCAGCGGGTGCCAGCGCCCGGCGAGTGCGCGCGGTAGCGGTCAGTACGCAGGTGCCGTGGATGTCGAGCAGGTTTCCCAGGTCGCCCACGCCGTCGCCGCTCATCCACCGGTGCAAGGCGCGGCCGCTGTAGCAGCAGTCCAGGACCACGACTTTCTGCCGCGCGCCGGTGGCCTCGATTAGCTCGCGCCGTAACCAGCTGTACGGGATTGCCGTGCGGTGCGGACGTACTGGGTTGGAGTGCGGCAGGGCCAGGTACAACTCGTCCTCATCGTGGTCATCGACGAGGCCGTGGCCGGCGTAGTAGACCAGCAGGGTGTCGGTGACGACGGGTGCCTCGCGCTGCAACGTGTCAAGCACGGCGTCCACGCTGTCCGGCTGGTGCAACGTGTGGCACTGATCGGCGGGCAGCCCCCACTGGGTCGGATCGGTCAGGTGCGCACACAGCGTGGTCAAGTTGTTCTCGACGGCGGGCAGGTCGTCAAGGGTGCGGTATGCCGAAACACCGATGAGAACCGCCCGGGAGCCAGCGGCGTCAGGCATTGCGGCGCTCATGGCGGCGGGGCCGCGTCACCGCCGGCCGTGTCACCACCGAGCGCCTCGACGATGCGGCGCACGTTGTCCGAGGAGTCGTCTCGCAGGAGTACTACCGTGTCACCAAGTTCGATGCGCACCGCGGGTGGGCGGGGACGCGAACCGCGCCAGGCTGCCAGCGCGACGAGCAGGCTGCTCAGCGCTATACCGTTGCTCAGCAGGACATCGACGAACTCCACGGCGCTGCCCATTTCCGTGGGCCGGTGCTGCCGGGCGAGGGTGATCGTCGCCTCCCGGGCGACTTCGTCGTCGCGCAGCCACCGGTAGAGCGACGGGAACAGGTCGGCGTCGGTGTCGTCGAGACGCAGCCGGATATTCATCGAAGGCATATGGTACCGGAACCGCAACGATCAGTGACCTGGCTGTCCGGTGGAACCCCCGTGAATCAGACAGGTTGCGGTCCGATAGTCCGACCTATCTGGCGGAATGAGTCAGCGCGTCCGATGTCTGCCACGTACAACAGGAAGGGAAACATCCGTCAGCTCCAGGTCGCTCTCAACTCGCTCCGTGCAGAGGTCTCACACGCGGAGTGCTCCGCCGGATGTCGCCGCAACGGAACGGTCATCGTCGACGAACCAGACCCCGGAGACCGCTACTCGTAGCCAGCGCCCCAGGCGACGATCGCCGGTAGAGCACTGTCCAGCGCACCTGCCGCCCTCGCGGCGGACGAACGCTTTGCAACCCACGCCGGGTCCGAGCGAACCCTAACCCGGTGGCCAGCGCCAGTGAAGGCGGTAACGCTACTTCACAAGTGGCGCCTATCAGAACGCGAATATTGGCCACCTTCGGTTTGGTGGTGGTTACCGTCGATGATGGTCGGGTGGTTCGGGTGTTTCGGCGGCGGTGCCGCTCCCGCAAGCTGGTCGTTCTGGCCGTCTTCGCGGTGGCGTGTGGCCTGGTCGCGCTCTGGACATGGTGGCAGCCGGCCGGGCAGCGCCTGCCCCGGTTCGGGTGGCAGGGTTTCGAGCAAGCCGGGTGGGTCGCCGGGCTTGTTGGTGTGGCGTTGGCATTGGTGTCGTTCGTCTTCGACCGTATCGAGGCCCGCCGCGAGCAGGCGTCACGGCGGGCGGCGGCCGGCGGGGTGTTGCAGATCGGGCGAGTGCCGCTGCCGGCGTCGTGGTTTCAGCACCGGGCCACCGCCGAGGCGTTGACGCGGGCGGCCCAGGCGGGGCGCACCGCGGTTCTGACGCAGGTGCTGTCCGGGATGGGTGGGGTCGGTAAAACTCAGTTGGCGGCAGAGTTCGCCCGCCGGCTCAGCGACGAGTTGGACCTTTTGGTGTGGGTCACCGCGTCCGACCGGGGCGCGATCGTAGCCGCCTACGCCGAGACCGCTCGCACGGTCGGGGTCGCTGAGCCGGAGGTGGAGCCGGAACCGGCCGCCGCCCGGCTACTGGGCTGGCTGGAACGCACCGACCAGCGGTGGCTGGTTGTACTGGACAACCTCGACCGCCCAGCCGACGCCACCGGCTGGTGGCCACCGACCAACAGCAACGGCTGTACGGTGGTCACGACTCGCCGCCGTGACGCTGCTCTGCAAGCCCAGGGACGCACACTCATCGAGGTTGGCCTGTTCACCCCGGATGAAGCGGTCGCCTACCTGACTCACGCCATCGAAACCTTGACCCCACCCGAACACCTTCAAGAATTGGCGGCTGCCCTCGGATACCTGCCGCTGGCGTTGGCGCAGGCGGCCGCCTACATTCGCGAGCGGCGCATTGACTGCACCACCTACCAGCAGCAGCTTGCCAACCAACGGCGCCTGACCGACCTGCTTCCCGCCGAAGACGGCCTCCCCGACGAACACCAACACACCGTCGCCTCCACCTGGGCCCTGTCCATCACCGCCGCCGACAACACTCCACCCCGCGCACTAGCCTCCGCTGTTCTTGTAATTGCCGCGCTGCTCGACCCCAACACCATCCCCGCCGATCTGTTCATCACCACGCCGATCCGGGACCATCTCACCGCTCACCTCGGCGGCGTCGCAGTTGGTGAACAGGCTGTCGCTGATGGCCTGCACACGTTGCATCGGCTCAACCTGCTCACCCACGATCGCGACCGCAGCAGTGTGCGGGTCCATGCCCTCGTCCAACACGTCACCCGCGACCAGCTCACCCCTGAGGCGCTCGCTTCAGCCGCTCATGCAGCCGCAAACGCGCTCCTGGCGATCTGGCCCGACGTCGAACGCGACACCACCTACGCCCAGATCCTTCGAGCCAACACCACCGCCCTGTACCACCACACCGCGGATGCACTCCTCACTCCTGAAGGAAACCGGATCTTGTTCCGCGCCGCACGAAGCCTCGGCGAAGCGGGCCTTTTCCAGCCCGCCATCACCGCCCTTCAACAACTACTCGCCGATCAGCTACGAGTGCTCGGCCTCGACCACCCCGACACCCTGACCACCCGCAACAACCTCGCCCGCTGGCGGGGCAAGGCGGGCAACCCGGCCGGCGCCGCCGCCGCGTTCGAGCAGCTGCTCGCCGACCGCTTACGGGTGCTCGGCCCAGACCACCCCGACACCCTGACCACCCGCGGCAACCTCGCCCACTGGCGGGGCAAGACCGGCGATCCAGCCGGCGCCGTCACCGCTTTCGAACAACTGCTCGCCGATCAACTTCGGGTGCTCGGCCCAGACCACCCCGACACCCTGACCACCCGCGGCAACCTCGCCCACTGGCGGGGCAAGACCGGCGATCCAGCCGGCGCCGTCACCGCTTTCGAACAGCTACTCGCCGACCGCCTACGGGTGCTCGGCCCCGACCACCCCGACACGCTGACCACCCGCAGCAGCCTCGCTTACTGGCAGCGCCGACCGAGATAGCCACTGCAACATAGGTAGCGCTGAGCTCACGCCGAACGACGCCGACGACGACGAGCGAATCCTCGGCCCGGATCCCCCTACACCCTGACCACCCGCCACTGTCTCGCCGGTTGGCGCGGGGACGCTGGTTACCCGGCCGCCGCCGCAATCGCCCTCAGGCAGCTACCAAGAACTACGAGCGAGTCCTCGGCTCAGATCACGCCCACCCTGACCCACCACGACCTCGCCCACTGGCAAACAAACCCAGCGTCAGCACCCAGTAGCTGATCGACACCAATCGAGTCGGTTGCTGCCGCGCCAGCCGCGAACAACGATCTTGCGTGAGGCGCGCTGAACGACCAACCTGCAACGGATGTGGACGCTGAAATTGCAGGCCGTGCCCCATGTCGCCGCTGCTCATCGTACGTGCGAGGCGATCAAGCCGTTCAGGTTTGTCTCTGCGGCAGGGCATGTCACAGATCTGCAAGACAGTATTGCGCGCGTGGCGCCGAACCTGCACGGGGTCATGCCCGGTCGGGGCCGGGATCGCCACCTGGCAGGTTCAGGTCCAATCGGATTAGCGCCCGGTCACTGGCGACGTACAGCGAGTTCGGTGGTACCACTGCGATTGCGCGGGGCCGTTCGAGCAGGTCGACGGTATGGACGTCCGTCGTCGCCGGAACACCGACTCGGATCCGCCCGTCTGAGAGAGCGGCGACTATGACGTCTTCGTCGTCGAGCCGTGCAACGGCCAGCTTTGTGATCCAGATGGACTCGTCCGACGGCGAATCGAATGCCACAGTGATGTCGCCGTCGGCGCCTAGCAAACACACGGCCGAGCCGCGTCCGAACGCGATCACGTCACGCCCCCCGATGGTGCCCGCTGCCAGCGTGTTTGCGAGGTCATGATCTTGCTGGATGAGGACCCTCAAGCGTTGACCGGCGGTGTTCCACGAACACATTTGCCCTCTCCCGCTTACCGTAACGATCGTGTCGTGGCTGATCGCCATTGCAGTGAGGCCGAAGTGGGCGCTCCCTTCAAACGAGACGGACGCGGACTGACCGTCGGCGTACCAGATGAACAAGTCCCGATGGGCGGCTGACACTACGACGTCGCGGCATATCGCCACGGTGTCGACAAACTCGCGGTGACGGGTTGGGACAGGAAGGCGTACGAGCCGGCCGCCTGTGTCCTGGACAGTGAGCTGGCCGTCATAGCTGGCTGCGACGATGACGTCCTGGCCTGCGACTTGTCCGCTCGTCAACGCCACGGCCGCGGGAAGGGCCTGTCTGAGGTCGGACTTGAACGGCCGGCCGTCGGCCGACCAGCGGTGGGCCATGCCGCGATCAGACGCTAGCAGCACCGCTTCCTCGCCTTGGCCGACGACGGCCAGCGTAGTTACCGGCTGGTCGTGGCCTTCCATCGGCTCGCCGGCCATGTCGCCGAAGTTGTCCCAGATTCGTACCGTTCCTTCGCCCCCGCCCGAGACAATGACCTCGCGCCCGTTGAGTCGTCCGACGGCCACGGCCCATGCTCCTTTGGTGTGTCCCTTGAGTGACGCACCCCACTGTCGGCCGGGCCGGTCCCACAATCGGACGGCGTCGTGGTCGCCGGTCACGAGGACCTCTCGGCCATCAACCGATCCGAGGGCCAGCGCGATGCGGCCATGCCTGTTTCCGGTGCCTGTACCGACCAAACGACCGCTCCTGTCCCAGAAACGGATCTGCTCGTCGAAGTTGCATCCCGTGACGATCACGTCGGTGTGGTCCAGCCGTCCCATCGTGAGGACGTTGACGCGCTCATGCCCGGTCGTTATTGGTTGCAGGAACGGCTGTCCGTCGGCGGCCCAGACCTGCACGTTTCCGCCGCTGTCACCGGACGCGATGAAGTCTTGGCCGCCGAACCGTCCGAGCGCGACCGTCTGAACCCAGCGCTTGTGGCCGTGCAGCGGTTCACCGACTGGCTGACCGTCGGCATCCCAGATTCGGACGGTCCGGTCCTCGCTTGCCGAGACGAGCACGTCCCGACCGCCGAGTCGGCCGATGGCGAGTGCGGTGATCGAATCAGTGTGACCGTGCAGCGGATCACCGAGCGGATTGCCCTCCTCGTCCCATAGACGCACTGTCGCGTTGGATCCCGCGGTGGCAATGACGTCCCGTCCGCCGAGTCGCCCGACCGCCATCGCCGCAAGGCCGGGTCCCTCGCCCGTGTTCAGCGACGCGAGCGGCTGGCCGCTGTCGTCCCAGATCCGCATCTGACCGTTGCGTCCCACCGCCACGACCGCGTCACGATGACCAAGCCGGCCGACGGCCACCGCCCAGGCGATGTCGAACGTGCCGTCGAGCTGTTGATGCGGGCTGCCGAGGCTGTGAGCCCATCGGGGGCGGAAGCGACCCGGGAACACATCGGCGAAGCGCTGGCGGAGTTCCCGGAAACCGAGGTGCTCGGCGGTCAGTGCAAGCGTTGCCATGCGCCGGTCGGGCGGTAGGCGCCGTATCCGGACGGCGGCGCGCCGGAGTACAGCAATTGGTGGCACAAGTGCGGCCGGTGGACGAATAGGTAGAAGTGCCATGAGCCTGTCGATGTCGGCAATAGCGAGGTACTGCGGTTCTAGCAGCAGTTCGCCGAGCCGGTCGGCCCCGACGGCGTGCTCCGCCGCGTGTGTCCGGACGTAATGGCTGGCCCTGGACCAGCCCTCCGCTGTCAGCACAGTGAATACGGCTCGTTCATCGAGGGTCCGGCGGTCGCCCCGCCACGCGAGGAGATCCTCGACGAGAGCCTGGTGAAAGAGCCGCGTTACTGGTCCGTCGTGGTCGTTGACGCTGGTCTGTAGCAAGTAATCCGCAGCGGTGGAGTCGCGCAACCGATCCAGATCGGAGGACATCACCAGGTAGCCCAGCGATTCGGCGAACCTCAGCCAGGTCCGGTCGTCAACGCCTATTCCACGGGCGTAGGCCAACGCGGCGAGCAGGCCGCGGACCTTTGTGCGTTCGTGATCGGGTAGGGAGTCGAGACACTTGTCGACAGCTTCGTTGACGCTGGCCGGAATGGTTGAGATCTTCGGGTCGAAGACCCTGTCAGAGGTGGCAAGTCCGTGGGCAGCAAGTGCAGCTACGAGAAAGCTGGTGCCTGCGCGTCGCGCGATCTGCTCGGCGACGGCCATCGCCACCT
>NZ_BOPG01000123.1 GCF_016863635.1 Virgisporangium aurantiacum | reverse complement strand
GTCGGGGTGGCCCGGTCGAGTCTCTACTACTGGCGGTCTACCGCCACGGCGCGGGCTGCTCGTGACGCCGCCGATCGTGCGTTGGCCGGTCAGATCACGGCCGTGCACAGGGCGTTCGACGGCACCTACGGGGCCCCGCGGATCACCGCCGAGCTGAGTGACAACGGTCCGCCGGTCAACCGCAAGCGGGCCGAGATACACGAATGCCTGCGGGCCGGCCGGCTGGAAAGCCCGCTGATGCCCCACGCCGAGACGCTGTCGGTGATGACGACCCCTCGACCGTGTGTGGGCGGAGATCGGCGTGACGTACGGGCGGTGACGCGAGACAGCGGCGCGTGAGTCCACCGCCAGCCGCATTCTGTATCGTGCCGGGGGCCCGATCGGCTACGGGTCAGCTATGAGGAGAGGGTCCTCCGGTGAGCAAGAAAGCCCTGGTAGCGGGCATCGTACTGGCACTTCTGCAGGGATTTCTGATCCTCCAGGGCGTCATGTCGCTGTCCGCGGACGCGGCAGACGAGGGAACCGCGTACTTCGTCGACAACCGTGCGGGTGGAGCCTGCAGCAACGATGCCCCGGGCACGTCGCCGTCCCGCCCGTGGTGCGACTTCATGCCCGTCAACACCCGCAGTGCCGGTACCGGCTTCGGACCCGGCGACAAAGTTCTCCTCGCCCGGGGCGCGACGTGGAACCAGCAGCTGTCGCTGCGCGGGACTGGCAGCGCGGGCGCACCCGTTGTAGTCGACGCGTACGGAGACGGACCGCGGCCGAGCATCATCCGCAATGGCGACGTGAAGGACCGCGGGGTCAGGCTGGACAATCCGTCGCACTGGCGCATCAGCAACCTCGAGGTCGGGAACGCCGGTGTCGGCATCCTGGTGTTCGTCACCAAACTCGGTCGCGAGAACTTGACCCTCAGCGACCTGTACCTGCATGACATCACCGGCATCCGGGGCGGCGACTGCGCCGTCAACGACCGGGTGCACATCTCCGCGGGCATCGAGATCACCGGTACCCCGCCGCCGTTCGGCGCATCGGACTACGCCCTACGCAAGGTGCGGATCACGAACGTCGAGGGGACACGCAACGACAGCAGCGTCTCGTTCGACTGGTGCAACGGCCTCACCGCGCCGCTCGACGGCACCTCCGGCGACGGCCTGGTCCGCGACGTCGAACTGAACCGCCTGAACCTCCACGACGACAACGGCGCCGGCCGGTCGAGCGGCTGCGAGGGTCTGCGGTTGGTGAACGTGCGGGACACGGTCGTGCTGAACTCGGTTCTCACGCGGGAGGCCGCGTGCCACACCCCGACCGGCACGGCCGCCGTGTTCCTCGGCCGGGTGCGCAATATCTCCATCGTGAACTCGATGATCACCGCAGTTCCCGACACCGGGTCTCCGGACCAGGTCGCCGTGAACTTCGAGACGAAGCTCGAGAACGTGCGGGTGCGCAACAACCTCCTGGCCGACAATGCCGGGCCAGCGGTTGCCCTGCATGCGATCTGGGGTCCCTCCGACTTCAGCACAAACACGGAGGTGAGCGGGAACTACTTCGTGAACAACGCGACGTCGAGGCGGGCTCCGTGCGTCGGGGCGATCAGCCGCGGCAACAACCAGAGCAAGCCGACCGGTGCCATCCGCGACAACGTCTACGTCGAGCCGACCGGATTCCTCAACACGTGTCACGGCGGCGACTTCACTGGGTTCGCGGTGGCGAACAACGCGACGCTGGCCTCACCCGGATCCGGCTTCCACGCAGCGCAACAGTTCCGCGGCGACCAGTCGGCAAACGGCTGGACCTACCAGTACGGCGACAACGGGAGCGCATGGTCGAACCTGACGTTCGACCAGGGCACGGGTGCCTGGCGCCACCCGTCGGGAGCCTCGGTGACGCGGTTCGAGCAGCAGCCAGCAGCATGCGGCGACTGCCGGGTGGCGCGTGCCTGGACGGCTCAGGAGCCGGGAACGGTGACCGTGCGCGGCCGCGCGCTCAAGTCCGCACCCGACGGCAAGGACGTGACGGCACGCATCGCAGTCAACGGCGCGACCGTGTGGGGTCCGAGCCGGATCGCCTCGGGCGACCGGCAGGGAAACGTCACCGACATCCACCGTCTGCCGGTGGCCAAGGGCGACGTCATCCGCTTCGAGGTGTCCACCGATGCCGGCGTCAACCCTGGCCCTGTCAGCTGGGTCCCGACGATCGGTTACCCGGCAAATGCGAGATCCTGGGAGTTCAACGACACCGTCGATCCGGGCCGGATGGACGGTTGGGCGCTGACGAGCCAGCTCACCGGCACGATGACGGATGGCTCGCTGAAACTGCGGTCGAGCGGCAACGACCCATTCATGCACTCGCCGGACTCGCTCAACCTCGACGCGCGAACCGTGCGCCACATCGAGATCCGCGCCAGGAACGGAACCGCTTCGGCGGCGGGTGAGTTCTTCTTCGTCACCAGCTCGGACCCGGTGTGGAACGGGGCGAAGAGGGTCACCTGGCAGACGAAGAAGGTCGACGGTGACTACACCATCTACACGGTCGACATGGGACAGAATCCGGCCTGGACCGGCACGATCCGCCGACTGCGCCTCGATCCGTCGATCAACGCCGGGCCGTTCGACATCGACTACATTCGCCTCTACTGAAGGTGGGAATCTGGCTACTTCGACCTGAAAAAGTAGGTTCTGCTGGGTTTGATTGGACGAGAGGGGCGGGAGTCCGGACGAGGAGAAGGTTCGGCTCGCGTACGCCGACGAGGCTTACGGCCAGGATAGGCACATGTCGTGGCCGCCGGGACGCAATGAGCCTCATACTGAAGTCCTGGACGGCTTCGAGGACTTGGCGTCGAGGGCGTCCGCGTCGATGCGTGGGGCGTTCGACGAGGATCTCCCGGGCGAGGTCGAACGTGGCCGGGTCGATCACCGGTTCGTGGGCGTCGACGGCGATGACCTCTCGCCGCGACTGACAGCCCAACACCAGTAAAACCGCCTGATGGACCGGATCCGCCTCGTCGACCGCACCGCCGAACTCGGGCAGCCACAACTCGACGCCATGACGGCGAAAAACTGGAAGTAGCGCCTGCAGTTGGCCGCCGCCGCGCACCGGGTCGCCCGCCACATCGGGTCCCGGTCGTCGAGGTGCACACCAACGAGGGTGACCGCTCCGGGTACCGGCGCAACGGCCCCGACCGGTGTTTCCACTGCAAGGACGAGCTGTTCACACGGATCGCCGAGGAGGTGCTCGTGGCCCAGCGGGTGCAGGCGGTCGCGTACGGCGAGAACGCGACGACGCCGGGCGCCCCGGAGCGGGAAGCGTCCGGCTATCGGTGCAGAGATCTGCAGCGATTCGTGAGCGCCGACCCTCCAGGCCCGGCATCCGTTACAACCGTGGCGGAATCGACCAGACCCACAACCCGGCGCGTCGGTGGACGGCAGGGCGCCGGGCGACGGCCGGCACTTCCGATGCGTCGTTCGTCCTGCCGAGACCGTGCAGGGCGACGATGAGTCGGGCGGCGAGCCGGTGCCCCTCCCGACTCGCGGCCATCTGCTCCAGCAACTCCCCCGCTGCGCCGTGGTGCCGGCAGGCGGGCCGCAGCTCGACCTCCATCAGGTCGTCGAGTGCGATCAATGAGTCGGTGGTGAGGCTTTCGCGGGGCTTCAGTACATGCTCCGGTGAAACCTGTCGGCCCGGTCGCCACATTTCGACTGGATCGAGGACCCGTACTTCGACCATGGCAGCCAGTTCACCGGGCGGAGCGGGCGTTGTCGCCGAACTGCACCTTTCTGCACCCGCTCGCCATGGGAGACTTGTCCGCTCCGTCAGACGTCCTGGGCTCGTCGCCGCAGGGCACGACCGACGATCAGGCCCGTGATGACAGCCACGCAAGCCATCAGCAGCATGGCGGGCAGCGCGGAGCCGAAGCCGAGGACGAGGCCGTCGCGCAGACCCGAGACGCCGTACGTCACCGGGTTGAAGTTCGAGAGGAAGCGCAGCGGTGGTGCCATCTGGGCCGCCGGGTAGAACGACGGACTGGCGAAGAGCAGGATCGGCGTGACGACATTCACCAGCACGATGAACCGCTGGAAGTCGTGCACGTACAGGGCGAGCAGCAGGTAGATGCCGTTGAACGCGAACGACGCCACGAGGGCGCCCGTCAGCAGCGCCGCCCAGCGGTCCACCGGCCAGGTGGTCCGGAACAGCAGCGCCGAGACGGCGAGCGCTCCGAGCGCCTGGACGATCACCAGTACGGCGCCGGCCAACAGCTTCGCGGCAATGTACCGCCCCCGCCGCAACGGGGTCGTCCACAGCTCCACCGTCATGTTGCCCATCCGCTCCTGGAACAGCGCCGTGGCCGCATTGGACGACGCGGCCAGGAGCGAGGAGAACATGAGCCCGGGAATGGCGAAGTCGTGATACGGGATCGTCAGGTCGTGGTAGCGCACATTCGGCACGAGCCTGTTCAACGACGTCGAGAACAGCACGATGTAGATGATGGTCGGCGTGACCGCCAGCAGGAGGTTGGTCCGATTGTTCGTGAGGAGAAGAGTTTCGCGGTACAGCGTGGCGGCGAAGTCCCCGCGTTTCCACGGTGTCCCGCTGTTCGGCATGGACGCCACGTCGATGGTGGTCATGCGACGCTCCCCACTTCCTCCCGGTCGGCTTCCTCCGCGGTCAACTTCATGAACACATCCTCCAACGACGTGCGCCTCACTTCGACCGAGACGACGCCGACCCCGTGTTCCCACAGCGTCGCGAGCAGCCCCGGCAACCGGTCGGCGACATCCGGCCCGGACAGCCGCACCACGCCGGTGCCGGCTTCGCCGTGCAACCCCGCGCAGGCAGCGAACTCGACGATCCGCGGCCCGTGGTCGGCCAGTGCCGGACGGATCGCGAGATGACTCTGCCCGAATCGGTCGACGAGTTCGGTCGGGCTGGCATACTCCACCAGCCGGCCGCGGTTGATGACCAGAACCTGCTCGCATTTGCGTTCGAGTTCGTCGATGTTGTGGCTCGTCCACAGCACGGTGGTGCCGTACCCGGCCGTGATTTCGTCGAGAAGCTGCCACACCAGTCGGCGTCCGGCGACATCCATGCCGGCGGACGGCTCGTCGAGCAGCAGCAGACGCGGCACCCGCAGCAGGGCACGCACCACCTGAAGCCTTCGCTGCTGGCCACCGGAAAGGGTGAACACCAACTGATCGACGCAGCTGACCAGGTTGAACGCGGCCAGCAACGAATCGACGTGCGACCTGACCGACTGCCAGCGCAGACCCCGGAACGCGGCGGCGATGCGGAGGTTGTCCAGCACCGGCAGCATCATGTCGAACGAGGTGGTCTGATGCACAGCACCGAGGTCGCGCCGGATCCGGTAGTCGGCGGGGTCCGCGCCGAAGATGGCGACCGCGCCGCTCGTCGGTGGCATGACACCGCAGATCAGCTTGATCAACGTGGACTTCCCGGCGCCGTTGGGCCCGAGGATGCCCACCACCTGTCCAGTCTGGATGTCGAAGGTGATGCCGTCGACCGCGTTGTGGTCGCTGTCCCGGTACCGCTTCACGGCATCGACGACGGTTACCGCGGGTGTCATCGCGCACTCACCAGCCCGTCGCTGACACGGCCACCGCCGAAGACCCCGGCAATCGTATTCAGCGCCGCCTCCAGCGAGACCTCCCGAAGGGGTGCGGCGGGGCGGACGTGGTGGTCAGCCACGTCGGGCGGTAGGCATCCGGTGTCTTCGGGCCGGCCGAACCGGTATCCGACGAGCAGGTGACACGGTCCGTCGACGGCACGCATGAGCGCCGGAATCTGCGACACGGTACCGGCCCCGAACCCGGACACCGCGATCCGCCCACCGCGGGGGGCCGCCGTCGGCCCGAACGCGTGCGGGTCGGCGGTGCGCACGGTGGCCCCGAGCACCGCCAGCCGTTGCACCGGCGACCGGTCCGACGGTGGCCGGGGACACCAGATCGTCGTATCTGTGAGGTCGGTGGCCGGGATGTCGCCGCCCACGGGCCGCGCCACCGGGTCCGCGATCCCCTCGCCGTGGCCCAGAAACGCCTGGGCGTGGACCGGCGGGTCGAGTAGTGGCATGTTGTCGCCGAGGGTCACCAGCCGGTTCCGGTCGCGATCGACGACGCGGTGCACGAAGATGTCCGGCCCGAGAGCGAACGCGACGACGTCGCCGGTGCGCACCGCCTCGAACGGCCGGGCGGTGATGGTCACCCGCGTTCCCGGTTGGATCGTCGGCAACATGCTGGTGCCGGTGACGAACACCTGCGCGCGGCCGGTGCGCCGGAGCGCCGCCCGCACGAGCATCACATGTGGGGTACCGCTGGCTTTCATCGCGCAACCACGTCGCTTTCGTCGTGAATGAGTCCGGCGTCCCGCAACGTCGCGATGAACTCGACGACGTCGCGGGCGATGAGCCCGGCCTCGTGCTCGTCGTCGGCGGCGAACCGGACCTTCAGTTCAGCGACGATCTCGTCGGTCTTGCGTCCGTCGGCGACCAGTCGCCAGATGTGCGCGGCACTGTCGTTCAGGGTCCGGAACTCGCCGCTTTCGGCGTCGTACAGGCGCACCTCGTCGTCGGAGTCGATCCAGACCACGTTGTCGGCCACGCTCAGCGTCATCGCCGGCTCCTCACGTCAGCACCGGGAGCAGACGGCGGCCATCGGTGCGCCAGTCCTCGTGCACCGGATGAACCTCGTCGTCGCGAACCAACCGTGGCGTCATCATGTCCTCCTGGTGGTTCATCAGGTCGGCGCCGGTATAGCCGCTCGCCCGCCACATGCTGCTGATCATCGAGTGCCGCAGGATCCGGCAGTGCGCGCGGCTGTTCCGCTTGACGTCGCCGGACTGGGCCGCGTGAAAGGCGCGACAGCCGCCACCGCATGCCCCGCGGATGTAGCACCGGTGGCAGTCCTCCAGGTTGGTGCCGTGGAACACGCTGCTGCCGCGCAGATCCGCGAGCACGGGCGACGCGAAGATCTCAGCGAGGGGTTGCTCGCGAATGTTGCCGGCCTTGTGCGGCCGGTCGGTGATGAGCTTGCACGGGTACACGTCGCCGAGCGAGTTGACGTAGATCTCGTTGCCGCCGAGCCCGCAGTTGCCGCGGATCGAGCAGGGTTTGGCGGCCGCCTTCGGGCCGTCGGTCAGCATCTTGCCGGCCAGCGGATGCGTCCAGGAGAACCGTTGGACTGTCATGTAGTCGCCGAACGTGAAGCCCAACCCGTCGCCGACACCGCGACCGATCTCGGTGTGGCTCATGAGTCGCACCTGCCGCACCTTGAGGCGCCCGATGAACTCGGCGAACTGGTCGACGAGGCCGACGTTGTCCGAGGTCACCACGTGGTTGATGGTGGGAACCACGCCGGCGTCGTTGAGCAGTTCCAAGGCCCGCGCGGTCAACGCGAAACTGCCCTCGCCCCGGGTCGGATCGTGCGTCTCGGCGGTCCCGCCGTCGAGGCTGACGGTGACCTCGTCGAACGTCTCGGCAACCCGGCGCGCGATCGACTCGTTCAGAACGCGGGTTCCGTTGGTGATTATGTTGACGCGCAGTCCGAGGCCGCGAGCGTGCGCGGCGACAGTGAACAGATCCTTGCGCAGCATGGGCTCGCCACCGGTGAAGATGATCAGGCGGGCGCCGAAGGCGGCGACCTGATCCACGAGATCGATGGACTCCTCGTGCGCCAACTCTCCCGGCAACCGGCGGGCGGACGACGCGTAGCAGTACGGGCACCGCAGATTGCATCCGTCCGTGATCGCGTAGTAGACCATCCGAAGCGTCGGCTCCGGCGCGCGCACCTGCGGAACGCGGCCGGGGAGGTGGACGAGCCACTGCAGTACGAACTTCCCCAACGTCCGCTCGACCGTGGCGACCGGCATCGGCGGCGCGGCCCGGCCACGGGCGAGGGCCCGCAGAATCGCCATCTCGACATCGTCAAGGGTCGTCCACGCGGCCAGCGCCGGGTTGGCCACCAGGGTCCGGTCGGGCCCCCGGAAATAGACAAGATCATCGGGTACGACAAGGTCGGGCCACACTTCGCTGAGCTTCAATGGGTACTCCAAAACACGAGTTCGAGCCGTGGGAGCGGCCGAACGGCCACCCCCACGGTCTGTTGCGTCAGAGATCCGGTGCGGAGCGGGCCCACTCAGCATCCGCAGGGGTCCCGCGGGGTGTCGCCGTTACCGCTGCCCGCGCCTACCAACATCCCGCAGGCGCACGCACAGCTCATTTGTGCCGCGAATTCGGTCCGAACCATCTGCGGCTTGTGCCACCGGTGCTGGGTCACTGTTCACCTCCAACCTGGGTCGCGTCGTTGTCACCGTCCGTTCCGTTCGGCGTCGCCGCCGGGCCCGTTCGGTGTAGGGCGAACTGAACGCTAGGTCTTGTCCGTAGGCTCGCCGTTTGCTAGACGTATGCACGTATTCACATGGGGCGACATCGTCAGGACGCCGACAGTGAAGGAGGCCGGTCGTGCGGTTCCGGCTGCTCGGACCGCTGCGGGTGTGGAACGGTGAGACCTGGTCGCCGGTCCGCGCCGCGCAGCAACGGGTGGTGCTGTCGATGCTCCTGATCGAGCCCGGCCGGGTCGTGAGCACCGACCGGCTCATCGACGAGATCTGGGGCGAGCGGCAACCGCCCGCCGCCGGTCCCGTTCTCCGGGGATACGTGCTGCGGCTACGACGGCTGCTGGACAGCGCGCCGGTGGCCGGGTCCGCTCTGCTCACCCAGCCGAGCGGGTATGAGCTTGTGGCCGGCGCCGAGGACGTCGACGCGCTGATCTTCGACCGGTTGGTCGCGTCGGGTCGGCGGAGCCTGGCCGATGGCGACGGGGAACGAGCCGTCAACGACCTGTCCGAGGCGCTGGCACTGTGGCGGGGACCGGCGCTGGCCGACGTTCCCGTCGGTCCGACGATTGTCGGCCACGTCGCCGCCCTGGAACGGGCCCGGCTCGCCGCTACGGTGGACTACACGGCCGGCCAGCTGTACCTGGGTCGGCATGACGAGATCATCGGTGAGCTGGAGCGTCTGGTCGCGCTTCATCCCTTGCTGGAACGGCTGTGGGAGCACCTGGTGCTGGCCCTACACCGGTCCGGCCGTCGCGCCGACGCTCTCGACGCCTATCGGCGCGCCCGTACCGTCCTGACCGCCGAGCTCGGCCTGGAGCCCGGCCGCCGCCTCCAGGACCTGCAGCGGGCCATCCTGGCCGAACGCCGCTCCGCGGCCGACCGTCAGCGCTCGACCGACCCTGCCGACTCACCGGCGGTGTCCGCGTCGTCCGTGCCCCGGCAGCTACCGGCCGACCCGGGTGAATTCACCGGCCGGACCGAGGAACTTCGGCACCTTGACACGATCGTGTCGGCCGACGACCGACGAACCGTTGCGACGGTGATCACCGGGGCCGCCGGTGTCGGAAAGACTGCCCTTGCGGTCCACTGGGCGCACCGGGTGGCCGGCAGGTTTCCCGACGGGCAGTTGTACGTGAACCTACGCGGGTACGACCCCGACCAGCCGATGGTCGCCACCGAGGCACTGGCCGGATTCCTGACCGCGCTCGGCCTGGCCGGGAGGGCGATCCCGGCGGGGCTGGACGAGCGGGCGGCCCGGTTCCGTACCGAGGTCTCCGGTCGCCGCATGCTGATCGTCCTGGACAACGCCGCAAGTGTGGAGCAGGTGCGCCCGCTGCTCCCCGGAACGGGCACCAACGCGGTGGTCGTCACCAGCCGCGACAGCCTGGCCGGGCTCGTCGCCCGGGACGGCGCCCAGCGCCTCGACCTCGACCTGCTGCCGGCCCGCGACGCGCGCGCTCTGCTCGACCGGCTGGTCGGTGGCCGTGCCGAACCCGACGGCATGGCGGCGCTGGTCCAACGGTCCGGCCGATTGCCGCTGGCGCTTCGGGTCGTCGCCGAACTCGCCAACTCCCGCGCCGACCGGTCTCTGGCCGATCTCGCCGATGAACTCGCCGACCAGCAGCGGCGGCTGGAACTGCTCGATGCCGGTGGCGACCCGCGGGCCGCGGTCACCGCCGTGTTCTCCTGGTCGATCCGGCACCTCCCGCCCGACGCGGGTCGCGCCTTCCGGCTGATCGGCCTGTTCCCGGGTCCCGACCTCGATGCCTGCGCGCTCGGCGCGCTCGCCGACACCGCCTCCGGTCCCGCCCGGCGCGCCCTCGACACGCTCACCCGCGCCAACCTCTTGTACCGCACGGCAACTGACCGGTACGCCGTGCACGACCTGCTCCGCGCCTACGCCGCCGGCCTCGCCGCCACCGACCTCGACCCGTCCGACCGCCGTGCAGCGCTACAGCGGCTGTTCGACCATTACGTCACCGCCGGGTCGGCGGCCGCGGAACGCCCGGACACCGGTCGCCACTGGCTCGACGTCGAACGCCGCACTCTCGTCCGCGTCGTGGCTCACGCCGCGGCACACGGCTGGCCCACCCATGCCGTCCGGCTCGCCGCCGTGCTGCATGATCACCTCGACAGCGGCGGTTGGTATACCGACGCGATCGCCGTGCACACGCAGGCGCGCGACGCCGCCGAGCAGATCGGTGACCGGAGCGCGCATGCGCATGCGTGGTACGGCCTGGGCGTCACCCACCTGCGGCTCGGTACACACGCCACCGCGGGGCAGTGCCTCCGGCTGGCACTGGACAGGTTCCGCCAGACCGGCGACCGACGCAACGAGGTACGCACGCGTCTGGCCCTCGGTGTCCTCCACGCCCAGACGGGCCGACGCGCCGCGGCGGCCGCGGATTTCCAGCGGGCGGCCGAGCAGTCCGGCGACCTCGGGGACGACGGAAGCCGCGTCAACGCACTGATCAATCTCGGAATCGTCGCGGCGCAGGCCGGGCGGCATGACGCCGCGGCCGGGCATCTCGGGCACGCCGTCGACATTTCCCGGCGGCTCGGGGACCGCCGGCGCCAGGCGGACGCGCTGGTCAACCTCGGTGTACTCGACGGTTGGGCCGGCCGGCATGCCGCCGCGGCCGGTCATTGCGAGGAGGCACTCGCGCTGTACCGGCGGGTCGGCGACCGCGCCGGCGAGGCACGCGCCCTGCACAATCTCGGCGAGGTCCAGGGTTGCCTCGGCCACGACGCCGAGGCCGCCGTCGCGTACGAACGGGCGCGTGCCATCTTCCGGGAGATCGGCGATCGGGTCGGTGAGGCGCAGACTACCGATCCGGCCGCCGACGTTCCCGGTGTCGTTGACGACTGATCGATGCGTGGGGAGATCGCAGTGCCGGACCGGAGCCTCAGCGTCACCGGAGTCGCCGTGCCGCTGTTGACCGCCTGGGGCGGCTCGCCGGACGCCGATCTGGTGTTCCGTTTCCTGGTCGCGCACGGACCGCACGATGCCGAGGCGCTCCGTCGTGAGTTGAGCATGAGCCGGCACCGGATCGCGGTCGCGCTGGAGGAGTTGGCCGACAGTAATGCGGTACGTGCGGCGTCGCGGCCGGGTCGGCGCGGTATCGACGCGACCATCTGGCATCCCCGGCCGCCAGCCCTCGTGGTGGCCGCACTGCGCCAGCGTCAACTCCGCGCGGCCCAGGCGTCGCTGAAGGTCCACAGGCGGCTCGCCACGCTGACCGAACTCGACCCGGACCTCCGGGTCGACATGAACGCCGGGATGACCGGCCGCCCGCTGCACGGCTTGAGCCGGGTTCGGTCGCGGCTCGGCGACCTGGTCGACGCCACCCGGCACGAGCACCTGTCGATGCATCCGGAGCCGGCGTTCGATCGCGCGACGGTCCAGGCATCCGCGTCGCTCGACCACGATCTGCTCGCGCGAAACGTGACGGTGCTGAGCCTCGGTGTGCCGCCCAGCGTGGAGGACATCACGGCCGCCCATACCCTGGAGCTGACCCACCTCGGCATGCAGTACCGGGAGTTGCCGACGCTGCCGGCAAAGATGTTCCTCTTCGACCGTCGAACCGTCATCGTCCCGATGGACCCGCACGACATCGCGAAGGGCGCGCTCGAGGTGGCGGCACCATCGATGGCGGAGCGCCTCGCCGCGTGGTTCATGAGCCGGTGGAGCGACGCCCGACCGCCGAAGTCGACCACAGCGGCGGCCGTACAACTCACGCCGCGCGAGCGGCGTGTCGTCGCGCTCCTCGCCGCCGGCCACACCGACACCAGCGCGGCCGCCCGGCTCGGCCTCAGTGAGCGGACCGTTGCCTATGCGATCCGTGGCGTAATGGAGCGCTACGGCGTCCAGAACCGCTTCCAGCTAGGGCTGGTGCTCGGCGCTTCCATGTCGACCCCCGACCTGGCCGAAGACACGAAGGAGAAGCAATGACCAAACGGAGTCAGGCGATCCTCGGGACGATATCCGTCGGCGTCGCCCTCTTCCTGGGAGTGATCGCCGCCGGTGGCACCAGGGTCGCTCCCGCCGGCGACCTCGCGCCGGCCGCCAACCATACATTCCAGGAGCCCGACCCCGGGGATCCGAGCCCCACCGAGCCAGCGCCGCCTCCTCTTCCCGTCGGACCCGGCTGTCCGAACTGCTACGGCAGCGGCGGCTGACAGCCCGGCCCTCGCGTCCCAAGGCGCCGACGTTCGCCGAGTATGTCCCGGTCGTGGCCGCGGCGGTCTCGGCGGGGACGAGGAAGGCCTACGGCTCCTACTGGAACCGGGTGGCGCAGGCGTGGGGTGACCGGCCGATCGATGAGCCGCGCCCGTCGGAGATCGAGGGTTTGAGGAGGCCGACAATCCGGCGAGAAAGTCGACAAGCCGCGGCGGCTGCCGAGCACTCGGCGCGCGATCGGTGAGTCTCGGCTGGCGGAGATCAATGAGGTCACCGCGAGCACGGGCGACGACCGGGCCTGGATATCCTGATCTTGCGGCTACACACCGAGTCGGCCTGCCGACGTGGTGGCGCTCTTGCGCTGCGGCTGCGTGATGTGGATGCGGATCAGTGCCTGCTCTTCCTCCGTGGGAAGGGCGGCACCTCCCGGTGGCAGCCGGTGTCGCCGACCCTGATCCGTCACCTTGTGGCGCATCACACCGAGCGAGGCGAAGGAGACCCGCGCTATCGCGATGGTCACCCGCTGACCTACCGGCGCTACGACCATCTCTGGGCCCGCATCGGCCAGCACCTGCCGTGGGTCGCCGCCCAGCAGATCAGCACCCACTGGCTGCGTCATACGACCCTCACGTGGGTGGAACGCACCTCCGGACACGCCGTCGCGCAGGAATACGCCGGGCACACCGACAACGGCGCGAACACTCGACCGCAACATACGTGGGCGACCGCTTATTGCGGAATCCTTCCGCCAGGCTGTCCCGGCTCGCTACATCCCAACGCCGGCGGGCAACTCGCCTGCGCCTACGCGGTCGGAAACCGGTTGCGCGACGGCGACGGCCCGGCCGGCCGGCACGCCGGCTCGACACAGCCGCCGCTTCATTCCTGAACCTGGCGGCCGATCCCGGACCTCGCTCGGCCGTTCGGATGGTCCGACACAGCGATGTCTATCGCTACGATTTCCATCGACGTCAGGGGGGACCGTGCTTCTGCTTATCGGGGGGAGCCGGCGGCGCACCGCAGCCGCTGCGCTCATTGCCATACTCACCGCACTGGGAACGGCCACGCCGGCCGCTGCCGCCGACACCGGCACCGTCGCCGGTACCTACACCACCGCCACCGGCGCGCCGATCGTCTCGGCGCTGGTCAGGGCCTACAACGCCGACCCGCTGTACCCGGTGACGACCGCCGCCACCGACGAGGCGGGCCACTACTCGCTGTCGGTGCCGGCCGGTTCGTACCGCCTGGAGTTCACGCATCAGGATCACGCGACCCAATGGGCGCCCGGAAAGCTGGGGCCGTTCTCCGGCGGCGTCTACACCGTCACCGGCGACGCGGTGACCACGGTGGACGAGGTCGCGGTGCCTGTCGGGCGGATAACGGGCACGATCACCGATCCGGCGGGAGCACCGGCCGACTCGGCCGCGGTGCGCGCGTACGCCGAGGACGGCGGCTACACCGGCTACGCCACCACGTCCGGCGGGCGGTACACGCTGACGCTGCCCGTGGGCCGCTACCGGATCGGCGTGGCACCTGACCAGGAGTACTTCCTGGAGCAGTACGTGCCCGGCAAGACGACGCGGTCCGACGGCACACTGTTCACCGTCGCCGACGGCGCCGCTCTCACCGTCGACGAGCGCTTGCTTCTGCCCGGCACGGTGCGCGGACAGGTGAGCCAGGCCGACGGCAGCCCACTGGCCGGAGCGTCGGTGCAGGTATGGCCGGTCGACACGGTCGGCGGCGCCTACACCACGGCCGACAGCGCCGGGCGGTTCAGCGTCAAGGTGCTGCCCGGCGAATACCGGATCGTGTTCACCAACAGTGACTACAGCCGTATGCAGTACTTCGTCGGATCGAAGACCCAGGAAACGGCGGCCAGGTACACCGTCGCCGCGGGCGCGACGCTCGACCTCGCCGACAAGTTCCTGCCCACCAGCAGCCTCCGCGTAACCGCCAAGGATGCGGTGACCGGTGCGGCGATCGCGGACTTCTGCGCCAACGCCGACTCGCGGAGCGAGTGCAGCGGAGGCAGCGGCCAGCTCGTCCTGACGGACGTCGCCACCGGGCCGACCACGGTCTCCGTTACGGACAGCACCGGCGGGCATTTCCAGGGCGAGGTGACCGTTCAGGCGCCGCCCACCGGCACGCTCGACGTGGCAGTCACGCTGCGGCCGGCGGCCGTCGTGGAGACCGTTGTCCGCGACGCGGCGACCGGTGCCCCGGTACCCTCCACGTGCCTGGCCGTAGTGTCGGTCACGTCGGTCAATCTCGGACCCGACGTATTCTCGGCGTGCAGCGACAGCACCGGGAAGATCCGGATGGGCTACCTGGAACCGGGGCCCAAGTCGCTGTTCGTGCGACCGGAGGTAGGCAGCGGATACGGCGCTCAGTGGGTCGGCCCCAACGGCGGCACCGGGAACCAGTTGCTCGCCCGGGTCGTCAACGCCGTCGCCGGCCAGACCGTCACGGTCCCCGCCATCCGGCTCGACCGGGCCGGCACCATCACCGGCCGGGTGTTCACCGCGCCCGGGGTACCGGCCAAGCGGGGCGTCGTCAGCCCGCTGTCCTGGCACCCGGGTTCTGGAACCACGGACCTGGCCGCGGACATCGGCGCCGACGGCCGGTACACGATCGACCAGCTCGGGCCGTACCAGTGGCCGCTCCTGTTCACCGACTTCGATAAGGCGCTCCAGTGGTCCGGCAACGTCGGCAACCGCCACCTCGCCCAGCGCATCGCGGTGACGGCCGGCGGCACCACGACGTACGACATGACGCTGGCCGGCGAAGCGACAATCACCGGCACCGCACCGGACGACACCGGCTGGGTCATCGCCACGAACGCGGTCACCGGCGACATCATGGGCATGGCCTCGGTGACCAACGGCCGGTACACGATGCCGGTGGTGGGGCCGCAGCTGATGAAGGTCGCCGGAATCCCGGTCGCCGTGCCGCGCAAGGGCACGAAGACGGTGAACATCCCCTGACCGACTCTTCGGCAGCGTTTGTCAGGAGTCGATCACCACGGTGACCGTGATGCCGGCCGGGCGTGGCTCGGCCGGCACCACGCCGCCGAGCACGGCCGCGATCGACGCGACGATCGGCAGACCCGGGCCGAAGCCGGTGCCCGAGCTCTATGACCAGCACCTCGTTCACCCCCACCACGGTCACGATCCCGGACCGGCCCACCGACGAGGCGCTCGCTGCGACACCCGCGACCTGGAGGCCCAGATCCGCGCTGCGTACGCTGATTTGGCCGCCTGGCCCGACGCGGTCGTGCCGCTGACCGAGCTGCGCGCTGCCCTTCCCCCGGATCTGGATGTGCCGGCGCGGTGCCGGTTCCGCTCTGGATCATGACCCGACGGCGGCAGCACCCCGCGCTCGTTGAGCGCCCTGGCGATCCCCGCAGTACTCTCGCCGGCCAACCGCCGCGCGAAGATCCACCGCACATGCGGCGCAGTCATCGGATCCGGATCCAGCCGACGTAACCGCCGTCCCCACCGCGCGTGCGCCCGATTCGGATGCTCGCCGGCATCCACCAGTCGGTAGCCCGTACGGCGGACGACCGCACAGCGATCAAGGCCACCTGCTCTCCCACAACCCGCCGGAGGGCGGCAAGTCGCCGGGGGGTTCCTCGACCCGAGATAGATCCTTCGGCCGCCCGCCTGGGGCGACGATCGGTCAGGAATTGGCGGATCTCCAGAATCGACGCGACGACGTGCTCCCAGACCGCCCGACCTTGGACCTCGTAGATTGCGCGTCGATCTTCGAGGAACGTCAGGACGCGGTAGGCGACGTCACGATCGATCGTCGGTGTCAACCACATCCGCGAACTGGCCGGCACCATGGAGGAGAAGAAGGCGGGACGAGGAATCCTCGTCACCACCTCCTGGTTCACGGCCGGCGGCCGCCAGAAGGCCCACGAACACGGCCGCATGCAACTCGTCGACGGCCAGAACCTGATCTTCCTGATCGAGAAGTACGTCGGGAAGCATGTCGTCATCAGCGTCAAGCGACCCCGGAACGCGGCTTCGATCGACCAGCCCGACCTCCCGGAGGGTCAGGACTCAGCCCTCACGAAATCCTCTTCACCACTACCCCGACGTCAACCGCCGATTCGTGTGGGGTTGCGGTTCGGACACATCATTTCCCCACCGAACGCGATCTTCGTTCGGGTTCAGGGGGGATCTGTCCGGACCTGCAGCGCATGGCGCGGCAAATCCGAGGTCGTTCACCGGTACCAGGTCGATCCTGATCAGGGCAGACTCGACCGCCCAAGCATCGTGATCACAGACGACGACCATCTCGTTGGCCCGCAGAGCGGCCGCGACCATGGCCGGATTGCGATTTCGATCGTGATCGGCGAGTTCCGGGACCACATTGAGCAGCCTCCGATCCGCTTGGATGCGAGCGAGCAGGTGGTCCTCCCGCGCGTACAGCCTCTTCGCCTGGCCGGATCGGCGAAGCGGGGCACGGTGCAGACTGGCCGGATCGGCGAAGCGGGGCACGGTGCGCTCGGCTTCGGCGCGCAGCGCCGGGTACTGCGGGTAGGCCGGCTGCGGCCGGGCCCGGATCGCGTCCAGTTCGCCGAAGGTCGGCACGGGCACCTCCTCCCACCTGCCCGATCAACGTTGCAAACACAACATCGCAAGGGATACATCGGGAACCCGACAGCCTGAATCACGCACGGGCCCGCCACGTCCTCCCATCGGTCCGGTGACACCCCGACGCCGGACACCTCAGGAGGACACATGCACCCGGACGGCTCCCTGCCCAGCTACGACTCGCTGTTCGGCGACCTCGACTTCCGGCCCGTGGACGAGTCGCTGTCGGTGTACTCACCGGCGGCCTATCTCGCCGACCTGATCGGGCTCGCCGACGAGCCCGCGGGCGCCGCGGGCTTCGGCGAGCGCCGGCCGGACGTCGCCGAGGTCCTGCGCGACCTCCGCGACGGCTACGCCGACCTGCCGTACCTCGACATCGTCAACGAGGTCCTCGCCGGCCGGCTCGCGGAGGGCGGCAGCGCCGAGGCGTTCACGCTGCTCGCCCGGGAGCGGTTCCCGTTCGCGGCGCCGTTCTCCCTCGGCGACGAGCGGCTGCGGCAGCTCCTGCGCGAGCTGCACGTCGACCCGGTCGAGCTGTACCGGCGCTTCGCGCCGCGGCCCGACCCGGACGTGGTGGCGCGGGAGTACCTGGGCCTCACGGCGGCCGACGTGGCGGTGGTGACCACGGTCCTCGCCGACGGCCCCGAGCTGCGCGCGTGCTACCACCTCGACGACGCCACCGACGCGTTCGTGGAACTGGCCGACGTCGACCGGTTCCGCCACGCCACCGGGCTCGACGCGGCCGAGCTGTGGGAGCTGCTGTACGGCGCGCTCGGCGCGGCGGAGTATGCGGCGGCGGAGCACGCGGCAGCGGCTGACTTCTTCGTCCACCGCGACGGGGTGGTGTCGCTCACCCCGGACGCGCGGCGGCTGGTGTACGCCGGGGGCGCCGAGCCCGTACCGGTCGCCTGGTTCGACCGGGTGAACCGGTTCGTCCGGCTGGCCCGCCGGCTCGGAATGTCCTTCGTGGACCTGGAGCTGGTGCTGCGGACCTGCGCCGGGAACCGGATCGACCGGCCGGCGCTGCGGGCCGTCGCGGCGTTGGTCCACCTGCACCGCACGCTCGAACTGCCGCTCGACGTGGTGGCGAGCCTGGTGGCGCCGATCGAGACCCGCGGCGTCGGCGACCCGGCCGGGAGCGCATCGGCGGCCGCCCCGCGCGACCTGTTCAACCGGGTGTTCAACGTCGCGTTCGTCCCCGTCGAGGGGTCGGTGCTGCGCGGCCCCGGCCACCTGCCGCCGGACTACGCCGACCGGCCCGAGCTGCGTTGCACCGGCGACATCCGGTCCGCGGCGAACGCGGACTACCGCCGCCGGGTGGCGGCCGCGGTGGGCCTGGCCGAACGCGACGTGGCGGCGGTCGTCACCCGGTACCGCGAGCGCGGCGTGACCGGGTACTTCGACCGCATGGACACCGGCCTCGACGAGCTGTCCCTCCTGCACCGGATCGGCCGGCTCACCGCCGCGCTGGGCATCTCCGTCGCCGACCTGTTCGGCGTGCTCGACGCGCTGGCCGCCGACCCGTCGATCACGCGGTTCAACCGGTTCCCCGTCCTCGTCGACACCGGCGGGTCGGATGCCGTGGCCGCGCCGGGATACGACCGCATCCTGGCCGGGGCCAGTGCCGGTGCCGGGGCCGGGGCCGGGGCCGGGGCGAGCCTCTGGCTGCTGCAGACGCTGTGCGCCGTGGTGCGGTGGATGCAGGACACCGGCCTGTCCGCCGCGGACCTGGCCGGCATCCTCGGCGGCGGCGCCGACCTCGGTGTCGGCGACGGGGCGGCCGACGATGCGGCCGACCGGGCCGTCCTCGACAGCCTGCGCGAGCAGTTCGCCGCGATCGAACCCACCGCCGGGATGTTCCGGTCGGAGCGGTTCGGCGACCGGGCGGCGCAGGTCATCCACGACGTCGTGGCCGGAGCCGCAGGTGGGAGCGGCCGGCTGCTGCGCGTCGACCCGGAGCGGGTGACCGGCACGGCGCACGCCGCCCTCGCCGAACTCGCGGCGGTCGCCGCCAACGACTTCCTCGGCCTCGGGCTGTCCGAGCGCCTGACCAACAAGATCTACACGAACCTCACGGTCACCGGTCACCTCGGCGCGGGCGGCGCGGTGATGGCCGCGCGGGTCCCGGAGGCCGCCGCCGACCTGCGCCTGACCGGCGACTTCGGCGCGCACCGCGACGAGCTGTTCGACCTCGTCGGCAAATTCTGCACCGGCGTCGCTGACGGCGAGCCGGTCTCCTTCTTCCCGTCGGACCTCGCGACGCTGTCGGATCTGACCGACGCCGGGCGCGCCGAGCTGTACGACAACCTGGTCTTCAACGGCCACCTCACCGCCGACGGCGCCGTCGTGACGCCCGCGTTCTTCACCGAGCCCGCGAACCGGACGGCGTTCGCCGTCGACGTCGACCTCGCCGACGTCGTCGCCGACGTGTACGAGCTGCTGCGCGACCGGCTCGCCCGCTTCACGGGCGACCCGCAGCGGCCCGCGCTCGATCCAGCCATCTTCGCGGCGCTCCCGCTCGGCGACGAGCAGCGCGCCCGCCTGATCGACAGCCTGCGGTTCAACGGTCACCTGGACGCCGACGGCCGGTACGCCGACCCGGCCGGCCTGATCGGGCTGGCGCCGGCGGAGCTGAGCCTCGCCGCCGAGTTCCACCCGTACCGCCGCCAGGTCATGGACGCCGTGCGGGCCGAACTCGCCGAGGCGCGCACCCGCGCGTACACGATCGGCCCCGACGACCTGCGTGACCTCGCCGACGCGGCCATCGCGCGGCGGGTCGTCGCCCTGCTCGCAGGGCGTCATCTGCGCGCGGGCCGGCTCACCGGCGAGACCGCCGACCGGCTGGCCGACCCGGACGCGACGCTGGACCTGGCCGGGTTCACGCCGGAGGAGAACGCTACGATCGCATACCAGCTCCGGGTGATCCTGGCCGACGCCCGGCCGTACCGGCTGGACCCGGCCGACCTCGCCGCGCTCGGCTTCAGCCCCGACGAGCGCCGCCGCCTGGTCGCCCAACTCCTCGACGACGGGCACCTCACCGGCACGCTCGCCGTCGCGCCGGACCGGATCGCGTACTTCGCGTACGCCCCGAACGCGGCGGACTTCACCCTCCCCGGGCTGACCGACTTCAACCGGGACCTCTTCCTCCTCCTGCACGCCGTGGCGACCGAACTCGACGCCGCCACCGCCGAGATCGCCGGGGTGCTGGCCCACCTCGTGACCGGGCAGCGCGCCGTCCTGCTCGCCGCGCTCCGCGACGGTCTCGGTGCCCCGCCGACCACGATCGAGGCGATCTGCACGGCCGTCGCGGGCGGTGCGGACCGCGCCCTCGACCTCTTGGTCGCGCCCGCGCTCGACGACCCGGCCGCCGCTGCGGTGGACCCCGGTCTGCGCCGGGCCCTGCGCCGGATGCGCGGGTTCGCCCGGTTCGCCACGGCCCTGAACCTCGACGCCGACGAGGTCCGCCTCGCGTTCCGCGACCAGGACCTGACCGGCAAGTTTCCGGAGCCGCTCGCGCTGCCCGCGGGCGTCGACCGGATCGACGCGCTGCTCGACAGCGCCGACGGCACCGTGTACGTGTTCCACGGCGCCGACGTCTGGGTGTACTCCGCCACCACCCACGCGCTGGTCGAGGAGGAGCCGCGGGAGTTCGCCGACCTGTCCCCGGCGCTGGGCGTGCTCGTCGGGGTCGACGCCGCCTTCACCGACGCCGCGGGCGCCGAGTGGATCGTCGGCCGGGACGCGGCCGGTGCGGCGCACACGTTCGTCCGGGAGCCCGGCCACCCCCGGTGGCTGCGCCGCGTGCACGAGTGGGGTGTGGTGACCAACGCCTTCGACGACCCGGTCCGCGTCGACGCCGCGTTCGTCGACGACGGCGGGCGCACCTACCTGTTCCACCGCGACCAGTACGTCCGGTACTCCGGCGACGACCACACCCACGTCGACGAGGGGTATCCGCGGCCGATCAGCGCGTGGGCGGAGACCGAGCGGCGCACGGCGCCGCTGCCGGGCCGGTTCGCCACGGCGCTGGACGCCGCGTTCCACGGCCGCGACGACACCACCTACCTCTTCGCCGGTGACAGCTTCCTGCCGCTGCGCGACGGCGCCGCCGCGCAGCCGGTCGCGGGTACGTGGGGGACGGCCGCCAACGCGCTCGCCGGCGCCGGACGGGTCGACGCCGCGTACGTGGACGGGTCGGCGCTGTACGTGTTCGCCGGCAACCAGGTGACCCGCTACTCCGCCGGCGTCGAGTCGGTCGGCCTGTGCGCCGACGACGGGTACCCGCAGCGGATCGAGACGCATCTCGGTGACGTACCGGCCGAGTTCGAGGGTGGCGTGGAGGCGGCCTTCGCCGACCGCTCCCGCGTGGTGCACCTGTTCAAGGACGGCCGGACGGTCGCGCTGCGCGACGGTACCGCCGGCGGGTTCGTCAGCGGCGAAATCCTCACCCCCGGCCGTAGCTCCGTCGCGACCGCGCACCGGTGGGGCCGGCTGGAGCCGGTGCTGCCGGGCGGCACCGTCGACGCGGCGCTGGTCGGCATGGACGGTCGGACCTACCTGTTCAGCGGCGACCGGTACGTGCGCTACAGCGGCGCGGACTACTCCATCGTGGACGTCGGATACCCGCGGCGCGTCGCCGGGGACTGGGGCGGGCTGCGCCGCGTCGACGCCGCCTTCGTGCAGGACGGCGCGACCTACCTGTTCGGCGCCGCCGGGCTGCTGTTCGACGTCGCGGCCGGCCAGCACGCCGAGGCGCTGGACGCCGGTCGGCTGCCGTGGGACCTGCGCCAGCGGCTGCTCGCGCACGGCATCACGGTCGCCGACGACGCGACCGTGTCCGGCAGCGGCCCGGCGTGGGAACTCGTCGCGGAGCACGGCGTCCGGCTGGTGCTGCGCCGCACCGCGCAGCGCCTGGAGGTGCGCTGCGACCCGACCACCGAGATCGCCTTCCACGTGCGCTACTCGACCCGCGACTACGCGGCGGCCGACCCCGGCTACCCGCGGCCGGTGTCGGACAACTTCTGGAACCTGCCCGACGCGCTGGCCGCCGAGGGCGGCCCGTTCGCCCGCGTGGACGCCGTGCTCACCGGGCGGGACAACCGCACGTACCTGTTCTCCGGTGACCAGTTCATCGTGTTCGACAACAAGCGCCGCTGGTGGTCCGAGCCGCGGTCGCTGGACAAGCACTGGGACAGCGTGCCGTTCGAGTTCGACCGCGTCGATGCCGCGTTCGTCGGTGCCGACGACCGGACCTACCTGTTCTCCGGCAAGCGGTACGTGCGGTACTCCACCGCGGACTACACCCGCGTCGACGACCGGTATCCGGCGGCCGTGACCCCGTTCTGGGGCAACGTCGTCAACAACATCGCGCGCACCGGCCGGGTGGACGCGGTGCTCGTCACCGACGGCGGGGACGGGTCGACGTACACGTACCTGTTCTCCGGCGACCAGTTCGTCCGCTACACGCACCCGGCCGGCCCCGCCGCCGGGTCGGCGGTCGACCCGGCCGCCGACCCCGACGATCCCGGCACGGTCGACCTCGGCTACCCGCGCCGGCTCAGCGCACTGTCGCGGGAGCCGCGGCTGGGCAACCTGCGGGTCACGGTGGACAGCGTGTCGGCCGCGTTCGCCGACCGCGGCAGCGTGTACCTGTTCAGCGGCGACCGCTGCCACGTGGTGTCCGATGTGGACCATCGCCGCTACGACGACCTCGCCCTCGACGCGGTGGGCGGCGCGTTCGTCGAGGACGGCGCGGTCGTGGTGGAGCACCCGGACGGGTGGTACCGGTACAGCGCCCTGGAGGGGACGTCGGTCGGCCGGGAGAAGGTCCGGCCGCGGCTGCTGCGTGCGGTGCCGCCGGACCTGCGCACCGGCCTCGACGCGGTGCTGCGCGGCACCGACGGCAACACGTACCTGTTCCAGGGCACCACCTGCTTCAACGTCGACCTCGGCCGGGGCTACCCGCTCGCCGAGGAGTGGGGCCGGCCGCGCAACGCCGTCTACCACGACAGCGCCGTGGACGCCGCGTTCGTCGGGACGGACGGCCGCACGTACGTCTTCCGGGCCGACCAGTTCGTGGTGTACACCGGCGACACCTACCTCGACGCCGAGGTCGCGGGGGAACCCCGGGCGGTCGCCGAGCACTGGGGCGGGCTCACCCGGGTCGCTCTCGCGTACGTGCACGACGGTGTCACGTACCTGTTCGAGCCGCTCGACCCGACCGGTGCGATCCGCTACGTCGCCTACTCGGGCAGCGACTACGACCGGCCCGACGAGGGGTACCCGCGCACGACCGACGCCTCGTTCTGGGCGGTACCCGACGAGCACCGCCCCGCCGGGTTCACGCTGCCGCAGGCCGTGCTGCACAGCGGCAACAGCATGCTGCTGGTGACCGGCGGGACGTACCTGCAGCACAACGAGGTCACCGACACCTGGTCGCACGCGCGCCCGCTGGCGCGGCTATGGCCCGGCATCGGCCCGGTCGACGGGCTCACCACGGCGTTCACCGGTCGCGACGGCGCCACGTACTTCTTCCTGCGCGAGGAGTTCGTCCGCCACGACGGCCGGTCCGCGGGCGGCCGCGAGCCGATCCGCGCCCGGTGGGGCCGGACCCGCAACAACTTCCTCGCCCGCACCGGCGACGACGTCGTGGACGCCGCCGTCGTGCAGTGCGGCGTCACCTATCTGTTCTCGGGCGACCAGTACGTGCGCTACAGCGGCGCGGACTACCGCTACGCCGACCCGGGATACCCGAAGCGCATCGTCGGCAACATCCGGTCGGAGGAGGCGTTCGCCGCGCTGCCCGCGGCCGTCGAGGACGATCTCGCGGAGCGGTTCGCCGCCGGCAGCCGGTCGATGGTCGACGCGGCCGTCGCCGACGACCGCACCGTGTACCTGTTCGTCGGCCGCACCTGCCACGCGGTCTCCCGCGAGGTCACCGCGGCGTACGACGTCGGCATTCTCGGCCGGGTCCGCAACAGCGTCGCGGACACCGGGCGGGTCGACGCGGCGCTCGTCGCCGGCCAGCACACCTACCTCTTCTCCGGCGACCAGTACGTGCGCTACACCGGCGCCGACTACAGCCGCGTGGACGACGGGTACCCCCGCACCATCGCGGCCGGGCTGCCCGGCGAACTCGGTGTCGGCGCGTTGCCGGAGGAGTTCCACGACCGCATCGACGCGGCTTTCCAGGCCGGCGACGGCCGCACGTACCTGTTCTCCGGCGGGGACTGTCTGACCATTGTGGACGGTAAGGCCACCCGGACGCCGATCCGCGGGGCATGGGGCGTGGTGCGCAACGACTTCCGCACCGCGCGGGCCGGCCTCGACGCCGCGTTCGTCGCCGGCTCCGGCGAGCTGTACGCGTTCGCGGGTGGGCAGTACGTGCGGTACGTGCCCGGCACCCCGGCGACCGTCGAGCCCGGCTACCCGCGGCGGATCAGGGACAACTGGGGCGACCTGCCGGCGGAGTTCGAGAAGAACGGCGTGGACGGCGCGTTCCGGTTCGCCGGCCGCACCTACCTGGCCCGGGGCGGGGAGTACGTGCGCTACTCGGGCGAGCGCTACACCGCGGTCGACCGCACCTACCCGCAGCCGTTCCGGCACCGCTGGTGCGACGCGGCCGACTACCGCCTCAGCGACCTGTACACGATCGCGCGATTCGCGGCGCTGGCGCGGGCCCACCGCGACGCCGACGGCGGCCTCGCCACCTTCCTGCTGCCCGGGCCGCGCACCGTGGCGGACCCGTACCGTTACGTCGCCGACCTGTTCGGCTGGGACGTGGCGGAACTGAAGTGGTGCCGCCGGCACAGCATGCTGCTCGCCGGTGGCGCCGCGGGTGGGCCGGACGGCGCCGACGGGGACGTGCTGGAGCTGGAGTTCCTGCTGGCGCTCGCCGACCTGTTCGCGCTCACCGACCGGCTCGGCACCGGACCGTCCACCGTGTACACCGGCGTGTGGTCGCGCCTGCACGACTCCGACGGCGTCGACTCCGATGGCGATGGTGACGTCGACGCGGCCGACAGCGGCGGCGACGGCCCGGACGCCTGGCGCCGCGCCGACGCCGCGTGCCACGACGCGGCCGACGTGCTGCACGGCCTGCTCGGCCGCCGCAGCGGAGCGGAGCGGTGGCCGGTGCTCGCCCGCCAACTGCACGACGAGCTGAACCTGTGCAAGCGGGACGCGCTCGTCGCCACCGTGCTCGCGACCGAGGGCGGCACGCCGCGCGACCTGTTCGAGCGGTTCCTCCTCGACGTCGAGATGGGCGCCCGGGGCAGCACGTCACGGGTCCGCGAGGCGATCGCGGCGGCGCAGCTCTACCTGCACCGGTACCTGCTGAACCTGGAGGTGCCCGGCGGCGACGCGGCCACCCGGCAGCGGGTCAGGACCTGGTGGCGGTGGATGCGCAACTACCGCGTCTGGGAGGCCAACCGGAAGGTCTTCCTGTACCCGGAGAACTACCTGCGGCCGGAGCTGCGCCCGACGCGGACCCCCGCGTTCCGCGCGCTGGAGGGCGACCTGCTGCAGGGCGAGATCACCGGGGACGCGGTGGACCGCGCCTACCGGCGCTACCTCGACGAGTACACCGAGGTTTCCCGGCTGACCATCGCCGGCGGCTACGTGTACACCAAGGACCAGCTTCCGGACGGACCGCGCCGGCTGGTGCTGTTCGGCCGCACCAGGACCGACCCGCGCCGGTACTACCACCGGCGGGCCGAGTTCGCGAGCCGCGCGAACCTGTCGGCGTCGTGGGAGCCCTGGCAGCCGGTCGACCTGCGGATCGACGCGGACCACGTGCACCCCGTGCACGCCTTCGGCCGGGTGTTCGTCTTCTGGGCGGTGCCCGAGACGGTACCGGAGGACGCGCCGACCGGCACCGCCGTGGTGGCCCGCACCACCGCCGACCAGCAGGTGGTCTCGGGGCAGGGCCGGACCCAGCGGGTCCGCATCTGCTACTCGTTCCAGAACCTCAACCAGCAGTGGGTGCCGGCGCAGACGCTGGGCACCGGGGTCGCGGAGACGGGTACCGTCTCCGGCGCCACGCTGGTGGTCTCGCCGCGGATGAAGACCCCCGACCGGATGACGATCGTCGTGTCGTGCACCTACACGGTGACCGAACCGGCCGAGCCCGCCGCCGCGGCCGCCGAGCCGGTCGTCGGGCGGGCGGTCTTCGAGCTGAACCCCGAGTTGTACGCCGTCGACCTGCTCGCCACGGGTGACGTGGCTACCGCGGCTGAGACGGCCGCCGAGACCGCGGCCGCCGCGGCCCGCGAGTTCACCGCCGGACGCCTCTCGCGCGTCTTCGTCGACCCCGTGGACCCGGCCGACGTGGTGCGCTTCGACGACCCGACCGGCACGGAGTCCTGGTTCAGCGTCGACCACAAGGGCGGCAGCTTCCTCTGCCGTCCGGTCACGGTGGCGGACGCCGAGACGACCTGGCTGTCCCGGGCCGGCAACCGGGAGCGGGTGCCGCGGGTGGCACCGGTGGACGCCGCCGTGGAGGTGCCGGGCGGCGACCGGTACTTCTTCGACAACACCAACAAGGAGTACCGGTACTTCAAGGCCGGGGTCTCCCGCCCGACCAAGGCGGCGACCGGGACCCGGTGGGGCAGGGTGCCGACGGTCCTGGCCGCGGCGGGTGACGTGGACGCGGTACTCGTCCGCGGCACGTACACGTTCGTCCTGTCCGGCCCCGGGTACGTGCGGTTCACCGGCACGCCGTTCGGCGCCATCGACCGCGGCTACCCGCGCGACCTGGCCGGCAACGGCGACCTCCTGCCGAACTGGCCGCGGGTGGACGCCGCCTGCACCGGCCCGGACGGGGTCGAGTACTTCGTCGACCACGGCTACACCTGGCCCGACGGCACCACCGGCCGCTTCGTGACCTCGGCGGACCTCGGCACGGACCGCCCGCTCGCGGAGTTCTGGACCCTGGTGGGCGGGCCCGAAGGGTTCACCACCCTCGTCACCGGTCTCCTGACCGACACCGCCGCGTTCCTCGTGGCCCGCGACGGCGACGCGTACTCGTACGCCCGCTACACGCGCGGCCAGGAGGACCCGTGGACGATGGACGAGGGGTACCCGCGCCCGCTGGCGGAAGCTGACGAGGACGGCCTGCCGGCCGACCTCACGTTCGCCGCGGCGGTCTGGCGGAACGGTACCGCGTACTACTTCGACAACGACGAGGCGCAGTACCACGAGATCGTCCCGGGCCGCGCGCGCACGACCCGCCCGACCTACGCGACGACCGCCCTCGCCACCTCGCAGATCGTCGACGCCGCCTGGGTCGGTCGCAGCGGTCCGGACCGCTGGCTGTTCCTCGCGTCGGGGGACACGTACGTCCGGTACGCCCTCGGCGCGAACGGGGCGGTGCCCGACCTCATCGACGCGGAGTACCCCGCGGACCTGCCGCAGCCGATCAACACCGTGCTGACCCGCGGCGACGTGGTGTACGTCTTCTGCAGCGACGGGTACGCCCGCCTGGACGCGGCCGGGGAGCCGTCCGACCTGCCGGCCGACCCGGCGCAACTGCTGCCGATCGCCGGCGCGTGGGGGGACCTGCCGCGCGGCGGGTCGTCACCGTTCGACGCCGCGCTGGACAGCGGCCCGGACCTGTTCCTGTTCGTCGGCGACACGTACGCGCGGTTCGACCAGACGTCGTCGGTGCCCCGGCCGTACGAGGTGGCCTCCCTGCCCTTCGAAATCATCCGGCTGACCACCGGCACCGCGTCGGCGCTGAACCGCCGGCTGCTCTCCGGCGGGGTGCCGGCGCTGCTCGACCTGTCCACCCAGGAGACCGACGAGGTCGAGGTCGTCCCGGCGGCCGACGACCCGACCGCGGCCGACGACCCGACCGCCACGACCACCACCGACGCGACCGCGGCCGACGGGGTGATCCTGGTCCGGGGCGACCTGGTCGACGCCAGCCGCCTGCCGACCGGGTCGCACCTGGACTTCCGCAGCGCCAACGGCCTGTACTACTGGGAGATCTTCTTCCACGCGCCCCTGCTGATCGCGCAGGCGCTCAACAGCGCCCAGCGCTTCGAGGACGCGCGCCGCTGGTACGAGTACGTTTTCGACCCGACCAACCCCGGCTCGTACTGGCGGTTCCTGCCCTTCCTCGCGGTCGATTTGCCGGCGCTGACCGCGGCGCTGCGCCGCGACGAGGCCCTGGTCCGCGATCTGGGCCTGCCCGCCGACGACCTGTCGGCGGCGCTGGTGCCGGTCCTCGACGCCCTGCGGACCCTGGCCGTGCCCGCCGCGCAGAACCGCGGGCCCGTCACCGACGCGGAGCGGGCGGCGCTACTCGCGGTCGCCACCCCGGCGACGCACGCGCCGGTCGCCGCCGCGGTGGCCGCCCTGGCGGCCCGGCCGGACCTCACCGCGGCCCAGGCCGCGGCCGTCGCGGGCCTGCGCGAGCGCACGCTCATGGTGGCCGGGGTGACCCGGCAGTTCGACCTGCTCGGCGACCAGGAGGCGCTGCTGAAGGCGTACCGGGACAACCCGTTCGACCCGCACGCGATCGCCGACCTGCGTCCGGTGGCCTACCGGCGGGCGGTGGTCATGGGCTACATCGACAACCTGCTCGACTGGGGTGACCTGTTGTTCCGCCAGTACACCCCGGAGAGCGTCGACGAGGCGCGGATGCTGTACGTCCTCGCCCACGACCTGCTGGGCGAGCGGCCCGAAAAGCTCGGCACGTGGCTGCCGCCGGGCGGCCTGCCCGCCGGGCCGGGCGCCGAGCCCGCCGCCGAGCCCGCCGCCGAGCCCGCCGCCGAGCCCGCCGCCGAGCCCGCCGCCCGCGACCTGGTCGACCTCCTGACCAGCGGCGGTGCCATGGTGACCGGCGCCGGCGCCGTGCACGCGGGCGTGACCAACGCCGGCTTCCACATCCCCGGCAACACTGTCCTCGACGAGTACTGGGTCCGGGTCGCGGACCGGCTGCACAAGATCCGGCAGTCCCTGAACATCATGGGGATCGCCCAGCCGCTGCCGCTGTTCGAGCCACCGGCCGACCCGATGGCGCTGGTCCGCAGCGTCGCAACCGGTGGCGGGGCGGACGAGGTGGTGCCGGCCGGTGCGACCGCCGTCCCGCACTACCGCTTCGCGTTCGTGTACCGCAAGGCGCAGGAGCTGGTCGACCGGCTGCGGCAGCTCGGCGGCGACCTGCTCAGCGTGCTGGAGCGTGGCGACGCCGAGGAGCTGAGCCTGCTCCAGGGCCGGCAGCAGCGGGAGATCCTGACGATGACCCGGGCGATCCGGGACGCGCAGGTCCGCGTCGCGGAGGAGAACCTGGTCGAGCTGACCGCCGGCCAGGCCGCGGCGCGCGACCGGGTGACCCACTACGAGGCGCTGCTCGCCGGCGGCATGTCGGCGCTCGAACAGGCCCAGCTCAACAAGATGTCCACGGCCGCGGACTCCCACCTGGCGGCCGGCGTGCTCAAGGTCGCGGCCGGCATCGCGTTCGCCGTCCCGCAGTTCTACGCCGGCCCGTTCATCATCGGCACCGACACCGGCGGGCGGCAGCTCGGCGACTCGCTGGACAAGGCGGCCGAGACCGCCGAGTCGTTCGGCGAGGCGTTCAGCATGATCGGCGAGGTGCTGGGCATCCAGGCCCAGCACGAGCGGCTGACGGAGGACTGGAACCTGCAGCTCACCACCGCCCGCAGCGACGTCGTCCAGCTCGGGCACCGCGTCGCCGGTGCCGTCCAGCAGGTCGCCGTGGCCCGGCGCGAGGCGGAGATCCTGGACCGGGAGATCGCGCACAACGAGTCGGTCGCCACGTTCATGAAGGACAAGTTCAGCACCGCCGAGCTGTACGGGTGGATGTCCGGGACGCTGTCCGGGCTGTACTTCCAGGCGTACCACCTGGCGTACGAGATGGCGCGCGCGGCCGAGCGGGCGTTCCAGTTCGAGCGCGGGCTGCCCGCGGGCGAGGCGACCTCGTTCATCCGCCCGGCGTACTGGCAGAGCCGACGCGGCGGCCTGCTCGCCGGCGACACCCTCGGGCTGGACCTGGAACGGCTCGGCCGGGCGTACCTGGACACCGGCGGCCGCGGCATGGAGATCACCCGTCAGCTCTCGCTGCGGGAGCTGGACCCGCTCGCGCTGCTGCGGCTGCGCGACGCCGGAAGCTGCGAGTTCGCGCTCACGGAGGCGCTGTTCGACCAGGACTTCCCGGGTCACTACCGGCGCCAGATCCGCACCGTGACCGTCATGTTCCTCGACGCCGAGGGCCAGCCGCTGGCGGTCAACGCGACGCTCACCCAGCTCGGGCACCGGACCGTGCTGGAGGCGGACCCCCAGGCCGTGAAGCACCTGCTGGATCCGCAGGGCGCGGCGCCGGCAACGGTACGCAGCGACTGGCGCGCCAGCCAGCAGATCGCGCTGTCCCAACCCGACGGCGGACGGGAGAACAACGGACTGTTCGAGTTGCGCTTCGACGACGACCGTTACCTGCCGTTCGAGGGCACCGGCGCGGTGTCGCGCTGGCGGCTGTCCCGCAGCCGCCGGGCGGTGCCGGGCCTGTCCGACATCGTGTTCACGGTCAAGTACACCGCCGAGCAGGGTGGCGAGATCTTCGCCAACACGGTCCGGGGCATGCTGCGCCCCCAGCCCGCCGCGCGCCTGTTCGACGTGGCGCGTGAGTTCCCCGCGCAGTGGGAGGAGTTCCTGGCCGACGACCGGCCCGCCCTGGTCCTGCCGTTCAGCGCCGACATGTTCCCCGACCTGGCCGGATACCAGATCAGCGGGGTGGGCGCGACGTACGAGCTGGCGAACGGCGCCGCCACCCGCCTGCTGCTGGGTGGCGACCCGGAACAGGCGCTGTCCGAGTCGACGGTGCTGCCCACCCCGGGTCTCGCGCTGCGCGCGAACGCGCCGTCGGTGTGGCGGTTCACGGTGGAGGGCGCGAAGGAGAACCTCCGCAACGTCGGCCTCGTGCTGACCTACCAGGCCCACGTCCAGTAACCCGGAAACGGAGCATCAGCCATGAGCACAGCGATAAGGCGGGACCGGGCCGGATCGGGCGCCGCCGTCATGAAGCGCCCGGCGCCGAACCAGGGCCAGCAGGCCAACCAGGGCCAGCCGGCGAATCAGGGGCAGCCGGCGATCACGGTGCCGTCCGGCCAGGTGCCGACCACGTCGCCCCCGCCGGGGCGCAACCGCAGCAACTCGACCGAGGCGGTCGTCGTCAAGACCAAGCGGCCGCAGGGTCCGCCCGTCCCGGTTCCGGGCGTGGCGCAGTCACCCGTACCGATGCCGGCGGGGGACCCGCTGTCGGCGGACTACATCACCGCGTGCCTGAAGGATCTCAAGAAGGGGGTTGTCGACACGAGCCGGGCGGCCATCGACTGGCTGCGCATGGAACGCCCGGACCGCCAGAAGGAGCGGTTCACGGCCATGATCGAGTGGATCGACGCGATCATGAGGAATCCCGACGTGGTGACGAAGCTCCGGCTCGAGCAACCGGACTTCCTCGCGCTGCTCCTCGCGATCGCCAACGACATCACCGTGTACGGGCTGAACCCGCGCGCGGACTGGCTCGGCAACATGCTGGCGAGCGTCGGTGACAGTTCCGAGGTGGCCGAGGGCCTTCTCGCGGGCTGTTGGAGCACCTTCGATCCGCCCGGGAGCCTGGACCCGAAGTTCAATTCATGGATCACGAGGAATCTTGATGTCACGCGCCTCAACGGGTCCAAGCGCGGCCTTGCCGCGCTCGCCTACAACCTGTTCTGGAACGCCGGCGAGTTCGGAACCGTCAGCAAAATGATCGAGAAGGGCGTCGACGTCCTGCAGCCGGCGATCGTGAGCGTCACCGCCAGGGCGAAGCACGAGGAGGACGGGGTGTTCAGCGGCTTCGTCCAGCCGATCGCGCACGTGCTGGCCGAGTACATGCGACCGGTGGGACTGCAGAAACGGACTCAGCGGACACCCGCCGAGCAGAAGGAGTTGGACCTGTACCGCAAGGATCGGGTCGACGGCGCCACGGACGCGCTCGCCGCGATCGGCAAACTGCCGGATCCGCCGATCCAGACCGACTACGAGGAGGTCGAGAAGAGCGGGCTGGTCCGGATGATCCGCGACCGGCCCGGGATGATCTGGGGCTTCGAGAGCATGCGCCTTCCGTACGTCCGGGCGGCGCACCACACGGAGGTCGGGCAACGGCCGTTCCGGATGATCGAGATCTTCGACGGGGTCCGGCCGGTGCTCAACAGGGCGAACTACGAGAAGCTGATCGCCGATCCCGCGACGACCATTCCCCTCATGGTCGAGGAGGGAGTCAAGACGATCCGCGCCTGCTTCGCGGCCAGGCCGAAACTGTACGCCGGACACCAGACCGAGGAGTTCATCCAGGAGTACCGGCGGCAGTGCACCGAGTTCCTCACGTTCCTGTCCACCCGGCCGCCGTCGGCGAAGTTCGTGACCGCGCGGGACGGCGGTCAGGACCTCGGCAAGCACCTCGGTTCGTTCGCGTGCAAGATGGGCCTGTGGTGGTCGCTGAACGCGAACCCGCCGAAGCCGGTCTACTACTGCCTCGACGGCGTGAAGATCGACGACGTGGTGAACTACAAGACGTTCAAGACCAAGGCGATCAACGCCTCCCTCACCGCCGGTAAGCCGGCCCACGCCGAGGTGATCACGCTGGCCGAGATCCGGGAGATCCTGATGCACTGGGACGACCTGAGCAAGGTCGTCACCTTCGTCCGAAAGGGGGAGGTCGTCACGCCCGAGGAGGAGAAGAAGATCATGGCCGCGGCGCAGTCGCTCAAGGATGCCGACAGCAAGGCTCCACCCCGGACGGCGCCGACGTGGAACGTGTTCCGCAACCAGCTCGACCCGCTGAAACTCGACCCGAACTTCCTGACGTCGACCAACAACCGGGACCTGATGCGCATCGCCGCCGCCGCGGACCTCCTCCGGATGTCGGCCGGCGCGCCCACGCCGCAGGTGCTCGCCGAGTGCCTGCGGCGCAGCAGCGACGGATCGGGCCCGTGCGAGGCTCTGTACCAGCACGGGCTCCTGCCCGTGGACTTCCCGGGCGGCTTCGAGAAGATGCTCGCCGAGACGAACCCGGCCCGGCGCTGGGCTCTCGCCGAGGATCTGAAGTCGATACTCAACAGCCGGAACGTGTGCGACCACCTCAAGAAGCCCCTGCTGGACGCGATCACCCGGTTCGAGCGCGTCAAATGATAGGCCGGCCCACTTCCGACCGTGGATTCCCGCCGGGCGATCACCGGCGCCCACCTCGTCGCCCTGGTCCGCTCCGGGGCCAAATGGCGGCCACCTGGTGATTCACCCCGCAATTAGCTAGGTTGCCCTCACCTCGGCCGATTCTCACAGGGAGTGGCAGCCGTGCGGCAAGAACACAAGACCTTCCAGGCGATCGAGGTCGGCGACGGCGGCGACGGGCGGTGGGCCGCCTACGCCCGGACCCTGTGGCAGGAGATGGAGGGCCTGCTGACCGAGGAGGGCCGGACTCCGCAGGGCGCGGACCGTGTTCGGGCGCTGTTCCGTACGCACATGCCGGAACTGGTCCCGGTTCTGGATCGCCTGGCCGGCCAACTCGACCGGCCCGAGGCGGAAGCCTTCCTCACCCACGCGGCACTGCGGCCGTTCACCCAGTCCTGCACCCAGATCGGCCAGAACGGCACTCTGCTGCGCAACTACGACCTACGGCCCGATCAGTGCGAAGGGACCATCGTCTCCTCCTGCTTCCTGCGCCCCGTGATCGGGATGCAGGACATGCTGTGGGGCTTGCTGGACGGGATGAACGACGCCGGTCTCGCGGTCTCGCTCACCTGGGGCGGACGTTCCGCCTACGGACGCGGCTTCGCCATTCTCGTCGTGGTGCGCTACCTGCTGGAGACGTGCGACACCGTCGATGAGGCGGTCGGCAGGCTGCGGTCCCTGCCGGTCGCCGTCCCCCAGAACCTCACCCTTGTCGATCCCACCAAGGCGGTGACGGTGTTCGTGGGGCCGGATATGTCACCGACGGTGGCGCCGGATGCCTGCGCCGCCAACCACCAGCACCTGCCGGTGACCGACGAGCAGGAGCGTGCCCTGCGGACGCAGGAGCGGCTGCGCGCCATTCGCGCCGCGGGTGCGGACGACGTGGCGGCGATGCTGAAGCCGCCGCTGTACCAATCCGTCGACGAGCAGGGGTCGAGAACGCTCTACACAGCCCACTACCGGCCCGTCGAGGGCCGTGTGACGTACTACTGGCCCGGTGAGTCCTGGCAACAGTCCTTCGGCGACTTCACACCCGGATCCCGCACCGTGACCTTGGGCCGGACCAGCTGAGAGGCTTTCCGGACCCCTGCTGACCCTGCATGACGGTCCGTCCAGTGGCTCGATGTTGGTGATCGCTCTCGTCAGCAGCCGGATCGCGCCCTGCCTCTCGCCGATCCGGGAGAACGACCCGCGGGGCAACTATTCCCGCGGCGCGGACGCGAGCAGTACGGCGTCCCAGATCTGGATCACGAACGACACCAGCGGCGGAAGCCACCAGGCGCTGCAGTGGTCCACCAACGTCGACGAGGGCGGGTTCCCGTTCACGGTCGACTCGGGCCCGACGCCGGTGCTGTGGCTCGCAGTCTTCACGGACGGGACGCTGCACGCGAACACCACGACGAACACGAGCGAGTACGTCCCGCTGAACGCGTCGGTGCCGATGAACGCCTGGTCGACCGTCAGCTCGGCGGGCAACAGGCCCAGCGGCGACCAGGTACTCATCGACGACGTCTCGTTCAGCTGACCGGGGCCACCCGGTCGGCTGCCCTGGACGGGCTGAACCGGCCGGGTGGCACGGGATCAGTACGCGTTCAGCTCGAAGTCGTCGACGGAGAACCGGGTGGGCAGCGATGCGTCCTGCCAGCTCGACAGCAACACTCTGACCGTGCGCCCGGCGAGCCTCGAGGCATCGATGGTCACCTGCTGGTACCCGTTCGTCGGCTTGTCGCTGGTCCAGTACGCCAACTGGTACTCCCGCCCGTCAGTCTGGGCGTCCAGCCGGAGGAGGTCGTTCTCCTCGGTCGGCTGCCACTCCGTCGTTTCGACGCGCAGCCAGAAGCTCAGCGTCACGAACGGGCATCCGGTCGGCACGGTCACCGTCTGCGAAATCATCTCGTAATCGGCGCGGTGATTCGCGAACAGCACGTTCGACGTGCCGGTGCGGGCGTCCGTCCGCTGCGCGATCACGCCCGGCGACGGCGCCCAGTTCGCCTCACCGGACTCGAAGCCGGAGTTGAGGAACTGGTTCCCGGGGTTGGTGCACGACGGGCTGTGGATGGCCAGGGTGAAGGTGACCGAGCGGGTCGCCGTGGTTCCGATGCCGGTGATGGTGACGGTGTGCAGGCCCAAGGGTGCGGTGGGCGTGGTG
>NZ_BOPG01000122.1 GCF_016863635.1 Virgisporangium aurantiacum | reverse complement strand
ATCAACGCGTCACCGGAGCAGCGAAGGGAAGCAGAACCGTCACAGTGAGACCACCGCCGTCCCTCGGGACGGCGGTGGCTGTTCCGCCATGGGCGCGGGCGATGGCACGGACGATCGACAGGCCGAGGCCGAATCCGCGGCCGCCGCCGATCCGCTCGCCGCGTAACCGGCGGAACGGTTGGAACAGCGTCTCGACCTCGTACACGGGGACGATGGGGCCGGTGTTGGTCACGGTGAGGACGGCCCAGCCGGGTGTGGTGGTGGTGGAGACGGAGACCCAGCCGCCGGCAACGTTGTGGCGCGCGCCGTTTTCGAGCAGGTTGTGGGTCAGGCGTTCCAGCAGGATGGGGTCGCCGGACGTCGTGGCCGGATGCAGGTCTTGCCGTTGCTGTACGGCTGGCACGGTGGTGTGGCCGAGGATGTGCCGGGCGATGTCGGACAGGTCGACGAGCGATCGGTCGCCGATTTCGTTTTCGGCGTCGGCGAGCACCAGCAGTCCTTCGATCAGCCGTTCGTGTCGCTCGTTGACGCCCAGCAGCGCCTCACCCAGTTGCCGCGTCTCGTCGGCGACGTCAGCCCGGGTGATGGCCAACTCGACCAACGCCCGGTTCATGGCCAGTGGTGTTCGTAGCTCATGGGAGGCGTTGGCGACGAAGCGCCGCTGCCCGTCGAAGGAGCGGTCGAGGCGTTCCAGCATGAGATCGAATGTGTCGGCCAGTCGCTTGACCTCGTCGCGGGGTCCGGCCAGCGCGATTCGTTCGTGCAGGCCGCGACCGACTCCCTCCGCACCGGCGATCCGCTGCGCGGTCTCGGTGATGCGTTGCAGTGGCTGCAGCACGCGACCGGCCAGCAGCCAGCCGAAGGCGACGGCGAGGACACCGACCCCAACCAGCGCGATCGAGCCCTGGGTGAGCAGCGAGTCCATGGTTTCGTTCTGGAACCGTTGTTGGTCCTCGATCAGTCCCCGTATCGTCTCGGCCGTCTGTTCGTCGTTGCGCGCCGTCGTTGTCCAGTTCGGTAGCGATGCGACGAGGCCGGGGCTGGCGTCGGCCCGTCGGTCGAGGCTCCGTTCGACCAGGAGGTAGGTGACGCCGAGCAGGAGCGCGCCGGCGACGAAGAAGAAGCTGCCGTACAGGACGGTCAGACGCACGCGGATCGTCCAGCTTTTCATCGGACGCGGTACCCCACCCCGGGTACGGTCTCGACCACCTGTGGTTCGCCGAGCTTGCGGCGTAGCTTCATCACGGTGACCCGCACGACGTTGGTAAACGGGTCGGTGTGTTCGTCCCACGCCTTTTCCAGCAACTGTTCTGTAGAGACGACGGCGCCTTCGGCAAGAAGGAGTTCGGTGAGTACCGCGAACTCCTTGTTCACCAAGGGAATCGGCCGTCCGTTCCGGAACACCTCGCGCAGCGCCGGGTCGAGGCGGATGCCGGCTCGTTCCAACACCGGCGGCGCCGCCGGGCGGGCACGGCGTATCAGCGCGTGCACTCGCGCGGAGAGTTCGGCGAACGCGAACGGCTTGATGAGATAGTCGTCGGCGCCGAGGGCCAGCCCGGCGACCCTGTCACGCACCGCCGCGGCGGCGGTCAGCATGAGCACCCGCACGGGCGCACCCGACTCCACTATCGCCCGGCAGACCTCGTCGCCGTGTACCACGGGCAGGTCGCGGTCGAGCACGACCACGTCGTAGTCGTTCACGCCCAGGCGCTCCAGGGCGGCGTCGCCGTCGTGGACCACGTCGACGGCGAACGCCTCGCGGCGCAGCCATTCGGCGACCGCGTCCGCGATGATCTTCTCGTCTTCTGCTACCAGGATTCGCACGCTCTCATCCTCGCTGCCAGCGATAACCCCGGCATAAACCCGGCCGGTTTACACGCAGGTTATCCGCGGCCCGGTTGGCTCTGTCGGGAAGCCACCCAACAGAGGAGAAAACATCATGCGACGACATCGGATCGGGATGGCGCTCGTCGGCCCGATCTTCGCGCTCCTACTTGGCGTCTCGGCCGCGTGCGGAGGGTCGGACACCGGGGACGATGTAGCGTCCGCGAGCGGTGGTGGCGCACGTCCTTCCGCCAGCGGCAGCGCTGCCGCCGACCCTGACCAGTCACGCAAGTTCGCCCAGTGCGTGCGCGACAACGGTGTGCCCGACTTCCCGGATCCGGGCCCGGACGGCCAGTTCGACTTCGAGCAGCTCCGTGGCCAGAACATGGACCAGGAGCAGCTTCGCAAGGCCACGGAAGCGTGCCGTGACGTCGCTCCGAACGGTGGGCGACCCGGGCAGGCCGACGCCGCTCAACAGGAGCAGCTGCGGAAGTTCGCTCAGTGCATGCGCGACAACGGAGTGGACATGGCCGACCCCGACCCCAACGGTGGCGGATTCGGCGGGCAGGGCGGGCAACCGCCGTTTGATCAGAACGACCCGAAGGTTCAAAAGGCGTTGGAGTCCTGCCGGGGCGAGCTCACGTCCGTCCAAGGTGGAGGCGGCGGGTGAGCACCACACAGGAACAGGCACATATCCCGGCACCGACACAGGCACAGGCACAGGCAGATGTGAGCAACGAACCCGTTGTGAAGGCGGGCAACCGACGTCGTCGCCGGGTGCGGACGATCGCCGGTGTGAGCGGTGTGGCCGTGGTGGCCGCCGTTGGCGTGGTTGCCGCGGTGGGCTTCGGCGGCGCCGAGGCGCAGGAACCCACGCGGGGCAGTCTTCCGGCGGCGACGGCCGCTGTCGCTCAGACCACGCTGACCCGGACCGAGACGGTCGAGGGCACGCTCGGCTACGGCGACCCGACGGTGGTGAAGGCCGGTCAGAACGGCACGCTCACGTGGCTTCCGGCGACCGGCACCGCGGTCAGCAGGGGTGCGCCCGCATACAAGGTGGCCGACGACCCGGTGGTGCTCTTCTACGGAACGCTTCCGCTGTACCGCACACTCAAGTCGGGCCTGGAGGGTGCCGACGTCACCCTGGTGGAGCAGAACCTGTCGGCCCTCGGCTATGGCGGGTTCACGGTCGACGACGAGTACACGGGCGCGACCGCCGACGCCGTCCGTGAATGGCAGGAGGATCTGGGACTGGACGAGACCGGCACGGTGACGCCCGGCCAGGTCGTCGTGGCACCCGGGCCGATCCGCGTCGCCGAGCACAAGCTGGCCACCGGCGACACAGCGAACGGACCTGTACTCACCTACACCGGCACCACCCGGATCGTCTCGGTGGACCTCGCCGTGGACAAGCAGCAGTGGGTGAAGGCCGGCATCACCGCCACGGTGGAACTGCCGGACGGCAAACGGGTGAAGGGCACGGTGAGCAGCGTCGGCACCGTGGCAACCACCACGACCGCCAACAACCAGGAGACCACGACGATCGACGTCACGGTGACGGTCGCCGACCAGAACGAGCTCGGCACGCTCGACGAGGCACCGGTCGACGTCATCCTCCAGACGGAGCAGCGGCAGAACGTTCTGGTCGTGCCGGTCAACGCACTCGTCGCGCTCGCCGAGGGCGGCTACGGGCTCCAGGTCGTCGAGGGCTCAACCACGCGATACATACCGGTCAAGACCGGCATGTTCGCCGGCGGCAAGGTCGAGGTATCCGGTGACGGCGTCGTCGCGGGCCTGGTCGTAGGGATTCCCAAGTGATCGTCGAACTCGACAGCGTCTCGAAGGTGTATCCCGGTGGGGTGGCCGCGCTCCGGGGTGCGTCGGTCTCCATCGAGCGCGGTGAACTGCTGTGCATCGTCGGCCCGTCGGGATCGGGAAAGTCGACCATGCTGAACCTGATCGGCACGCTGGACCGGCCCTCCTCCGGTACCGTCCGCATCGACGGGTACGACATCGCCGACCTGTCCGACCGCGAGCTCTCGGCGCTGCGAGCCCGCACGATCGGCTTCGTTTTCCAGCAGTTCCACCTCGCCGCCGGTGTACCGGCGCTGGACAACGTCGCCGACGGCCTGCTCTACACCGGTGTCGCCCTCGCCGAGCGGCGCCGGCAGGCAGCGGAGGCGTTGCAGCGGGTGGGTCTCGGTCACCGGCTGGACCACGAGCCCCACGAGCTGTCCGGCGGCGAGCGGCAACGGGTCGCCATTGCCCGGGCCGTCATGGGGGATCCGCCGCTGCTACTGACCGATGAACCCACCGGCAACCTCGACTCCGTGTCCGGCGCCACGGTCATGGCACTGCTGCGGGAACTACACGCGGCCGGAACCACGGTTGTGATCATCACGCACGACCGCGACATCGCCGCCGATCTGCCACGACACATCGAGATGCGCGACGGTCAAGTGCAGCAGGCGGCGACATGGCGAGCATGACCAGGGCCAGCGCGACCAACGCCAGCGCGACCAAGGTGGCCCGGCCGCGGCTCGTGGCCGCCCGGCTGCGGCCCCGCGACGTGCTGCGGGTCGGTGGGGCCGGGCTGCGGACCCGCCCACTTCGGGTGTTCCTGTCCGCGCTCGGCATCGCGATCGGAATCGCCGCGATGGTGTCGGTCGTGGGTATCTCCACCTCCAGCCGGGAGGACCTGAACCGACAGCTCGCGGCCCTGGGCACCAACCTGCTCACGGTCGGCCCCGGCCAGTCGCTCTTCGGTGACGACGCGTACCTGCCGGAGGATGCGATCGACATGATCGGGCGGATCGGACCGGTCGAGTCGGTCAGCGCCACCGGCAACGTCGACGCCCGGGTGTACCGCAACGACCACATCCCGTCCGGCCAATCCGGCGGTATCGGTGTCCGCGCGGCCCGCACCGACCTGCCCGCGACGGTGGGTGCCACGCTCGCCAACGGCGCCTGGCTCAGCGACGCCACCGCCGGGTACCCCACGGTGGTGCTCGGTGCGACCGCCGCCGACCGGCTCGGCGTGACCGAGGCCGGCCCGGAGGCGCAGGTCTGGCTGGGTGGACACTGGTTCACCGTGGTCGGTGTGCTCCAGCCGGTCCCCCTGGCCGAGGAGTTGGACAGCGCCGCCCTCATCGGGTGGCCCGTCGCCGAGCAGTTGCTGGACTTCGACGGCTACGCCACCACCATCTACACCCGCACCCGGGAGGACGCGGTGGAGAATGTGCGGGCGGTACTCGCCGCGACAGCCAACCCCGAGCGCCCGAACGAGGTCACGGTTTCCCGACCGTCGGACGCGCTGGCGGCCAAACAGGCCACCGACCAAACACTCAACGGGCTGCTGCTGGGGTTGGGCGCGGTCGCGTTGCTGGTCGGCGGCGTGGGCGTGGCCAACACGATGGTGATCTCGGTGCTGGAGCGCCGCGCGGAAATCGGCCTTCGACGATCGCTCGGGGCCACACGCGGTCAGATCCGGCTGCAGTTCCTGGCCGAGTCGCTGCTGCTCTCCGCCCTGGGCGGAGCCGGCGGTGTTCTGGTCGGCATCGTCGTCACCACGATCTACGCGTCCACCCAAGGCTGGCCCACCGTCGTGCCGGCATGGGCGATGACCGGCGGCCTGACCGCAACCCTCGTGATCGGTGCGATTGCGGGCCTCTACCCGGCCGTGCGAGCGTCCCGGCTATCGCCCACGGAGGCCCTCTCCGCGTCCTAGCCAGTCCGAATAGCAGCGCCAACAAGGGGTCGAAGGGTGGCGGCACGCCACGCTTCGACCCCTTAAGTTTGCCAATTGATGAAGCGCTGCGCTGCTCGCCAATGGCTGATGTCAGATGCCCGGCCGGCACGCTCGGGGGAAGTGCGTAACCGGCCGGGCTGGTTCCGATCTGAGCCACGCGGTCAGCCTGGTCCGCTGCATGCTGGCGCCAGCCAACAACGCCGTCGCGAGGTGGGCATGGCGGGTCTGTTCCTGGCCGGACGGAGCGAGACTAGGGTCGTAGACCGTGCCTGCCACCCGGAGTAGGAGGTGCCCGCCGCTCGCCGGCGGGACGGTGACGATGTCCCCGGCCGCAGCGTCGAGCGGCCAGGTTTCATTTGATTGCTCGTTCTGGCTGCCGAAGAGGATGGAGTGATCCCGTCTTCGTCGTGGCCGGAACACGGGTCGTTGCCGTCGTACGTGCCGGACTTGGCTGTGGGCGCCGGTGTAGAGGCGGTCGAGGCACTCGGGCGCGGCGCGAACGCGGCCGTTTACCGGGTGCGACGGGCCGGGGTGGAGTATGCGCTCAAGACGCTGAACCGGGTCGGCGATGAGACCGCGCTGGTCGACTTCTGCCGGGAGGCGGCGCTGCTGGCCCGGGTGAACCATCCGGGTGTGCCGAAGGTTTTCGACGTCGCGGTAGCGGCCGGGCGTCCGTACCTGATCCTGGAGTTCGTCGAGGGGCACCCGCTCACGGTTCGGCTGCGAACTGGCCCGCTCCCAGTTGGTGAGGTGATGCGGCTGGGTGCGGATCTGGCCTCTGCGCTGCATGCGGCGCATGGGGCCGGACTCGTACATCGGGATGTCAAACCTGCCAATGTCGTCATCACGGATTCAGGCCGTGCTCGGCTGATCGACTTCGGACTGGCCGTCAGTCGGGTCAGCTCCGGCGGCGCCGCAAGGGACGTGGCGGCAGGGACGTTTGACTATGCCGCACCCGAACAGGTAGGGATGCTGGCCAGGCCGGTCGACGGGCGGTCCGACCTGTATGCGCTCGGCGTGCTGCTGTTCCACTGCGCGACCGGACAGCTGCCGTTCCAGGCCGACAACGTGGCTGCCTTACTCGCGTTGCATGCCACCGCCGCGGTGCCGGACCCGCGCAGATTGCGGCCGGACCTGCCCGCGGACCTGGCCAGGCTGATCATACGGCTGATGGCCAAGGATCCCGACGATCGGGCACAGACCGCGCGGGAGGTGCACGAAGCACTCGCCCCGGATGTTGGCGAGCTGGCGGCGGTTGACGCACTCGTCGGCCGGGAGGACGAGCAGCAGCGGCTGGCCGAATCCTGGTCCCTGGCACAGTCCGGGCAGGGCCGGGTGGTGCTGCTCGAAGGACCAGCCGGCGTGGGCAAGAGCGTTCTGGCTCGCCAGATCGGTGATACCGCGCGGTCGGCTGGTGCGGCCGTGTTGGCGGGCAAGTGTGATCTGGACTCGCCGCTGCCGCTCGCGCCGCTGCGGTCGGCCGTCGACGGCTACGTGCGTACCGTCGCCGCCCTGCCGGCTGAACCGCGCGCCGAGGCCGTGGCCGAGCTGCGGGCGGCGGCCGGGCTGGACACCGGCCTGTTGGCCCCGCTGTCGTCGGGCCTGGCGGCGTTGCTCGACGCGCCGCCAGACGCCGTCGTGGACCGGCACGAACAGTTCGCTGCTGCGGTCGCATCGTTGCTGTGCGGGCTTGCCCGCCGCCGCGGCGGCCTGCTGCTGGTCCTGGACGACGTCCAGTGGCTGGATCTCGCGAGCCGAGAGGTACTGCGTCGGCTGGCCGAGGAACTACCGAAGGCACCACTGTTGCTACTTGCGACCACGCGCGACGAGGCCGACACGGCTGACTTCGTGGTCGACGTCGGCAACCGGATGGACCTGCGGCTGCCCATTCGACCGCTCGACGGTTCCGCGGCGGCGCGGCTCGTGGCGTCGCATCTGGCCGGTTGCACCGTGGGCCGCGAGGTGGTCGACGAGCTCACGGCCAGGGGTCGCGGCAATCCGCTGACGATCCTGGAGTATCTCCACGCCCTCATCGACGCGGGGGCCCTACGTCCGTCCTGGGGCACCTGGCGCCTGGACGCGGACCGGCTGCACAGTGTCGACCTGCCGACGGATGTGGTGGAGCTGATCCTCGCCCGTATCGACGGTCTCGGCGGGCGGGCACACGAGATCCTGACCGTGGCGGCAGCGCTCGGCTCCCGGTTCGAGCCGGACGTGCTGGCGGGTGTGGTGGCGGCCGATCCCGCTCCTGCGCTGGCGGAGGCGGCCGGGCGGGGACTGCTGCAACTGGCGAGCGACGGCTGCGCATTTGTTCACGACCGGATCCGTGAGGCGCTTCTGTCCACTGTGGACACTGAGGCGCTCCGTGGACTGCACCGCAGGATCGCCGCCGTCCTGGCCACCCGGCACCGTACCGACCCGAGCGGCGTGTACGAACTGGCGCGGCACTGCGCCGGTGGCGGCGTCGAGCATGAGCCCGAGCGGCTCTACAGGGCCGGCTGGGCCGCCGGGCGACTCGCCCTCGCCGAGCACGCGCCCGACGCCGCAGTGTCGTTCCTCGAGTCGGCATCTGCCGGTGCCGCCGCCGCAGGAATCCGGCCCGCCAGCCGGTTCTGCGAGAGTCTCGCCGTGGCGTACCTGACGTGCGGCGACGCCGCTTCCGCCCGCCGCCATCTCGAGCCAGCGCTGGAAGCCGAGACCGTGCCGCTGCGCCGGGCGGCGCTGTTGCTGCACCTGGCGCACGCCCACCGCGCGAGGTGGGCGGTGACCGACGCGATCGAATGTGTACGGGATGGCCTGGCCGAGTTGGGTCGCCCAATGTCCCGCAATCCGATCCGGCTCGGGTTGTCGTTCGCGGGATTCCTGTCGTGGTGGCTGCTCACCGGCCGGCGCCGACCGGCCCGCCGACCGGTGGTTGGCGAGGAGGCGGAGCGTCTGCGACTGAACGCGTTACTGTGCCGTGCCGGTGCCGCAGCAGCTGCCATGGGTATGCGGATCCAGCTTGTGCTCACCTTTAACGCTCGCAGTATCCGTGGCGTCCACCGCCTGGGTCCGTCGGTCGAGTACGCCATGGTCTACGCGGGGATGGGCATTATGGCAGCGGGTCTGCACCTCGCCGGGCGCAAGCGGAAGATCTTCCGGGTGCTCAGCGACATGGCCGACGGTCTCGGCAACCCCCAGGTGATCGCTTTCCTTGCCTGGACGGAGGCGTTGGCAAACTTCGTCGGTGGTACGGGCGCCATCGCTCAACAGGCCGAGGTCGTGGAGCGCTATGGACGTTGGCTGGAACCGGACCACTACGCTCAGGTCGTCCTCATGCGCGTGCGTGACCTGACTGCCCGCGGTTACGCCAGCGAGGCCGTGGCGTTGCTGGAGAATACCCGCCGCCGGGTCGCGACTCATGCCGACGACCAGTTCTTCGTGCTGGCGCTGGCCGAGACTACGGCGCGCAGTCTTCTCGGGCAGCCGGTCGACGCCCCTGCGTCGCTGTCGAGGCTCGGCGAGCCTGGGCTGGAGGTCGCTTACGAGTTGCAGCTCGCGCTGACCGCCATTCAGCTCGGCGTGGAACAGGACGATCTCGGCCAGCAGTTCGAGGCAGCCCTGTGCGTGTCCGACCGGCTGCGGATCTCCCCGACAGCGCTATGGCCGGAGTGCCGGATGCTCCTCGCCAGTGCGGCGTATGGGCGACTGGCTCAATGCGTACGCGCCACCGGACACCGCAAGAGGGCACTTCTTCCGACTGCCGCGGTGGCGGTGCGTCGGCTGTGTAGGACGGCCAAGGACCCGCTGCTGCGGGCGTTGCACGTGGTCGCGCGGGCCAGCCTCAGCCAACTCCAGGACAAGCCCCTACGTGCACTCGCCCAACTGGCCAGCGCCGAGCGCGCACTCGTTCTCGTCGATGCACCGGTGGTCCACTTCGAGGCGGCCAGGGTTCGAGCTCGAGCACTGCGCGCGCTCGGCCACGACGTCCTCGCCTGCCAGCACGCCGGCCAGGCAGCCGCCCTCGCCGCCCGGCACGGATGGGCGGCACGGCTGCGTTGGATTCGCGCCGAGTTCGAGGTCGAATCGCCCGGTACCGGCTCCTACACCCCCGACGACGACCCGACCGGGGACCGCTACCGGCGCCGCCTGGAGGCCCTCCAACAGGTCAGCGCCGCAGCGGCGAAGGTGCTCGACCCACAGCGGCTGGCCTGCGTCGCACTCGACGAGACGCTGCGCATCCTGAGCGCCGAACGTGCCGTGCTGTTCTTGCGCGACGCCGACGGCCAGTTGCGGCCGAACCTGGCCCGAACCGCCGCAGGCGAGCTCGTTGAGCTGGGCGGCTATTCGGCAAGCCTGGTCGAGCAGGTGGCGGCAAGCCGGGAACCACTCATCGTGACCAGCGGTGACGAGGGCGCCGCACTCGGCTCGCAGAGCACCGTCATCCATGGCCTGCGCAGTATCATGATCGCCCCGCTCGAGTTGGACGGGCGACTGCTCGGCGCCGTGTACCTCGACAGCCGCGTCGCCAAGGGCATGTTCACCGGCGAGGACATCGGCATCCTCACCGCCGTAGCCTGCCAGGTCGCGGTTTCCCTGGAAACGGCCCGCGCGGCGCAGCTCGAGGCGGCGGTACACGCCGCCCGCCAGCAGCGCGACACCGCTGAGGCGCTGCGCGAGGCGATGAACGAGCTCGCCGCCACGCTCGACCCGGAACAGGTGCTGGACACGCTTCGCGCCATCGTGGCGCGGCTCCTTGTCGCCGATCGGGTCTGCCTGCTGCACCGCGAGGACGGCCAGCTGATCGTGGCGCCTGCCGACACAGGGCCGGACAGCGTCGACGTTGCCTCGTTGGCGCTCTCCGGCCCGCGCTGCGGTGATGCCACCAATCAACCGGCCAAGCTTGCCGCACTGCTCGATGGCGTGGAGTCCTGGCTGGTCGTACCGCTGGCGACGCGGGGATACGGTGCCGGCGTGCTGATCGCCGGCTCCGCCACGCCCAACCGATTCGGCCCAGCCGAGCTGGACATCGCCACAGCGCTCGCTGGACAGGGCGGCACCGCCTACGCCAATGCCCGACTGTTCGCCCAGGTGCAGCAGCTGGCCACGACCGACGGGCTGACCGGTCTGTACAACCGGCGACACTTCACCGAACTCGCCACGCGGCAGGTTGACATCGCGGCGCGTAACCACCGCCCGCTCGCCGCCATGATGATCGACATCGACCACTTCAAGGCAATCAACGACACCTACGGGCACGGCGCCGGCGACGACGTGATCCGCGCCGTAGCCGCGATCCTGCGCACCAAATTGCGCGAGCCGGACCTGACGTGCCGGTATGGAGGCGAGGAATACGCGCTGGTGCTCAGCGAGATGCACAATGACCCGCTCGAGGTCGCCGAGCGGCTCCGCGTGGCGGTCACGGGCCTGGCCGTCCCCTGCCCAGCACGGGCCGCGCCGATCCGGGCAACGGTCAGCATCGGCGTGGCCGAACTCAAGCCCGACGACCGGCTCGATACCCTCCTGGCCCGCGCCGACGAGGCGCTCTACCGCGCCAAACAAGCCGGCCGCAACACCGTCAAAACTGGCTGAGCGCAGCCTTCTGGCGAGCGGTGACGCGCGCACGTCACCAGCTGCGGGGATTGTCGGTGGTGTGGTTGCCAGGTCCCTATCGCCTCGTCGACCTGGCCCGGGATCAGGGATCAGGCCGCAGCGGGTGTCGTCGCTCCCGGCTCGGCCCGGAGCCCACCGATGATGGACAGGTAGCGTCGCCGGTGTCGGGCCGCACGGCGCGGGTGTAGTCGACGATGGCGCCGACCATGAGTGCGGTCGCGCACGTCCGTCGGCGCGACGTCCGAGCGGAGCCGGCCCTGTGCCGCTGTCACCACCGCGCCCCGCCGCCCCTGCCCATCGGGCCGCCCTGCCGTCGGGCCACCGCTGGCGGCCGTCGACCCGGTTACGCTCCTGGGTCATGGGCATTGCTCAGGAGCGGCTCGAGCGGTTCGAGGCCAACCGCCGGCGCCTGTTCGGTGTCGCCTATCGGCTGCTCGGGGAGGCGACCGAGGCCGAAGACGTAGTGCAGGACGCCTACCTGCGCTGGGAGCGTTGCGACACCGCGGTCTCGCCGGAGGCGTGGCTGACGAAGGTGGTCACGAATCTGTGCCTGGACCGGCTGACCTCGGCGCGGGCGCAGCGGCAGCACTACGTGGGGCCGTGGCTGCCCGAGCCGGTCCGCACCGGTGGCGCCGCGTTCGACCCGTTCGAGGCGGTGGAGCAGCGGGAGTTGCTGTCGCTGGGCGTGCTGGTGCTGCTGGAGCGGCTGACCCCGCCGGAGCGGGCGGTGTTCGTGTTGCGGGAGGCGTTCGGTCACAGCCACCGTGAGATCGCGGAGATTCTGGACCTGACAGAGCCGCACGTCCGGCAGTTGTACCGCCGGGCGCAGCAGCACCTCGCCACGGCGCGCAAGCGGTTCACCGCCGAGCCCGAACAGCACCGGAAGCTCGTGGAGCGGTTCCTGGAGGCTGCCCTGGTCGGCGACGTGCCTGCTTTGGAGCGGATCCTGGCCGACGACGTGATCGGCTGGGCCGACGGCGGCGGCAAGGCGCCGGCGTTGCGGCATCCGCTGGTCGGCCGAGAGGAGGTCGTGCGCAACCTGCTCACGCTTGCCCGGTACGCGCCGCGTATCCGCCTGGTGCCGGACGTGGTCAACGATGAGCCGGCAATCGTCGTGTACCTGGACGGCCAACTGTCCGGCATCACCGTCCCCGAGTTCGACGGCGACAGCATCGTCGCCCTCCGCACCATCACCAACCCGGACAAGCTCGCCTTCCTCGCGCGGCAAACGAAACACAAGTTCTGACCCCGTCGTTGTCACGAATCGCCCCGGTCGTCCGTTCATCCGCTGACGAACGAACGACGGGAGCACATTCATGACGACGACACCACGCATCGCGGTTCTCGGCGCCGGATACACCGGCGTGACGGCCGCCAAGCTGCTCGCCAAGCGCACCGGCGCGACCGTCACGGTGGTCAACGACCGCGACCGATTCGTCGAGCGCATGCGAAACCACCAGGTCGCCTCCGGCCGGCAGGTCCGCCACATGCCACTGCCCGACCTGTTCAAGGGCACCGGCGTCCGGCTGATCATCGATGGTGCCACGCGCATCGACACCGAGGAGAGGCGGGTGGAACTAGCCAGCGGCGCCGAGCCGGTCGGCTACGACATCCTGATATGCGCGCTGGGCAGTCACGCCGACCTGACAGCCGTTCCCGGCGTGGCCGAGCACGCCTACGCGATCGCCGTCGCCGAGCAGGCGGGGCAGCTGCGCGATCGGATGCGCACCGCTGCAACGGTCGCGGTGGTCGGCGCCGGGCCGACGGGTCTGGAGACGGCCACCGCGCTCGCCGAGACCCATCCGGACCGAACGGTGCGGTTGATCACCAACGGGGCACTGGGCGAGACGCTGTCCGAACGCGGGCGGGAGTACCTGCATGGCGCCGTCAGCCGCCTCGGCATTCAAGTGCTGGAGCATGCCGTGGTCGCCAACGTGGACGCGGAGGGCCTGCTGCTGGACAACGGCACACATGTCGCCGCCGACGCCGTGGCATGGACCGCTGGCTTCACGGTTTCCGACCTGGCCCGCGAGGCTGGGCTGGCCGTCGACGACGGCGGGCGCATGCTCGTGGACGGAACCCTGCGCTCGGAGTCGCATCCGGACGTCTACGGCATCGGGGACGCCGCGGCTGCGCACACCCAGGATGGGCAGGTGCTGCGCATGGGCTGCGGGCCCGGCGGGCTGGCAGCCGCGTGCGCGTTCAAGGCGATCACCGCCCGCATGGCCGGGCGTGAACCCAAGCCGCTACGCGTCAAGTCCGACGCCCTGTGCATCAGCCTCGGCGAGTGGGACGGCCTTCTCCAGCCCACCGAACTCGACGGCAGCCCGCGCGGAAGGGTACGCACCGGCCGCTCAGTCGCGATGGTTAAGAAGGCCGTCCTCCGCGCCACCGGGTGGTACAACCTTCGCTACCCCACCCTGGTCTTGGCCGGTGCCCGGCAGGGATGACGCCCGGAGACCAGCACGCCATCCGGACCGACCATGGCTGGTGCTCGACGTCGACATTCGCAGGTCATGATCCGAGCACCAAGATCTGCGATTCGGTACCGCACCCGCAGTTCAGCTGAGGGCGCGCTCAGCGTCAAACTCGCGATCTTCTCCGGCGGCTGGGGAGACGATCCGAACAGAGCCAGCAGCGGCATCGCCCCCGCGATCAGGGCGGTGGCCGGGCCTCGTCAATTGGGCACAAGATCGTTAACACCTGACCAGCGAACCCACCACACGCATCAGACGCACATCCACGTCACAACCCGACGAGCCGAACCGAGGACACCGGACACAGGCCGGTCAGACAGCCACGCACCAATCAACCACATGATCAACCACTGATACCGACCGGCACCATCAGAACTCGATCCACGGATCGAGGATTAGGTAAGTCGCTGTCTCTTCCAGGGCTATTGGGTAGTCGGATTACTCCTGGTCACGGCGTCGATGAGGTCGTGGGGGCGGCGGTCGGCGCATCTGGTGGCTCGGGCGCTGTTGGTTTCGCCGTTGCTGCGGTGGTATCCGAACCGGTCAGGGCGCCCAAGGGCCGTACGGGTTGCCGGGGACCTGGTTGCGGTTCCACCACTTCGCGGTCAGGACCTGCCCGTTGTACACGGCCTTGTCCCCGGCAACGAAGATCCGCGTGGGCGTCCAGATCGCGATGCCGTCCGGACTGGTCGCGATCTCCTGCCACGGACCGTACGGGTCGCCCGGCTTCTGGTTCTGCGTCCACCAGGAGGCGTACCAGACCGCTCCACTGTGGAGGACACTCTGGCCTCCGGTGTAGACGGTCATCGCGTTCCACGCGACGAGCACGCGGATCGCGACCGTATCGGTCACGGCGCCGGCGCCGGTGGCCGCCAGGGCGACGGATCCGGTGATGGTCAGGGTCCGGTCGCCGATGGTCGCCGAGGTGAATCCGTCCACTGTGAACTCGACGCCTCCCAGCGGGCGCCTCGATCCATCGGCGAAGGTTCCCACCACGGTCGTCGCTTCGGCGTCGTACGCGTCGCCGACGGCGTACAGGGTCCGCGCCGTGGTGATGTCGATGGAGACGAGCGCCGGGACGAGCGCGGCCCCCGCGGTTTCGAGGCCGGCGCGTGCCGCGTCGACGGCCTGCTGGGTCGAGATTGGGGAAGCGAGCACGTCGCGAGCGGCGCCGAGCGCTTCGGCGAACGATCCCCAGGTCGCCGCCGAGTACGCCGAGGACGCGCGACCCTCGTTCGCCTTGACCGCGGCGGTGAGCGCTGTCGTGTCGACGGTCTGCCGGACGAGCGAGATGGCGTCCGCCTGGACGGCCGTTCCGCCGGGTCCACGCGCCTCGATGCTCACCGTGACGCTGCCGCCCGTGAGCGGGAGGCCGGCGGCCGAGAACTCGGCCCAGCCGTTGGTCGCCTTGATATCGAGCTCGTGACGGTGGCCATCGCCGTCCTTCACGACCCCGCGGGCGTACTCCAGCCCGCCTGCGGTGTTGGCGGACAGCGCGAGCCGGTACACCCCGTCGGGCACGTCGAGATCCTGGCTCACCGAACCGGAGAACGCCGTGCTCGCCCCGAGCCGCAGCGAGAAGCGGCTCGTGTTCGCCCCGCCGTTCGTGTTGCCGATGAACGATGTGGACACCGAGTCGGGGTCCACGTGCTCCTCCCAGCCGAGCAGGTCGGTGAGGAGGATGCGGTCGGCCTGGAAGTCGCCGTTGAGCACGTAGTTGTTGTCCTGGCCGACGCGCCACTCGCCGGTGACCGCGTTGAGCTGCCACTGGCTCATCGAGTGGAAGCGCAGGCCGCCGTCGCCGGCCGCCTCGATCGGGAGCCACTGGTTGTATCCGTGGCCGTTCCAGGCGAAGTCCGCCCAGCGGTCACCCGCGTAGAGCACCATGTCGCGCTTCGTACCGTGGATCGTCACGAAAAAGCCCGTCTGCGTGACGTGGCTGTAGTCGCGCTCCGTGCCGGCGAGCATGAACTCGGGGCTGTACGCGCCCTGAATATCGTCTGTCTGCGACTGCATCACGTAGTTTACCGACGTGTTCCAGCCGTGGAGGTCCGACGCGGCCGCATAGTACCTGTCACCGAACTTGAACATCGCGTTGCCCTCGCGACCGGCGCCCTGTGAGGCGCCGATCTGCACGCCCGGCTCGATGTGGAGCGCGTCGAGGTCGAGGCGGGACACGAAGAAGCGGTTGCGCCCGCTGCCGTTGGAGAAGATCAGGTAGTCCTCACCGTCGTCGTCGGTGAACACGGTCTGGTCACCCGACGCGGGCGTGGGGTTGTTGACGATCTGCCGCTGCGCGTTCGCGTAAACGAAGTCGTCAGTCGGCGAGTCGCCGCGCAGCATGAGCAGGGTCCCGCCCATGTTCGGTGTCGGGTCCTCGTCGATCGCCATCTGGATGACCAGCACGTAGGTGCCGTCGTTCTCGTTGTACGCGACGCCCATCCGGCCCATCCAGTCGGCGTCCGCGAGCGTCTGCATCCGGTCGAAGTAGGTGCTGACCGAGTTGCCGAGGTGTAGCTCGGTGTCCTGGGTCGCCACCTCGTTCTCGAACTTCCAGTTCACGAGGTCCTGCGACGAGTAGACCGGGATCGACACGAGCTTGACATCGCCCGAGTACTGGCGCGACGGATCCGCGTGGTAGAGCGGGGCTCCCCGGTAGCGCACGCCGTACCAGTAGTACGTGTCGCCGAATTGGAAGATGCCGCCGCCCTGGGAGTAGATCGGATTGCCGTCCGTGTCGTACCACCACGTGTCGTTCGTGATCGTCTCGAACGACCCGCCTGATGTGGTGACGAGATTGCCCGCGGACTCCTGAAGCGCGTTCTTCGCGGCGACCACCTCGGCCTTCGTCGCCGCGTCGTCGGCGAGCACCACGGCTGCGGCGTTCCGAGCATTGGCGAACTGCGCCCACGACTCGGCCGTGTACCCGGTCGGTACCCGGCTTGCATAGTCGGACACGAGGTCACGCAGTCCGCGCAGCAGCACCAGTGCGTCCGCCGCGTTCTGGAGGGCGACACGGGCGCTCTCACGCTGCTCGGGAGTGCCGCTGTCGTCCCGCACGAGGGTCTGCGCGCTCGCGAAGGCGGTAGCGAACGGGGCCCACGACGTGGACGTGTGGTCGCCGGCGACGTAGCCGTCCACCACGTCGTAGACACGCTCCAGCCCGTCAGGGGTGTCGATGGTGCCGGTGGTGAACTGGACCCACCCGTGGTCGACCCAGCCCTCGGCGTCCACCCGCAGAGTGTGCTGTTCGTCGGTCAGTCCCGTCAGCGCGAAGAGCGGGCGCACAGTGTTGTTGTTCGCGTCGTTGTAAACCACCTGGCCGCGCTCGACGCCATCGATGTGGACATGCCCGACGCCGTGGCCGCTGCGCGTGCTCCCGAAAAGGGTCAGCGCGTGCCCGGTGAACACGATCTCGAAGAACGAGCCCGTGGTCGCCCAGTGGATGCGGCTGTTGCTCGCCCACTCTCCCGAGTAGTAGGTCGCGTTCGGCGTTCCGCGCTCGGTCGTCACCGTGCGGTGGTCGACGGTGGTGACGGTCTCCGCGGCGTGCGCCGCCGAGCCGTTTGCCACCGCGATGAGCTGCGCGCCGAGCGTCGCCAGGACGGCGATCACCGCGGTGGCGAGCCGACGCGTAGGGCTCGGCGTCGAGCTGATCCCCAAGCTCACGGTCTTCCCCAATCGTCCACGTCGCCGTGGCCGCCGTCGTCCGATGGTGTCAGGCCGAGTTTTCCGAGCGTCCCTCGTCACCTCCATAGCGGATCGCGCGGCACTACCTGGACGATCCGCTGGTAGGTTGCCCGCGGGCTGCGGCGAATGACCAAAATGCAGTGGTGACCGGCGACCCTGGGATGACTTTCGAGATCGACGCAGCGCGCGGGGCGAAGATCATCTCGCTACGCGATCCTGCGGGCCGCGAGTGGCTCACCCGCTCGCGACGGACCGGCGCGGTGCCCGGAATGCCGTTCGGCCTGGCCGAGATGGCGGGCTGGGACGAGTGCGCGCCGACGATCAACCAATGCGTCGTTGACGGCCGCCGCCTTCCCGACCACGGCGACGCCTGGGACGTGCCATGGACGGCGACCGGCACCGGCCTTCGCCACGCCGGCGCGAGCTGGCCCTATGTCCTGCGCCGGCGCATCGTCTCGACCGGCGACGGCGGCCTGCGCCTGGAGTACTCGGCCGAGACGACCGGCGGAGCAGTGCCGTTCTTGTGGACCGCGCACCCGCAGTTCGCGGCTCCCCCAGGGAGCCGGGTCGAGCTGTCGCCGACTCCCGAGCGGGCGGTCGAGGTAAGTGCGAAGGGATGGCCGGTGATCGGCTGGAGCGAGCAGTTGACGAGCCTCGACGCGCTGCCCGACGGCGGCAGCCGGAAGGTCTACGTACACCCGGACGAACCGGCCGTGACGCGGGTCGTCCTCATCCGCTCTGACGGCGGCCGTCTCGGGCTGACCCTCTCGCCGGAGTGCCGCTACCTCGCGATCTGGCTCGACAACCGGGCTTGGGCCGACGAGCCCGTCATCGCCGTCGAGCCATCGCTCGGCTATGCCGACTCGCTCGAGGTCGCCGTCGCGCTGGGAACGGCGCCGACGCTGCGACCGGGCGAGCCGCTCGAGTGGTGGCTCGCGGTCGCGCCCGGTTGATCGCGGCTCAGTCGACCAGTGTGGGCCGCCGGCCGCCGGCCGCCGACCGTCCGGCGCGCGCGAGGCGCTCGAGCTCAGCCGCCTGACGCGCGACGTGCCCCGTGTCGAGGCCGAAGAGCGACAACTCCGGCACGCTCGTCGCGAAGTAGTCGACCCGATCGGCCGTCTCCCGCAGTCGCGACGCGCGCTCCTCGATCGCAGCCCAGCAGCGCTCGGCTCGATCCTCGTCGCCGAGAGCCAGGGCGCAGAATCCGACGTAGGCGGTCGCCGCGTCGACGACGCGCTCGGGATGCCGGACCGGGTCCGCGGGATCGTCCACCCCGGCCGCCCACTCGGCACGATCGCCCAGCGCGAGACCGCGCAGGTAGCGGATCTCGGCGAGCGAGTCAAGGAGATGGCGGTCTTCGCCGAGCGAATGCGGGACCGACAGCGCGCGGTCGGTCTCAGCGAACGCGCCGAACCGGTCGCCGCGCGCGAGCGCCGCCCGGGCGAGCGTCAGGCACGCGCGATCCCGGGCCGCGAGCGCGAGTCCCTCGCCGCCCTCCCAGGCGCGCAGCGTCCGACCGTCGAGCAGGTCGAGCGCTTCCGCGGCGCGGCCTAGATCGGTCAGGAGGTCCGCGCGGAGGACGACGAGATCGTCACGCTTCTCGATCGAGCCGGGATGCGCGTCGAGCCGGGCGAGGCGGCTCTCCGCCGGTTCCTCGAGCCGGCGCGCGAGGATGTCACGTTCCAGAAGCAGGCGGGCCGAGCCCTCGGAGCGGCGGATGGCGGCGTCGTAGATCCTGGCGGCGCTGTGCTCGTCCCCTTCGACGGTCGCCGTCGCGAGGGCGAGGTTGCGGAGCAGGACGGCGCGATCTCCTCCCGCGTGCCGGGCGCGTCGCCACGCGGCGAGCGCCTCGGCCCGGCGACCGGCGTCGTAGAGCCAGATGCCGAGGAGGTCGGGCGCGGTCGGGTCGTTCGGGTCGAGTTCCGCCGCCGTGGCGAGCGCGTCGTGCTCGTCGAGACCGGCCGGGAAAACACCGTCGAGGTCGCGCCAGCGCGCGGTCGCCGCGTCGTCGAGCCGGGCGCGTTCAAGGAGGATCGCGGCGGACAGATAGCCGGCGACCGGGCGCGTATCGCCTGCGTCGGACGCGGGGGCGTACGCGGCGCGGGCGAGCAGTTCGAGCGCCGCCGTCGTATCGCCGACCCGGCGGTACTCGCCCGCGAGGTCGATGAGAGTCCTCCCGTCAAGGTCGTCGGGAGATCCGGCGAGCGAACGGAGCCAGCGATCGCGCGGATCGTCGCGGAGCGCCCGGGCGAGCGTGGCGTCGGCCTCGGCGCGCCGATCAAGGCGCCGCAGCGCGATGACCGCGATCGCCGCCGCGCGCGGATCGGCCGAGTCGAGGCGCCGGGCGAGTGCATCGTCCGGCCGATCCGCGCGGAGGTCGGCACGCGCGAGCTCCAGCCGCGCCGGAGCGGACCAGGGCAGCGACCACTGCGCGCGGCCGAAGGCGTCCAGCGCCTCGCCCTCGCGTCCGAGCCGCAGCAGAACGAGCCCCAGGCGGTAGTACGCCTCGGTGTCGGCCGGGTTGGAGTTATGCCGCGTCTGACGAGCGATCGCGCGGGTCAGCAGCTCTTGCGCGGCCGCGTACTCGGCGCGCCGGTAGGCCTGTGCCGCGAGCGCGACAAGCGGGCGGCTGTCACCGGGGTCCCGCGCGACGGCCTCGCGCCAGTACGGCTCCGGATCGCGTGTCGGGTGGCGGTATTGCGCGACGTGGACGCCCGTGAGGTAGAGCTCGTCCGAGCTCGCGATCTCGTGGGGAGCAGGCGGCGCGGTCGCGACCGTCGGCTCCGCGCCGGACTCCTCGGGCGCCGACCAGTGCGCGATGCTCAACTCCCCCTCGAGCACCTCGACGCTCACGTCGCGCACCGATCCGACATCGAGGTCGAGCACGACGATGACCGGCTCGTCGGGCCCGACCTCGGCTGGGTGCTCGACCCGGTCGCCCGCGGCTGTCCTCGCGACGATCCGGATCGAGTGACGCGTGGGCGAGGCGAGCCCGACCCGTAGCCCGGCATCGGTCCGCTCGAGCGAGAGAGCCGCTCGCGTGGTCGCGTGGAGCGGCACGCCTATGCGGCTGATCGGATACCAGTACTGCGAGAACTCGCGCACCTCCCCCGGCGCGAGGTAGGAAAAGTCGGGCTGGTTGTCGGTGAAGACGCCGGCCATGAGTTCGACGTACGGGCCGTCGGCGTCGGTGAGCTGCCGGTCCCACGCGTGGCCGAAGGGCGCGTTGCCCCAGGTCCACTGCTTCTTGCCGGGCGCGATCCGGCGGTCGGCCCAATGCACGAATCCCGCATCGGCGGCGTGGTCGTAGCCGCCGAAGAAGTCGTCGCGCGTTTCGAGGATCATGTACGACGTCGGTACCGGGATGTTGGCGTAGAAGTCGAGCCGGTCGGCGTCGGGGTGCGCGGTGTCGACGCGGGCCGGGTAGACGACCCCGTAGTAGGGCCGGTCGGCACGCGGAAACGCCGTGACGGCGCGGCGCGCGTGGTCGGCGACGAAGCGGACGTCCGGCGGGAAGAAGGACTGGTAGCGGTCGTGGCTGCGCGCCGCGACGTTCGCCCACCACAGGAAGGTCTGGCGCTCCTCGGTGCGGTTGTGCAGCCGCACGCGAAGCTCGATGAGCGCCGAGTCGGGACGAAGCGTGACGCCGTGGCTCGCGCGCATCCGCGCGAAGGGGTCGTGGTCGGTGCACCACACCGTCACGCTGCCGTCCGGGGCCGTCTCGATTTCGGCGTCGACGGGCAGGTAGGTCGCGGGCCTGTGGTGCTGCGGCCAGTTGAACTCGACCCCGCCCGAGATCCACGGTCCCGTGAGCCCGACGAGCGCGGGCTTGATGACGTTGTTGCGGTAGAAGAAGTCGTAACCGGCGACCTTGTCGTAGCCGACGTGGATCCGCCCGCCGAGCGCCGGGAGCACCATGAGTCGCACCCACGGGTTCTCGAGGTGAAAGGCATCCCAAGCGCGCGGGGCCTTAACGGCGTCGATCCGCTCGATGAGCGGCAGCGGATATATCCGCCCGGTCGACCCCTGGTACACGCGCGACTCGGAGAACACTGGCAGTGCCTCGGGAGCTCCGGTGGCGTAGGTGTCGATCGTCACCGGGTGCTCCCATGCGACGGCACCTCCGGCGCGGATCCGCGCGGCGAGGTCGGCGGGAGCGTCCGGCAGCAGGAACGGCGAGGTCACGGCGCCACGGTAGGAAGTCCGCGGGCGCCGCGGAATAGCCAGATCGTCGAGGAACCTGGACGTTCGAACGGCGCCGCCGCGGTCACGACTCCTCGTGCCGGGAGCGTCGCCGGAACTCGCTCGGCGAGACGCCGTCGACCGCGCGGAACTGCCGCGTGAAGTAGAACGGGTCGGCGTATCCGACGGCGCGCGCAATCTCGGTGATCGACCGGTCCGTCGTCACGAGCAGCTCGCGCGCCCGGGAGATCCGCAGCCGACGCACGTAGTCGATGACGCTCGTGCCCGTCGCCTCGCGGAAGAGCGCCGAGAAGTGCGAGACGCTGAGGTTCGCGGATCTCGCGAGATCGGTGAGCCGCACCGGGAGCGCGAGGTACGCCCGGAGGTATTCAAGCGCGTCGAGTATGCGGTCCTCGGTTCTTCGGGCGCCGCGCAGCCGACTCGCCGCGAGCTGTGTTAGTAGGTGCCACACGCACCCCGACGCGGCGTAGAGGCTTGCCCAGGTCTCATCGCGCTCCATCGCGGCGAGCGCGCTCTCGAACAAGCCGACGACGGCCAGCAGGTCGCGCACCGCGATGACGGACGCCTCGTCCGGGGACCCGCCGAGCGCTTGGACCAGATCCGCGACGTCCGTGCCGAGGAGGTGAAGCCACCAGATCGTCCACGGGTCCTCGGCGAGCGAGCCGTATCGATGCGGCACCAACGCCGGCACGATGACCGCCTCGCCGGCGCGGAGCGTACAGCGCGCGCTCGGACTCTCGAACCAGCCGGCGCCGTCAACGCACACGATGACGATCGTCTCCGCGGCTCCGCGCGGTCGCGAGCGCCCGTGGCCAGCCGCGCGGGGGAAGTACCCGAGGTCGGTCACGAGGAGCCGCGAGGTGACCGATGCGCGTGCCGCGCGCGCGACGAGTGGCGGCGGCAGGACGCGGATCCGCTGGCCAGGGAAGCCCTCGGCGAGCGGCACGACGCGTTCCGTGGTCACTGCCCGAGCCGCCCCGGCCACTCGACGACCGTGAACGAGTACGGCGACACCGTGAACACGGCCGACTCGAGCCAGGACACCGCCGACTCCGCTGGGGCGGGCTCGAACGGCGCGCCCGCCGTCGGGTCGGCGGCCAGCCTCGTGACCCGGGCGCCGGCGAGCGATCGCCCCGAGCCGAGCACGAGCTCGATTCGCGTCTCCTCCGCGGTCGCGTTGACGACGCGGAGGGCGTTTCGCCCCTTCCCCGTGACGAGGCCGGCGGCGAAGCGACGCTCCAGGATCCCTGGATCGGCGTACTCGTGCACGAGTACGCCGCCGAGCCGGTACTCGATGCGCCGCCCGGCCTCGGCGACCCGGATCTCGATCTCGTAGGTCCGTCCGATCTCGATGCAGAACGGGATCGAGGGAAGCAGCTCGTCGCGATCCACGTCGGCCGTGTATTGGGCGGTGAGGTTCCGGTCGAGCCAGCTCCCGAAGTGCCACTCCCAGCTGTCGGGCGAGCCGACCGCGCCGAAGTGGACACCGAATCCGATCTCGTGACCCTCGGTGCGGGCGCGTGGGGTCGCGGCGAGGCGCACGGTGTAGCCGTCGTTCTCGGTCCGGACCGGGAGCACCACGCGACCGTCGCCCGGGACCACCCGGACTGGCTCGGCAGCGACGCCGTTGAGCGAGATATCCGTGAAGTCGACCTCGAATCCGCCGGTGTCCAGGCCAATCGTCACGAACGGCTGCGGCAGGCACCGGAACTCGGGAGCCCCCTCGACCTCGACCTCGACGACGTGGTCGCCGACGGTCATCGAGAACATCCGCTGCACGTGGTAGTTGAGGCTCGGGAGCACGCGCTCGTTGTCGAAGTAGATGAGGTCGGGCGTCCACTGCGTCCGGCCGTTCTTAGCCAGCAGCGGCACGTACGACGCTAGCCGGACGACGTCGCCGTTGGCTTCGAGGCCGATCATGAATGCGTCCTCGGCGAGGGCGTTGAGCATCCGGTTGGCCAGCGAGCAGCACTCGCCGAGATAGACCCCCGACCCGTTCCGGTCGTAGGCGGCGTAGCGGTCGACGTTCTCGAACAGCCACTTGGGCGCCTTGTAGCAGCGCTCATCAACGATCAGTACTCCGAGCTCGCGCGCGAGCTTCCAGCCGCGCTCGTAGTCGATGCCGAATGCCTGAGGACCCCACCGTGCCGATGACCGTGACCTCGGGATGGCGGTCGCGCACTGCCGCGAAGAGGCGGGCGAACCGCTCCTGGAACGCCGGGGTGATCTCGTCCTCGTTGCCGAGCGCGAGGTAGCGCAGTCCGAACGGCTCCGGGTGCCCGAGTTCGGCGCGCCGGGCGCCCCAGGCAGTGTCGGGGCCGCCGTTGGCGAACTCGATGAGGGCGAGAACCTCTGCGGTGTACTCGTCGAACTCGGCGTCGGGGATCGCCTCCGCGCCGCCGGGGAAGTTCTGGCAGCAGACACCGGCCGCGAGCACGGGAAGCGGTGTCGCTTCGATCTGGTCGCAGAACCGGAAGTACTCCAGGTATCCGAGGCCGAAGGATTGGTGATAGCCCCAGATGTTGAAGTCGGGGCGGCGGTCCTGGAGCGCGCCGAGCGTGCGCGGCCACCGGTACGCGTTGTCCAGTCCAAAGCCGTGGGCCACGCACCCGCCCGGGAAGCACACGAACCGTGGACGCAGTGCGGCGATGGTCTGGGCGAGGTCGACGCGCAGCCCGTTCGAGCCGACGCGCAGCCCGTTCGAAGAGCCGTGGAACACATCGGCGGGAAAAGCGATACGAGGTCCACGTCGACGGTCGCCCCGACTGCCGTGAGCGCGAGAGCCGCGGCGGGCGCGACGAGCTTCGCCTCAAGCCGGCTCCACTCCTGGGCAACTCGCAGCTCCGCGGTCGCCGCGCCATCGGCGGTGAGCAGCTCGACCTTGACAGTCCCGGCACTGCCCCGCGCGAACACGCTGAACCGGTAGGTCCAGCGGACCAGGTCGGGGCACGTGTAGTGCCTGACGCGCCGCTCGAAGCCAGCCCACTTCGACGGGACTCCCCGGATGACGGAGACGTACATGTGATAGGTCTGGCCGTCGTCCACCACCTCGGGTGCCCAGTACGTGTGCCTGCCCCACTCGAGGTCGAGTCCTTCGACGACACCGCGATAGGTCCACGTGTTTCCGCCGTCGGCGCTCGACGCGACGCCCAGGTCGGCGCCGTGAACCCACTCCATTCCCGGGAGGGCCGGTGCGTCGGCGCGCCGCGCGGTGTAGAGCATCCACCATGCCCGCTCGGCCCGATTGAACACGAGGACAGGGTCGGCGGCGCCGTCGTGGATGGGATCCCGGAACAGCGGCGAGGATGCCGGCGTCATCCCTTGACAGCCGAGCCGAGCGAAGAGCCCATGAAGTAGCGCTGGGTGAAGGAGAAAATCACCACGACCGGTAGCAGGTACAACAGTGCGCCGACGGCCTGGATATTGATCATCGGGTTCCCCATCGGGTCGAGGTAGCCGCTCGACATCGCGACGGCAAGCGTCGTGTTGTCCACGTTCAGCAGCAGCTTGGGCGCGAGGAAGTCGCCCCAGCTCCACGTGAAGGACAGCAGCAGCGCGGTGAGGATCATCGGGCGGGACCCTGCGGCAGGAACACCAGGAGATACGTGCGCCACCAGCCGCAGCCGTCCACGATGGCCGCGTCCTCGAGTTTCAGCGGGATCGACGTGAAGAACTGCCGGAACAGGAAGATGAAGTAAGGGGTGCCGGCGAGTCCCCATCGCACCCACGGCCAGTAGTTTCCGACAAGCCCCAGTCGGGCGAAGAGCACATAGGTCGGGATGAGCATCGCCACGGCGGGCACAATCATCGTCGCGAGAACGATCGTGAACAGGAAGTTGCGTCCCCTCGCCCTGATACGTGCGAAGGCGAAGCCGATCGTGGCGCTGCTGGCCGTGCTCAGGACCGCGGTGAGCGTCGAGAGGAACAGCGAGTTCAGGCTGTACCTCGGGAAGTCCACGAGCGTGACGGCGTCCACGAAGTTCGACCATCGCGGACTGATGGCGAACAGTCCGGAGGTGCCCTCGGAGATCTGGTTCGGCCCCGCGAGCGCCGTGAGGACGATGTACAGGAACGGGAGACCGAACAGCACGACCGCGACGATGACGCTGATGTACGTGAACACGGAGGCGCGCTGATTTCGCCTGATTGTCTGGGTCATGGGGGTTCCTCGGATCTTGGGCGGACCCCACGCAGACTCCTCATCGTGGAACAACTGTTCACCGATGACCGGCCATTCTCCCGACTTGATCGGCGCGTCGCCTGCCGGCTAGAAAACGGAGATTCTCGTCTTGGAACTGGGGACCAAGGCAACTGGTAAGGCTGGCCGTAGTAAAACCTTTACCCACTGGAGGGCGGCTGGGCTATCCCTTCATCCCGGACGTCGCGACGCTGCGCACGAAGTACCGCTGGGCGAACAGGAAGATGAGCATCACCGGTATCACGTAGAGGGCGGCGGCCGCGGCTTGCACGGTCGGGATGTAGTTCCCGTGCGGGTCCCGGTACGACTGGGTGATGGCCACCGACAGCGTGGTGTGGTCGGTGTCCAGCAGCAGCAGTGGCGCGAGGTAGTCTCCCCACGTCCACGTGAACGACAGCAGCAACGAGGTGAGCAGCACCGGCCGGGAAAGCGGCAGGAAGATGCGCCAGAAGATGCGTCCGTACCCGCAGCCGTCGATGATGGCGGCGTCCTCGATGTCTCTCGGTATCGCGGCGAAGAACTGCCGGAACAGGAACACCAGGTACGGCGAGGCGGCCAGGCCCCACAACACCCAGGGCCAGTAGGTGTTCACTAGGCCGAGCCGCGCGTACAGCACGTACGTGGGGATCAGCGTGAGGATGCTGGGCAGCATCATCGTGGCGAGCAGCACCACGAACAGGGGCCGTTTGCCGGGTCCCTGCAATCGGGCAAAGCCGAACCCGACCGCGGCGCTGGACACCGTGACCAGGACGGCGTAGGTGGCGGACAGGAACAGCGAGTTGGCGGTGTAGGCGAGAAAATTGATCTGGGTGAGCGCGTCGGTGAAGTTGCTCCACTGCGGTGTCTCGGGCAGGAAGCGGATCGGGATGGCGACCCACTCGGCCTGCTTCTTCAGCGCGGCGAGCACGAGCCAGACGATCGGCCCGGCGAAGAGCACGGCCAGCACCATGAGCAGCAGGTAGGTTCTGCCGGCGTCGGGGCGGCGGGCCGCGGTTCGGTCAGTCGCTCTGGTCATGGTCCACCTCGTAGTACACCCAGAACTGGCTGGAGCGCTGCACCAGCAGCGTGATGATCAGGATGATGACGAAGAACACCCACAACATCGCCGACCCGTAGCCGAACCGCTGGTTGGCGAAGTACTCCTGGTACACCTGCACCATGTAGAGATGGGTGCTGGTCGGCACGCTGCCGGCGGCGCCGATGCTGTTGGTCTCCGCCAGTAGCAGCGGCTGCACCAGCACCTGGAATGACATGATCACCCCGGTGACCACCTGGAAGAAGATCACCGGTGAGATCATCGGCATGGTGACGTGCCGGAAGACGTGCCAGCGGCCGGCCCCGTCGACGGTTGCCGCCTCCTCCAGTTCGATCGGTACGCCTTGGAGCGCAGCCAGCATGATCACCATGCCAATGCCAAGCCCCCACAGCGTCAAGATGATCAGCGCGTAGAAGGCGGTCGGATCCACCAGCCAGGTGACCGCTCCGATTCCCAGCCGCTCGAGGATCGCGTTGAGCAGTCCGGAGTCGCGGTTGAAGACGAGCTTCCACATGATCGCGGTGGCCACCACCGGCACCACCGACGGCAGAAAGAAGACTGTCCGGAACAGCCCGACCGCTCGGAGCCGCCGGTTCAGCAGCACCGCCAGGCCCAGCGACATGGCCACGCTGAGCGGCACCACGATCGCCGTGTAGGCCAGCGTGCGGCCCAGGCTGGCCCAGGCGGCCGAGTCGTGCAGCAACTCGCGATAGTTGCTCAGCCCGACCCACCGCCACAACGACGAACTGCCGTCGAAGTTGGTTAGGCTCATCGCGAACGCGTACCCCAGCGGCACGACCGTGAGCAGCACGAAGCCGACCACCCAGGGCGCAACGAACAGGTAGAAGGTCCGGCCGGAGTACCGCGACCATTGCCGCCGGCGTTTCGGGGGGACCGGACCGGAGGGCCGGCGTCGCGCCGATGCCGTCACCGGTGCCTTCTCGACAACCACGCCGACCGCCTAACCGATCCGGTCCTTGCCCTGCTTGAGCAGTTTATTGACGTCGTCGGTGACCTTTTGAGCCGCGACGTCGACGGTAATGGTCTTGCGCACCGCCTGGTCGACGTACTCGTTCAGTGTGCTGATCCAGTTTGCCGTGGTGACGTACGGCGAGTCGGGCATCGGCACGTTGTAGGCAAGCTCGGCTTGGGCCGTCAGGTACGCCTCCTTCTGGTACGGCTGCTCCTGCGGCAGCTTCGGCAGCAGCGACTTCAGGGCCGGTAGCCCCCAGCCGCTCGTGGCCCGCTCCTCGGCCGGCGGCCCGGCCATGAAGTACTCCATGAGCTTCCACGCGGCGTCCTTGTTCTTCGACTTGGCCGGGATCCACGCCCCCTGCCCGGCGTAGCACGGGCTGACCCGCTTGTTGCCCATCACCGGCGCCGGTGCCATCCGGATGTTGGCCTGGAGGTCGGCCGGTGCCTTGATGAAGTTGCCGCCGTACCAGTAGCCGTCCTGGGTGACGGCCATCCGCCCGGCCATGAACGTCGACAGGTCCGCTCCGTCGGGCAGCGGGTTGAGCGACGACGGCGCGGCGCCGGACTGGGCCAGGTCGACGAGCCACTGCAGGGCCCGTTTCGCCTCGGCGGTGGTGAGGTCGGTCTCGGTCAGGTCGTCGTTGTAGATCCTGCCGCCCTGCGACAGGACCATCGAGAACAGCGGCCCGGACAGGCCCCACTGCCATTCGATGCCAAGACCGTAGGTGACGGTCTTCCCGTCCTTCTGCACGGCCAGCCTGCGGGCGATGTCCAGCAGTTGGTCGTAGGTGACCGGCTCGGTGGTGCTCAGCTCGGGCACCTTCGCCTGGGCGAACAGCGCCTTGTTGTACCAGAGCGTGGCGTCCTGGCTCCAGTCCTTGGTGATGCCGTAGTACGGGCCGGCGCCGATCCGTTTGCCGTCCCACCGCCAGTTGTCGTTGACCGGCAACAGGTCGTCCTTCTTCAGGACGGTGCTCTTGTCCAGGTACGGGTCCAGGTCGGCGGCTAGGCCCCGCGCGTTGTTGTTGGCGCTGCCGACGGCCGCGCCGCGAACGAAGTCCGGCGGTTTGCCTGAGGCGAGCATCGCGTTGAGGCGGGCCTCGTCATTCTCGATGAGCTGGATCTTGATATCGGGATTGCGGCTCTCGAAGGCTGCGATGTGTTCCTTGGTCAGCTCGTTGCTGGCGTACATCACGGTGAGGGTGGTCTTGCCGTTGTCGCTGCCGGATCCGCCGGAACCCGCGTCGCAGCTGGCGAGTAGGGGCGCGGCGACCGCGCCCGAGGCCAACAGGGCCGATCCGGTCAGGAAGCGCCGGCGGTTAACCGGCACCTGGGTACGTCCATCGGGCATGGTGCGCTCCTTTCCCCCGCCGTGAAGGCGAGGCTTGCCGGCCTGAACGTAGGTGTGGGGCTTACCGCGTCACCGGGGAAGTTGACCGGCCGGGAGAGAAGGGCCGGTTGGTCCTTCACCGGTCACGAGCTGCCGTTTCCGGCGAGTGTCGAGCCTGTGACAAGCAACACGCTGCGCCCCTAAAGTACTTTTGTCAATCCCTTCTGATGGCTTTATAAACCTGTACCGTAGGCCCAAGCCGGGAACCCGGCATCCCTTCGACGACGAGGAGCACCTCATGCGGTTGACCGCACAGGCGCCGTCCGTCCGACTCGCCGTCCGCCACCGCCCATGGCCGGTACCGCTGGCGGGATCGCCGCCCCGGCCACGGATGTCCAACGACGAGGACGTTCGGACCGGGCTGGCACTCACCAGCCGGTTCCTCTGTCGCGACGGGCAGCCGTGGATCCCGGTCTCGGGGGAGCTGCACTACAGCCGGGTGCCCCGCCACCGGTGGGAGGAACGACTGCGGCTCATGCGTTCGGGTGGCATCACCGTGGCCTCCAGTTATGTGCCCTGGATCCACCACGTGGCCCGTCGAGGCACACCGAGGTTCGACGGCAACCTCGACGTCGCCGCGTTCCTCGACCTGTGCCGCGCCGCCGGCCTGGAGGTCGTGCTCCGCATCGGACCGTGGGTCCACGGGGAGACCCGCAACGGCGGCTTCCCCGACTGGGTACAGCGGTCCCCGGTCGTCCACCGCACTGACGACCCCGGCTACCTGGAGCTGGTGCGGGAGTGGTTCGGCCAGCTCGGCGTAGCCCTCGCCGGGCGGTGCACGCCGGCCACCGTCCTGGCGATCCAGCTGGAGAACGAATTGTACGACCAGCCGGGCCACCTGGTCACCCTCAAACGCCTGGCCCGCGAGGCGGGCATGTCGGCCCCGCTGTGGACGGCCACGGCTTGGGGCAGCGCGAAACTACCCCCAGAGGAGGTCATGCCGCTGTACGGCGGCTACGGAGACGGTTTCTGGGCCGACGCCGACACGCCCTGGGACACATCCTTCCGGCAGCACTTCTTCTTCTCCCACACCTGGGACGACCCCGGAATCGGGGCCGACCTGCGCGCCGACGACATCGACGCGGCGGCGCAGGACATGGAGCCACCGGTGTTTCCGCCCGCCACGTGTGAACTCGGTGGTGGCATGGCCACCGCGTACCACCGCAGGCCCAGGCCATCGGCCCTCGACATCGCGGCCGTTGCCCATTGCAAGATCGGAAACGGCTCGGCCTGGCAGGGTTACTACATGTACGCCGGTGGCACGAACCCGGCCGGCGAGCACGGCACGCAGGAGTCCCACGCCACCGGCTACCCGAACGACGTGCCCTCACTGGGCTACGACTTCCACGCCCCCATCGGCGAGGCCGGCACCCTCGCGGCCAGCCACGCCGAACTGCGGCGACAGCACGCCTTCCTCGCCGCGTTCGGGCCCGACCTGGCGCAGATGCCGAGCAGCCTGCCGGACGTCCTGCCCGAAGACGTGCACGACACCACCATGCTGCGATGGGCCCTGCGCAGCGACGGTCGCAGCGGCTTCCTCTTCCTGTCCTGGCACCAGCCCCACGTCGCGCTGCCGACGTACCGGGGCGCCCAGTTCCAGGTGACCCTGGAGACGGAACGGCTCGTACTGCCGTCCCGGCCCGTCGACATCCCGGCCGGGACCCTGGCCCGGTGGCCGCTGGCACTGGACGTACAGGGCGTACGCATCGACTGGGCCACCGCGTCGGTGCTCACTGTCCTGCCGGGCGAAATCCCGACCCTGGTGCTCTGCGCCGAACCGGAGATCCCGGTAGAACTCGCCGTCCCGACCGACGTCGTCGTCGACGGCTACCCGGCACCGCCGGACACGGACCCGGTCCGCGCCGTGCACACCATCGAGCCCGGCCGGGAGCCCATGCGGCTGCGCCACGGCGCCAGCATGGCCGACATCCTCGTCCTGCCCGTCACGGACGCTGGCACGGTCTGGGTCGCAGACGGCGCTCATGGAGAACCCGGTCGCCGGCTGCTGCTATCCGAGAACGACCTCGGCTGGAGCACCGACGGGCGGCTCGTAGCCAGGACCACCGGTCCCGCACCGGCCGTGCAGGTCTACGACCCCGCGCGGCGGGCGTTCCGGCCGCTGCCGTTTCAGGGCGAGGTCCGGGCCGCAGCCGAAGCCGAAGTGCCCGCGATTGCGCGCCGGCCCGCACCGCCTGCCGTTCCCGCGAACTACGGCACGCGGGACACCCGGCAGTCCGCGCCCTCGGCCACGGTGTTCGATGAGTTGGCAGCCGTATATCAGCTGCAGCTGCCGGCGTGGGCGGGCGAGCCCGAGCAGGACGCCATCCTGCGCATCGAGTGGGCGGGAGACGCAGCACAGGTGCGCGTCGACGGCCGCCCGGTCACCGACCGCTTCTGGGACGGCTCCCGCTGGCTGATCAGTTTGCGCGATGGCGGCTGCACACCGACGTCGGAGGTCACGCTGCACCTCCTGCCCCTGTCGCCGGACTCGTCTGTCCACCTGCCCGCGGACGCGGCCGAGCGCGCCGCCACGAGCCCCGGGCCGCTGATCGCCATCGACAACGTGCGGGTCGAGGGACGGCGGAACTGGCGGGAGCGGACCCCCGCGGCCGAAGTCCACGAGGACGGCTCAGCCATGGCCACGGTCCGTGGTGTCATCGACGTCGATCTACCCGGGCCGCGCATCAGTCGGCACGTCTACGGCCACTTCGCCGAACATCTCGGCCGTTGCATATACGGCGGGTTCTTCGTCGGCGAGCACTCCGAGATCCCCAACGAGGGCGGCATCCGGCTTGACGTCGTGCAGGCGCTACGGGACATCCGGATCCCGAACCTGCGCTGGCCCGGCGGCTGCTTCGCCGACGAGTACCACTGGCGCGACGGGGTCGGCCCGCGCGACCAGCGGCCGCGGATGGTCAACAGCCACTGGGGGGACGTCGTCGAGGACAACAGCTTCGGCACTCACGAGTTCATGGCGCTGTGCGAACTGCTCGGCGCCGAGCCCTACATCACGGTCAACGTCGGCAGCGGCACCGTCCGTTCGGCCGGCGAGTGGGCGGAGTACCTCACCCGCGCCGACGACAGCCCGATGGCGGCGCTGCGCCGGGCGAACGGCCGCGAGCAACCGTGGCACGTACGGTTCTGGGGTCTGGGCAACGAACCCTGGGGCTGTGGCGGCGGGATGCGCCCGGAGGCGTATGCCGACCTCGCGCGCGTCTTCGGAACCTACAGCCGCGACCACGGCGGCAACCGGCTCTACCGGATCGCCGCCGGCGCGTCCAGCGACGACTACCACTGGACCGAGGTGCTGATGAAGGCGCTGGGCCGCACGCTGGGCTCCACCACCGCCGACGGACACGGCGCAAGCACCTTCCAGGCGATCTCCGTCCACCACTACACCGTCCCCGGCCCGTGGGAGCACAAGGGCAGCGCCACCCGGTTTGACCTCGAGGAGTACTACTGGACGATGGCCAAGGCGGCCCGGGTCGAGGAGATCCTCGCCGGGCATGCCCGGATCATGGACGTGTACGACCCGGACCGAACCGTCGGCCTCGTGCTGGACGAGTGGGGCACCTGGTACGACGTGGAGCCGGGCACCCACCCCGGCTTCCTGTTCCAGCAGAACACACTGCGCGACGCGCTCGTCGCGAGCCTGCACCTCGACGCCTTCCACCGCCACGCCGACCGCCTCGTCATGGCCAACATCGCCCAGACCGTCAACGTCCTGCAAGCCATGCTGCTGACCGACGGTGAGGCACTCGTGCTGACCCCCAGCTATCACGTCTTCGCCATGAACAAGGACCACCAGGACGCCGACTCACTGGCAGTCCGGCTGCTGGCGGCGACACCCGTACGCCGGGTCGCGCACACCGACCTAGCGACCTTCCACGCCACCGCCAGCCGGCGTGATGGTCAGGTGCTGGTCTCCATGACCAATCTCGACGCCGACCACGGCGTCACCGTGGAACTCGATCTACGCGGGGCACGACCCGGCACCCCAACCGCGACCGTGTTGACCGCCGACGCCCTCAGCGCGCACAACTCCCCACGGGACCCGCGAGCCGTGTGCCCCCAGCCGCTCGCCGAAGCGCGGGTCGAGGACGGCCGGCTACGCGTTCGGCTCCCGCGGCATGCCTTCGCCACCGTCAAGCTTCCCGTGCTCGGATGACGCGGGTGGGCCGGGCATGACGCGCAAGGCGGTCACCGACCCGCAGCGTGACGAGGCACACGGTACGATCAGCCGTCGAGTCGCCCCACACCAGACAATGGTCATGCCTACCCCGAGAGTCACGATCGCGCAGGTCGCCGCGGAGGCCGGCGTGTCTGCCATGACGGTCTCCAACGTCATCAACGGGCGCGCGGGAGCATCCGAGTCGACCCGACAGCGCGTCCAAGAGGTCGCGGAGCGGCTCGGCTACACCGCACCGAGTGCCCGCAACGGAAGGCGCGGCCGCACCGGCCACGTCGGCGTTCTGACCCTGGATCTCACAGGCGAGTACAGCCTGGAGATCGTGCGTGGCATCGCCGAGGAGATCGCCGCCGACGAACGCGAACTGCTGTTGAACGCCTCGCTCGATGCCATCCGTGAGCGCGACCGCATCGCATTCTTCGCCAACGGTCTCGTCGACGGACTGCTGCTGATCGCTCCCGTCCTCGAGCCGGAAACCGTGGAAGTCATCCAGGCAAGCGACCTTCCGGTCGTGGTCATCGATCCCCGTCGCATCGACCTGGACCTGCCCCGCGTGACCGTCGACAACTACGACGGCGTACGGGCCGGCACCCGTCACCTGCTCACGGCCGGGCACCGACGCATCGCCTACATCCGCGGCGAGGAAGACCACGAGAGCACCGAACTGCGTTACCGCGGCTACGAAGACGCCATGCGGCTCGCCGGCATCCAACCAGATCCCGCCCTGGTGGTCTCGACCAACTTCAACCACCAAGGTGGCGTACACACGGCCACGCGCCTGTTGACCACACAGCGTCCCACCGCGATCGTCGCCGGCGCGGACCCGATAGCCCTCGGTGCCCTCGCCGCCGCCCGGGTGCTGGGACTGTCGGTACCCGACGACCTGTCGATCGTCGGGTTCGACGACCTACCGCAGGCGGCGCACAGCGCCCCACCGTTGACCACCGTCCGGCAACCACTGCACGACATGGGCCGAGCCGGCAGCCGGGCCCTGCTGTCCCTCATCGCGCGCCAGCCACTGCCGACCGACGACATCCGCCTGACCACGAAACTCATCATTCGCTCCACGACCGCGCCGCCGCCCAGGGAAACGGACGCCTGACCGCGCCGGCGCCAAACCATCCGACGGCGCGGCCGTACGCCCGATGGTCAGGCATCGCCGAAGCGTACGGCTGCGGGCCTGGTCACCCCCGTGGCGCGGGAGCGCAATCAGCGGCATAGTCGAAGTCCCTACTACCAGCCCCACACGAGTTCGAGCACCACCGTCCCGTCGGCGGGCCGAGTCCGTGGGATAACTCGGTGCCCAAGGTCCGGGCGAGGTGATGCTGGATATCACGCACGGTCATCCCACCCGCATACAGGGAAATGATCATGTCGTCGAGGCCGCCGGCACGGCGTTGCCCCTTTGGGCACCAACCGGGGTTCGAACGACGAATTACGGTCCCGCGGCACCGACAGCGGCACCTCACCGACCTCGGTCGGCAACGACTTCGACGTCGACCCGTTGCGCGAGTTCGGACTCCCACGTCCGGCCAGATCGCCTTTCTCATAGCCGAGATGGTCGGTCAGTTCGGCCTGCAACCCGCGTTCCAGCACGGCTTTGATCATCTCCGGGAGGAACCCCGATGCCTTCCCCCACAGGACGACACCGAAGGGCCAATTCCTTCATCCCTTGCACAGCACCGCATCCAGAAACCTCTCCTACATTGAGCCCTTTCAGCGTTCGTGGCACACCTTGATCTTTAACCTCGGCGGCGGGGTCGTGGTGTGGTCTTCGTTGTCTTCTTGGTCGTTTGTCTTCGTGCTGGTCGAAGCTGTGGCGAGGTGGACGTCGTGGCGTTTGGCCGGGCGGGCGTTGGGTCGTCCGGCTGGTCGTCCGGGTCCTGGTCGGGTGAGTTTCGGCGCCGCGGCTGGGCAGGCGGCCTTCGTGCGCAGGTGCCGAACTCCGCGGCGGACGCGGCGGGTGAGAGCCGTTGTGGTGCAACGGGTTTCTCCCAAGGTCGGCGTGGGTCGGCGGCCAGTGGCCGAGCGAGGCGCAGTTGGGTGTAGGCGGCGAGGATGAGCGCCACCCTGACCCAACACCAGAGTCATAACGGACATCGGCTCCCGAACCACCCTCTCAGAGGTACAGCGCATGCTCATCGCCCGCCGGCACCGGCCCGCCTCCACTACGCTGACCTGCGCACCATGTCGGGCCGCGTGGTCGCCGCTGCCGAGCATCGCCCAGCCGAGCAGCAGCACCGACTCCCGGTCGCGATGCTACTTGCGCGGTCGTCAAGTGAGCGGTGATCTTGATTCTCCGGGTTGCGGTGCCGGCCTGTTAGACCCGGAAGCGGCCGACGACCCGGTTGAGTTCGGCGGCGAGGGTCGCCAGTTCGTTGACCGCGCCGTCGGCCTCGCCGAGTGTCTGGGTGGTCGTGCCGGCCGCCTGCGCCACCTGGGAGATCGTGGCGGCGATCTCAGACGTGCCGTCGGCGGCGTCCGCGACGCTGCGGCTCATCTCGGCGGTCGTGGCGGTCTGCTCCTCGACCGCCGACGCGATCGTCACCTGGTATTGGTTGATCTTGGCGATGATCCGGCTGATCTCGGCGATCGCCTCGACGGCGTCTGTCGTGTCCGACTGAATGGCGTCGACCCGGCGCGAGATGTCCTCGGTCGCCCGGGCGGTCTCCTGGGCCAGGTCCTTGACCTCGCTGGCGACAACCGCAAAGCCTTTACCCGCGTCGCCGGCGCGGGCCGCCTCGATGGTCGCGTTGAGCGCGAGGAGGTTGGTCTGCTCGGCAATCGAGGTGATCACCTTCACCACATTGCCGATCTCGGCTGAGGAATCGCCGAGTTTGGACACCGTCTGGTTGGTCGACTCCGCCACCGCGACAGCCTTGGAGGCGACCCGCGCCGCCTCGTTGGCGTTCTGGGCGATCTCGGTGATCGAGACGCCCATCTCCTGGGACCCGGCAGCCACGGTCTGGACGTTCGTGGACACGCTCCCGGCCGCGGACGCCACGACGCCGACCTGGGCAGAGGTCGCCTGGGCGCTGGCGGCGATCCGCTCGGTGACCCCGGTGAGCCGCTGCGAGCTGACGCCCAGGGTCTGCGCGCCGGCTGTGAGCGCACCGACCGTCTCTCGGATGTTGGCGTTCGCCCGGTTGACGGCGGCGGCCATCTGCCCGAGCTCGTCGCGGGAGCGTACGGTCGCTGGCCGGGTGAGGTCACCCTGCGCCACCGCCTCCAGCGACTCGCCGACGTCGACGAGCTGGCGGCGGATCATCCGGGCGGTCCAGAACGCGACGCCGAGCGCCACCGCGAGGCCGGCGAGCAGCGAGGCGATGAGCACCGCCCGGGCCGACCGGTAGTCCGACGCCGCCTGGCTGGCCACCGCCGCCGACTCGGACTCCTCGAACCGCTGGAGTTTGACGACGGACGCGTTCATGATGTTTTCCTGGTTGATGAACGCGTCGGCGATCTTGTCCGGAGCCGGGATGGTGATATCGGCACGCTTCGGCTTACCGAGAATGATCGCGTCCCGCAGCCCGCTGTGGATGCTCCATCCGGTGCTGAAGTCGTTGAGCGCGGCGAGCCGGTCGGGTGAGTTCTTGGCGAGTTCCTTGTACCGGCTCAGCGCGTCGTTGACCGTCTGGTCGGCCTGCTCGACGTTGCGGCGGCCCTCGTCGCGGGTGGCGCCGTCGAGGCCAGGCGACGTTAGCAGGAACAGGCCGCGGAACATGGTGCCGAACCCGCCGCGCAGGTTGCTCAGCTGCTGCAGGCTATCGACGTGCTCGGCCTTCATGGTGGCGAGCTCATCGTTGAGCGTGGCCATGCGGGCAACGGACAGCAAGCTTGTGCCCAGCGCCACGCAGGCCACAACGACGACCGAGATAAGCAGCTTCGCGTTGACGCTGCGGTCGGCAAACCAGCCCGAAACCGCGTTGCGCCGTACCGTCACCGCCAGCCCGCCCCTGTTCGACGCCATGGACATTCCTCTCGCCTCACCGCAAGGGCCCGGCCGTGTCAGCACACCCAACGGGGCTATCGGCCAATCCGGCGGACAGCTGAGCGTTCCCGTGTAGGCGATTCGCGGCAGCGGCCGGAAGTCGGCGGGCGACTCCCGTGCTACCGGGACTCAGCATGGGGTTCGACGACGGTGGCGCCGGGCACACGCAGGCAACGCCGACGACCCGATGAGAACGCGTTCGACGCGCTTGAGGCCGGCGCGGCAGGATTTCTCCTCAAGGACACACCGCCGGCCCAGTTGCTCGATGCGATCCGGGCCGCGGCCGGCTCTG
>NZ_BOPG01000121.1 GCF_016863635.1 Virgisporangium aurantiacum | reverse complement strand
CGATCCGATCGCCGCCGCATGACGCCGGCGATGACACTGGTATCCCCGGTCCGCTATGTCCATGCGGTGCGGCGTCAACCCCAGCCGGCAACGTCCGTCATTACCCTGGATCGATGCAGGGTCTTCTTCCACTTCTGACGGCCGCCTTGGGCGCCTTGATCGCGTTCGCTGGTGTCTGGCTGACCCAGCGCCGTGCAGACCTGCGATCTCTACAAGAGCGTCGTGAACATCGGCTCCTTCCCGCCTATCTCCGTTATCACTCGAGTCTGCGGGAGTGGGTTCGAGTCATTGAATCGCATGCGCGAGGGGACGCGGTAACGCCCGACCGGGAGGAGCAGATGCGCGCGGCTTTCGAGCAGGCGAAGCTAGCCGGCTACGAAATGGATCTCATGGCTCCACCCGAGCTCGCGCGCGGCGCGGAAAGGGTCTTGGATCGCCTGGTGGAGCTATCTGAGCTGCTCGGGTACCCGCTGCGTCTTTCGGCGCTGGAGCCGCGCTCGGAACCCTTCTCGCGGGACGAGATTCGCAGGACTCTGGTCGCGATCAGCGACGCCCGGCTGGCCTTGATGGTGCTGATGCAGCAGGATCTTGGGCTGCGCTCCAAGAACGACTCGGACATTGGGGATCGCGACGAACATCGGATGCTGCGCCCGTAGCGCGCGCTCGAGGCGTAGCAGCAGCAGACGTTGAGGCGGCGCCGAGCCGGCACCCCACGGCTTGTCCAGGAAACCACCTACACCCTGGCGCTCTTGATCACGTTCCGGATCTGTCGCCGTCCGGGCTGGCTGTTGCTGGTTGAGGACCCGGCGAACTCCACGACGCCGCCGTTCTGCGCGAGTTTCCCGACTTGCCCGTCTGCAGTCTGAGCCTCGCCAGTCTCGGGCTCGAGTGCGGTGAGGCAGAGTGCTATCTGGGCATGAGGACGACATTCGCCGACGTTTCGCGCGATCGCCGGTTTCTACGCGAACGCGATGCCGTTGACGGCAGGATCGCGACGGTCGCCGGCCGGCTGATGGCCGCCCGGCGAACCAGCCGGGCGAGCGTTCCCGTTCGCTCCTGGGATAGCGCGCGGCTCAGGATCCTCGTTCCGGCGGCCTTCACCACCGCTGGGGGCGACGCTTGACGGACGCGAAGCGCCAAGTCACCATGCCAGAGTCCGAGCAAGTTCAGGCAAGCACCAGGGGAGGTAACACCGTGGCACTAGAATTTCTCGGCAAGGATCCGGCCAGCCCCGATGGCGACTCGGCGACAATCTACCGTGACACGGACCGCGACACCTACCTCATTCAAGGGCTGAAGGTCGTTGACCAAGAGCGCCTTCGCCAACTTCGCTTACCTGAGCACGAAACGGTGGTTGAAATACCTCGATACATGACCCAGTTCCTCCCGGAGGTTACTGGTGGCAGCGGCTCCTAGCATTCAGGAACTGGTGCGATCGTGCCGCCATTCGGCGATTCACCTGGAAATGCGGGACCAGTACGACCGTGCAGATCCCATGTTTCTTGCGTGGCAGCAGGGACGCGGCGACGATCCCGATGCTGATCGGTCTACGTGGTGGCGTCCCTGGCTGGATCTCGTTGACGAGGTCACGGATCGTGGCGTTCAGGTCAGGCGCGCAAGGATCATCAGCGAACCCATTAGCGAGTACATTCAGTTCGAGTATGAAGGCGCGTTTACGAATGTTGCTGCTGGCGAGGAGGTCCGCTGGCTGCCGCGTCGGTCAGCCACAGACATTACGCTTCCCGGCAACGACTTCTGGGTTTTTGACGGGGAACGTGTTCGCATTGGCCACTTCGACGGCGATGGCGCATCAACGGGGCACGAGATGACGAATAACCCCGCTGTCCTGCAGCTTTGCCTATCGGCCTTCGAAGCGGTGTGGGAGCGAGCGACACCGCATGACCAGTACCGGCCGAAGCTCAGGGATGGCGCAGCGTCAGTTCGATGAAGCCGCAGTCTTCAAGCGCACAGCAAGCTCTCGCCGCACTCGGTACCCGCCTACGTGAGGTCCGCATCGAAGCGGGCCTCACTGGGCGGGCATTGGCGCAACGGGCAGGATGGCACGAGTCGAAGGTTAGCAAGATTGAGTACGGCCGTACTCAGCCGTCCCCCGACGACATCCGAGATTGGTGCAATTTCACCGGTGTCCCTGAGCAAACCGAAGAGTTTGTGGCCTCACTGCGGGCCGTCGAAGGAATGTTCGTCGAGTGGCGACGCATGGAGGCCACTGGCCTACGGCGTGCGCAGGAGGCGGTCGTCCCTCTCTGGGAGCGGACGCGGGGTTTCCAAATTTACAACCCGCGCCTCATCCCTGGGCCAATCCAAACACGCGGATACATCGCCGCACTTCTGGACGGTTTGCGCTTACGTCGTGGCCTGATTGACGATGTCGAGGAGGCGGTGCAAGTGCGCGTGGACAAGCAGCGCGTTATCGGCGACGGGGACCGCCGCTTCGCGATTGTCCTTGAGGAATGTGTGCTCCGCTTCTCCATTGGCCGACCAGAGGTGATGGCGGGCCAACTTGGCCATCTCCTCGCTGTCAGCTCCCTGCCATCTGTCTCCCTGGGGATCATTCCTCTCGACGTCGATCGTTCGAAGACATGGCCAGTCGAGGGCTTTTGGATGTTCGACGAGAAACGCGTACACGTAGAGTTGGTTAGCGGCCACCTGACAATTTCGCAGCCTCAAGAATTGAGGCTGTACAAGAAAGTATTTGGTGACCTGTCCAGTCAGGCGGTATTCGGCCGTGAGGCGCGGACCCTCATCGCCGCAGCGATCGACCGACTGGACAGCGACAGAAGTTGATCGAGCAAGTTTGAGCACACTCGTTGTGTGCCAGCTCCCCGCAGCCCTAGCGTCATTTGCGCGCGGTGCTCACACCGCTGCGTTGGCTGGGTCGCTTCCTTGGCTGAGTCGTCGTGGCGGGCGCCGCGTCGAGGGCGGCGGCGATTGTCCACAACGGGATCTTCTGAACCCGTACCGCCGCTCTCGCCCCGAACAGGCGTTCCGGCCGTCAAGGAGGCGTGAGCATGGAAGAGCACCTGCCCACACTCGGATCCAAAGTACGCGCATGGAGGATCCCGCTCCAACTCGTGCACGGCGGTGCGCGATGAGCAGCGGCCCAGAGGCGGGGGCACCGAGGGGTGAGGACTGGGCAGCCGTTGAGCGTCTACTGGACTGTTTGAAAACCGAGCAGGCTGCGGAGCGTGAGCAACCGCTTCAGTCCTTGCCGACACAGACAACGGAACGGCCGGTCTGTGATGGGAAGTGACCCGTACGGTCCGCCGAAGCTCGACACGTCGGTCCCGCATCCGGCCCGCCGGTACAACTACTGGCTCGGCGGCAAGGACCATTTCGAAGCCGACCGGGTGTCCGGTGATGCCATTGCCGCGATGTTTCCAGGGGTGCGCGCGTCGGCAATCGAGAATCGCCGGTTCCTTCAGCGGGGTGTGACTTTCCTGGTTGGCGAGTGCGGCGTCCGGCAGTTCCTCGACATTGGTACCGGTCTGCCGACGGCGGACAACACTCACGAGATCGCCCAGCGGATCGCGCCGGAGTCGCGGATCGTGTACGTCGACAACGACCCGCTGGTGATGGTTCACGCTCGTGCGTTGCTGACCAGCGCACCCGAGGGTGTCACCGCCTACATCGAGCAGGATCTGGACGACACGAAGGCGGTCCTGGACGAGGCCCGCATGGTGCTCGACTTCGATCGGCCGATCGCGTTGCTGCTCGTGGCGGTTATGCATTTCATTTCGGACGATAACGACGCCTGCGAGGCCGTTGCCGAGTTGCGGGATGCCCTGCCGCCGGGGAGCTACCTTCTGCTGAGCCACGTGACCGGCGATCCGTTCAACCCGAGAACGCAGGCCGCCTGGGACCAGGCCATCGCCAGCGGCCGGCACGGCGATTTCCGGTACCGCAATGAGGATGAAGTCCTCAAGATCCTCGACGGGTGGGACTTGCTTGCGCCCGGCCTGGTGCCCGTCGCCCAATGGCGTCCCGACCCGGACAGCGAGCCGGTTGCGTTCGCAGACGCGGCTGTCTATGCGGCGGTGGCCCGCAAGATCTGACGACCTTGACGCATTCCGACGCCGGAGCCCAGCGATGGGCGGGCCGGTCAATGCATGCTGCCCGCCGGACGACTCGGCCGGGCTCAACCCTTGAAACGGAGTGACATGACGCTGAGCACGACATACGCGCTCGACAACGATCAGCGTGGCGCGGGCATTTCGCTGGCCTGGCTGGCGCAGATCCTCGACCCGCACACCATGCGCATCTTGGAGCCGCGGCTGGAGCCTGGTGCCCGCGTCCTTGAACTCGGGGCCGGCACCGGCAGCATCGCCCGGAAAGTTGCCGACATCGTCATCCACGAGCCGGCCGCCGCAGCCGGCGACCATGGGGACCGGTCCGTTCTCCATGCCGGCCCGCGCGGTCTGGTCGTGGCCACCGACCTCAAACCGATCCACGTCCAGCCGACGCACCCGGGCGTTCGGGTAGAGAAGCATGACCTGCGTTCCCAGCCGGTCGCCGGCATCGGCGGCGGCCCGTGGGATCTCATCCACGCGCGATGCCTGCTGGCCCACCTCGGTCGCCGCGATCAACTCGTCGCCGAACTCGCCGCTGTCCTCGCGCCCGGTGGCTACCTGGTGATCGAGGACTGGGGAGGGGTCGGGGCGGGCGTGGTGCTGCGGGCGCCGACCGGTGAGACCGAGGTGCTGTACTCCGCCTACCAGCAGGCGCTGAGATCGTACTTGCAGGTACACGGCAACGACGGGACGTGGATCCTGCGTGCGTATCGGCTGATGGTCGAGGCCGGCCTGGAGGCAGAGGTGCTGACCGGCGCGACGTCGTGGGTCGGCGGGCAGGCCGGTTGCCGCCTGCCGATCGAGCTGTCCAAGCAGATCGAGGACCAGCTCATCGAACACGGCATCGCCCTCGACGATCTCCGCACGTTGCGCACCCACCTGGTCAACCCGGACGTGACCGTGATGGGGAACCTGACCTGGTCGTTCGTCGGCCGCCGACCGATCGCTGCGGGGTGACCGATGCTGTCCCCGAAGAGCGTCGCTCCGCTCCTTGCCCGCCGAGGCCTCCTCACCGCAGCCGCTGGCGGTGCGGCCGCCGCACTGATCGGCTGCGGCAACAACAAACCCCACCGCCCGACCAGTAGCAAGATCGACAAGGTGGCGTATCTGACCGGGTTCAACATCACCGGCCAGGACGCCTTTCTGTACGTGGCGAAGGAGAAGGGCTACTTCCGCGACGCCGGGCTCGACGTCGACATCCAGGCCGGTGCCGGTACCCAGAGAAACCTCGCGACCTTGAAGTCGGGGAAGGCGCAGATCGCCTGTATCGACGTCGCGGGCGGCATCATCGAGAGCCGGCGGCCGCCGTTCGTGGACTTCCGGATCTTCACCACGATCTACCAGCGGGGGGTGTCGTGCATTGTCGCCCTGCCCACGGCCGGTATCCACGCCCCCCAGGACCTGCGAGGCAAGAAGATCGGCTACACCGTCGGCGGAGTCAACCGCAGCATCTTCCCGGCCTACGCCAGCGCTGCCGGGATGAAGGACAGCGACGTTGTCTGGGTCGAGATGGCCCCGACGGGCATCCGGCCAGCACTCATGGCCGGGCAGCTCGACGCCTCGACCGAGATCGTGGTCGGCCGTCCCGCGATCGAGGCGGCCGCGCGGGCGGCGGGGAAGCTGCGCCCCGGGGAGACGGTCACGATGCTGCCGTACTCCGACCTGTTACGCGATGTGGTCGGCAACGCGATCGGCTGTCTGACCGAGACCGCGGTGACGAACCCCGACCTGGTGCGCGGGTTCCGCGACGCCGCGGTGCGCGGCCTCGTCGACACGATCGCCGACCCGGACGCGGCCGGCGAGATCATGGCCAAGCACGTTCCGGCCTACACGCCGGAGATTGCCGCTGCCGAGGTGACGGAGATGATCCCGTACGTGCGCGGCAGCGACGCGATCGGCTACCTCGACCCGGTGCGGGTGCGAGCGTGCATCGCCCTCATCCAGGGCCTGGGTCTGGTCCCCGCCGACGTCGCCCCGGAGAACATCGTGGCCTTCGACCTGCAGCCGCACCGGTGACAGGCAGGGGAAGGCCGGCCGCAACAGACATCACCGAGCGGCCGCCCAGCGATCAGATTCAGTCGGTGGCGCGAGCAGTAGAGATCCTGACCGCCGTGGGGGTCGGCGGGGCCTCCAGGCATCACTGCCAATACCATCGCGGAACGCTGCGGTCTCAACCGGCAGACGATGTACCACCTCGTCCGGACCCTGGTTTACCACGGCTTCCTGCAACGCTGGGATTCCCGCGTCGGTGGAGTCTCGACGCAGACATACACCCTCGGATTCGCGATCCTCGACCGCGCCCGCGACCTGTCGACGCTCCTCACGGCGGATCACCGGCGCCGCTCGGCCCACGACATCGCCGACGACATCGCCAACGCGACTGGACGGCCACCCCGCGAGATCGACCGCTACCTCGCGCAAGCCGCAGCCCTGGCTGGCGCACCCACCCGGCAACGTTGATCACCGCGCAGTCCGTAGCTGCTCGATCGAATCGCGGCCCCGGCCGGGGGGCCGCATCCGACCCGGTGCCGACGGCACAAGGCCAGGAGCCCTCCGCGATCGCCGTCCAGAGGGCTCCATTCCGGCCAGCCCGCCCTCCACACATCCGGGGCGCGGGCCGGCCCCCGGACCGGCGATCCCTCGCGTCACCCCACAGCCCCCGGTGGGTAGCGCCCGCACCAGCACGAGGCGCGCCGATGCGAGGGATCGCCCCACATCACCCGGCGCCAGCCGGCGCCGGGCCGTTCACAATCATGAGAAGGTCCGCATGACACCCCTCTTCACACGGTCGATGACCGTGGTGGTCACGTCCCTGACGGCGGTCGTCGCGCTCGTCGTCGGAAGTTCGCCGGCCTCCGCGATCGTCGGCGGACAAGACGCCACCCAGAACTACCCCGGCGTCGCGTCCCTCACCATTGCGCTGCCCGACGGGCGCACCGCCTGGTGCGGCGCATCCCTGATCCACCCCAAGTGGCTGCTGACCGCGGCGCACTGCGTCTCGGAGGACGCACCGGCACCGACGCCCGTCGCCGTGCCGGGCGGGACCGTGTCGGCCCGCGTGGGCTCCGCCGACCGGACGGCCGGCGTCCTGGTGACCGGTCGGCAGGTTTACCTGCACCCGGACTGGATGTGGGGCGCGCTCGCCGGCCGGCCGGTGTCCGACCTCGCCCTGGTCGAACTCACCCAGCCGGTACGGGCGTCGATCACCCTCATCTCCCTCACCCTGCTCGGCGTCGGCGACCCGGGCCGGTTGGTCGGTTGGGGGCTGACGCAGTTCCCGCCGCCGCAGCCGGTGACGATCCCGGTCACGTTGCAGCAGCGGGACACCACGCGCCTGCCCACCAACATGTGTGCCGGCGGGTCCCCCAGCGATGGTGAATTCTGCGTCGACGGTGGCGCGTGCTACGGCGACTCGGGCAGCCCCGCACTGCGCCGCAGCCCGCTCGGCTGGGCGTCGATCGGCATCACCAGCCGGGAAACGACCGCAGAGCCGTCGTGCGGCGGGCCGGGGATTTACACCGACCCCACGTACGCACCGTTCCCTGCATGGATGCTCCAGATGATGCGCAAGCCGAAACTACAGCCGTGCACCTGCCCGCCGACGATCTACTCAACGGACAACGCACGCAAGAACCTGTTCAAGCCGCTCATCACCACGTAGCGCACCTCGAAACCGGTCCGGCCACCGCGGAACGGGGATGGCCGGACCGGGCCCTTGGACTGGAGACGTTGGACTGGCGGCCCTTCGCTCCCCCTTGCAGCGGGGTTTGCGCCCGGCCTCACAAACCCGGACGTCGCAGCGAAGCGAAGGGCCGCCACCACCGACCCGGCCGCCCGCACCTAACGCATCGACCGGTCAAGCCGGCTATCACCGCACAGGTGCCGGCACCAGACCCCGGTTAGACGCATGTCCTGAGGTCCCTTCCGCGAATCGGCTGGCAGGGACCTGGGTCCCACGATGCTCCAGCACAGGAAGGTTCGCCCTCGTGGATGTCGCAGTCGATCTGGTCGTCCTGGCCGTGCGCAGCGACGACTTGAACATTCTGCTCGTCCAGCGCCGCAAGGCTCCGTTCAAGGGGCAGTGGGCATTGCCCGGCGGCGGTGTCAAGAGAACCGAAGACCTGGTCGACGCCGCACGTCGTGAACTCCAGGAAGAGACCGGCATCCGGCACGCGCAGCTCGACCAGCGTGGCATCTACGCGACGCCCGGCCGCGATCCCCGCGGCCACGTCATCAGCGTTACCTGGCTCGCTCTCCTACCCGACCTGACCTTGCCGACCGCCGGCTCCGATGCGAAAGCCGCCTGCTGGCGGCCCGTCCGCGACGCAGCCCCACTCGCCTTCGACCACGACGAGATCGTCCGTGACAGCCTCGAACATGTCCGCGGCCGACTAGAACACACCCCGATGGCCGTTGACCTGTGCGTTGTGGAGTTCACGATCACTGAACTGCGCACCGTCTACGAAGCCGTCTGGAACACCCAGCTCGACCGGCGCAACTTCCACCGCAGGGCGCTGCGCATCCCGGGTTTCCTCGACCGCACCGACCGGTACCGAATCGGGTCCACCGGCGCCCCCGCACCCCTCTACACACGCGGCAACGCCGACACCCTCCACCCGCCGCTGCTCCGTCCCCGCAGGCCGTCGCCGCGTTCGAACCCAACCCCTGATGGCCAGGGACCGAAGCCATGACAGCCGATCTTCACCAGTCGGAATCCAACGCCCGCAACGTCCTCGCCGCAGGGATGCGGCGTCTCGTGCCCGCGGGAGTTAGGCGACCTCACTGGTGTGTACCCCTCCCTGAGACATCGGTCGCAGCCACCTGCCCCTGCGGTCGGCTACCGCATCGTCACCTGACAATCCCGACACCTACGACAGCGACAGCGATATCGCTGCGAAGCGAACCAAACCCTACGTGCATGCCTGGTAGTCCACGTGCGGGCCGCCACCCCATCATCAACACCAGGAAGACACCTTTCGATGACCATCGACCTCAATATCTCCCTGTTCAACTTCCGCAACGGCGGACTACGCCCGAACAACGGCTACGACTTCCGCCCGCTGACCGAGACGTACGTCCCAGCACCAGCACCAGATCTCATCGCCCTCTGCGAAGCCAAATTCTGGTTCGCGCGTGGACGCCGATTGTTCCTGAAAGCGGTACAAACGCTCAGCGCGGCTACCGGGCGGACCTACGTCGGGGAGTTGTTTAGCGGAGCCTTGGCCACCGCGGTGGTGTACGACCCGAACGTGTTCGACCTCGAAGCCGGCGAAGAGGTTGACTTCGCCGACAAACAGAACCTCGCCCGGCTCCGACACCGCAATGACGACAGCCCGTTGCAGATCCTCGTCGAGCACTGGCCGTTCTGGGACGGCGACGCCCGGGTGGCCCGAGCGAAACTGCTCGCCACCTACGGCGCCAGCGACATTCCCACGATCATCGCCGGGGACCTCAACTCGACCTCGTCCGGATCACACCTGCCCACCGCCGACTGGTCCCGGCTCCCGGCAACGGTCCGTGACCACAAAGGCCGGCAAGACCCAGACGGCAGCTGGCACGCCGACACCCGCGCCGTCGACCGGCTCATCGGCCGCTGGGACACCACCACCGGCAACCGCATCGACGGAGCCGGCTTCCACCACGTCGCCGAACTCGACCCCTGCAGTCCGCGACCACTCCCACCCACCGTCAACCCCGGCGGCTCTGGCCTGCACATCGACTACATCCTCATCAACGACGCCTGCCAACACGCCTGGCCCGTCATGCCAGGCAGCTACAACATCCACATCCCCGACCCTGCCCGCCCAATGCCTTCGGATCACCGACGCGTCGACATCACCCTTCGACGAACAAACGCCGTGATCAGCGAGGCTGTCAGCCGGTCAGGTGATGCCGCCGGCACCACCCCCACCTGACGACGGTCCGCGTCGACGTGGGCGGTGAGTGACGGGGCTCGGCGGTGCTCGTGCACCGACGCCCGGGACCGTCCGTCCACCCTAAGTTCGGCGACGGCGGAGGGCTGAAACCCTCCCGGTCGCCGGCCATAGCAGTTGACCTGCAGCCTCGAACACGCGTTCGTATATTAGGCCGATGCGGCGGTGGACTCGGCAGTGGCGGATGACCGTCCGTTGGGCGCGGCCCGAGGACTCGCCGTGGCGATCGAGCACTTGCGAGTTCCGAGCCTCCACACCAACCGAACTCCGCCTCCTCATCGAGGCCGCCCGAGCCGACCGTGGGGTGATCGCCTTCCCGTATAAGTCGGTCCGAGAGATGGTCGGCGACGAGCCGACACACTGCCCGGCTGGCCACCTCTACAGCCACGGCCGCCGCCACGGCCGGCTCATCGACCAGTGGGCCGCCTGCGACTGCGGCGGCCACCACGTCCTGGTGTGCGAGGAGCCCGACTGCCCGCAGCCACAGGCGTACGACCCACCCGTCGACTACGACTGCGCGCCGGCTGCGCCTCGATGATCAACGGACGTGGTCCTCCGTTATGACTGCGGGGCCCTCGCCGCCTCGAGTCACTATACGTTCTTGAACGAATAGATAGCAGTTGCTACCGTGGCTCCCATGATTGACCGCACTGGCCCTGTCGCGCCCTATCGACAAGTCTCGAACGAAATCGCCGCCCGCATTGGCGCCGGTGATCTCGCACCGAGACAGCGAATCCCCACGGAAACCGAGCTGTGCAAGGAGTTTGGCGTGAGCCGCGGTACCGCGCGAAACGCCACCGCCGCGTTGCGGGACCTCGGCCTCGTCGTGACCGTGCCGCACCGCGGCACGTTCGTTGCCCAACATGGTGAACAAGGAGCGGAACCAGCTGACTGACTGAGCTCTGACCGGGTGCTGCGACCACCAGTCGAGCTGTTGGCCATGGCGTCGACTGGGGCGCGTAGAGAGGCCGGTCGACGCGGCCATCGGCCGAATCGGCCACTAACGTCAGGGAGTGGATGTCGACACGTTCTCGCTTTCCCGCGGTCCTATCGGTCTCAGCGATCTGCTGCTGCGGATGCTCGACACGACCGCCGTCCGCCTCGGCAGGCCCTGACCGGGGGATGCGCCGGGCGCAGGCAGTGTTGACGACGAACCCGGCCCCTCCCAGCAAGATCGGGAGGGGCCGGTTTCGTCGTTGCTCGATCGTTGGCCGAGGCGGGTGGGCCGTCTTCAGGCGGCTTCGTTCATGCGGCCTCGTCCAGGCGGCGCCGCGCGCGTGGGATGAGGTTGCTGACGGTATCGGCGTAGGCGCGTCGGAATTCGAGCAGGACCGAGGTGTAGATGTCGGAGGTCATCGCGACGGTGGCGTGGCCGAGTAGTTCCTGGACTTCTTTGATGTCGGCGCCGCCGGCGTACATGTAGGTGGCGCAGCAGTGCCGTAGGTCGTGCAGCCGGATCGGCGGCAGACCGGCTGCGGCGACGAGGTCGTCGAAGCGTTGGCTGATCGTGTCCGGGTGCCAGGCTTTGCCGTCGGGGCGGACGAAGAACAGGCCGGTGACGGGCCAGTCGTCGCCGCACACCTGCTGCCAGCGGTCGCGGCGGGCGACGTAGTCGCGTAGGTCGGCGACGGTCGCCTCGCCAAGCGCCATGGGTCGTTCCCCGGCGCGGCTCTTGACCCGTTTGGTGATCGGCTTGTAGCCGACCGAGGTGATCTGCTGGGAGACGGTGAGGTGCGCGTCGTCGAGTTCGACCTCGTAGTCGCGCAGCCCGACCGCCTCACCGCGGCGCAGCGCCCGGTCGAGCAGGAGCTTGAACATCGGGTAGAGCACGATGTCGTGGGCTTCGGCGTAGTCGAGGAATTCGCCGGCGTGGTGCGGTGACCAGACCATGACAGGGCTGGGCCGTTCGCCGGTCTTGCGCCAGTGCTCGACGGCCTTCGGGGTCCACACCTTCGGCCTGGGCGAGGTACCCGGCTCCAGCTCGACGCTCAGCGCCGGGTTGAACGGGATGAGCTTGGCTTTGCAGACGCAGTCGTTGAGCGCCTTGCGCAGGGTGGCGAACAGCCGCTGCAGGCTGACCGGCCCGATCGGCCGGATACCTTTCACGGTGGCGCGGATCGCCGGGTCAGGGCTGGCCCTGGCGTCGAGGATGTCGAGGTTGCGTTCCTCGAGCTTCGTGAACATGGTGGCGATGTGCCGCTCGTTGAGTTCCTGGATCGGGATGTTGCCGAGGTGCGGGATGAGGTTGTTGGTGATGTGGTCGCTGTAGCCGCGGATGGTCTTGGGTGACAGGCGGCGCCGGCCGGCGAGCCATTCGGTGAGGTATTCGGCGGTGGTCTTGGCGACCGAGGCGGGAACCCCGGCCTGCAGCCTGGCGGTGATTGTGTCGGGGTCGGGCAGGGGTTGCCCGCGCCGGGTCGCCCAGATCAGGTCGCTGATCTCCAGGGCGCGGTCGGCGTCACCGCGGGCGAGGTCGAGCAGCGCCTTGACCCGGTCGCGCAGGGCGGTGGCGTCGTCGCGGCCGTCGAACCCGCCGCGGCGGAACGGCCGCCGCGGCTCGCCCGGGCGGGCGGGCAGTTCGATCTGGTACGCCCAGGTGCCGTGGGTCGGGTGCCACCCGCCGCCGGCGCGGCGCAGCTTCGGGCACTTGCTCCCCAACGCCTTGCCGGTGCCGGGGTCTTTGCAGCTGCAGCGTTTGTAGACGGATCCTTCCGGAATTGCGGTGCTCACGGTGCTCCTCGGGTCGGTGCGTCCCGCATACGCTGCGGGCCGGAACGTCTGTTTTCGTCGTGGTGATCGACGCTCGACTGCGGCGGCACAATCAAGTCGCCGACCGGCGCCGGCCCGGCCGGTTCGGTGGTGGCGGGTGCCGCGGGCAGGTGCAGCGCGGCGAGGATCGCGGCGACCGCGACCCGGTAGCGGTTGCCCACCTTCAGCACGGGCACGGGGAACTTCCCGTCGCGGGCGAGCTGGTAGGCCAGCGCCCGGCCGAGGCCGAACACCTGCGCGGCGGTGGACAGGTCGGTGACGACACCGAGGGCGCGGATCCGGCCCTCGGTCCACGGCTGATCGCCGTGCCCGGCCCGTGTCAGGACGGGGGGCACGGCGTGCGGAGTGTCGTGGGCGGACGCGCTGGTGGTCATGTGACTGGGCACGGAGGCCACTCCAATCAGCGGTAGGCGGAACAACGGACGTGGCCGGGCCGCTGCTGCGGTCCGGCCATCGACGGTGAACGAGGTGGGAGGGGTTGTGCCATGCTGCTGGCATGGCTGGCAGGGTGTGCCGCCCGGACCACACCGCGCACATCCGCGCCGAGCTGGCACGGTCGGCGATGTACTTCGCGTCCGGGCTGGTCGTCGCCGCGGCGGCCGGCGCGACGCTGCTCATCGGGCAAGTGACGGACCTGTCCGCCGACCGGGATGGCTGATTCGGGCGCTATGGATCGTGGGCGCATTCGCCGTCACCGTGTCCCTGGCCGGGCTGGCCACGGTTCTGGTGCGATGGCTGGCGTATCTGCGCCGCCGCGCCGAACTCGACGCCGAGGGCGCGGAACACATCGGCGAGATCAACGCCCGGCTGGCGAACCGCAACCCCGAACCGCAGCCGGCCACGACCGCACGGCGGCACCTCCCGAGGCGTGCTCCGGTGGTGCTTGGCGCAGCTGGTCGAGCCAGCCCAGCAGTTCGGGCAGGCCGCGGAGCGGCCCGTACGCGAGGTGGGTGCCGTCGACGGAGTCACAGCCGATGGAGGCCGCGTAGCGCAGCCGGGTGAGACTGTTGACCCGACCCATGTGCACAGGCAGCCCGAGGGTGCGGGCGTGGGCGGTGAGGCCGGCGGCGGCCGGTCCGAGTTTCCAGGACGTCGACCCGCCTAGAAACAAGGCGTCGAAGGACCTCCACTCGATGTCGAGGTCCTCCAATCCGTCCTGGGCGACGAGCGCGGCCCGAAAGCCCAACGCCCGGATGCGGGGCAGGACAGGCCGGGACCGCGCCCAGGTCGCCGCCACGTCCCCGACAACGTCTGGCGCGGTCGCGAACCCGCACCGTCCACGGTGGACGCTGCGGGCGGCGAGCCACGCCAGGTACGGTTCGTCGCCGGGGTAGCGGCCGGTGTATGCGCTGTTGTCGGCGATCCACGCGACACCGGCCTCGACGCGGTTCCCGGACGCCGGAGTGGCGATCATGCCGAGCCGGCCGGCGCGCATCGCCTCACGAACGGCGGGGCCGGACGCGGTGGCGTAGTAACGCACGGACAGCGACGACGACGGCGAGCGGGACGGCGACGACGACGGCGAGCGGGACGGCGACGGCGGCGGTCTTGATCCACACCTGTCCCGGCAGCGACGCCCAGATCGGGAAGCCGGCCAAGCCGAGGAAGACGACGCTGTCCACCGGGGCGGCGACGGTGTTGGACGCGACCGCCGCGGTGATCCAGCCGCGGCGGATCAGCCGCTGGTACACCAGCAGGTCGGCCACCTCGGACAGCGCGAACGCGGTCGCCGACGCCAGCGCCAGGCGGGGACCGGCGAGGCCGGCGCTGAGGAGTGCACCGGCGGCGATGCAGGCCGCGACGGTGGCGCGGCCGGCGAGGTGGTGGACCGCGTCGCGGGCGAGGAGGGTCAGGCCGGCGGCGATGGTGCCGGCGGTGGCGGTCAGCCCGAACCCGACCGGGATCAGGCCGAACGTGGCGGTGAGGGCGTTGGCGGTCATGACAGTGGCGATGAACCCGGCGACCGCCGAGGCCGCGTGCCACCGCAGACGGTGGGGGCGGCACTCGGGCGGGCCGGATGGCTGCCGGGTCGTGGCGGTGATTGCCGGGGTGGCGGTGGTTTGAGGGGTGGTGGGCATGGCGGTTCGTGGGTGTCCTTTCACGGCGACGGCGTCAGGCGGCGGGGCGGGCCGTGGCGGGGTGTGGGTGCGGGGCGTTCGGTGGTGCGGGCGAGCACGTCGGCGACCATGTCCGACCACGCGACGCCCGCGACGGCGCTGCCGTGGTCGAAGCGCACGGTCAGGTACGGGTCGCGCCCTTCTGCCGCAGGTCGGGGCGGTCGAGGAACACCCACGTCATCGGCGGTTGCCAGCCGTAGGTGTTGATCGCGAAGGCGTCGATGACGAGGCTCCAGTCCTCGGCGTGCAGCACCACCGCGAGCGCCCGGCCGCGGCGGTCCCGGCCGACCTGCACCGCGCCGGGTGGTGCGGCGGCGATGTCGGGGGCGTCGCGGATGATCGCTTCACCGTCCCTGTCGACGCACAGGTGCAGATCAACCGGGTGGTAGACCGGCCGCCACCGTCGGCGCAGTGCCCTCTCGGTGAGGTCTGCGGCCAGTTTGCGGGCCGCGCGGCGCCGGTCGCGCTGCACCGCCGTCAGCGGCGGCAGAGTGACCAGCGCCGGACGCACGATCGTGACCGGGAACGGTCCCCGGTCACCGCCCGCGCGGTCGCGGGTCGCGGTCGTTTTGCTCGGCGGCATCGGCGTGGGGACGTGGCCGACAGCGGCGGTGGTGCTGGACATGGCGCTACTCCTTGGTGGTGGGCTCCTGACCGGAGCGGGGTGGTGGGAAACGCGGTTGGATAAAAGGGATGAGCGGACCGGTGGGCGCCGCCGCCTGCCGCGTGGTCGTGCGGCGGCGCCCACACCCGCTGGTGCCGGTGCGGTGGCGGGTTGGTCAGGTGGGGGCGTGCCAGCGCCGCCGGGCGATGCCGGCGGTGCCGTGGTCGATGCGGGGCCGGCTGGGCCTCGACCAGCCCGGCGCTGGTGGCAGGTGCGCCACCACCTGCCAGCCGGCGGCGCGCAGGCTCGCGCCGGACTCGCCGGCCTGCGTGTAGGTCACCAGGCGGCGGTAGCCGAGCGCTTTGGCTGCCGCCCAGCAGGCGGCGTACAGCTTTGAACAGGCGTTGGTGCTGGCGTCGGTGGCGACGCGGACCACTTCGAGGGTGTGGCCGTCGTCGAGCAGTCGGGCGACCGGTCGGCCCACCATCGCGACCCCGACGAGTACGTCACCGCTGGCGACGCCCACGCTGAACTTGTGGCCGCGGGGCGGGCGGTGATGGCGGTGCCAGTCCTCGACGAAGCCGCACGCCTGGGCGAACGTGACCGGCACCAGACGCAGCCCCATCAGCCGGCCCCGTCCGTGGGTCCGTCCGTGGGTCCGTCCACGGGTCCGTCCACCGGGTCGGGCAGGTATGGGCGAAGCCGATGGAGGGCCTCGCCGTGAAACGCCGGGTTGACGTCGATGCCGATGTAGCGGCGGCCGAGCCGCAGGGCGGCCAGGCCGGTGGTGGCGGCGCCGGAGAACGGGTCGCAGACGATCCCGCCGGCCGGGCAGCCGGCGGCGATCGCCCGTAGCGGGAGATCGACCGGGAACGGCGCGACGTGCGCGCCGCGGTACGGCCTGGTCGCGACGGTCCACACGTCGCCGGGGTTGCGGCCCTTCGGATGGGCGGCGGTGTGCGCGTGCCCCACCGGCCGGAGGTTGCCGCTCGCGGCGCGTGGTTCCACGCTGGCGTCACCGTTGTGCTTGCCGTTGTGCTTGCGGCCGTAGGTGCCGCCGCGGCGGCGGGCGGTGGCGCCGATCCCGCCAGTGGCGCCGTTGCGGGCGCCGCCGAAGACGCGGGTGCCGTCGGCGGCGTCCGGGTGGAGCACGGGGATGCGGATCGGGTCCAGGTCGAAGTGGTACCGCGCGGACCGGGTGAGTAGGAACAGCAGTTCGTAGCCGGTGGACAGCCGGTCGCGGACCGACTCAGGCATCGGGTTCGGTTTGGCCCAGATGACCGCGTTACGCAAGATACAGCCCGACGTCTGCAGGGCGAACGCGACCCGCCACGGCACGCCGACCAGGTTCTTGGCCGGCAGCGGGGAGCCGCTGCGAACCGGCGAAAGCCGCCGGCTGGCGGTGATCCCGGAGGTGGTGTCGTGGGCGCGGCGGCTGCCGCCGGCGCAGCTGTCGCCGAGGTTCAGCCAACAGGTGCCGGACCGGGTGAGGACCCGCCGGGCCTGGTCGAAGACCGCGACGAGCCGGTCGACGTAGGCGTCCACGGTCGGTTCGAGGCCGTACTGCGGGTCGGTCCACCGCGCGGCGCAGGCGGGACAGCGGTCCCCGTCCATGCGTCTCCGTGTGGCCGGTTGGTGGGTGCAGCAGGGGTCGCCGCCGGTCCAGGTCCCGGTGCCGTAGTCCCGCAGCGACCAGAACGGCGGTGACGTGACCAGGCAATCGACGCTCGCGTCCGGCATCGCGTGCAGGACATCGCGGGCGTCGCCCAGGTACAGCTCGACCGGGCCACTGCAGCGGTACCGGCAACCGTCCAACGTGGACGGTCGGTGTGGTGTGTGGTGGTGGTCGGTCATCGGGGCGCCGCCCACCGGTGCGGGCACAGCAGTAGCCGCAACGCGACCGCTGCCTGTTGCGGTACGACGCCGTTGCCGAGCACCTTCAGGGCGAGGGTGCGCGGCATCCCGAGGTCGGTGACCCAGCCGTGTTCGAGGCCCATGAGCCACTCGACGAACGGCGGGGCGAGGACGGGTTTGCCGTGCCGGCCGGGTTGGGTCGGGTCCGGGACCGGCCGGCCGAGCAGGGCCTCCCAGCGGGCGACCGCGTGGGCGTAGCTGCCCCATCGCTGCGGGTCCGGCACCGGCCCGCCCGGCCCCAGCGGGCCGGGCGGGAGGGTGGTGATGGTGGTGCGCAGGTTCGGTCCGCCGCCGTCGCGGGTTCCGGGTCCCCGGCTGTCGGAGACGGTCGGGGTGGGCAGCACTCTCCCGACCTGGACCGCGACCTGGACGGCCGCTGAGGGCAGGGTCAGGTCTCCGTGCGAGCCCCGCTGCCCGGGGCAGCCTTTGGCGCCGTCGGTGGCGCGTGGGGTGGGCAGCAGCCGGGCCGCGTCGGTCAACGTGCGTCCGGCGTGCCCGACCAGTGGCACGGTCCGGTTGGCGGTGGCGTTGGCCGAGGAGCGGCTGTCGGCGACCGTCGGGGTGGGAAGCAGGTGTTGGCGGGCGAGGGCGTCCGGGCCGGGACGTGTGCTCGCCCCGGGCGACGGGGACCGGTTCGATCCGCACGCCACCGCGGTCGGCGTCGGCAGCAGGAGCTGCGGCCGGGATCCCAGCGGTCGGCGCTCGATGAGGTCGGGCAGCCCGTACTGATGGCCGGGGCCTTTGCCGTCACGGGCGCATGGTGTCGGCAGGGTCCGCATCCCGGCTGCCGAGTTCGGTGCGGGAGGCCAGCAGGAACAGCCTGTCGCGCCGGTGGGCGGCACCGATGTCGGATGCTCGTAGGCATAGCCATCGCGTGTCGTACCCGATCGTGGCCAGGTCGGCGTGGACGAAGTCGAGCCCGCGCCGCACGAGCGCGGCGACGTTCTCCACGAACAGATGCGGTGGTCGAAGCGCGCGAACGGCATCGGCGACGGCGGTCCACAGGCCGGAGTGTTCGCCGGTAATGCCGACACGTTTGCCGGCGTTGGAGATGTCCTGGCAGGGGAACCCGGCGGTGAGGATGTCGACGGGTTCGACCCGGCTCCAGTCGACGGTGCGGATGTCGCCGAGGTTTGCGACGCCAGGCCAGTGGTGGGCGAGGACGGTGCAGGCGTGCGGGTCGGTTTCGGCGTACCAGGCGAGCCGGCCGCCGAGAACCAGCTCGACGGCCAGGTCGAGGCCGCCGTAGCCGGTACACAGCGACCCGATCCTGGGCCCACCGGCGGATCCGGCGTACCGGCCCGGCGTCGTGCCGGCGGGGTGGGCATTCACGCCACCTCCCGCACGTCGGTCGGCCCGGTCACGGGGTCGCCGACGGGGCCGGCTATGGAGCCGGTTACGGGGTCGGTTGTGGCTTCGGCGGGGTGTGGGCAGGTCCACGGCCCGCACCCCGGCCGGTCACCGTCGTCCGCTTCGCCGGCCGTGTCGTCGGCCGGTGGCCTGGGCCGCAGGACGACCCGGTCGAGCGGCACCCGCTGGCGGTGCAGGAAGAATTGCCCGCGCAGCGGGTGTCCGTCGGCGTTGGCTCGCGCCGACCCGTGGCGGATCGCCGCGTCGAACGCGACAGCGTCGGCCCACTCGGCGGGGCTGCCGGCCTTCAACCGGGCCCAGAAGGTGTCGTCGTGGTATGGACACCCCAGGCAGCTTGACTTGCCTACGCCGGACAGGCCGTGCTGCTCGAGGTAGGTGACGCAGTCGCCGCGCCGCCAGCCGAGATCCAGCAACGGGAAGACGTTGCGCATGTAGGCGACGTCGGCGTCACGCGCCCGGTGTACCTCATCGACCGTGATCCCGATCGCCATCTCGGCGACCAGCCCGGCCGGCACCCGCTGCGGATGGGGGTAGCCGAGCCGCCGCCGCACCTCGGCCTTGATCGGCTTGATTTTGTACTCGGAAGTGCATTGACGTCGGGCCATGCCTCGTTCGCCGTTCGGGCCGAGGGTGAACAGCGGCATCGAGGCGAAGCGGTGGGCGGGGTCGAGGGCGTCGTCGCGGATGTTGCCGGTCGACACCCGCACGATCGGGATGCCCACCCCCGCGGCGATCTCGTTGAGCCGGTCGAGATGGGTGTAGACAGCGGCAGGCTCCCAGCCTGTGTCGGCGAAGATCGCCGCGTCGAACGGTGCAATGTCACCGCAGGCGGCCAGCAGCAGCGCGGCGGAACTCTGCACCCCGGCGCCGAGCGACAGGTATCGACGGGTGGCGGTCATCGGCGACCCCCGTGACCGTCCGATGTGGACGGCTCGTGCGATCCCGTCGGCTCGGCGCCCGGCTTGATGAAGATGAGCACGTCCTCGTGCGCGATGAGGTGCATCGGCGTGCCCGCCGCCCGTGCCTTACGCACCGACTGGAGCTGGAAGAACGACGGCCGGGCGACGAGTTGCCCGTCGCGGACGGCGGCCAGCAGTGCCACACACCGCTCGGTCGGGACCAGGCCGGCGCGCACGCCGGCGCCGATCACCGCCGAGGGCAGGTCGACCAGCTCGCCGCGCTTACGCCACGGCCGGGCGGTGACCACAACCGTGCCGCCGGGCCGCAGCAGCGCGGTGCAGCCACGCAGAATCTGCGCGAACCCGTCGGCCAAACCGGTCAGGTCCCGGTAGGCGAGGTTGCCCTTGTCGGCACCGTCGTTGTACCGGTTGTCGCGCACGTCGAGCTCGTCGCCGACCGCGACGTGCCCGTGCACCGCCGGCCCGTACGGCGGCGAGGTCACGACCAGCGCGACCGTCCCGATCAGCACACCGGGAACGAGCGACAGGATGCTCGTGGCGTCACCGCGGATGACACCGGCCCGGCCGGTCGCGCCCTGGGCGCGGGCGTGACGCAGGTTCGCGTCGGCAATGTCCGACCAACGCGACTCGTACTCCACGCCGATCGCGTCCCGACCGGCGTGCATAGCCTCCACCAGCGTGGTACCGATCCCACACATCGGGTCTAGGACCAGATCGCCCGGGGCGGTGTAGGCGGCGATGGCGTGCGCGGCGATCGCGGGCAGCATCCGGGCCGGATGCGCGGCCGAGTCCGGCACGTACCGGCCACGGCGCTGCACCGGCCCGGTCCGCTGCGCCGTCGCCCACACCGACAGGGCCTCCGGCCGGGAGATGGGGCGGTCAGGGTCGTCGTGGTCGGGTGCCGCGACGCCGGGCACGGCGTCGGTCACCGCATCGTCGAGGTGGTCGCGGTTGGGCTCGCCCGGGCTGGTGGCCGGGGCGGTGCGGGGCTTAGCCACGACGCCCACCACCCTCCCGGCCGGCGCCGCGCCGGCGCCGCGGCGCGGGGAACTGGACCGGTGTGAAGACCAACAGGTCGGCGTGCACCCGCAGGTGCGCCACCGTCCAGATCTCGCCCTCGGCCTGCGCACCCGCCCGGGACAGGGCGAGCAGTTCCTCGTCGGCGACCTGGCTGTCGAGGTGGTAGATGAACGTGTCGCCGTGCTCGCCGCTGATGTCGGCGGCGACGGCGACGATGTGCTGCAGATACCCGAGCCCGGCGCGGGCGGCTGCGGCGACGATCGGGGAGAAATCCTCCGGCGTAACGCCGCGTCCCATTGCCGGATGCCCTGGCGGGAGGGCGACGACGAGGACGAGGCAGCCGCCGGGGCGCAACAGTTCCCGGCAGGCGGTGAGCAGCCAGGCCAGCCGGACCCGGCCGGCGGCAGGATCCGGATCCAGCGGCCAGGAGGCCACGACCAGGCTGGTGAGCCCGGTCAGCGACGCGCCGTCGGGGACGGGCACGACCGGCGGGGCAGCCGGCGGCAGGTGCGGGTCGGTGAGGTCGTCGCCGAACCAGTCCGCCAGCGACCACACCGGTTCGGCATCGTCGGTGTCGGATCCGCCGTCGCGGTCGGGGTCGCGGCGCACAGCGCGGCCGGGACGGGCGCCACGGTGCAACGGCGACCGGTCGGTGTCGGCATCGTCATCGGCATCGTCATCGGCATCGTCGTCGACGTCCGCATCGGCGCCGTCGCTCACGTCGCCGCCGGTGGTGGCGGGGCCGATGATCAGCGACGCGACGTCGGTGAACCAGGCCCGGTGATGCCGGCGGTCGCCGGCACGGCAGGCCGCGGTGAGGGCGTGGTCGTCGGTCAGGTCGACGACCGCCTCGCCGGGGCGGCTGTAGGCGGCGACGAGCCGCCGCGCCAGCCGGGCGGGGATGCTCGCCCAGCGGTCGCCGCCGGCCCGGGCGGTGCGCCAGACGGTGATCGGCACCGGCGGGTCACCGGCGACCAGGTCGACCAATGGACGCCCGTCACCGTCGCGGTCGAACGCGGCGCCGGCGACGTCCGGGCCGGTCTCGGTGCCGGCCTTGGTGCCGGTGTCCGCAGCGCGGTCCGGGTCGGGATTGGGATCGAAGGAGTGGGTGGGGTGGTGCGGCGGGTGCGTCGTCATGTGACTGTCGGCTCCGCGCCGCGCCGTGAAGCGCTGACATCCCCCTATCCGGATTTGTGAGCCCTGGCGAACGCCCCCGCCGCTCACAGCCGCTCACAGCGACACAGGGCACGCTCACAGCGACGAACCGTGACAACGCTGCGAGCGGACGCCGCTCACAGCGGCGCTTCCTGTCAAGACCCCGCCCGCTCACAGGCGCTCACACCGAAGTCGGCTCGACGAACGTCGCCCATCCGCAGCCGCTCACAGCCGCCGCGAACGAAACAAGCAACGCTGCGCACGTTCACAGCGACGAACCGTGACAACACCGTGAGCGGACGCCGCTCACAGCGGCGCTTCTTGTCAAGACCCCGCCTGCTCACAGGCGCTCACACGGAAACCGGCTCGACGACCGCCGCCCGCTCGACGACGACCGCCATGACGCTCAGAGACCACGCTCGGCGCGGCGCCCAGGCGCCACCGGCAATCGACGGCTGTCACGACGCGGCCTGGACATGGCACTGTGCGGCGCCCGCCCGGCGCGGATGTCAAATGACGCGACCCGCAGCCGTGTCATCGCCGTTCATCGTTGACATTCCGGTGCATCATCGGCCGTCGTCGCCGTCACAAGTGGCCGTGTCAATCGACGATTTTCGTTGACATGACACTGTGCCGCGCGGCGCCGTCCCGCCGCCGGCCGCCGGCGACGCACCCCGTGAGCGCGCCGAGAGGGGCCTGCGAGCGGCGCGGCGGGCAGCCGTGAGCGGGCGCCATGTCAGGGCGCCGCGGTGTCGGCATCCGATGTCAGCGGTTGTGACACCGTCGCGTGTCACAACCTCTCGGCGTGTCAATGTGCAGCTCAGAGGCTGTGACACGAGGCCATGTCAATGATCACAGTCGATGTCAAAGATCGTGTGACACGGCGGCACCGCACCGGTGTCACACCGATGGCCCGCCGGTCCGATGCCGGTCCACAGGTGGCCTGAGCAGGGCTGTGGGCGTCGCGTGAGCGGTGTCTGGCGTACTGGCACCCCTCGGGCGCCGTCGTGACACGCCGACGGTGTCAATCGATGATCTTCCCTGTCATAGGAGTTGTGACATGACCGTGTCCGCCACCGTGTCCGCCACCGCCGCCGACCGCGCCGGCCGTGACAACACCCCCGACCTGACCGACGCCCCTCGCGACACCACCATCAGCGCCGCCGGCAGCAGCGGCGCCGCGTCGCCTGCCGGCGGGCCCAGCAACCCGCACGATGACGCGGCGCCGGCAGCCGACCTCGACACCGACACCCACGGTGACGACGGTGACGACACTGACGACGGTGACGACGGCGAGGGCTGGCCGTCGTCACCGTTCGCCTGCGTCGACACCGCGTTCGCCGCGCTGACCACCGAACCCGACCCGCTTCGCATCCACCTGTCCCACCTCGACCCGGCCCTTGATCTGCCGGCCGGGCCGGTCAACCTGGCCGACCTGCGGACCTGGCTGGACGAGCACCGCCGCGACTGGCCGGCCCTCGACGCGGTGTGGCGGGAGCTGATCACCCGGGCCCGCCTCGACGGCCCGGCCTGGGTCATCGCCGCGACCGCCCTGGCCATGCCCGCCCTGGTCCGATGCGCCGCCGGTCTTGTCGCCGGCGGCTGGTGCGGCGACCCCGACGACGTCGACGCCGAGATTCTCACTGGGTTCCTGGGCGCGCTGCGCGATACCGTCGACCTCGCTCGCCCGGCCCCGTACGCCCGGCTGCGCCGCGCCGCGCAGCGCGCCGGCCGCGCCCTGGTCGCCCAGCAACGCGGCATCGTCCTGGTCGACGACATCGACGCCATCCCGCCCGGGCCACGCACCCCGCAGCGGCCGTGGGGCCACCCCGACCTCCTCGTGCGCCGCGCGGTCGAGCTCGGCCTCCTCGACGTGTGCGACGAGCAGCCCTACATCGACACCCGCCTGGGCCGGCGGGCGATCGAACCGATCGCCGCCCGCCTCGGCATCAGCACCGACGCGCTGCGGATGCGGCTGCGCCGCGTCGACGAGCGCCTCGCCCGGGCGCTGGCCGAGGGCACCCTCACCGGCGCCGCCTCCCCGGAGGCGCAGCAGGCCCTGGCCGCCCAGGCCGAGCATCGCCAGCAGACCCGCACCGCCCGCGCCGAGAACAGCACGGCGAACCCGGCGCACCCGGTGACTGCGGTGACTGCGGTGACTGCGGTGACTGCGGTGACTGCGGTGACGCCGCAACTCGCCGCCGCCTAAAACGACGGGCTGGCGCATCCAACCGCATCTGTCGCTTCCGACCGGGCTGTGCCGCCGCCCCCCCACCACGGGTCGGCGGCACAGCCCGGTTTCTGTCCCCGCGCACCGCGGGCAGCGGCACCGCCGCCCCGGGCGTCCAGGCAGGCGTCCAGGTGCGCTGCGCCGGTGACCGGAACCTCGTATGCGGTGCGCACGGGGGCGAGCTGCTGTGAGCCGCGAACTCGCTGGCCTTCGCGCTCACAGTGCTCAGGTGGCGGGCCGCTCACAGCGATCGCGGCGGCTGTGAGCGGGTTGTGAGCGACGGGGGCGTTCGCCACGGCTCACAAACCCGGATAGGGGGGTGCAGGACTCCCCGGCCCGGCCAACCTCAATGGCCCGGACCGCACTGGGGGTTCTGCCCGCCGCCGGGCAGTTCCCGGTCGCGAGTGCCGCGCCGGTCCGTCCGCGCTCGGGTGCCGCGCCAACGTGATGCGCTGACACCTCATCCACGCCCTGACCCGTAAGGGAGGACGCGCTCCTCCCGAGCGCGCCGACGGTTCGCGCCACCGCACTCGCCCACCGGGCACCCGCTCGGCGGCGGCCACATCCGCTGCTTCGAGCATTCGCCCCGCACTGCCCCGCCGGAAATCCCGCGCCTTGAAGGCGCCGGCCCGGCCGCGGCTGCGGGGCGGGAGGTGACCCCAACCATGTCCCGCATCCCGCGGGCACGCCTGCGTGCCCTCAACCCGTACACCACCCACCGGTCCACCGCGTCGAGCAACGACGCGTCGAGCAACGCCGCGTCCCGCACCGCACCGTCCACGCCACTGTCCACGCCACTGTCCACCCCGCCGTTCGCCGCACCGTTCGCCGAGGAGTCGACCGCCGGCCGGCGCCGGCAGGCCGTGGTCCGGGCGCTGTGCGCCACCGCCGCCCTCACCCTGGCTACCGCCGCGGTGATCGTGGTGCCCTCGGCCGCCAACGCCGACCCGGGCACACCGGCCGTCCTGGCGGCGAATGACCTGCCCACTGTCATCACCAACCTGCAGACCTGGGTGATGGGGATCCTGGCCGCGGTCGCGACCCTGTTCTTGGTTTTGGCCGGGGTCTACTGGGCGACGGCCGGCGGGGACCCCGCCCAGGTCGACAAGGCCAAAGGGGCGTTGAAGAACGCCCTGGTCGGCTACGGCCTGGCCGTCCTCGCCCCGATCCTGCTGGAGGTCGTCAAGGGCATCGTCGGGGGCTGACCACTATGGGTTGGCTCCTCGACGGCATCATCGAACGACTCCTCCAGCAGTTCGCCGATCAGATCCTCGACGCCTTCGACGGGCTGATCGCGCTGATCACCAACGTCATGCTGGTCACCCCGGACGTGACGAGACTGCCGCAGGTGCAGGCCCTGACCGGCCGCTCGGTCCTGATCGTCGACCTCGTGTTCGTAATGTTCTTCCTCGCCGCCGGCGTGCTCACCATGCTCGCCGGCGGCGACGACCGCACCCGGTACACCGCCAAGGACATGGTTCCGCGGTGCATCGTCGGGTTCATCGCCGCACACTTCAGCCAACTGTGGTGCGCCAAGATGATCGAGCTGGCGAACGCGCTCACCGCCGCCCTCGTCCGCGACGACCTCGCCGGTGACGGCGAAGTGCGACCCGCCGCAATCAGCGGCATCAGGCGGCACCTGGACGCCGCCGAGAACGACCTCAACCTGATGCTGTTCGTGGTCTGCGCGGTGATCATCCTGATCCTGCTCGGCTCGACCGCGGTGTCGATGGTCGCCCGGTTCCTGGCCCTGCTCGTCCTGACCGCCGCCGCGCCGCTGGCGCTGGCCTGCCACGCGCTGCCGCAGACCGACCCGATCGCCCGGCTGTGGTGGCGCTCCTACGGCGTCGCCCTGGCGATCCCGATCGGCCAGGGCCTGACCCTCTACGCCGGCCAGTGGATGCTCGTCGACAACGACCACATGCTGGCCGCCTTCGGCTGGGGCGACGCCAGCGGCGCGATGAACCTGTTCATCGTCATCACCATGCTCTGGATCACGCTGCGGGTGCCGGGGCTGCTGCGCCGGTACGTGTCCGGCGGCGGCGGACAACGACCCAACCCGATCGGCGCGATCATCCGAGTCGTCGTGGTCCAACAGCTGACCCGCGCCGTCCCCGGTCTCGGCCGCGCCGCTCACGCCGTCCGGTAACCCGCCGAGCCGGCGAGCCGGCGCGCCAAGGCAGCGCGGCAAGGCAATGCGGAAAGTCGAACTTCCGGTCGTCCGGGTGCTGAAAGCACCCGGCGACACCGCTGTCATCCAAGCTGTGAAAGCGAGTGACGATCAATGCATCTGAAGAAGGACCTTGACGACGGGCCGTACAGAGCACGTATCGCTTCCGACGTCGACGCCCCGGACAAGGTCGTCTACGGGCTGACGTTCCGACAGTTGGCCATCCTCGCCGTCGCCGCGGTTATCGGCTACGGCGCTTGGAAGGGCCTGCACACCGTACTCCCGGTGCCCGTTCTGCTCGCCGGCGCCCTCGTCCTAGGGGGTCTCGTCTTCGGCCTCGCGGTCGGCCGCCGCGACGGGCTACCCCTCGACCTGTGGATCCTCGCGGGGCTGCGGCACTCCCGCGCCCCGCGGGCGCTGACCACCACCGACACGACCGCCCGGACTCCGGACTGGGTCGACGGCTCCATGGGCAGGATGCCCCTGCCAGCGCCGTTGAAACTGCCCGCCGACGCGATCCGCGACGACGGGCAACTCAGCCTCGGCGGCACCAAGGCGGCGATGGTCGCCGCGACCAGCGTCAACCTGGCGTTGCGCACCGCCGACGAGCAGGCCGCGCTGATCGACACGTTCGGCCGGTGGCTCAACTCCCTCGCCACCCCGACGCAGATCGTGGTGTCGGCGCAGCCGGTCGACCTGGCATCCTCCGCCCGCACCCTGGCCCGCACCGCCGACCGGCTGGCGCACCCGGCCCTCGCCTCGGCGTGCGCGGACCACGCCCAGTTCCTGGGCGACCTCGCCGAGCGGCGCGATCCGCTGCGCCGGCTGGTCCTCATCGTCGCCCGCGCCGGCGCCGGCGAACGCAGCGAGCACGCCGCCCGCCGCCGCGCCGACGACACCGTCCGCGCCCTGTCCGGCCTAGGCGTCACCACCCGCGCCCTGGACGGGCCGGCGGTGACCGCGGCGCTGGCGGCGGCGGCCGACCCGTACCGGCCATCGCGGCCGGGCGGCCTCGCCGCCCCGGACGCGGTCATCACCACGACGCCGGCCAACGCAACGCCGGCCAGGAAAACACCATCCAACCCACCATCTCAGAACCGCAGAAGGACTTCGTCATGAAGCCGTTCACCCGCCGCACGGCGTCGACAGCCGCCCCGGCCCCGCCCACGGCGGGGCTGGCGGCGGCCGTCGCCCCCGCCTCGGTCGAGGTCACCCCGCGGATGCTGCGCGTCGGTGACGGCTACGCCGCCACCCTCGTCGTCACCGGCTACCCCGCCGAGGTCGGCCCCGCCTGGCTCGAACCCCTCCTGTCCTGGCCGGGCCGGCTCGACCTCGCCCTGCACATCGACCCCCTCCCGGCACCGATCGCCGCCAAACGCCTGCGCACCCAGCGGGCCCGGTTCGAGTCGTCCCGCCGCGCCGACACGGAGAAGGGCAAACTCGCCGACCCCTACGTCGAGGCCGCCGCCGACGACGCCGCCGACCTCGCCGGGAGGTTGGCCCGCGGCGCCGCCAAACTCTTCCGGGTCGGGCTGTACTTGACGGTGCACGCCCGCACCGAGACAGAGCTGCTCGACGCGTGCGCGCAGGTGAAAGCCGCCGCCGCCTCCACGCTGATCGAGGTGCAGCCAGCGACCTGGCGGCACCTGCCCGGCTGGACCACCACCCTGCCCCTGGCCACCGATTCGCTGCAGATGCTGCGCACCATGGACACCCAGGCGCTCGCCGCCGCGTTCCCGCTCGCGAGTGCTGATCTGCCGGCACCGCTGCCCGGCGATCCCGCCACCAACGGCGGCGTCCTCTACGGCATCAACCCCGACTCGTCCGGGATCGTGTGGTGGGACCGCTGGGCGCAGGAGAACCACAACAGCGTCGTCCTGGCCCGTTCCGGCGCCGGCAAGAGCTACTTCGTCAAGCTCGACGTGCTGCGCAACCTGTACTCCGGCGTCGTGGTGTCCATTGTGGACCCCGAGGACGAGTACCTGCGCCTGGCCGACGCGGTCGGCGGCACCGTCGTCCGGCTCGGCCAACCCGGCGTGAAAATCAACCCCCTCGACCTACCGGTCGGGGACACCCGCCCGGACGTGCTGACCAGACGGGGCCTGTTCCTGCACACGTTCGTCGCGGTGCTGCTGGGACACCAGCCACCGCCGACCGAACGCGCCGCCCTGGACCGGGCGATCCTCGCCGCCTACCGCTCCGCCGGGATCACCGCCGACCCGGCCACCCACCACCGGCCCGCCCCACTCCTGGCGGACCTCGCCACGACCCTGCGTGCCGATGCCGACCCGGCCGCCACCCAGCTCGCCGCCCGGCTTGCGCCGTGGACGGAAGGCTCGTTCTCCGACCTGTTCGACGCCCCCACGAGCACCCGCCCGGAGGGCCACCTGGTGGTGTGGAGCCTGCGGCACCTGCCCGACGAACTGCGCACCGTCGGCACCCTCCTCGCCCTCGATTCGATCTGGCGCAGCGTCGACACCCCCGGCAACCGGCGCCTGGCCGTGCGCCGCCTCGTCGTGGTCGACGAGGCGTGGCTTCTGATGCGCGACGGCGAAGGCGCCCGGTTCCTGTTCACCATGTCCAAGGCCGGCCGCAAAAGGAACTCCGGCCTGTCGGTGATCACGCAGGACGTCGCCGACGTGCTGGGCACCGACCTCGGCATGGCCGTGGTGTCCAACGCCGCCACCCAGATCCTGCTCAAGCAGGCCCCGCAGGCGATCGACGCCGTCGGTGACGCGTTCGGGCTCACCGTCGGCGAGCGGCGGATGCTCCTCGCCGCCCGCACCGGACACGGCCTGCTCGTGTCGGGCAGCAACCGCACGGCGTTCGAATCGATCGGCTCGCCGAGCGAACACGCCCTCGCAACCACGAAACCGAGCGAACTGCTCGACCTCGACGACCCAGACGACCCGGACGACGACGGGGAGGACCTGTGACCATCTTCGCCCACGGCGCCATCCCGGCGCCACTGCACGCGCCCAGCCATCCACCGCCCGACACAGCGTTCGACACTGTGTTCCTCGCCTCGCCCTCGCAGTTGCCGTCACCGGCGCCCAGCCCGCCCGTGCCGGGCGCCGGTTTCGTTTCCGAGCCGTCGCCGGTGGCGGCGTGGCTGATCGACGCCGCGCACTGGGCTGCCGCGCGGCCGTGGCTGCTCGCCGTCGCCGCCGCGCTGCTCGTGCTGTGGGTGGCCGGGCGGAACCTGCTCGACGGGTGGCGGCACCTCCGCCACGCCATCGACGCCCGCCTCGTCACCATCGCTCCGCCGCCCGAGGTCGACGAACACGCCGCGGCGGCGCTGTGGGCCAACCTGCACGGTGTCCTCACCCCGTCCCGCCTACGGCGGCTGTTCTACGGCAGCCCGCATGTGGTGTGGCAGTACATCTGGACCGGCCGGCAGCTACGGATCTCGGTGTGGGTGCCCGGCACCGTCCCACCCGGCGCGGTCGAGGCGGCGATCCGCGCCGCCTGGCCGGGCGCCGCCTGCACCAACGACCCCGGCGCCCCGCCACCGATCCCGCCGCGGGCGGCACCGGCGACCGGCGGGCACCTGCTGCCCCAGGCCGCCGAGTGGTTGCCGTTCAACACCGACTTCGACGCCGACCCGCTCCGCGCGCTCATGGCCGCCGGCGCCCAACTACGGCCCGGTGAGTACGCCTGCGTCCAGGTCCTGGCCCGCCCCGCCCCGCCGAGGCGGGCGGCGCAGGCACGGCGGGCGGCCGGCAGGTTGCGGGACGGCAAGACCGCCGTGCCGGTCATCAACCCGGCCGCCCCGCTGCTGTGGCTACTCGAGGAGTTCATGCCCGGGCGGCTGTCCCGCACCCCGCGAACATCCGGCAACGGAAGCCATCCGTCGTCGACGGGCCGGCGCGATCCACAGGTGGAACGCGACGTGCGAGCCATCCTCGACAAGACCGCCCAGCCGCTGTGGACCGCCGGCATCCGCTACTGCCTTGCCGACACCAGCCACCGCGACGGATCCCGCCCGGAGGGCCGGTTGCGGGGAATCGCCGACGCGGTCGCCTCGTCGTTCGCGGTCTACGCCGCCCGGAACCGCCTCGGCCACCGGGGGCGTATGTCGCAGCCGGTCGCGGTGGTCGCGGACCGGCGGCTCGATGCGGGGTTCCTGCTCGCCGGCGACGAACTGGCCGCCCTCGCGGCACTGCCGCGAGACCTGGCGGTGCCGGGGTTGGACCGGGCGCGGGCCAAGCCGATGCCGGCCCCGGTCGCCGTCCCGGCCGGCGGGCGGGGCATCAAGGTGCTCGGCGACGCCGAGGTCGGCGGGCACGGTGTCGGCCTGTCCGTGCCGGACGCCCGCTACCACCTGCACGTCGTGGGCTCCACCGGCTCCGGCAAAACCACGCTGCTGGTCAACATGGCCGTCGACGAGATCAGGGCCGGCCGCGGGACGGTGGTCATCGACCCGCACGGTGACATGGTCACCGACATCCTCGACCGGCTCCCCGCCTCAGTCGCCGAACGGATGGCCGACCGGCTGGTCATCTACGACCCGGACCAGCCGAACCCGCCGTGCCTCAACCCCCTCGAAGGCGACGACCCCGACCTCGTCGTGGACAACCTCGTGTCCATCTTCGGCAACATCTTCGCCAAAGCGTGGGGGCCGCGGATGGACGACGTGATGCGGGTCGCCTGCTTGACGTTGCTGCGGCACGCGAACGTCACGTTGCAGCACATCCCACCGCTGCTCAACAGCGCCCAGTTCAGAAGCGCGATGACCGTCGACCTCGACGACCCGGCCGGCCTGTCCGGGTTCTGGCAGTGGTACGACGAGCTCAACCCGGCGCTGCGCTCGCAGGTCATCGGCCCCGTCCTGGCCCGCCTGCGGGCGTTCTTGTTGAGAGATTTCGTGAAGAAGACGATGCGGTTCCCGCGCTCCAGCTTCGACATGGGCAAGGTCCTCGACGGCGGCGCACTGCTCGTTCGGATTCCGAAGGGTCAGCTCGGCGAGGACACCACCCGGCTGCTCGGCTCCCTGGTCCTGGCGCAGGTGTGGCAGGCCGCCACCGCTCGCGCGACCATCGCCCCCGACCGCCGCCGCGACGCCACGCTGGTCATCGATGAGGCGCAGAACTTCCTCACGCTGGCCAACAGCCTGGACACGATGCTTGCCGAAGCCCGCAAGTATCGGCTTTCGTTGGTGTTGGCCCACCAGGACCTCGCCCAGTTCCCGAAAGACCTCCTCGCCGCGGCGTCGTCGAACGCCCGAAACAAGATCTATTTCACGGTGGCGCCGGAGGACGCCAGGGTGCTGGGCCGGCACACCCTGCCCGAACTCGACGAGCACGACCTGTCCCACCTCGACGCCTACACTGCCGCGGCGCGTCTCGTCGTGGGCGGCCGGCAGACGCCGGCGTTCACGATGCGCACCCGGCCGCCGAGGCCGGTGGCCGGGGAGGCGCTCGCGATCCGGCAGGCCGCCGCTGCCACGGTGCCCGTCCAGGACACCAGCGCCATCGACGAACTCGTCGAGCGGCTCTCCCAACCCAAGCAGCCCGGCGGCAAGGACGGCGCGGGCCGGCAAGACCGGCAGGGCCGCCAGGGCCGGCCCAAGCAGTCCAGGTCCTGACCCGGCCGTGTCCCCCACCCGGCGGTATCCATGCGTTGCCCACGGTCAGTGGGTGTCGTCGAGGTGGTCGCCGACCCGGTCGCGGTGGGGTGGGTTCCCGTGTCCCGCCGCGACTCTCTCCGACACGCCTGACCTGCGCTGTGTGTGCAGCACGTGCGCCTGACAGCGGCCGATCCGGTTGCTCTCACCTGCCAGACACCCCTCGCAAACGAGGGGATCCCTTCCTGCCTAGGAGCACCAGAACCCATGTCGTCCGACAAACACTCTTCGTCCGTGCCCGGTTCCTCCGCTCGCGGTTCTCACGTTCTCGGCCCTGTCTCCGTTGAGGTTTCCGACCTCAGTGCGCTTGCCTCCCTCGTGTTCCCTGCTGCTCGTGGCTCGGCGCCGAGTGCTGCCCGTTCCGGCTCCGCTATGTCCGGCCCGGCAGGCTCGTCGCGGTCCGGTCCGTCCGACCCGGCGGCGTCCGATCCCCGGACCGTTCGCGCGGACCCGCTTGCGGTGTTCCGGCGCATCGTGCCCCGCGACCGGGACCTGCTCGCACTGCTCGCTGAGCACTACCTGCTGTCCACGCCGCAGATCGCGGCGGCGTTCTTCGAGAGCCGACGCACGGCGCAGCGGCGCCTGACCACGCTGCACCGGCTCGGTGTCGTGCACCGCTTCGCCTACCCCAACCCGGAGCACACCGCCGTGCCGTACCTGTACACCCTCGGCCCGGTCGGGCTGCAACTACACCCCGACGCCTACCACGACCCCGACGGCCGGTACGCCAGGGCGCCGCGTAGCTCCATCGAGCGGGCCCGGCGGATCGCCGCCTCCGCCACCGCGGCGCACCTGCTCGGCGTCAACCAGTTCTTCATCGACCTGCTCGCCGCTGCCCGCCGACCCAGCGCCGGCACGGCGACCGGTAGGGCGACAGGTGGGGCGCGGCTGGTGCGCTGGTGGTCTGAGCAGCACGCCACCGACGTCTACGCCCAGTCCGGCATCCGCCCCGACGGGCACGGCATCTGGCGCGCCCACGGCGCCACGGTCGGGTTCTTCCTCGAACACGACCGCAGCACCGAGAACCTCCCGCGCGTGGTGGCGAAACTGCGCGCCTATGCCCGGCTCGCCGAGTTCGGCCCCCGCTACCCGGTCCTACTCTGGCTACCCACCGCCGAGCGGGAGGCCAACATCCAGCGCCTCCTCGCGGGTGTGCCGACGCCGATGCCGGTCGCCACGGCCGTGCACGGCCCGGACCCGGCCGGGCGGGTCTGGACGCTGACCGCCGACGCGACGGCCAGTCCCGGCCGCCGCCGGCGGCTGAACGAACTGCCGTCTGACCACGGCCCCCGCTCCGGCACCAACCCCGGCCGCTACGACCACTGACCGCGCTCGCCGCCTCGCCCGCAGGCGCGCGGGGACGCGACGCCCGCTCACAGCGCAGGTCAACGCCCCCTAGCCATTCCAGGCGACGCTCGACTGCGGTCAGTGACTGCCAGAAACAAGATCACTTGTGAGCGTGGTGTCGTCTCACAGCGGCACCACGCACGATGCGGCCAAGTCGCTCACAAACCACTCACAGCGCAGGTCAACCGCACTGTTCGCCGCTCATTGGCACGGCGGGTGCTGAAAGCGGAGGCCGCTACCGTTCACGGCACTACACAACACCTCTATATCGCTCCACCCCGGTTCGGTCCCACCTCGGGCCTTCCACCGCACCTCCCCGGTGCCCGTCATCCACCCGCCCCTTCCGGGCCGGTCGGTACCCGCACCCCGTGCGGCGATCCCAGGTCGCACCAACCAACAACGCACCACCTGCACCGCATCCGGCGCCGCACCCTAGCGCCACCAACCCAGCCCGTTGTCCAGCGCCGACCCATGCACCCGGTGGGCCGGTCACTGCCGCGCGCCCAGACAGCGCCCAACACCAGGAGGTTCCTCATGGCCAAGAAGACCCGCAACTCTGCATCGTCGACCGCGTCGTCGAGCACGAACTCTTCTGTCATCGGTGCTGCGGCACTGACCCCGACGGTCCGTACCGTGATCGTCTGCGTGCCGGACGGGCTGCCCGGTGAGTCCCTCACCAGCCGTCAGCTCGACAAGCACTTCGGCGTGCAGGGCACCCTCGCCCCCCGCTTCTGGGCCACGCCCAGCATGTGGATGTGGCAGCGCAGCCAACTGGTCGACGCCCGCAAGGGTCGCCCCGTGTACTGCGCGGGAGGCCCCGCAAGGTTGCTCGACCTCGACGGCATGCGTTACGCCGCCGGTGTCGGTGCCGGTGTCCGCCACCAGATCTGGTCCCGGGTTGTGCACGGCACCCGCCCTGCCACCCCGTGGACCCAAATGCTGCAGCGGCACCTGGCCGACCCGGACAAGTTCCCGCGTGACGCGGCGATCGCGGCCTACAACGCCCAGTCGCGGGTCAACGCGATCCGGATGCACAACGCCGTCACCTACGGCGCCGGTCGCCTCGACCTGCACGACCTGGAGATGTTCCAGGCCGGCTGCATGGCCTACCAGCACTACAGCGCCTCCACGGCCCTGGCTGGTGACACCGTGCTCACCCCGGACGGACACCGCTTCGCCCCAGCGAGCGACGCCTTCGCCGACCGGGTGACGTTCCTCGAGCAGACCAACCGCTACCTCGGCTGCCTCGACGCCGACCAGCGGTTGCTCGCCGTCGCCCTCTGAACCCGCTCCGACAAACGGAACCGGCCGGCCAGCACCCGCAGTCCCTGCACCCAAGGGATTCGCACCGTGCTGCCCGACCGGCTCCACCAACCCGCAGTGGGCCGCACGTTGAGCGATCCACCTCAACGTGCCCCGATCCGCTGCCGACGCCGGCATCGACCCCACCACACTCCCGGAACGGAGCCAGGATCGTGAGCAACCTCTACCAGTTCCACCACAACGACCCGGGCGCGGCACTCAACGTACGCGTCATCGACCCGGGCGACCGCTGCGGCCCGCTCGACCGGCACACCCACGACGGACCCGAGCCGCTGATCGAATTCTTCGACGCGCGGCATCCGGACACCTCGACCGGTCAGTTCATCGCCTCCTACCGCCAGTCGGTCGTCATGGACGTCAACGGCGGCCTCGCCCTCAGGGTGGGTGAGCCGACCTGGACGGCGACCGCATGGGTCATGGGTCAGCTGCAGCGCATCCTCGTCGAGCGGTGGTGGCGCTTCGGAGCCCCCACGCCAACAGAGCTCCCGCCCGCCGCCGGTGCCCCGCCGGGCGCGCGGGCGGTCACCGTGTCCTGGTTCCGCGCCGCGGGCGACATGACCTACGCCGTCACCCGCTGGTTCTACCGGAATCGGCACGAGCTGCTGCGATGCCTGACCGTGTACGAGGTCCGCGACTGCCTTGGACACCCGCTCGCGTCGACCACAGCGTTCACCGCCGTCCTCAACCAACGCATGTCGGCCAACGACGCCGCCCGCGCTGCCATGCCCGCCGCAAACCCCGAATGGAACGCCCGCATGCTGCCTGACTGGCCTGCCTGACCTCGGGCAGCACCCCGCATCAAGTCCTGCCGCAGCACATCTGCCGAAGGACGATCGCGAGTCCATGTTCGGAGTCGCCCACCGCTGAACCGACAGCGGGCCGCGACGGCCGCTGCCAAGCACCGCTCGTCCGGAACACCGATGACAGACCGACCTCCACCGCCCGGTGCCCCCCCGGGCCGGGGCGCACATTCCAGCCTGGCCAGCGCACTGGCTGTCCTTTGCCCCTTCTCCCACACAGCCCATCCCGCAGGACCCCACTTGTCCGGGTCCCTTGCCCGGATCCATTCCGGCATGACTGTTCTACAAAGGAGGAACATCGTGACCCAATTGTGGTTCCGGCTGGAGGACGTCATTCCTCTCGCCGAACATGCGATGGCGTGCACTTCGCACCGCCCGACCAAGGCGCAGGACCTGGCCCAGGCTCCGCTGCGGCCCGCCCTGATCTGGAACAGCAACGGCAGCCACGACTGGATCGAGTCCAACGGCATACCCGGCTGGTACACCAAGCACGGCGTACTCCACACCGCGGTGGCATCCACCTGGCAGCACACCGCCACCGGTCGGCGCGGCACCGTCGATCTGCCCCGCTACCGCACCGCCTACATCCCGCTCGGCCACACCGAAGACCAGCCCGGCCTGGCCGTCGCGATCCGCATCGCCCGCGACTACCAGCGGCATTGGATGTGGATCGACATCGACCCGACCGACGCACCCGGACACGTCCGGGTCGGGTTCACCACGCACCGCATCAGCCTCGTCCCGGCCGGCACCATATGGACCTTCGCGACGGTCACCTGCGACGCCGTCGCCGGCGCCAGCTATCCGGCCCTGATCGCGGCCGGCTACACCACCGACACCGGGCATCTGCTAGCCCGCTTCGACCGCGCCACCGTCGAAAACCTCATCGTCGACCTCGACGCCATCCACGACAACCCGGACCGCGCCCACGACCCGATGCCCGGCCAGTACCCGATCCTGCGGATGCTCGACGACGATGTCCTGGCCGTCTACGCCGACTACCACGACGGTTTCAACACGATCGTCTACGAGACAGACGAGGTCTGTCCCGACGGCGACGGACACTACAGCGTCGGCTCCTACCGCTGGCCGTGGCGGCTCGCGAACAGCAACTGGCCCACCTGACCGACCCGCCATCGGCAGCCAGGTCACGCGCTGAGCCGCCGACACGACGAGTAGCAACCCACGCGGCAGCGGAATCCCCCTCGCCGCGCCTGACGCACGACACCACCCACGGCCGATTGCCCGGCCACCGCGCACCCCGCGCGCCCCTTCCGGGCACGGCCGTACGGCTGTGCCCGGACTTCTATCCGGCCTCAAGGGCCTGCTACCGAAGGGAATCCGGTCCATGGAAATCCAGATCACCATGGCCAGCCAGCTCGACTCGACCGACCACCGCACGGCCGCCGACGACGTGGACCGGCACCGTACGCACCGCAGCCGGCGGCCGTCCACTGAGACCGCTGTCGTCCCCGCCGACTCGTTCGGCGCCGGCATCGCGGCCGGCGTCGTGGCTGGTGTCCGTGCCGGCGACCGCGACGCCTTCGCCGCCCTCTACCACTTCACCGTGGACCGGATAACCGGCTACGTCACCGCAAGCGTCCGGCAGGGCGACCGCCACCTGATCGACGACCTCGTCCAGGACACGTACTGCCTCGCCCTCGCCGAGCCACACCACATCGACCCCGACCTGATCGGCTCGATGTACCGCCTCGCGGCCCGGTCGATGGCCAACCACACCCGTTCGCAGCGGCACCACCTGGCCGCGGCCCGCACCTACACTGATCGCCCGACGACCGCCGCACCGCAAGCCCATCCGGGCGACCAACCTGTCTCTGACCGCGTCATCGCGGTGGTCGCCGTCATCTCCACCGTCACACGCACTGCCACGTCCACCGTCGACTCCGCGGCGGCTGGCGTCACCGCGGCCGGACTGCGGCACCTGCTGACCCGGCTCGAACCGCCGCAGCGCCGCGTGATCCGACTGCGGTACCTCGAGGGGTGCTCACGCCCGCAGGCAGCCGCGCGGATGGGCTGCAGCGTCGGCTCCGTGCGCTGGCTCGAACAACAGGGCCTACGCCGACTCCGCGAGCTGTGCACCGCCTGACGTCCGTCACCGTCCCGTTCCGGATCACGAGGTCCTCTGCCGGCTTCGGCGGCGGAGCCCCCGGGATCCCTCTACCTCTCCGAGGAGCCCTGATATCCCATGGCGACAGTGATCCGCACCATCGTGACCGACGACCTCGACGCCAGCGCCGAAGGCGTCGACACCTACCGCTTCGCGCTTGAAGGCGCCGACTACGAGATCGACCTGTCCGAGGCCAACCGCGACCGGCTCCGCGCCGCCCTCGCCCCGTTCATCGCTGCCGGCCGGCGCCTGCCCCGCCAGCACCGCCTAGCAGCCCGCACCGACCGCACCACGTCGGAGATCCGAACCTGGTGGAAAGCCAACACCAGCCGTACCGACCTGCCCGCCTTCCGCAACCGCGGTGTCATCCCGCGACAGGTCCAGGCCGCCTACCAAGCCGCCTACCAAGCCTCACAGCCGGCGGGCCCGGCCACCACCAGCGACTGAACCGCCCACGCCTCTGCAGCGTCTCGTCGGCCTGTCAGCCCTTCGGACCGGCCGGTGTCGCCGTCTGC
>NZ_BOPG01000120.1 GCF_016863635.1 Virgisporangium aurantiacum | reverse complement strand
TCGGCATGTGTGCGCAGCGTGACCTCGACGGACGTTCGCCCGGTGAGGCGCTGCGCCGCGAGTAGCTCCGGCGGCTGCCCGTCGCGGGTGGCGTGCGAGATCAGCAGGTAACTGCCCGGGACGAGCGCGTCACGCAACTGCGCGACGATCGCGCCCGGCCCGTCGGAGTCGGGAATGAAGTGCACGACGCAGGCCAGCAGGACGGCGACCGGTTGACCCAGATCGATCAGCCCGGTGGCGGCCGCCTCGGCCAGGATCTTGCGCGGGTCGCGCAGGTCGAGGCAGAGGGCGGTCGCGTTCGGGTTGCCGTCGAGCAGCTGCAGGCTCTGCGCGACGGCCACCGGGTCGATGTCGACGTAGACCACCCGCGCGTCGGGCGCCAGCCCGGCCGCCACCTCGTGCACGTTGCCGGCCGTCGGGATGCCCGAACCGATGTCGAGGAACTGCCGGATACCCGCGTCGACCAGGTACCGGACGGCCCGGCGCAGGAAGTGCCGGCTGGCCCGGGCCGTCTCGGCCACCGTCGGCGTCATGCGGGTGATCTGGTCGGCCAGCTGCCGGTCGCTCTCGAAGTTGTGCGCGCCGCCGAGGAAGTAGTCGTAGATCCGGGCCGCGCTCGGTCGTGTGACGTCGAGCCCGGCCGGAGCCCACTCGGGTAGCTGTGTCACGTCTCCTCCACGACCGAACGGGGACGTTCGTCGCGGCAGTTTATCCCTATCCCTCGATCGGAGGGGAGGTCGCGACCGCCCTTACCGGCGCCCGCACCCCCACCAGTACCGCTCCGGCCAGCATCAACGCGCCCATTGCGAGTGCCGTGGCGGCGAAAGCCGATCCCGAGGCGGCCGGGCTGAAGTCGTCGGCGAGGCCCAGCATCAGCGTGCCGAAGGTCGCCACGCCCACCACCTGGGCCAACTGGACGACCGTTGCCACCACCCCGCTGGCGTCGGCGGCGTCGGCCAACGGCACCCCGGCCAGGGCCCGCGTCATCAACGGGCTGAACCCGGCACCCATGCCGCCGCCGAAGAGCGTCAGCCCGACGAAGAGCGCCGCGCCGCCCGTCCCCCCGCCGCGCAGCGCCAGGGCGAGCACGATGAATCCTGCGGCCGACACGGTGAGGCCCACACCGATCATCGTGCGGTGCCAGCGGGCCGGCACCCGGCGCCAGTTGAGACTCGCGAGAGCGAACCCGATAGCGCCCGGCGCGAACGTCAGCCCGGCCCGCAACGGGCTGAAGCCCAGCCCGCGTTGGAGGTGCATCGCCGCGACGAACAGGTACCCGCCGTAGGCGGCCATCATCGCGCCGAGCGTCACGGTGGACAGCACGAGGCCGGGGACGCGCAGCAACCGCACCGGCACCAGCGGGTTACCAACCGACCGGCGTTCCACCGCGACGAACGCCGTGAACAGCACCACGCTCGCGGCGAGGCCCAGCCAGCACCACAGCGGCCAGCCCTGTTCCCGGCCGAGCACCAGCGGCACCACGAACGTGAGCACCGCGCCGGCCAGCGTCACCAGGCCCAGCGGGTCGAGGCCGCGGGCGGTGCGGTGGTTGTCGGCGGGCAGCCAGCGGGCGCCGGCGAGCAGCAGCACGATGCCGATCGGCACGTTGACCAGGAACACCGGCCGCCATCCGGTACCGGCGATGTCGAGGTCGACGAGGATGCCGCCGACGATCTGCCCGGTGACCGCCGCACCCGCGATCACCGTGGCGTAGACGCTGAGCGCGCGGGCCCGGCCGGCCCCGTCGAACGAACGCTGGATCAGGCTGAGCACCTGCGGCACCATGAGCGCCGCGCCCGCGCCCTGTACCAGCCGGAACCCGATCAGCATTTCCGTGTTCGCGGCCAGGCCGCACGCCAGCGACGCGATCGTGAACAGGCCGAGCCCGGCGAGGAACAGGCGCCGGTGGCCGCCGAGGTCGCCGAGCCGCGCGCCGGTGACCAGCAGCACCGCGTAGGCGATCGTGTACCCGCCGACCACGAGCTGCATCGCCGCACCGGATGCCGCGAGGTCGCGCTGGATCGTGCCGATCGCGACGTTGACGATCGTGACATCGAGGATCGCCATGAACTGACCGGCGAGCACGATCGTCAGCAACAGTCTTTTCATGGAGGCCACTGTCGACCGGCGTCGGTACCGGTAACAGAGGCCCGCTTATCCGGGTACCGCTGGTACCTGGATCTCGCGGCGGAACCGGGCGACGATGGTGCGGTGACCACGCTCCTGCCTCCGGGGCGGCGGCGCGAGGAACTGGCGGCGTTCCTGCGTACGCGGCGCGCCCGCATCCGTCCCGAAGACGTAGGCCTGCCGCCGGGCCCGCGCCGCCGTACGCCCGGCCTGCGGCGCGAAGAGGTCGCCCAGCTCGCCGGCGTGGGCGTCACCTGGTACACGTGGCTCGAACAGGGCCGCCCGATCAACGCCAGCGTTCAGGTGCTCGACGCGATCGCCCGCACCCTGCGGCTCGACAGCACCGAGTGCGAGCACCTCTACCGGCTGGCCGACCTGCCGTGGGTGCCCGGCCCGGCCGACGGGCACTCGGTCGACGCCGAGATCCAGCCGGTGCTCGACGCGCTCGCCCCGCTGCCCGCCGCCGTCTACAGCAGCCGGTACGACCTGCTCGCCCACAACCGGGCGTACCGGGCGATGTTCCCCGGGCTGGCCGCCGCGAAGGGCATCGAGCGCAACGTCCTCTGGCACCTGTTCACCTGCGACAGCTGCTGCACGCCGTTCCTCAACCGGGCCGAGGAGCTGCCGGTCATGGTCGCCAACGTGCGCACGGCCTTCGGCCGGCACCTCGGCGACCCGGTGTGGACCGACTTCGTGCGGCGGCTCAGCGCGCTCAGCCCCACGTTCGCGTCGCTGTGGGCGGCGCACAACGTCGCCATTCCGAGCACGCGCGTCAAGATCTTCCGGCATGCGGTGGTCGGCGAGGTGCGGTTCTCCACGTCCACGTTCACGCCGGCCACCAGCCCGGAGACCCGCGTGGTCGTCTACACGCCGCGCGACGAGACCACCCGGGAGCGGATGGAACGGCTGTAGGTGGCCGGCGGCGTCGCGAGGAAGCGGCGGAAGTGCCGGGTCAGGTGCGACTGGTCGTAGAAGCCGGCGGCGGTCGCGGCCTCGGCCGGGCGCATGCCGTCGAGCAGCAGGGTGCGGGCCAGGTCCACCCGGCGGCCGGTGAGGTAGGCGTGCGGCGGTAGCCCGTACGCCCGGCGGAAGGCGCGCACCAGGTGCGTCGGGTGAGCGTGTAGCACCACCGCCGCGTGCGCCAGGGTTACCCCGGTTACCGTGCGCGCGTCCAATAATTCGCGGAACGCGGCGGCAAGCCCGCCGATCGCCTCGCCCCCGCCGGGCGGGGGTCGCCGCCGGAGGTGCCACCGCAACCGTTCGCCGACGAAGGCCAACCGGCTCTCGGCCTCGAACGCGTCGCCGGGATGCGCCAGCGCGGCGTGCAGCGCCGAGACCCGGTCGCGCAACGACGCGTCGCGCAGCGTCGGCATGTCGACGGCCGCGCCGGCCAGGGCCGGATCGAGCACCGACGGCTCCAGGTACAGCACGCGCTTGCGGAAGCCGTGCGGCGTGGCCGAGCGGCCGTCGTGCGCCACGCCGGGCGGCAGCAACGTCACGGCGGTTTCGATCGCGCCGTGATGGTTACCCGATTTGTCCAGGTCGTAGGTGATCGCCCCGGCGTCCACGATCAGCAGCGCCCACGCGTCGTGGGTGTGCATGGGATAGGCGTGGTCGACGTACCGGGCGTGCAGCACCTCGCTGATCCCGGCCACCGCGGGGCGCCAGGCCGTCACGGGGCTCACGCTCAGAACGTACAAGACCGTCGGGGACGCGGCGGAGCACTGTGTTCCGCGTGACGCACTTCGACACCAAGATCGCCGTACTGCTCCGGGACGACCTGGCCGGCTGGCAGCGGCTGAACGTGACCGCCTTCCTGGTGAGCGGCATCGCCTCTCCCGAGCTTCGCGGAGAGCCCTACGAAGATGCCGACGGCACCCGGTACCTGCCGATGTTCGGGCAGCCGGTGCTGGTCTTCGAGGGCTCGGCCGAGGTGTTGACGGCCGCGCACCAGCGGGCGCTCGGCCGCAACATGATGATGTCGATCTTCACGTCGGAGCTGTTCGCCACCGGGAACGACGTCGACAACCGGGCGGCGGTGCGGGCGGTCGGTCGGGACAAGTTGAACCTCGTGGGGCTGGCGGTGCACGGGCAGCGGAACGCCGTCGACAAGGTCCTCAAGGGTGCGTCGTTGCACCGGTGAGCCACTTGGCGCTTCGTGGCCTTCGGTCGCGGCCCGGCCCGGAGCGACCGTGCCAGACTCGGCCACGTGCCGCGACCGATCACCTACGTAGACGTCTTCACCGACTCGCCGTACCGGGGCAACCCGGTCGCCGTCGTCCACGACGCCACCGGTCTCTCGACCGGTGACATGCAGCGCTTCGCGCGGTGGACCAACCTCTCCGAGACCACGTTCCTGCTGCCGCCCACCGAACCCGGCGCCGACTACCTGCTGCGGATCTTCACGCCGGCGGCCGAGTTGCCGTTCGCGGGGCACCCGACGCTGGGCTCCTGCCACGCGTGGCTGGCTTCCGGCGGCGTGCCCGCGTCGGCCGACGAGGTCGTGCAGCAGTGCGGCGCCGGGCTGGTGAAGATCCACCGCGGCGCGGACCGGCTGGCCTTCGCCGCGCCGCCGCTGGTGCGCTCGGGTCCGATCGACGCCGGCCTGCTCGCCGACGTGGTCGCGGCGCTGGGCGTCAAGCCGTCGGCGGTGGTCGACTCCGCGTGGGTCGACAACGGGCCGGGCTGGCTCGCCGTGCTGCTGGGCAGCGCCGAGGAGGTGCTGGCGGTGCGGCCGTCGTTCATCGACCAGGACATCGGCGTCGTCGGCCCGCACGCGGCCGGGTCTGCCGAGGCGTTCGAGCTGCGGGCGTTCTTCCCGGTGAACGGGGCACTGCGCGAGGACCCGGTGACCGGCAGCCTGAATGCGTCGGTGGCGCAGTGGCTCCTGGGCAGCGGGCGGGCGTCGGCGCCGTACGTGGCCAGCCAGGGGACGGCGTTGGGCTGGGCCGGTCGCGCCCACATCAGCCGGGACGGCGACGGCACCATCTGGGTCGGCGGCGGCACCGTCACCTGTGTCGCGGGTGAGGTTCAGCTTTAGGCGACTGGCCTTTGCCCCGATCAGTTGGCACAGTGTGTGGTCGATGCCTACCATCGCCTCCGCCTGGGCGTCCCGGCGCACCGTGCTGCTGGCCCTGGTCCTCCTTCTCGGCACCGTGTCGGCGGTGCTCGCGGTGCGGTCGCGGGCCGGCGAGCCGACCCGTCCCGCCGGCCTGAACGGCGGGCCCGCCGCAGGTGCCGAAGGCCCGGCGGCGCCGCAGGAGGCCGTCGCCGGACTCGGCCCGGCGTCCGGAAGCCCGTCGGCGTCCGTTCCGTCAGTCAGCGCGTCCGCGTCGGCGGCGGGTTCCCCTCGCGGCGGGCGCATGGGCGGCAAGAAGGGCGTGAGCACCTACGAGTGGGGCGGCAACCCGGCCGCGCTGGCCGACGTGCGCGTCTCCTGGTACTACAACTGGTCGCCCAGCCGCGACCGTACGCCCGGCCCGGCCACCGTCGAGTTCGTCCCGATGATCTGGGGCGCCGACATGGTCACCGACGGGAACCTGGCGAAGGCGAAGCAGAACGGCGGCGCGCTGCTCGGGTTCAACGAGCCCGACCTGCGCGAGCAGGCGAACATGTCGGTGGAGCAGGCGCTCGACCTGTGGCCCCGGTTGCAGTCGACGGGCCTGCGGCTGGGCAGCCCGGTGGTCGCGTTCGGCGGTGACACGGCGGGCGGCTGGCTCGACCGGTTCATGTCCGGTGCGCGGGCGCGCGGCTACCGCGTCGACTTCATCGCGCTGCACTGGTACGGCAGCGACTTCCGCGCCGACGCCGCCACCGGCCAGCTGCGCGGCTACCTGCAGGCCGTGTACCAGCGGTACAAGCTGCCGATCTGGCTCACCGAGTACTCGCTGATCAACTTCTCCGGTCAGCCGAAGTACCCGACCGGCGCGGACCAGGCGGCGTTCGTGCGGGCGTCGACCGCGATGCTGAGCAGCCTGCTGTTCGTGTGGCGGTACGCGTGGTTCTCGTTGCCGTCGACCGGCGACGCCGGCACCGGGTTGTACCGCGACGACGGCAGCCCGACCGAGGCCGGTGCCGCCTACCGCTCGGCGTAGGGTCCGCTGCTCTCGGCGTCCCGGATTCGTGGCCGCCACCGGGTGACCAGGGTGACGGCCGCGACCAGCGCGAGCACCGCGAGCAGCTGGGCGGAGTACGCGGCCGACCGGTACCCGACCGCGCCGTGCGCCCAGACCGCGAACACCCCGGCGTCGGCCGTCGCGACGGCGACGCCGACCACGCCCACCAGCACCGCGGGCACCGTGCGGACCGCGCGGCGCCGGGTCGCGAGCACCAGGACGCCGTACGCGCCGGCCAGCCCCGCCAGCAGCCCGACCACCAGGAGCAGGACCGGCAGCACGGCGTTGGTGTCGCGCCACCCGAACCCGCCGGCGAGGGCGAGCAGGCCGCCGACGCCCACCAGCGCCAACGCGCCCGCGGCCGTCCAGCGGGCCACCCGGAACATGCCGGCACACCCGGCGACCGCCACCACCATCAGGCCGGCGAACAGGCCGGCGACCATCTGCGGCGCGGCGTCGCGGGCCGACCGGCCCTCGATCGGCGGGGCGGGCCGGACCTCTTTGCCGGCCGTTTTTCCGGCCGTTTTTCCGGTCGGGTCGACGGTGGTGCCGAAGCCGGTGCGGGTCCACCGGCCGTCCTGCGCCCGCACCGCATACCCGTCCCGGCCGTTCGCGACGACCACCGCGTGTCCGCCCGGCACCGCGACCACCGCGAGCGACCGGGACGACAGGTGCTTGGCCGGTTCGCCCAGGTCGCCGTAGCGGCGGGCGAGGCGGCGCCGCTCGTCGTCCGGCACCGACCAGGCGATCCACCAGGACGCGCCGCCGTTGACCGTCTCTTCGACCCGCAGGTGCCCGGGAACGACGCGGTAGCAGTGCTCCGGCTTGTCCGGTGCGCACGACTGGGTCGGTTCGGCCGTCGCGCCGGTCCCTCCCGTCTCTCCGGTTCCTCCCGTCTCTCCCGTCTCTCCCGGCGCGGCGTCGCGCCAGGTGAGCCCGCCGTCGGCGCTGATCCGCCGGTGCTTGGCCCCGGAGCCGTTGCTCTCGACGGCGACGATCTGCGTCCCGGACCCGACCACCGAGACCGCTTCGGAGAAGTTCTCGTCGGAGGTGTCGGCGCCGAGCCAGGCCACGGGGACGAGGAAGAGCACGGCGAGGGCGACGATGGCCAGCGGGTGGGCGCGGATGCGCGCAAGTCTGCTGGTGGGCCCGGTGTCGTGCACGCTAATCACCGTGACAGCGGGCCATCACGACCTGGCCTCGATCCGGTGACGAGTATTGTGCATTGGCCCGATTTGGGTGATCGGTTCCCCGTGCTGAGCGGACGTCAAGATCCTGGAGCCGCTAGCCTGGCGATCATGGCGACCAAAGTAGTTGAAGTGCGGGAATGCGACCGGTGCGGCAAGGAGCCCGCCCACACCTGGGTGATCACCGGCCCGGAAGGCGCCACCCGCGAAATCGAACTCTGCGACCGCCACGCCGCCGCCGTCGCGAACGCCTTCGCCCTGGGCCGCGCCGTCGCCCCCCGCCCCACCCGGGGCCGCCCCCCACGCCGGGCAAGCACCCGCACCGCGCCCCACCCAACGGTCACCCCTGCGGAACCCGAACCCATCTGGCGCTGACCCTCGCGCCCTCGCCACGCGTGCGATCTTGGACTCCCGGAGGGGCCATGGCCCCTCTTGCAGTCCAAGATCCGGAAAAGTGCCACGCACCCGTTCCCGTGGCGCTCGCCGCGCTCGTCTCCACGAGTCGATCTTGCAGTTGTGGTGGGCCATGAACGGGGGCAAATGCGGGCGAACAAGGCACCACAACTGCAAGATCGACGCCGGGAACAGCGCGCCGGTTGTCGATCTTGCAGTTGTGTCCGCCCTTTCGTCGGAATTCGCCCGTTTTTCGGCGTGCACAACTGCAAGATCGACGCCGGGGTGGCTAGCGGCCCAGTTCGGCGATGGCGGCCAGGGTGGTGTAGGCGCCGAGGGCGATCAGGAGCACGGCCATCGAGAACCAGTAGGTGCCGCGGCGGGTGGCCAGCAGGATCAGGCCGTTGGCGCCGGTGACGCCGGCGGCGGCCAGCATGGCGAACGACCACCAGCGGGTGTCGCCGGGGTCGATCGCGCCGCCGCGGATGAGGAGGAACGCCAGGCCCAGGGCGATGCCGACCAGCGCCAGCCCGGCCACCGTGTTGACGAACGCGCGCACGGACGCGTCGGCGGGGCGCAGGGCGAACAGGGCGGCGGGTCCGAGGCAGGGGACCACGATCATCAGGGGCCAGTATTCACCCATTTTGCCGGCCATCAGGAGCAGGGCTACCGCCAGCACGACGGCGCCCATCCACGCCAGCACGAAGCGGGTTTCGCGGGCGGCCCGGGGCAGGCCGACGCTCAGCGTCAGGAAGACCAGGCCGGGGATGATGATGAAGTCGGCCCACCAGCGGTACGGGGAACCGGACATCGCGATGGAGTTGACCGCGATCAGGATGCCCAGGCTGAGAACGGTGGCCGCGGTCATCCGGGTGACCGGCCCGCGACCTTCCACTGCAGCACCGCCGGCCTCGTCGAGTGCCGCGTCGTCGAAATCGGTGCCCCGCATCGCCATCATGGGGTCAACTCTGGCCTGCCAGGACCCGTGACGCCATCCGGTTAGCCTGACCATTCGGCCGCCCGCTGCCCTCACCCGCGGCATTGACATCGCTCGACCCGGACGCGAAACTTCGGTCTGAGAGAGCGCTCTCTAGCCAACGCAACGCCCACGGAGCGCTCTCGGACCCCGCAGCCGGCCCGCCCGCCGGCTGCGGGGTCCGAACGGACCCGCAGTCGGTCGGAGTCGATCCGCCGGCTGTGCGGCCCGAACGGACCCGCAGCCGGTCGGAGTCGATCCGCCGGCTGCGGGTCCACCTCCGACCGACCGCCACCACGGAAGGAACCGCGATGTCACCCCCATCCGGCAGTGACCCCCGAAAGATCAACAAGACGGCCCGCCGCGCCCTGATCGCCGGGTCGTCGGCGCTCGTCCTCATCGGCGCGAGCATCGTCACGACCAACGCCAACGCCTCGGCGCCACCGCCGCCGAGCGGCTGGTCGACGGTGTGGACCGACGACTTCGTCGGCTCGGCCAACACCCTGCCGAGCTCGGCCAACTGGATCATCGACACCGGCACCTCGTACCCGGGCGGCCCCGCCAACTGGGGCACCGGCGAGATCCAGACCTACACCAACCAGACCCGCAACCTCGCCCTCGACGGCAACGGCAACCTGCGGATCACCCCGCTCCGGGACGGCAACGCCTGGACGTCGGCCCGCATCGAGAGCCAGCGGTCGAACTTCAAGCCACCGGCGGGCGGCCTGCTGGCGATCGAGGGCCGCATCCAGATGCCGAACATCACCGGCAACGCCGCCCTCGGGTACTGGCCGGCGTTCTGGGCGCTCGGCGCGCCCTACCGGGGCAACTACCAGAACTGGCCCGGCATCGGCGAGTTCGACATCATGGAGAACGTCAACGGGATCAACTCCGTATGGGGTGTGCTGCACTGCGGCGTCGCGCCCGGCGGGCCGTGCAACGAGTTCAACGGCATCGGCGCCAGCCGCGCCTGCCCCGGCTCCAGCTGCCAGAGCGCGTTCCACACGTACCGCTTCGAGTGGGACACGACCGTCAACCAGCTCCGCTGGTACGTCGACGGGCAGCAGTTCCACACCGTCAGCCAGAGCCAGGTCGGCGAGCCGTACTGGACGCAGATGACCTCGCACGCCGGCTACTTCATCCTGCTGAACGTGGCCATGGGCGGTGGCTTCCCGAACGGCGTCTCCGGCATCAGCACGCCGACCTCGGCCACCGTGCCGGGCGCCTCGATGCTGGTCGACTACGTCACCGTGCAGACCCGCGGCGGCGGCCCGACCACCCCGCCGAGCAGCAACCCGCCCAACCCGGGCAACCGCGACGCCTACGGCACCATCCAGGCCGAGTCGTACAACGCCCAGAACGGCACGCAGACGGAGAACACCACCGACAGCGGCGGCGGCCAGAACATCGGCTGGCTGGCCAACGGCGACTGGGTGCGCTTCGACGGCGTCAACTTCGGCAACGGCAACCCGGCCCGCACGTTCTCGGCGCGGGTGGCGTCCGGCGCCGCCGGCGGCGTCAGCGGACTGGTCGAGGTGCGCCTCGGCAGCCCGACCGCGGCACCGATCGGCAGTTTCGCGATCGCCAACACCGGCGGCTGGCAGACCTGGCGCACCGTGCCGGGCAGTATCGCGGCCACCACCGGAACCCACACCGTCTACCTGACCTTCACCAGCGGCCAACCGGCCGACTTCGTGAACCTCAACTGGTTCACGTTCTCCCGCTAACAACGTCAGACAATCGCCCCACAGGAAGGCAACCCGTGACATCGACCCAATCCGACACCGGCCTGGAGACCGCCGTGCGTTTTCCGGCCGACTTCCTGTGGGGCGCGGCCACCGCCTCGTACCAGATCGAGGGCGCGGCGACGGCCGACGGCCGGTCGCCCTCGATCTGGGACGTGTTCAGCCGGCGACCCGGTGCGATCGTCAACGGCGACACGGGTGACGAAGCCTGTGACCACTACCACCGCTACCGCGAAGACGTCGGGATCATGTCGTCGCTCGGGCTGCGGTCGTACCGGTTCTCGGTGGCCTGGCCCCGGGTGCAACCGGACGGCCGCGGCCCGGCCAACCAGGCCGGGCTGGACTTCTACAAGCGGCTCCTCGACGAGGTACAGGGTGCCGGCATCGAGCCGATGCTCACCCTGTACCACTGGGACCTGCCGCAGGTGCTGGAGGACGCCGGCGGCTGGCCCGCCCGCGACACCGCCGAACGGTTCGCCGACTACGCCGCCATCGTGCACGGGGCGTTCGGCGACCGGGTGCGGTACTGGACGACGCTCAACGAGCCGTGGGTCTCGGCGATGCTCGGGTACCACAACGGCGCGCACGCACCGGGCCGCCGGGAACCCGCCGCCGCCCTCGCGTCGGTGCACCACCTGCTGCTCGGGCACGGGCTGGCGACGGCTGCGATCCGGTCCCAGAACGAGAGCGCGACCGTCGGAATCACGCTGAACCTGGCCGCGACCTCGCCCGCGACGGACGCCGCCGCCGACCTCGACGCGGCCCGGCGGATCGACGGCGTGGCCAACCGGCTCTACCTCGACCCGCTGCTGCTCGGAACGTATCCGGAGGACGTGGTCCGGGACGTCGCGGCGATCACCGACTTCGGCTTCGTTCAGGACGGTGACCTCGCGACGATCTCGACGAAGATCGACATGCTGGGGATCAACTACTACACGACGAACGTGGTGGCGGCCCCCAACGGAAACGGGCCCGACGCCGGCTCCCCGCACCCGGCGGCCGAGGACGTGCGGCACATCGGACGCGGCGCGCCGAAGACCGCGATGGGGTGGGAGATCGACCCCGACGGCCTTTTCCAGACGCTGAAGATGGTGTCCGACAATTACCCCTCGGTGCCGCTGTACGTCACCGAGAACGGCGCCGCCTTTGACGACGAGATCGGGCCGGACGGCACCGTCGACGACCCGGAGCGCGTCGCCTACTTCGACTCGCATCTGCGCGCCTGCCACCGCGCGATCGAGGCGGGAGTGCCGCTGCGCGGCTACTTCGCGTGGTCGTTGCTGGATAACTTTGAGTGGGCCTTCGGCTACGACAAGCGATTTGGCCTGGTCTTTGTGGACTACCGGACCCAGCGGCGCATCCCGAAGTCGAGTGCCAGGTTCTATGCCGACGTGATCGCCCGTAACGAATTGTGGTGAGCGTTCACTAGGGTCAACGGCGTGGTGGAACGGGGAATGGGTCGGGAAAGGCCGACCCTCGAAATGGTGGCGTCGCACGCGGGTGTCTCGCGCGCGACGGTGTCACGCGTGGTGAACGGTTCGGAGTCGGTGGCACCGCATCTGCGCGAGGTGGTGATGCGGTCGGTCGACGCGCTCGGCTACGTGCCCAACCAGGCGGCACGTAGCCTCGTCACCCAGCGCACCGACGCGATAGCGCTGGTGGTGTCGGAGCCGCAGTCCCGGATCTTCTCCGACGACCCGTACTTCGCGGGGGTCATCCACGGCGTCAGCCTCGAACTGGAGGCGGCCGGCAAGCAGCTCGTCCTGATCATGTCGGCGTCCGGGGAGAGCCACGCGCGGGTCGAGCGGTACGCGGCCGGGGGGCACGTCGACGGCGTGATGCTGTTCTCGATCCACGGCGAGGACCCGTTGCCGGCGAAGCTCGAACGCATGGGCATCCCGGTGGTGTGCAACGGGCGTCCGCTCGGGAGCAGCACGCTGCCGTACGTCGACGCCACCAACGAACTCGGTGCCGAGAACGCCGTGCGCTACCTGTTCGAGCAGGGCCGCACGAAGGTCGCCACGATCGCCGGGCCGGCCGACATGGTCGCCGGCATCGACCGGCTGAACGGGTATCTGACCGCCGTCACCCATGAACCGGTGATCGCGTACGGCGACTTCACCCGCCGGTCCGGTGCCCTGGCGATGCAGTCGTTGCTCGAACTGCACCCCGACCTCGACGCGGTGTTCGCCGCCTCGGACCTCATGGCCGACGGGGCGCTCCGGACCCTGCGGCAGGTCGGCCGGCGGGTGCCGGAGGACGTCGCGGTGATCGGGTTCGACGACAACACGGTGGCGGCGTTCGCCGATCCGCCGCTGACCACCGTGCGCCAGCCGATACAGGAGATCGGCCGCAGCCTCGCCCGCCAGCTGCTGAAACTCGCCGCCGGCGAGCAGGTGGAGAGCCCGTACATGCTGCCCACCGAGTTGATCGTCCGAGAATCGGCGTAACCGATCCGGCCGGCCGACCCGTCGTACCTCCTGAAGGGAGGGTTGCCGCATGGGAGACCGGTTCCGCAGCATGATCGAGTCGGAGTTCGCCGAGGTGGATTCGCCACCGATCGGTGATCTGGTCGACAACGCGATCCGGGACGGGCGACGCCTGCGCCGGACCCGGATGGTGCAACGCAGCGTCGCCTGCTTCGCCGCCGTGGGTGTGCTGGCGCTGGGCGTGGGGATGGCGACGTCCAGCCTGCGCCCCGACGGGTCGCCCGGATCCGACGGCGTCGCGGCGCCACCCGCCACCGCCGGTCCGGCGACGACCGCGCCGTACGTCTCGGCCGAGCCGACGGTCGACCGGTCCGGGCGCCGGTCGCAGATGCCGCCCGACACCCCGACGATGGCGGTCTTCCCGGCCGGGCGGCCGGACGGCGTCGAGTCGCAACCGCCGACAGCGCCGCCCGCGGCGGTGCTGATGGCATTGGGTTCGACGCTGCCGAACGGCCCGACCATCGCGTTCGCCGGCAGCCGGTTCGACACGTTCACGGGCGTACAGGTCTTCCTCGACCGCGGGGCCGGATTCGGGATGATCCGGGTGGCCATGGCGCGGTATGACAACAAGCGCTCCTGCAGCCGTAGTGCGCCGGGCGTCGCGGTGTCGTCGTGCACGGACGAGAAGGGCGCGCTCGTCGAGACGTTCGAGATCGAGTCCAACTGCGTGCAGCGACGGGGCGTGAACGTCTACCGCTCCGACGGCATCGCGATCCAGGTGAACATCGGCTCGTGCCTGGCCGACGGGGACTGGGGGGCGGCGATGGCGAAGATCGCCGTCGACGAAGAGGTGCTCGCGGTCGCCGAGGCCGTCCAGATCGGGCTGAGTCCGGTCTGGGACGAGCGCACGATGATCGAGACGGCGGCGAAGGCCAAGGATCTCTACCCGGCGCTGCCGCTCCTCACCTCGTTCGACGGGGTGGGCCCTTGAAGAGCGGGGGAACCGAACTCGACTTCGAGGAGTACGCCCAGGCCCGGGTGGTGCGGCTGCGCCAGCGGGCCTACCTCCTCTGCCGGGACTGGCATCTGGCGCAGGACCTGACCCAGATCACGCTGTCGCGGCTCTACGCCTCGTGGCGCAAGGTGGTCAAGGCCGACAACATCGACGCGTACGCGGCCAAGGTGATGGTGCGCGTGTTCCTCGACCACAAGCGGCTCAAGAGTTCGCACGAGGTCGTCTCCGACACGATGCCGTCGGCGTCGGCGGTGGTCGACGGGTCGGGTGGACCGGAACTGCGGCTGACCCTCATGGAGGCGCTGGGCCGGCTCGGGCCGCGGGCGCGGGCGATCGTGGTGCTCCGGTACTGGGAGGACCACAGCGTCGACACCGTGGCCGAACTGCTCGGCGTCACGCCCAGCCTGGTGAAGACGCAGAGCATGCGCGCGCTCGCGGAGTTGCGCGCACTTCTGGGCACCGATCTCGCGACTTTGGTCGGATAAAGCCGCTCTTTTGTCCAAATTACGGCACGTTTGGCATCGGCCGAACGGTGGGTTTTCCGTTCGGCCCGCAACGAAGCGGTGCCCTCGCGACGCCTATCGGATGTCACGACAATCGAGGGGGACATTCGATGAGCACAGACGTCGCTCCGAAGCCGGTGAACGCGGCTCCGGCTCCCGTCCGTATGACCGACGCGCAGCGCGCGGCGTTCGAGCGGGACGGGTACATCGTGCTTCCCGGCGTGCTGTCCCAGGCCGAGCTGATCCGCTACACCGCCGCCGTCGACCACATCTACGCGCGGGCCACGCGCCTCGGCGAGATCGCCAGGGACGGCTCACTGCACCGCCTCAGCGCCGTGGCGGCCTGCCCCGAGCTCGCCGGCCTGATGACGCACCCGGCGGCGTTCCCGCTGGTGTGGCAGACCCTCGGCTGGAACGTGCACGTGTACCACTCGCACCTCGACGTGCACCCGACCGTGCCGGCGGCGAAGCCGTTCCGGTTCGAGTGGCACCAGGACGGCGGCCGGCAGAACCGCGAGGTCGAGACCGACCCGCGCCCGCGCCTGTCGGTGAAGCTGGCGTTCTGGCTCTCCGACGTGTCCGGCCCCGGCCGGGGCAACTTCAAGGTCGTGCCGGGCAGCCACCTGACCAACCGCATCGACGGCCCGCCCCGCCGCGACCTGGAATGGCCCGACCCGGAGGGCGCGATCGAGGTGTGCGTGAACGCCGGCGACGCGGTGTTCTTCGACCGGCGCATCTGGCACGCCCGCTCCGACAACCACTCCGCGATCACCCGCAAGGCGGTCTTCTTCGGTTACACCTACCGCTGGATCACCCGCCGCGACGAGGCACCGGCCGTCCCGGCCGTGCTCGCCGGCCTCACGCCGGTTCAGCGGCAACTGCTGGGTGTGCTCGGCGGCCGGTCCACCGACCTGGTCGACGGCGGCGACCACGCGTGGGGTCACTTCCCGGACGAGGTGCCGCTCTACGGGCACCTGAAGGAGAACGGGTTGCTGGATCCCGGATTCCCGCCGCTCAAGCCGTAACGGTTTTACGGGGCAGGGGGAGCCGAACAGCCGCCCGCTGCGTCAGAGCAGGTATGAGGGCCAGGGTGATCGTCGTCCCGATGCTGTTGCTCGCCGGACTCACCGGATGCGCCGCGGGTGGGGGCGCCGCGGGGGAACCCGCGGCGCCGGCCCCGCTTCCGGTGGGACGCACGTTCGTCTCGACCGGGGTCACCTCGGGCGGGCAGCCGAAGGCGCTGGTCGACGGCACGACGATCAGGCTGACGATCGGAACCGGCAACGTGATCGCGGTGCAGGCCGGCTGCAACACCGTCTCCGGCCGGGTCCGGCTCGACGGCAGCACGCTGGTCGCCACCGACGATCTCGCGATGACGGCCATCGGCTGCCCGGCGAACCTGAGCGAGCAGGACAGCTGGCTCTACGGCTTCTTCCGTGGCCGTCCCAGCTGGCAGCTGACCGGCAACGACCTCGTGCTGACCGGTGGTGACCTGACGTTGACGCTGATCGACCGGGCCGTGGCCGAGCCGGCCCGGCCGCTGGTCGACACGAAGTGGACGGTCGACACGATCGTCGCCTCCGGCGGCAGCGCCAGTTCGGTGCCGTCCGGTGAGAGCGCCACGATGACGTTCACCGGCGACAACCGGGTCTCCGGCTACACCGGGTGCAACCAGTTCTTCGGCCCCGTCACCGTGGCCGGCAACCAGATCACGTTCGGTGTATTGGGGTCGACCGACCGGGCCTGCCCCGGTGCGGCGGGCGCGCTGGAGGCCGACCTGATGAAGATCATCGGATCGGCCACCGTGACGTACCGGATCGAGGGCGACCGCCTGATCCTGACGGCGCCCGACGGAAGCGGCCTGCAGCTCGTGGGTTGAGCCGGCTACGACTGCTGCGGCAGTCGCCGGAGGTAACCGCGCTGGCCGAAGATCAGCTGCTTCGCCATGTGGATCGCGACACCGCTGGGGCCGGCGACCACCTGTACGGCGTCCATCACGGCCCGCACGATGCCCAGGCCACGGCCGTTCTCGGCGGTGGATTCCGGCTTGCGCGGCGGCTCGGCGACGGTGCCCTGCGGCAGGCCGGTGCCCGAGTCGCAGACGTCGATGGTGCAGCGGTTCGCCGTCGCGGTGACGGTGACCGTGTAGTCGACCGACTCGTGGGCGTGCCGCATCACGTTCGAGCACACCTCCGTGAGCGCGAGCGTCACGTCGTCGCGGCACTCGTCGGAGACGCCGATCGCGTCGAGGGCGCAGTCCACCGTTCGCCGCGTGACCGGAACCGTTACGGGGTCACGTGGGAGGCGGAGAACCAGACGCAGCAGCACGTTCCTGGAGTACCCCGCGCCACCCGGGTTCTACCCATCCGAATGTGCGGCGGGTGCGCTGCTCGTGTAAGGCTGCACTGGTGACGGTCGACAACGCCGTGCGGGCGAGGAACGCACTGCAACGGTTGGTGCTCGGCTGCACCGGTGTGATTCCGGGCGAACTGCCGCGGCTCGCCGAGGAGGCGGCCGCCGACCTCGGCGTCACGTCGATGACCATGCTCGTGGTCGACTACGCGCAGACGTTCCTGGCCACGTTCACCACCGTGGCCGGCACCGTGGGCGGCGACGTGGAGCGGATTCCGATCGAGGGGACGCTCGCCGGCCGCGCCTACGCACTGGGCGAGATGACGGAGAGCCCGTCCGGCGACCGGCTGTACGTGCCGATGATCGACTGCGGCCACCGCATCGGCGTCCTCGAAGTGGTGACGACCGGCAGCCTGGACCCGGCCGACCGCGAGACCTGCGCGGCGATCGCCACCGTGCTGGGCCACCTGATCACGTCCCGGCGGCTGTACGGCGACGCGATCGAGCGCCTGCGGCGCGGGCTGCCGCTGCAACTCGCCACCGAGATCGTGTGGAGCCTCCTCCCGCCGCTCACGCTGACGACGCCCGAGGCCGAGGTCACCGGGATCCTCGAACCCTGCTACGAGGTGGGCGGCGACGGATTCGACTACGCGATCGGCGACGGAACGCTGCACGTCGCCCTGTTCGACGCGGTGGGGCACGGCATCGCCGCCAGCGCGATGACCACGATGGCCATCAACGCGTACCGGAACGCCCGCCGGTGCGGCCTGGACCTGCCCGACACGTACCGGTCGATCGACAAGTGGCTGCACGCGCGGCACCCCGACCAGTTCGTGACGGCCGTCCTGGCCGAACTCGACCTCGCCAGCGGCGTACTGCGGACGATCAGCGCCGGCCACCCCGGCGGCCTGCTGCTCCGGGACGGCCAGCGGGTGAAGGATCTCGCCGCGCCGACGGCGCTGCCGCTCGGGCTGAGCGGGCTCGCCGGCACGTCGCCGGAGATCGTCGAGGAGGCGCTGGAGCCGGGCGACCACGTGCTGTTCTTCACCGACGGCGTGATCGAGGCACGCTCGGCCGACGGCGAGTTCTTCGGGCAGCAGCGGCTGGTCGACTTCGTGGTGCGCACGCTCGCCGACCGGATGCGGGCGGCGGAGACCATGCGTCGCCTGATCCGGGCGATCCTGGACCACCAGTACGAACAGCTGCAGGACGACGCGACGGCCGTACTGGTGGGTTGGGTCGGCCGTTAGCCGGGTACGCCAACAGACATGACCGATCTCAGTGATGCCCCGCTGGCCGAGGCGCCGCCTGACGTTGTCGACGATCAGATCAGCGACGTGCTGAACGAGGACGAGGTCGTGCACGTGCCGCCGGCCGTGGAGCAGATGGTGGAGGCGCACGAGGCGCACACCACGTACGCGCCCGACGTGCCGCACTGGGAACCAGGCTCGTAGATTTCGGAAGGAGTCTTTGTCGATGAGTACAGGCGACAAGATCAGGCACAAGGCCGAAGAGATGAAGGGCGCCGCCAAGGAGAAGATCGGCGACGCCACCGACAACGAGTCGATGCAGGCCGAGGGCGCCGCTGAGCGCCGGGCCGCACAGGCGAAGCAGGCGGGCGACCACCTGCACGACGCCGGTCGCAACGCGCGTGACGCGCTGAGCGGCTGACCATCCCCTGGTGGAACGACCCCCGGACAACGTCGTCCGGGGGTCGTTCCGTGTCTAGGTCAGTTGCGGCAGGACCTTCGCGCCGAACGCGTCGATGAACTCGTCCTGCTCCTGGCCGACGTGGTGCAGCATCACCCGGTCGAAGCCCAGTTCCGCGTAGCCGTTCAGCCACTCGGCGTGCCGGGACAGGTCGGCGGAGATGTTCACCGCCTGCTTCAGCCGTTCGCGGGGAACGTCCCGCGAGACCTCGTCGAAGTGGTCGGTCAGCTCCAGGTCCCAGCAGACCGGCGGCGCGAACACGTTGCTGCGCCACTGGTCGTAGGCGAGGGCGAACGCCTCGTCGTCGGTCGCCGCCCAGCTCAGGTGCACCTGCACCGTCAGCGGGCCACGGCCGCCGGCGTCCCGGTAGGCGGCGATCATCTCGCGCAATTTGGCCGGCTCCGCGTTGACCGTGATCAGGCCGTCGGCCCAGGACGCGCACCAGCGCGCGGTCGCGACGCTCACCGCGGCACCGATCAGCGGCACCGGTTCGGTGGGCCGGGTCCACAACCGGGCCCGGTCGACCGTCACCAGCCCGCGGTGGCTGACCTCCTCGCCGGCGAGCAGGGCCCGGATGACGTCGACGCACTCGCGCAGTCGCGCTTCGCGCACCGGCTTCGCCGGCCAGCCACCACCGGTGATGTGCTCGTTCGACGCCTCACCGCTGCCGAGCGCGGCCCAGAAGCGTCCCGGAAACATCGCCGCCAGGGTGCCGATCGCCTGCGCGATGATCGCCGGGTGGTACCGCTGCCCGGGCGCGTTCACCACGCCGAACGGCAGTTGCGTCGCCTGCAGCGCGGCGCCCAGCCACGACCAGGCGAACGCCGACTGGCCCTGGCGCTCGCTCCACGGCGAGAAGTGGTCGGAGGACATCGCGGCGCCGAATCCCGCCGCCTCCGCCCTGGTGACGGCCGCCAGCAGGCGCGACGGGTGGATCTGCTCGTGCGATGCGTGGATGCCGTACGTGGTCATGGCCGGTGGTTACCCACCGCCGGAGAGGCTCAGTCGTTGCTCAGGTTTATCCGCGGCACCCCGCCGTTGCAGCGGCCCCGGAACGTGACCTTGAACGGCTCCGCCGACGACGACACGAACTTGACGTTGACCTGGTCGGCCGGGCCCGGCGTGATGCGGGTGATCGACCAGGTGTCGCCGGGGTCGGCGGCGACGATCTTCGCCATCGTTCCGGCGCACTCCACGGTGACGGTGTTGCCGTAGCTGGACTGCGTCGCGCGGATCGGATCGGGGTCGCCGTTCTGGCCGCCGCCCGGCGGCGAGGTGGTGGTCGCGGGCGGCGGTACCGGCGGATTCGACCCCGCCGGCCCGGTCGGTACGTTCGTCCCGCCGTCGGGACGGGTTGCCGTCGAATCGGGCGCGCCACTCGGTGGCGCCGACGTCGCGCCCGCTCCACCGACGCCGACGGACGCACCGGGCACCGCGGTCCGGCCCTCGTCCTCGGCCGTCGTCACGCCGCCGGCCGGCTCGTCGGGCCGCACCACCGTCGCCGCCACGACCGCGGCGGTGACGACCGCGACCAGCGCGATCCCGGCACCGGCGAACGCGAACGACCGGCGTCGTTCCTGCCGGCGCTTCGACAGGAGCGGCGACCGGCGGACCGGCGCCGTGGCCGGGCCGGTGAGCGCCGCCGCGGCGGCCGCCAGGATCTCGGCGACCTCGGCCGCGCCGGGCCGGTCGGCGGGCTCCTTGGCCAGGCACGCCTCGCACACCTCGACGACCTCGGCCGGCAGGTCGGTCAGCGGCGGGAGCGGGTCGGGCTCCACGTACATGTGGGCCACGAGCATCTGGGTGGTGGACTCGGCCGACCAGGGCATGTGACCGGTGAGCATCCGGTACAGCAGTACGCCCAGCCCGTACACGTCGGTGGCGGCCACGACCGCGTCGCCCGACAGCCGCTCCGGTGCCACGTAGGCCGGGGTGCCGAACAGCACCGCGTCGCGGTCGGCGAGCTCACCGACCGCGGCGGCGACGCCGAAGTCGACGACCTTGGTCTGCCCGTTCGCCGCGACCATGACGTTGGCCGGCTTCACATCGCGGTGCACGATGCCGTGCTCGTGCGCGGCACCGAGCGCCGTGGCCACCTGCGCGCAGATGCGCAGCACGTCGGGCACCGGCAGCGGACCGTCTTCGAGGCGCTCGGCCAGCGTCTTGCCGGTGAGCAGCTCCATCACGATGTACGGAACGCGCTCGCCGTCGTCATGCTCACCGAAGTCGAAGACCCCGGCGATGTTCGGGTGAGCCAGCTTCGCGACCGCCTGGGCCTCGGCCCGGATGCGCCGGCGGGAGTCCCGGTCGGCGACGAGACGTGGGGAGAGGACCTTCACCGCCACCTGACGGTCGAGCACCTCGTCGTGGGCACGCCAGACGACGGACATACCGCCTTCTCCGAGGCGCTCGACCAGTCGATACCGACCGGCCAGCACGTCCGCCGCGTCCACCGGGACAGTTTGCACCATGTGTAGCGGCCCATGCATATGTCGATCTATTGCGATCACGTTCCTGGCCGTCCTCCCGGTGCGGGAGTGACCAAATGGACAGGATTTACCGGACGGTCGCGGTTTCGGCGGCCGCCGCTTCGCTCAGCCGGCGCAGAGTCTGCCGCATCGCGACCGGTGTTCCGGTGTCCCGCCCGCTGAGCCGCTCGAACAGCATCACCAGCCGGTTCGCCGACAGCTCGAAGGTCTGGGTGACCAGGGTGCCACCGTCGACCGGGCGTAGCACGAACCGCCACACCGTGCTGTCGGACTTCGTCCGCTCGGGCACCGTGCGGAACGCGAACTCGGTTCCCGGCTCGGCGGTGATCACCACGCATTCACGCGACCACCGCGCGGGCCCGAACCGGTTGTGGCCCCGGAACCGGGCACCCGGCAGCGCCCGGTCGGCGCCGTCGAGCCACTCGACGCGATGGCACTCCGGGCTGAACCGGCCCATCCGAGTGACGTCGGCGAGCAGGTCGTAGACCGTGTCGGGCGCGGCCGCGACGAACTGCTCGGCGCGGCCGGTCAGGGTCACCGGCCCGGTGGCCGAGGTGCCGTAGGCCGCCCAGACCCGGCGCTCGTACGCGCCCCGGGTGAGCCGGTGCAGGATCCGGACCACCATTCCCTGCTCGCGGCCGACCTCGGCGAACAGTGCCGGGTCGGCGGCGGCCAGCCAGGGCACCACGAACGACAGCTTCGGCTTCACGCCGCCGCGCCGCATCGCCTTCTCCATGGCCGCGTACCGCTCGGGCCCGATGTGCGCGCGGACGGTCGGCACCACCAGCGCCTCCTCGGCCGCGAGGTGCCGGTCCATCAGGTCGGCGAGCTCGCGGGAGCTCGCCGCCAGGTCGGCCGGGTCTCGGTAGTTGGCGATGCGGTCCATCAGCGGGTCGAGCAGGTCATGTTCGGCCTCCAGCGCGTCGAGCTCGGGCGCGATTCCGGGGACGGTCCGCAGCAGTGGCCAGAGGTGCTCGTCCTCGCCGACGTGATGGTGGTGGATGGTGTCGAAGACGTCGGCGACCAGGCTGCGCAGCGCGGCGAGTTGGCGCGGACCCGCGTGCCGGCGACCGGCCGCGACGCCGTCGGCCAGGGCGGCGAGCCGGTGGAGTTCGGTTCTGATGCCGGCGTGGATGAGCAGGTAACCGGACAGCTCGGACATGGTGTGCTCCTTTCAGCCCGGCTACTATGCATTCAACACAGCGACGCTGGAGCTAATTAGACATGAACTCGACAGCCAAGCGCACATACCGGTCGCCGCGCCGGGAAGCGCAGGCCAGGGCCACCCGGGCGGCGATCGTCGGGGCGGCCATCAAGCTCTTCGGCGAGCGCGGCTACGCCTCGACCACGATGCAGGCGATCGCGGCCGAGGCCGGTGTCGCGGTCGAGTCGGTCTATGCGGCCGGCAGCAAGTCCGAGCTGCTGCGCCTGGCGGTCGACCAGACCACCGTCGGCGACGACGAACCGGTGCCGCTCGCCGAGCGACCCGAGTACCGGCACATCCTCACGGCGCCGTCCCAGCGCGAGCAGATCCGGCGGTTCGCCGAGTTCGGCGCCGTGATCTCCCGTCGCGTGGTCCCGATCGACCGGGCGTTCTTCGAGTCCTCGGCCCGCGACGAACAGCAGGCGGCCCGCTGGCTGGAGATCGAGCGGATGCGCCGCCAGGACCTGCGGACGTTCGTCGACGCGCTGGCCGCGCACGGCCCGTTGCGGCACGGCATGACGGTCGACACCGCCGCCACCACCGCGTGGCTGGGGCTGAACTGGTACAACGTCTGGCTGATGCGCGCCGATCTCGGCTGCACCGATACCGAGGTCGCAGCGTGGATGGAGCGGATGCTCGCCGACCTGCTCCTTCCGTAGGCTCACCGGCATGGCATTCACCGGCTGGCCGGCCGAGGCGCTGGACTTCTACGAAGGGCTCGCGGCCGACAATTCAAAACCGTATTGGACGGCGAACAAGGCGACCTACGACGAGAAGGTGCACGCCCCGATGGTCGCCCTCCTCGCCGAGCTGGAACCCGAGTTCGGTGCTGGCAAGATCTTCCGCCCGCACCGCGACGTGCGGTTCAGCGCCGACAAGTCCCCGTACAAGACGACGATCGCGGCCACCCTGGAGAAGGGCGGCTACATCCAGCTCTCCGCCGACGGGCTGGCCTGCGGCCGCGGCATGTACTGGATGGCGTCCGACCAGCTCGTCCGGTACCGGCGCGCGGTCGCCGAGGACCGTACCGGCAAGGAACTCGAGGGCATCATCGCGGCCGCCGCCCGCAAGAAGATCAGCATCACCGGGCACGACCAGCTCAAGACCGCTCCACGCGGCTACCCGAGGGACCACCCGCGCGTCGACCTGCTCCGCAACAAGGGCCTGGTCGCGTGGCAGGATTGGCCACCGGCCGCCTGGCTGGGCACGAGGAAGGCGAAGGACCGCGTGATCACATTTCTGCACGCCTCCGGCCCGCTGGCCGAGTGGCTCCGGGTGAACGTGGGTGATTCGCTTGAAGCCCGCTGACGCCCGCCGGTTGTGGACGCTGATCGAGCCGATCCACGACGTCACCTACTTCACGCCGCAGTCGCGGGCCGCCTTCGAGGCCGCCGGCCTGCGCGGGTTCTGGCGCGGCTACTTCGCGGGCCGGGCGGCGCCGCTGGGCCCGGTCGGGGCTGCGCCCGTCACCGCGATCTTCTATGTCTTCGCGCCGCACATGGTCACCCGGGCCCTGCCCGACGTGTGGACGCGCGCCGAGCCGTCCGCCGCGCTGGCCGCCCGCCTCGCGGGCGCCGTCGAGGCGATCACCGCGGCCGCCGCCGGCACGCCGCTGGCCGGCGACGGCGCGATGGCCGAAGCCGCCGACCTGCTGGCCAGGGCCGCCGCCGGGGTCGAGACGGTCGGGCGCCCGCTGTCCGCCGCGATCGCGGCGCTACCCGTGCCGGACGGCGACACGGCGCGCTTCTGGCACGCGGCCACCGTGCTGCGCGAACACCGGGGCGACGGGCACATGGCCTCGTTGGTGTGCGCCGGGGTCAGCGGGTGCGAGGCGCTGGTGTGGCGGGAGGCCCGTAACGGCCGGCCGGGCGACATGCAGTCCACCCGGGGCTGGTCCGACGAGGACTGGGCCGCGGCCAGGGCCAACCTCGCCGATCGTGGCTGGCTCGACGCCACCGGCGCGATCACCGAGGTGGGCCGCCAGGAGCACGACCGGCTGGAGGATCAGACGGACCGCCTGGCCACCCCGCCGTGGACCGCTCTGACCGAACCGGAACGCGACCGCCTGGCCGACCTGATCACGCCGCTGGCCAAGATCCTCTTCGACGCGATGCCCATCCCGGGAGCGGCGGTGACGCGGCCGGCGTGATCACTGTGGGGAGACGCGGATCTCCACGAGGGCGGTCGTTCCCTCGTCGGTGCTCTCCACGCTCATCTCGTCGACGAGCCGGACGATGATCCACAGGCCCCGGCCGCCCGGGGCGCTGAGGTCCGGCAGGCGTTGGGGGCGGCTGAACGGGAAGCCGACCCCGACGTCGGACACCTCGCAGAACACCGAGCCGTCGACCCGCCACAGGCGGAGCCGGCCGCCGCCCCCGCCGTGGCGCACCGCGTTCGAAGCCAGTTCGTGTGCCACCAGCACGAGGTCGTTGACCTTGGAAGGTGACAGGCCCAGCGCGCCGCCGTGCGCGGCCACCGCGGACCGTAACGACACCAGGCTCGTGGCGTCGAAGCGCTGTTCCAGGCCGTCGGGCGTCTGGCCCGGCGTTGCGCCGTCGAAGGGCTGCTGCCAACTAGCCGACATCGCGGACGACCAGTTTGAGGGCAGCAAGTTGATCACCGCCGAGGGCGCGTAACACCTTGCCGACCACAGGCTGGCACACCACCGTCATCAGCTTTCCGCCAACAAGTCCGTACGCGGTCTGCAGCACGACTCCGGCCGCCGCCACGTCGATGAAGCTTAACTGGCCGAGGTTGAGGAAGAGGTGGTCGTCCAACCGCACCGCCTCGGACAACGCCCTGGTCAGCGCGTCGAGCCCGCGGTAGTCGAGTTCGCCGGCGACGCGGATCCCGGGCGGGACGTGCTGCCGGCAGATCCGCAGCACGGCGTCGGCGTGGTAGGTCACCGCGGCGACGGCGCGGCCGTGCGCGGCCGACGCGCCGGCGAGCGAGACGGCGTCGAAGCCGACCCGGTCGTACTGGCAGACGACGGTGGCCGGCCGGCTCGCGAGCAGTTCGTTGAACTGCACCTCGAACGTCAGCAACTGCTCCAGACCGCTCACCGGGCGCAGCGCCCACACCATGTCGGCCGAGATCCGCAGGCCGGGGTAGCCCTCGGCGAGCGCGCCGTCGATGCGGGTGCGCAGCCCGCTGATCACCCGGGCGGGGTCGAACGCGCCGCCCACCACGTAGGCGGAGACGCTGGGTGCCGCCTCGAACTGGCCGCTGCACGTGCTGGCCTCGATCGGCAGCCCGCGCCCGGAGAGTTCGGCGGACAGTTCCGCGGGTTCGAGGGCATCGGTGAGGCAGACGACCTTGTCGCCACGATCGAGCCCGTCGCGGACGAACGCGGCCACGATGTCGAGCCGTTCGTCCGCGTCGGAGAACGTGAGACAGGCGTGGTCGCCCGGCTCGAGGTCATCGACAGTGACCGGCTCCGTCATGCTGCCTCTCCTTCCGGACAACGGATTACCCTATGCGGCCCGATCTTTACCCGCACAGGTGATCTCCGAACCCATCGCACAGATCGTGCGATCCATTGCGGAGCGTGACTCACAAAATCCGGATCGTGCCTGTTCCTGGATACCGCGATGCACCGAACGACCCGTGGCGGCCCGAGGCAACCGTCGATTCCGCCGAGGCGGCCGAATTCATCCGTCGGGTTCACGCCGACAACCCCGCGCTGGGACCGGCAGAGCCCCGGCTGGCCGAGGTTGCCGCGGAGATCGCCGCGACCGGAACGTACACGCATACGCCGACCGAGCTCACCCACGGGGCCAAGCTTGCCTGGCGCAACGCCAGCCGCTGCATCGGGCGCCTCTACTGGAACAGCCTCGTGGTGCGCGACCGGCGGCACGTCACCGGCGCCGACGACATCTTCACCGAGATCGTCGAGCATCTCGGCACCGCCGGCGACCGCGATCGTCAGGTCATCCGTCCGGTGATCACGATCTTCGCGCCGGCTGTACCCGGTAAGCCGTACGCCCGGATCTGGAACGACCAACTGGTCCGGTATGCCGGGTACCGGCGCGAGGACGGATCGGTGCTCGGCGATCCGCGCTACCTCGACTTCACGACCGCCGTCACCGATCGGGGCTGGCAGGGCAAGCGCGCGGCGTTCGACGTGCTGCCCGTGGTGGTGGAGACGCCGGTGGACGGCGTGCGCGTCCTCGACCTGCCCGACACAGCCGTCTGGGAGGTGCCGATCGGGCACCCGGACCTGCCGTGGTTCGCCGACCTCGGGCTGCGCTGGCACGCGGTGCCCGCGATCTCGAACATGCGGCTGTCGATCGGTGGTGTCAGTTATCCGATGGCGCCGTTCAACGGCTGGTACATGGGTACCGAGATCGGCGGGCGCAACTTCGCCGACACCGACCGCTACAACCTGCTTCCGCTGGTCGCGAAGCTGATGGGCCTCGACACCGGCACCGAGCGCACGCTGTGGCGCGACCGGGCGCTGATCGAGCTGAACCGGGCCGTGCTGTGGTCGTTCGACCGGGCCGGCGCGCGGATCAGCGACCACCACACCGAGTCCCGCCACTTCCTGCGGCACTGCGAGAAGGAGGAGAAGGCCGGCCGGCCCGTCCCGGCCGACTGGACGTGGATCGTCCCGCCCGTCTCCGGCGGCGTGACCCCGGTGTTCCACCGGTACTACGACGAGCTCGAATTGCGTCCGAACTTCTACCTCGACGACGAGGCGCGCGTCCTCGGCACCACCGGCCGCCCGGTCGTCCAGAAGCGGCCGTCGCCCGGCCCCGACCGGCGTCCGCACCAACACGCCAAACCGGCACAGTGCCCCGCGCGCGGACATATCCCGTCGCCGCGCCTGCCGTTGCGGCCGGCTGTCCCCCTTGGTGGGGACGCCAAAGTCTGAATACCGCGCCAACCGCCTGGAAGGGGACGTTCCTCCCTTCCGTCAAGAACCCGGTCAGGCCCGGTGCCTTGCCCTTGTGCAGGCCATACAGTGTCCTTAATGACACAGTCGCCGGCCCTTTTGGCCGGGCGGTACCGCCTCCGCGACCCGCTCGGCAACGGTGGCATGGGACGGGTCTGGCTGGCCCGCGACGAGGTGTTGCACCGCGACGTCGCCATCAAAGAGGTCGATCTGCCGGCCGGGCTCAGCCTCGCCGAGCGGGAGGAACTGCGCACCCGCACGCTGCGCGAGGCGCGTACCACGGCCCGGCTGAGCCACCCGAACGTCGTGCAGATCTACGACGTGCTCGGCGTGGAGGACCGGCCGTGGATCGTCATGGAGTACGTCCGGTCCCGCAGCCTGCAGCAGATTCTCGTGGACGAGGGTGCGCTCGCCCCGGTACGGGCGGCGGAGATCGGGCTGGCCGTCCTGCACGCGCTGAACGCCGCACACGCGGCCGGTGTGCTGCACCGCGACATCAAGCCGGGCAACGTGCTCATCGCCGACGACGGCCGGGTGGTGCTCACCGACTTCGGCCTGGCCACGTTCGACGGTGGCAAATCGTCGGTGACCCGGCCCGGCCTGGTGTGGGGATCGCCGGAGTACGTGGCGCCGGAGCGGGCGAAGCACGGGGTGTCGTCGGTCGAGGCCGACCTGTGGTCGCTGGGCGCCACCCTGTACGCGGCCGTCGAGGGCGTGTCGCCGTACGCCCGGTCGACGGCGATGGCATCGCTCACCGCGCTCGCCACCGAGCGCCCGCCCGCGTCCGGCCACGCCGGCCCGCTCAAGCCGGCCATCGCCGGCCTGCTGCGCAAGGACCCCCGGGCCCGGCTGCGCTCGGGTGAGGTGGAGCGGATCCTGCTCCGGGTCGTCAACGGCGAGAGCCGCACGCGCGGCCGGTTGCTGCCCCGGCAGCGCGGCGCTGGGCCCGATGTATCGCCGAGAGAGGCGACCGAGCTCGAATTGGCGACCGGGGAGCCCGCGTCGTACGCCCTGCCCGAGGCACCGCTCCCGGAGAAGGTGGTCGAACCGGAGCCGGCGGTGCCGCCGGAATCGGCAGAACACGAAGAATCCCGGCCCGGGCCGAGCCGCCGGGCCTGGCTGCTGGTCACCGCCGTCATCCTCGCGCTCGGCCTGTTCGCCGCAACCGTGGTGCTGCTGGCCGACGACAACCGTCCCGACGGGTCGGCGCAGTCGCCGCGGCCGGCGGCGTCCCGGGAGGAGTCGGCGCCCACGGTCGTCGCGTCGGCCAGCGTCCCGGCCGACTTCCGGGTCGTGCCGCCCGCGGGCTGGACGTTCTACCAGGAGCCGGGCCGGTTCCGCATGTTCGTGCCGCTGGGCTGGGAGGTCCGGCACGAGGGCACGGCCACCTCGATCCACGAGCCGAACGGCCCGAAGATCATCACCGTGGACCGGTGGCCGGCACCGCCGGAGGGTTCGCTGGCCGCCGCGCAGGCCCGCAACCAGGCCTGGACCTCGGGCATCGCGAACCCGCCCGACCAGTACACGCTGGTGCGGCTGGAGCAGGTCTCGTACTTCACCCAGGGCCTGGACTGGGAGTACACCTGGGCCAGCCGGGAGAACGGCGCCACCCGCACGATCAGCCGTTGGTTCATCGACACCGGCTACTGCTACGCGGTGTCGGTGTCGATGCCCGCGTACGACTTCGTCGGTAAGACCAGCTACTTCCAGCTGATCATGGGCGCGTTCAAGCCACCCGCTACGGCCGGTTGAGCAGGGCCGAGCCGAGCGGGGTCAGCGTGTGCAGCACGCTGTTGCCGCGCCGCGTGCTCAGGATCAGCCCGGCCCGGCGCAGCACGGTGGCGTGCTGGCTGGCTCCGGCCGGGCTGATCCGCAGCTTGCGGGCCAGCTCACCGGTGGTGCTGCCGCCGGCGAGGGCCACGAGCACCGCGGCCCGGGTCTGGCCGAGAAGGTCGGCGAGGCCGTCGGGAACGGCGGCGTCCGCGGGCGCGGACCGCGGGGTGGTCGCAGGGTCGGCACCCGCCGGGTAGATCAGCACCGCCGGACCGGAGACCGGGAGAAAGATCTCCGGGACGCCGAGGCAGAAGACCGCGGGAACGACGTCGAGCCCGCGCCCGGCCAGGTCGTGGTCGCCGCCAACCGAAGGGCCGTGCAGCTCCAGCACCGGCGGGCGCCACCAGAGGCCGGGGTGCAGGGTGCCGAACAACCGGTCGATGCCGCCCTCGGCGAGCACCCGGGCCCGGTTGGCGTACTCGGCGTCGAGGTGGGCCAGCATCGCCGGCCAGTTCGGCGCGATACCGGACTCGTAGCTCACGGCGAGCAGCGCCGCGAGGCGGCCGTGCTCACGGCGTCCACTGGTATGTGAGCGCCGCAGCGCGAGCATCGCCTGTTCGACCGTGGCGGCGGGCCCGGCCTGGGCGTAGAGCCCGGCGGCCGCGCCGGGCGGCAGCGACCGGGCCGCGGCCGCGACCGACGGCAGACGCGCGAGCACCCGACGGCGCCATTCGCCGTAGGGCCCGAGGTCGCGGGAACCGAGTGTCTGCAACGCGAGCAGCGTCTCGACGAGTGGGCCCAGGGTGCCACGCAGGCGCACCCGGCCCAGATCGCTTGGAGAGAAACGCAAACGCAGCATCCATCCACCCCTGCTGTCCACTGTGGACGGTACAGAAGCCCTCTAGATAAGGGATTCGCGAGACGGCCGAAAGGATGCATCACGAATCGGGAAAGTCGAAACCGCCGATTTCAGCCCTGGCTGAAAGTCGTTGTTCCGCGCTCCGGAGCGCACCGACGCTGGCTGCTAACCCGCGGTGACCAGCCGCGATTCCCGATCGAGGAGTGCCCATGCGAATAACTGGGAAGGTGACGGCGATCGGGTTGATCGCCGTTCTGGCGCTTGCCGCTTGCGGAGAATCCGGGACCGACGGCGACAAGCAGAAGTCGTCACCCGGCTTCTCCGAGTGTGAAACCAACCCGAACACCTGCAATAGCGGCGAGACGAAGCAGGGCGGCACCCTCACCGTCGTGCTCGAGAAGAAGCTGCCGAACTGGAACATTTTTGACAGCGACGGGAACACCTACGAGGCCGGCCAGGCGATGGCCGGCATGCTGCCGGCGCCGATCATCGTGAAGCCGGACGCGTCGGTGGAGTGGAACAAGAACTTCTTCGCCGAGGCGCCGAAGGTCGAGGGCGAGAGCCCGATGAAGGTCACCCTCAAGATCCGCCCCGAGGCGGTCTGGGACGACGGCACCCCGATCACGGCGAAGGACTTCGAGGCGTTCTGGCACTGGAACAACGGCCGTGACTGCCCGGGCTGCACCTCGGCGGCGACCGCCGGGTACGACCTGATCTCGGCCGTCACCGGTTCCGACAACGGCAAGACGGTGACGCTGACGTTCGACAAGGCGTACCCGGACTGGATGAGCCTGTTCAACTTCCTGTACCCGGCGCACATCGCCGAGAAGGTCGGCCCGCTGACCACGCCGGAAGGGCTCAAGGCCTCGTTCGAGGCGTTCAAGACGACGCTGCCCACCTGGACCGGCGGCCCGTACAAGATCTCCGAGAGCAAGCAGGACGAGTCGCTGACCCTGGTGCCGAACCAGAAGTGGTACGGCAGCGTGAAGCCGTCCCTCGAGAAGATCGTCTTCCGGATCATCGTCGACCAGGCCCAGCACGCGAACGCCCTGCGCAACAAAGAAGTGCAGATGCTGATCTCGCAACCGAACGAGGACCTGGTCAACCAGATCAAGACCGTGCCCGGGGTGAACTTCAACCTGGCCAAGGGTCCGACCTGGGAGCACACCGACCTGAACCTGCAGAACGAGTTCCTGAAGGACATGCCGCTGCGCCAGGCCATCTTCACGGCGATCGACCGCAAGGCGATCATCGACCGGACCGTCGGGCGGTTCTTCCAGGGCGCGGCGCCGCTGGACAACCACATCTTCATGCCGGGCACGAAGGGCTACAAGGACCATGTGACGGCAACCGGACAGGGCTCCGGTGACGTCGACAAGGCCAAGAAGATCCTCACCGATGCCGGCTACAGGCTGGAGGGCACCAAGCTGACCACGCCGGGCGGCAAGGTGGTCGGGCCGCTGCGGATCCGGTACACCGCCGGCAACACGCTGCGGGAGGCGACCGCACAGCTGATCCAGTCGAACCTGGCCGCCATCGGCGTGACGGTCACGATCCAGCCCACCGACGGCCTCGGCGAGACCCTGGAGAGCGGTGACTTCGACATCATCATCTTCGCGTGGGTCGGCTCGTCGTTCACGTCCGACAAGAAGGACCTCTTCTCCACCGACGGCGGCGGCAACTACGGCCACTGGTCGAACAAGGAAGCCGACGGCTACATGGACGAGGGTTCCCGCACGCTCGACCCCGACAAGGCGCGCGAGCTGTTCAACAAGGCCGACGAGATCATGTCGCGGGAGGCGTACAACCTGCCGCTGTTCCAGAAGCCGGTGCTGCTCGCCATCTACTCGGACTACGTCAACGTCCGCAACAACGCGACGTCCGCCGGGCCGACCTACAACATCGAGGATTGGGGGCTGAAGCAGTGAGCTGACCTGTTGGACGCCCATCCGCCGACCGTTCGGGCATTCCGTCAAGCGCCGCTGACCTGATCCACGTCGCCTCACCGACCCGCATCGTTTAGGTAGAGACCGATGCGTTACAGAGTGGTGAAGCGGCGAACCCCAGGGGTAGGTCAATGCGTAGTTCATTGACGATGGTTCCTGGCCGGGGGAGGGATCCAGTGCTCGGATACGTAGGAACCGGCCACCCGGTGATTCATCGGGTGGCCGATTCCGCGTATCTGCCGATTTTTCGGGCTCGCGGGTGACCGCGCCCGTCGACCCCGTCGTCGAGTGGTACGACCACACGGCGCGGGCGGTCGCGCTGAGCGGGGTCACCAGCCCGCCCGAGGCCAGCCGCATCTGGGCGGTGACCTGGCTCGCCGCGCGCCGGGCGGTGCGCGATGCCCGGCGCGGGCGCGCCGTGCCGGCCGCGCTGGTCACCGCCGTTCAGAGCGTGCTGGAGACGCTGGTGCCGGCGGCCGCCCCGCCGCTGGCGGGCGCCGCCGCGGCGTCCCTCGACCGGCTGGGTCGCGAGCAGCTCATCGCCCGCCGGGCCGTCGCCCGGGGCGTCGACGCGGGCCGGCTCGCCGCCGACGACGTCCTCGCCGAACGGTCCGACGACGGGCCGCATCCGGCGGCGTGGCGGCCGTACCTGATCGCGTCGCCGAACCACGTCGCGCCGGACCCGCCGCCCGGACCGGAACACCCCGACTACGCCCGCGACCTGGCCGAGGTCCGCACGCTCGGCGCGGCCGACAGCGTCGCGCGGACCGCCGACCAGACGGAGGTGGCGCGGTTCTGGGCCCAACCGTCGCTGTCGATCTACACGGCGGCGACGCGGGCCAGCCTGGCCGGCCTCGACGCGTCGATCGCCGAACGGGTCGAACTGGTGACCGTGCTGCACGTGGTGACGCTCGACGCGCAGATCGTCGGCTACGCGGCCGGCGAGCGTCACCCGCGATGGCGGCCCGGACGGGCGCTGGGCGGCCCGGCCCGCAACGGGTGGACCCCGCTGATCCAGCCGGAGCCGGCCGAGCCGGAGTTCCCGTGCCTGCACACGACGTACTGCGGCGCGGCCGAGGTCGTGCTGACGGCGCTGGCCGGCCACCCGTCCGCCGTGCCCCTCCGGTTGGGCCCGCGGACCTACACGGACTGGCGACAGCTGACCGCCGAGTGCGTCGACGCCGGCGTGTGGGGCGGCCTGCACCTGCGGACGTCGACCGCGGCGGGCGCCGCGTTGGGGCGACGGGTGGCGTTCCGCGGCCTGAGCCGGTGGTCAGGCCATTCCGTGTAAGGCACGGTTGCTGTGACGGCGCTTACTGTTCTTTGCTCGCCCGCGGGTGTCCAATGATCGCGTGCTGGGAATCACCGACCTCTGGACCTACGTGGTGGGAACGATCGCGATCATCCTGCTCCCCGGGCCGAACGCGCTGTACGTCCTCACCACGGCCGCCAAGCGCGGCGTCGCCGACGGCTACCGGGCCGCGTCGGGCGTGTTCGTCGGTGACTCGGTGCTGATGATCCTGTCGGCGGCCGGGGTCGCCTCGCTCATGACCGCGTACCCGCCGCTGTTCATGGCGATCAAGTACGTCGGTGCGGCCTACCTGGTGTGGCTCGGCTTCGGAATGATCCGCGGCGCGGTCCGGCGGTGGCGGACGTCGCCGGCACCGGCCGGTTCGGTGCCGGTCGAGCCCGCGCGGCTGGAGAACCCGTTCCGCAAGGCGCTCGTGGTGAGCCTGTTGAACCCGAAGGCGATCCTGTTCTTCATCTCGTTCTTCATCCAGTTCGTCGACCCCGCGTACGCGTACCCGGCGGTGTCGTTCCTGGTCCTCGGCGCGATCGCGCTGGCGACGAGCGCGCTCTACCTCACCGCGTTGATCTTCACCGGAACGTTCCTGGCGACCCAGTTCCGCCGCCGTCGGCGCCTCTCGGCCGGCATGACCAGCGCGGTGGGCGCGGTGTTCCTCGGCTTCGGCCTGAAACTGGCGACCGCGTCAGCCTAGGACCCGCGCCAGCGCGGCCGGGTCGACGTTGCCGCCCGAGATCACGGCCACGGCGGGGCCGGGCGGCAGCGCGTCCCGGTGGGCCAGGTAGCCGGCGACCGAGACCGCCCCGCTCGGTTCGGCGACCAGGCGGGAGCCCACGGCGATCCGGCTCATCGCGTCCTCGATCTGCTTTTCCGACACGGTGAGCATTTTGTCGACGTATGTCCGCACGTGCGCGAACGTCAGCTCCGACAGGTTCGTGCGGAGGCCGTCGGCGATCGTCCGGTACGTCAGGTCGAGCGACCACTGACGGAGTTCGCCCGCGGCGAAGCCCTCAGCCGCGTCACCGGCGAGTTCGGGCTCGACCCCGACCACCACGACGTCCGGACGCAGCGACTTCACCGCGACCGCGACCCCGCTCGCCAGGCCGCCGCCGCCGACCGGCACCAGCACCGACGCGACCTCCGGCAGGTCCTCGACGATCTCCAGGCCGATGGTGCCCTGCCCGGCGATCACGTCCGGGTGGTCGAACGGCGGGATCAGCGTCATCCCCCGGTCGGCGGCGATGGCCCGGGCCTCGGTGAGCCGCTCGACGACGCCGACCAGCACCACCTCCGCACCCAGCGCCCGGGTCGCCGCGATCTTGGCCGGCAGCGCGGCGTCGGGCATCACGATCACGCAGGGGATCCCGAAGTCACGGGCGGCGTACGCGAGCGCCTGCGCGTGGTTGCCCGACGAGTGCGCGACGACGCCGTTCTTCCGCACGTCGGCGGGCAGCGCGGCCACGGCGTGATAGGCGCCGCGCAACTTGAACGCGCCGATCGGCTGCAGGCTCTCCGGCTTCAGCCACAAGTCACCTGCCCACGGTGCGGCGAGCAGCGGCGTGTGGACGACCCGACCTTTTACGTTCTCGGCGGCTGCCCGTACGTCCGTCAATGTGACAAGATCCATGTCCGTGAGCCTAGGCGTTGTTCCGGCGGCGGCGGCGCCGTCGTGGGCCAGACAAGGCCTATTGGACGCGGTGGGCGCCCGCTTCTGAGCGCTTCCCGCCGCCTCTGGTCGCCCGGAAGCGCGGGAGTCAGTAGGCTCACCTGCACCACTGGGCTAAACGGAGCGGTCTGTTTCAAGGGGAGAGGCCTGGTCTCATGGGGCTGTCGCTGCGGTACGCGGTGCGCACGGATCCCGGATTGGTCCGGGCGTCCAATCAGGACTCCGTGTACGCCGGCCCGCGCCTGCTCGCCGTCGCCGACGGCATGGGTGGCATGGCCGCGGGAGACCTGGCCAGCAGCGTCGTCATCACGAAGCTCTCCGAGCTCGATCATGACGTCCCCAACGCGGCGATGGTCGGCGCGCTCGACGAAACCGTCGCCGCCGCCAACGACGAGCTGCGGGTCGGCGTCGACGCGAACCCCGAACTGCGGGGGATGGGCACCACGCTCACCGCGTTGCTGATCTCCGGCCGGGCCATCGCGATGGTGCACATCGGCGACTCGCGGGCGTACCTGCTGCGCGAGGGGCGGCTGCGGCAGGTGACGAAGGACCACACCTACGTCCAGATGCTCGTCGACGAGGGTGCGATCACGGCCGAGGAGGCCAGCCACCACCCGCACCGGTCGCTGGTCACCCAGGTGCTGCAGGGCGAGCCGATCGAGCCCAACTACTCGGTGCGCGAGGCCGTGCCGGGCGACCGGTACCTGCTGTGCAGCGACGGGCTGTCGAACGTCGTCAGCATCGCCACGATGGGCGACGTCCTGCGCGACTACCGCGACCAGGAGGAGTGCGCAGAGCGTCTCATCGACCTCGCGCTCCGGGCCGGCGGGCCCGACAACATCACCGCGATCGTCGCCGACATCGTCGAGGTCGACGACACCGACCCCGACGCCCTGCGCCCGATGGCGGCCGTGTCCCACCGGGCCGACGAGCCCGCGGGCGAACAGCGGCTGAGCCCCCGGCCGCGCACGGCGCCGACGCCGGAGCTGATCGCGGGCGACCCGCCGCCCGCCGATCCCGACCCCGGGCGCGGCGGCTCGGCGAACCACCGGCTCACGCTGGCCCTCGTGGTGCTGCTCGTGGTGCTGCTCGCCGCCGCAGGTGTTTGGTGGATCGCAACCGGGTAGCCCTTCGGCATGATCGAAAACCCCGACGCGGAACACGTTCGCCCCGCGGGCATGTCCGACCAGACCGTCGCCGGCCTGGGCAAGCTCAGCGAGGCGCTGGAGACCGTCGAACGGGTCCGGGGGCACCTCTACTCCATGCACCAGCTCACCGGTAAGGCCGACTTCCTCCTGGACGACGCCGTCGAGTTGCTGCGGGCCGCCGGGCACCACGAGCTCGCCGACAAGATCACCACAAACCTGGTGGGCCGCAACGTGATCGCGGGCCGCTGGACGTTCCAGGTGGTGGAGGAGTACGACGACGGCTACTACGCCGAATTCCGGCAGCTCGAACGGCTTGCCCGCGATACGCTGGCCGGCGGCCGGCGGCATCTGTACGAGGCCGAGCTGAAGGAGCAACGGCGCTCCCACAACCGGCCCGGGCACGAGGCACGTCCGGCCTGAATTTCTGTCATACCCCCATGTCAGAGTCTGTGTCGCGCGTTACGTGTGCCCTGGAGCACACATTCAGCTGATTCTCAGGGAAGTGGGCGGAAGCTGAATCTGTTGCGTCTACTGCGATGCGGGCCGCTTTCGGGGTCTACCCCGGTAGCAAGTCAGGGGTTAAACCCGGATGCCCTGGTCGCCGCGGACTCATAGCGTGCATTACAGCCGGAATTGCCGGTGCCGCAGGGGGAAGGGCACGAAGATGGACGGGTTGCTCGGGTCAGCTACAGAGCTCTCGACCGCGCTCGTGAGCGTCTTCGTGGGTTTCGCTCTCGTGCTCGACTCCATGCCGCTCCTCGGCATTCTCATCCCGGCCGACGTCGCGGTGCTGGCGGCCACCACCGCCCGCAGCCCGCTGGCTTCGGTCGCGGTGGTCGCGGCGGTCGTCTGCGGCACGGTTGCCGGTTGGACCCTCACGTTCGCGCTCGGCCGGTTCCTGGCCGGGCCGCTGCGCCGGAGCTGGCTGGGCCGCAAGATCGGCGAAGAGCGGTGGGAGAACGCCGAGCGGCTGGTCGCCAAGGGCGGTGGCCGGGTGGTCCTGGCGGCGCCGTTCCTGCCGATCTTCAACACGATCGTCCCGATCGCGGCGGGTAGCCTGCGCATGCCGTACCGGCGGTTCCTGGTCTACGCGGCGATCGGCTCGGCCCTGTGGGGCGGCGGGTACGTCACGCTGGGCCTGGTAGCCAACAGCCTGGGCAGTGCCCTCTTCGGCACCTCGAACATCTACACCACGCTGCTGTTCGGCGTGCCGGGGCTGGCGATCGGCTGGGTCACGCTGGCTCAGGTCCGGCGCCGGATGGCCACTACCGAGCCGTCGGCCGAGCCGGCCGCTGCCGGCCGGGTGGTCGCCATCGTCACGGCGGCCGCCACCAGCCAGCCGAGCGACGCGGCGAGGGCCGCCCGTTCGAGCGTCCCGGCGAGCAGGCCCCGGCCCACCACGAGCATCGCCAGGCCGGCGGCCACCAGCAGCGGCACCACGAGGCCGGCGCCGAAACGGCTCACCCGCCGCAGCCGGGTCAGGTCGGGTGCGTTCTCGCCCGAGTCGGTGCTGGCCGGTGGCGTGCCCGAGATCGCGGAGATCCCGGAACTCCCGGAGATCGTCGAGGTCACCGGTGTCGGAGAGTTCAGCGACGGCAGCAGCCAGGCGAGCACGATCATCGCCACGGCCGCACACCCGAACCCGCCGATGCTGGTCACGGCGTGCGCGATGTCCTGGTGGCTGGCCCTCTCGTACGGCGGCAAGGGGCAGCCGCTGGTGCAGGGCACCGCACCGGAGGCAGCCGCCAACGGCGCCGCTGTCGCCAACGACAGAACCGCGATCGTCCCGGCGAGCCGTTCCGCGTCCCGCCGCCATCCCACGTGGACGCTGCGCCACGAGGCAGCCGCCTGACCGCTCGCCCGATCGGCTTCATGGTCGGGCGACGTTCGGCCGCCGAGGTGCATCCTCAGCGCGCCGGCCAGGCACGCGAGGGCGGCCGCCACGGCGAACACCCCGGCCCGGTACAGCCCCGCGAGCGGCGCACCGGCCACGCCGGCCTCGCTGACGTACCCGTACCCCGTCCCGGTGGCCGCACTGGCGGCGATGATCCCGATGGTCCCGCCGACGGCGAACACCCCCGCCGCGACCGCCACCCGTCTCACCCGGCCACCCTATGCGGTGCCGCCCCGGCGTGGCCCACCGCGATCTTGGACTCCGCGCGGTGCTCCAGGCCCGTCGGGAGTCCAAGATCGCGGCGGCTGGCTTAGCGTCGGGGGATGCGGGTCGTCGTGGTTACCGGGGGGAGTTCGGGGATCGGGCTCGCGGCGGCCACGGCCCTCGCCCGGAACGGCGACGAGGTCGTCCTGCTCGGCAGCCATCCGGGGCGGCTGGCCAAGGCCGTCGAGCAGGTGACGGACGCCGCGGGTGGCGTGGCGCCGGCCTCGTTCCGGGCCGACTTCGCCCACCTCGACGAGGTGCGGGCGGTCGGCGACAAGCTGGTCGCCGCCTATCCGCGGATCGACGTGCTGGTCAACAACGCCGGCGGCCTGGCGCCCTACCCGGGAGCGGCGACCGCCGACGGCTACGACCGCACCATGCAGGTCAACCACCTCGCCGGGTTCCTGCTGGCGAACCTGCTCCGGCCCAACCTCGCCGGCGGGCGGCTGATCACCACCGCGTCGCTCGCCGAGGTCTGGGGCTGGCTCGACCCGGAGCGCCCGGCCCCGCCCGGCGGCCGCTACCGGAGCCGGTGGCTGGCGTACGGCGCCAGCAAGCAGGCGAACATTCTGTTCACCGTCGAGGCGGCGCGGCGGTGGGCACCCGAGGTCACCCCGACCTGCTTCTTCCCGGGGCTGGTCCGGAGCCGGTTCGTGCGGCGCAGCCCGCTGTTCGCGCTGGGCTCGCTGATCCCGGTGCTCGTCGCCTCGCCGAAGCGCGGGGCGGACACCCTGGTGTGGCTGGCCGACCCCGCGACCAGGGCCCGCCCCGGCGCCTACTACTTCCTGCGGCGCGAGTTCGCCGCCACCCCCCGCGCCACCAACCCCGACCGCGCCCGCCTCCTGTGGGAGGCGAGCGCCGCCGCGGTGCTACGGCTGGGCTAGGCCCAGCCGGTCGAGGGTCCAGGCGGTCATGAAGGCCTCTTCCTTCCAGGCGTCGTAGCGGCCGCTCGGGCCGCCGTGTCCGGCGCCCATCTCGGTCTTCAGCAGCACCGGCGTGGCCGGCGCGACCGCGCGGATCTTCGCCACCCACTTCGCCGGCTCGTGGAACAGCACCCGCGTGTCGTTGAGGCTGGTCATCACGAGGAGGGCCGGGTACGGGCGG
>NZ_BOPG01000119.1 GCF_016863635.1 Virgisporangium aurantiacum | reverse complement strand
GGCGACGGCGCAGTTCGTCCCGTTGAGGGCGAACGCCGTCGGGATGCTGTTGGTGCCGGAGTACGTCCCGTTGAAGCGAAACTCTGGGTGCCGCCGTTCGCGCCGATGCTGGCGTTGTACGACACGTTGGTCGCGGTGACGGTGGCCGCCGGCTGGGTGTACGTGGCGTTCCACATCTGGGCGACCCGTTGCCCGTTGGCGTAGGTCCACACCAGACTCCAGCCGGTGATGGCGGTTGGGCCGGTGTTGGTGACGGTCACCTGTCCGGTGAACCCGCCACCGCCGCCCCAGTTCGACGCGCCGTAGGCGACGCGGCACGACCCGCCCACGGCGACGGTCGTCGTGAACGTGGTCGCCGCCGACGCGGCCGACAGGTTGCCCGCGGCGTCCCGCGCCCGTACGACGACCTGGTACTGGGTGCTGGCGCTGAGCCCGGTCAGGGTCACGCCGTTGGTCGCCGACTGGGCCAGCAGCGTGTCGCCCCGGTAGACGTTGTAGCCGGCCACGCCGACGTTGTCGGTCGACGCGGTCCAGGCGAGGGTGGCGGTCGACGACGTGACGTTCGAGGCGGTGGGCGGGCCCGGCGTCGACGGCGCCGTGGTGTCGGGCACGGCACCGAGCGCGGCCGAGATGGCGGCGTAGGCGGGCTTCCTGGCGAGGTTCTCGTCGTACGGGAGCGCCGCACCCTGACCGGGGAACACCGACGGGATCCACGAGTACTTGTCGGTGTAGTCCCACACCGTGATGCCGACGCAGCGCGTCACGGCCAGGCAGGCATTGGTGACCGCGCGGTAGTCGTTGGCCTGTTGGGTGTCCTTCGCGGTGTCGCGGGGCAGGTTCATCCGGATGTCGAGCTCGGTGATCGCGACGTCGACCCCGAGGTCGGCGAAGCGCTGGATGTTCTGCTGCATCGTCGCGGGCACCTGGCCGAGGATGAGGTGCGCCTGCAGGCCAACGCCGTCGATCGGCACGCCCTGCTGCTTGAACGACTGCACCATCGCGTAGACGGCGTCGCTCTTCGCGCCGATCCCGTCGATGTTGTAGTCGTTGTAGTAGAGCTTGACGGTCGGGTCGGCGGCGCGCGCCGCCCGGAACGCCTCGGCGATGTAGCCGTCACCGATCTTCTGCTGGAAGACCGTCTGGCGGCGGGTTCCGTTCTCCTCGAACGCCTCGTTGACGACGTCCCAGTGCACGACCTGGTCGCGGAAGTGGGTCACCTCGTTGGTGATGTGGTTCCGCATGACGCCGAGCAGCTGGTCGGCCGCGACATTGGCGACCCAGCCGGGTAGCTGGTTGTGCCAGACCAGCGTGTGGCCGCGCACGACCTGGCCGTTGCTCCGGGCCAGATTGACGACGGTGTCGGCCTGGGTGAAGGTGAACTGGTTCTGGCTGGGCTCGGTGTACTGCCACTTCATCGTGTTGCCGGGCGTGAGCTGGTTGAACTCGCTGCCGAGGATCGACACGTACGGGGCGTCGGAGAGTTCGGGGTTGTCGGTCGCCGAACCGAAGTACTTTCCTTTCGCCGCGGCGAGCGCGCCGAGCGACCCGGGAACGGCCGCGTCGGCCGTCATCGCGACCGGCAGCACCGCCACGGCGCCGATCGTCACGGCAGCCGCGATCAGGGACATCGTTCCGCTCCGTGACATGGTCTGCTCCTCCGGAAGGCTAGGCGCAGACGCTAACGACGGCATCGGTCCCGGTCAATTGATTCGACGGCATCGACCACGTGGTCGATCGCGGGTCGATCTACCAGACGCCCGGAACCGGCGGACGCTGCCACAGGTTCTGCGGGAGGACGGCGTTCGTCTTCGCCCACTGGAGCACCAGCCGCGGCCGGCGCAGGGGAACGAGCAGCACCGCGGCCCGGCGCGGGCCCCTCCCGTTCGGCAGGCTGAACAACCGCATCGGGTGCGTACCGCGACCGCCCGGCCCCCGGGCGTACGCCACGCCCGGCCCGCGCAGCAGCCACGGCGCCAGCCGGCACAGCCGCTCGCGGGCGACGACCGGCCAGTCCGGGTCGTCGGCGATGACGCCCACCGGCAGCCCCTGGACGAGCCGCGCCACCCCCTCGTCGAGGTCCAGGCCGGCCGCGGCGAGCCCGCCGGGCACGTCACCGGCCGAGAGCAGCGCGACGGCGTCCGCGTCCGCGCCGTCGTAGCCCCAGGTCGCCGGGTCGGTGAGCGCGCCCGCGTCGGCGCGCCAGCACCACGGCATCAGGTCGAACCGGTGGGCGACGTTGGCGGCCACGACCGCCTCGATCCGCACGGTGACGTCGCCGCCGCCGACCCGGCGCGGTCCCCGGGCGAGAACGAAACGGCGACGGGTCCGGTCGCGGCCCTCGTCCAGGGCGGCCAGGAGCACCTGGGCCCGCGCCTCCAGGCGGTTCTTCGCGTCGCGCGGGAACAGGTGACGCAGGCGCACCGGGTCCAGGCGCGCGACGACGTCCACCGCGCCGGGCTCGGCCGTCAGCCACCCGGCGGCCGGCTCGTCGGGTGCCGCCCAGCGGGCCAGGTCGGCGCGTTCCCGGTCGAGGGTCGCCGGCCGGTCCGGCGCCACCGCCCGCTGGCCGAACACCGCCGCCAACCGATCGACGACCTCGTTCGGACGTGCGGTCGCCAGCATCGCCCAGACCCCGGCCGATTGCCCGTCGGAGCGGGTCCGCCCGGAGTCGTCGTGGCCGGGGGCGTGCAGGCCGGCCGGTTCGGCGGCATAGAGCGCGAGGTACGTGTCGCCGTCGAGGGTGCCCAGTTCGTGGAAGAGGGACGCCCGTTGCGTCCCGGTCCGGAGAAAGACCAGAAATTCCGTGGACGTCGACGGATGCGTGATCAGCAGCACCTCCGGTTCCCGCGACGTCGCCCGCAGCCCGCCGACCGAGTCGTACTCGACCAGCCCGTCGCTCGAGCGGGACGAGAACTCCAGCGTCCGCGTCCCCCGCTCGACCACCGCGCCCGCGCACCGCGGATCCCCGGCCAGGGCCGCGGCGACCGCATCGAGATCGATCACCGCGGCATCGTATGCCAGTGGCTCACCGTTGCCGCGACAGGACGAAGTTGACGCTGTCGGTGGCGATCGGCATCCCGTCGATCTCCCGCGGGAACGGGATCCGTTTGGTCACCGTGCCGCCCGACGTCGTCACCGCGAACCCCGTGCTCGTCACGCACAACCACGACGAGTTGTCGACACGGAACGCGCGGACGGTGGACCCGCACGGGTCGTCCGGCGTCGCCGACGGCGCGCCCACCGCCCCGCCGCGGACCGTCACCTCGGCCCGCCGGGAACCGGTGTAGACGCGGATGTGCTGGCCGTCCTCGAGCCATTTGAGCATGCAGCCGTCGGGGCAGTTCACCGGTTCGCTGGCCGTCTCGCCGCCGGCGGGCAGCTCCGCGACGCGCACCTTCGCGCCCTCCGGGGAGTAGGTGACGAACGCCAGGTGCGTGCTGTCGGCCGACCACACCGGCCGCACGTCCCGGGTGGCGAACTGACGCTGGTACACCACCCGCTCCTCGTCGTCGGCGGCTTTGACCGCGAGCACATCCTGACCCATGATCGCGAGGTAGCGGCCGTCCGGCGACGGCAGCGCGGTGGCGGTGTACCCGACCCGGTGGTACCGGCCGGTCGCGTCGTCGTAGACGACGACGCCGTAGTCGTTGTTGTGCGGCGCCGCCCGGATGATCCATCCACCGGGCAGCGTGATCGGTGGCGTCCGGGGACCGGCCGACTCCGTGGCCGACTCCGTGGTCGGAACCGTCGACGACACCGTCGGCGACGGCGGACCGTCGGCCGGCGGCGGGTCCTCGTCCGCCCGGGAGAGCCTGACGGCCGTCGCGATCCCGGCCACGAGCAGCACCGCGATCACCGCCGCCGACACGGCGGAGACCGTACGGAACGTGTGCGTCCGGCGGGCCCGCCGCAACGCCGGCCCGCTCAGGTCGACCGGACGGCCCTCCGACGCGAGCTCGTGGACCGACTCCCTGAGCAACCGCTCCAGATCCGTCATCGCGCCACCTCCGTCTCGCCCAGCGCGGCCCGCAACTTCGCCAACGCCCGCGACGCCTGGCTGCCGACGGTCCCGGTGGTGCAGCCGAGAATGTCGGCGACCTCCCGCTCGCTGCGGTCCTCGAGGTACCGGAGGATGATCACCGCGCGCTGGCGCGGCGGCAGCGTGAGCAGCACGGTGCGCAGCACCACCCGGTCGAGCGCCGCGCCGGCATGGTCGTCGTCGAGGACCCGCCAGTCCGGCGGCTCGGCGGTGGGCAGCTCGTTGCGCTTCCACATCCGCCGCCAGACCGACACGTGCTCCCGGTAGATGATCCGCCGGGCGTACCTCTCCGGGTCGACCGAGACCCGGTGCCACGACAGCACCAGTTTGGCCAGCGCCGCCTGCAGCAGATCCTCGGCGGCGTGCTGGTTGCCGGTGAGCGCGTACGCGGTGCGGAACAGCACATGCGTCCGCTCGGCGACGAACGCCGTGAACTCGACCTCCGTCACGCGGTCCACAACCACCTCCCGCCGGTACAGACGCGGTGAGCCGCCACCCACCTTGCACGCACCACCGGGTGAAAATAATGCCGGCCTGTTCGAGTCGTGTCAGCTCCCTCTCATCTGACGCCGTGGGTGCGTCCCTGTCTCGACGGACTGTGATTGTCGATCCGGGCTTTGCGCGGCTACTGAAGGAGCTTCGGGAACAGCGCCACCTCTCGCTTCGCACGTTGGGCCGGCAGGTTCACTGCTCGCACGGCTATCTGTGGGATCTTGAGGCGAAAGGCAAGCGGCCGAGCATCGCTGTCGCGGCGCTGTTGGATGCCGCGTTGGACGCCGGCGGCCGGTTGTCAGCCATGGTTCGTGAAGTGTCAGCCGACAGCGGGGTCTGGAGTGCCGCAGAGAATGGATCCGTTGATCCGTCGGCGTCGGTGTTGGAGTTCGCGCCGGACTGGCGGCACGGCGTGGATGCCGTCGTGGAACTGTGGCGGATGGATACGCAACGACGAGGTGCTCTTCGAGGCATCGGCTTCAGCGCGTCGGCGTTCGTGTCGCCGGCGATGCGGTGGCTGACCGCGCCGCTGGACGAGCGTCCGGCAAGCAATGGAGAGCGGCTGGTCGGCAGCCCGGACGTCGAGATGGTGCGCCGCATCACCGGGGCATACCGCACGCTCGACAACCAGTTCGGAGGCGGCCACGTGAGAGAAAGCCTGGTCCGCTTTCTCGACGGAGAGGTCGCTCCGCTGCTACGGGGACGCTACGACGCCGACACGGGCTCGGCGTTGCTGTCGGCGGTTGCCGAAACGACGCAGTTGGCGGGCTGGGCTTCCTACGACGCCGGCATGAACGGACTGGCGCAGCGCTACATGGTGCAGGCATTGAGACTCGCCGCCGCTTCCGGCGATCGTCCATTGGGTGCCGAGATTCTGGCGGCCATGAGCCACCAGGCTGCCTACCTGCGGGCGAGCGTCGACGCGGTCGACCTGGCTCGCGCTGCCAGCCGGGCCGCCGCCGATGCCGGCGTGGCGGCGATTCAGGCGGAGTCGGCGGTGCTGGAAGCGCAGGGGCACGCGGTCGGCGGGAACGAGGCCGCCTGCGCTTCGGCCCTTGATCGAGCCGAGCGCGCCCTCGATCGGGCTGACCGGACCGGCGATCCGCAGTGGATGGGCTACTTCGACGAGTCCTATCTGGCCGCCAAGTTCGGGCACTGCTTCACCGCGTTGGGCCGAGGCGACCTCGCACACCGGTTCGCGGAGCGGTCGTTGGAGATGGACGGTAGGCACTACGCGCGTGGCCGCCAGTTCAACCTCGCGCTGCTGGCGGTTGCCCATGTGCAGCGCGGAGAACCGGAGCAGGCCGCTTCCATCGGCATGCAGGCCGCGGAGGCAGCGGAAGGCCTGCATTCGGCCCGGGCACTGGTGTACCTGGACGATCTTGCCCAACGGCTCGCGAGGTACGCGGGACTGCCTCAGGTGCAGGTCTTCGCTGAACGCGCCCGCCCGTTACTGGCGGCAGCTACAACTGCCTCGTCGCTTTAGCAAGGAGAACGGCGAGCAGACCGGCGACCGATCCGGCCCCGACGATCTCGCCGTCGTCGATGCGTTGCCGGATCCCGTCGATCGGGAGCCAGCCGATGCGCTCGGCCTCGTTGACGTCCAGGGTCGTGCTGGTCTGGTCTGCGCCCCGGGCGAGGTAGACGATGTTCGGTTGGTCGATCGTGCCCACCATGGGTTGGAACGTCAGCAACCTGGTCATCGACCGGGGCCGCCAACCGGTCTCCTCTTCGACCTCCCGGGCCGCGCAGGCGGCCGGTTCCTCGTCCGGGTCGAGATAGCCGCCGGGCAGTTCCCAGACCCAGCGGTCGATGATGAACCGGTGCCGCCACATCATCAGAACCCGATCGGCGTCATCGACCACAATCACCATCGCGGCGGCTGGCACGCGGAGCACGTACTGCTCGAACCGCACACCGTCGGGTAGCTCGACGTCGGCGACGCTGAGAACGGCCCGGCGGGTGTCGTCGATGATCCGCTCGCCGTGGATGGTCCACTCACTCGCTCGCCGCATCCCGGTGCCCATGACCAGCAACCCTAGTTCGGCTCCGGCCTCACCCGTACCCGCTCCACGACCGGCGTCGGCCGACAGTGGCTGACGCCTGTCGGCTTATCGCTCACGCTCCGCAGTGGCCAAGCTACGGATTCGATGACGGAAGACGAAGGGAGCAGGTCGTGGGACAGGAATTGCCGAAGGCGGCCGATCTGTACGCGGTTCCGATGAGTGCGGTGGCGTTCATGCGGCCGTGCGGTTGCAACCAGGGCACCGAGAACGGCGAGAGCTGCGTGCTGATCGCCGACGTGCCGGGCGTTACCGGCGCGGTCGTCCTCCGGGATTCGAAGCGCCCGGACGCCGGTGAGTTGCGGTTCACCGGTGCCGAGTGGGACGAGTTCCTGAAGACGCAGATCGAGCGGGTGGCGTGAGCACCGGTCCGGTCGACGGTTCGACGGCTGTGGCGTCCTCGCGGGAGTCGAGGACGCCACAGCCCGACCGGTGGTGGTGTTACGGGTGGACCGGGGCGGTCGTGCCGGACTGGCAGCGCCGTGACCCGGCGTCGGTGGCGCCGCCCCTGCTGGTCGCGGACTGGCCGGCGAAGCCCCGGTCGATGCTGGCCCGCACGTGTACGGACCCACGCGATGCGGTGGGGTGGCTGCGGGACGAGGTCTGCCGGTGGGCGGCCCGGCTGCTGCCGCCGGATACCGAGAGGATGGGCCGGCTGCTCGGCTACCTGGATCACCGGCAGGCGCCGGATCAGAGATTGGTTCACGTCTGCGGATTCGGGTCGTGCGACGTGCTGTGCGCGATCTCCCGGCACAACCGGGTCGTGCATTGGCAGCACCAACTGGCCGGTGGACACGCACTGGTGTGGGCGATCGTGCCGTCGGGTTGACGGAGTCAACGGCGCCGATCGCAGCCCGGTGACGCGCGCCGCCGATCTCCCCGACCCGGACGCGTGACCGGCACTCACCCGCCCAGGCCGCGGACGTACGCGAACAGCCCCGTCGCCGCTACCACCAGCGGCACCACGGCCGCGCCGAGGAGGAACTCCGACCAGTCGGCCAGCCGGCCGAGTTGCGGGCCCGGCCGGCGCCGGGCGTACCGGAGACCGGCGCCCACCGCGACGAGGGCCGCGGGCAGCAGGCCCAGCAGCACCACCGCCGGCAGCACCGCCCGGTCCTGCCGCGCGGACACCCCCACGATGACCGTGACCACGCCCAGGACACCGGTGGCGAGCAGCGGCACGCGCTGCCGCGGGCGGTCCAGCGACCGGGCCCGGAGCAGGGCCAGCAGGGAGACCGTGGCGGCCAGCAGCGGGGCGGCGAGGCCGCCGTCCAGGGCGAGGACGGCGATGCAGGCCAACGAAACCACGCCGACGCCCAGCAGGGTGCCGGCGTAGAAGTCCTCGGCGCGGGCCACCGCGGCGAACACCCGCTCGCGGGGCGGCAGCGGATGGTCGCGGAGCAGGTCCTGCGTCGTCTGTGGCAGGTCGGGCATCGGCAGCCGCGACATCCGCACCGAGAGCACCGTCGACATCGGCGCCACGGCGGCCGCCGCCGCGACGACCACCGCGGCCGAGCCGGCCGGGTCGAGGCCGGCCAGGCACAGCACGGCACCGACGGCGCCACACAGCGCGATCAGGGTGCCGGCGACGAAGAGCCACAACCGGTCGGCGATCGCGACGAATCCGGTAACGGCCGCGAGCAGCAGCGCGACGGACGCGACCAGCACGTGGGGGGCGGCCAGGCGCCTCAGCGGCTCGTCGCCCAGCAGCACGAGCAGCCCGCCGGCGACCGCGTACGGCATCGCCAGCGCGCCGATCGCGCCACCCGCGCCGGCGTCACCGAGCGCCCGGGACAGGACGGCGCCGCCGAGCAGAATCACCACGGCGATCCCGAGCGCGCCGATCGCCGGAACCCGCCACGGCGGCCCGGCGAGAAACAGCAACGGCAGGCCGAGAAGCAGCACGGCGCCGCCGGCGAGCAGGCCGGTGCGCCGGGTGAACGGCCCGTACCACTGGGAGCCGAGCCGTTCGGTTCCGTCGGCGACGGCCAGCACGAGATCGTCGTAGTCGGGTTCCGGCCAGTCCTCGTCCAGGGAGACGAGATAGAGCACCTCGCCGTCGCGCACGTCCTGCGCCGCCAGGGACTGGTCGGTTGTCAGCCGCGTGCCGTCCGAGCGGCGGATTCCCCACCCGACACTGCCGGAGTTGCCGGTTTCCGCACTGCTCGCACCCTGAGAATCAACACCCAAATGCTGCAAAAGAGCGGGCATCAATTCGGCCAACGGCACCTGCTCGGGTAGAGCGAAGTCGATTCGTCGACGGGACGTCGCTATCGTTAGCCGCGCCAGCCCAGTTCCGGATTGGGTCGCCACGCACACAAATTAGCAGCGCGGCGCTCCTACCAAGAGACCACGGGGAGCGGACGAAGCATGGGCATCGTCCTCGTCAAGCGTCCGGCACGGCAGCCCGGCCCGGTGCTGCCCGACGGCGTGCAGGAACTCGAGCCGCCACCGACCCTGTCGACGGCGCAGGGAATCGCGTGGTCGCAGGTCCTGACCGCGGTTCCGATGCTGGCCGGATCCGCCGCCATGGCGCTGATGTTCTCCAGCGGTCGCGGCGGAACGCTCGCCTACGTCACCGGTGGTCTGTTCGGTGTGTCCATGCTCGGCATGGTGGCCGCCACGTTCTTCACCCAGAGCGGACGCCAGAGCAAGCGCGAGGCGCTGCAACTGCGTCGTGAGTATCTGCGCCGCCTCAGCCAGGTACGGCGCACCGTCCGGCGCACGATCGACCAGCAGCGGCGGGCCATGTTCTATCGGCATCCCGACCCGGACGCGCTGTGGGGTGTGGTCGCACAGACGCGGCTGTGGGAGCGGCGCCCGGCCGACAGCGACTTCGTCGTGGCGCGGATGGGTCTCGGTCCGCTGCGGCTGGCCACGCCGTTGCGTCCGGCGTCGACCGCGCCCATCGAGGACCTGGAGCCACTGTCCGCGCTGGCGCTGCGCCGCTTCGTCACCACCTACGCGGTGGTCCGCGACCTTCCGGTCGCGGTCGCACTGCGGGGTTTCGCGCGGGTCCAGATCTGCGGTGACGTCGGACGCGCCCGTGATCTGGTCCGGGCGCTCATCGCCCAGTCGGTGGCGTTCCACGCGCCGGGCGACGTGTTGGTGGCCGCCTGCTACAGCGCCGCGCACGCGCCCCTGTGGGAGTGGCTCAAGTGGCTGCCGCACGCGCTGCACCCGGAGAAGAACGACGCGCTCGGCCCGGCACGGCTCATGGGCCGCTCCGCCGGCGCCCTGGAGAAGCTGCTCGACGACGTGCTGGCCAACCGCCTGCGGTTCAACGCAGACCACCCCTACATCGACGGCCCGCACATCCTGGTCGTCGTCGACGGTGGCGACACAGCCGGGTCCGAGCACCTGATGACCGAGGGCGGCATCGAGGGCGTCACGGTGCTGCAGATCGCCGACGCGCGTCCCCGGATCATGGACGACACGGTGCTGACCCTCGACGTCGGCCGCACCGGGGAACTGTCCACCACCACGATGGACGGCACCCGGATCGTCGGCACCGCCGACCGGGTCACGATCAGCCAGGCCGAAGGGCTCGCCCGCCAGCTCTCCCCGCTGCGGCTGTCGGCCAAGGACATCGTCGACGAGCCGATGACCACCGTCACCGACCTCATCGATCTGATGGAGATCGGCGACCCGGAACTGTTCGACCCGCCGACGAAGTGGCGCACCCGGCCCAACCGCGACCGGCTCCGGGTGGCGATCGGTGTCACCGCCGACGGAGTGCCGGCCGAACTGGACCTGAAGGAGTCGGCCCAGGAGGGCATGGGCCCGCACGGTCTGCTCGTCGGCGCCACCGGGTCGGGCAAGTCGGAACTGCTACGGACGCTCGTGCTCGCGCTCGCCGTGCGGCACTCGCCGGAGGTGCTCAACCTCGTCCTGATCGACTTCAAGGGCGGCGCGACGTTCGCCACCCTCGACCGGCTCCCGCACACGTCCGCGACGATCACCAACCTGGAGGCCGAACTCTCGCTGGTCGACCGGATGGAAGCGGCCATCAACGGCGAGCTGATCCGGCGCCAGCAGTTGCTGCGGACCGCTGGCAACTACGCCTCGCTGCGCGACTACGAACGCGCCCGCGCCGCCGGCGCGCCGCTGGCCCCGCTGCCGAGCCTGCTGATCATCTGTGACGAGTTCAGCGAACTGCTCACCGCGAAGCCCGAGTTCATCGACATGTTCGTGCAGATCGGACGGGTGGGCCGCTCGCTCGGCGTCCACCTGCTGTTGGCCTCGCAGCGGCTGGAGGAGGGCCGGCTTCGCGGCCTGGACACCCATCTGTCGTACCGGATCGGCCTGCGGACGTTCTCGGCGATGGAGTCCCGGGTGGCGCTCGGCGTGGCCGACGCGGCCGACCTGCCCCGCTCCCCCGGCCACGGCTACCTGAAGTACGGGACCGAGCCGATGACCCGGTTCAAGGCCGCATACGTCTCCGGCGTCCACCAGGGCCGCACCCTGGGCGGCGGCCGTGCCCCCGGCCGTCAGGTGATCCCGGTCGCCCGCTACGTGCCCGACTACGTCGAGCCGGAGGCGCAGCCCGCACCGGTGGCGGCACCGCAGCCGCAGGACCCCGACGTGCTCGGCGACAGCCTGCTCGACATCCTGGTGGCCCGGATGGAGGGCCACGGCCCGGCCGCGCACCAGGTGTGGCTGCCGCCGCTCGACCGGCCCGTGTCGCTCGACCAGTGCCTGCCGACGCTGGCCGACGACCCGCGGCGCGGCCTGACGGTGTCGTCGGCCGACCTGCACGGCCGGCTGCAGGTGCCGGTGGCGATCGTCGACAAGCCGCTGGAGCAGCGGCGCGACCTGCTGTGGCTGAACCTGGCCGGAGCCGGCGGGCACGTGATCGCCGTCGGCGCGCCGAAGTCCGGCCGCAGCACCCTGCTCCGGACGATGATCTGCGCGACGGCGCTCACCCACACCCCGCTCGAGGCCCAGTTCTACTGCCTCGACTTCGGCGGCGGCGCGCTGCTGACCCTGCGCGGGCTGCCGCACGTCGGTGGCGCGTGGAGCCGGCTCGACGTCGACCAGGTCCGGCGCACCGTCGCGGAGGTCCACCTCGTCATGCGGGCGCGCGAGCAGCACTTCGCCGCGCAGGCGATCGACTCGATGGAGTCCTACCGCGACCTGCGCCGCGCCGGCCGGTTCCCCGACGACCCGTACGGCGACGTGTTCCTGGTGGTCGACGGCTGGGGGACGTTGCGGACGGAGTTCGAGGACCTGGAGGCGATGGTCACCGACATCGCCACCCGCGGCCTGACGTTCGGCGTGCACCTGGTCGCGACGGCCACGCGCTGGATGGACCTGCGCCACACCGTCCGCGACCTGTTCGGCACCAAGCTCGAACTGCGCCTCGGCGACGTGGTCGACTCCGCGTTCGGGCGGCGCGTCGCCGCGAACGTGCCGGTCGACCGGCCGGGCCGGGGCCTGAGCCCGGAAGGGCTGCACAGCCTCACGATCCTGCCCCGCATCGACGGCAGCGACGAGGTCGGCGACCTGCCGGCCGGCATCGAGGGGCTGATCCACGCCGTCCGCAACGCCTGGCGCGGCCAACCGGCGCCGGCGGTCCGGTTGCTGCCGGACAAGATCGCGTTCGAGAGCCTGCCGCAGCCGGCGAACTCCGGCCCGACGAAGTGGCGGGTCCCGATCGGCATCGCCGAGAGCGACCTCGGCCCGGTGCACCTCGACTTCGGTGCGGAGCCGCACTGCATCGTCTTCGCCGACACCGAGAGCGGAAAGACGAACTTCCTGCGGGTGATCGCGAAGAGCATCGCCGAACGCTACACACCCGACGAGGCGTGCATCATCGCCGTCGACTACCGGCGCAGCCTGCTCGGTGCGCTGTCGGAGGACCACCTGATCGGCTACGCCAGCAACTCGCCGACCACGGAGGCCGTCGTCACCCAGGTCGTCACCGCGATGCGCGAACGGTTGCCGGGCGCCGAGATCAGCGCAGAGCAGCTCCGGGCACGCAACTGGTGGCAGGGTCCGAGCCTGTTCCTGCTCGTCGACGACTACGACCTGGTGACGGCGGCCCCGCTGAACCCGCTGATGCCGCTGCTCGAGTACGCCATGCAGGCCCGCGACATCGGCCTGCACATCATCCTGACCCGTCGCAGCGGCGGGGCCGGCCGGTCGCTGTTCGAGACGTTCCTGTCGCGTCTGCGCGAGATCGGCTCACCGGGCATCGTGATGTCGGGCGAGCGGGAGGAGGGCGCGCTGATCGGCACCGTGCGTCCGATGCGGCTGCCGCCGGGGCGGGGATTCCTGGTCAACCGCCGCGACGGTTCGCGGCTGGTTCAGCTCGCGTGGCTGCCTCCCGACGACGGCGCCTGATCCGACGCCGGAGGAACACGATCAGGAAGACGACCAGGGCCAGCCCGCCGCCCCAGATCACGGTGGCCACCGCTAGCGCGACGATGGTGTCGCCCTCCCAGAACGAGGGCTCTGCGATCGCCGGCGGTGGGTTCGCCGGCGCGGCCGGCGGCGTGGACGTCACCGGATCGGGCGCGGTCAGCGCCTTCACCGGATCGACGACGCCCCAGCCGTACTCGCTGTCGAAGCCCGGCGTTCCCTTGTCGGTGGCGGTGGCCTTCAGCAGGTCGTAGAGCTGCGGCGGGGTGAGGTTCGGCCGCTTCTGCCGCACCAGCGCCACGATGCCGGCCAGGATCGCGGCGGACACGCTGGTGCCCTCGACGGTGGTGTAGCCACCACCCGCTTTCGGGGCCGGCACGTCGTCGCCCGGCACCACGAAGTCGAGCAGGACGGTGACGACGGAGAACGGCGAGCGGCTGCCGTCGCGGCCGACCGAGCCGACACCGAAGACGCCGTCGTCGGTGCCCGGTGACACCGGGAGGCTCAGGTCGTGCCCGTTCCGGGTCTCGATGTTGCCGATGGCCGCGACGATCGGCACGCCCTTGCCGATCGCGTAGTCGATCGCGTCGCTCTGCGCGGGGTCGGACATGCCGCCACCGGCGATACAGATGACGTCGGCGCCGCTGTCGACGGCCCACCGGATGGCGAACGCGATGTTGTCGGGCCGCGAACCGACGGAGCCCGGCGGCCAGACCGTGGCCGGCAGGATGTTCGCCTTCGGGGCGATGCCGCGGATGCCGTCGGCGCCGTTCGCGCCGTGCCCGCGTCCGGCGGACATCGCGGCGATGCCGGTGCCGTGCCGCTTGGGATCCGGGTCGGTCCGGCCGTCCTGGCTGGACGTGAACGAGTCGATGCCGGCCAGCACGGCGCCGGCGAGGTCGGGCTGGGTCGCGTCGACGCCGGAGTCGAGCACCGCGACGGTCGTACCACTGCCGTCGGCGATCCGGTTGGCCTCCGCCATCCGCAGGAAGCCGAGGTACCACTGCTGGTCGCGAACCGCGTCGGCCCGCGCCGGAACCGCGACCGCCGTCGACAGGATCACTCCCATGACGGCGGCCGCCGTGCTTCGTCCGAGACGCCTGCGCATCAGCGCTGCCGGCCTCCGCCCAGATGCGGGCCGGCACCCTCGCCGCCCGGTTCGGTACGGTCCACCGGCTCGACGACCGCCGGCAGATCGTCGTCGACGAACCACGGATCCCGGTCGCCGTCGTCACGGCGGCGGCCGGACTGCCCGTGGACGCCGCCCGCTCCCCCGGCATCCGGACCTCCCGCCGCCCGCGGTCCCACGACTCCGGAGTGTCCCGCTCCCGCCGCCGGCAGCCGCGCGCCACCGCCCGACGCGGGCCGGCCGGCGCCGGTGCGACCGTCGGTCGGGGGCCGGCCGAGGGCGGGACCGGACCGGCCCGTCACCGGATCGACCACCCGCGGTGCGGACGGCCGGCCCGACGCACCACCACCGGGAACGTTGGACCCGGTGGTGCCGGCGCCGGCGCGACCGGGCGGCGTGACGCCGGGACCACCCGGACCGCGCGCGGAAGCCGGGCCGGGCGCGCCGATCGACGAACGCCCACCGGCAGCTCCGGCGGGCGGCCGGACACCGCTACCACCGGCGGGCGGCCGAATGCCGCTGCCACCGGCGGGCGGCCGGACACCGCTACCACCGCCCGGCGGCCGCGGACCGGGAGCACCCGGCGAACCACCCACCAGCGGCCGGACACCGCCACCACCACCGGGCGGCCGGGGACCGGGAGCGCCGGGCGAACCGCCCACCGGCGGCCGAACACCGCTACCACCACCCGGCGGCCGCGCACCCACCGGCGGATTCACCGGCGGCCGAATGCCGCTGCCACCACTGGGCGGCC
>NZ_BOPG01000118.1 GCF_016863635.1 Virgisporangium aurantiacum | reverse complement strand
GGATACCGCCACCACCACCCGGTGGCGGCGGCCGCACCCCCGGCGGAACCGGACGGCCACCGGTGACCGGCGGGCTCGACGGCGGCGGGGACGGGATCAGCGGCGGGCGGGCCGGCGCACCCGGCCGCGGCGGCGGCGGAACCCGTCCCCCGCCCGGTGGCGGCATGATCGGCGGCACCGGAACCGGGCCGGGTGGTGGCCCACTCGGCGGAGGTGCGATCGGCGGCGGCGCGGGTGGGGCGGGCGGCGGGGGTGCGGGCGGGGCTGCCGGCGGACCCGTGAGGATCGGACCGCCACCGGGCGGCGCGACCGAACCGGGCGGCGGCTCCAACCCGGGCGGCACGACCGATCCGGGTGGCGCGATCGACCCGGGCGGCGCGACGCCACCGCGCGGCGTCGCGGCGACACCACCGGCGCTACCGCCGTAGCCGGCGCCGGCGCCGGACCCGGAATAGCGGTCTGGTTGCTCGGCGTACTCCGGACCCTGATAAACCGGCAGTTCCCACAGGTTCGTGAGGTACTGGCTGGTGAAATCCCGGTCGGCGGCGGCCATCGCCTGGCGCGCCTCGACGTCGTAACCGCGCTCGATGGCCGCGGTGTTGGGTGGCTCGGGATTGTCGGTCAGGTCGCTGAGGCCGCCCCAGTGCCAGTTGAAGTTCTCCTCGTCCTGCCGCTTCTGCGCCTCGTAGATGTCCTTGGCATTGGCGACGGCGAAGTGGCGACGGGACTCGATCTCGGCCAACTCGTCGACCAGTTGGGTGTTCCGGGTGGCGATCTCGCGCCACGCACTCGCGTTGCCGGACGCCTTGACCTGGCTGAGGTTGAGCGTCTCCTGGACCTTCGCGATCTCTTCGACGAACCGGTCGGCCGCCGGGCTGTCCCACACCGTCTTCAGGTGCTTGACGGCCTCGTTCAGGCGCGCCAGTTGCGCCTCGAACAACCACGAGGCGGCATCCCAGCCCTCGGCCTGGGTCGCCATCTCACCGGTGCGGTTGGCCTGTGCCACCGCGAGCAACTGGTCGAGGTTGAGCTGATCGAAGTCTGCCATGGGTGCTGCCTCCTCTCAGGCCACGTTCGCCGGCGGCGGTTCGGGAAGGTTGCTGTCGGCGAGGGTCCGGCTGCGATCGGCCGGGTTGAAGTAGCCGTCGACCCGCGTGAGATCCATGCGGTTCAACTCGTCGGCGCTCTCGTGGTCGTTCGCGATGTTGTGGGAGGCCCACGCGATCGCCTGCAGACCCTGTTGCAGGCTGGCCATCAGCTTGCGACCGGCGTCGATCGCGGCGGAGTGGTAGTTGCCGATCACGCGACCCTGGTGATATTCGCCGTTGCCACCGAACGTGAGATGCTCCGGCGGCCCGAGCTTGCCGAGCACCTTCTCCACGTTCGGTTTCACGTTGAGGTCGAGCTCCTGTTGGATGTAGTTGGCGAATGAACGAAGCCCGTCGATCTCCATGGTGACGGGCTGATCGCTGATCCAGCCGGGCTTCTCTGTCATGTTGCCTCCCCCGAGCGACGTGACATCGACGAGTTGAATCCCTTACAGAATAGTGTCCGGGTACGACGTTCACCGTTGCTTTCCATCTACCGCCCCCGATCGATCAATGCCTGCTCCACCCGGTCCAGGTCGTCGAACAGCGCCGCCGGTGCCTCGTCCGGCGGACTGCTGGCCGGCGGTGGACGGTCGACGCGTCCCGGCCGCCACCGCCGCGCGCGGCCCGGCCCGCGGACCAGTCCGACGACCACCGCGAGAATTGCCAACGACAGAACGACGATCCCCACCGCGAGCGCCGCCCGGGTCAGCCGCTTCAGTTCCTTCTCCCGGGCGACCTGCTCGGGATCGACCACCTGACGCACCGCCCTCGGCGCAGCGGCCGGTGCCGGCGACGCGTGGATCTGCTCGGCGACGGCCCGGTACGGGTCGACGATCCCGTGCCCGTAACCCGGGCTGTCGGCCCCGCCGGCGGCCGGGCTCGCGGTCGCGATCAACCGCGTCGACACGTCGCGCGCGGAAAGCTCCGGCCGGTACTGACGGACCAGCGCCGCCACACCCGCCACGAACGGGGTGGCGAAACTGGTCCCGGTGTAACTCGCGTGGCCGCGGCCCGGAACCGCCGCCGTGATTTCGTTGCCCGGCGCCACCAGGTCGACGAACGTTCCCCGGCCCGACGTGCGCACCCGCCGGCCGGTCTGGTCGATGGCGCCGACGCCGACCACGTCGGGGTATGCCGCGGGATACGGCGTGGGATTGCCGTCCTCGGCGGCGTTGCCGACCGCGGCCACCACCACGACGTCGCTGTCGACGGCGAACTTGATCGCCGCGCGCACGGCCGGTTCGTCGCCGGCGAACACCGCGGAGATGTTGATGACCCGCGCGCCGAAGACGACGGCGTCGCGGACCGCGGTGGCGAACTCGGCCGCCGTCACGGTCTGGCCGCTCTGGCCCTTCGCGTCGTCGCGCCGTTCGCTGACGGTCAACGGAATGATCCGCGCGCCCGGCGCGACGCCGCGGAAACCGGTGCCGGCGGCCCCCTGCGCCGCGATGATGCTGCCGACCGCGGTGCCGTGCCCGATGCAGTCGCGCGCGCCGGTGTCGCCCTTGATGTACAGGTAGTCCCGGCCGCGGTCGACCTTTCCGACCAGCTGCGGGTGGCTCTGGTCGACGCCGGAGTCGATCACGGCGACCCGCACACCGGTGCCGTCGGCCAACGGCCAGGCACGCTCCGGGGCGAGCAGCTTCTGCGCCCACGGCACCGGTTGCGACACCTCGGCGGGCTGGATCGGCGACGTGCACGTCGCCGCGGCGGCCGGGGTCGCCACCCCCACCGCCACGCCGGCGGCCGACATCAGCACCGAGACCGCGACCCGCGCCCACCACATACCCGTTCGCACGCGGCGCGGCCGATCCCGGTTCATGAGGCCCCGACCGGCAGGACGGCCCGCTCCGGGTCGAGCGAGGGCCCCTCCCGCAGCATCGCGACCAGCGCCGCCGGCATCTTCACCGCGTTCCCCTCGGAGTAGCCGAGGTAGCCGGCCACCTCGCGGGACGCCAGCGGGTACCGCACGCCGAGATCGGTGACGACCGCCAGCGTGCCGGAGCTGGCTTCGCCGGTCACCATGGCTTCCACGAGTACGCCGTCGCCGGCCGGCAGCACGATCTCGTCGGCCGTGACGTTCTGCCCGCGGGCCGCTGCCCGGATCCCGGATCCCGGGGCGGGCAGGCCGGCGTCCACGGTGATCGCCGGTGGCGCGGCGGCGCCGCCGAACGCGGCGCACAGCGGGCTGGTGCCGGCGACCGGAACGAGTTCCGGGGTCCGTGGCGGGGGTGCGGTCTCGCCGATCGCCGGCAGAATCACCCGCGCCGACCGCCGAGCGCTCGCCAGGTCGGTGCGCTCGATGCGCCGCTTCTGTTCGCCCGGGTACGCGGCGTCGGTCGCCGGGTCGTTGAGCAGGATGTCGACCTGGGCGACCGTGATGTCGGCGATGCCGTCGGCGAGCGCGACGTAGTACTGCTCCACGCCGCTCTGCGACTTCGCCACCAGGACCTGCCCGATGCGGACGCCGCTCAGCGCCGAGGCCTGGCCGCGGCCGTCGATGGCGATCGGGCCGAGCGCCGCGCCGAGCGGGACGGCGTTGATCCACGCCGACGCGACCGGAACGACGGGTGCCTGGCCGAGGCCGAGCGCGCGCAGGACGAGCTGTGGGCTGTTCACCGGGAACCGGCGGTTGCGCCAGATCAGGTACACGACCTCGTCCTGGTTCTGCTTCACGAGCAGCGCGCGGTCGCCGGGCGGCGTTCCCGATGTCCCGGACAGCCCGACATACAGCGCCGCGGCGGGCACCATCTGGCCGGTCTCGGTGGGCGCCGGCCGGGTGCACAGCGTCCACCGGCTCTTCAGCAGGTGCCCGCGGTCGGGCAGCGTGTCGGGCACGCCCGGGATTCCGAGCGGCTCACCGCGGGCGGTGCCGCGCAGCGACGACTGGCTCACCCGGACGACGCCGGGCTTCGCCGCCTTGATGATCAGGCGGGCCGAGACGTAGTTGACGACGGGGTGCAGGCGCTTGTTCAGGTACACGTAACGGGCGCCGGTCTCCTTCTCGACGATCAGCACCCGGTCGTTGCGCCAACTGTTCTTTCCGCCCGGAGACAGCACACCGAACACCCCGACGGCGGCGAGAGCGAGAACAGCGATCATCGAGCCGACGAACAACGTGCTCAACGCGCGCGGAAAGGGGACCTTGGCCGCCTCGGCATCCCGGTACACGAACGCCGAAACCACCCGCTGCACCATGAACTGGTAGCTGAACAACTGGTCGCGACGGCTGGGCAACGGATCTCCTCAGCCTCGCGGGCCCGACCGGGAGCAGGCCGGACCCGGTGGCGTTGTCGACGGACACACGAACCTTTAGGGGAAGTAGCCGGCGGCCTTGCGGTCGGTCGCCTGCATGCGCTCGGCGGAGTTGGTGACCGCGACCTTGATCTGGCCGAGGATCATCGCGATGTGGTTGGCGGACGTGTTCCACCGCTCCTTGCGGATCCGGTACGCCTCCTGCGCCTCCGACTCCCACGCACCGGTCTCCAGCGGCCGGAGACCGGCCTCGATCTCGGTGAGCGTTCCGCGCATCTTGCTGATGGCGGTGTCGATCGCGGCGACAGCCTCCGACATCGTGCTGAAGTTGTAAAGAATCTGACCGCCGACGGGCTGGCCCATTGTCGTCGTCCTTCCCTCGATCGATCAGGCACCGCCGCCGCGAAGGCGGCTCACGATGGTTCCGGCGTCGGCCGCGGCCCGGGTGACTTCCTCGTGGGCCTCGGTGTCGGACACGTCGAAGTCGCGACCCGCGGTGCGGACGCCCTCGGCGACCTCGTTCAGCGCGTCGACAATGACCACGAGATCGTTGTTGATGTCGGCCTTCACCTTCTGGAAGGTGCCGCCGGCCTGGCCGATGAACCCGGCCGACATCGGCTCGAGCCCGATGAGCAGAGCGCTGAGCATCTGCGCGATCTGGCCGCCACCCTCGTCGGCCTTGTTGGCCGCGAGCTGAAGTTCAGGCGTTACGGCATTGAGCGCCACAATGGTCACCCCCATGAGTCCAGGCTCGCCCGGGTCGGAGAGCCGCGACAACCGCTACTGCCGGCCAGGCTAGCGCCTCACATCAATATCCGTTGCCCTCAATACTTCATTCAGAATGAAATCGACACCTCGACACCGTCGTCGGGTCGCTCATCCGGAAAAGAGATTTCCCCATCGGTGTCGTAGTGCATCATCGGCTCGTTGGTTCCGGGCTCGCGCTTGCCGACGACCGGCGGAACACCGTCGGCGGGCGGCTGCCACAGCAACTCGTCGTCCTCCATCGGCATCCCCCTCGTGAGACATACGCTAGCTTGATCGCCGACGCCGGTGTATCTCGGTGATCAGGAAACAACGCCCGCTCTGCGAGTATTCGCAGCATCAGCAAAACAAACACTCCGCGCGAAACGGGGGCTCGGATGACGGTTCCACCTCGCGAACGACCGCATCCCGGACCACCACCGGATCAACGGTCCGGCCCGGTCCGCGCCCGGGCGACCGTGCCGCCACGGCCGGCCCGGCCGGGCCCGTCCGCGACCGGCGCACCGGTCGGTTCCACCGTGACCCTCGTCGCGCCGCGGCGCCGCCGGTTGACGCTCACCCAGGTGGTCTGCTGGCAGCTCGCCGCGACCCTGGTCGCGGTCGGGCTCGGCGCCGACCCGGTGTGGCTCGGCCTGACGGTGGCCGCCGCCGCGCTGCTGCTCGCGCCGACCGTCCTCCCGTGGCACGGACGCTGGCTGTACCAGTGGATCGGCGTGCTGCTGGGTTACTCCTGGCGCCGGCGCACGTTCCTCGCGCCGGTACCCGGCCCCGGCCGTCCGGCCGACGATCCCCGGCGGGCGTTCCTCGACTTCGTCGTGCCGGGCGCGGTGCTCGCCGAGGCGACTCTCGACGAGGACGAACCGGTGGGCCTGATCGCGCACCCGGCCGGGCTCACGGCCGTCCTGGAGATCCTGCCCGACGACCGCACGCTGTTCGTCGGGCAGGAGCGGACGCTGCCCTCGCTGTCGTCCCTGCTGCCGGCCGCCGAGAACGACCCGCTGCCGACCACCGTGCAACTGCTGGTGCAGGCGACGCCCGTTCCCGCCGAGCCCGCGTCGGCCGGTCTCGCGCCGGAGTCCTACCGCGCCCTGGCCGGGAACCGGGTGCCGATGACGCGCCGCTGCTGGCTGACCATCCAGACCCCGCGCACCGCCGACCATCTCGACGACCGCGACCTGGAACCCGTGCTCCTCAACGCGGTGCGCCGTACCCGCCGGCGGTTGCGCCGGGAACAGGTGCCGGTCCGGCTGCTCGGACGACAGGAGTCGTTGGCGGCGATCGCGACCGCGGCCCGGCTCGACGTGTCGCCACCCGGCGACGGCGGCGTGTACGGCGGGCGGCAGGCCCGCGCCCGGGGGCCCGAACTCGGCCGCGAAGGCTGGAACGCCTGGCACGGCGGAGCCGTCCGGCACACCACCTGCCGCGTCACCCGGTGGCCCGCCGGGGGCTGGTCGGTCGACCAGGTGGCGCTCGGGCTGCCCGCGTCGACGGTCACCGTCGGGCTCACGGTGGTGCGTGACCCGGCGCGGAGCCGGCACGGCGAGACCGGCGCCGCCGTCGTCGTGCGGGTGTCGGCGGCCGACCCGGGCGTGCACCGCGCAGCCGTCGACCGGCTGGTGTCACAGGTGCGGGCCGCGGGCGGCGCGGTCGACCGGCTCGACGGGCGCCAGTGCGCCGGCCTGGTGGCGACGCTGCCGCTGGGCTGGGTGCCGCACCCCGCCGACGGTCGCCCGTCCGGCCGGGCCGCCGCGACGGTGCCGGCGGAGGCGCTCGTGGCGACGGCCGGCGGCGGTGGGCTGATGCTCGGTCGCGACCGCCAGCAACGGCCGGTCGTCGTCCGGATGTTCCGCGTCGAGCCGACCCGGGTGGCCGTCGTCGGCGGGCTGGTCGCCGCGCAGGTGCTGGTGCTGCGGCTCATCGCGCTCGGCGCGCGCGTCGCCCTGCAGACCGCGCGACCGCCCGACTGGCAACGCTTCGTCCAGCAGACCGGCGTCGGCCCGGGCTGCTTCGTCTTCCTGTCGCCCGGGGAGCGGCTGCCGCCGCCCGGCGGCGGCCGGCCCGAGGTGCTTGTGGTCGACATCGGCCCGGTGGGTTGGCGGCACCTCGAACCGGCCGGCGACAACCGCGCGGTCATGGTGGTTCGCCACGAGATCACCCTCGCCGATCAGGACCTCCTGACGGGCGCCGATCTCGTGGTGATGCAACCGCTCACCGGGCCGGAGGCCGCACTCGCCGCGCCCGCCGTCGGTGCGGCGCACGCCGAGTCCTGGATGGCGCGTATCGGGTCGTCGATGGTGACGGTGGTGAGCAACGGCGTCGTCCGGTGGGCCACCCTGGACCCGACCGATCTCGAACAGCGGATGCTGGGTGGGGTCGCACGGTTCCCGGCGCCCGTGTTGCATTGATCGACAAAGACATGAGTACTGTTCGGAAAACGACGGTGTATCTGTGGGTCGGATCATTGACGCATCCTGATACGGTCTAACCCTCACGAGCGCGGAACGGGGCGTTGATTCATGGCGTTCGACCCGATAGAGCACCTGGCGGAGGCACGCGTCGAGTCCGACCGCCGGTCGGAGCACTACCAAGGCCGCATCGTCGTGATGGAACGCAACGTCGACGAACTCCGGTACCGGGCCAAGGAGGCCGAGCGCGAGCTCGCCGAGTCACGCACCACCGTCACCGCGGGCGACGGCGCGGTCAGCATCGTGCTCGACGGCACCGGCGTCGTCCAGAAGATCGAGCTCGCCGAGCGCTGGTACGGCACCGCGCCCGCCGACGAGGTCGGCTCGGTGGTGCTCGCCGGTCTGCGAGAGGCCGCGGGCGCCGCGGGCGCGGCCGGCGCGCCGGCCGTGCCGACCGCGGCGGCCCCCACCGGCATCGAGTCGCTCGACGATCTCGCGAGCCGGTTGCACGCACTGCGGCTGCGCCTCGACGCCGCGCAGGTGCGGGCGGCCACCGCCGGCGGCGACGTCACCGTGGTCTGCGACGGGCACGGCACGGCCACCCAGGTCACGATCCGGTTCACCGGGGCGCGCCGGCCAACGGCCGCGTTGCTCGGCGACCAGATCGGCACGGCGGTCCGGTCGGCGCAGGAGGCGGCCACGAACCTGCGCGACCGCGCCCACCAGGACGCCCGGGCCGAGGCGCTGCGGGCCGCGGGCCTTCCGTTGCAGCCGCCGGAGCCGGCGTCCATGGTCCGAGACGCCTTCGGCGTAACCCGATAGGCGATTCACCCCGGGGGAAAACACATGGAAGACGAGTACGTCTCGCCGCACGACACCTGGCCGATGCTGCCCCTCGACGGCGGATTCCGGGAGGCGGCCAAGCGGGCGTGGGAGTACATCTTCGACATCGACTGGGACGCCGCCGGCAAGTTCCTGGAAGGCGTCCGCGACGCCGTCGACATCCGGGGTGACCCCGACAAGCTCGACGGCGGGGTCAAGCTGTTGTACAGCGAGGTCGCGCCGTCCGTCGGTGAGGCCCGCGCCGCGATCGATCGGGGCAACGCCTCGTTCACCACGGCGTGGATCGGCCGGGGTGCGGAGGCGTTCGCGGGGTACGTGCCGATCCTCACCGGCGCGATCACACAGGTGGAGGACAACGCCAAGCTCACCGCCGAGGCGGTCGGTGACTTCCGGCAGGCGTTGCAGGCGCTCTGGATCCAGATCGTCGAGCACATCTCCACGCTCGTCAACGACGTGTACGCCGCGCTCATGAGCGCGACGGGCAAGGACGCCGACGCCAAGAAGAAGAGCGCGAAGCCGGCCGTGCTGAACCTCGTGATGGCGTTCGTCAACTTCGTCAAAAACATCTACGTCGAGTTGCAGAAGCTGGTCGCCGAGAAGTACAAGGCAGACGACAAGATCGCCCAGGTGGAGGGCGGCCGCACGAACCTTGTCGACCTCGGCAGCGGCCCGAGCGGCCGGGCGGCCATGCACTTCATGGGCCCGACCGGGTACCAGCTCCCGATGCCGAACACCACCGCGGCCGACCCGAACTGGGACCCCACCCAGATCAAGGACCGGTGGATGCCCAAGAGCGAGCACTCGCCGGCGTTCGCACAGGTACCGGGCGGCCGGGGCGTCGCGATCGACACCGGCATGATGCAGGAGCTGATCAACGTCTTCCGCGACAACGGCACCTACTGGAACAAGGCGATGACCAACCAGATCAAGGTCAACCTGAACTACTTCACCCCGCAGGCGTTCGGCGCGGCGGGCCAGAAGTTCTACCAGCGGGTGATGACCGTGATGACCCGCGACTATCTGCTGTACCTGCACAGCGACGCCCGGATGGACGCGCTCGGCGGCCTGCTCGACAGGATCAATGAGGCGTACGGGGCCGAGGACCACCACTCCTCGCAGGTGTTCAACGAGTACATCACCAACGAGCCGATCGTCTGATCCGGGAGCCAGGAGTGGGCCGGGTCAAGAGCTGGGTCGGGTCCGCCGTCGTCGCCGTGCTCCTGCTGGCCGGCTGCACCGACGACGACGGCGGTCCCGATCCCGACCGGTTCGACACCGGACCCCACCGCGACCCGGCGTGGTCGGTGCGGATGCCCGACGGCTTCGGCCGCCCGGCGCGGGCACAGGTCGCCGGCGACGCGGTGGTGGTCGAGGCGGACAACGGCGTGGTGGTGCTCGCCCGGTCCGACGGCGCGGCACGCTGGCAGCGGAAGGAGTCGACCGGCTCGGCCGTCCGCCAGGTCCGGGTCGCGGGCACCACGCTCGTCGTCGACGAGGGCGACCGGGTGCGGCTGGTCGACCTCGCCACCGGCGCGGAGCGACCCGAGTTGCGGGGCTCCGGCCTGCCGAACTCCGTCGCGGTGACGACCACGGGCGTGTACCTGGTCGAAAGCATTGTCGACACCTCCGGCACCCGGCTGGTCGCCTACGACCTGGCCGGAACCGCCCGCTGGAAGCGGGAGTTCGCCAGCCACGTCCGGCTCGCCGGGTCCGCCACCGGCGACGACGCCGACCCGCTCGCCGCGGCACCGCCCGGCCCGGTGGTCGCCGGCGTCCGCCAGGCGTCGGGCATGTGGGTGAACTGGAGCCTGTCCGCCGACACCGGCGCCGACCTGGTCCGACTCCCCGGCGACCAGGAGTTCCGGGAGCGCGGCGAGAGCCGGATCGGCGACACGCTGCTCACCTGGAACGAGCAGAGTTCCGACTGCGCCCTTCCGGTCACCGCGATCGACACGGGAACGGCCGCGACGCGGTGGCAGGGCCCGGTCGGCCAGTGGACGCTGTGGCGCACCGACAAGGACGCGTGGTGCGGCGGCGCCTGGCGGCCGCTCGTGGTCGGCGGCCGGTCGCTGCTGGCGAGCACGCCCGCCGAGGAGGGGCAGGTGCGCGACGTCGTCAGCGGCGCCGTCCGGTGGACCGGCCCGCCCGGGACGTACCCGATGACGCTCGCCGGCGACACGCTGCTCGCCCGCGCCGGACACGGGCTCGGCGCGCTGGTGGCCGTCGACCTCGCGGGTGGCGCCGAACGCTGGCGCCGGACCCTGCCGCCGGCCAACGACCTCGCGCCGAACGAGCTCAACCTCCGGCACGCGGGGCTGGCCGACGCGTTCGTGCTTCCCGTCGCCGACGCGGCCGACGCCGAGAACGCCCCGGCCACCCGGGTGGTCGTGTTCGACGCGCGCACCGGCGACCCGCGGTGGTCGACGGCGGGCGTCGGATTCCTGCTCGGCGCCGGCGGAGCCGGGGTGGTGACGGCCTTCTACGAGGGCCTGAGCCCGACCGATCCCGGTCCGGTGGAGATCCGCTACACCCCGCTCTGATCACAGCGAAGATCAGGGCACGGACGCGGCCTCGACCCGCCCCGTGCGGACCGCCTCGACGAGCGCGGCGTGGTCGCGTTCGTTCTGGTCGGCGTAGCTCTCCGCGAACGGGGCCAGGGCCTGGTCGACGGCGTCGCTGCTGCCGAGGTACTCGGCGATGCCGATCCGGTCGCCGGACCGCGCGTGCGCCCGGGCCAGCGTGTGACCGCACAGTTCGCCGAAGCGCAGCATCCCTTCCGGGGGCATCTGCTCGGCGATGGCGATGCCCTTCCAGTCGTAGAGCTGGCGGACGTAGAAGTCCCGGGTGGCGCCGTCGATCCCCTGGACGGTCTGCCAGCCGAGGAACGTGTCACCGGCGGCCTGCATCAGCCGCTGCCCGGCGACCACGCGCTGGCCCTGGTTGGCGTACCGGCTCGGGCCGACGTGCTCGGCGAGCACCGACGGCCCCGCCTCCTTCACCTGCAGCAGCAACGGATCCCGTTCGTCGCGCCCGAGCATGAGGATGATCCAGCACCGGGTTCCCACGCTGCCGACACCGACCACCTTCCGGGCCATGTCGACGAACTCGAACTGCTCCACCAGCGCCCGCCGTTCCGACGGCAGGGACTCGCAGTAGCCGCGGATCAGTCCGCGGATGGTGTCCTCCAGCTCGGCCCGTTCGAGGTCGGGCAGCAGGTCACCGATCGGTTGGAGCAGCGGCGGATCCGACGTGATCCGGCGCTGGCCGTCGACGACGTACGTGAGGCGGTCGAAGGCCATCAGGTTGTCCTTGGAGCGGGCCTTCGAGATGGCCTTGGCCAGCCGGTCGCGGCCGGTCTTGCGCAGCTGCGTGGCGTACAACTTCTGCACGACGTCGACGTCCACCTTGGCGTACCACACCTCGAGGTTGCGCATCGCGGCGAAGCGGCGCATCGACTCGCGGTAGGACCGGGCCGTGGCGACGACGACGTCGCGCCGTTGCCGGGTGGCGAAGCCGTTCTGCCGTCCGGCGATGACCAGGCTCGTGACCAGTCGTTTGAGGTCCCACTCCCAGGGACCCGGCAGCGTCTCGTCGAAGTCGTTGATGTCGAACAGCAGGTTCCGCTCGGGCGAGGCGAGCAGCCGGAAGTTGAGCATGTGGGCGTCGCCGCACAGTTGCGCGGAGATCCCGGACCGCGGCGTCTCCGCCAGGTCCATCGCCATGATCGCGGCGGCGCCGCGGTAGAACCGGAACGGGGACTCGGTCATCCGCGCGTACCGGATGGGGACCAGCTCGGGCACCCGGGTCGCCGACTGTGCCTCGATCACGTCGATCGGATCGCGCCGCTTCGGTGCCGGTGTGTACTCGGCGTGGCCGGCACGGGGTGCCACCTTCCGCGCGGCGCGACCGGCCGCGGCACGGTCCAGCGCTGTCGGACGCCTGTCTGTCATCTGCGCATTGAATGCGCCGGCGGGTGTGCGTGCATCCCCCGCCGGGGATGAGTCACCCGGCCCGGCGCCGTCGAACGGCCTGCCGGCGCCCTCGCACGGCCTGCCGGCGCAGCCCGAACAGCACGAGGCCGACGACGCCGACGAGGACGCCCGCGGCGAGAACGGTCGGTACACCGCGAATCCGGCAATCGGCCACCGGATCGTCACGGCGCAGCGCGCACACCATGAGGGACGCCTTCCGCGCGCCGTACCGGTCCTCCAGTTCGGACCGGAGGTCCCGCCACTGCCGCCGCGTCTCCTCGACGGCACCGGCCACGGCCCGCGCGAAGTTTCCGCCCACCCGGCCCCGGGGCGTCGCCGGATCCGTCGCCTCGCCGGTGTTCGGGTCGATCAGCCCGAGGTCCTTGTTGAGACCCGCGTGGGTGACGCGCAGCGCGCACTTCTCCACGCCGGGCACGCTGTCGTGGAGGACGAAACATCCCGTCGACAGGCCGTCGGGCACGCTCGGCGCACCCGTGCCGCGCAGGTCGAAGACCGGGCTCGGCGCCGGCAGGCCCAGGCCGGGCGGGTTGTCGGCGCCGACCGGACGGGCCGGGTCCGCCTCGTCGGTCCAGTTGCTGTGCGAGTAGAAGTCCTGCACCCCGTGCAACGCCCGGCCGAAGCCCTCCAGGGACCGGCACTTGGACCGCTTCTCCTGGGCGGCGTCGAACTCGCAGTCGGCGTCGAGGGTCACCGCGGCGGGGACGATCGCGCCGTCGGCGTCGAGCAGGTTCCCGGCTTCGTCGACGGCCTCGAGGAACCGGCCACGCAGATGGTCGACACAGTCGCGGAGGCTCGCCGTGGCCCGGTCGCGCGTCCGCGGGTAGTCGCCGGCGAGGTAGTCGGCGTCGTCGCAGTGGGCGGCCGGGTCGAGCGGTTCGGTGAGATCCGGCGACCCGACCGCACCGAACCGCTTCCCGTGGCCGGCGAGCTGGTCGGCCGAGCGTGGCTCGAAGCAGGCGCGGCCGGACTCCGGCCCGGCCGCGCAGGCCACCGCGGCGCGCGTGATCCGCTCGTGCTCCCGGTTCTGCCCGCCGGTGTCGATCGTGCCGAACGCCGCGGCCCGGGCCGGGACCAGCACGATGACGAGCGGGAGAACCAGGGCGGCCAGCAGTCCGGGTCCGGTGGCCCGGACCATCAGGGCGATCCGGTCAGCCGAGAATCCGACGCTTCTGTTCCTCGAACTCCGCATCGGTCAACACGCCCTGCGCCTTCAGGTCCCCGAGCTGCTTGAGCTGCTCCATCTTCTGGGTCATCGGATCGACGGGCGCAGCCGGCGCGGCCGGCGCGGCGGCCGGCGGGGGTGCGTACTGCGGCTGGGCGTACTGCGGCTGCTGCTGCTGCTGCTCGTACTGCTGCTGCTGTCCGTGCGCCGACCAGCGTCCGGCCTGCCGGCGCGAGACGCGGTTGGACACGGCGGTGGCGGTTCCGGCGACAACCGCCGTGCGCGCGATCCCGCGCAGTAGACCAGGCATGGCGTCCTCCATTCTGGTGCCGGCCCGGGCCGGCACTCGGTCAGGCGTTGACGTCGGCGGCATCCAGCGCGGCGAGCGCGGCCTGGATGTGGATGCGTCCGCTCGCGACCAGCTGGCCGCCGCCGTGACGCAGCGCCACGGCCAGCGGCGCCGCCCACAGGTTCTCGTACACGAGAACCGCCGCGGAGCAGCCGGGCTCCAGCACCGCGCCGGCGTGTGCGGTGTCCTCGGCGTGGAGGAGGCCGGACGAGGCACCCTCGAACACGGCGAGGTCGAGCTTGCCGTCGTGGTCGAGGTCGGCGATCGCCACGCCGGCCACCGAGCCGTCCAGTTCCTTGCGGATGAAGATCAGGTCGAGGATGCGGATGATGTTGCGGTCGACCAGATCCACCAGGTACGGCAACGCCTCACCGGTGATGTGGTTCGCCGGGAACTCGATGACCAGGTAGTCGATCGGGCCCATCGCATCGAGATCGTCAGACATGGTCAACCCTTCCCGTCGCCTCCGCTGTCAGGAAGGGATCCTGTCGGACCGCGGGCCGATCCCCCTCATCCGCCGTGGGTGAAGGACGGCGTCAACTCGCCGCGTAGATGCGCGCCAGCTCGGTCTCGGTGCGCACCGACCAGCGGGCGTGGCCGAGCGCCACGAAGCGCTCGTGTGCGGCGGTGAGCAGCACGCGGGCCTCGTCGCGGCGGCCCTGGAGCAGCCGCAGCAGGCCCAGCTCGTAGCGGGCCCGCGCCGCTCCGCCCTCGTTGCCGTGCCGGTCGAACAGCGTCAGGGCCTCGACGAAGAGGTCGGCCGCCGCCGCGTGTTCACCCTCGACGGTGCGCAGCCGGCCCTCGTCGAGGCTGAGGTAGGCGACGCCGGTCTCGTCGCGGAGGATCTTCGCGTCGCGGAGGGCGCGCTGGTAGCAGGCGGCGGCCTCCGGACCGCGGCCGTGGCGTTCGTGCCACATCCCGAGCCGGCGCTCCACCTGGGCGACGTCGAGGAGCGCGCCGAGCCGCCGCAACCGGTCCTTGCACCGGGCGTAGACGGCGGTGGCGACCGGCGAGTCCTCCTTGTACTGCCACCCGACCAGCTTCGCCTCGGCGTTCGCCGCCACGCATCCGTCGTCGGCGTCGCGGGCGTACGCCAGCGCCTGCCCGAAATGCCGGCAGGCCGACTCCCCGTCGTTGCGGAACTCCGCCATCTCCCCCCGGACGAACGCCGCCGCCGCCCGGCCGCCCGGGTACCCGAGGTCGGCGAAGATCCGGTCGGCCGCGATCGCGTCGGAGTCGTCGATCGCGCCGCCCTCCGCCGTCACCCGTTGCGCCGACGCCAACCGCATGCACCCCTCGGCCATCCGGTCGCCGAGGCGCTGGGCGGCGGCGAGCCCGGTTCCGGCGATGTCCTGCCACATCTGCCGGTGACCCCGGAGCTGCAGGTAGGAGCGCAGCACCCAGACCAGCCGCCAGCAGAGGTCGTCCAGGCCGAGGTCGTACGCCTGCTGGACGGCGGCCGCGAGCATGTCGGCCTCGACGTCGAGCCACGCCAGGTGGTGCAGCAGCACGGTGTCGAGGCCCACCCAGCGCGGGACGGGGTCCGGCTCGTCGGTGCGGCCCGCCCAGACGCGGGCCGGCCGGTCGCCGCTGAACCCTTCGCTGGCGACGAGCACGAGCGAGAGCCAGCCGGACAGGATCCGGGCGGCCGCCCGGCGCAGGACCGGCTGCCCGTCGTCGACCGCGCCACGCTCGACGGCGACGAGCCGCACCAGGTCGTGGAAGTGGTACCGCGCCTGACCCACCGCGTCCTCGCCCTGGCACTGCAGCAGGTGGGCGTCGACGAGCTCGTCGACGACCTGCTCGCCGTCGGCCGCGCCGGTGTCGAGCACCGCCGCGACCATCCAGGCGGGGAACGGCGCGGTGGTGAGCGAGGCCAACCGCCGCAGCGCCGCGCGGGCCGGCTCCCCCAGCCCCTGGTACGACAACAGGATGCTCGCCTCGACGCCACCGTCCTGTGTGGACAGTGTCGCCAGCCGCCGGCGGTCGTCGGCCAGCCGCCGCGAGTAGCTCGCGACCGGAAGCCCGGTGCGGCTCGCCAGCCGCGCGCCGGCGATGCACAGGGCCAGCGGCAGGCCGCCGCAGTAGCGGATCACCTCGTCGGTGGCGACGGGGTCGGCGTCCGTGCGGTCGGCGCCGACGATGTCGGCCAGCAGCGCGCGGCTCGTGCCCGGCTCGAGCAGCCCGAGCTCCAGGTGTTCGGCCTCGGTCAGACCGAACAACCGCCGCCGGCTGGTCACCAGCACCGCGCTGCCGGTACCCGGCGCGAGCGCACGCACGGTCTCCGGGTCGGGGGCGTCGTCGAGGACCAGCAGCAGCCGCCGGCCGGCCAGCCGGGCGCGGTAGAGCGCTTCCCGGTCCACCGGGTCCGGCGGGATCGCCGAGGCCGGCACCCCGAACGCGATCAGGGCCGACGCGTGCGCCTCCGCCACCCCGCGCCGCACCGGTTGCGTACCGCCGAGCCGGGCGTAGAGCTGGCCGTCCGGGAACTCCGCCCGGAGGCGGTGCGCCACCGCGGTCACCAACGCGCTCTTCCCGACCCCGGCGGCGCCGTGCACCGCGACGATCCGGGTGCCGTCATGGTCGCCGGACGGCCGCTCCCGGACCCGCTCCCGCAGCCAGGCGATCGCGTCGTCGCGGCCGACGATCAGCCGCAGCGGGGGCGGCAGCAGGCAGGGCGGCCGCCAGCCACCGGTCTCGGGATCGCCCACGTCCGCCGGCTCCGCCGTCTTCTGCCCGCCCGAGGGGCCGCGCAGGATCTCCTGGTGGATCTCGCGGAGCCCGGGACCGGGCTCGATGCCCAGGTCACCGACGAGTTGGCGGTGCCCCTCGCGGTAGCGGGCCAGCGCCTCGGCGGTCCGGCCGGCCTGGTGCAGCGCGGTCATCAGCTGGCCGCGGAGCCGCTCGGCGTACGGATGCTCCGCCACCAACGCGGTCAGCTCCGGAACCGGGTCGACGCCGGCGGTGAGTTCGGCGTCGAACCGCTCGGCCAGCACCGCCAGCCGCAGCTCGCCCAGCCGGGCCGCCTCCGCCGCCAGCGGGCGGGTGTCCAGGTCGGCCAGGGCCGGACCGCGCCACAACCCGGTGGCCCGCCGGTAGAGCGCCACCGCCTCGTCGGGCCGGCCGTCGGCGGCGGCGCGGCGGGCCTCGGCGGCCAGCGCGGTGAAGACGTCGAGATCCACCTCGGCCGGATCGACCTCGAACACGTAGCCGGGCGGCTCGGTGCGGAGGACCTGCGGCCCGACCGTCGACCGCAGCCGGTGCACCAGGGTGTGCACCTGCTGGCGGGCGGTCGCCGGTGCCGCGTCCCAGGCGGCCTCGATCAGCTCCTCGACGCCGACCGGCCGGTTCGGGCGCAACAGGAACAGCGACAGGGCCGCCCGTTCGCGCCGTCCACCGGGCCGCCACGGACGGTCACCGTCGCCGATCTCGAGCGGACCGAGTAACCGGTAGCGCACACCACCCACCGTCCCCTGTCTCAGCCTGATAGGCCGACCGTAGGCCGCTGATAGCGGCCGATGGCATCGTCGCATCAAGAGTCGACGATCGGTCGACGCCCGGGATCGCTGACTGGGAGCTGGTTCGCTCCCCACTCAGAGTGACCGTCCCGGGGCTACCCGATTCCGCCCGCGACGGGGGTGGGCGGAATCGGGTCCCCGCCGCAGGCGGCGCTCACCATCGCCCTCCCCGACGGCTCGGGGCTCTACCGGTCGCTGCGGATGCGGGCGTGCAGGTGCATGTCGTGGCGGCCGTCGGAGTGGATCGCGTCGCTGCGTTTGGTGCCCTCCAGGCGGAAACCCGCCTTGACGGCGACGCGGCACGACGCGTGGTTGCGCGTCGAGTGGTCCAGGTACAAGCGGTGGAAGCCTGCCTCGGCGAGTGCCCACGCACTCACCGCCGTCAGCGCGCGGGAGGCCACGCCCGCGCCCCGGGCCGCCCGGAGCACCCAGTACGCACACCCGGCGACGCCGTCGTCGAGGTTTACGCTGCCGATGGCGATCCGCCCCAGCACCTCACGCCCGTCGCGGGTCACCGCCCAGCTCGCGCCGATCTCCTCCGCCCAGTTCCGGCGGAACCGGTCGAACCACTCGCGGACCTCGTCCTCGGATCCGGGCCGGCGCGTGTGCCAGTGCCGGATCTCCGGGTCCTCATAGGCCGCGAGGAAGACCGGCGCGTCGGCCGGCTCCCACGGGCGTAGCACCAGCCCACCCGCGGCCGCGAGGACCGGTTGCGACCGGACGGCGAGGGCACCGAGCGGAATGGCGGGCGGTGTGGACGGGCGCGGCCTCATCACCTCATCCTCCCGCTGCGCCCGCACGCCTACCGGCCGGCGTCCGAGGCGTTCCCGCGCCGGCCGATCGCGGCGCGCAGGCGGACGGCGTCGGGATGGCCGAGATCGTCGAGGATCCGCAGCGCCGCCAGCCGGGCGTCCCGGGCGGCGTCCGGGTCGCCGAGTTCCGCGTGGGCGTCACCGAGCCACCGCAGGGCGCGCGCGTGGCTGTACCGGTCGCCGGTCCGCTCGAACAGGTCGATGGCCTTCCGGTAGCTGTACAGCGCCGGCCGCCGGCGGTGCAGGCGCAGCTCGGCGTACCCGACGCTCGACCACGCCCAGGCGGCGCCGCGTTCATCGCCGATCTCGTTCAGAATGCCCAGTGCCCGGCGGCATTGGATCAGCGTCTCGGCGTAGTTGCCGAGTTTGGCCTGGTACCAGCCGACCTCGTTGAGCGAGTTACCCTCCGCGCGGCGGTCACCGGCCGCCCGGGCCAGCTGCCACCCCCGCCAGGCCTGCTCGGTCGCTTCGCCGTATCGATGCTGTCCGGCCAGCGCCGATCCGAGGATGCCGCACACGATCGCCTGGCCGTCCGCGTCACCGACCTCCTCGTACAGCCGCCGCGCGGACTCCAGCGACCGGTACGCCTCCTCATAACGGTCGACTTCCGCGTACGCACTGCCGAGGGACCGGTGGGCGCGGGCCTGCTCGGCCCGGTCGCCGAGCCGCGAGGTGGCGTCCAGCGCGATCACCTGGCTGGCGATGAGGTCCGCCCAGTACAGATGGATGAACAGGAACTGGGCGACGACCCACACCAGTTGCCAGGCGTGGACGAGCAGCCCGTTCTCAGCCGCCAGGGCGGCGGCGCGCAGGATCGTGGTGCGCTCCGCGGCCAGCCAGGCGGTGGCCTCCGCCCGGTCGCGCAGCGGCTCCACGCTCACCTCCGGGGCGGGCCGGTCGAGCGCGATCGGGAGCCGTTTCGGGTCCAGCAGCAGCGCCGCCGCGGCGCCGGTGTGGAGGTAGTGGTCGAGCACCCGCCGGAGCGCCGACGACCGGTCGGCCTCGTCGTCGTACACGGTGGACAGCTCGGTCGCGTAGCGGCGCAACAGGTCGTGCAGGCCGTACCGGCCGGCCACCCGCTCGGTGAGCAGGTGCGCCCCGGTCAACTCGGCCACCAGCTGCCGCGCCCGGCGTGGCGGCACTCCGGCCAGGCTCGCGGCCCCCGGCACGGTCACCTCGGCCCCGGGCTGCAGCGCGAGCAGCCGGAACAACCGCGCCGCCGCCGGGGTGAGCCGGCGATAGGACCACGAGAACACCGCCCGCAGGTCGGTGGCCGCGTCGGTGACGGTGAACGCGTCGAGCCCGCCGTCCGCCGCCTCGAGTTCGGCGGCGAACGTGGCCAGCGCGAACTCGGGGTGGATCGCGGCGCGGGCGGCCACGACGGCCAGGGCGAGCGGCAGCTGCCCGCAGCGCCGGATGATCCGCTCGACCGCGCCGGGTTCCCGCGACACCCGGTCGGCGCCCAGCCGCCGGCCGAGCAGTTCCCACGCCTCGGCGTCGCTGAACAGGTCCACCGCCACCGGTCGGGCGCCGTCGGAGACGATCAGCCCGGGCATCTGGTCCCGGCTGGTGACCAGGACGAGACACCCCGACCCGGACGGCAGCAGCGGACGCACCTGCGTGGCGTCGCGCGCGTTGTCGAGGACCATCAGCAGCCGTCGGTCGGCGAGCCGGCTGCGGTACAGCGCGGCCTGTGCCGCCGGCTCGGCGGGTATCGCGTCCGGGGCGACGCCGAGCGCGTCGAGGAACGTGCGGACGGCGGCCGCGGGCTCGACGGCGGCGTCGCCGGCCGGGTCGAACCCGCGCAGGTTCACGTAGAGCTGGCCGTCGGGGAACCGGTCGGCCGCCTGGTGGGCCCAGCCGACGGCGAGCGCGGTCTTGCCCACGCCGGCAGGACCGTGCACCAGCACCACCCGGGTCGCGCCCGGGACGCGGGTGCCGGCGCCGTGCGAGTCCAGCTCCTTGAGCTCGGCGCGCCGGCCCGTGAACGCGTCGAGCGGCGGGGGCAGCTGGCGCGGCACGACGGGCTGCGCCGCGTCCGCTCGCGGTGGTTCCTCCGGTGCCGTCTCCGCCGGCTTCTGCTGACCGATCGGGTGTCCCGCGAGCAGGTCGGCGAAGATCTGTTGCAGCTCCGGGCCCGGAGCCACGCCCAGCTCGTCGGCGAGCCGGGCCCGGATGGTCTCGTAGCTGGCCAGCGCCTCCGCCTGCCGGCCGGCCCGATCGAACGCCACCAGCAGCCGTGCCCACAGGGACTCCCGCAACGGATGCCGGACGGCGAGCTCGCTCAGCTCGGCGACGACCGCGTCGGTGCGGCCGGCGGCGAGGTCCAGGTCGACGCGCCGCTCCAGCGCGGTGAGGTACCGCTCGTGCAGCCTGGCCCCCTCGGACTCGGCCAGCAGCCGCGACGGCACGTTCTCGAACGGCGTCCCGCGCCAGAGCTGCAGCGCGCGGGTCAGCAACTCGTACCGGGCCGCCGGGTCCGGAGTCCGCGCGGCGAGCGTCAGCAGGTCTTCGAACCGCCGCGTGTCGACGTCGGTCGGGTCGACCCGGAGCAGGTAGCCGCCCGGCGTCTTGCCGATCGCGCCGGTGCCGACGATGCCACGCAGCCGCGCCACGTACGTCTGCACGGTCCGGCGGATGTTCGCCGGCGGGTCACCGTCCCAGATCGCGCCCGCCAGCCGGTCGACCGACACCGCGCGCCCGGCGGCGACCGCGAGCACCGCGAGCAGCACACGCAGCCGCCCCGTGGTGACCGTGACCGGCCGGCCGTCGACGACAAGGACCAGCTCACCCAGAACCCGGACGGCCAGTCGTGGCGCCGGTTGACTCGCCACACTCCCCCGGGATTCGACGCGCCGGCCGCGGATCGGATCCGAATCCATCGACGCCGAGCCTAGTCCGCCCGCGCTCGCCCGCCGATCCGTTAACGGCGGCCCGGTGCCGCTATATCGAGCGTCGTTTATCTCAGCGGACCTGGCCCGGGTGCGGTTTGACGCGGCATGCCGGCAGGTCGAGCGGACACTGGATGATGCCCGGAGTAGCCGGGTCGGACCGTGTGGCAGCGCCGGCCGAGCCGCCCGCACTGCCGACGATCGTCGCTGTCAACAGCACGACAAAGGCGGCGGCCACTCCGGCACGTCTCGCGTTCATGTGGGCCTCCGTTCGGTTGCGCGCACGACGCTAACCGGCCCGGTTGCAGTGCGATTGCACCCGTCGGATGAGGCGGTGCGAAGAAGTGACCCTGAGCGTTCCCAGGGTCGGTCACGGAGAAGTACCAGGGGCCGTCCCTCCCTGGAGAAGGATGTCTCCAGGGAGGGACGGTGTGACGATCTTTCCTGCAGGCATCGTCGGCCATCGACACGGGGGCGCTGGGATGAGGGTGGATCGGCGCAAGTTCCTCAGCGGTGCGGCGCTGGCCGCCGCGGGTGCGGTGGGCGGCGCGGCCGGGGTCCCGCTGGTGCGTCGCGCGCTGGCGATGGACCGGCCGGCACTGGGCGGCGGTTACGCGTCGGCCGCCGACGCCCTGACCGCCGCGCACAGCCCCAACACCACGATCACGTACTTCGTGGAGACCGACGAACCGGTGGTCGCGTTCACGTTCGACGACGGTCCCGCTCCCAAGTGGACGCCCACCGTGCTCGACGCGCTCGACGAATGGAAGGTACCGGCGACGTTCTTCATGGTGGGCAGGAACCTGGCCGCCCACGCCGACGTGGTGCGGGGCCGGCTCGACCGGCACGAGGTGGGCAACCACACGTGGTCACACGCCGACCTGGCCACCCTCGACCGGCAGCGGGTCCGGGACGAGATCACGCGCGCGCACGACACCATCCGGCGCGTCACCGGCCGGTCCCCCACCCTGCTCCGGCCGCCGTACGGGCATCTCGGCGGGTCGACGATCCTCGCCGCCGACTCGCTGAACTACGAGGTCGTGCTGTGGTCGCACCAGATGCGCGAGAAGAAGTTCCGCAACGATCCGGGGGCGCAGGCGCGCGACATCATCGACAACGTCGGTCCCGGCTCGATCGTGCTGGCCCATGACGTCGGGCCGGCGCGCCGGCTGGTCGCGCTGCGCCGGCTGGGCGAGATGTTCGCCGGCCTGAAGGCGCGCGGATTCCGCTTCGTCACGGTCTCCGAGTTGATGAAACTCGGGTGACGCCGCCGCAGGCGACGCCACCCGATTCTCAGCTGGTCGGAACCTCGTCGTACGTGGTGCAGTTGGCGGTCAGCTCACCCGCCACCACACGGTAGTTGCTCGCCGGATCCTTGATGACGAGGTGCACGTCGGTGATGTTCTCCATGCACTCGTCGCTCGCCTCGCGGCTCTGGCCGCCACCGCCGACCCAGACGTCGATCCACGTCACCGCGGGCGGCTCGTAGCCGGTGTGGCACGGGCCGTTCTGCGGGGTCGGGCCGTCGCCGCAGGTGTCCTCGACGATGAAGTACCGGCGCACGAAGGGAACGTAGAACCGGGTCCCCGCCGGCCAGTCGAGAATGTCGTTGCCACCGCTCAGCGTGTGTCCGACGGCGACGGTGATCGGGTCCGCGTAGGTCCCCGCGCCGGCGGCCACCGTGTGGAGCTGCGGGTGGCTGATCTCCGACGAGCCCGGTGGGGTGTTGTCCCAGTACGAGTAGCCGGTGACGTAGCCCTGCATCCGCTGCTCGGTGGAGGTGGTGGTGTTGTTGAGCGTCACCTTGTCCAGGTACAGGTTCTGCGAGTCGACGTTGACCGGCTTGACGCCGAACGTGTGCGACCCGGCGGCCCACGACCCGCCGACCGTGCGGTCGACCCACGCGGTGCTGGTCTCGGTGTAGGTGCCCACCTTCGTGCCGTCGGCGTAAACCTCGTACCGGAGGTTGCCGTCGCCGTGCAGCCGGATCACGAGGCTGGTGGCCGCGCTGCTCAGCGTCACCCGCTTGCTCACGGTGAACGCGGAGTCCTGGAACAGGAACAGCCCGCCCGAGGCGGTGGAATCGGTGAGGACGGCGGCGGCCGTCCCCGTGAACGTCTCGCCCTCGTGTGTCGCCACCGTCGCGGCCGACACGGATCCCGCGGCGGACACGACCAGCAAGGGCACGAGCGTGAGCCCGGCCAGGATTCGTCTCAATGTTCCTCCCCGTTGAGACATCGATCAGATTCATTGTCTACGAGCAAGATCGGACCCTAGCGCAGCGACCGTTCCATGTCACCATCGACCGCTATCGAGGTAAGTGGGTGGTTAGATTCGATACATGCTGTACGACACCATCGGAACCGGGTACGCCGTGACCCGACGCACCGAGCCGCGGATCGCCGCACAGGTCTGGGCCGCGCTCGGCGACGCACGGACGGTCCTGAACGTCGGCGCCGGCACCGGCTCCTACGAGCCCCCTGACCGCGACGTGACCGCGGTGGAGCCGTCGGCCGTCATGCGGGCGCAGCGTCCCGCCGGCGCCGCGCCGTGCGTGGCGGCCAGCGCCGAGAATCTTCCGTTCGACGACGGGACCTTCGACGCGGCCATGGCCATCAGCACCATCCACCACTGGCCCGACCCGGTCGCCGGGCTACGTGAGCTGCGGCGGGTGGCCCGGCGCGTGGTGGTGCTCACCCACCACACCGACGACGCCGCGTGGCTGCACCGGTTCTGGCTCACCCGCGACTACCTGCCCGAGGTCGGCGGCATGATCGCCGGCCGGCCGCCGGTGGACCGGCTGGCCGGCGCGATCGGCGCCCGCCTGGAGCCGGTGCCGATCCCGTGGGACTGCGTCGACGGCTTCTTCGAGGCACACTGGCGCCGGCCCGAGGCGTACCTCGACGAGCGGGTCCGGCGCGGCGTGTCGGTGTGGGCCCGGGTGGGGCCGCGGGCCGAGCGGCGGGCAGTGGACGCACTCCGCGATGACCTCGCCTCCGGCCGCTGGGCCGACCGCAACCGCGACCTCCTCGACCTCGACGCGGCCGAACTCGGCCTGCGCCTGCTCGTCGCCTGAGCCGTGGTCGCGGCGCCTGAGCCGTGGTCGCGGCGCCTGAGCCGTGGCCGCGGCGCCTGAGCCGTGGCCGCGGCGCCTGAACCGTGGCCGCGGCGCCTGAGCCGCCTCAGGCGCCGCCGGGGCCGTCAGATGAAGACCGTGGCCAGCAGGATCCGCACCGGCTGCGCCGGGGCACCGTCGACCGGGGCCGGATTCTCCGGCGTGGGCGCGATGCCCGCCGCCGCGATGCGGTCCAGCACGTCCATCCCGGCCGGGTCGACCGTGCCGAAGATGGTGTAGTTCGGCCGCAGCGCCGAGTCCTTGTAGACGAGGAAGAACTGGCTACCGTTGGTGTCCGGGCCGGCATTGGCCATCGCGAGCGTGCCCCGCTTGTAGACCTTCCGCGCACCGGTGGGATCCGTGGGCGCGGGCGGCAGGTCCGTCGGCAACTCGTCCTTGTAGCGGTAGCCCGGGCCGCCCTCGCCGGTTCCGCTCGGGTCGCCGCACTGCAGGACGCTCAGCGTCGGGTAGGCGGTGAGGCGGTGGCAGATCGTGCGGTGGTAGAAGCCGAACAGCGTCAGGTGCACGTGGCTCTGCACGGTGCACGGCGCCAGCGACCGGTCGAGCGTCATCGGGATGCGGCCGTAGTTCGTCCACAGCGAGACGTCGATCGTGCCCCGGCTCGGCGTGCGTCGCGGGTCGGGCGGCAGCGGCACCGGGCGCGCGGCCGGCTCGTCGGGCGTCGCGGTGTACTGGCACGGGCCGCGGGTCACCGGCGGCTGCGTGCCCTCGGCGGACGCCACGCCAGGTGCGGCGACGACGCCGATGGCGAGCACACTCGTGGCGAGGGCGGCGGAAATCCACGTACGCATGGCACCTCCAGGGCGGGTCGCCGGTCAGCCTACATCGCCGTCCATCGATAGGGAGGTCGACCGTGGTTCAGGTCCGTCGCGGCACGGCAGCGGACGCGGAGTCCGTGTGCGACCTCGCGGGTCAACTGGCACAGTCGTTTCCGTTCTCGCGGCGCCGGTTCCACGACAGCTACACGTCGCTGCTGTCGACCGACCACGCCCGCCTCCTGGTCGCCGCCGACGGCGACGCGCTTCTGGGCTACCTGCTGGGGTTCAGCCACCCCACCTTCTACGCCAACGGTCCGGTGGGATGGGTCGAGGAGATCCTCGTGCGGCCGGAGATCCGAGGACGCGGTGTCGGTCGCGCCCTCATGCTGGCGTTCGAAGACTGGGCGACACACCGCGGCTGCGCCGTCGTTGCCCTGGCCACCCGCCGTGCGGCACCCTTCTACGTGGCGCTGGGATACGAGGAGTCGGCGACGTACCTCCGCAAGCCCCTCCCTGAAGCGGACGGCTAGCGGCACCGATCTTCAGGGGCGGGGGATGACGAGTTCGGCGTACACGGCGCGGTGGTCGGTACCGGCGATCAGGTACGGGCGGGCTTCGGCAACGCCGATCCGGCGGTCGGCCAGGACGTGGTCCAGGGTGACCGGCGCCATGAGGCGTTGGCCCTGTGAGGGCCACGAGGTGCGGAGACCGGTGCCGGACACCTCGGCGGCGTCGCGGTAGCCCGAGTTTACGAGGCGGCGCAGGGCGACGTGGTCCAGCGTGGCGTTGAAGTCGCCCAGCAGGATCCGGAGGTGACCGTCCACTGTGGCCGGTGGTTGCGCGCGCAGGTCGCGGTACCAGTTTGCCATTCCGGGCCGGCCCCACGGGGCGGCCGGGTGCGCCGACTCGACCTCGACCGGCCGCGCGCCGGGAACGTCGAGGGTCGCCTGTGCCTGCACGGCACCGCCCCGTAACGGTCGGTGCGCGGTCGCGGTCAGCGGGTGTCTGCTGAGGACGGCCGAGCCGCTGACGCCCGGGAGGGGGAACGACGCGGCGTACGGCAGGTACCGGTGGAGGTCGGCGGCGCGCAGGTCGGCGTCGCCGGCCGGGGTGAGTTCCTGGAGGGCGAGGACGTCGACGTCGAGGCGGCGCACGAGTGCCACCAGCGCGCGCTCGTCGACGCTGCCACCCATCAGGTTCACCGTGAGCACCCGCAACGGCTGGCCGGCTGCCGTGCGTCCACCGTCTGAAAATGCGCGGGGAGCGACCACCGCGACCAGCGACACCGCCGCGACCAGCGCGACCACCGCCGGCACCCAGCGGCGGGTGACCAGCGCGAACACCGCGACCACGACGGACCCGGCGGCCGCGTAGGGCGTGAACGCCATCAGCTGCACCCACGGCCAGCCGTGTTCCCACCCGAGGACGCGCACGACCGCCCAGATCAGGAAGGGGATTGTGAAGAGCCACGCCAGCGGCGTAATCGCCGAGTACCGTGGGCGCTGCAGGGACGACTCATCAGCACCCCGGTCGACCACCGGCACTCTTTAAGCCTACCTGGTCCCGCAACCGATCACATCGGCCCGAAGAATGATCTTGTGGGCGGTTTTGTGCCTTACCGTTCCGCACATGCCCGCTTTCCACTCCCCTGGGACCAGTCTGTCCGCATCCCGACGGATCTCATTCGGACGCGTCACGGAACTTCTCGAGGTTCCCGACCTTCTCGCCGTCCAGACCCAGTCGTTCGACTGGCTGGCCGAATCCGGGTTGGCCGAGATTC
>NZ_BOPG01000117.1 GCF_016863635.1 Virgisporangium aurantiacum | reverse complement strand
CAGGCGTCGCCGACCTCGACCTCGAAGGCTGAGGAGACATGGTGCCGCATTCGCCCCTGCTCGACCTGATCGAACATACTGCGGCCGCGATGTACCACCGGCCGTGGCTGCTCGTGATCGCCGTCGCCGCGGCCGTCGGGCGCATCGCCGTCCAGACCGCGGTGTATCGCCGCCGGCACCGGCGGCTCGCCGACGGCGCGCAGCAGCTGACCATCACTCCGCCGGCGCAGGTCGACCCGGCCGGAGCGGCCGCCTGGTGGGCGACGATGCACGAACTCCTCGCCCCCGCTCCCGGCCGTCGGCGCCTGCACGGCGTGCCGCACGTGGCCGTCGAGTACCGGTGGACCGGCCGGCAGGTAAGCATCGTCGTCTGGCTGCCCGGCATCGTCGCCGCGGAACCGGTCGCGGCCGCGGCCCGGGCGGCCTGGCCCGGCGCGGGCACCACCATCACCGACGCCACCCCGCCGATGCCGGCCGCCCGGCACACCGTCGGCGGGACGCTGGCACCGGCACTGCCGGCCTGGTATCCGCTGAGCGTCGACCACAAGACGGACCCGACCCGGGCGCTGATCGCCGCCGGCACCGGACTGCGCACCGGCGAGCACGCCTGCACGCAGATCCTCATCCGGCCCGCCACCCCACGCCAACTTGCCCGGTTGCGTCGAGGCGCGACCGCCCTACGAACCGGGCAGCCCACGGGCGGCCTGCTCGACCCGACCGCACTACTGCGCGGCGCCCTCACCCTGATCACCGAGATCGTCACCGAACTCGCCACCCCCGGCCCACCACGCCGCACCACCCGCACCGGCGACCGCGTGCGTGCCGCCGACCCGATCCGGGACCGCGACGCCCGACCGGCCATCGACAAAAGCCTGCGACCGCAATGGGAGACGGCGATCCGCTACGCCGTCGCCACCACCCGATCCGGCGGACCGGACCTCACGACCGGGCGCCTGACCGCCCTGGCACATGGCATCGCCGCCGGGTTCGGCGCCTACACCGGACGCAACCGGCTCCGCCGCCGGCACCTCTCGGCACCCGGAGCGGTGCTGGCCGCCCGCAGGTTCACCCGCGGATTCCTGCTGTCCGTCGACGAACTGGCCGTCATCGCCGGCCTGCCGACCGACGTCGCGGTACCCGGCCTGGACCGCGCCCGGGCCCGCGCCGTGCCCGCACCGGTGACGGTCCCGACCGGTGGCCGCGGCACCAAGATCCTCGGCAGTGCGGAGGTCGGCGGACACACCGTCGCCGTGCCGATCGCCGACGCCCGGCAACACATCCACGTTCTCGGCGCGACCGGATCCGGCAAGTCCACCCAGCTCTGCCACATGATCATGGACGACATCACGGCCCGCCGTGGTGTGGTGGTCATCGACCCGAAGGGCGATCTCGCCCTGGACGTCCTCGACCGCATCCCCGCGACGTTGGCCGGCCGGGTCGTGCTCATCGACCCCGACCAACCCGGCGGCGCCACCCTCAACCCCCTCGCCGGGTCCTCAGCAAACCCGGACCACGACCTCGTCGTGGACAACATCGTCGCGATCTTCTCGAAGATCTTCCAACGGCACTGGGGACCACGGATCGACGACGTGCTGCGCGTCGCCTGCCTCACCTTGATGCGCAAGGCCAACGCGACGCTGACGCTGGTGCCGCCGCTGCTCAACGACAAACAGTTCCGGGCCCGGTTCACCGCCGACCTCGACGATCCCGAAGGCCTCCAAGGCTTCTGGGACTGGTACGAGTCCACTCCCCCACCGCTGCGGGCACAGGTCATCGGCCCGGTCCTGGCGAGGCTGCGGGCGTTCCTGCTGCGCGACTTCGTCCGCCAGACCCTCGGCGTCCCCCAGTCCAGTTTCGACATGGGACACGTGCTCGACGGCGGCATCCTCATCGCCCGGCTCCCCAAAGGCCAACTCGGTGAGGAGACCGCGAAACTCATGGGGTCGTTCGTGTTCGCGTCCGTCTGGCAGGCCGCCACCGCCCGCGCCCGCCTCCCCGAACCCGAACGCCGCGACGCCGTCTGCTACATCGACGAAGCGCACAACGTCCTCAACCTCGCCGGTTCCGTCACCGACATGCTCGCCGAAGCCCGCGGCTACCACCTGTCCCTCGTCCTGGCCCACCAGAACCTCACCCAACTCCCCCGCGACACCCAACTCGCCTTGTCCGCCAACGCCCGCAACAAGATCTACTTCTCGTGCTCCCCCGAGGACGCAACCCAGTTGGCCCGCCACACCGAGCCGGAACTCGACGGCCACGACCTCGCCCACCTCGACGCCTACACCGCCGCGGCCCGCCTCGTCGTGGCGGCCCGGCAGACCGCCGCGTTCACGATGCGCACCCGGCCACCGCTGCCGATCGTCGGCGAAGCCCTCGCGCTGCGGCAGGCGATCGCCCGCACCGGGCCGCACAAGCCGACCGCCATCGAGCAGCTCGCCCGTCGAGGATCGAGACGGCGGACCAGCACGAGCGCCGAACGCTAACGGTGGATGGACTCGACAGTTACTGGACGTCGACCGATATCGGGGCCACCGCGGCGTTGCCCGCCTCGACCCGCCAGAAGGCGAGGTTGGCGCGGGTCGTCAGGGTGTCCGGATGGTCGGTGCCCAGGACCCGCAGCCGGTCGGTGAGCAGGTCCTGGTAGGCGGTTGCGGCTGCCGCCGGGTCACCGACCTCACCCCGCCAATAGGCGAGGTTGGCGCGGGTGGTCAGGGTGTCGGGGTGGTCGGGGCCGAGGACGCGCAGGGTGTCGGCGAGCAGGTCCTGATAGGCGGCAGCCGCTGCCTCCGCGTCACCGGCCTCACCGCACCAGTCGGCGAAATTGTGGCGGGTGGTCAGGGTGTCCGGGTGGTCGGGGCCGAGGACGCGCAGGGTGTCGGTGAGCAGATCCTGATAGGCGGCAGCCGCTGCCGCGGGGTCACCGGCCTCACCGCGCCAGTCGGCGAGATTCGCCCGGGTGGTCAGGGTGCCCGGATGGTCCGGGCCGAGGATCCGCAGCGTGTCGGTGAGCAGGTCCTGATAGGCGGCAGCGGCTCCGGCCGGGTCACCGGCCTCGCCGCGCCAGTAGACAAGGCTGGCTCGGGTGGTCAGGGTGCCGGGATGGTCGGGGCCCAGGACCCGCAGCCGGTCGGTGAGCAGGTCCTGGAAAGCGGTAGCGGCGCTGGCCGGGTCACCGGCCCTGCCCCGCCAGTTGGCGAGGTGGTGGCGGGTGGTCAGGGTTGCGGGATGGTCGGGGCCCAGCACCCGCAGGGTGTCTGTCAGCAGATCCTGAAAGGCGGTAGCGGCGCCGGCCCGGTCACCGGCCTCGCCCCGGCAATAGGCAAGGTTGGCGCGGGTGGTGAGGGTGTCGGGGTGGTCGGGGCCGAGGACCCGCAGGGTGTCGGCGAGCAGGTCCTGGCAGGCGGCAGCCGCTCCGGACGGGTCACCCGCCTCGCTTCGCCATTGGTTGAGGTGGTTGCGGGCGGCGAGGGTATCGGGATGATCGGGGCCGAGCCGTTGTTCGGCTTGCGTCTGGAGGCGGCGGAAGTACTCGATGGCGTCCCCGACAAGCCCGGTGCGACCGAGGCTGTGGCCGGCTTGGAACAGTACGGGGTGGGCACCGGAGTGGTCGTTCCAGAGGAGCGGGCCGGTGTTGGCGTGAAGGGCGCTGGTGCTGGTTCGTAGCGGTTGGGCATGGGTGTGGTCGCGTTCGATGCCCGGCCATTGCTGGAGGAGGGCGTCGGCGGCGGCCTGGGCGAGGCCACGTTCGTGGTCGGGATCGATGACTTCACGGACGGCGCGTTGGACCAGGGCGTGAACGCGGATGGTGGCGGTGGCTTCGTCGACGGTGATCAGGCTGAAGCGGTGCAGCAGGTGCAGGGCGTCGTCGGTGTCTTCGATTGTGATCTGTTCATCGAGCCGGTTCGCGCAGTAGTCCAGGATCGGCTCGGTGTTGAGCAGGTGGGCGGGGATGGCGTTGGGATCCAGCAGGGCGGCCAGTTCCAGCACCGGTCGAGCCAGACCGGCGGGGGCCAGGCGGTTGGCCCGGTCGATGGACAGTGACCAGGTGGCGGCCACGGTGGCCTGGTGCTGGTCCGGTAGGGCCTGCGGTGCCAACTCGGGTAGGCGACGACGCTGGTCGGCCAGCCGCCGTCGGTAGACCGCGCAGGTCATCGATGCGCCGCGGTCGAGGATGTAGGCCGTGGCCTGGGCCAACGCCAGTGGCAGATATCCGAGGTCGGCGGCGAGTTCAGCCGCCTCGCGGAGCCGGTCGGGTTGGGCGGCGAACTTGTGCCGCAGGTAGGCCACCGCCTGCTCAGGGGTGAACACGTCGACGTCGATGACCTGCCGGCCGGCCAGTAGGGCGCTGTCGCGGCGACGCGTGGTCACCACCACCCGACCTGACGGGGAGGCGGGCGGCCACAACCCGGTCAGGTCGTGCGGGTCGGTGAGGTCGTCGAAAACGATCAGCCACCGGCGCCCATGTCGTTCGGCCAGCCACGCCAGCAGCCGGGCCGCACCCTGCTCCGGGTCGAGGTCATCGGTACCGGTGACGCGGGCGGCGGCCTCGGCCAACGTGGTGGCGATGCTGGTCCGTGACGTCGCACTCACCCAGACCAGAAGCTCGGCCTGCCCGCCGTCCCAGTACCGGTGCGCCAGGTTCGCCACCAACTGGGTCTTGCCCACCCCGCCCAGCCCGGACAGCACCTGACACACCACTACCGCCCCCGCCGTTGATCCGGCCAGCAGCGCGTCAGCGGGACGGTCCTGACGGCAGTCGACCAGCGGTGGGACCACTCCGACCCGGACCGGCCAGGTCACCGCTGCCCGACCGGTGACGGTGACCGGGCCGTGAAACACCCCTGCCGCACCACCGTTGAGCGCGCCAACAGCGGTGAAGGGTCCTGATCCAGAGCTACCGGAGGCGGGGAACCCTAACCCGCCGCCGGCGGGGCCGGGGGGACCGGTGTCCCCTGGTGGAACGTGACCGGCGCATGGAACTCTCCGGCCGCGCCGTAGTTCGTCCCGATATCGATGTTCAAGGTCTTCGCCTTCTCCGGATCGGCGAGGGCGAGCAGCCGCCGTGCAGCGGCCAGGATCTGCTCGTCCTCGGCAGCGCCGGAGTCGGTCAGGGCGTCGCCGATGCGGGCCTGCCACACCTCGGGCTCGATCTCCTCGGCGTCCAGAGCCTGCGCTGCCTCAGCGTTGCCGCCACCGACACAACCCTTGATCAGCTCCTTCAACCTGGCATAGGCGTCCTGAACAGCCGCCGAGGCCGTGTCGTGAAGTCCTGCCCCCGCCCCGGCAGCCAACGCCGCCGCGATCACCTCTACAGACGACATGAACACTCCTACCCCGGTTGCCGACGCTCCAATTCTGACGGACGGCTACCACCCCGTTCGGCGTCGGTCGGTGATCAGCCGAAGCGGGCGAGGACGACCCGACTGGTTCGTTGTAGGTCCTCGTCGCCGCGGATGTCGGCGAATTTGCCGGCGCGGTGCGGGCGGGCCAACTGCTCGCGGAGGTGTGGGACGGCTGGTTCGGCGGCCGGCCCCATCCGGTCGAGGCAGGCGGCGGCGACGGTGGCGGTGGCGGGGTTTTGCGTCCACGCTTGCAGCAGCACAGCGAGCACGGTCGGCGCTTCCGGCGGGCCGGCGATGTCCCAGATGGCCGCGGCGCAGTGCACCCGCACCCACTCGTAGCTGTGGCGCAGGTGTTCGCGCAGCCGGGGCAGTGCGGCCGCGGCGGGTGGGCCGATCGCGCCGAGGACGTCGAACGTGGACATCAGCGGGGAGTCCTCCCCGAGCAGGCCGATCAGCAACGGCACCGCCGCGTCGACGTCTCGCCCGACCGCCCACAGCGCGCCCGCGGCCGCGGAGCGGACGTTCAGGTCCGCCGACGCGGTGAGTGGCCGGATCTCGGGGAGCGCGGTTGCCGCGGCGGGGCCGAACGTCGTGAGGGCCTTCAGGGCCGTGGTCGTGAGGTCCCACCGCTGCCGGTCGACGGCGGCACGGAGGACTCCGACGATGGCGTCGAACGCCCGCGTGTCGGGTGCCGCCCGCGCCAGTGCGGCCAGCACCGACCGGGCGGTCATCTCGACCGTCGCCCGGTCCCGGCTCAGGTCGAGCCGGCGGAGCTGCCCGCACAGGTGGGGAATCAGCTCCGGCGCCACGCCGACGAGCGCGGCCGCGGGGTCGGTCGCGCGCCAGTCGTCGACCTCACGGTCGAACGCGCGTGACAGGCTCGGGACGGCGCGGACGTCACCGAGCCGGGCCAGCGCGGCGACCGCCTCCTGGTGTGCCCGGCGCGTCGCCGGCTCCGTGGCCTCCCACCCCGTCGGTCCCTGGGCGGTGACATGTGCGGCCAGCGCTTCCCGGGCCGGTTCGGCGATGACATGGCAGGCGTGGAGGGCGGCGGCCGCCTCTGCCGCGACCTCATGGTGCGGCGAGCCGAGGTGCGCGGCGATTTCGGTGACCAGGTGAGCGTGGTCGCCCCGCCAGGCCTGCATCAGGGTGATGCTCATCCGGATCGCGTCGATGACGACGCCCGGATCGCGACTGTGTAGCTGCTCGGCGAGCAGGGCGGTGCGGTGCGGCACCCGGCCATCGAGCACCTCGTGGAACGTGCGCAGCAGGGTGGTGGTCGGCGCGTGGATCCGGTTGATCCGGTCGAGGTACTCGAACATGTCGGCCACCTGCGGCGCCACCTGCGGCGCCACAGTGTCCTGGGCCGGTTGCGGTGGGGGCGGCAGCCGCCAGCCCGCGTCGTCGACCGTCTTCAGAAGAGCCACGACGGCCGGAACCAGGTCGTCGTCGATGCGCTCCGGCGCGCACCGGGCCTGGTGGACCAGCGCCGCGATCCGGGTCTCCGGATCGACCGCCGGGTCGGCCGCCAGCCCCGCCAGCCAGGTCTGCGCGTCGGCCGTGCACTCCGGCCGCCGCAGGGCCAGCGTCGCCATCGTTTCCACCACCAGCAGCCGCAGGACGGTACCGCGCTCCGCGCCCAGCCGTTCACGAAGCGCCGCCGCGGCCCGCGCGGCGTCGTCGACGAAGTAGCCCAACCCCGCGATGCCGGACCGGCGCACGCCCGGGTCCGGTGCGGTGGCGAACCGGAAGAACAGGTCGCCGTGCTCGCGCACCACCCGCGCGGCGGCGACGTGGTCGACCATGTCGGCGTGCTCAGGATCGAACGCGTCGACGTCGCTCCACCACTCGCTCTCGCACCGTTCGACGGCCTCCCGCCCGATGGCGGTCACCAGCCCGACGACGTCGCCCCGGGCCGGGGTCACGTTGTCGGTGGCCAGCGTGAACAGGAACGGCAGGCTCGCCGTGGTGCACCGGTAGATGTCGCCCTGGTGGTGCACCGTGCTGTAGAAGCCGCTGAGCGCCTTGTCGCGTTCGGCGGCGTCGGGCGAGCGCAGGCCCAGGATCAGATCGGGGACGTCCTCGGCCGAACCATAGGCGTGCCGCATCGAGGCCCAGTCGACATCGTCGAGTCCGGTCAGCATGGCCGTCACTATGCCCGGCCCCTCCGACAAAACCGACCCCGCCAACCTGGTGTACCTACCGATCGTTGGGCCTCGGTCCCTGGGCGGTTCGGTCATCTGGGCGGTTCGGTTACCGGCTCCGCTATCCGGTCGGGCTGTTCGGGGCGGCACGGTGGTCGATGTGGATGGTGACGGGAACCCGAGGCAGGCCGAGTTCGGCTCTGACCGCCTCGGTGAACCGCTCCATGGCGCGCTCGGCCGGGCGGCGGGCATCGCGCCACTGCGGCCACGTGAATCGGCGCGAGCGTGCGGCGAGGAACAGTTTGTTGACTTCGACGTCGAGGTCGTGAACGGCGGCGGCGACCGGTGTTGAACTGTGCAGCCAGACGGCGACCACGGTCCGGTTGAACGCGGCACCGAGGTCGAGTGCGGCGCTGGCCGCGGCGTCCTCCTCGACGGAACCGGGTTGGTGCACGGCCACGGCGCGGTACGCCTCGCGGGAGGTGTAGTAGGCGCCGGCGAACTGCTCGTAGATCCGGATCCGTTGGTCGCGTCGCCACCGGCGCGCTTCGGTGTGGGTGTCCCAGAACCGTCCGACCGCCAGGCCCAGGAGGGCGGCGAGCCCGGCCACGATCGCAGCGTCCATGTGTTACCTCCCGACGACTTCCCCTGATCTGTTGTCCCTTCACGGTGGACGCGTGACGCAATACGGGGTTTGCCGCGGGTGGACCTGTGGGCGGGGCGGCAGGGGCGACCCTATGCACCCCGCAACGTCCCGTGTTCCACCCAACTGCCCAGCTAGGAGGCACTCATCGCGTCATCACCCGAGGCCGTAAATATCCCTGTAGGGGATACTCCCCGACCGGGGAAGGCGAGAAGCGTAGGCCTGTCGATCCGGTCGCCGTCGTCGACAGCCGGCCGGTCCCCCGACTCTTTGCGTGCGGTGTCCTGGCGGCTGCAGCCCCGCGACTACATACTGGCGGCGTTGCTCGACGAGCACCGCACGCTGACCACCGCCCAGATCTCGGCGATGCTGTTCACCTCGGAGCGGACCTGCCGCAACCGGCTCGGTGCGTTGCGCCGGCTCGGCTTCGTCGACGGGTTCATCCCGATCCGGCGGGGCCGGCGGCTGGCGACCCATTGGCTGCCGGGGCTGCTGTCGGCCCGGTACGTGGCTTTGCGTGACGGTGGTCGCCCGCCGTCGCCGCGGGTGATGCGGGAGCGGCAGGACCGGGTGGTGGCGACCTCGCATCTGGCGCACGTCGACGTCACCAACCAGTTCTTCGTCGACCTCATCGCCCACGCCCGGCGGCGTCCCCGCGGGCGGTTGGCCCGGTGGTGGTCCGGGACCCGCACCGCGGCGGCGTTGGGACGGCGGGTCCATCCGGACGGGCACGGCGTCTGGAGGGCCGGCGGTCGGGAGGTGGCGTTCTTCCTCGAGACGGATCTGGGTACCGAGAACCAGTCGGTCCTGGCCGCCAAACTGGGCCCGTATCACCGGCTGCAACTCGCTGGCGGGCCGGGGTGGCCGGTGCTGTTCTGGATGTCGACGCCGGCGCGGGAAGCCAACCTGCTGGCCCGGTTGGGTTCGGCGACACGGCTCGGCGTGCCGGTGGCCACTGCCAACCAGCTGCACGCCCGGGAGATCGGCCCGGCCGGTCGGGTGTGGACGGTGGCCGGGAGCGGGCCGGGCCGGGTCCGGCTCGTCGACCTGGCGAGCGTGGCCGGCAGCGGGACCGGCACGGTGGGTCCGCTGAATCCTGGCCCGCCGACACCTGACGAGGATCCGCTGTACCTGCTGCGGCCGGCGGATGAGCCGGCCGGCCGGGAACCCAACTGACCCAACCGGCCGAGCCGACAAGTCCGTCCCGTTGGGTTGGGCGGCTACGGTCACAGCGTCTTTTTGACACCACTGTGCACCACCTCGGGCCTCGCCCGCCGGACCGGACGGTCGCACTCGCCCACCCGCCTTGTTGGCCGGTCGGCCGCGACCATGCCCCTCCGGCACGCGCCGCCCACCCGGCACCACCACGCAGTACCTCTGCATCCCCGATCGGCTCCAACGCCGATCAGCCCCCGCGTGGCCGCGGATGCAGACCCTCGGCGCCTTCGCCGCAGACCAACCCCCGTGGATTCGGGACAGCTCTGCGTCGCCGTGCGCCATCCCCATTCCCGTTCATCGAAAGGAGTCGAACTGCCATGCGTCGCGTACTACCGACCCGCCCGATCGACCATCTGCGGATCCGGGTTCAGCCCACCAGAACGGTGCGCACCGCCGTGGTGTGCCTACCGGCCGGCACCGCACCCGTCGACATGCCCCGCCGCGCCGCCGCCGTCCTGACGACCGTCGGTGTGCCATCGGTCGGGGTGCTGCCGCGCTTCGCGGTCAACGTCCAGCACCGCCCGTGGCGGGTCAAGAACCTGGTCGACTGCTGGCAAGGGCTGACCTCCGGCGGCCCGGTCAGGCTGCTCGATCTGGCCCGCATGCGGGCCACCGCGGCCACCACCGCCGACGTCGAGTGGCACGTGTGGAACCAACTGGTTCACGGCACCAAGCCGGCCGAACCGTTCTGGGTCTACCTGGACCGCTTCCGCGGCGACCCCGACCGCCATCCCCTGGCGCGGGTCCAGGCCGAGTACCGGTCCCAGCCGCGGATCATGGCGATGGCCGCGCACAACGCCGCCACCCGCACCACCGGTTGCCCGGTTCCGATGCTGCCGACGTCCGCGGTCGAGACGTTCCAGGCGGGCCACTACACCTATGTCGCCGCGGCACGGCTGGCCGCCGTTCCCGGCGACGCGTTCGCCTCGGTCACCGGCAGGTGGATGACGAGCGCGAGCGGTCGCCTGGTCGACACCCTGGCGTTCCTCACGGCTGCCAACGCACACCTCGATGAGATGCCGTCGGACAGCCAGCTCGTCGCCGTGGCCTCGCCCGCCGGGGACGGAGGTGTCCGGTGATTTCCTCCGACGTCCCCGACGACCTTCAGTCCCTCATCTCCGACCTGGTGCAGGTGGTCGAGGAGCTCGACGCCACCGCGCGGTGGGCCGGTGAAGAGATCGCCGTGGCTGCGGCCCAACATCCGGCCGCGGCCGAGGCCGTCAACGACAGTTTCCCGTTGCTGATGCCGTCGAATCCCGTGCTGGTGACCGAGGAGCTGTACCGGGCGCACTGTGTCGAGCTTCTCGACCGGGTCGTTCGGGGTGCGGACACCCGGCCGGGGACGGCGGTCGAGTGCTGCATCGTGCTGTCGAAGGTCAGCCTGGAGGTGCCGCTGCCGACCCACGCGGTCGGCCTGTACGCGCGGATGTGGCGGCAGGCGGGCCTGCCAGCCAACGAGTTGGCGGCCATGGGAGCTCACTACGAAGCGATCGCCGGCACCCAGATCGACGACCTGGAAGCGGAGATGCGGCAGAAGTTGTGGCAGGACTGGCGAATCCAAGCCAAGAGAAGGGAACAGTGATGAACCCCATCACCTCGCGGTGCCTGGGCCGGGAGCCGGTCGGTCTGCTCTACGTCGGCGACGTCCAGGCGTTGCGGCGGGCCGATTCGGTCAGGTTCGACACCCGCGAAACGCAGTCGGGGCTCGACGCGTGGATCGAGGCCGACCTGTTCCCGCCGTCGGTTGCTGAACCGAGGATCTACACCGCCACGGAGCAGCGGCTGTTCCCCGAAGCCGACGCGTCCGATCGGCGCCGCCGCATCGCCGTCGGTGCCGACATCGCCGGCTTCGACGACCAGCAGCGGTGGCACGACCGCCACCTTCCCGGAACGACGGCGTATGCCCTGATCAGCCCGGCGCGGTTGGACGAGGTGTGGCGTTCGATCGCGGCGTTCGTGCGTGTCGGTGACGTGCTGCGGCTGTACTGGCGCGCCGACAACACCATCGACTGGCTGGAGGATCCCCGACTGCACCGCGACGAGCTGAGCATCGCCGTGCACCGCGGCCGACGCCGCTGGATGTTCCTGCTCGACGTCCAGATCCGCCCCGAGCCGGTCCGGATGATCACCCGGACCTGATCCCCGGGTCGCGCAACGCCCGCACTGGCCACACCACACGGTGTGGCCGTTTCTGTCTGGAGGTACCGATCACCGCCGATCCGACCGAACCGGCGGGCTACACCCGCTTCGCCACCGACGCGTAACCCGCCGCACGAGGGTGTGCGGCGTCCTGTCACATCGACGAGAGGAACAGCTATGTCAGAGCAGAGCCGAGGAGTGGACGGCTTCAGCGCCGACCACGTGTTGAAGATGTTGGCCGACCGGATGTCCGGGGCCAGCCCGATGGTTGCCGGTGAGGGGGTCGAGTTCTACGACGGGACGAAGATCCTGGTGCCGGCCGGTACCACCTACGAGGGTGCCCGCGAGGTCATTGACCGGGCCGAGCGGGAGGCCGAAACTGAGACGCGGTGGCGGCAGGACTACCGGTACCGGTTCAACGACGGCGCGCACGCCCTGCTGGCGGTGTTGAAGCGCCGCTACGGCGGCGCGTTCGGCGAGCGGACGATGCATATGTTCGGCAGCGAGCCGCCGCAGCTACGCACGATCAACGTCAGCGCGGCGGAGACGGCGCAGGTTCCTGAGGGGCGGCTGTCGTTGCCGGCGCTGAAGGGTGTGTCGCTCGCGGCTGTCGAGGTCGCCGACCGGGAGTACGGGGTCATCTTCGGCCTGGTGGTGACCGGGCCGCGCAAGTTTGCCGACGAGGTCAAAGATCTGTTCGCCGACGTCGCCGCCGAGCTGAAGACGGGCAGCATCTACCGCGGCCAGGCCATCGTCGGCGCGAACGCGCCGGAGTTCATCGACCTGACCGGATTCAACCCGGCCGAGATCGTGTTCTCCACCGCGGCGGGCAGTCTGTTGGAGAACACGGTGTGGGCGCCGCTGCGCCACGCCGGCGACCTGCGGGCCGAAGGTGTCCCGCTGAAGCGGGCCGTGCTCCTGCACGGGCCGTACGGCACCGGGAAGACGTCGGCTGGTCTGGTGACGGCGTTGCTGGCCGTCGAGCACGGCTGGACGGCGGTGTTCGCCAAGGCCGGCCGGGACTCCATCGAGGACACCCTGCGCACCGCCCGGCTCTACCAGCCGGCGGTCGTGTTCATCGAGGACATCGACACCGAAACGTCGACCGGTGACACCGAGAAGGTCACTCGGCTGCTGGAGGCGTTGGACGGAGCCACGGCCAAGGGGTCGGAGATCATGCTGGTGGTCACAACGAACCACCTGCACCGCATCCACAAGGGGATGCTGCGGCCCGGCCGGTTCGACGCGGTCATCGAAATCGCCGCGCTGGACGCGCCCGGCATCGAGGCACTGATCAAAGCCGTCGTCGGCCACCGCAAGCTCGACCCCGGTATCGACTACACGCAGGTCGCCGACGCCATGGCGGGATTCTTCCCGGCGTTCGTGCGGGAGGCCGTCGACCGGGCCCGCACCGTCGCCATCACCCGCCACGGCCGGCGCTACCTGTTGTCGACCGAGGCGTTCGTCGCGGCAGCGGAAACCCTCACCGCCCAGCTCCGTGCCATGGAGGCCGCCACCGAGGGCGAGCCGGCACCGACGCTGGACGCAACGTTCCGCAGCATCGTGCGGACCAGCCTCGACGGCTACGGCTGGGTCCACCGCGAGGACGACCCGATTCCGGACGCGTACCTCATGGACCCCGACAAGGCAGAACTCAACGCTGAACTCCGCAGCTAGCAGTCCACTGTGGACAGAACTCACCACGGTATGCGCTAACCGCACGATCGCTCGTCCCTGAGCGACCGCGGCGTCCCCCTGCGGGCGCCGTACGGCCGTATCCGGCAAACCACCTTGTGGACCCGGGAACGGCCGTCGGCCGTTCCCGGGTCCCTTCATCTTCGCTGAAGGAGACCCACGATGAGCAACAAACTCCACCATTCCACGCCACGGTGTGGCTTCCGACGGCTGCGCATCGCCGTCGTCGGCGGCTCCCTGACCGGCCCGACGGTCGCCCTCCTGCTCCTGCAGGCCGGTTTCGAGCGGGTGAGCATCTTCGAGGCCGTGCCGGGCGGATGCGCCCAGACCGGCGGCCTGATCGGCGTCGAACACTCCACCCTCGACGTGCTCGACCGGCTCGGCATCGGCCAGGACGAGTTCGTCCACCACCGGTCCGAACACATCATGCACACGCGGATCCGGCCGGGCCACGCCGAGACGATCCGCCGGGTCTACCCGGGACGCAACACGACCTGGACCCTGCTGCACGCCGCCCTGGCCGCCCGCGTCCCCGCCACCATCCTCCGCTCCGGGCTCCGAGTGACCGGTCTGCACGCCCATCACGGCACCCACGACGGCAGCCCGGTGCTGGCCTTCGTCGACGGCGCCACCGAACCCGCCGATCTGGTCGTCTTCGCCGACGGCCGCGCCTCGACCGGCCGGGCGCTCCTCGACCCCGACCGGCACATCCGCTACGCCGGCTACGTCGCGCACCGCGGCACCGCACCCGCGACGCCAGCGCTGACGGACTTCGAACGGTTCGAGCCGTGTCCCGGCGTCCAGTTCAACATCGCCCCCATCCCCGACGGGGCCGACTGGACGTTCTACCTCAACGCCACGCCCAGGCAGTACGCCGGCATGTTCGGCGCACCGCCGCACCGACGCCCGTTCGTCCTGCCCCGCTACGTCAGCCGGGCAGCCCGCGAGCACGTCGACCGGGCCGCCACCGACCTGGCCGGCGCGGGCCTGACCGGTACCTACGCCGCCGCCGTCCACGACACCGGCCGGCGGATGGCGGTGGCCGTGGCCGACATCGACCCGCCACGCCAAATGGTGTGGACCGTCGGCGACGGCTACGCCGTCCTCCTCGGCGACGCTCTCGCCCCCGTGCGGCCGCACACCGCCCGGGGTCTGAACAACGGCATCGAACAGGCCGCCGGACTCGTCGCCGCCCTCACCCAGGTCGGTAAGTACGGTGCCGACCTCGGCGCCGCCCTGGCCGGCTGGCAGCGCCGACACCTGCCCGCCGCGGTTGCCGCCGTCCGCCTCGGCCCGGTCATCGGCGGCCGGCTCGGTCTGGGCCTGTCACGGCAGGACGACCGGGTGCCAACAGCCGCGGGGAGCCTGCGGTGATGGCCCGGATTCGGGTCGGCGCCGCGCAACCAGCGCGCGGCCGGTTCACGCCCGAGGCCGACCTGCGGACGGCTGTCCTATCGACCCTGCGCGGTGCGGCCCTCCTCGCCGTTCTCGCGGTGACCGCTGCCGGAGTCGCCGGCGCAGCGGCAGCGATGATCTGCGGACCGGTCTGGGCACCGGTCACCGCCGGCGTGGCCGCCTTCGTGTCCGGGTGCGCCATCGCATCCGTGCACTGGCATGCCTGGACCCGGGCCCGCGTCGACCGGGCCCGGCAGGATCCGTTGACCGGCCTACCGACACGAGCGGCCATCGAGGACAGGTTCGACGCCGCGAACCGCGCGGCGGCAGCGGTCACGGTGGCGCTGGCCGACGTCGACGGCCTGCACGCGATCAACGCCAACTTCGGACACGCCGCCGGCGACCAGTACCTGACCGCCGTCGCCTACCGGCTCGCCCGGGCCGTGCCGGCCGGTGGTCTGCTGGTCCGCCAAGGCGGTGACGAGTTCACCATGCTCGCCCCCGGCGTCGACGCCGACGGGCTGGCCACCGCGATCGGGGCGGCCATGGCCGGTCCGGCCGTCATCGCCGGCCACCGGATACAACCCCGCGCCAGCGTCGGCATCGCCACCAACGACGGCGGTTCCCGGCACCGCGGTTCCCGGCACGGCAGTTCCCGGCACGGTGACGCCCGCCACGCCAGGGCCCGGGCCGACATCGCCATGTTCGCCGCGAAGACAGCGGGCGGAAACCACATCCACGTCTGGGATCCCGACCGCCACGGGGAACCGGCCCCGGACGGCACCCGACCGTTGCGGCGTCGCCGCGACATCGACCTGTCAGCCGGCGCCGGCGTCTGGTCGCCGGGCTCCGTCGACGACGACCTCATCCCGTTCCTCCTGCTGCCGGCCGATGCCCGCCTGGTGTACCAGACGCTGACCGGGGCGCGTGACGCCGCGCTCGATCCGGCCCGCTTCGCCCGACTCGCGGCTCGCCTCGGCCAGCTCCTCTACCCGGACGCGATCGACCGTGAGGAACAAGCGCACGACGGTCCTGGCCATCGGGAGGCCTGACGTGGCATCGCGGCAGTACCGACGTGCCCGGGCGGACCTTGGAAGCTCGGCCCGCCGACGCCTGGACCTACTGCCTCCGGGAGCCCTTCAGCACGCCGTCCTCGATCACCTGCGTGCCTATCCGGACACCGACTTCAGCGTTGCTGAACTCGCAAACGCGCTGCGCCGACCCAACTCCCGCAGCGCCATCTCCACAGCATGCCGGCACTGGGTCGCCACCGGACACGCCGTACAGACCCAACGCAGCACCAACCGCTACCAGGCAGCACCGGCCGTGACCAACGACGCCGTGCCCGAGTAGTCCCAGCAATCCCCTTCCCTGCATCGCCGTGCCCGCTCCGCTGCCGTGGGGCGGGCCACCGGCATGCCCGAACTCATCGAGGAGACACCATGTCCGACCCCACTCAGGTCAACCTCAGCGGACCCATCGACCTGATCGCGCTCGTTCCGCACCTGCTCGGCTACCAGCCCGACGACGGTGACATCGTCGTCCTCGGCATGCGTGAGGACATCATCGTGATGACCGCCTGCACCGACTTCGGAGACGTTCCGGTCGGGCTCGAGCAGCAGGCCGTCGTCGGCGCTTTGGCCGGACCGGTCGGCCACGCCCGCATCGATGCCGCCGCCGTCGTGGGCTACGGCGAACCAGAACACATCGGTGCCGCGATGGACAGTCTTCGCGACTTCCTGTCCGCCCGCGACATCCGGATCGTCGACGCCATACGGGTCTTCGGAGGGCGGTACTACCCTCACATCCCGGCGGGCTGGGAAACGCTCCTGTCCGGCGGCATGGCCCGAGTCATGGACGGCGTCACGGACGGAGTCATGGCCGGCGTCATGGATGGCGTCATGGCCGGCGTCCCGTTCGACACCGCCACCGCGGCGGTGACCGCCGCCATGGTGCACAGCGGATCGATGGCGCAGCCGAACCGGGCGGCCGTGGCCGAGCAGTTCCTTCCCGTGACGGGTACCGAACGCGCCGACATGCACGCAGCCACCCTCCGGGCACGGCACCGGCTGCAGCACATGACCGGCGGGATCCCCGACCCGGCGGCAGCCATCGAGCACGCCGGCCGTACCGCGGCCGCACTGGTCTACGGGCGGCACCGCAACGGCGACCGGATCACCGACGACGAGGCGGCCTGGCTCACCGTCCTGCTCACCGATACCGCCGTCCGCGACCACGTCTGGCGGCACACCCACGGCCACCACGGCCACCTCACCCTGTGGACAGACCTGACCCGGCGCGCCGAACCCGACCTTGTCGCGGCGCCGGCCAGCCTGCTCGCCTGCGCCGCCTGGCGAATGGGCAACGGCACCATCGCCAACATCGCCCTGGACCGCGCCCTCGACGCCGACCCCACCTACAAGATGGCCCGCCTCCTTCAGGTAGCCCTCTCTACCGGGATGCCGCCCACCGTCATCGGTGAGCGGTTCCGCCTCGCCGAGGACCCGCTGGATCCCAACGGTTCCGACGCGGACTGAATCGCCAACGACCGATGTGGCGGCCTGCCTGGTCGGGGCCTGCCGCCACATCGGTCCTCCTTCTCGCTGACATCGCTACGACGGGCACCTACCCGGTACTGCCCCTTGTCCACCCCGTTCCGGGCGCGCACCGCGCCCCTTTTGCATTTCTGGAGGACGTGTGAACTCTCATCCACAGCATCGTCCAGGTATCGCCCTGTCCTGGGCGGCCCGTCACCGAATCCGGCGGCCGGCATGACCGGCAAGGCAATCACGACCACGATCGTGCTGATCGTCGGTCTCCTGCTCAGCTGCGTTGCCGGGGCGGTCCTCATGTTCGGCGGCGGACCCGGGTCGGGCTGCACCGGCCCGGTTCCGGACAGCTCCACTGCCCGGTCGTCGACAAGCAGACCACCGGTCGGGCGCTACACCGACGAACAACTCGGCCACGCCGCCACCATCGTGACCGTCGGAACGCAGATGGGCGTTCCGTTGCGGGGATGGGTCATCGCCGTCGCGACCGCGATTCAGGAGTCCGACCTGCGCAACCTCCCCGGCGGACCCGACGACTCCGTCGGACTGTTCCAGCAACGACCCAGCCAGGGCTGGGGCACCGCCGACCAACTCCACGACCCCGCCTACGCCGCCGGCAGGTTCTTCGACAAGCTGCTCGCGGTCGACGGCTGGCAACAGATGCCGCTCACCGAGGCCGCCCAGGCCGTCCAACACAGCGCCTACCCCGACGCCTACGCCCGCCACGAAGCCGACGCCCATCAGCTGGTCCAAGCGGTCGCCGACGCCGAGCCGACCGCACTGGACTGCACTCCGGCCGCGACCGGCGAATGGACCCAGCCCGTCACCGGGGCGGTGGTGTCCGGGTTCCGCACGCCGGAACGACCCACACACCACGGCGTCGACCTCGCCGCCACCCGCGGCACCCCGATCCGGGCCGCCAGCACCGGCACCGTCACCACCGTGCGCTGCAACGTCTCCCCCGCCGACCACGGCTGCGACGTCGACGGCTCACCCCAGATCCGCGGCTGCGGCTGGTACGTCGACATCGAACACCCCGGCGGCGTCGTCACCCGCTACTGCCACATGCTCACCCACCCCTACGTCGAACCCGGGCAAGCCGTTACCGTCGGCGAGGTCATCGGCATCGTCGGAACGTCGGGTAACTCGTCCGGGCCGCACCTGCACTACGAGGTTCACAATGGCGATCACGCTGCCAGCAGCGCGACGAATCCGGTGACCTTCATGGCATCCGTCAACGCTCCATTGGCCGGTTGATGCGCTGTCAGCCGACCCACTTCTGTCGCTTGCCACGTTGATGGGACCGACTCGCGCTGCTCATCGGACGCGGGCGCTGGATCGGCGCCGCTTGATCAACCAGAACGCAACTCACTCAGAAACGAACCCTACCGGCGGGATCGGCCACCCCTTGCGGCTCCAGTCAGCGATCTGCACCCAGAATGTGTCCGGATACGGCACGCGAGCCTCCGGCCACGGCTTGGGCTCCGCGTCCGGGTCCTCAGCGACGTCGAACTCGCGGTCGACGTAGTCGAGCAGATCAGCGCCGTAGAAGATGACGTCGACGCCCCAGATCGACAGAACCGGATGCCCCCACCGGCCCCGGCCGGCAGGCAGGAACCGATGCACATACAGCGGCACCACCGGGCCATCAGCGATGAGTCGTTCCCGCGCGACCCGCGACGCATCGGCAGCATCCGCAGGTCGATCGTCACCCCACCACGGATGCCAGTAACCGTCCTCGATGCGTGCAAGCGCACCTTCGAGGGCGAAGTCCAGATGCTCACGCAGGCGACCCGGATCCCCACTCCGCCAGTCCGGCCAGCCGAGGTCGGTGGTCTTGTCCGGGTCGTCGTCACCATCGGTCCAGACAGGCAGACCTTCGGCCAGGAACGCCCGATGGTCATCAGCGAAGCAGAACCCGAAGCGCTGCTCCACGTCGTCGAACTCGCGATCGGTCAACCCGGGCCGGATCACTGTCCGGCCCAACCCGGCAAGTCGCCGCGCCGCCGCGACGCCCAACGCCACCCCGTCAAGCTCCACCACCACATCAGGCTAGGCGACGCCTCTCGCGTCCAGAGCCTTGGCCCACCGAGCCCATCGCCAACCCACGCCGCGAACGCGCGTCGAAAACTCAACGACGCCTGGACCGGTGCCGCGGCTCAGCGATGGCCCGCGTGACAGATCAGCTGAGCCGGTACTCCCAACCGTGCGCCCGCCACTCGAAATCGGCCGCAACCAGTTCCCGCACCGTGCCTCCGGTGGTCGCGTGTTCCAACGCTCGATACGTGGCGAGGTGACCGATCACCATCACGCGCTGTCCAGCCCACCTGGTCGGCAGATCCGCGAGGAACCGCACCACCCGAGCGATCGCCTGAGCATGACTCTCGCCGCCCGGATAGGGACGATCACAGTAGTCCAAGCGATCTGCTTTTACGTCGGCCGCCGGTGAGCCGTTACGCGTTCCGAAGTCACACTCGCGCAGCCGCCAGTCATACAGGACCGGAATGTCGGTGCCGTCGAACGCGATCTCCGCTGTCTCCGTCGCGCGGCGCAGGTCCGACGCGAACACTGCGGCGATGCCGTCATCGCGTCGACGCCGCCCCATGTCAGCGGCGTTGACCCGGCCACGCTCGCACAAGCGCCCAGGCAGCCAACCCGTGGCGATGCCCCATTCGTTGTCCTCGCTCAACGCATGAGTCTCGAACACGATCTCGATCGACACAACGCGAGGCTACCGGAACGCCCATTGATGATGCCGGAAGCGATCGGCCTCGATCCGATCTGCCGGCCTCAGCACATGGCCAACAAAGAAGGTGACAGATCGGTGAGAACAACTCGGGCGACAACCGCTGAGAAGACCCGGGCGTCCCAGGCCAACGGCCTGACTGGGGAAAAGATCAATGAGAACCTACATGCGCACGACCACGCGCAGGCCTCTCAGCCGGCAGCCGAAGCCACGATGGCGTCCACGACGGGGCAATGACGCTCAGCCAGCGCCGAGTCCCAGACGTTGAGCAGATGGAGAGTCGCTATGCGGAAGGTCAAGGCCCGCACCAGGAGCTGTCCCCATTCCGCAACGCCGTGCCCCAACGCCGGAACCGACGCGATCGGGGCGCCGTGCCAACAAGCCGCATCGACCACAGCGATCGCGGCCCCAAGACCCGCCGGCCGCCAGTAAGGCGCCCAGTCGATGATTGTCGCTGGCTCTCCTGCGGCGAACAGGACGTTCCCCAGCAGGTCACCATGGATCAGCTGCGACGGCGACTCGACGCGACGGAACTCGGCCGCGAGGCGCTTGAGCATCGGATCGGCAGGAAACGGGACCTCGTCCCACGCCATCCGATCTGCCCGAGCCCAGGGGTCGTCCGAGGTGTCGATGAATGTCGGCCTCTCCAGACCGGCGATCGCGCGATGGAACGCATCCCCCGCCCGGACAACGTCGGACACGCGGGTCTCATCCGCAGCGCCGGGTACCCACTGCAAGGCTTCCCAACCGTCCACGACCCACTGGCCTGATGCGGCTTTGATCGGGCGTGGTACCCGAAACTCGCGGGTGTACTCAAGGTGCGAAAGCACATCTGCGCGCCAGTTCGCCTCTTCCCCACCTCCAGTAGGGCGGATGACCACAGGCCCTGCTCGCCATGTCAGCCCGCGGCCACCGTCGAGCTTTACCCGACTCGCCCCGCCGACACCGAACGCGGCAAAGACTCGGTCCGACGGTTCTCGTCGAGCGGTCACGCACGCATCGTATTCAGCCCCCACGGCTGGAAGAGAGAGACCCACACCACCCCATCGACCGGCTTGAAGTGAGCCACCCCGGGAGCTGTGGAGGGCCTGATACCAGGATGATCTTCCTGCTATGACGGTGGCGCAGATGGCGGTGCTGGCGATGCCGCCTGCAGGTCGGCGAGAAGTTCAACCTGCCCGGCCAGGACCTCGGTGAGGATCCGCCGGGCCACGGCGAGGAGTTCGGCGACCTGCGGGCTGGTCAACGAGTAGTACACCAGGGAGCCTTCCTTACGGAAGGTCACCAGTCCGGCGCGGCGCAGCACAGCCAACTGTTGGGACAGGCTGGTGGCCTCCACCCGCACCTCGGGCAGCAACTCCCCGACCGCGTGCTCGCGCTGCGAAAGCAATTCCAGGATCCGGATCCGGGCCGGATGCCCCAAGGTCTTGAAGAAATCCGCCTTCGCCTTGTATAGCGGCAGACTCACCCGCCACCCCCAATCGGCGCAGTTGGCGTCATCCATCAGTTGCAAACGTTAGCAACTGGTCATGTGTTGTCGACCCGCCGGTGTCGACGAGTCCGCGCGGGTCCACGGGGCCAACGGATGCCCACGGAGGAACGTGGTGCAGCAGCGGTGCGGCTGCTGGTCTTCGCCAAGAATCCGATCGCGCCCGCGCCTTCTACGCCCCGGCTCTCGGCCGGGCGCTGCCCGGCGACGGGCGACGCTGCTGCTGGGTGATCACTGGGCGGCGGTAACTCGCGGTTGGGCATCGACAGCCCCGACGCGACGGTGCCGACCATGCCGAGGAGCCGCGCGGGCGAACCCGTCGACGATGGCCCCGCACCGGCCGGCCACCGGTCGCGTTGATGCGGCGAGGACGCCGAGCCAAGTCTGTGCCTCGGCGACGACGCAATAAGACGACGTAATGAGACGACGCAATGAGACGACGTAATGAGTGGCGGCCGTCGTGCACGTGGCGGGCGGCGTTGTTGCGACCCAGCCACTGATAGCGCGCGACGTGCGCCGCGGCGACCCCGGTCCACGTCACCAGGGGTCCAGGCATGCCTGCTGCCGCGCGGAGAGTCGCTTCCGGCCGGGCCGCGGGTCCAGGGCCCGGCCGGACGACGGCATCGTCGACAGGTACAGCCCCTCCGGTCAACGAAGTGTCCCGATCAGCAGTGGAACGCCCTGACGCTCCTCTAACATCCCAGGCCGCGTGCCACGACGAGCCGAGCTGCGTCCAATTTAGATGTCGAGGTTCTCCTCGATCACCCGCAGATGCCGACGAGCGAGCGCAAGGTTCGCGCGGTTCTTGGCAAGCGCGAGATACAGGAACAACCCGGCCCCGGAACGGCCGGTGATCGGCCGAATGAGATGGTATTGGCCGTCCAGGGTGATCAGAATGTCTTCGATCTTGTCGTCCAGATTGAGCAGCTCGATGGTCCGCAACTTGGCCCGGACCACATCGGTGTTGCCGGCCGCCGCGACATTCATGTCGAAATCGCGGCCGCCACCGGCCGTGCCGAGCGCCATTCCGCTCGTGTAGTCAACCAAGGCGGCGCCTAATGCGCCGTCAATCTGCATGGCGTCCTTCAGGGCGATATCCATTTCCGGCATGGCCCCTCCTTCCGTGGTGTCCGATTTTTACGGGCATGCTGAAATTGCCGACGAAGAATTCCACGAAAATCCGAATAATCGACGCTTGCCACTGCGGTGCGGCTTTCTCCATCGGCGGCCGGTTCCCTGCCCTGCAAACACCCTAGGGACGCGAGGTGGAATTGGAACCACCCCCGGACGGGTTGTTGGCATGACCCGATCGGCCACCAAGTGACTATCCGGACGGGCTAGAGCTAACCCATTCGAGGGAACCATCTGGAGCACCGCAGGTCGCAGTTGCTAAAGTTCGCAATTGCGATCAGGGCTTCCTTGTCGAGGAGTTGCCAATGCACGGGCCGCTATACGTCGTCAAGGCTGACCTCTTCAAGATGCTCGGTCACCCGGTTCGAATAAGAATTCTGGAGCTACTGTCCGAACGCGACCAGTCGGTATCAGAAATGCTGCCGCAGGTGGGCATAGAAGCCGCCAACCTTTCGCAGCATTTGACAATACTGCGCTACTCCGGGCTGGTGGCGTCCGGGAAGAGCGGTTCGACGGTGTTGTATACCCTCAGCAGCCCGCGAGTGGCCGAACTGCTCCGCGTCGCGCGGGGGATCCTGACGGAGGTCCTCGACGTTCGAGTAGAGCAGCTCTCCGGCCTCCGGGAGAGCACATGAGAGGGCACCGACACCTCGGCCAAGTGCGACGGTGCCGAATATGTTGAGCCCCCTGTCGGGCGGCGACGCTGCAGATTAGTGGACCACCCGCAGCGTCGCATTCACCGGCGACGGCAATCGGCGGTCGAATTGTCGTCGTGCTGCTGTGGCGGACCGGCAAGCCGTGCCGTACGGGTGGCTGTTCGCCGACCGCGACAGTGTGCCACCGACCGGCTCTACGATGCCGTCGCGCCGTTGACCACGGTCAGGCCGGGAGTCCTCGCCACAGACAGCCTGGCCAACTTCGCCTCGCGGAGGCTCAGCAACCGGACACCCGATGGGCAGGCGCCCGCGGAGCAGCAGTGCAGGTCGCCCGAGAAGGACGCCACCGGTATGGGCGCGGCCGTGCGCCACGGGAGTCCTGCCACACGGCTCGTGTGCCTGTCGGATCCGAGTCGGGGGTTTCGATGGATGCTGCGCGTCATCAGCCGGTGATGCGCTCGGTTCCCCTGGCCACGACAGCACCGACGACGCTGCGGTAGGTGGGCAACGCCGACAGGAGCCCAGTGACGGCCAGAACCAATTCCAAGTGCCGCTGCGGCGTGGCCAGTCGTAGCCAGCCACCGGCGGCGGTGCACCGCTTCGCCTCGTTCATGAGAACGCGTATGCCGGCCAGGTCGCAGAAATGAAGCATCGATGCGTCGACAACGATCCTGATCGCGTCGGCGGCAACGGCCAGCCGCAGATGCTCGGTCAGCTCCGGCGCGTTGTTCGCGTCCAGCTCGCCGTCCAGGACCACCACGCAATGGTCGATCCGCCGCATGATGTTGACGGTCAGATACGCTGACGCGGTCACTGATCGACTCCCGTCCTCGAAGAAATGACCGCGTCCGGCACAGGGCACACGCGGGCGAGCCCGGCGATCACAGGAGGACCTGGCGACGCGGGCTCGACAGACGGGATCGGAGCTGACCTGGTCGGGTATTGTCCTGGGGACGGATGCGATGCGCCGCCACCCGTGGCCGTGCAGGGTCGAATGGACGGACCCTGAAGTGCGTCCCGCGAAGGGGTTCGATGAGTAGGCCGCTGTACCAGGTGAAGGCGGAGTTCTTCAAGGCTCTCGCCCATCCGGCCCGCATCCGGATCTTGGAGCTGTTGTCCATGCGTGAGCACGCGGTCTCCGAGATGCTGCCGCAGGTCGGCATCGAAGCGGCTCACCTGTCGCAGCAGTTGAGCGTGCTGCGCAGAATGAACCTGGTCGTGACCCGCAAGCAGGGCTCCACGGTAATCTATTCACTGGTGTCGCCGCACGTCGCCGAACTGCTTGCGGTCGCACGTCGAATATTGACCGAGGTCCTCGCCACCCAGGTAGATCTGCTCGACGGCCTGCGCGCCGCAGAGGACACACCGACGCGCTAGCGCCGGGCTCGGGCACACCACCCCGAACCGTCGACAGCACCCCCAGGTCACCGGGTATGCCACGAGCGTCGTCACGCCGAATGCCGTCACGAGAATGCCGTCACGAGAATGCCGTCACGAGAATGCCGTCACCGAGAACGCTGGCCATGACGGAGATGGGCGACCATGTCGTCGGAGCGGCTGATCAGAATGGTGACAGCGGTCTCCAGCGCCGCGAGTTGAGTTCGGAGATCGTCATCGCCCCGTCGGGCGTCCTGCCCGGCGGCAGCGGCATTGCGGACGTCCACCTGGATGGCCCCATGCGCTGCAAGGGCGGCGCTTGCGCATCGAATGGCCTGCTGGGCGAGGTCGACGAGGTACCGATCGGATGGCACGGCGTCCACGATCGTCCGGTGGAGCTCCGCTGCCGTGCGGTTCAATCGGAGCGCGGCCAGCCTGTGCGCGGGGGCTCGGTGGGTTCCTGGATCGGACAGGGCGAGAAAGCCGTCGATCACCGTCGATTCTCGATCGGGGTCCACCGGGCATGAACCGCCGACCTGGTCCGCGATCTCGGACTCCACGACCTTCAGCAGCGCCCCGAGCAGGAACGGCAAATGCCGGTCACTCGGCGGGCACAGGCTCGTGGCCGGACACCCGAGAATTGCCAAGGCGGTCAGAACGTGGTTGGACGTGACCGGGCGGCTGTCGTCCATAGCGGTTTCCCTCGACTCGGTGTCGCCGTGCGTCCGGGGGTCGTCCCTGTCGCCAGGTCAGGCGCGCATCGCCATGGCGGGGTCGCGTTCGCCGCGGGCGGCAAGGGCTCGACTCGTCAATACAGTTGCTTAGTTTAGCAACTGACATAAGTACTGTCCGCGAAATCCGACAACTGCACAGAGCGGCAGGTCGGGCTCAGCGAGGGTGCCGCACCATGCCCGTGTAGATGTCGACACCGTCATGGTGAAGCCAGCCGACCCCCGGGAGCCGATGTCCGGGACCGACGACCATCCGACACCCGCCGGTGGCCGCGGCGACTGTGTCACAACCGCGGCCGGAGCCCGCCAGGTGACAAACGACGATTCGGCTCGCCTGAGCCGCCAGCGCACGATCACAATCCGGTCGCCTCGGGTGACGGACCGGTTTCCTCGGCTGCTACACCGACACCGACCTGTCCGGGCGGTGACCGCCGGCTACGTCGCCGCTCGGACGACCGGCGCGATCGCCGGATCGATTCGGGCGGACCTCACGTTCGACCTGGCCACCGTCGGCTTCTCCAACAAGGACCGGCACGGTGCACACCCGTTCGGTTCTCAGTCGACCCGATGCGGGGAGGTCGAGCACCAACGCGGGACCGTCCGGCGACGTGCGAAGAAATCTGGCGTGCGGAACCGCTGCTGACGTGCGTCTGCTTCACGAGCTCCGTTGCGGTTCTCACCACGGCCGGTCCGACAGCGGGACGGATCAGCGGAGCCGGGCGGCACGAAGCGGTACGCCGCGCCCGGTCGAGCGCTCACGCCGGACGAGGTGCCGGTCGACGAGCCGCACGGTTCCGGACTGGCTCAGGTCGACGCGTCCGTGCAGCCATTCCACCGAGCAGCCCTCGTGCTCGCCGATCAGGGTCAGCGCGCTGAGTTCCCGCTGGTCGAGGCCGGTCGACCGCATCGCCGTCCGCAGCCGGTCGGCTGCGGTTGGGCCGTCGCTTGGGGGTGGTCGCTGGTGTTTGACGGACCAGGGCGGCAGGGGGCGCTACGGCTCCGCGGGAGTTGGTCCGGACTCCAGGTAGCGGAGCACCGCCACGACGCGGCGGTTGCTGGTGTCGGACGGCGGCAGGTCGAGTTTTGTGAAGATGTTGGTGACGAACTTCTCGACGGCGCCGGAGGAGACCACCATCCGAGCTGCGATGGCCGTGTTCGACAAGCCTTCGGCCATCAGTGCCAAGACCTCCGATTCGCGGGAGGTGAGGCGGGCCAGGCCCTGCTCGTTCCGCCCGGCGGTGAGCATCCGGGAGACGACCTCCGGGTCGAGCGCCGAGCCGCCGGCGGCCACGCGTTCGAGGGCGGTGAGGAACTCGGCTACCTCGGTGATGCGGTCTTTGAGCAGGTAACCGATGCCGCGGGCGTCGTCGGCGAATAGGCGACGGGCGTAGTGGACCTCGACGTACTGGGAGAACACGAGGATGCCCACGTCGGGGTGGTGGCGGCGGACGTCGATCGCCGCGCGGAGGCCGTCGTCGGTGTGGGTCGGCGGCATGCGGACGTCGACGACGGCGACGTCGGGCGTGTGCTCGGCGACGGCCGGCAGCAGGCTGGTGGCGTCGGCGGTCTCGGCGACCACGTGGTGGCCCTTGGCTGTGAGCAGCCGGATCAGCCCGTCGCGGAGGATGATGGAGTCTTCTGCGATCACGACACGCACGTTGTGATCTCCCGGGTCAGACTGTCGTGGGTAGCTCGACGGTAACGGTGGTCGGGCCGCCCGGCGGGCTGCTGATCCGCAGGGCTCCGTCGACCGTGGCGACGCGGGCGGTGAGCCCGGCCAGGCCCGTGCCGCCGCGGCCCGGGACGCCGTTGGTGACGGCCGCACCGCCGGCGCCGTTGTCGGTGATGCGCAGTGTCAGGGTGGTGGGCGTGCCGGTGAGTTCCACGGTGGCCGTCAATGCGCCGCTGTGCTTGACCACGTTGCTCAGCAGTTCGACGGCGCAGAAGTAGGCGATCGTCTCCACCGCCGGCGGTGGGCGCTTCGGTACGTGTACGTCGACCGATACGGGGATCGACAGGCTCTGGCCGAGGCTGTGTAGGGCCGGTTCCAGCCCGGTGTCGAGCACGGGCGGGTGGATGTTGGCCACCACGCCGCGCAGTTCCACCACCGCGTCCTGCGCGTTACGGTGCGCGGCCTCGACCGCGGTGCGCAGTTGCGCCGCGGCGGCGCTCTCGGCGTCGATGTCGATGTCGGTGAGGAGGTCGCGGGCGAGGCTGAGGTCCATCGCCAGGGTGATGAGCCGGGCCTGGGTGCCGTCGTGCAGGTCACGCTCGATACGGCGTAGCGCCGTGGCGGACGCGTCGACGGCCTGGCCACGGGCTTGCTCCAGTGCGCGGACCCGCCCGTCGAGGCGCGACGGGCCGAGCAGGAACCGCGTGGCGAGACGGCACAGCGTCACCGGCCCCATGAGCACCACCGGCCCGAGAAGGAGCGTGGCAAGGCCGATCAGAGCGGTGACGAATGCCCGGGGCGCGGTGTCGACGTCGTAGGAGCCCAACGACATGTGGGTGCGGGTGTACCACAACGGATAGCTCACCGTGATACCTGCAACGCCGTAGACGCACACGGCCACGCCGGTGGTCACCACCGACAGCGGTAAGCGGATCACCATGTACAGCACGGCCCGCCAGCTCACCAGGTCGGTGAAGACCCGACGCAACCAGCGGCCGAGCCGCGCTGGCTCCTCGGGCGGCGACACGGGCGCCGCCACCCGTTCGCCGAGCATGACCGCGGCCCGGGCCCGCTCGAACCGGCCCCAGCCGCGTGCGCCGATGAGACCGGCGGCCAGCACCAGAATCCCCACGAACAGCGGAACGAAGAAGATCCCGACGCTGACCGTCACGGCGGCCAGCACGATCCCGACCAGCGCAACCGGGAGATCGGTAAGCGCGTACAGCGCTTCTCCGGCGCGCCGCCTGAGAGTGGCTGGCAGGCGGCTCACGAGCAGAGCACCCGATCGATGGTGTCACGAACCAGCGCCTGGCGTGCAGTCGCGAGGTCGGGGTCGAACGTGTTCGTGAACATCGACAACGTCAGCCTACGCCGGCCGTCGGTGGTGACCGCCGGTTCGACCCAGGTGCCAAGGCCCGTGCCGCCGTGATTCCAGTAACCACCGCCGCACGACAACGGCGTGAAGAAGATGCCCGCACCGGCGCCGGCACCGGCCGGCTCACCGGGGACGGTGACAAGCTCGCGCATCTGCGCCCACTGCGCCGGTGCGAGCAGCCGCCCACCGACGAGCGCGGCGAAGAACCGGTTGACCTCGGTCGGGGTGCTGATCATCGACCCGTCGGCGCCGCTGTCGATCCCGCGGACTGCGACGGTCGTGTCGGTGAGGTCTGCGCCGGGTGCGAACTGGTGGTAGTTCCTCGCGTGCGGGTCGGGCAGAAACGGCCACGACCCAGGGGTCAGGGTGCGCCGCAGCCCCAGCGGGGTGAGGATCCGGTCGTGGACTTCGCGCTCCCAGCCACGCCCGGTGACCGCCTGGATCAGCATCCCGGCCAGCACGTAGTTGGTGTTGGAGTAGGCATGCTCACGCGTTCCCGGCGGATGCCGCATCGACACGGCAACCAGCTCCGCGGGCGTGTACGTGCGCCACCTGTTCTCGCGGTACAACTCCGGCGTGGCGTAGTTCCAGATCAGGTCGGACGTGTGGTCGTGGACTCCACTGTTGTGCCGCAACAGGTCGCGGACGGTGACGTTACGACCGTCGTTTCCGTTGCCCGACACCAGACCCGGCAGCCACTGCTCGACGGGGTCGGACAGCGACAGCCGGCCCTCGCCAACGAGTTGCAGCACGACGACGGCCGTGAACGTTTTCGTGGTGCTGCCGATCCGGATGTACGGATCGGATGGCACCGGACGCTTCGTGTCGATGTCGGCGACGCCGGAGGTGATGACCCGGGCGCCCCCGGGTGTCTCGAATCGGGCGTGCACGCCGGTGATGCCCGACGTCCGCAGCGCGTCGAGGTCACGCTGCAACAGCGACGGCGCCGCCGCTGCCGCCCCACCACCTACGGCCACCGTCGTAGCCGTGGCCGCTGGGAGCAGCACCAGGTACAGGATCCGTTTGCTCAAGCCAATTCGCATCACCTGACCCTCGCGGTTCCACGCACAGCGGTCACTCCGGCAAGCCCCCCGACCTCTCAGGGGGATTTCCCCAGCGCCCGCACGGCACACCGCGTGGAGATCGTGATCGACTGCTGTCGCACAGGCCCGAGCAGTTCGGAGCTGGACCGCGCCCGGGACTTCTTGAGCGAACAGACGAGAACCAGAGCACGCAGGGTCGACATGGTCCGAACAGATACCCCACTCTGGATCGTCAAGCCATTGCTGTCGCTCGTTGTCAGCCGTCGATGGCCAGGACCAAGCCGGTGTGGTCGAGCGTCGTCGGCAACGGCGCGGCGGATCGATCTCCGCCCGCGCCGTTGGTGTTCGAGGTGCCAGGTGAGTTGAGGCCGCTTGGCGGTAGACCTCGGCCGGATCGGCCGTGGCCGGACCTTGACGCGGTTGCCGCCCATGCACATCCCACCGGACACCGACATCACCGCGCAGCGCTTGAACACCTCGCCACCGCTTGCACTGGTGCCGCATCGATGGGTGCCGCATCGACTATGCTGCGGACGTGGTTGCCGACCCGCACGACGCTCAGCACGTAGCCGTCGCCGGTTCACGCCGCTCCATACCTTGCCTCGTCGACACGTCCGACGTACGCGCCGATCGTCTAGGGCCTCGCCGCTCCGGGACTATCGCGCCGTCGGACTCACGGGGCAGTAGCTCAACGGGTCAGAGCAACGTCCTTATAAGACGTCGGTCGCGGGCTCAAATCCCGTCTGCCCCACATGATCAAGGCTCTGACCAGTAAGAACGCCGGTCAGGGCCTTTGAGTTTGTCTATGCGATTTTGAACCACCTCCCGAAATCCCCCACAAGACGCGTGGGCGCGGCCACGTTCGTTCGGCGGGTGGGTCTGCCCGCGCTGCGGGCGTCAGGCGTTCATTCGTGCGCGCCTACGCGGCCCGGGAGGCCCATGGTCGCGGCGCTCGGGGCTGGTTGTCGTCGGGCTGGCGCCGAGCTGTTCGAGGATCTGGGAGCTGTCGGGGGCGAGGGCGGGCTTGACGATGTAGTACGTGTTGGTGACGTCCTCGCTGCCGTGCCCGAGCTGGGCGGCGGCGTCTTCGGTGTCGATACCGGTGTCGGCGCGGGCTTGGCTCCACTGACGGCGCACGTTGTGCGGGGACGTCCAGGAGCCGCGCCGGGAGGCGAAGATCTCATCGTGCGCGTTGTCGGCGGCGGTGAGCTTGCGGGCCAACAGCATCCCGACCGCGAACCGGGGCACGATGACGGTCCGGTAGCCGGCGTCGGACTTGGTCCAATTCTGCCGGCTAAAGCCCGTGCCCTTGAGGTAGACGATGGTGCCGCAGATGGTGACGGTCGGCTGTTCGGCGCCGAGGTCGGTGTCTTCCCACCGCACGGCCAGGATCTCGCCGATGCGGGCGCCGGTGGCGAGCATGAGGTCGACGATGTCGGCCAGGTCGCCGGTGTGCCGAGGTCGGCTTGCCGGGGGTGGGCTGTTGCCAGTGGCGGATCGCCGCGCGGACGCCTTCGAGGTGTTCGGGTTCGAGGGCGCGCACGGTGCGCCGGGGTTTACGAATGCGGCCGGTTTCCCGGACGGGGCTGGTCGACAGCGCGCCACGGCGGACTGCCAGGGCGAACATCTGCCCGAGGACGACCTTCGCGTTCTTGGCCGCTGCCGGCCGGGTCCTGGCGACCTCGCGGAGAAACGTGTCGAGGCGGCCCACGGTGGCCTCGCGTACGCGCAGGTTGCCCAGGGCGGGCACGATCGAGGTTCGTAGGTTGGTCTTGTAGTTGTTGATGGTCTGCGGCTGAGCGTGTTCCTCCGCGGTGATCTCTTCGATCCACAGGTTGGCCAGCGTGCTGACGTAGGTCTCTCTGGTGATCTCGTCGTCGTTCGGGGTGGCGCGGTCGCGCAGCTGCTCCTTCAGTGCCCGCATGGCGGCGGGGCCGGTGGGGCCGACGGCCTCGACGTCCCGGGTCTTGCCGTCGTAGTCGCGGTAACGGGTGCGGGCGCAGTATCGGTTGGGCGCTGGTCGTCGATACGTTTCGGAACTCTCGGATTCTGACCCACGGCCTCGGGCCACGTTTGCTCGACGTTTCTAACTCGATCGGGCCTTCGATGTGAACGCCAGGTGGGCTTTGCCCCGCGCCCGATGGGTTCTGACCTCAGCGCGGGCGTGAGCTACTCAACGGAACGGTTGACTGGTCCCGTGTCGATGGCAACTGTCATTGTCGAACGCGGCGTTCGGCGGGTGTCGCAACCGGCCCGCGCGGGACATCACTGTGCTGCGTCGGCCGGGTTGCGCACCGCGCCCAATCCTGACCGGGCGATCGAAGGGCGGACCGCGTCGTTGGACGGGTCACAATCCCGCACCACCGGTAGCGTCGATCACCCTGCCGGTCACCCAGCGGGCGTCGTCGGAGGCGAGAAAGGCCACAACTCCGGCGATGTCGTCGGGTTGCCCGACGCGGCCGAGGGCGGCCAGCGACGCGATCTGGGCCTCGGCTCTCGGATTGCCGCGCAGCCAACTGCTGTTGGCGTCGGTGTCGATGACCCCCGGCGCGAGCGAGTTCGCCGTGATACCACGCGGGCCCAATTGCTTGGCGAGATTGAGGGTGAAGGTGTCGAGGGCGGCCTTGGTGGAGGCGTAGGCGATCACCTCGGGTACGGCGTTGCGGGCGGTGCCGCTGGAGATGTTGATGATCCGCCCACCGTCACGCATTCTCGAGAGCCCCTGCTGGACGATGAAGAACGGTGCACGGAGGTTCACCGCGAAGACTTCGTCGAACGCCCCCTCGGTGAGAAAGGCGAGGGGAGAGCTGCTCACGAGGCCGGCGTTGTTGACGATGATGTCGACACCCGCCTGCTGTGAGTGCCGTCGGATCTCGGCGTCGAAGGCGGCCCACAGTGCGGCGGCGTCGCCGTGCCTGCCCAACTCGGCGCGGATCGCGAACGCGCGGCCGCCGTCCTTGCCGATCCTTTCGACGACCTCGCCGGCCGCGGCGTGATCCTGAGCGTAGGTGAGGGCCACGACGGCCCCCTCTCGACCGAGCCGCTCGGCGATGGCCCGTCCGATGCCCCTGCTGCCGCCGGTGACCAGCGCGACCTTGTTGTCCAGCACGCGTCCGTTCACGATGCTTTCTCATTTCTCGAGTGCGTATGACCTGACCAGCTAGGAGAACGGATGCGGCACCCGGTGCAACTCGGAGTCGCCCAGGTCGGTGGCCCGCCATCCGGCACGGCGGAGTGCGCTACGCGTCCGCGGCATGTGCAGGACCCGTTGCAGCGACCAGCCGAAGTCGATGGGCAGCAAACCCGGCACGATCACGCTGACCGTCCGCAGACCCAACAGTTCCTGTTCCGGTGCGGTCTGATCGACGACGAGTACGTCGAGACCGGCATCGACGAACAGGTCGCGGCAGTACCACACGTCTGCCAGCAGGTCCGTGTTTCGTGGCCGGATCTGTTCCCAGTCCCGGTACAGCGTGGCCATGGGGTTCAGGCGCCTTTCGGACAACAGGAACGCGGCATGGTGCGCCATCCCCGGCGTGGCGAACAGCGCCGGATGATCAGCCAGCGTGCGGACCTTGCCGAAGTCCTCGGTCATCGCCCGGACCTCATCCGGGCGTTTGGTGAACTGATCCGGCATGGTCGGCGCGAAAGAGGCGATCTCCGATAGCGCGGACGCGACGGCATCCTCCGGGTCGAGGGCCGCGCCGGCCGCGAAGGTCAACGTACCCGGACCCCCGTCCCGACGGACCGCCACCGCGAGCACGACCGGAACCGACAGATCGATTCTCGAGTCGAACAGGCGCACGTTGAAGCCGCACAGCCGCAGCCGGTCGATCATGAAGCGGGACTCCCGCCGACACGTGGCCGGATCGATCTCGGGCAGCGACATCTTGCCGTACCACGCGAGCACGAAGGAATCGCGCTCGATCAGCTCCAGCATCCCGTGCAGAATCGCCTCCTCAAGGCCTGCTCCGCTCGCGCAGCCGTTGGAGCTCTCCATCACGAAGTTGCCGTCACGCTCCACCCCGCCGTAGTAGGCGGTGCGCTGCGGCACCCGCACCGTTCGCCGGTCGCGCAGCGAGTAACCCCAGACCCACGGAATTGCCTGTGCGGGGTCGAACGGCGAGAACCGACCCGATTTGTAGACCTCGTCGGCGTAGACCCCGCACTCTCGGGGGTCGAGCGCTTCGTCGGACAGTTCGTCGAAGGTGCCGACCGTGACCGTGGACCACCGTCGTTGCTCAAGGCCGGCGTAGCGTTCGAGCCCTTCGAAGAGCCCGCTTATCTCACTGGTTCCGAAGGAATCGGTCTGTCCGGTCCACAGGATCTCCTGCAGACCACTGCTGTTGCGGAAGTGGAACGAGCCGAAGCTCGGCGACGTGGTCGGAGACAGGTCGTCACGGTGCGCGTGGCGACCGATCACGCCGCAGACCGGATTCGCCAGTGCCGAGACCGGCAGGTCGTAGTCCCGCAGATGACGCTCCCGGTAGCGGCCGGGAGCCGGCTTCGGTCTCGGCCGCAGGTCCAGGACGGCTCGGTCCGCGGTATCCGGTTCACGCGGCAGGCATACGCGACACGCGGCGTCCATCATCAGGTCGAACCGAGACACCTGTAGTGTCCGCAGGTTCAGCTCGTAGACGGGGGCGATCCCTGGGCGTTGGCCCTGGCGGTTCCGGGCGGACGTCCGCAGGAGGTTCCACAATCGCCAGATCGCTTCGATCGCGAACGGTGTCAGGTACGGCGAGGAACTCTTCGACCACATCTGGCGTCCATGCTCGATCGCGTCACGTTCCGGTGCGGGGCGCAGGCGCAGCCACCGCAGCGCCAGGCAGTGCCCGCACGGGGTCGAGCGGCGTTGGTCGGCGACCACCGGGCCGAGGATGGCTGACCCCGCGGCAAAGTAGATTGGAACAAGATCACGACCCTGGCCCGACTCTGGCAGCTGCAGCTGGGTCGCATCGCGGAGACCGAGTGCCTGCACGTGCGGCAGCGATCCCTCGTCCAGGCGCTGCGCCAGGTAGTCCAGAAGCATGTCCGGTGCGGATGCGGACGGCTCACCGGTCCTCCGCTCCACTGACGCCGTCACGCGCTCTCCTTTGCGCGAGGATGACGGTCGACGAATCCTCCCGGTCCGTCACACCACGGTTGCGCAGCCGACAAACGCCGGCTACCTGCGGAGTCCGCGGATAGCCGGCGACTGTCACGCGGCCGAACTGCTAGCACTCAGAGCCCGAGTGGCCGTTTCCACTGCTGCAGCTCGTGCTGGTGCAGCTGGTGGACAAACAGCAGCTCGTGGAACCCGCGGCGTTGGCCAGGTGAATGTCGACGTCGGTGTAGTCCGACACCTCGAAGGTCTCCGACCCCAGCTGTTCCAGTTCCTGGAACAGCCCCGACAGTGGCTTCTCTGCAGTCTGCATGGAGCTTCCTCTCATCCGCACGGGCGGTTACCGGTGCCGAGTATCGCAGCGATCCACTACCGAATCGCTGGCGCGTCGATGGCGCCCGCTGCCTCGTGGACGCCATCAGAACGCCAGCGGTCGGACGCATACTTCTTCCTCGGCGGGACGGACGGCAACCCGCCGGAGAGGTTGCGCGGGATCCCGGTGTCCCGGCACGCAACCACGATGCACGGCATCAATGCTAAGGAAGTGATCGCGACAATGACTGCGACGGAGCTCGAGCCGGAAAGGAAACACACAGGTCCTCCGGGCGCCGACGACTTCGCCGTCAGGCCCAGGCTGGGCCACGATGTGCTGTTCTACGACATCGGCCACGGGGTCGTCGTACGAAACACCGACCAGGTCTACGTTGTCAAGGGACAGTTCGCGTACCGCTTCATGTGCTCGCTCGCGCCCTATCTGACAGGTGAATACACGGTCCGCGATCTGTGTGCGAACCTGGCGCCCGAACGGCAGGCGATGGCCGTCTCACTCGTGCGCTCCCTCGTCGAGCGGGGTTTCGCGCGAAACGTACACCTCTCGAACGACGTCGACATCGATCCGGCCGTCGCGGAGGCGTTCTCCGTGCAGCTGAATTACGTGGAGCACTTCGTCGACGAGTCCGCGGCACGGTTCCAGCGCTTTCGGAACACGACGGTGCTGATGCTGGGCACCGGTCGCGTGAACCGGGCAGCCGCGGAGAGCCTCCTCCGAAACGGACTCGGTTCGCTGAGCCTTGTCGCTTCCTCGTCGAACAACCCGGCCGAGGACACCGCCGCCGTCAGGGAGAGACTGGCCGGGTGCATGGCGGAGTTGGCCGAGGCCGGGACTCCCCCGATGGTTCTGCCGTTGGACCTCACGGTGGGCGAGGTCCTCGCGTCACACGCCCTGAACGCCTACGACTTTGTGATCGCATCCAGCGACGACATCGGGTTGGCCGCGCTCCGGCGGCTTGTCCACGCCGGCGTGACCGGCGGCCCGGTGGTACTGCCCGCCACCTCGATCGGATCGAAGGTGATCATCGGTCCGGTCACCCGCCCGGCGACCGCCGGATGTTGGCAGTGCTCCATGCTCCGCTACGGAGCCAACGCCGACCCGAGCGATGCGGCCGCCCTATGGCACGGCATCGCGAGCGGGGACCTCGCCCCGGCCGCCCCACGGCTCAACCCGCAGCTCGCGGCGATGGTGGGCAATGCCCTCGCCTTCGATCTGTTCCGACTGGTCACCGGCTCGTTCGACGCGGAGACGGACCACGGCGTCCTGATCCAGGACATCTCGACGCTGGAGTCCAAGCGCGAACGGCTGTGGCCCCACCCGCTCTGCCCGTCGTGCGCGGACCACCAGGACTTCGAGGCCGCCGTGCCCGTCACGCCGCAGGTTGTCCACGAGGAGGTGCCGAGACCGTTCAGCGCCGCCCGAGACGACCGGGAGCGCCTCGGAACGGTGTTGGCGGAGGCCGACAAGCTGGTCGGCTTGCACACCGGGGTGCTGTCGACGTTCGACGACGCGACAGTGGACCAGTCACCGCTGAAGGTCAGCCGAGTTCGCCTCGGTGCCCAGCCCGGTACCGGCATGCGGCCTCGGCTGATCACGGCGTTCGATCTGCACTACCTGCCGGTCGCGCGCCGGAGTGCGCTGCGCGCCGCGCTGCTCGTCTATGTCGGCCAGGTCGCGAGTATCCGACGGGCGGTGACCGGTTCGACGGCGATGCCGAACACGCTGTCCCCGACCGAGCTGTCCGGCTCGACAGGGCTGGCGGTCGACGAAGACGAACCGCTCCCGTGGCTTCCCGCGACGTCGTTGATAACCGGGGCGCAACGGCTGGTACCGGCCGCGGCGGTCCACCCGTTCTCGACGCTCAACTCCGACGCGGTGTTCGAACGCAGCGGCGCGGGCGGTGGAGCCGGAGCGACGATCGGCGAGGCCGTCCGGACGGGCCTGTTGTCAGCGCTCGCCTTCGAGGCTCTGCGCGACGCCGTTTCGGCGCGGAGCGAGCCCCGTCGGATCGACCGCGGGGCTCCTCCGGCGGGGTCGGAGCTGGAGTTCCTGCTGAGGACCTTCGACAACCTCGACGCCCCGCCGGAGGTGCTCGAGATCTCACGTTGGCGAAACGCCAGCGTTGTTCTCGCCCGCACCCCGGATCATGCGCCGCAGCCGCTGTGGACCGTACGGGCTGCGCTGTCCCGGGAAGCCGCAGTCGTCGCGGCCCTGCGGGACCTTGCCGGACTGGTCCAGATGCATCACCTCGCGGAAGCGGACGAGGTCGACCTCGGCGGGCCGTTCCTGCCCGGGTTCGACGCCCGCGTCGTGCACGCGTCCGATGATCCTTCACCTGGCACCTCCCGGAACCCGCCCGGCAACGCCGCCGAGCTCGTCGACGAGCTCTCCGACGACGGTCGCGACGTACTCGTCGTCGAAACCACGACCCCCGAGCTCAGGTCTCAGGCGGCTGTGGGCACGGTGCGGGTGCTCCTCACCCGACCCGCGACATGAATTGCCGCGTCCCACAGGTGCTCGCCGATGATCAGCGACTGGTCGCCCACTACCTTCACGACCGGTTGATCCGGGCTGCCGGGCGACGTCAGCACCCGGTGAGGCTGCACGTGGCGCTGCTCGGCGCGCACGACATGCTGTCGGCCGACCCCGGAATGCCACGGCACCCCGACATCCCGGATACCGGCACACGCGGAGTGCTGCCCGTCTATCTGACCGGCGGCACCGTACTGATCGGCCCACTCGGCGGGGAAGGACCCTGTTTCCTCTGCCTTGCACGACGGTGGCAACTGGTCCGGACCGGCGTGGTCCGTGATGCCCTGGAGAGCGGACGACCGGTCGCGGCGCACCACGCGTCGCTGTTCCTGACAGGGTTCGGGTTGGAGGCCATCTGGCAATCGGTACGGCACACCGCAGATGTGCCACCGGCCGCACGGCCCACCGACCGGCACGGCCATCCGTTCGTGCACGAGCTACGGCTCAAGGACCTGACGGTGCGACGCTATCCAATCGTCGCGGACTCCCAGTGCCCGCGATGCGGTGTTCCGACCGAGGACAGCGCCGAGAATGCGCGCGTCATCCTCCGCAGCCGGACGAAACGATCGATCGACGACTTCCGCATCAACCCGGTCGCCGGCTACGACCTGGAACAGGACGCCTACGTCAATCCTGTCTGCGGGGTGGCCGGTACCGGCGCCGATCCGGGCCTGACGAGCACGACGACGGCCCACGTGAAAGGCCACCTCGGCATTCGAGGTGGCGGCTACATCCAGGAGACGCTCTGGGCCGGTCACTCCGACTCCTACGCCCGCAGCGCACTCCTGGGAATGATGGAAGCCCACGAACGGATCGCCGGCACGCAGCCCCGAGGATTCTCGAAGGTCATGGTCGACACGTACCGGAACCTGAGGGACACGGCGCTCGATCCCGCCGAGTGCGGCCTCTACTCCGACGAGTTCTACGCCGGTAGCCGGCACTACGTGCCCTTCCACCCCGATCTTGCGATCCCGTGGGTGTGGGGCTTCTCGCTGCGCGACGTGCGTCCCGTTCTGGTTCCCGCGTCGATCACCTACTACCACCTGGTGGATCAGGTCGGCAGATTCGTCCAGGAGTGCTCCAACGGGTGTGCGTCCGGTGGCTGCCTTGAAGAGGCGATACTCCATGCGGCCCTCGAACTGATCGAACGCGACGCGTTCCTGATCGCCTGGTACGCCAAGCCACAGCTACCGGAGGTCGACGCGCACAGCTGCACGACCGTCCGCAGCCGTCTGATGATCGACCGGATCTCGATGTACGGATACGACATCCGTCTGTTCGACGCCAGGATCGGGTTTCCGATTCCGGTCGTGATCGTCGTCGCCCAACGCAGAGACGGCGGCATGGGCACGCTGATCTTCGGCTCCGGGGCCAGTTTCGACCCCGAAGCCGCGATCGCCTCCGGCCTGTACGAGGTCGCGTCCGCGATTCCGGAATTCGCCGACTACACAAAGTTGCACGCGCGGGAGATCTCCACGAGGGCGGCCGCGTTCGATCGGGTTCTTTCCCTGTCCGATCATGCCGCGCTCTTCGGCCTTCCCGAGATGGCGCACCACGCCGCGCATCTGCTCGGCGACGGACGGCCGGCCGACCCGCGCCCGGTGCAGGCCGTGTACCAGGACTGGCAACGAACCCGACCGCGCACCCTCGATCTGCTGGACGACCTCAATTTCTGCGTTCGGTCCGTGGTCGAGGCCGGCTTCGATCTGATCGTCGTCGACCAGACCTCGCCCGAGCAGGAAGAGATCCCGATCCGCACGGCGAGCGTGGTGATCCCCGGCCTGTTGCCGATCGACTTCGGCTGGAGCCGCCAACGCGCATTGCACATGACGCGCACCCGCACTGTCCTGAACCGGATCGGGTGGCGTGACCGCGATCTCGAAGCCTCGGAGCTCAACCGGGCCCCGCATCCCTTCCCGTGAACCGGCCCGCCGGCACCGCGCACGTATGGAGTCACGCATGGACACAGAGGATCCCATCGAAACGGCGAGCCAGTACCTCGACGCGATCGTGCGCCGCAACCGATCGCCGATGGAGGACTGGGACTTCAAGCCTGACTGGGCCGACCAGCCACGGAAGCACAACGTCTATCCGGGCATCGGCGCGGTCCCGCTACCGGCCGCGAGAATCGCGCTCGCCACCCTCGAGGAGAGCCTGGTCGGGCAGCTTCCCGAGAGCAACGACACGTTCACCATGCCCATGCTCTACGAGATGCTGCGGGACTCCTACGCGTACGGTGGGCGGCGGCTAGCTATCACCCCCAACGACGACTCGATGGCACTGCCGTACTATCCGCTCGCCGTCTGGTCTCGCGGCACCGCCTCGGGCGGTGGCCTGTATCCGCTGGAGATCTACTGGGTCTCCGGCCCCAGCGGACCGACGCTGCCCGGTGTCTACAACTACTCGCCGGCGCAGCATGGGGTCCAGCGGCTACTGATCGGCGACGCCACGGGTCAGGTGCGCCGCGCGATCGCCCCGGCGGAGACCGCGAGTGACCAGTTCCTCCTCGTCACGGTCAAGTTCTGGAAGAACTCGTTCAAGTACCGCAGCTTCAGCTACCACGCGGTCACGATGGACGTCGGCACGGCGTTGGGGACGTGGCAGTTGTGGTCACGCGCGGCCGGTGTACCGCTGCGCCCGCTGTTCACCTTCGATGAGGAAGCACTCAACCGGCTGCTGGGCGTACGGACGCACGAAGAAAGCGTCTTCGCCGTCGTGCCGCTGCCCTGTGGCAAAAACCCTCCGTCGACGGTTCGACACGGTGCCGTCCCGGAGCTTCGAGTTGCGGCTGTCCCGATGGAAAGGTCACGAACCGTCGTCCGGCATCCGATCGTCGAGCGCGTACACGACTCGACCGTCACCGTTCAGGTGGCCGACCGTCCGCCGGCCGAGCAGCTGGCGGCGGCGCGGCCGCGCCACGACGACGGCGGCGGGAACGACGCCATCGCGCTGGCCGAACCATGCCCGCTCCGGACCACGGTGCGGGACGCGCTGCGCCGTCGCCGCAGCAGCTTCGGCCGATTCAGCGCCCACGACGGTCTCGGACAGGCCGAACTCGGTGCGGTGCTGCGCGCGGGCACGCTCGGGGCCCGTCTCGTGTCGGACGTCAAACATCCGGACGGCACGCCGGAGCTGACGAGGCTGGCCGTTTTCGCCAACCATGTCGACGGCGTCGCCCCGGATGTCTACGACTACAGCGTCGCCACCAACACGCTGACGCCCCTGGGCGTCGGTGTCAGCACGTCGTTCCTTCAACGCACCTACTTCCTGAACAACTACAACATGGAACAGGTCGCCGCGGTCGTGACCGTGCTGGCACGGCCGCACGCGGTGTTAGCAGCCACCGGGCAGCGCGGATACCGGGTCCTCAACGCCGAGGTCGGAGCCGCCGCCCAGGCCATGTATCTCGCCGCCGCCGCGATCGGCATCGGCTGCGGGGCCGCGTTGGGCTTCGACAACGTGTCGTACGTCGAGCACATCGACAGCCAGAACGACCCGGACCGCGACGGCGACAACCAGGAATGGCCATTGTTGATCATCATGCTCGGACATGAACGGCGGAATGCCCCCGACTTCCACTTCCGGCTCAGTTGATCTCAGCGACTTGAGGAGGTGATCCCAGTGGTAGAAAGGGATTCCAGGCTCGGCACGAATGGACCGTCCACGGTCGACGGCCATCCCGCACGGCACGCGAACGGCAGGCAGTGGATCGTCACACCGCAGTTCATACTGCGGGTGTCCGGGATGCCGATCGATGCCGTGGCGCCTCTGGCGAACCCGCGCGGGACGCAATGGGCCGATGCCGTGTTGGCGGCCGAGACGGCGTTGGACACAACGAAGAACACCATCGCCGACGCATTGCAGGACTCCATTGCCGACCATACCGACGAGCACCGGCGACGTCAGCTCCTTGCGTTGAGACGTGACGTCTTCAACCGCCGGTTGCCCAAGGACCCGGCCTCGGCCAGGGCGCTCGCCGAACACCTCGAAGACCGGAACCGCGATGCTCTGCTCGGGTGGCTGGACCGGCGCGCCGCCTACGAGGATGAGCTTCGGCGAGGCGCCGCCGTCGTGGCCGAGGAAGCCGAGGTGGCGCGCGCGCATCTGCGTGACCTGGCACGCGATCCCAGGCTGCGCAACGGCGTCCTGCTGGCGTCACCCTCGCTGGACCGCTACCTGCCGACCTACCTGAACGCCAAACCCGGGCCGCTGAACAAGCGTGCGCGCCGCATCGAGCGGTCGCTGCTCGAGTACGTGTACCGCATCGCCTGCAAGACGAGCCCCTTCAGCACGTTCACGGCGGTCGCGCTCGGGCGGTTCGAGTCCGGCAGCGGTACCGTCTTCCCTGCCATCGATCTGGACGTGCCGTGGCACAGCCACGCTCGCCTGAACATCGCAGCGCTGGCGCGCCTGATCGACGTCATCGTCGAGCGGCTCGCACTGCGTCAGGAACTGCCGGTGCGCCTCACGTCGGGCTCGCGGGCGGACACGGAGCGGGTGCGCTACGTGCGGCGGGTCCGGGTGGTCGGTGACTACGACACCCCGACGGGCGTGGACAGCATGCGTGAGAACCTCTTCTACCTCACACAGGGCACCCTCCTCCAGGAGGTCATGACCGTCCTGGGTGAGCGGCCGGACATCTCCTTCGGGAAGCTGACCGAGTTGCTCAGCGCGGCCGATCGGGACAACCGGTCCCCCGAAGACGTGCGCGAGTACCTGAGGCGCCTCCTCCAGCTCGGCCTTCTCGTGGCGCCGAGTCTGCATCTCGACGTCCACCACACCGATCCAGTGGAGTCCTTCCGGCATGGTCTGGCGCGGCTGGACACGCCGTGGGGACGGGACGCCGCAGAGGGGCTCGGCGAGGTCTCACAACTGGCGAAGCAGTATCCGTCGGCCGATCACGAAGCGCGGCGGAGTCTGATCGACACGATCCGGGTGCGTCTGGAAGAGACCCAACGGCAGCTCGGCGCGTCGAACCCGAGCATGCCGAGCAACCTGGTGTACGAGGACGTATCCGTCGCCGGCGCGGGCGCGGTGGCCGACCCGCAGGCGTGGCACCAATCGCTGCTCCCCTCCCTGTGCCAACTGGCGCGTCTGCTGCCGCTGTTCGACTCCACGGTGCCGCAACGGCTGAGCCTGCACGGATTCTTCACCGCCCGCTACGGGATCGGCGGACGGTGCGATGACGTGCTCCGATTCGTGCACGAATTTCACCAGGACTACTTCGCCCACTACCAGAAGGTGACATCGCGCCCGACGTTCGACGAGAACGGCGCATTCGTACCGGACCCGAACTGGCTGCGGTTGCCCGAAGTGGACGCGATGAGTGAAGCACGGCAGGAACTGATCCGTCGCATGACACGGGCGGCCGCGTCCGATACCGACGTGGAGCTCGACGACGAGTTCGTCGACGCGGTCTCCGGCCTTGTGCCCGACTACCTGTTCGATCTCGAACCCAGGAGCTTCTTCATCCAGGTCGGCGACGCGGGCAAGCCGTT
>NZ_BOPG01000116.1 GCF_016863635.1 Virgisporangium aurantiacum | reverse complement strand
ACACACGAGCCAACGGCTGCGGGGATGCCGGCCGATCGGCTGAGGCGTGCGATGCCCTGGATTGCGCTGGCGTCGGTGTCGGCGTTCGCCCTGCTGTGCTGCGTCCCCGGTTTGGCTTTCGTAGGCGCGATAGACGCGAACTGCGGGGACGGGTTCGATCATGAATGTCTGGACCTGTCTCGGCCGGTCTTCACGATCTGGCCGTGGGTGACCGGCGTCATCGCAGTCGCGGCGCTGCTCGCCACGTGGTGGATCCCGCACCGTTCGACCGTTGCCCGGCTGGTCCTGGCGGGTCTCATCGTCGTGCCGCCCGTGCTCAACGCGATCTTCGCGTTCGCAGAGGTAAGCAAGACCGGCATGCTGTGAACGCGCGCGGACGCACGAGCAGACTCGGCGACGTTGGCCGCCGGCGTCATCGAAGATCTGAATACTTCCCGAAATACCCGCCAACCCCTGGCCGACGCGGGACCTGCCGAGCCGAACATGACCCACGACGCCGCACCCGAATGCGGTGCCGCTCCGCCGTTGACAGCGCTTGATCAAGTGTCCGGATTTAGCCGCGGACAGGGCGGCCTTGCTGATCTGGCTGATATCGCGCACGACGTCACGTCGGCAGCTCACCGGTTGGCGTTGATTGAGTCGGTGGATATGCCTGCGGCGGTGGTTGGTCACTCATGTGGTCTTGCCACGGTGGGAGGCGGATCCCGGTGGTGCTCAGCCGTGGAGGTCGTCGATGAGGGCTCGGGCCGCTGCACAGGCGGCCGATGCGGCTGCGGTGTCGGTCCAGATGGCCTGGAGCAGCCGGACGGTCTCCGCGGCGGTGGTGCACCATCCCCGGGCCGGGTCGAGCGCGGCGCTGCCGTGCAGGTGCCACCGGACCTGTTCCCACGACGGTGGCCGCACACCCGGGTCGTGGCCCGCCAACGCCGCGTAGTCGGCGAAGCCGGCCTCGACAGCCAAGGCGTCGAGCATGAAGCGCAGACCGCCGGCTTTGATCCGGGTACGCGTCAGGCCGAGCCCGGCGGTGAGCTGGTTGATCCGGTCCGCACCGGTCAGGGCGATCAGCTCGTCGGTGGCGACGTTGTCGCTGATCGTCAGCATCGTGGTGACCAGGTCGCGGATCGACATGCGGACCTCGTCACGCAGCAGCGAGATGCCCACCGGACCCGGGGTACGTGCCCTCGGGGACAGCTTGCGCTGCTGGGTGCCGTCGAGCACGCCGGTCGCGGTCGCATCCTCAACGGCCAACGCGATCTGCACCTTGCTCACCGACGCCGGGGTCACCGCGACATCGGCGCACATACCGATGGCCAGCCCTTCGATCGGCGCCGCGCAGGCCGTACCGGTTATCGCAAGTTCGTCAAAGATCTGTTTCACCAGCACGGCTTCATTGTCGTGAACAGCGTTGTCGTCGTGGCCCGACGCACGCATGCCGCGACTGGCTCGCGCGGCGGGGTGTTGTCGAGGTGGATGTTCTGCGGTTTGCGAGGCGTCGTACGGGCCTATCGACTCAATGCGAGCGGCGCGACGAGGATCGCGCGCTGTCGTCCCGCGGAGTCGTCTCGCTGGCGCACGATCCGACGAGGACGGGATTTCGATACTCCAGTTGCATAAATCGCGGCTCGCGGGTACGGTATTTACGAAACTCGGGTATCGAAATGAGGCGTATGAACACACCCCGGGGCAGGCCCCGCGACAGCGACGCGGACCGGCGCATCCTCCACGCCGCCCGGCAGACCCTGTTCACGGCCGGCTACGCCGGGCTGGCCATCGACGAGGTGGCCCAGCGTGCCGGGGTCGCCAAGACGACGCTGTACCGGCGCTGGCCGACCAAGGACCACCTCGCCATCGCGGTGTACGCGGACATGCTCGACCGCGACGTGCCGGTCACCGACACCAGCGATGTGCGCACCGATCTGAGCACCTACCTGAAGCAGATCGCCGCCGCGCTACACAGGGTGCGCCGGGCCGGACGCCCGGAGCACGACGCCGACCCGTCCGCCGGCATCGTCGCCGAACTCGTGGCAGCAGCGGCCCGCCATGCCGACGTCGGCGAAGCCATGCGCGGGCTGTACCAGCGTCGGATCAGGCTCGCCATCGAACTGATCCAACGCGCCACCCAGCGCGGCGAACTCCGCGCAGGCACCGACCCGGTCCTGCTGCTCGACCAACTCGCCGGCGCGCTGTACTACCGGGTGCTCATCACCGGCGCACCGGTCGACGACACCTACCTCGAACGTCTCGTCAACGCCGCCCTCGACGGCGCACTGTCTACAAAGGAGAAATGATGTCCCTGACCGAGCAACCCGTTCAGGCAAAGCGACGCGGGAAAAGGCCCGGGTGGCGACGCCTGCTCGTGGCGTCGGCTGTCGCACTGGGCGTCCTGGCCGGATATGCCACCTGGAGCAACACCGTCCCGTACACCCTCCGCGCCTCGATCGAGATCCAGGCCACGCCGGAACAGGTGTGGTCGGTCCTGACCGACCTGGACGCATACGACGAATGGAACCCCTTCATCGTCTCCTCCAGCGGCACCGTCGAAGTCGGAGCCACCCTGACCAACACCATGCGCGACGCCACCGGCGAAACGACGTTCACCCCCACCGTGCTCACGGCCACACCCGGCCACGAACTGCGTTGGCTGGGCAAACTAGGCCCCGGCGCGGTGTTCGACGGCGAACACGCATTCCTCATCGAGTCCATCGGGCCCGGCCGGGTCAGACTCACCCAGACCGAACGCTTCACCGGCATCCTCGTGCCCTTCTTCCGCGGACAACTGCACGACAAAACCCTGCCCCAGTTCCACGCCATGAACCAAGCACTCGCCCAGCGCGTCACCACGCGGTAGGCAGGCGCCGCCCAGCCCCTCGGCACGGCGGTCGCGGCCGAACGCGGTGGTGAGCACGGACACCGCGGGGCCGCGACGGGGAACCGCCGCTGCACGAGAACACGACCCGTTGACAGCTGACCCAGCGGGGCGGCGGACCCGGCCGACCGCATGTGGTCAGACCGAGGTGGGCATCGGGCCGCCGCGGTAGGCGACCGCGTCGATCAGGGCGGTGGCTGGGTCCAGGTGCTCGCCTCGGGCGTCGGCGACGACCCGGTGCATGTTCGCGACCAGCCGTTCGTGGTCGGCCCAATCGGCGAACGGTCCGAGGTCCGCAGCGCGGGCCGCCTCCAGCACCGGAGTTCCGGAAGCCATGGCCCGTTCGGCGAGGTCGATGACGAGCCGGTAGTAGCGCTCGTGCTCGCCGAGGACGCGGGCCAGGTCGGGCCCCTGGATCAGTGGTCCGTGCCCGGGTACGACGACCGCCGGGTCCAGGTCGGCGATCCACCGCAGGGCCTGGATCGCACCGGTGACCGAGCCCATGAAGACCAGCGGGGTGAGGCCGTGGAACAGCAGGTCGCCAGAGAACAGCACCCGCTGCTCGGGCAGCCACACCACCGCGTCGCCGGTGGTGTGGGCGGGGTGGCCGGGGTGCAGCACCTCGACCCGGTGACCGCCGGGATGCAGGGTCAGCGCGTCGCGGAAGGTCACCGACGGTACGCGCCGTTCGACGTTCCCCCAGTTCGGCACCGGATCCCACAGCGGCGGGCAGCCCTCGATTATCGGATCGGTGAGCAGGTGATCGCGCATCGCCTCGTGCCCGACGATCGCGGTCGCGGCGGGCAGCAGACTGTTGCCGTACGTGTGATCGCCGTGGGTGTGCGTGTTCACCGCCCAGCGCACAGGCGCGGTGCCGGTGTGCTCATCCACCACAGCGAGGAACGCGCGGGTGCGATCCTCCGTCGCACACGTGTCGACGACCACGACACCGTCGTCACCAAGGATGAACCCGGCGTTGTTGACCCACCAGGTGCCGTCCGGTTGGACGTATGCCCATACCCGGTCGCCGATCGCGTGCGCGTCGCCCGGGAGGTGTCGTTTCACTGCCACGTCGAGCCTCTTTCCGGTTCTGATGCGCGGACCGTGCGGGACGGTACCGGACGAACAGCGACGTCCCGTATCGGCCCTCTGACAGGGCCGCTCACACCAGACGACTTCCACGACCCCGCTGCCGTCGACCTCACCCGACCGTACCTGCGATGGCCTGGAGGTCCTTCGCGGCGGTGACCATGCGACGTTGCACGCCGCAGTCGTCGCCTCGGCCGACGGACGGATCGGCTCGTCCTGGTCCGGGAGTTCACCACGCTGTTCGACTCAATTGAGCTGTTCATCGCGAATGCCGCATCGCGCGAGCGCTACGGCGCCGAGGAGCCTCTCGCGCTCGTCCTTCAACGGGAGTACATCGAGGAGACCGAGCCCGGCGCCTACCACCACGTCCGGCACCAGCGAGTGACGGAGTGGCCGGTCGAACTCCTTAACCGACCCAAACGTGACAGCCGCACGATCCCCGACTTCCTAGCCCCCGACGCGCCAGCGAACCGCCTCGAGATTCTGCGGGGCCAATCGCCACGAACGAGCTAATCGAAGATCGGAACTCAGGCGCGGCCGCCCACCCCGGCGCACGGTCGGCGGCTACTTATTGAATGGATCTACGACCGCAGCCCGGCCAGGCTTGGTCGAGGTAACCGGCGGGATGCTCGATTCAGCGGCTGCCCGTCTGTGGTTGGGGCGTGGCTCTCATCTGGCATGCACCCCGCCGGTCACCGCGGCGTGGAGTGGCTCCAGAGGGGACTGCCCAGCTCAAAGTAGCGTTGCCCTCCTCGCTGAACCCGGCTTTGGTCACAGCGAGGAGACAAGCGTGGGGCGCGTCATCATCGGGATGGATCCGCACAAGCGGTCGGCGACGATCGAGATCATCGACGACCGGGAGACGGTACTGGCGGGTGGCCGGTTCGGCACCGACCGGGACGGCTACCGGGCGATGCTCGCCGCCGGCCGGCGCCATCCAGAGCGGATCTGGGCGGTGGAAGGCTGCTACGGCATCGGTCGGCACATCGCGCAGCGGCTGGTCGCCGACGGCGAAACGGTGGTCGACGTGCCACCGAAACTGTCCGCGCGGGTCCGGGTGTTCGCCACCGGTCAGGGACGCAGAACCGACCCGGTCGACGCGCACAGCGTGGCCGTGGCGGCGTTACGCACCAACGGTTTGCGGCAGGTGGCCATTGACGACGAGACGGTGGCGTTGCGGCTGCTGGTCGACCGCCGCGACGAACTCGGACGGGCCCGCACCGACCTGGTCAACCGCATCCACAAGCTGCTGCTGGAACTGCTGCCCGGCGGGGCGAAGACGTTCCTGCGCGCCGACCAGGCCCGCGCCCTGCTAAACACGATCCGGCCCCGGCGATCTGGTCGGTCGCACCAGCCGGCGGCTGGCCTCGGAACTGATCACCGAACTCGTCGGGATCGACAAGAAGATCAAGACGGCGAAGCAGGAGCTGACCGATCTGGTCAAGGAAAGTGGCAGCAGTCTTTCCCGGTACGCACGTCGTGCTGCCAGGCGAACCGGGCGCGCCGGTCGGTGACGGTGACCGGGCGGGCGAGGCGCGTCCACAGAACCTCGTCGCGCACGGCGTACGCCGCGCCCAGCGCGTCCATGACCGCCACGTCGATGTCGAGACCGCCGACGTCGGGCAGGCCACAGGCGGCGAGTACCTCGAACCCGTCAGAGGTGCGGCGCACCACCGAAGCGTCGAAGGTGCCGGCGCCGAAGTCGTACACCACCAGCCGGCTCCCGACCGGCAGCTCCAGGCCTGACCGCCGGAGATGGAAGGCGGCCGCGGCCACCGGTTCGGTGACCAGACGGATACGCCCGAGGCCCGCCGTCCGTGCCGCCGCCGCCAGTGTCGACCGGCGTGTGGCGCCCCACCCCGCCGGGCAGGTCAGCGTCACCGATCGGTCCGCGGCATCGCGGTCCCAGCGCGCCTCGCCGGCCACCCGCCGCAGCGGGGGCCGCCAGCAGGTCCACCACCGTCACCTCGACCCCACCGAGCAGCACCGTGCCGTCGTCGATGCACCGCTTCGGGTGCGGCTCGAACCGTTCGGGCGCCGCCCGCGCGGAGTGCAGGGCGTCCCGGCCGGTCAGCAGGAACCCGTCGTCGCCGAGGAACACAGCCGACGGCAGCACCTCCGCACCGTCGAAGAGCACCGGCTGAACCGTTCCATCGGCGAACCCCAGCGCCGCCACCGTGTTCGATGTGCCCAGGTCGATCCCGAGCCGCACAGCCCCCACGTTCCCGACAATAGCTGCGGAAGAGCGACTGTCATGGATCCCGGCCGGCTGCCTGCCGAGCGGAGCCCAGGGCGGCGGCCGCCGCCCGGCGGCCCGGTGAGGTCACAGCGGGTTGGCGGCGAACAGCTCCAGGCGAGCGCATTGCGGGCATCAGAACACGTCGATCTGCCACCGCGGCCGGCCGGAGGCCTTGGCGACGCCGTAGCCATTGCGTTTCAGGAACCGGGGAACCCACCGAGCGAAGCCGAAGGAGACGCGTCCGGTGTCCTCCACATAGCCGGGCTCCAGGCCAACCGTGCCGCAGCAGTGTGTGCACCTGAACTGATCACTCCGGAAGTGCAGGGAACGGCGGTGAGGCAACCTGGTCGCTCCGGTGACGCCTCGATGTGCATGTGGGGCGGCAGGGGAGCGACGGGCACCGAGTGCGGGCGGCACCCCTTGCCCGACCGGGTTCTCTAGGCTGTGCGGGGTGACGTGGGATGGTGGATCTCGGCTCGGCGTCGACTTCGGGACATCGAACACGGTCGCGGTGATGGCGGGTCCGGGGTGAGTCCTTGCCAACCAGGCGCGCTCCGATGGTCTTCCACAGGTCGCGGTCGGTGACGTAGCGACGCCTCTTGATCGCTTGCTGGGCCACGACCTGAAGATCATCGACTCGGACAGCGGGTGCTCCGGTTGCCGCAGCTTTCGCATGCCAAAGGGAAACCGTCACCCGCAATCCGGGATCGATCTCGATCACGATGTAGTCGGCGATCTCGCCCCGTCGATGGCGGCGGCCAGATCGTCGGGCAGCCGCCGGCGGCGGCGCTTGCCGCCTTTCATCCGCAGATCGACGACCCGGTGCCCCCGGTGACACCGAGGTCGCCGATCCGGGCGCCGGTGAGGTGCCGACGGCTTGGAGACACGGCTGCCAAGGTCGAGCAGGAACCGGATCAGCGCCCGGCTGGGGGCGGCGGCCGGTTACGGGCCCTCGCGTTCGGGCTCGTGGCGGGTGATTCGGCGCCGCCGAATTGGGTAGCCAGACCTGGTGAAAAACGACGTTAATGACCGGTTCGTGCGTGTCCGGGGCGCCGCCGAGCACAACCTTCGGAACGTCGACGTCGACATTCCCCGCGATGCCATGGTCGCCTTCACCGGCGTCTCCGGTTCGGGCAAGTCCTCGCTGGCCTTCGGCACGCTCTACGCCGAGGCGCAGCGCCGGTACTTCGAGTCCGTCGCGCCGTACGCCCGCCGGCTGTTGCAGCAGGTCGGTGCGCCGCACGTGCAGGAGATCACCGGCCTGCCCCCGGCCGTGGCCCTGCAACAGCGTCGCGGGGCACCCAGTTCGCGGTCGACGGTCGGCACCATCACCACGCTGTCCAACCTGCTGCGGATGCTCTACTCGCGCGCCGGGACCTACCCGCCGGACGCCCCGCGGCTGGAGGCGGAGGCGTTCTCCCCCAACACCGCGGCCGGCGCCTGCCCACGGTGTCACGGACTGGGCGTCGTGCACGACGTCGCCGAGGACCTGCTCGTCCCGGACCCGTCGCTGAGCATCCGCGACGGCGCCATCGCGGCCTGGCCGGGCGCCTGGCAGGGCGCCAACCTGCGCAGCGTCGTGAGCGGCCTGGGGATCGACATCGATAGACCGTGGCGCAAGCTCAGGAAGAAGGACCAGGACTGGCTGCTCTACACCGACGAGCAGCCGTCCGTCCTCGTCGAGCCCGAGCGTGACCGCCTCGACAGCGGCTACTACGGGAAGTTCTGGAGCGCCCGTCGGCACGTCATGCACGTGCTCGCCGACTCCAAGAGCGACCGGATGCGCGAGCGGGCGATGCGGTTCGTCCGGAGCGTGCCCTGCCCGGAGTGCCACGGCAGCGGCCTGCGCCCGGAGGCGCTCGCGGTGACCTTCGCCGGCCACACCATCGCCGACGTCAACGCGATGCCCCTCGCCGCCGTCGTGGCGGTCCTCCGCCCCGCCGCGGGCTTGTCCGGGGCCGGGGCTGCCACGCCGACCGCTCGGTCCGGGGAGACGACAGAGGTCGCGGTCCGGCTCTGCACCGACCTGGTCGCGCGCGTCGAGGTGCTGCTCGACCTCGGCCTGGGATACCTCAGCCTCGGGCGCCGCTCGACGACGCTGTCGCCCGGTGAGGCGCAGCGCCTGCGTATCGCCACCCAGTTGCGTTCAGGGCTGTTCGGGGTCGTCTACGTGCTCGACGAACCCTCGGCGGGCCTGCACCCGGCCGACGCGGAGCCGCTGCTGGACGTGCTGGACCGGCTGAAGGCGGCGGGCAACTCGCTGTTCGTCGTGGAGCACGACATGGACGTGGTCCGGCGGGCGGACTGGGTGGTCGACATCGGCCCCGGGGCGGGCGAGAGCGGCGGACGCGTGCTGTTCAGCGGTCCGGTCCCCGGCCTCGAACAGGTCGAGGAGTCGGCCACCAGCCGGTACCTGTTCGGCCGTGCCGAGCCGCTCGACCATCGCCCGCGTACGCCCCAGGGCTGGCTGCACCTGCGCGGCGTCTCCCGCCACAACCTGCACGGCGTGTCCGTCGACGTGCCGCTCCGGGTGCTGACCGCGGTGACCGGCGTGTCCGGTTCCGGGAAGTCGACGCTGGTCACGCAGGTGCTCGCCGAGGTCGTGCGCGGCCACCTCGGGCTGGCGAGCGACGAGCCCGACGAGGCGGAGCTCGACGTCGACGTGCCGGACGCGGCGGGGCTCGACTCGTTCGACCGGCTGGTCCTGGTCGACCAGCGGCCCATCGGCCGCACGCCCCGGTCCAATCTGGCCACCTACACCGGGATGTTCGACGCGGTGCGCAAGCTGTACGCGGCGACGGACGAGGCGCAGGCGCGCGGGTATGCGGCCGGGCGGTTCTCCTTCAACGTCGCGGAGGGGCGGTGCGAGACGTGCCAGGGCGAGGGGTTCGTCGCGGTCGAACTGCTGTTCCTGCCCGGGACCTACGCGCCGTGCCCGGCCTGCCACGGCGCGCGGTACCACCCGGAGACGCTGGAGGTGACCTACCGCGGCAAGAACATCGCGGAGGTGCTGGCGATGTCCGTCGACGACGCCGCCAAGTTCCTCGCCGACGTCCCGGCCGCCTCCCGGAGCCTCGAGACGCTCCGGGAGGTGGGGCTGGGCTACCTGCGGCTGGGCCAGCCGGCGACCGAGCTCAGCGGTGGCGAGGCCCAGCGCATCAAGCTCGCCACCGAGTTGCAGCGGGCCCGCCGCGGCCACGCGCTCTACCTGCTCGACGAGCCGACCGCGGGGCTGCACCCCGCGGATATCGCGCTGCTGCTGCGGCAACTGCACCGGCTCGTCGACGCCGGCAACACCGTCGTCCTTGTCGAGCACGACCTGGACACGATCGCCGGCGCCGACTGGGTCATCGACCTCGGCCCAGGCGGTGGGGACGCGGGCGGCCGGGTCGTCGTGACCGGCCCTCCCGCCACGATCGCCGAGGCCGGGGACAGCGCGACCGGGCGCCATCTGGCGCGCCGCCTCGAACGCTCCTAAGCGGGTAACCTCCCCGGCCGTCAGCGCTTCATGCCGTGCTCGATCGGGGCGGCCACCGCGCTGGCGCTGGCATCGATTGCCTCGCTGTCCGGCACGGCTTCGGCGCAGACCCGGGCCGGAGGGCCGGCGCCGCTGGTCGCGACCGGCGGGGACGTCGTCGAGGGGCGGTACGTCGTCGTGCTGCGCTCGGACCCGGCCAGGTCGAACCCCGCCACCATGGACCGGGACGCGCTGGCCGCCGCACTCGCTCCGCGGCGTTGACCCCCGCGCCCGCGGCCGCGGCGTGCGCATCGGGTCGTAGCCCGCTACTTCGGCATGTTCAACAAGTCCCGGCGGAACAAGTGGGTCTTCGGTGACCGCGACAGCGGGAACTACCTGCAGAAATTCGCCTGGACCAGGATCGTGCGGCACCACATGGTCACCGGCACCGCGTCACCCGATGACCCGGCACTGGCCGACTACTGGAACAGCCGGCGGCGACGCCCGAGGCTGCAACCCCCGGTCGACCGCACCACCCAACAGCTGCTCGACAGCCAACGGGCACGGTGCGTCCACTGCGGGCAACTCCTCCTGCACACCGACCGCCCACCACAGACCCCACAAGAGTGGGAACAGTGGTACCGCGGCCTGCGCAAAGCGATGGACCACAACGCCATCAGCCTACGACAGGACGGCAGCACACACGATCTGCAACTCCGTCTGCTCCACACCCACTGCCACCGCCGCACCCGCGGCAAACGGCAGGCCAGCACTCTGCACACCAGCGGCCCGTAGGGCTGACACGAGCCGGATGCATGGAAATCGTGCACGTCCGGTTCTGAGGGGGCGGCGGCGCAGCAATGCGCCGCCGCTACCCGGCCGACGCGCGCGGAGACGGCCGCGGCGAGGCACAATGTCAGACCGTGGACGAGGATGGGCTCAAGCCCTCCGGCGAGGATAGCGACCGGCCGGCCGCGATTACCGCAGTGCTCTGCGCGGGCGTGACGCCGAGACCTCCGACATGGTTGCAGGTCGAGTTGCTCGCTGCGGCTCGACGCGCTGCGGACGCCGACCTGGCGGGGTTCGAGGGATGGTTGGCCGAGCAGCGCCGGCTGGGCGGGATACGAGAGAACGCAGCGGTGGTCGCCGCCATGGATACGGTGCTACGCGACCAGATCACACCTGCCCACCGGTTGTCGACCGAAGCCGCTCTATCTGCGTGAGGACAGACTATTAGCCACGATCGCCCGACAGATGGGGGAGCAGCCCTCGACCCGGGACGATTCCGCCGTGGCTGCCTATCTGAGGCGGAACGATGTGTTGATCAGTTGTGACCGGAGCACGATGGTGCTGATCGGATGCCGAAAACAACGACCCCCACCCGATCTGCTCTCACCGTGAGCGATCCTGGTGGCGGGTTAACGTGTCCGAGCTCAACACGAACCATTTTCCAACCGCGGTCGATGCTCTCAGCGGATCTCGCCGTGGCATGAGATGCGGGCGCTTGCCACGAGGGCGCAAGCCGAGAAGGCGCGGCTGGGTTGGGCATGCGAGGTGTCACGAATGGCGTTGGCTGTCGACGGTGGCGCGTATCAGGATCGTGTGGTCGGAGAGGCTGTGGGGGAGTTCGGGTGGAATGCTTCGTCCAGGTACGGCTGCTGTTCTTCTGCGCGCTCACCACGGCATCCACCGCGCCGGCGCGAGAGTTACGGCTGTGATGAGGAACGCCGCCGCGCACAGGCTGCCGACCAGCCGCATGCGGGCGAGCATGAGCCGGTCCCAGTGGCGTGGGTCGTCGTGCCACGATCGGACCAGCGGCATCAGCGCGCGGCCCAGGCCGAACCCGAGCCCGGCGCCGATACCGACCGGCACGCCGGCGCCGACGAGAACGACGGTGGCCAGCAGTGCGTGCGGCAGCGCGGTCGGCATGAACGTTCGCACCCCGGTGCCCATCTCGAAGCCGAACTGCAGCGGCCCTGCCACGTTTGACTGCGGGATGATGGTCTGTGGAACCGCTCGACGGTTCTGCGGCAGCGGCAGCGGCCTCCCGGCCAGTTCGAAGGCCACCACGAGAGCGGTCAGCACGGCGAAGAGTGTCCATCTCGGCCCGGCCGGGACCAACGCCGCGATGCCGCCGAGAATGCCGGCGATGACCCCGCTGACTGTAGCGCCGGCGATCAGACCCGATATGAAGTATCTCAACTGTCCTCGCCAGACCGACGAGCTGACCAGATCGGCCGAGTTGAAGCTTCAAACCGAGCCGGAGATCGAGTAACCGGCGCAGACACCCAACAGGGTCCAGGCCAGAGCCGGCACCACCGGACGCGCCGGCGGCGCGGCGGAGACGGCCAGGAGCAGGCAGCCGCCCGCGGTTAGCAGGACACCGGCCGGGACGGCGGGATGGCCGAGCCGGTGCCTCGTCGCCGATCTCACAGCGGCCAGGAGCAGATGAAGTAGCCCGATCCGCCGCACCACTGCTGGAAGCCGTCGGCGCACCGGTACGTGCGTCCGTTGTGCACCCACCGCCACGCGTTGCGGTTGTGGCAGCGCGGCACGGGAGCGCTGGAGAAGCATGTGCCGCTGGTCCACAGGAACCAGCCGTCGCTGCCGCAGTATCCGGTGCCGTAGGGCGCCCCGGTACAGATGATGTTGTCGTAGTTGTAGCCGTCGCAGTCGGAGTGCTCGGTGCCGGTCGCGGCGCGCGCGGGACGCGTCCGGGATGGTGGTAGCCAACTCAGAGCGTTCAGTGCGAGGGCGCCGCCCAGGACGCCTGCGGTGCGCAACAACGAGCGGCGGTGCGCGCGCAGCCGCGTTTGGAGGCCCGTCCCGGTTCCCGGAACCGCCGAGCTCTCGACCTCGCTGACGGTCGGCACGGAGTCCCAGTAGTCCTCCACGGTTGCGGTCGTCATGACGTCCTCCTCGCAGTTGTCTCCATCGCGCCGATCGGGTCGGAGGTCGCGGCGCGCAGGTCGAGCAGCCGGCGCAGGTCCCCGACGGAGCCGACGACGCGCCGCCAGCTCTCGGTACCGTCGGCGCCGTACTTCAACAGTGTCGGCGTGACACCGACGCCGATGCGCCCGAGGAGCATGGGGTCCACCGCGACGGCAACGCCGGTGCCGTCGAACCACGTGGCGCAGGCGGGCTCCTCGGTGAGCGCCGCGAGGTGGCCGCCGGCATATTCCGTTGCCAGGTCGACGAACTCGCGTGACCGTTCGCGGCAGGCTGGGCAGCTCGCGCTGACGACCAGCACGTAGGTCGGCTGCTCGTCGCCGGAGGCGTACTCCGCAATGGTCATCGCCGGTGTGCCGGCGAGTGCCGGCCCACCGTGTGTCTGCAGGTCGATCACGGCCGCCTGGAGGTCACGGATCATCTTGAGCATCGCGGAGGTCGCGATCAGCAGGAGGACGACTCCCATCAGCGCGAGCACCGTCAACGAATACATGACGCTTGCCATGGCAGAACTCCCCGTCGTTACCTCATTAGGACAGCGTGAACTCGATCGACTCGATCAGCGCCGGGAACTCGCCGTCGGACGGATCGAACGGCATGAGGAACGTTGCGGTGGAGGAGTTGGCGAGAATCAACATCCGGCGGCGCTCGGTTCCGCCGCCGTACAGGTCGTCGCGCCAGAGCAGGCCACCCCGCACCGCCTTTCCACCGGCGCGCGGTACCTGCTCTGTCGCTTCCTCCAGCGGCTTGACGGTAACTGTGGCGACGTCGGGAATGGAGTTGGCGCCGAGTTCGTACGCCAACCGCACGCCCGATCCCAACCGGGGCAGGACGGTCATCCCGTCCCGGGAGTCCCGCAGCTCCAGGCTTCCCAGCATGCTGGGAAGCGTCTGCAACGGAACGTCTCGGCCGTGCACGAACGTGGACACCTCGTGGAAGTCGCTCTGCCACACGAGTGTCGTGCCACCGTGCTCCTCGTTCTCGATCGACACGAGGCGAGTTCGGCCCTGATTGGCCTCCCGGACCGTGGACTGCCTGGCGATCGGGCTGTTGAGCAGGATGGACTCCTGCCCGCCGCGCGCGCCACAGTGCAGGCGGAAGACGTTGTCTTTGATGTAGACAGAGAGAAGGAACAGCCAACGACCCATGAAGCCGTGCGGGTTTCCGGTGATTGTCAGGATCCGGCCGTCCGGCGTCATGGTGGACATATCAAGCCCCCGCATCTCGGCATTGATCGATCAGAATCTATCAATGACGGCGGTAGCGTGAACAGCGCCGAACGACCCTCTAGCGCTATCTGCGAGGCGAGTAAATTTGGCCAAGCTCGAGGTTTCGGAGCATAAGCGACATTCAGAGGAAGCTCATGACTGACGACGGCGAGATCCGCGTCCTCATGGACGGTCCGGACACCCCGCGTGCGCCCGGCGGCCGCGCGTGGCGCCGGCGCGGCGCGGCCCTGGCCGCCGTGCTGATGCTCGGCCTCCTCGCGGTCGTGGGCGTGGCCATCCGGGATCGGGGGAACCGTCAGGCCGCCACTCCGGAGCCCTCCGCCGTCGCGCCCACCGGCGCCGCTTCCTCGGCGCCCGCGCTGGCCGAACGCCGCACCGAACTGCCGCCACGCCTGGACCCGGACGCGACCACGACGAAACCGTTGAGCGGCAACCCGATCCAGCGCGCCCGGCTGCTCCTGCAACGGTACGCCGGCCTGAACCGCGAACAGCCCGTCTACGCGCTCGCCGAGGACAACGCGTGGCGTCGCATCGATGTCGCCCGCATCCTGCCGGTGACCGACCGGGACGGGAACCCGCAGCCGGCGCTCGACGTCGGATCGCTGTCCGCGGACGGCCGACGCGCGGCGTTCGCGCAACGCGACGAGGTTCTGATCGTGGACCTGGCGAGCGCCGGCGTGCGTCGGGTGCCCGTGCCGGGCTTCAACGAGAACGTGCTGTGGCTGGGCGACCGCGTCGTCGTGCACCAGGAGAATCGGACGTACCTGATCGCGGCGGACGGACAACCTGTCGAGGTGCCCGGTCCGGGACGCGATGTCGTCGTCACGGAAACGGGAACCGGCGCCGGGATGACCCGGCTGTCCATCGATGCGGAGCACCGACCGGTCCTGCGCCCGTCGACGGCGGCCGGACCCGGCGCCGACCGACGCGTCGACGGGGTCGGCAATCTGGTCACCTGGGAGAGTCCAGGTTGGCAGCGGGGGAGCGTGATCGCGCGGGCGGCGCTGGTGGCGACCGGCACCGTGGAGCGGCCCACCGCGCCGCCCACGTACCGGCTGGTGCTTGTCGACACCGCGTCCGCCACCGCCCACTTCGCGCCGGATGCCGGCACCGTGCCACTCGACGGCGCGCAGCTCCTCGGCTGGTATGACGCGAATACCCTGCTGTTGTGCGTCGAGATGCGACGCGTGGTGGTGTACGACCTCACCACCGGTGAACCGGCACAGGTCACCACGATCATCGGCGAACGAGCGTGGCTGTCGGTCGCCGACCGCCATTAACGGAGCCTGCTCGCCGGCGTTGGCGAGGCCGTTCACGCAGCCGGTGCCGCCGACGTCATCGACGGGCTCCCCGATGGGACACCGCTGGATAATCACGCGCCGGCGCGGAACTCGCCTCGCCCTCAGGAGGGGGCAGGGCCCTGGCCGAACGGGCGAGTTCGGAAGGCTGACGCCGGCCACTCGTCTCGGTGATTCGCACTTGGTGGCCCGGATCTGAGCGGTCACCCTGAAGGTGCGGGGCCTTGGATCGGGGTGAGCCGGTACGCGCGGGAGGCCGAGGGGCGCGAACCTGACTGGACGTGTGATCCGTGGCGGACCCGCTGACATCGAGATCGCCGACGAGCGCTGACATCGTCGGGGTACGAATGGTCAGTGCTGGCCGAGGGAGCCGTACCGGGCAAGCGCCGCCTCGAATCCCGGATGACGGGTGCGACCGTCGTGGTCGCGGGTGATGGCGACCCCATCGTGCGCACCGACGTACCCCTACCGGTGTGGCAGTGCCGGGGCGTGAACGAGGTGCCAACGGACTATCCGGGTGGCGCCGCTGGCGAAGCAGCCGCACGCGCCTTCTGGCGCGAAACCGTCAACGGGAACGCCGGCCCACCTTCCGTCGAGGTCGAGGGATCGGCGGTCGGTGGCTTCCACCCCGTTCATCCGGACCGCGCTTCCGTTGTGCACTTTCACAGGAGGCGCGGCCCGGCCGGTGGGGTGCCGCCGTGGCCCGAAGGCCGTAGCGGCACCCCGAGGAAAGCATTGCGCGTCCGCTATGACCGGGAGACCGGTGCAAGGCCGAGCGGCTGGCCGCCCGGGCCGTTCTGGTAGGTCAGCCAGGGCACCGACGGCACCCGGTCGGCTCCGGGCTTGCGGTAGTCGCAGACTCCGTGCGGGAATGCCTGCCGCAGCCTGGTCCACTGCTGCGCGGTGAAGGCGACGCTGTAGTCGCGCGGGTTGAGTGGTTTGAGCTGGCATTTGAGTACGTCGTTGGACAGCGGTGCACCGGCGGCCATTCGTGGGTCGCCGGCGAACGGGAACGTTGCCCGGCAGGTGTTGGGGTTGGTTTCCTTGGCGCCGTTGATGAAGCAGGCGTCGACCGCGTCGGCTGGTTTGTGTCGTTGGATCTTGACGCTGCGGGGTGCGTTGCTGTGATCGGCTTCGACGGCTGCCAGCCACCGGTCCATGAGCAGGAATGCCTGGTCGGCGATGGGAGCCGGCGGTGCGAGGCTGGGCCCGGGGAAGGTCCAGATGATCTGGTTGTTGGCGTGTCCGTTGGCGTTGCGTAGCCGTTCTCGCATGGCGTGGCTGTGGAAGGCGGTGTGGATGTCGTTGAGGTTGTTGTTGGCGCGCAGGTCGATGATGGCGACGTTGTCGAGTTGTCGGGCGTCCTGGGTGATGCTGCTGCGGTAGGCGGTTTGGACCGCGCCCGGGTCGGCGACGTTGCGGCGCGGCACGAAGTTGTGGTCGATGTCGACGCCGCCGACGTTTTCGTTGAGGTTGACGAACTGTTCCGGGGTGATTGTTCCTGCCTGCAACGCCCGCAGCCCGTATTGCACGCCGACGTTGTCGAAGGGCAGCTTGGCGAAGCCGAACCCGGCGGCCCGTTCGGCGGGGGTCCACAGCCGTTGGGGTCGCTGGCCGAATACCGCGACCAGGAAGTCCTGGTAGGTGCTGCGGCATCCGGCGGGGTTGGTGACCGGGTGGTAGAGCTGCGCCTGTTGTTCGGGGGTGAGTGGGGTGGGGAAGCAGGATTGCAGGAACGGCGGAAGCGGAACGCCGGGCGGTGGCTGGGTGAAGGCGGGGTCCTGGAAGTTGCCGAAGGACGAGTCCCAGGCTTCGCAGGCGGTCCGGTCGGTCGGGGCGACGGGCTCCGCGTTGCCCTGTGCGGCGGCCCGCTGCGCCGGGTCGGTCCACAGGGTGGGCGACACCGTGCTGAAGACCCGGCGCATGAGGTGACAGTCTTCGACCTCGACCAGGGCGCCGGACCACATGTCCTCGTAGCTGGCGTTCGGTTGGATGCCGTCGAGCAGGCCGGGGTATGCGTTGGCGATCTCGTGTTGTTGGATCGACCCGCCGGACAGTCCCTGCGCGAACGTGTACCGGATTTCGCCGTAGCGTTCGGTGATGTGTTCCTTGAGCATCATCACCGATTCCGCGGAGACGATCGAGTTGCAGTTGCCGCCGAGGACGTTCAACGATGAGGTCGCGACCATGAACCCGCGGGAGAGGGCCCGGTCGATCTGCACGTTCTGCGCGAGGCCCTGGGTGTGGTAGGTGTTGCAGTTGGCTCCGAACGGATAGAACAGCTTGTGGTTCCAGCCGTTCTGGGCGTCCCAGGCGGTCCATGGTCGGGTGGGGTCGAACAGGACAGCTATCCGGTAGATGCCGCGGTTCTGGGTTCCGGTTTCCTCCCGGAATACGTACGGGACGGTGGCTCCCTGGTCGGTGGTTGTCGTGGCGACGTCCGTCGGTGGTGCGGCCGGGTCGTAGCGGGCGAACTCGCCGCTGGTGCGCCGGTAGAAGAACTGGTGGCTGGGTGGGGCGTTGCATTGTGGGTCCTGCGCGGGCCCGAGGCCGTTGGTCTGTGTGGTGCAGACCCACGGTGCGACCTGCGGGCCGGAGAAGACCGGACCGCCGTTGGGGTGGTTGGTGATCGTGATCCGGGTTGTGTCGTTGCCCTGTCGCGTGCCGGCGATGGCGGCGATCAGGTGGCTCCGGCCGATCGGTAGTCGTTCCAGCAGGCCCAGGATGCGGCCGTTGGCGCGGCGTGCGAAGGCCTCGCTCACGTTTCGTTGGCCGTGGTCGGTGGCGAGTAGCACCCGAAGGCGTGACGCGTCGGCGCCGGGCGGTAGCTGCGCCTCGACGAGTGCGTTGCCGCCCGAGATCAGGTCGGCGCGGTTGGACAGCACCAACATTTGGAGCTTGCGGGAACTGCTGGCCGCCGGGCCGGGGGCGGCCGCGGCGACGGTGGGGGTGAGGGTGATGACCGCGCACGTCGCTGCGGCCATCAGGGCGGTGAGGGGGGACTTCATCCGTTTCTCCTCCTCGAAATTCGGTACCGTCCGGCGGGGGTCAGGACCAGTCGCGTTGGTCGTGGATGGTCGGGCCGTCCGGCAGGGTCTGCACGCAGACCACGTCGGCTGCCAATCGCAGGTGCGCGCGGATCAGGTCGTGCACCCGCTGCGACAGGTGTGGATCTGAGTCGGGGGTGGCGACGATTTCGCATCGCAGGTCGTCCCGGTGGTCGGTTCGGTCGATGACGAAGCGGTGTGCGGTCACGCCGGGTTCACCGGCGAGCGCCGCCGCTGCCTGTCTCGGGTGCAGGAATATGCCGCGTACCTTGATGGCTTCGCCGACCCGGCCGAGGACGCCGGCCAGCCGTAGCGAGCCGTCGGCGCCGAGGGTCCAGGCGGACAGGTCGCCCGTGCCGAAGCGTACGAGTGGTTGGTCCGGTCGTAGCAGGGTCACCACGACCTGCCCGATGGTGTCGTCGAAGTGGGGTTGCCCGGTGCCCAGGTCGCAGATCTGGATCAGGACGCCGGCTGGTAGGGCCAGCCCGGAACCGGGTGCGGTTTCGTAGCCGAGCAGGCCCGCCTCGGCGGTCCCGTATGCCTGGTGGACGGTGGGAACGTGCTCGGTCAGCCACGATCGCAACGAGTCGGGCAGAGGCTCGGCGGTGACCAGCGCATGGCGTACCGGGAACCGTAGGTCGATCGCGTCGGCGGTGTCCACCAGCGCTTTGAGATAGGAGGGCAGGCCGACATAGCCGCGGGCCTGGACCGCGACGGCGACCTGCACCTGTAGTTCCATGTTGCCGACCCCGGCCGGTACGACCGTGGCTCCGACGGCGAGGGCGGCTTCCTCGAACATCGCACCCGCGGGCGTCAGGTGGTAGCTGAAGCAGTTGAGCACGGTGTCGCCGGCCCCGATGCCGGCCGCCCGCAGCGCGGGTGCCCACCGCCACGGATCGGTACCCGCCACCTGTGGTTCGTACAGCGGGCCGGGTGAGGCGAAAACCTTGTGTACCAGCGCCTGTGGCGCGACGGCACCGCCGAACGGCGGGTTGGCGCGCTGCGCGGCGATCAGGTCGTCCTTGGTGAGAACCGGCACCCGGTTCAGGTCGGCCACCGACGTCACCGAAGCCACGTGGGCTTCGGCGATCCGCTCGGCCAACGCCGGCACGCGAGCGGTGGCCTGCTTGACTGCCGCGGCGACCGCTTCGTCCAGTCCGTGGGTGTAGGCGTGGATCCTGTCGGCCAGCACCGAAACCTCCTATAGCCAGCGCTTGCGGCGCTTGTAGTGCTTGACATCGCGGTAGCTGCGCCGTCCCCCGGCCTCGCCCAGGCCGAGGTAGAACTCCTTGACGTCGGGGTTGTCGGCGAGGTCGGCGGCGGTTCCGGCGAGGACGATCCGGCCGGATTCCATGACGTAGCCGCGGTGGGCGACCGCCAGGGCGCGTCGGGCGTTCTGCTCGACCAGCAGGGCGGTGAGCCCGAGGTCGGTGTTGAGCCGCCGGACGATGTCGAACATCTCGTCCACCAGCAGCGGGGCCAGGCCGAGCGACGGTTCGTCGAGCAGCAGCAGCCGCGGGTCGGACATGAGGGCCCGGCCGATGGCGAGCATCTGCTGCTCGCCGCCGGACAGGTAGCCGGCCACCCGCCCCCGCAGGCCGGCCAGCCGGGGCAGGAACCCGTACACCCGGTCGAAGTCCGCCGCGACGCCGCGGGTGTACGCACCGGCGACCAGATTCTCGTGCACCGTGAGGTGCTCGAACACCCGCCGGCCCTCCATCACCAGGGCGATGCCGCGGCGTACCCGCTCGGCCGGCTCGGCCCGGGTGATGTCGGCTCCGTCGAAGGTCACGGTGCCGTCGGTGACGGCGCCGTGTTCGGTCGGCAGCAGCCCGGTGATCGCCTTGAGCGTCGTCGACTTGCCCGCGCCGTTGGACCCGAGCAATGCGACCACTTCACCGCGTGGCACCACGAGCGACATACCGCGCAGCACGAGTATCACCTCGTCGTAGATGACCTCGACGTTGTCGACCGTCAGGAGCTTGTCCGTGCCGACCGCCGGTTCACGGTCGCTCATCGGCGTGCCCCGACCGCTCGTCACGCCTTCGGTGCCACGGCCGCGGTCACCTCGGTGAACTTGCCGCCCGAGACCCGGTAGACATTCGACGCGGTGGCGCCGCGGTGACTGTCGGCGGAGAACTTGATCGGAGCGATGACGCCGCCGGTGTCCACGGCGGGCATCGTCTCCAGCCCGGCGCGGATGTTCGGGCCGGTCAGGTCCTTGCCGTCGGCGAGGGTCTTCTCGATGCCCTTGACCATCGCGTGCATGGTGTACCAGCCCTGGACGAAGTGCAGTCCCTTGGCGTCGAGGTCGATGCCCTTGCTCTGGCAGTAGTCGCGGACGGCCTGGTGGCCGGGTTTGGTGATGCCGGGCGGCGCGAACGGCTGGACCATGAGGTGTCCCTCCGCGGCCGGACCGGCGATCTTGATGAACAGTTCGTCGGCACACCAGTTCAGGCAGACGATCTTCATGTCGAGCTTCTGGGCGGCGATGTCCTTGGCCACCACCGCGGCCGGACTGGACACGTTCTGGATCACCACGTACTTGGCGCCCTGCGCCTTGGCCTGCTGGAGAATACCGACGTGGTCGGTGGCGCCGGCCTTCATCGGATAGGCCTTGAAACCGAGCCGGTAGCCCTTGTCCTTGATCCACTTTTCGGCGTCGGCCAGCGGTGCGGTGCCGAACGGCGAGTCATGGTGGAGCACCGCCAGTTGAGCCGCCGGATCCTGGGCGGCGATGTGGTCGATGGCGACCCGCAACTGGTCGGAGTAGGTCGGCGCCACCACGAAGTTGTACGGCGACTGCTTCGGGTCGGTCAGGACCTCGGCGTAGGACGCCGACATGAACGGAAGCTCGTCGTCTTTGACCTTGCTCCGCAGCGCCTCGCTGTCGCCGGTGCCCCAGCCCTGGATGGCCACGGCGCCCTCGGCGACGAACTTCTTGTACTTCTCCTCGGCGGTGGGGACCTTGTACTGATAGTCCTCGCTGAGCGCCTTGATCTTGTGACCGTCGACCCCACCCTTGGCGTTGAGGTTGTCGACGTAGGCGAGCATGCCCTCGTTGTAGGGCTTGCCGACGTCTGCGGTGGCACCGGTCAGGTCGGCGATGACGCCGACGACGATGTCTTTCTTGTCGTCGTTGCCGCCGTCGTCGGCGGTGGGTCCGCCGCACCCGGCGAGCAGCACGGCGGCCACTGCGGCAAGCGTGAATGTGCGCATTGCGGCACTCCTTCGTGGGGGCTTGTGGTGGGGTCTAGTAGCGGAATGGCCAGAACCGCACGTAGTCCTTGGCCCGGCGCCAGATCCGATCCAGCCCGCGCGGCTCGAACAGCAGGAACAGAACGATGACCAGTCCGAATGCTGCCGCCTGCACGGCCGGCAGCTGGTCTGCGAGCAGGGGAACCCGGGTGCGCAGCGCGTCGGCGAGTTCGGCGAGCAATGGGGGCAGCAGCATGATGAAGGCCGCCCCGTAGACGGCGCCCGCGATGCTGCCGAGCCCGCCCACGATGATCATGGCGAGATACTGGATCGAGATGTCGATGGTGAACCGTTCCCAGGTGACGGTCTGGGTGTAGTGGGCGGTGAGGGCGCCGGCCAACCCGACGTAGCCGGACGACACGGCGAAGGCGAACAGTTTCGTCCGGGTCAGGTCGACGCCGATGGCCGAGGCCGCGATGTCGTGGTCGCGCACGGCCATGAACGAGCGGCCGAGCGCGGTGCGGAAGATGTTGCGGGCGGTGACGACGGCCAGCACCGCGAGGCCGACGATGATCCAGTACCAGACGAACTCGAAACTGGTCCGGGGCACCCGCCAACCGAAGATGGTCAACCGCTCGACGTCGAGGAAGCCCTGTCCGCCGGTGAGCCAACCCCACCGGCGGACCACGAAAATGATGATTTCCTGGCTGGCAATGGTCGCGATGGCCAGATAGAGGCCCTTGAGGCGTAGCGCCGGCAGGCCGAAGAATGCACCCACCGCCGCGGTCATTGCCACGGCGGCGAGCATGGCCAGCGGCACCGGCAGCCCGGCGCGCTGCGCCAGCAGCGCGGAGGTGAAGGCGCCGACGGCGAGGAACCCGCCCTGGCCGAGCGAGATCTGGCCGGTGAAGCCGACCAGGATGTTCAGGCCGACGGCGCCGATCGCGGCGATGCCGATGGTGTTGACGATGCCGAGCCAGTAGGGGTTGACCAGCCACGGCAACGTGAGCAGGCCGGCGACGACGAGCACCAGCCGCAGGCGCTCGGCAGAGGTGTGTCGAAGGCGCAGTTCGGAGGCGTAGCTGGTGTGGAACACGCCGGCGGCGGTGGCGGCCATGTCAGACCCTCTCGATGCGTGGCTGGCCGAACAGCCCGTACGGGCGCAGCAGCAGGATGAGCACCAGCACGACGTAGGGCACCACCTGTGAGGCGCCGGCCGACACGCCCTCGGCGTACTGACTGACCAGACCGATGACGGCGCCGCCGATGATGGTGCCCGGCACCGAGTCGAGCCCGCCGAGGATGACCACCGGGAACACGACAAGGCCGAAGCTGCCCAGGTTCTGGCTCAGCTCGGCGATGTCAGCCAGCAGAATGCCCGCGATCAGCGCGCTGACGGCGGCGAACGCCCACGCCAGAGCGAAGATCCTCCGCACCGAGATGCCCTGAACCAGGGCGGCCTGTTGGTCGTCGGCGACCGCCCGCATCGCGATGCCGTGCCGCGACCACCGGAAGAACACGGTGAACGCGGCGAGCACCACCACCGCGACCGCGACCGCGACAAGCCGGTCCAGCGGCACCGTGGCACCCGCGATGGTCACGGTCCCGGCCGGCAGTACCTTCGGCATCTCGCGTGGGGTGGTGCCGAAGAACATCGTCACCACGGCCTTGAGGACGGCGGCCAGGCCGATCGTCACCATGATCACCGCTATCGGGTCCTCACCGACCAGCGGCCGCAGGACCACGCGTTCGATCGCGACGCCGAGAACCACCGCCGCCGCCACACCGACGAGCACGGCGACGGCCAGGGGCAGCCGCAACAGGACGAACGCGGTGTAGAACAGGTACGCGCCGACGAGCAGCAACTCGCCCTGCGCGAAGTTGATGACGCTCGTCGCCTTGTAGATGAGCACGAAGCCGAGCGCGGCCAGCGCCAGCACCGCACCGTTGGCCAGACCGTAGACCGTCAACTGCACGAACTGACTCATGCTCGTCCACTCCAGACCGGGCGCCGCGGCTGGCCGGCAAGCTTCTCGATGTCGATGGGCCGGTGGATCGTCAGCGTGATGGCCCGTTCGGCGGCGCTGCCGTCCTGGTAGGCGACGGTGGTGTGCACGTCGACAGCGGGCTCGTCACCGTCGAGGGCGGCGATGACGTCCGCGTAGCGGGTCGCGATGACGTTGCGGCGGACCTTTCGGGTGCGGGTGATCTCGTCGTCGTCCGGGTCCAGTTGCTTGTGCAGCAGGACGAAGCGCCGGATCCGCATCGAGGCGGGCAGGTCGGCGTTGGCGCGGGCGATCTCGGCGGCCAGCAGGTCCGCGACGGGTGGCTGGGCGGCAAGATCGGTATAGGTGGTGTAGCCGATCCGGGTCCGCTCGGCCCAGGCCCCGACGGTGGCCGGGTCGAGGCACAGGATGGCGGTGATGCCGTGGCGGCCGAGGAACGCGACGGCCTCTTCGACATATGGCGAGAACTTCAGCTTGTTCTCGATGAAGGCGTTGGAGAACCGGCTGCCGTCGGCCGGGTGGTGGAGCACGTCGGCCTGCCGGTCGATCACGACGAGATGTCCGTCGTCGAGGTACCCGGCGTCCCCGGTGTGCAGCCAGCCGTCGGGATCGGTGGCGGCAGCGGTGGCCTGGGGGTCGTGCAGGTAGCCGCGGAACACGCTCGGCGAGCGCAGCAGGATCTCGCCGTCGTCGCTGATGCGTAGCTCGGTGCCCGGGATGGCGGCGCCCACGGTGTGGAACCGCAGGTCGCCGTCATGGTGGGCGACCGCGATGCCGCAGATCTCGGTCTGTCCGTAGATCTGCTTGAGATTGACACCGAGGGCATGGAAGAACCGGAACACGTCCGGCGACAGCGGTGCGCCGCCGGTGTAGCACCGGCTGATCCGGAGCAGGCCGAGCTGGTCACGCACCGGGCGTAACCCGACCGCGTCCGCGACCCGGTGGACGATGCGCAGTGGCACGCCCGGCACCCGACCCGCGGTGCGGTGGGCGGCCATCCGGTCGCCCACCTCGTAGGCCCAGCCGAAGACGTGGCGCTTGAGCCAGCCCGCCTCGTCGATGCGTACCTGGACCTCGGAGAGCATCGACTCCCAGATCCGGGGTGGACTGAACATCAGATCGGGGGCGATCTCCCGCAGGTCGGTGCGCTGGGTCGCGGCGTCCTCCGGGAACGACAGCGTCAGCCCGTGGCGCAACCCGCACGCGACGGCGAGCATCTGCTCACCGATCCACGCCAGCGGCAGGAATGAGACGTACCGGTAGCCGGGCAGCACCGGGTCGATCTCGGCGAGGTGCTCGGCCATCGCGATCAGATTGGCGTGCGACAGCTCAGCCAGCTTGGGACGCGCGGTGGTGCCCGAGGTGGTACAGATGATCGCCGTATCGTCCGGACCGACCATGGCGACGCGATCGTCGAGCCACGCCGGCTGGGCCTTCGCTTTCTCGGCGCCGACGGCTTCGATGTCGGTGAATCGCTCCAGATACGGCTGCGGGTAGCCGGCCAGGCCGCGCGGGTCGTAGTAGACGATCGTGGCGAGCTTCGGCAGTTGGTCTTTGAGCCGGATCAGCTTGTCGACCTGCTCCTGGTCCTCGGCCACCACGATCCGAACCTCGGCCAGGGAGAGCACATGCAGGATCTCCTCGCCGACACTGGTCGGATAAACCCCTACGACCGCGCCGCCCAGGCACTGTACGGCCAACTCCGTGATCAGCCACTCCGGGCGGTTGTCGCCGAGTACGGCGACCACGTCACCGCGGCCGATCCCGAGGCCGGCCAGGCCGTGGGCGAACTCGCGCACCCGCCGCGCGTACTGCGCCCAGGTCAGCGGCTGCCATACGCCATAACGCTTTTCCTGCATGGCGATGGCCTGCGGATGCTCCGCGGCCCGCGCGAAGAGCAGCCCGGCGAACGTACTCATCGGTCCGCTTCACCGAGGTAGGCGCTGATCACCGCGGGATCACTGCGGACCTGCGCCGGCGGACCGTCAGCGATCAGCCGGCCGAAGTCGAGCACGGTCACGGTATGGGAGATGTCCATGACCACGTCCATGTCGTGCTCGATGAGCACCACACTGACCCCGGCGAGCTCGTTGACGTCGAGCACGTACCGGGCCAGGGACTCCTTCTCCTCGGCGTTCATGCCCGCCATCGGCTCGTCGAGCAGGAGCACGGCCGGCTGCATGCACAGCGCCCGGCCCAGTTCCACCCGTTTCGCGTAGCCGTACGACAGGGCGCCAACAGGTTGGTGGCGCACCACCTGGAGTTCGAGCAGGTCGATGACCTCCTCGACCATCGCCCGGTGCTCGATCTCCTGGCGGCGGGCCGGACCGAACCAGACCAGCGCGGGCAGCAGGGCGTGACTCATCCGGTGGTGCCGACCGAGCATCAGATTTTCCAGCACCGTCAGGTGTTTGAAGAGCTCGATGTTCTGGAAGGAACGGGCCAGCCCCAGCCGGGCGATCTGATGTGGCCGACGCCCGACGAGGTCCACCTCGCCGTCGGCCCGGGAGAGCCTGATCGTCCCGCGCTGCGGCCGGTACAGCCCGGACACGCAGTTGAGCAGGCTGGATTTGCCGGCGCCGTTGGGCCCGATCACCGCGTGGATCTCGCCCTGACGCACGGTCAACGCGATGCCGTCCAGGGCTTGCACGCCGCCGAACCGCAGCCCGACGTCGGAAACGGTAAGGAGCGGCTGACCTGGCTCCAGCAAGCTGCCGTTGAGCGGGAACCGGTACTCGCGGGTGATCACGACGGCGCCCGCAAGCCCGGGTCTACGGTGAGCCGGTCTCTGCCGAAGAATTCCGTCGCCGCGACGTCGTGCTCGACCACCACATCAGCCATCTGCCGCCTCGATCCCTACGCCCGACAGCACGTTGCTGCGGACACTCGCAGCAGCAACACCGCGCCACCAGACCCGAACGGGGGTAACGATCAGCGGTCAGCGTGCTGTTGAGCGATGGACGGTGAGACGTATCAGGGCAGGAACCCGGCGCGCCGGGCGGCGACGACCGTTTCGGTCCGGGTGTGGGTGCCGAGCTTGCGCATGGCGTTGCGCAGATAGCTCTTGACCGTCTCGGGCAGCAGGCCCAGGCGGCGACCTACCTCCGCGTTCGGGCAACCGACCGCGACGAGTGCCAGCACGTCGAGCTCCCGGGGCGAGAGCGGGTTGGCGCGCGCGGGACGGTCGCCGGAGCGGGTCAGTTGTTCGCATACCACCTCGAGGCGCCGCCGGAGGGCAGAGTCGGCAACTTCCTGGGCGATCGAACGCAGCTCCGCGTGCGCCTCGCGGACTGCCTCCCACTCGGGCGCGGTGGGCGCTTCGCGGGCGGTCCGGATGATCGCGGCTGTATCAAGCTCGGCCAGTCGCCGCTCAACCTCGGCACGCATGGTCAACTCGACGCTGATCCGCATCGCGATCCGGCTCATCGCGTCCAATACGCGATCGCCCAGTGGCAAGGGCTCGCGGACTCCGCAGTACAGGACACCGGAGACGGACGCGCCGATGACCACCGGCACGGCCGCGATCGCCCGCAGACCCTCGGTGATGACCGGCTTGTCGTACTCGTGGCTGATCCGCGAGTCGGCGGCATAGTCGTCCACACTGCCCGGTCGAGCGGTGAGCAGTACGCGTCCGCCCAGTCCGTTGCCTGCGCGGATGAGCAAGCCGTGCAGCGCGTCGGTACGGGTTCCGGCGAACGCGGTGAGTCGCACGTCCCGGCCCGCGGACGGCATCGTGCCGCCAAACGTGACGGGGAGTCGAGTCGCTCGGCGCAACTCGGCAACGGCCGACCGCAACAGCACACCCTGCGACGACAGACCGGTCGCCGCAGGGTGTGTTACGGACATGTCAGCAGGATGTCACACGGCCCGCCATGCTGGACCACCCCTGAACGGGGGTAGTGGACTGCCACCGTCGTCTCGATGCTGCAGGGCATGGATGTCGCACCACCGTCCTACGCGTCCGGAGTCTCCGCGGTGCCGCTGCTGGGCGAGACGATCGGGGAGAACCTGGAACGTGCCGCGGCCAGGTACGCCGACCGCGAGGCGCTGGTCGATGTGGCCACCGGCCGGCGCTGGACGTACACCGAACTCGACACCGCCGCGAACGAGGTGGCCCTCGGAATGCTGGCGACGGGTATTGCCAAAGGCGACCGGGTCGGTATCTGGGCGCCCAACTGCGCCGAGTGGGTGCTGATCCAGTACGCCACCGCGAAGATCGGCGCGATCCTCGTCAACGTCAACCCCGCCTACCGCGCCCACGAACTGGGCTACGTCGTGCGCCAGTCCGGCATGCGCCTCCTGATCAGCGCGGTCGCCTACCGCGCCAGCGATTACCGGGCGATGCTGGCCGAGATCGGCTTCGAACAGACCGTCTTCATCGGCGAACCCGGCTGGGACGAACTGGTCGCGGCCGGCCGCCGCGCCGACCCCGCCCTGCTGCGCGAACGGACGACCATACTGACCTTCGACGACCCCATCAACATCCAGTACACCTCGGGCACCACCGGATTCCCCAAAGGCGCCACGCTGTCGCACCACAACATCCTCAACAACGGCGTCTTCGTCGCCGAAGGACTCCGCTACACCGAGGAGGACCGGGTGTGCCTGCCGGTGCCGCTGTACCACTGCTTCGGCATGGTCATGGGCAACCTGGCGGCGACCTCGCACGGCGCCTGCGTGGTCCTCCCAGCGCCCGGATTCGACCCCGAAGCCACCCTGGCCGCGGTACAGGCCGAACGCTGCACCTCCCTGTACGGCGTACCGACCATGTTCATCGCGGAGTTGGGCCACCCGAGGTTCGCCGAGTTCGACCTGTCCAGCCTGCGCACCGGGATCATGGCCGGGGCACCCTGCCCGGTCGAGGTGATGAAACGGGTGGTCGGCGAGATGCACATGCGTGACGTGGCGATCTGCTACGGCATGACCGAGACCTCCCCCGTGTCGACCATGACCCGCCATGACGACGGCCTCGCCCAGCGCACCGAGACGGTCGGCCGCGCTATGCCACACCTGGAAGTGAAGATCGTCGACCCTGGCACCGGCCAGGTGCTGCGCCGCGGCCAGCCGGGCGAGTTGTGCACCCGCGGCTACTCGGTGATGCTCGGCTACTGGAACGACCCGGACAAGACCGCTGAAGCGGTCGACCCGGCCCGGTGGATGCACACCGGCGACCTGGCGACCATGGACGCCGACGGCTATTTCAGCATTGTCGGCCGGATCAAGGACATGGTGATCCGGGGTGGCGAGAACATCTACCCGCGGGAGATCGAGGAGTTCCTTTACACCCACCCGGACATCGTCGACGCCCAGGTGATCGGCGTCCCCGATGCGAAGTACGGCGAAGAGTTGATGGCCTGGGTCGTGATGCGCCCAGGCTCGCCTCCGCTCACCAGCGAACAGCTCCGGCAGTTCTGCACGGACCGCTTGGCCCACTACAAGATCCCCAGGTATGTCCATGTGGTCGACGGGTTCCCGGTGACCGTCACCGGCAAGGTCCGCAAAGTCGAGATGCGCGAGCAGGCCGTCGAGCTGCTGGCTGCCACCGACGCGCAACCTGGCGGCCCCGGTTGCGACGACAACCCGGCCAACGACGAGAACGAGCCTGCACCGCAGGCGGCGATCACTGCCAAGTCATAGCCGGCCGGCGGCGGGTTGGCGTACAGCCCGAAATGGTCGACTGGCAGCGCGTGGGACGCCGGAAGGTGGTCGACACCGACATCACGGTTTCCCACGGATAACTCGGAACACGGCGGCGGCTGCGAAGCGTCCCCGGGAAACGGTGGCACCGCCATTGAGCGGACCGCCCGGCCCAGCCCGGCCCGGCAGGAGCCGGGCCGGGCTGGGCCGGGCGGAGGGTGTCAGACGTATGGACTCTGGGTCAGGAGGTGGGCCTTGAAGCCTTCGCCGACACCGGGTTCCGGTGTGCCGGACCAGTCTTTGATGAGCACCGCACCGGTGGTGCAGCCCCACGGGTTCCAGGTCCAGGCCAGGTATCCCATGTCGTGGGCGTCGGCCCAGTCGACCAGCCGCTGCATGTAGTCGAAGGCGCAGTTGTCCTGGCCGAACTCGCCGAGGACCACCGGGACCTGCTGTGCCAGCGGGGCGATCTGGGTGTCCCAGCAGGACTCGTTCGCGCAGGCGTTGAAGCTGTAGGCGTGCCACGACGCGGCGATGTTGTTCAGCGGGTCGGTCGGTTTGTGCGCCAGCCACTCCCGCATGTCGTTTGTCCATTCGAGCCCGCCGACCATCAGCATGTTGGTGGCGCCGGTGGCGCGGACCGCGTCGACGAGGTCCTGCATGCCGGCGACCTCGTAGGGGATGCCGGTGCAGGTGCCGCCGTCGCGCAGGCACTGCCAACCCAGGGTCTTGTTCCAGTCTGCGGGCATGTCCGGGTAGGGCTCGTTGAACAGGTCGAAGACGACGGCGTCGTTGCCTTTGAAGGTGTTGGCGACGCCGGTCCAGAACTGGGGGGCGTACTGCGCGTCGGGCATCGGCTTCTGGCAGGTGGCATGCTCGTCCTTGCAGTGCCAGTCCGGGCTGTTCGTGTAGGCGCCCCAGGTCCAGTGCAGGTCGAGGATGACGTTGATGCCGTTGGCGACCAGCAGGTTGACGTAGTCCTTGACGCCCTGCTGGTAGGCCGGGCCGCTGGGGGAGCCGTTCACGCCCAGCCAGCACTCCTCGTTCAGCGGAATGCGGACGGCGTGGATGTTCCAGGTCTTCATCGCGTCGACCGATGCCTGGTCGACCGGACCGTTGTCCCACAGTCCCTTGCCCTGCACGCAGGCGAACTCGCCGCTGGAGCGACTCACACCCAGCAGCCGGTACGCCCGACCGTCCGCAGTGACGATCTTGTTGCCGGACACCTTGACCTCGGGAGCGGGGCTGCCGGCCGGCGGAGTGCTGGGGGAGGTGCTCGGTGAGGCGCTGGAGGGGTTCGACGGCGACGGAACCACGGAACCCGTGCACACGACGCCGTTGAGCGAGAAGGCCGCCGGTTTCGGATTGGTGCCGGTCCACGCGCCGTTGAAGCCGATCGACGTGGACGCCCCCGTACCGAGCGACCCGTTCCAGGTCAGGCTTGCGGCTGTGACGCGGGTGCCGGACTGCGTCCAGGCGGCGCTCCAACCGTGGCTGACCTTCTGACCGGTGGTCGGGAAGTCGAACGCCAGCGTCCAGTTCGTGACGGGCGACCCGAGGTTCGTGATGCCCACGTTCGCGGTGAACCCGCCGGGCCATTGGCTCTGCACCGTATAGGTGACCGAGCATCCGGAGGTCGCCGCCGCGGCCGGAAGCGTGACCGTTGCCACGGTGCCGGACAGGAGCACCGCGGCGGCGCCGGCGGCCAGCAGAGTGTGACGAGATCTCATCTGATCTCCCTTGGAGGTAATCATGGTGGGAGCGCTCCCATCGACCTTATTTAGGCTATCTATCAAAGTCAATGGATGTCGACCTGGCACGGCGGCGTCGCCTCGCGCTCGGGCGGCCGAACGGCGGCGCGACGGGCGCAAAGTAAGCTCTCCTACCAAAGCCGTGCATGCCGTCGAGGAGGTCGCATGCCGACCAGCCCGGTCTGGAACAGCCGGCCGAAGACCCGCGGAATGGTTCTCGACCTCATCAGAGCGGCCCGCACGATCAGCCGGATCGAGCTCGCAACGACCACCGGCCTGACGCCGCCGACGATCTCCGAAGTCGTCCGGGATCTGATGACCGACGGACTGGTCGTCGAGGCGGGCCGCGGCGCGTCGACCGGTGGCAAGCCACCCACCCTGCTGCGGCTCAACCCGACGGCCCGCTACAGCGTCGGGGTGCAGCTGGAACGAAACACCTGCGTCATCGTGGTCGTCGACCTGGCCGGGCGACAGGTGGCCAGAACCTCATTCCGCGGCACGGCGCAGATGCCACCGGAACAGGCGCTGCCGTTCCTGGCCGCGCAGGTGAACGCGACCCTGGACGCAGCGGCCGTCGACCGCGCCAGGGTGCTCGGAGTCGGCCTGGTCAGCTACGGCCCCCAGGACCGGCACGCCGGTCTGCTGCTGACCCCCCAACCGACCGAAGAGTGGGGCGACTACCCGGTCGCACCCAGGCTGGCCGAGATCCTCGGCATGCCTGTCCTGCTCGACAACGACGCCGCCGCGGCCGCGATCGGCGAGTACTGGATCGGGACCGTCGATCCCCGCAGCACCTACGGCTGCATCTACATGGCCACCGGGATCGGTGGCGGAGTCGTCGTAGCCGGCGAGGTATATCGCGGCAGCTCCTCGAACAGCGTCGAGATCGGCCACATCTCCATCGATGTCCACGGCGACGAGTGCCCATGCGGCAACCGCGGCTGCCTGGAAAACTACTCCGGTCCTGCTGCCGTGGTCCGCCAGGCACTGGAACTGCCCGGGCTCACCGATCAGCTGATGCTCGACCCGACCACGACGGACTTTCTCACCGAGTTCGCGCGCATCGCCGCCGCCGCGAACGCCGGCGACACACAGGCCCGACACCTCATCGAACAATCGGCACGGTACCTGGGCTGCGCCGCTGTCACGATCACCACCCTGTTCGACCTGGACCTGATCGTCCTCGCCGGGCCGAGCTTCGCCGTAGCCGGCTCGATCTACCAGACGCTCATCCAGCAGGAGGTCGACCGGCGCACGTTCGCCCGCCGGGCACACCCGGTGCGGGTCGTGCCGTCGGTCAACGGTTCGGACGCGGCGGCAATCGGAGGAGCAGTACTCGTGCTGCAGAGCGAGTTGACCGTCGGCCGAGCCCGCGCGGACGACGGCCCGGCCCCACCGGCGGCGGAGATGAGATCGGCGACCTGACGGCCGTGCGCGGCGTAGCAGAGCAGTTCGCTGGAGCCGTTGTGGACCGTCACCAACGAGGTCAGTCACCGTGGACAGTACATCTGAGTGGTGGTCGAGCCACCTTGGCTCTCGCCTCCCGCTGATCCCTTGCCGGAAATTGGCCTTAGCGGCTATCAGGCTCTTCGGGGCTCCGGCTCAGGTCGGTGCGCTTACAGAAGTCGATTGCGCTGATGCCGGTCACCTCGGAAAACGAGACCGGAGCGACCGGAGCGACGGCCCGCGACCGGCAACTGCGCCGGCGCTAGTCCGGGTACCGCAGGCCGCCGGCCTCCGCGACGTTGACGCGCGCGGCGTTGACGCGCGCGGCGTTGACGCGCGCGGCGTTGACGCGCGCGGCGTTGACGGCGTACGCGTAGGCGTCGTAGCCGCGGTCGTTGGGGTGCGTCGTCATCGGCGGCATCACGGTGACGAACGGATGGATCCACTGGTCGAGGTCGAGGTCGAGGGCGCCCGCGCTGCCCCAGATTCTCGGCCAGCTCGGCGTCCCGCTCTCGGCTCACTATGACGACGGGGTGCTGCCGGCGGAGTTGCGCGACACTCTGTCGCCGATCCTGAACACTGACCGGGGCTCGACCTCGACAATCGTTCCTTGGGCTGTCGTTCCTACTGCTCGTGTTCGCCTTCCGGAGTCTACTGCTCCCACTGAAGGCGATCATCATGAACCTTCTCGCTGTCGGCGCGGCCGGAGGGCTGCTCGTGCTTGGTTTCCAGGACGGACACCTGGCCGGGCCGCTGAGACTCCCGGACGTCTGATAGATCCAGGTCTATCTCCCGCTCCGCGCGTTCGCGGTGCTGTTCGGACTGTCCGTGGACTACGAGGTGTTCATGGTCTCGCACATGCGAGAGTACTGGGAATCAGGATCCGACAACTCCACCGCAGTTGCCCACGGCCTCGCAGGCGTCGCCCGTATCGTGGCCGCCGCCTCGCTGATCATGTTCGTCGTCTTTTCCGCCGCACTGGCAACCACGGTGCTGCAGCTCAAGCAGATCGGCTTCGCACTGGCGGTCGCTGTCCTCCTCGACGCGACCATCATCCGACTCATGCTGGTGCCGGCCGGATGCGTCAGGGCGGGGATGCGGATGGTGACCCAGAGCAGGCAGACGACGATGAACAGCCGGATGGTGCCGGTCGGGTCCTGGGGGACGCCGAGGGCGTCGTTGTTCGTCCGCGGGTCCAGGAAGATCATCATGGTGGTGGACAGGGCCAGGACCTGCAGGACGACGGTGGCGAGGGTGCCGAGAACGGCGCGCCACCATAGCCGGGCGGCGGGGTCGGTGAACGGGGTGGCGTGGCAGGCCAACGCGATGGGTGCGATCCCGACCAGGACGACGAGCAGGCCGATGCGGATCAGCCAGGTCGCCAGCAGCATGGCGGTGAGGACGGCGAGCATGGTCGCGGCGATGAGGGCGAGCAGGCCGTTGGTCTGGTCGCCCAGCGCCGCACCGATCAGGTTCTGGAGTTGGGCGACGGTTTGCGGGGTGGACAGGTCGCCGACGGTCAACGCCTCGGTGATGGTGTTGGCGGAGTCGATGAGGGTGCGGCAGATCGGGATGGCGAAGTTCGCGGCGATGAACCCGATCACCAGTCGGGGTGCGAGTTCGCCGATGCTGTAGCGGGTCTGGACGGTGCCGTGGCCCATCACCAGGGCGGCGGCGTCAGGATCGCCAGGGCGAAGGTGATGTCGACCAGGTTCTGTGCGGTGTGCACCCCCGCAACGTCATCCTGCGCGAAGACCTCCTCGTCCCGCACCTCGACGGCTGGCTGGCCGGCCTGTTCACCCTGGAGAACCGGCGGCACACCATCGACCAACTCGCCGCCGCTCAGGACGATCCCGATCAACCGGATCCGGCTGCCACGACCGCCGCCGCCGTGCTGCGGGACTGCGACGCGAAACTTGCCCGCTACCGGGCCGCCCTCGACGCCGGCGCGGACCCGGTAGTCGTGACCGGCTGGATCAGCCAGGTTCAAGCCGAACGGACAGCGGCGGACGCACTACTGAGCGGCACGAGCCCCGAGCAAGAGCAGCCGGCGGATGACCGCCGAGGAAATCGCGACCATGGTCGGCCAACTCGGCGACATCCTGGCCGTCCTCACGAAGGCAGACCCGGCCGACAAGGCCGAGGTCTACCGCCAACTCGGCCTACGACTCACCTGGCACCACGAAACACAAACGGCGCACGCGGAGATCGATCCGCTGCGCCGTTGGGAAAGGTTCGTGTCCGAGGGGGGATTGAACCCCCACACCCAGCATATTTGCTGGGAACGCGTGTGTAAGCGTAGAACACAGCACACCCGCCGGGAACGGGTATGCATGCGGTTCAAACTACGAAAGACACCCGTGGCCGTCAAGGACCACGCAGGGTGTCGCCTGCCGGGCGGCCTGCGTGACTGGCTGACACCCCGGATGTCCGCCGACCCGATGGTGGACTGCCAGGTCGGGCCGATCACGTTCGGCTGGATGCGGCGCCGTGGTCGGGGAGGTGTTCGTTGGCGTTTCGGCGGCCGCGTCCGTCCGCTGGATCAGCGCGCCGTCCGACGGTTCGTCGCGCGGCAACCAGTTGGGAACTCGATCGAGAGGATCCGGGTTGAGGTCGTTGTAGAACGTTTGGCTCAACGATGCCGGTCGTCCGCGCGGGCCGCGTCTTGCCGGCGGTGTGGCGCGGGTGGTTTTGGCTGGTTCGGAGATCGTGGTGTGCGCGGTCGGCCGTGGTCAGGACAAGGTCTCCACGCAGATGGCGTCGCCGCGCTTGTCGGGCGGTGCAGCGGATAGGAGCTGTAGCGGCTTTCCGATCCGTCTGACCTCATGCAGGCATGCTTCTTGGGCCTGCTGGCGGGTATGGGAGGTGAGTACGGCGACCATCCTGTACTTGGCGTCGGGTGCGGCACAGGGGATGGCGGCAACCGTCGTGAACTCGTGGTCGACCGTTTCTGGGAGCAGCGCCACGCAGTCGCCGGCGCGCAGTCCGGCGGCAGGTGCCCGGTCCGCGAACGGCGATCCGAGCGGCGATCCGTCGCTGGCCAGTAGGAGTGTCGCTGTGACCGAGACGAATGCGACGGCGGCGACGATGCTGACAATGAGTAGGGAGCGTCGTCGAACCCGCCGGTGCGGCTGGCGAGGGACGGGTTCGGCTGGCGGCGCTTCGCTTGTCTCGGAGCTTGGCTCGGAGCTTGTCTCGGACACGACCGTCATCCTTCCTGGTCGATGAACGCCGGACCGTATCGCAATGGCTTGGTCGAGACATCCATGCTCGTGTTCGCGCAGTGGTGACGGTTCTGGTCGGTCACCCGCGCCGGGCGCCGTTGGTCGCGCGCCGTTAGTGAAGCACAGGCGCGTGACATTGTGGCAGGTACGTGAGCGTCGCCGGGCGTCAACGGCGCGGCGGGCCGGTTGGCGGTGCAATACCCCGCTGGTGGTGTCGAATCGACGCACAACAATGCAGATCTAATGTTTCGGATATCCCGCCATGAACCACGCAGGGTGATCGGGTAGCTATTGCGCGTAGTCGATGTATTCATCGATGATCTCCGCAACGTCCCTCCGGACCGTGGAGTCTCTTGATGGCCGTGCGCCGGTTGCTGTCCACTACCCGTCGTGCCTCCACCCGTCGCGGTCAACCGCTGCCGCAGGTGGCCGGCGATGCGGATCTGCTGCGGCGACGCCACCATGGCCGGCGCCGGTTGGCGTTGATCGCGGCGTTGGCGGGGGCGTTGGTGGCCGGTGTGTGGTGACGGTGCCGCCGTTGGCGCAGGCCGCCCCTGGCGGTCCGGGGTCGGGCGGGTCGGGTGAGAAGTCGGTGCCGGTGTCGCCGGTCAAGGCCCGTAATGAGCCGCCGCCGGCGATGCCGGGGTGGAAGGCGACCGGCCGGACGTGGCCGGCTGGTGGTGTCGGGGTTGTCCCGGTGAACACCGGCGCGGCGGGGGCCGCGGGCAAGGCGGTCCCGCCGTCGGGGGCGGATGTTGCCCGCCCGGGCGGTCTTGGCGTGCGGGTGCGGGCGGGGGTGGATGCGCCGGAGGAGGAGGCGCGGACGCCGGGCGAGTTGCGGTCGCAGTTGGCGCCGCCGCCATCGCAGGTGCGGGTGAAGGTGTGGGACCGGGCCGCGGCCGAGGCGATCGGCATCCCCGGAGTGGTGTTCACGGTGTCCCGCGCCGACGACCGGGCCGGGGCGGGCCGGGTGGCACTGGATGTGGACTACTCGACGTTTGAGCACGTGTTCGGTGCCGACTTCGGTGCCCGGTTGCGGTTGGTGAGCCTGCCCCGATGTGTGCAGGACACCCCGGAGTTGCCGCAGTGCCGGCAGGTGACTCCGATTCCGGGTGCCCGCAACCTGGAGACGGAGAAGGTCGTCTCCATCGACGGATTCGACATCGGCTCCGGATCCGCCTCCGACCCGCACGACTCTGACCCGCAGGCCGGAGATGCGGGTGAGCGGGCGGTCGGGTCCGGGGATCCGGTGTTCGCGGTGATGTCGGGCGGGTCGTCCTCGGCGGGGGACTTCACGAAGACGCCGTTGTCGCCGTCGTTTTCGTGGGCGGCCGGTGAACAGGCTGGCGGGTTCTCCACCAGCGTCCCGATCACGGTGCCGCCCTCGCTGGGCGGGCCGACGCCGGATGTGAAGCTGACCTATTCGTCGGCGTCGGTGGACACGATGACGATCGCCACGAATTCGCAGGCGTCGTGGGTCGGCACCGGGTGGGACCTGTCGTTGGGATCGATCGAGCGCTCGTACGCGTCGTGTTCCGATGACGGTACGCCGAAGGGGGACCTGTGTTGGATGTCCGGCGGCGGCGAGTTGTCCGACGTACCAACGCTCACGCTGAATGGGACGTCGACGCGGCTGGTCCGCGACGACGGCAGTGGGATTTGGCGGGCTGAGACCGACTCCGGGTGGAAGATCGAGCAGCTTACCGGTACGCCGAACAACTCCACCTTCGGTGAGTACTGGAAGGTGACCACGCTCGATGGCACCCAGTACTACTTCGGCCAGTCCAAACGGGCCGGGATCGTCAACGACCGGGACACGAAGGCCGCTCAGGTCGTGCCGGTTTACGGCAACAACGCGGGCGAGCCGTGTTACAACGCCACCTAAGCCAACGCGTTCTGCTGGCAGGTGTACAAGTGGAACCTCGACTTCGTTGTCGACGCGCGCGGCAACAGCATGCGCATCTTCTACAACAAGTCCGCCGCGTCCTATTCCCGGAACAACGGTCAGGCGGTCACCTACTACGAGTACAACGCGGTCCCGCAGGCGATCGAGTACGGCTACCGCGCCACCGACGCCCCCGGCTCGTCCGGGCAGATGCGGGTGGAGTTCACCACCGACAACCGCTGCAACCCCAACGGCTGCCAGGTCGACGTGCCCTGGGACCAGTTTTGCGCCCAGGCGGCGACGAGCTGCCCACACACCTCGCCGACGTTCTTCACGCCGTACGGCCTGGACCTCATCACCACCAAGGTGTGGAACAACGACGCCGGCGCCTACCAGGACGTCGACCGGTACGACCTGGTCCACTCCTACCCCGGCACAACCGACGGCACCACCTCGTCCCTGTGGCTGTCCACGCTCACCCGCACCGGTGTCGACGGCGCCAACACCACGTCCGAACCGACCCTGGAGTTCTGGGGCGACCTGCGCGACAACCGCGTCGACCACGACGCCGGCAACGGGGTGCCGCCGCTGCGCAAGTTCCGGCTCGGGTACCTCCTCGACAACGCCGGCTCCCGAACCACCGTCACCTACAACGCCGGCGACTGCACCGCGTCGACGCTGCCGACCCGGACAACAACCCGAAACGCTGCTTCCCCCAGTACTTCACGCTGAACGGGTCGACCGGCTGGGCATGGTTCCACAAGTACACCGTGTCCGCCGTCACCGTCCGAGACCTCACCGGCGGATCCCCCGACGAGGTGTGGAACTACTCCTACTCCACCCAGGGCTCCTCGACAAACGTGCTCTGGGGCCACGACAACACCGAAACCGTACCGGTAGGCAAACGGTCGTGGACCGTGTTCCGCGGCTACTCCACCGTCAGCACCATCCACGGCGACACCACCGGTACCCGGACCGAATCAGCCCGACGCTACTTCCGCGGTCTGAACGGCGACCGCACCGACGCTGGCGACGACACCCGCACCGCCACCATCAGTGACAGCCAGGGCAACGTCTTCACTGACGTCCTCCCACTCGCCGGCCAAACGCGGGAAGAGATGACCATCGAGAACGGTGTCATCACCGGCTCGGTCCTACACAACGTGACCACCGCGGTGACATCGGTCCGGACCCGTACCTACCAGGGCGGCAACATCACCGCCTACTACCTGCGCGAACCAGCCACCATCACCCGCACGAAAATCAACGCCACCAACAGTTGGCGGGTCACCGAAACCCAGACCGTCTACGAGAACAACTACAACCTGACCACCGACCAGGCGGACCTCGGCGACACCGCCACCATTGACGACGACACCTGTAGCCGCACCACCTACGCGATGAACACCACCGACTACCTCATCGCGATGCCATCCGAGGCGACGACCCGGGCCGGCACCAACTGTGCCAGCGGCAGCCTGCTGGCCCGTAGCCGCACCTACTACGACGGACAGGCCACCCACGGCGCGCCGCCGACCCAGGGCCTGGCGACGAAGGCGGAGAGCCTGGTGTCGACCGGGCCGGATGTGTGGGCGACCACGCAGGCCGGCTATGACATCTACGGCAGGCCTGTCTCCGCCAAGGACGCCCGCGGTAAGACCTCGACCGTTGCCTACACGCCCGCGACAGTCCTCCCGGCGACGCAGATGGTCGCGACCAACGCGCTGGGCCATACCACGACCAGTACCGTCGAGCCGCGTCGTGGCGCGCCGACCGCCGTTGTCGACGCCAACGGTCGAGCCATCACTGTCCGGTACGATCCGCTCGGTCGGCTGGTGAAGGTGTGGGGTCTCGGGCGCCCAACTTCGGGCACCCCTACCGCTGAATACGTCTACACGCTGGCCGGTACCGCTGGTGGGAACAGCATCACCACCAAGATGCTCGGGCCCAACGGCAATCAAATTGTCTCCTACGACCTGTTCGACGGACGGCTCCGCCTACGTCAGACGCAGCAACCCGCGCCCCAGGCCAACGGCGGACGGATCATCACCGATACCGCCTACGACAGCCGCGGCCTAGCGGTGAAGGCCTCGACGTTCTGGAACTCCGCCGCACCGGACGCCACGCTCGTCGCCTTCGCCGACACCAACATTGCGACCCAGAACCGCAAAGTGTTCGATCAGCAAGAGCGGGTCATCAACGACCAGCTGTGGTCGCTCAACACGATGAAGTGGCAGACCATCACAGGCTACGACGGTGACCGGACCACAGTCACCCCACCCGCCGGCGGTATCCCCACCACCACCCTGGTCGACGCGCACGGGCGCACCACCGAACTACGTCAGCACCTCGGCGCCACCACGGCCGACCCATACCAGACCACCGGCTACGGCTACGACCGGCTCGGCCGTATGGCCCAAGTCACGGACCCCGCCGGAAACACCTGGGCCAGCACCTACGACTTCGGCGGGCGGGTCACGGCAACCACCGACCCGGACCGGGGCGCCACCGAGATGACCTACACCGCCGCCGGCGATCTCGCCACGACCAAGGACGCTCGCGACATCGTGCTGTCCTACCGGTACGACGACCTTGGCCGCAGGACAGAACTCTGGCAGGGGGCGGTCGGCACCGGAACGAAACGTGCCACCTGGGGGTACGACACGCTGGCTAGCGGAGGCAGCGTCAAAGGCCAACCGGTCCGATCTACCCGCTGGCACCCCAACTCGTCCGGTGTCCTGGAGGCGTACAGCAGCGAGGTTACAGACGTCGACGACGCCTACCGGCCCCTTACCAGAAAGGTCAGCCTGCCGTCGTCGATGGGCAGTCTCGCAGGCCCATGGACGACGTCGACCAGCTACACACCGGACGGCAACCTCGCCACCCAGACCCTGCCCGCCGGCGGGTCGCTGCCGGCCGAGACGATCACCCACACCTACGACAACGCCGGCTACCCCTTGACCATGGCCGGCATCGACACCTACATCTCGAACACCACGTACACCAACCTGGGTGTTGTTACCGGACTCACCCTCGGCGTCGGCACCAAACGCGTCCAGCTCGACAACGCCATCGACCCGGCCACCGGTCGGCTCACCGAGAACCGGGTGTCCACCGAGAACCAGACAAGCCCCGGCACATGGGTGCCACAGCTGATCGAGCAGTACGGCTACGACGCGGCGGGCAACGTCAAGAACATCAACGAGGTCAACAACAGTGGCACGACGGTGTCGAACCAGTGCTTCAAATACGACGCGCTCCGCCGACTCGCCGAAGCCTGGACCACCACTGCCGCCACCTGCCAGGCCGCCCCCACCCAGGCAATCGTGGGCGGCCCCGACCCTTACTGGACCAGTTACCAGCACAACGCCATCGGCAACCGCACCCAGGACACCGTCCACACCGCGGCCGGGAATACCATCCGAACCTACGCCTACCCGGCCTCCGGGCCCACATCGGTGCGGCCCCATGCCGCCACCGGAGTCACCATCACCGGGGTAAACCCGGGCAGTGACACGTACGGTTACGACGCCACCGGCAACACCACCACCCGCAACATCGCCGGCAAAGCCGGCCAGGCTCTGACGTGGGACGAGGAAGGCCACCTCGCCTCCGTTACCGACAGCAGCGGCACCACCAGCTACGTCTACACCCCCGACGGGCAGCGGCTGCTGGCCTACGAACCCGGATCCGTCACCACGCTATATCTCGAGGGCTTCGAGCTGCGGAGGACTACCGCCGGGATCACCTGCACCCGCCACTACGGCGTCGCCGTCCGCACCACTAACGGCGGGCTGACCTGGACCGCCGCCGATCACCACGGCACCGGCCAGGCGGCCATCAACCCGGCGACTCTTGCCGTGACCCGACGCAAGACCGACCCGTACGGCAACGCCCGCGGGCCCGCTGCTGGATGGCCCACCACCAGAGGCTTCGTCAACGGCGTCAACGATCCTACGGGCCTGGTACACCTCGGGGCACGCGAGTACGAGCCCGCCACAGGCCGGTTCATCTCCGTCGACCCGGTCATGGACTTGAATGATCCCGGGCATTGGAACGGCTACACCTACGCCAACAGCAACCCCGTCACCGACTCAGACCCCGACGGACTCGCCCCGATCTGTAAGAAACCCGACGGCGAGGACTGCCACTACTCCGTGCCCGGCGGCGGAGACCCGTGCGCCGGCGGCTGCGGCGTGACCACGAGTTACACACCTCACTGGGGCAGCGATGACGAGAACCCGTACAAGAGCAAGTTGAAGGGCAAACTCGGCAACCTCCTTCTGAAGGACTGGCAGCAACGTAAGTATATGGAGGCGATCGAAGCGGTCGACAAATATGCCTCGAAGAAGGGAGGGAATGCCCACATGGACTTCGCCGCCGTGGTCGCGAAGGTCGAAGTCGACGGCGAACTACAGGTTGTTGTTTTCGCGTCTTTTAGTATCCCAGAAGACCTCATCGACGAGCTTCAGGCGATGGGCGTTACGGTCTACGTGGCGAATGACGGACCGAAGAATCCCGACGACAAAGACAACCACGCCGAGGGGGTCGCGAAGCAGTGGCGATTTGACATGGAACAAGCCAAGAAGTCGGTCAAAGTGTTCGGTGCTGTGGTGTCGAACGAGTCCTGTAGCGACACCTGTGCGGAGAACCTGACGTACTTCGCGTTTCGAAAGGACGGTACCGGCCCACAGATCGAGCCTGGCGGCCGCGGATTCGAGGGCGACCGGATGTTCACACCCCAGTGGGTACGCAGCACCAGGTCGGATATCAGGAAGGAAGAGAAGGCGAAAGACCTGCCAAAACGGAGCATCAACGGGATGAACGCCGTCCTGACCTGGTTCCGGTACGGCTTCAACGCCGGTGACTCGTTGGCCCAGGCCCGGCAGCCCCAGATTCGGGGAGGAGGTCCCGGAATGGGCGGCCCACAGCAACATGAGTGGTGACGGACAGCCGGTAGACTACGAGCCACGTATCGACTGATCACGAAGGGCCGTTCGTGATACCTGACGATGTACCCGAAGACCAAATCGACGGACTGCCCCTCGATGTCATCCTGGCTGTCGACGGGAGGGCTCTCAGGCGGGACCTCGTTGCCCGGTTGCGGAAGTTGCCCTACCCGGCCTACCTGGGCTGCCTCAGCCTCTGCATCGACGACATACGGACCATGTATGGCGAACGAGTGTTCGGCCCCGGGGAACAGCTGGTCAACAGGACTCTCGAACTCATTAGAGCCGCGGCAACCGGGGCGGCGGTGAAACACTCGGCCAAGCGGCTGTGGCGTCAATGGCTTGACTATATGGGCAACCCCGGGCCAGAACAATTGGCGGACACCGATCTACCGGTCATGGTGCGATCGCCCTGCACCACGGCGGTCCTGGAACTGATAGGCCCTCAAGATCGCGATGCAGCCTCAACCGTGGCCGACGCCGCCTACAAAGGGAACAGGGAGACGAATCTGATTCCCGGAGACAACGTCAGGCGGCTCATGAAATTCATCGCATGGACGAGGAAGGCAGAGTCATGAACGGTGTAACCCGGAGACGAGGGGACATCGTTCTGGTGACTGCGTAGGGCGAGGGCGCCGCCGCGGCGGCAGGCGGTCTCGGTGTGCAGCCGTAGCAGGATCGCGTCGAGGATGGGGTCGTTGCCGCTGGTTCGGGCGACGTCGTTGATGTCGGCCAGTTCGCGGGGTGTCAGGGCGCGGCGGGTGTTGGGTAGCCGTCGTGGCTTGGTGATCCGATGGGCCGGACTCGCCGAGGGGGCGATGAGTCCGTCGGCGATGGCTCGGACGAAGAAGGCTCGGGCGGCGATGACGTGTTCGCCGGCGTGTCGTCCGCCGCGGCCGTTGCGGCGCGGTACCGCCTTGGCGACGGCTTCGCGGTGCAGCGCCTCGATGTCGGTGCGGCAATCGTGTCGAGGGGTCTGTCGCCCCAGAGTGCCACCATCCGGGCCCAGTAGTTGCCGTAGGTCCGTGCGGCGCCGGGCCCGGCCGCAGCGACCACCCGCGGCAGATACTCCGCGACCGTCGGCATCTCAATTCGGGTTGCCTCGACGGAGTGTCGGTCGGCGGTGTGTAGGTCGGCGAGAGTCACGCCGAGTTGCGCGAGCAGGGCTCGCGCCTGCGCGACGCGGTCGGGGTCAGTCATCGCCGTGGATGCGGCCGTCGGGGCCTGGCTGGCGGCCGTAGTAATCGGTCAGCAGGCGGGCGATCAGCGCGGGCGGGTGCACGATCAGGGCGCCGCGAGCGGGGATGGCGACCAACACGATCCACCCCTCGCGGTCGAGTCCGGCGAGCGCCCGGGCCGAGACTGGCAGGGTCAGCTCCCCACGGCCGCCGACCGCCTGCCGGCCGTCCACACACGAGCTGATCACGACCACGTCGGTGCCGACCCGAAGGTCGACACGATGTCCCGGTGACCACGCCAAGGTTGTCAGCAGCGACCGCGCGGAGAACCGCCCGGAGGCATCCAGGCGGGCCACGTCGAGCAGGAACGACTCAAACGGGGCGTCGGCCGGCAGGTCGAGGCGGGGGAGTACCGGTAGATCCAGAGGCGCCAGCGGCGCGAAACGGCGCGTCGCAGGAGGGATCAGCGCCCCGATCAGCTGCTCAGGACGGGCGGCGGCCGGCTCCGGAGACTGGCCCATGCGGCTCATCGTCGACCGGGCCGCAGGCAGGAAGCCGGAAGAACGGCAAAGTCAACTCGCCCGGCGGGCCGCAGCCCCTCGGTCCACAGCAGCGGAAATGCGGGTCGGTTGTCCGGTAGTCCCCACCAACCGGCCGAATGCCTGGTTGCCGCGGGATTCCACCAAAACCGGTGTCCGAGGCCAGACACGAACCATTTTCCAACCGAGGTCGGCGCTCTCGGCGGATCTCGTTGTGGCCTGATCCAGATGAGCACCTGTGCGAGCTGGCTTTCGCGTTCGGCCGCTACCTCTCGGCTGACTCCTCGCTGCCGAGTACACAGGTAACAACCTGAGTCGTCCGGCGTCGCGCGGAAGTGGAGAAACAGCTTCGTTCCCAGGAGCTCTGCGGCTGTCGCGACGCGTCGGGGAACGGTGGTCAGGGCCGCCTCGTTCCTCCACAGGGTTAGCACATCCAGGCGCAGTTCGGCGACGACACCGAGTCACATCGAGATGATCTAATTGGTTGTGGCCCCGGTCGACCGGCTGGCTCGAGATCGCGCGGGCATCGACCCGTTGGCCATCGGACGGGTCATCACCAGCGTGGTGCGGGTATCGAGAATGGACGGTGCGGTGACGTCGACAGCGGGTGGCCGAGTGGAGGTGGCTGTGCCGGACGAGGGTGCCGAGGACCCGTACCTGTGGCTGGAGGACGTGGACTCGCCCCGTGCGTTGGGATGGGTGGGGGAGTGCAATGCGCAGACGCTGGCGGCCCTGGCCGACGGTGCATTCGCCGAGG
>NZ_BOPG01000115.1 GCF_016863635.1 Virgisporangium aurantiacum | reverse complement strand
GGCGGTAGACGGCCCGGTCCAGGAGGCCGTCGATGGTGAGGGTCAGTTGCTCGATGTAGATTGCCGATCCGGGCTCGTACAGGGAGTGGAACAGCATTCCCTGCTGGGTGGGCGTCAACGGGTAGAGATCGACGACCTGCGAATCCATGGCCGTTACGGCATCGATCTGCTGGGCGGTGAGGCCCGCCAGGGCGAAGGGCGCCCCGGCGTCTTCCGCCTGAGCCTCGGCCGGCTCGACCACCTCGGCCACCGCCGCAAGGTCAGCGATGGTCTGCCGTTCGAAGATCTGCCTCGGTGTGATCACGATCCCGGCTGACCTGCACCTGGCGACAAGCTGGATCGTGACGATCGAATCGCCGCCCAGTTCGAAGAAGTTGTCGCCGATGCCGACCCGGTCCAGGCCGAGCACCTGAGCCCACAGCTCCGCCAGCGTCTCCTCCGTCGCGGTTCGCGGCGCCCTGAAGGTGGCTTCCAGGGCCGGGCGGCTCCCGTCGGGATCCGGCAGCGCACGCCGGTTGACCTTGCCGCTGGACGTGAGCTGGAGTTCGTCGAGAACGACGTAGACAGCGGGCCGCATGTGGGCTGGCAGACTCAGTGCCACATGCTCGCGCAGCGCCGGCACCAGGCGGCGGGTACGGTCATCGCGCAGCCGCGCCCCCAGCGGCCGGTTGGTGAACCCGCTTTCGTGCACCGGAGGCGGGGACGGGAACATCGCCGGCTGCCCGTTGGTGACGGTGAGAACTGCGTCGAAGGCGCCGTCGGGGTGGGCGGAGGCCCAGCTCAGTTCGGCGTGGTAGCCGTATCGGGCGGCGAGGGCGAGCAACTCGTCAGGTGAGATGGCGGAACGGTCTGCCGCCCCGGCGTCGGTGAGCCGGGACCAGGCGGCCGCGAGCGCGTCCAGCCGGCGGTTGGGAACGGCGCGCAGTCCGATGCTCGGTGGTCGGTCCTCGCGCAGCAGCCGGGAAATCCCGTCCGCGCCGGGCCAGTCGTGCCAGGACGGAACGGGGGAGAGGCGGGTTCCGGAATCGGCGTGAACGACGACGTCGTACCGGAACAGAACCATCTCGTTCGCAGACCGCCCCAGCTTGGGCATCACCTGAACATGGCTGCCGGGGCGTAGCTGCTGGGAGAGCCGGGCGAACAGGCGTGGGTCCACCACCAGCTCGTTGTCACGCTGGCACTGCCGTCGCACGATGGCCGGGAGGTCCCCTCGTGCGGCGATCGAGCCCTGCTTCGCCAGCTCCGCCCATAGATGCTGCATGGCGTGCAGGGGCAGGCTCCGTACGTCACCGATGAACAGATGTCCGTCGGGTGTCAACAGGCGCGTTGCCACCTCGAGGGTTCGGCGCAGGTAGTCCCCGCTGGGGAAGTACTGCACGACAGAGTTGAGGATGACGAGGTCGAACGTGCGGGGCGCGAGCGTGCCGATGTCGAGCGCCTCGCATTCGAAAACCTCCACGTGGGACCAGCCGCGGCGACGGATCTCGGTCGACAGCCGGGCAAGCTGTGACGGTGCGATGTCGGTGCCGACGTAGCTCTCGCAGTCGGGTGCCAGTCGCCAGAGGAGAAGACCGGTACCGCAGCCGATCTCGAGGACGCGGCTGGGAGCAAGCGCGCGAACCCGGGCGACTGTCGTGTCTACCCACTCGTGCATCTGGTCAGCCGGTATCGGCTCGCCGTCCGCGCTGCTGACCCAGCCGCTGATGTCGAACGTGGGATCGTCGGTCGTCGGCTCGACCAGGTCCTCCCAGACGGACCGCCACTGGTGAACCTGTTCCCGAGCGATCTCCTCCGGCTCCGTGTCGTCGGAGGACTCGTCGGAGGGCAGGACGTAGGCCACGAGACGTGCCTGACCCCGACGATCCGGCCGAGCGATGACGACGGCGCGGTTGACGTCGGGGTGGGTGGTGAGGGCGGTCTCGATCTCGGCGGGTTCGATGCGGTAGCCGCGGATCTTGATCTGGGTGTCGGCACGACCCACGTAGTACAACTGGCCGTCATGCCAGTAACCGCGGTCGCCGCTGCGGTAAAGCCGTGACCCGTCGCCGGCATGGGGGTCGGGGATGAACCGGTGCGCGGTCGCGTCCGGCCGGTCCAGGTAGCCGCGGGCGACACCGCCGCCGCCGACGTACAGGTCCCCGACCACCCCCGCCGGCACGGGTTGCAGGCACTCATCGAGCAGGCGGATGCGGACGCCGGGCAGTGGCCGCCCGATCGGCGACCCACCCCGACCTGTGCCACCACCGGGGGCGGTGGTGATGGTCGTGTGGGTGACGTGGACGGTGGTTTCGGTGATCCCGTACATGTTGACCACCGCCGGGGCACCGTCGGCACCGACCCAGTCCGGCAACGAACCCGGGTCGAGGGCTTCCCCGCCGAAGATCACCCAGCGCAGATCCGGGAGTAGCTGCGGCAGCGCCTCGGCCGCGTCGAGCATGCCGAACGCCGACGGCGTCTGACACCACACCTGAACGTGTTGCTCAGCCAGCACGGCCAGCAACTGATCCGGCGACCGAACCACAGTCCGGGGCAGGAGGACAACTCGCCCGCCGGTGGCCAGGGCGGCCCACAGTTCCCAGACGGAAAAGTCGAAGGCGAGCGAGTGCGAGCAGGCCCAGATCAGCTCGGCGGGCAGCATCTCCCCGGCGACCCGGAGTAGCCAGTCCACGCACTCCCAGGGCACCCCGACGGGTCGTGGCGCTCCGGTCGACCCCGACGTGTAGATCACATAGGCCAGCCCGGCCCGGTCCACCGACACCGGCCGCCGAGCATCCTCTGACCGGGGCCACTGCTGCGGATCGTCGACCACCACCATCGGCACACCCCAGCCGGTGGCCCGGCCGGCATGTTCGCCCGTGGTGACCGCGACCTGGACCTCAGCGTCGCCCGCGATCCAGCCGAGTCGTTGGTCGGGGAACTCCTCGTCCAACGGCACACACACCCCGCCGGCCCACCACACGGCCAGCATCGCCACCACCACATCGACACTGCGGCCGGCCAGAACTGCGACCCGGGCCTCCGGCCCCACCCCCAACCCGCGCAGACACCCCGCCAACACCGCCACCCGATCGCCGACCTCGCCGAACGTTAGCTCCGCACCGGACCCATCAACGACCGCCACCCGACCAGGAGCCGCCGCAATCCAGTCCGACAACAACCCGACCAGCCCGACTTCCGAACCCTCCACGACCCGGGCGAGGGGGGCCTCTCCCCAAGCCATCGCCCGCTCGACAGCGGCATCCGGTGCGATCGGAAGCAAACCGAACGGCACGTCGGCATCGGCCACGGCCGCGTCCAGAATGGCCAGCAGGCCGTCCACCAAGCCCTCGACCGAAGCACGGTCAAACAGTTCTGTTGAGTACTCGACCTCGCCGCCGAAGGTCCCGTTCTCCTCCGTCATCGCCAATCGAAGGTCAACCAGGGACGTCGTGCGCGGTGCCGGGAACGGGCTGATCGAGAGCTCGGCTGACCGGCGCGACCAGGTGGGCATGTCGTCCCAGTTCGCGCCGCAGGCCGGTAGCTCGCCCGGGGCGTTGTGGAAGGTGAACATCACCTGGAAGAGCGGATGACGGTGCGGTTCGCGCTGCGGACGGAGCTCGTCGACCACGCGCTCGAACGGCACGTCCTGGTGTGCGAACGCAGCCAGCGCGGTGGCACGTACGCGGAGGAGAAGTTCGAGGAACGTGGGATTGCGGGAGAGGTCGGAACGCAATGCCAGCGTGTTGACGAAGAAGCCGATCAGCGGTTCGAGGTCGGCCTGGGTCCGCCCCGCGACCGGTGTGCCCACAACGACATCCGTCTGACCGCTGAGGCGCGACAACACGACCTGGAAGGCGGCCAGTAACGCGATGAACGGCGTGACCCCCGCCCGCCGGCAGAGATCGCGCAGCGCGGCCGAGGTGGTCTCCGACAGTTCGACGCTCACGGTGTCGCCGGCAGCGCTGCGGTGCTCGGATCGTGGGCGGTCGGTGGGCAACTCCAGTACGGGCGGGTCCACCAACTGAGCGCGCCAGTACGCGAGCTGTGACTCCAGGACATCTCCTTGCAGCCACTCACGTTGCCATGACGCGTAGTCGGCGTACTGGACGGGGAGTTCCGGCAGGGATGCGGGGGTGCCCGTGGCGAACGCCGCGTAGAGCACCTCGAGCTCCCTGGTGAGGACGCCGCCGGACCATTCGTCGAACACGATGTGGTGCACGACGATGGCGAGGACGTGATCTCGACTGGACATCTGGATCAGCGTCGCGCGGAACGGTTGGCCCTCGCTGAGGCGGAACGGTTGCCTTGCGGCTGCGGCGATGGCCTGTCGGGCCTTATCGAGCTGCTCCGCGGTGGTTCCCCCGCCGACCGTCACGGTGTCGATCGTGACCGGATGCGCCGGGCCGACGACTTGTGACAGCTCGCCGTCGATGGTGCGGAAGGACGTCCGCAGCGTTTCGTGACGCGACACCAGCGCATCGAGGGCCTTGTTCAACGCGATGGCGTCCAGATCGCCTCGCAAGCGGAGGCTCGCAACCACGTTGTACGCGGTGTTGTCCGGATCGAGATCCTGCAGGAACCACAGCCGTTGCTGGGCGAATGAAACCGGGAACGACAGCGCCTGGCCGTCCAGGAACGAGGTGTCGGGCTGAGACGCCGGGCTGTTCTGACCCGTGGCAGCCGCCGGCCGTCCGGTGGGGCGGGCGGCGTCGCTCACGGAAACTCCTTGTTGGGCTTACCGGACGGGTGAGCTCTCCTGCGTCGACACCCCGCTACCGTCGAGATAGGCGGCGGCCTGCAGGCTGAACAGGTCGGCGTACAGGCCATGCAGGCCCATGAGCGCATCGTGGGTGCCGTGCTCCACGATCTCCCCGTCGCGGAGCACATAGATCCTGTCGGCGGCGCGCACACTCGAGAAGCGGTGGGAGATCAGCAGGACGGACCGTCCCTTGCACAGCACGCGGATGCTGTTGAAGAGCTCCGCTTCGGCACGCGCGTCCAGGGATGCGGTGGGCTCGTCGAGGATGATGAACGGCGCATCGCGGAAGAACGCTCGAGCGAGTGCGACGCGCTGCCATTGGCCGATCGACAGTTCGGTTCCACCGTCGAACTCGGGGCCGAGCAGCGTGTCGTAGCCCTTCGGTAGCCGGGCGAGGAAGTCGTGCGCCCTCGCATGCCGCGCGGCCTGCTCGATGCGATGCTGGTCCGCGAGGTCCTGAGGCCGTCCGAGGCCGATGTTCTCGCCCGCCGAAAGCGAGTAGTGCAGAAAATCCTGGAAGATGACGGCGATGGAGGCGCGCACGTCGTCGGGTTCCAGAGCCGCGCCGTCCTGGCCGTTCCAGAGGATGCGGCCGGACTCGGGCAGGTACAGCCGGCAGATCAGCTTTGCCAGCGTCGTCTTGCCCGACCCGTTTTCGCCCACCAGCGCGACGATCTCGCCCTCGTCGACATGCATCGACACCCCACGGACGGCTGGTACGGCGGCGCTGGGATAGGTGAACGTGACGTCCTCCAGGCGTGCACTGGCCGTCCGGCGGGCCGGCTCCTGGTGCGCCATCGGTTCACGGCCTTCCGGCCGAAGCTCGAGAAAGGACGTGTAGTCCGCCATGAACAGGGTCGTCTCGTACAGTTGGCCGGCGTGCAGGACGGTGAAGAGTATCCGCTCACCCAGGACGAGTACGGCAGCCGCCGCCGCGCCTGCTTGGGCGAGTTCCATCCGGTCGTCGAGAGCGAGAAACAACAGCACGCCCACCGTGAGCATCAAGCTGAGCGACATGGCGAGCGTGCCTTGTAGCGTGAACCCCAACCGCTTCCAGGCGGTCTTGCGTAACTCGCTGATGTGCTCGGCGTAGATGCGGTCGTAGCGATCACGTAGATAGCCGGCGAGACCGAATGCGCGAACCTCTTTCGCGGGCTCCTTGCCGGTCAGGAGGGTGAACAGGTATCCGCGTAGCCGCTGTGCCGGCGTGGTGCGCTTCTGGAAGCCGAAGAAGGCCTCGCCTGCACGCGCGGAGGCCAGGAGGAGAGGGACGGCCGCGGCGAGAACAAGGGGCAACAGCCACGGCCGCAACGCGAGGAGCGTCGCCGAGATCGCCGCCACGCCCATCATCGTGCCGATGATGCCGAGCAGGCCTTCGACGAGCTGGATGGGGCGCATCTGGCCGCCCATGGTCGCGCGCAGCAGGCGGTCGTGGAACGACGGGGTGTCGAAGGCGACGAGTTCCACGGTTGAGGACACTTCAATGATCTTCTGCTGGGCATGGCGGGCCGTGAGCGCCCCGATAATCTCCCGCAGCTCCCGACCGGCGGCGGAGACGAGCGTCAGCAGGATCGTGACCCCGGTCAAGGCCGCAAGTCTTGGCGCGACGGTGGCGAAGGCGCCGTCGTCGCGGTCGGCGGCCAACACCTTCGCGACCACATCGCCGCCGATCAGCAGAACGAGAACGAGCCCGACGCCGTTGAGCGCTTTGAAGACGACGGACAGATAGAACTCGCGCGGTGCGGCTACATGAACAAGACGGATGGCGTCCCGGCACAGGCGGGGAAACTGGCGCAGCGAGCGGGGAGTACGCGAGGCCGCGTCTGTGAGGTCGTGGCACGTCGGGGGAGCGGCCGCTGGCTGTTCCCCGTCGGTCGTGACGTCGACGCCGTTCGGCTTTGCCGGTGCCCGATCGGCGGCGCGTCCACCATCACCATTCACCTCTGGCATCCTCCCCCCACCCCCCTCGGCCCGTCTAGAGGTATCAGGATTTCCTGTGAGATCGGGGTCGATGTGAGCAGCTCCGAATCGAGGTTGGTGGTGGCGCTGTCCGCTCCGTTGGACAATCATGGGCGACAAATCCCGGGAGAGGGCGATGCCAGCAGCGGTGGTGAACGGCGTGCATCTCGAATACGAGGTGCGAGGCGACGGCGAGCCGGTCCTGCTCATCATGGGTACCGGTGCCCGGGCGAGGGTGTGGCAGGTGTTCCAGGTGCCGGCGCTGGTGGCGGCCGGCTACCGGGTGGTGACCTTCGACAACCGTGGTACGCCACCTTCGGCGACGCCTGCCGGTCCGTATACCGTCGAACAGCTCGTCGGTGACACGATCGGGCTGATCGAGTTCCTGGATCTCGCTCCGTGCCGTATCGCCGCCGTCTCCTTGGGCGCCGTGGTGGCCCAGGAACTCGGCGTGGCCCGGCCCGACCTCGTTCGAGGACTGGCACTCATGGGAACCCGAGGCCGCAACGACGCGGCGCGCACCGCGCTGAACGAGGCCGAGCGACTCCTTACCGAGGCCGGCGTCGAACTCCCGAACGACTACGCGGCCGTCGTACGCGCCTTCCAGATGCTCTCACCGCAGACGCTGAACGACGACCGGCAGGCGTCCTTGTGGATCGACACGTTCCGGCGATTCCCGGCGGAACAGTCGAGCGCCGCGGCGTACCTACCGCTGGAAGACCTCACCGATCGGCTGGACGTGCTCCGCAAGATCCGTGTGCCGACACTTGTCCTGAGTTTCGCCGACGACCTGATCACGCCCCCGGCCCTCGGGCGGGAGGTGGCCGACGTCATCGCCGGCAGCGAGTACGTGGAGATTGCCGGCTGCGGACACCTCGGTTACCTCGAACGTCCCGAAGCCGTGAACGGAACGTTGATCGGATTCTTCAACCGGCTGTAGCCGGACCGGTCATCGCTTTCTCGCGACGTCGGCCCAGTCTCTACGACCTTGTTCCGCGAGCTGCCTGAGGTCACCGACCTCGCCGTCGATGTCGCCCATACCCTCGCGCCAGGCCGTCAGGTGCTGTTCCTCGCAGAAGAGATGGGCAAACGGGCAGAACTCGTCGATGACCCGACCACCGGTTCGGCACGGAAGCCAGCCGACGACGGCCTCGTGGCCGATCGGCTCCCCCTTGCGGATGTCCACCTCGATCGGCTTGTCGCAGTGGCCGCAGCTTGTGTTGATCGTCGCGTCGGCCGCGAGCGCGGCGGTGATGCCGACGAGGTCGTACGCGCACCAGGTGTGGAGCTCGTGACCGTTCATCGTCAGCGTGTTCCGCGTAGGTCGTACCGTGAGGCCACGCATGCCGACGACTCTGTCGTCCTCCACCACGGCATACCCACGCTCGACGAGCTTGTCGAGCGCGCCGGCGACCTGACCGGCCGGACCGCGTGTCGTTGCGGTGACCTCGCCGACCGGCGGCGGAGTTCCGTCAAGAAGGCGGGCGAAGGCGTTTCGGCTGACCCGCTCCGCGAGGCGTCGACGACGCGCGGCCGGCTTCGCCTCGTGTATCAGCGTCTTGATCGACAAACGCATGAGCGGCCCCCGTCCCACGCCAGCGCCCCCGGGCTGATGTCAAACACGATGGCAGATATCGACCGGTACCGGTAGACCACGGCGGGACATCGAAATGATTCACGGGCTTCCATCCGTGTGGAGGCCGAGCTACCGTCAAGAACGACGGGGTGATGCTCGGGGCGTGGGTGGCGTCCGGCGAGCGCTGTGGTCGGTGGTTCGACGAGAACTGCGAGTCCGACCGATCGGAGAATCCCGTGTCACCACAGATCAGTCGTCGGCGTCTGTTCCTCACGTCGGTCACCGCGGCAGCCGCGACGGTGTTCGCGACGGATCGTCCGGCGGCCGCGTCGCCCGGCCATGCCGGCTCCGCGAGCTCTCGGCACCCGGAGCTTCCCGAGGTACCGGGGATGCTCGGTGACCGGTGGGCCAACGAGTTCTGGTACCAGTTCGACGACACCATGTTCTTCAACCGCTCGCAGGAACTCGACGACGCGTACACCGCGATCATCGAGTATCTCGGTGGTGATCTGGAGCGGCCCTTCCGCGAGAAGTGGCTCGAGTTGAGCAAGCTGCCTGAGTATCCGCAGAACTTCATATCGTTCGTCACACCGCTTCGACAGCAGTTGACTGTGCTCTCGCGGGCCCAGTTGCGCGTCTTCGACGCCTTCTACCAGCGGCGAGATCCACGACTGGTGGCGGCATTCTCCGATTTCGGGCAGGGCGTGCTGTTCGATCCTCGACGCGCGGACATCGCTTCAGAGGTGCACACGATGGACTACCCGGAGGCCTACCACCTCTGGCACGTTTACCTGCGGGCGATGATGTTCCTCGGCATCGACCGTCGACGGTGGGCAGAGATCGCGCCTCTCAACGGGTTCAGCTGGGCGGTGTTCGCGGTCGCCAAGCCCAACCAGCACGTCGTGAGCCCGCCACTACCGCGACAGACGGTGATACGCCTCGCCCTGCAATGGCTGCCTCGCAGTGCGGATCGGCTTGACAGGGACTTCCAGTCGGTACCGTATCCGCAGGGTATTGGCTGACACTACGACGCGCCTTTGTCGCTGGTGGCCGGTCCGTTGCCGAGCCCGCTCAGGTACGCGGCGACGTCATGTTGGTGACCGTGTTGCGCCCAGCCCAGCGGGGTGGAGTTGAATTCGGTGTCCCGGATGGTCGGGTCGGCGCCGAGTTCGATGAGGACTCTGGCGAGGTCGAGGTGACCGTCGTGGGCGGCGGTGTGCAGTGGGGTGACGCGCCGTCGGGTGTTGACGTCGAAGCCGACCGCAGTCATGAGTCGGACGGTGTCGGGCCGGTTGAGCTCCGCGGCCCGGATGATCAGTTCGGGGAGGGTGGCGATCACCCGTCGGGCGAGCGTGGGGTCTTCGCCGGTCAGCCGCTGGACGGTGTTGTGGTCGGCGCGCATGCAGGCGGCGACGAACGCCTCCATCGGGTTCAGCGGGACCGGTGCGGCTCCGGCTGCCGCGAGCAGGTCGGCGATCTCGGTGTTGCCGAGTAGGACCGCCAGTTCGTGGGCGGTCCGGTCGCCGATGGCGGGGTGCGGGAAGGTGCAGGTGGCGGTGATGTCGACGCCGTGGTGCAGCAGCAGCCGTACCCGTTCGGGCAGGTTCTGCTGGACGGCCCACAGCAGTTGGTCGGCCAGCATCTGCGCCGGTGTCGGATGGGCGGGGCCGAGCCGAGCATGCCAGGGGCCGCCGGAGCCGCGGCCCAGGCCGTGGGCGAACAGCAGTTCCAGGTGGTCGTTGTCGGGGTTGAACTGCCGGTTGTAGAGGGTCTGGCTGTCATTGGGGTCGGCGTCGGCGTCAAGCAGCATTCGGGCGAGCGTGTGGCTGTGCTGGTGGCGGGGTTGGTTGACGGCGTCCTCGCCTTCGCCGAACGCGCCGGTCAGCGCGGTGAACGGCGATGTCAGACCCTCCCACAGGTAGCCGGCGTTCGGGTCCGCGCCGTGGCCGAGCAGCAGCCGGGCGACGTCGACCGTGGAGTGGCCGGGTCGGGTGCTGTCCACCCGCGAGTAGGCCAGGTACAGCAGCGGCGGCCAGCGGTGTGGGCCGCCCTCCCGGTTGGCCAGCGACGCATCCGCGGCCAGCAGGATGCTGGCCGCCGCGGTGTCGCCGACCGCGGCGGCCGTGTAGATGCTGGCGGCGGCGAGTTCGGGGTGTGCGGTCAGCAGGTCGCGGGCCCGCTGGTGGCGGGTCAGGTCGTCACCGCCGTAGGTCAGGCAGGCGAGCCGGAGGAACTCGTCGGCGAGTTCGCTGGCGGTGGTGATCGGCCCGCCGATCGGCTGGTGGTGCGGCGAGCGGGTGTACCGGGTGACCGTGTCGATGTGCTCACGCAGCCGGGGCCAACTGGCGAAGCCGTACCGGCGGGCGACGACGAGCTGCGCGTCGGCCAGGGCGAACGCGGTCAGTGCGGCGGCGCCGTCCGGGATGTCGGTCAGTCGCGGGTGGAACTCCCGCACCAGGCCGGCGGCTTCGGCGTCGCCGGACCGCACCGTCTCCTGCAGGGTTTTGGCCTGGTGTTTGAGGTGTTCCAGGTTGGGGTTGTTGGGCAGATCGCGGGCCGGCATGACGGCCTCCTCTCGCTGATGCCTGGTATCCGCATGCGCAGGCCGAAAGGAGGTCGGGCGGCGGTGCCGTGGCGCGGTCGGGTGGGCTGAGCCCTTCGCGCGGATCGCGGGCGCCCCGGGGCGCCCGCGATCAGGATATCGCGATCGAGGCACCGGGCGACGACGTAACCTGTCGCAGGGCATGGACGCTTCACGTTCGTGCCGCTACTCGACCAGGCGGGCCAACGGCCCGTCACCCGGTACCACCGACCGGTTCGACGCCGCGTGCTTCCCGGAGTTGTCGTAGCCGCCGTCCCAATTGCCGCTGGAGGACAGTCACATGTCGCCATCGCTGTGAGCGCGGTCGGACGATGTGCCGGCCCACGCCGTAGCAGCCTTCGGCTGCCCAGATCCGCTCCGGGTGGCGTCGGCCCAGGCCAGCATCGCCCGGTAGCCGTCCCTGTCGGTGCCGAATCGGCCACCCGCCAGAATGGTCTCCTGATCGTCGATGATCTCGATCGTCGCTGGACCGCTTGTGCGGATCCATCCCGATGACAACTCGTCCCACGCAACGCCTCCTCGCTGTGACCGAACCGGGTTCAGCGGGAGGGCAACGCTACTTCGAGCTGGGCAGTCCCCTGGAGCCACTCCACGCCGCGGTGACCGGCTGTGCGGCCAGAGACTGAGTCGTGGGGTACGTGTTCGGCTGCATACCAGTGTTTGCTGACAGCCTCGACCAATCGTGTGGACATGTGCGACGTTAGGGTTGGTGGACGGCCGACCCCGCAGAGCTACAAGCCGTCCATCGGTGGACAACGGTCGACGCGGCGGAGGGCAGCGATGACGCACCACGACGCCTCCGACCACTGCCAAGGCGAGGTCTCGATGGTCGACGATTGTGCGGGCGCCTCGCAGCAGCGGGCTCAGCGGATCGAGACAAATTCCGCGGAGCCGTTGTCTGGATCGGGGGCAGAAGGCGTCGAACCCGAACTGGACGACGACCTTCTGGTGAGCTTGGTCCCCACCAGTGGAGCAAATCAAATTGCTCATCGCGGCACAAATGGGCCGACGTTCGAAGAAGTCATGAAAGACCTACGACGTCGAAAAGGACTTTCGTATCGACAACTTGCCCGCGTTGTCCACTATTCCCATGGCTTTCTTTGGCAGTTGGAAACTGGCGCCAAGCAAGCCTCAGAATCGGTAGCGGCCGCAATTGACCGCGCGCTCGATGCCGACGGCAGGTTGGTTGAACTCGCTCGCCTCAGCCATTCATCTTTGAAAGAGAAGCGGCTGGCAAGACTAGACACGGTAATCGAAAGTGCGTCAGAGGACTTTGTCGGCATTCCCGTTGAGACGGAGCATGGCGTCGTGGCATACCTGGTCACGCGTCGCTCATCCCTCACCGGCTTGCCTTCAGCGCTGCCGGCTTTGATCGCCGGCCAGTCGCTGACGTTGCCTCCGGCGGCACGCGAAGACGGCGACATCGGTGTGGAGATTGCAAGCCCTGCGGGCGAGGTGCTGAACGAACGTCCTGTTGAGTGGAGTAGTTTCCTTACCGTCACGCGACTCCTCGCCAGCCAGCGGCAGGCCATCGCGCCAGAGGTTCTACTCAGCCTGGTCGAAGCCCATCGCGCCTGCCTTGCGCGACTTCTCAGTAAGGCGAATTCCGACCCTCTTCGTTTCGAAATAGCCCTCCTTCTGGGCGAGACCTCAATCGTCGCGAGCCGCCTGTGGAGCGCCAAAGGAAACCGCTCAATGGCCGTCGCAAGTTGCGCCTACGCGCGGCAACTGGCCGATCGCATGAACGCACCGATGTTGGGCGCTACCGCGCGAATCTTTGAGAGCAATCTGCATTCAGAGGCCGCCACCTTGATAGGAACCGACGGAAACGTGCTGTTGGGACTGCGAATGCTTGATGAGGCGGCATGCATGGAACAGCACCTCACCCCAGCGGCCAGAGCCAGGATCGCTGCTGAGCAAGCACAAACGTACGCGGTCCTGGGGCTGCGGGGAGAATGCGAACGAGCACTTGTTCGTGCACGAGACGCAGCCGAACGAATCGGGGAAAGTGATCGCCACGGATTGTTCAGCGACTGGAACCCATCTCGTTTACAGGTATACGAAGGTACATGTGCACTCTTCCTGGGCAACGCGGGGGAGGCAGCAGAGACGCTGACCCAGGCCGTACGTGAAGCCGAGTCCGACCCCGAAAACGTCAACGTGCGCCTGGCAGCGCAAGTCGATCTTGGTAGCGCGTACGCCGAGAGCGGCCACCTTGACCAAGGGTGCAGGGTCATTGGTGCAACGTACGCGCAGCTTCTCGAAAGGGGGAGCCGCCGAGGTATCCAGCGAGCACTATGCGCTAGACAACGACTTCGGCGATGGAACCAGGAAGATTGCGTCCGCGACCTTGACGCCCAGATTGAGTCCGCCACCGTAGGCCGCGACCGAGGTGAGCAATCAATCGATTAGTCGCGACGCAGCCGCGACGACCACATCGGGCTCCAGGGCACTGAGAATGACGTCCGGTTCTGATTGTGCCAGCTCTTCGCGGCTGGCCCGATGCGTAACCACGATCGCGTGAAACCCGGCCTGCCTCGCGCATGCGACATCATTCGGTGCATCGCCGATTACTACGACACGGCCCGGATCAAGCTGTTCGCCATGTCGTTCCGCGAAGCGGCGCGAGATCACGTTGGTCAACTCAAACCGGTCGCGAGCATCTGACCCGAATCCACCGATGCTAAGATCGATGTACTGGTTGAGCCCTGCCGCGTCGAGCTTGACAGTCGCGGCTTGCGCGAGGTTCCCGGTCAGGACCGTCTGAATGAACCCCTCGCGGTCAAGCGCCTCGATTGTGTCTCTGACGCCAGGATAAGCCGCCTGTTCCCGAGCAAGCTCTTCTCGACCCTCATCCATCACCTCGAGCAATACGTCGCCAAATCGGCTCACTTCCGCTTCCGCCTGCTGAAGGCGGACTCCGGACGCAACTGCAGTGTCGATGACGATGGACTCGTCGGTGTAGCCGTGAACACGCTGGGGAGGAAACACCACGGCGCTCTCCGGTAGCTGATAGGTGCGCGCGATCGCTCTGCGAAGCCATCGGAGGTCGGCGGGAATAAGGGTGCCATCCACGTCCCAAACGATTAAACCGCGGTAGCTCACCTTGAGATTGTTGCACACCTCAATGGCACCCGCGCCCGTCTGATCCTTGTCCGTGCACGTCTGCCGGTAGACGGAAACGTGTCAGCAAACGTTTCGTTAACGGTCAACTTCTTTCCTGGCTTCGTTGTCGCGCCATACGGTCGTGGCGTCCGATGGCGCGGGGGCCCTCGGAGTAGGAACGGCGATCGTCACCGTCTGCTGACGGCCGCCGGCACTATCTGGGTGTGGTGGCGGCCCGCGCGATGGGCCACAGACGGCCGCCGCGCCCGTCCCGGGCGGCGGCGCCGCACAGCCCCCGAATCGCCTGACCGTCGGCGCCGCCGCTCTCCATCCACATGGGTGTGGCGGTCGCATGTGCGAGTCGCGGCCGCTGCCCACACCGAACCGGCCACCGGTCGGTCGATGCGCCCTGCCCATCGAGTTCTTCCGGCGTCCAACCGCGCCTGCCGGACCCCACCAACCCCTTGACCGAGACGGAGTACTGATGACGACGGCCCCAGGCCAAACTGCCCCAGACCGGTATGCGCTCGACAACGCCCGCGAGGGTGCGGCGGGCATGCTCGACTGTCTGTCGGCGATTCTCGATCAGTCGACGATGGAGTTGCTGGCTCCACTGGTTCCGTTGCACGCGCGATGCCTGGAGTTGGGCGCCGGCAACGGAAGCATCGCCCGGTGGCTCGGTGACATCGTCGGGCGGAACGGGCGCGTGGTGGCCACCGACATCAAGCCCGAACTGGTGCGGGCCGATGTAATGAGCCATCCGCGGGTGGAGGTACTCCAACACGACCTGCGGAACCACCCGCTGCCCACCGGTCCCTTCGACGTGGTGCACGCCCGCCTGCTGTTCGCGCACCTCGGCGACCGCGACACCCTGCTACCCGTGGTGGCAGAGGTGCTGGCGCCCGGCGGGGTGCTGGTCATCGAGGAATGGGGCGGTGCGGGTCCGGGCCAGGTGTTGTCGTCGCCGTGGCCGGAGACGGCGGAGCTGTACCAGCGGTATCAGCAGGCGTTGATGGCCATGTTCGCCGCCGCGGGCAACGATCCGACCTGGTCGACCCGCGTCCACGAAGTGATGACCGCTGCGGGGCTCGGCGACGTACGCACCACCGTCCGGGCCCGGTCCTGGTCCGGGGGCACGGCCGGCTGCCAACTGCCGATTGAGGTGTCCGGACAGGTCCGCGAACGGCTCCTCGAACACAGCCTCGACCAGGAAGACCTGGACGTCCTCCGCGCCCAGCTGACCGACCCGCGGGTGGTGCTGCTGGGAAACCTCACCTGGTCGATCGTCGGCCACAAAAGCGCGGGCTGACCCCGGTGGTGCTTACCCGGCGCGCGATGCTGACCGGCGGCTCGCTGGCAATCGCGGGCCTGGTCGGTTGTGGCGAGGAGAAGGAGAAGGCGAACAGCGGCGCGGTCGACGACGTCACCTATGTGACCGGGTTCAACATCACCGGGCAGGACTCGTTCGTGTTCGCCGCGATCGAGCACGGCTGGTACCGCGACGCCGGCCTCACCGTGAAGGTGGTGCCCGGGGTCGGTACCCGCGGCAACCTGCAACGCCTGAAGGAGGGCAACGCCCAGTTCGCGGTCATCGACCTCACCGGTGGCCTGCTGGAGATCAACACCGGGACGTTCACCGACTTCCGGGTGTTCGCCGCGATCTACCAGTCGACCGTGTCCTGCATCGTCGCCCTGCCCGCGGCGAACATCCACGCCCCCGCCGATCTGGCCGGCAAGCGTATCGGCTACTCCGAAGGTGGGGTCAACAAGACCATCTTCCCCGCCTATGCCCAATTGGCCGGCCTCGACGAGTCGACCGTGCGGTGGGTGGCGCTGCCGCCGCCGTCGATCCGGGCGGCGCTGGTCGCCGGGCAGCTCGACGCCGCCACCGAAATCGTCGTCGGCCGGCCGGCGGTCGAGGCAGCGGCGAAGCAGAGGGTTACCATGCTGCCCTACTCCGACGTCGTACGGGATCTCTACGGCAACGCGCTGGGCGCCTCGACCGACCTCATCCGGAACAACCCGGGCCTGGTGCGCCGCTTCCGCGACGCCACCCTGCGTGGGCTGCGGTGGACGATCGACAATCCCGACGAGGCCGGCCGAATCATGGCCCGACACAACCCGACGTACAGGGCCGAGGTCGCCGCTGCCGAAGTCAGAGAAACTGTCACCTATGTACGGGGCAACGCTCCCCACGTAGGCCACCTCGACGAAGCCCGAACAAACCGTTGCATCGCCCTCATCCAAGGCATCGGCCTGATCAAACCCGGCCTCACCCCCGACCGCGTCGCCGCATTCGACCTGGCCCCGCAGACGTAGGCAGAGCCGCGGCCCACGATGAAGCCACACCTACGAAAGAGAGCCACGATGAAGGTCACGATGCTCCGCGAGGAGTTAGAACGCCTGGAACAACAGGGCAGAGGTGACTGCCGCCTGTACGTGTTTCCCACGAGGCAGCTTCAGGACGTCAGCCACCGCCCAGGGCACGGAACCATCGTGGGATTCGACGACGGCGACTTCCCCATTGAAGCGGTCGACGAGTCCTTCACCCAGCCCGAAGACGCCGAGATCATCTTTCTCGAGTTCGGCATGTCCGACCAGGAGACGGGCTGAGGAACTCGCGCAACGGAGCCCGGCGTTCGAGTTCCTTGCCGGGCTCCGGAGGCGGCCAAGGAGCTCGACTCCGACCATCACAGGCAACCGCCGGCGTATCAACGCTTGAGCGCGACCCCGCAGTAGCAGTCCACCGCCGGTGGGAGCGGATCTACCTCCGGCCGCCAATGCGTCAGCGGGACCACGCCGGGCTCCAGCAGGTCGAGTCCGAAGAAGAAGCCGGTGATCTGATCGAGGGTGCGGAGGTTGTACGGATGGCCCTGCTCGCTCGCGATCCGAACCGCATCGACGTTCTCCTGGCTGGTGCTCGTGCCATCGCACACGACGACATAGCTGCCGGCCGACAGCACGTCGACCAGCCGTTTGAGGATCGAGCGCGCTTCGTCGTAGTCGGCGACGTTGCCGAGTATGCCCAGCATCGTCAGCCCGATCGGTTTGCTGAAGTCCAGCGTGCGGGCGGCCTGTCGCAGGATCTTGTCGGGATCTTCGACGTCGGACTCGATGTAGTCGGTGGCACCCTCCGGGCTGCTGACGAGCAGCGCGCGGGCGTTCACCAGCACCAGCGGGTCGTTGTCGACGTAGACGATGCGGGACTTCGGCGCGATTCGCTGGGCAACTTCGTGCGTGTTGTTGGCGGTGGGCAGGCCGGTGCCGACGTCCAGGAACTGCTCGATGCCGGCCTCGGCGGCCAGGTAGGTGACCGCACGGACAAGGAACTTCCGCTGTTCGAGCGCGAGAGTCGCGATCTGGGGGTTTGCGTCGCGGACCTCGTCGCCTACCTTACGGTCGATCTCGAAGTTGTCCTTGCCGCCGAGAAGATAGTTCCACACCCGGGCACTACTCGGCTTGGTCGTGTCGACTGCGCTGTGGGTTGACGAATCGTCGGTCACGGCGATCGCCCCCTTTCCCGCCCTTGCGCTGAGGTCGGTGACGCGTCGGAGCCACTCCACCCAGTCGCGCGCTGCCTCCGTCGCCTCGTAGAGCACGACGTTGGGACTCCTCGTCTCCTTGGCGACGAACCCTTCCTGTTGAAGTCGGTTGAGGACCTCCGAGAGCACACCATCGGCGATGCGCTCACCCTCGTCGACGACCGTCTGGCTGAGATTGCGGCGCCGTTGAGGACCGTCCTTACAGAGGACCGTCAGAACCACAGGATCCCACCGACGCCTGAGCACGGGTAGCTTCTCGCGAAGTCCGTCCGAGTCCAGGCCGCTCACCCGCCAGCCCTCGCGGCGCCGTTGGCGCGACCTGGGCTGATACGACTGGCCCTCGGAATTGATTCGGATCGGTTCTGTTCGCCCGCCAGGATCAGCGCCACGTTGAAGTTCACCCCCGTGCTCGATCGGCCCTTACTTGATGTTGGGAGTTCGATGCGCCGGAAATGCCCACTGAAGCGGAGATCAGCGGGCAGTGTCAAGCGTGGCAGAGCGGTCTGGCGCCTGTTCGACATTCTCGTGCGGTCATATGCGCGTGCCGAACAGGCCGGCGCTCGCCTCGAGGTACGCACCAAGAGGTGCGCATGTGTGGATGCGCACCTGAGATGCGCAGGTTGCGCTAGGTACGGGGTGGAGGTCTTTAATCGGATTTGGCCATTCCCTGGGGAGGTGCGTGGTGCTGCGCAGGGCGGCAATACTGTCGATCATCACCGTCGCGCTTGTGTCCGGCGGGGCGTGCGGGTCCGGACAAGATTCGCCGCCGTCCCAGCCGGAATTGCCGTCGCTGCGTTCCTCATCCGCCAATACGAACAATACGGTCGAGCAGAGCGCACTTGCGGCGTACCGGGGGATGCAGCAGGCCTACATCACCGCTGGACGAACCACCGACCCGCAGTACGGCGAGTTGTCCCGCTACGCCGAAGGAGATGCGCTGAGCGTCCTGACGGCTGGGCTGGAGGCGAACAAGAAGCAGGGACTGATCATCAAGGGTGAGGTCGTGCTGAACCCTCAGGTCACCGAGCTGAGCCCGCCGAGCGCACCGGAAACGGCGAAGATCCGGGATTGCCTTGATACCTCCGGCGCCACGCGGGTCAAGGCATCCCCGGAGGGCTCACCGTTCGTCGACGCTCCGGGAGGCAGGCGGGTAGTCATCGCGACGGCGAAGAGGACGGGCGACGTCTGGAAGGTGATCAGTTTCGTCCCCATGGCGGTGGGCACATGCTGACTCGGCTGATTGCGTTCGCGGCCGCCACGGCGGCTGCCGTGCTGGTGTCCCCGGCCGAGATGGTGCGGGCGGATCCGTACACGCCGGTCCCGGTGTACTGCGACCAGAGCCCGACGCCCGGATGCACGGTGCGGGCGCGGACACCGGGCCAGGACAGGAACGTCGGCACCGCGGCCGGTGGTTCGCAGGACTGCCACGACGCGACCGGAGCGGTCGTGCCCTGCTACATCGAGGGACGCGGCTCCGTCGGATCGGACGGCTGCTACTACCAGCACGTCGACAACGGTCCGCCGCCGGCGGGTAGTGGTGGACCGGGCGGCTGGTACGTCCGCAGCTGTCACGAGGCCAGGAACTTCGGACCGCTGGGCATGCCGCTCGATGGCACGCTGGTGTGGCTGCCGAACGGAGCTGTGCCGATCAGTCCCGAAGTGCTTGCACGACAGGCGATCTCGCGGCTGAACCTGCCGACACCCGTGATCAGGATCAATCCGGCACCACCTGCCTCTCAGATCGTCTCGGTGCCGTCCTGGTTCTGGGTCGAGTCCGCGTCGTGGGGAGTCCGTTCGGCGACGGCATCGGTGCCAGGGCTTGCCGTGACCGCTACGGCTCGCGCCACCAAGCTGGTGTTCGACACGGGCGATCGAACCACGGTCACCTGCGACGGTCCCGGCACGCCGTGGCGAGCCGGAATGGACGCGACCGCAACCTCGCCGTGTGGCCACACCTACCAGCAGGCCGGGGTGTTCGCGCTGCGGGCCACGGTGACCTGGACGGTGACCTGGGCCGGTGGCGGTGTCACGGGCGCCGTTGCGCCGCTGACGACGACGGCGACTTTAGCCGTGCAGGTGATCGAGGCGCCGGCCCTCAACGGCAGCGTCGCGGGGTGAACGGGGTGTCGAGGGTCGGTACAGAGCGGCCGAACTCGTCCGACGGGCGGATCCGCCCCGTTGCGTCGCCCGCATTGGTGACCCGTCGTCGGATCAGCGTGCCGTGGGTGCTCGTCGGCGCCGTGCTGATCCTCGGGTTCGCGTTGGCCGGGACCGTTGTGGCGGACCGGATCGATCGGCGGGTACCGGTCCTCGCGGCCGCCCGTGCGATCAACGCAGGGCAGATCATCGGCGACGCGGATGTGACGGTGGTCCGGGTGGCCGCCGAGGCCCGCGTGGCGACGGTCCCGGCATCACACGTGTCGTCGGTGAAGGGCCGTGCCGCGGCGGTGCCGCTGGCGGCGGGAAGTCTGCTGGCCCCTGGGCAGATCGGAGAGCCTGCGTGGCCCCCGGCCGGGCAGGCGGTGATAGCGGTGGCGGTGAAGGCCGGCCACGCCCCGTCCAGCCTGGTCCGTGGCGCTCGGGTGTCAGTGCTGGTCGTCTCGGCGAACGCCGGGGCCGCGCCGGCGGGTGCAGTCGGTCAGGTGGTGCAGGCCGCAGGGGTGGTGGTGTCGATCGAGACGGCGGTGGACCAGTCGGGCCTGACGGTGGTGACGCTGCTGCTGGCCGAACCGGATGCGACTCGGGTCGCGTCGGCGGCCGGTGACGTGTCGTTGGTTCAGCTCGGCGGGGGTGGGTGAGCAGGGTGTTGGTGGCCGTCGCATCGGCGAAGGGATCGCATGGAGCGACCACGCTGGCGCTGGCATTGGCGGCACGGTGGACGCAGCCGGGGGCGGTGCTCGTCGAGTGCGACGCCGACGGCGGTGATCTGGCCTACCGCTTCGGGCACCACCCGGATCCCGGTCTGTCGAGCCTGGCTGCCGCTTGCCGGGCCGGCGCCGTGGACGAGCCGCTCACGCGGCATGTGCAGCGGCTGGGGTTGGGCGTGGACGTGGTGTTGGCCCCGCCGGGCGACGCGGCGGCGGCATCGGTACAGACGCTGGCATACGCCGCCGGTGGGGTCCTGGCACGGGCAGGCACGGTCCTGACGGTGGTGGCCGACGTCGGCCGACTGACCCGCGGCGGACCCGGTCTGCAGTTGGCCGCGACAGCGGATCATGTGTTGCTCGTGGTCGCGCCCGAGTTGGCGGAGTTGGCCCAGGTCGGCGCCCGGCTGGGCTGGCTGCGTGAAGCGCTGCGCGGCCGGCTGTGGCTGGTTCGGGTGGGGTCGGGCCGGTACTCGGCTGTGGAGATGGCCCGTGATCTGGGCGTCGACGTGGCCGGTGAGGTTCCGCACGACCGGTCGGGTGCTGGGGTGTTGTCCGGCCGGTTGGTGGGCCGTGGGTGGTGGCGGCAGCAGCTGCCCCGGGCCGCGGCCGGGATCGCACACACGCTGAGCGGCAAGCCGACCGGCAACGTCGCCATGGCCGGTGGTTGGCGGGTCCGTGACGGTGCGCTGGAGGTGAACCGTTGACGACGCCAATGCCCGGAAACGGCGGCGCCCAGCCGTATCAGGACCTCGTCACGCGGGTCCGCAGCCAGGTTGTTGCTGAACTGGCCTCCGCTGGCCAAACCGTGATCGGCGCGGCCCGGCAGCAACTGGTCCGTGACCTGATCCGGGCGGCACTTGATGCACACGCCCGTGAGTGCCTGAGCGACGGACGGATGCCGCTGGACCCGCCCGTGGAGGCCCACGTCGCCCGGACGGTTCTTGACGCACTCACCGGCCTGGGCGGCCTGCAGCCGTTGCTGGACAACACGGAGATCGAGAACATCAACATCAAGGGCGCCGACGGCGTGATCGTCCGCTACGCCGACGGTCGTCGGGAACGGCTGCCCCCGGTGGTCGGGTCGCAGGACGAGCTCGTCGACCTGGTCCGCACGATCGCCGCTCGCTCCGGTGCGGAGGAGCGCCGGTTCGACCGCGGCGTACCGCGGTTGAGTGTGCAGTTGCCGGACGGGTCGCGGCTGTTCGCGTTGATGGCGGTGACCGAGCGGGTGTGCGTCTCGATCCGCCGGCACCGGTTCCTGAAGGTGTCTCTTGACGACCTGGTCGGAATGGCCACACTTACGACCGACCTACGGGACCTGTTTACCGCCATGGTGCTCGCGGGGAAGAACATCGTCGTCTCGGGTGGCACCGGCCGCGGCAAGACCACGTTCGTGCGGGCCCTGGCCCAGGCCATCCCGGCGTGGGAGCGGCTGATCACAGTTGAGGACGCATACGAGCTGGCGCTCGACCGCGACCCGTCCCGCGTCGACGTCGAGGCGTTGCAGGCCCGCGAGGCCAACATCGAGGGCGTCGGCGCCATCGGCCTGGACGAGCTGGTCCGCGACGCGCTGCGCATGTCACCGGACCGGGTCATCGTCGGCGAGGTCCGCGGCAAGGAGTCGCTCGCGATGTGCATGGCCATGTCGCAGGGCAACGACGGCTCGCTGGCCACCGTGCACGCATCGAGCTCCCGACAGGCGCTGTCGCGGCTGGCCGCCTACGCCATGCTCGCCCCGGAAGGTCTGTCGTTCGAGGCGGCCAACCTGCTCATCGCCGGCGCGGTCCATTTCGTCATCCACCTCGACCAGACCACCGACGGCCACCGGGTCGTCTCCTCCGTCCGCGAAATCCACCACGCCGACGCCGGAGAGATCGTCTCCAACGAGCTCTTCCGGCCGGGACCGGACCGCCGCGCCACGGCGGCGGCGCCGATGCGCACCGACACCATGGACCAACTCGCCGCGGCCGGGTTCAACCCGGACCAGGCCCTGGGGTGGTGAGCATCGAATGCGGGCACTGTTCGCTCTGCTCGGAGCCGGGTTCGGCGCCGCCGTTCTGATGCTGGCCGCCGGCCTACGGCCACAACCCCGTCCAGACGCTCGGTTCCGCCGCGTCCGGGGCAGGGTGTCTGCCGTCCGGGTCGCCGGTGTGCTGACCGCCGCCGCAGTGGTCGGCGCGGCGACCCGCTGGCCGGTCGGGGCGGTACTGGCCGGCGTCGCCGCGTGGAATCTACCGAAGGTGCTAGGCCCCGACCGGGCCCACCGCCGTGCCCTGGACCGCGTGGAAGCGATCGCGGCGTGGGCCGAGGACCTGTCCGGCACACTGCGGTCCGCGGCCGGCATCGAACAGACCCTCATCAAGACCGCCGAATCCGCCCCGGTCGAGATCCGCCCGCAATTGGAGGCGCTGTCGGCGTCCTTGAGGGCGGGCACGCGCCTGGCGCCGGCGCTGCGGGCTCTCGCCGCCGATCTGGAGGATCCCACCGCTGACATGGTCGTCAACGTGCTGCTGCTGGCGGCCCAGTACGAGGCGCGGGACATCGCCACCGGCTTGTCCGGAGTCGGCCGCCAGGCCCGGCGCAAGGCCTCGGCGCGGATGCGCATCGCCACCGGCCGGGTCCGCATCCGCACCGCCACCCGCATCGTCATCACGGTCATCCTGGCCACGGTCGGGCTGTTGCTCGTCTTCGCCGACGACATCGTCGTCCCGTACAGCACCGCTGTGGGTCAACTGATCCTGGCCGTGCTCGGCGTCGCGTTCGGCGGGGCGCTGGCATGGATGGTGCGGACCAGTCGGGTCCCGGACCTGCCGCGGATCCTCACCAACCCGGACGAGGCCGCACCGTGATCGGCTCGCTGGTCTTCGTCGGCGCCGGCATCGGCCTCGGCGTCACGCTGGTCGCGTACGGACTGCGCCCGGCGCGCCCGCGGCTGGCCACCGCCCTCGAAACGCTTCGTCGCCCTCCGCCGGTACCGGTGCCGCGAGGCGAGCGGGTCCTGAACGCGCTCGCCCGACCGTTGTACCGGCTCGGCCTGCACCGCGACAACGTCGCGCAGGATCTGGCCATCCTCGACCGCGATCCCACCCGGTACCTGACCAGCCTGCTCGGCGTGACCGCACTCGGCCTGCTCGCACCGGGCGCCACGGTCGCGGGACTGAACCTGATGGGCGCCCGCATCGGATGGACCGTGCCGCTGTGGCTGGGCCTGGTCTTGGCAGTCGGCGGGTTCCTGGTGACCTCCGTGTCGCTGCATGAGGAGGCCGAGGAAAGGCGGCTGCACATGCGCCACACGCTGGCTGCGCTGCTCGACATCGTCCCCTCGGCCCTGGCCGCCGGTGCCGGGGTGGAGCAGGCATTCACCGATGCCGCGGGCATCGCCTCGGGCTGGGCCGCCGGACGGATCCGGCACGCCCTCACCGTCGCCCAGGTGACACGGGTTCCGCTGTGGCAACCGCTGAAGGAACTCGGGGAGACCACCGGCGTGGTGCAGCTGCAACAGCTCGCCGGCACGCTGCAACTCGCATCGGGGGAGGGCAGCCGCATCCGCGAGGCCCTCATCGACCGCGGCGACGCCCTGTCCGAACGGCTCACCGCGGAGATGGAGGCGCGCGCCGAATCCGCGACGGAACGCATGAGCATCCCTTTGATGGTCCTGACCAGCATCTTTCTGCTGTTCCTGGTCTACCCGACCATGGCCGCGCTCCAACCCTGACTCGACAACGGAGGAACCGAATCATGGACCTGGCCTCACTTGTCGCCACGCTGCGGGAGCGGTTACGGCTGCTCCGTCGCGAACCCGAACGCGGCAGCCACGTCACCGAGTACGCCATCGGCATCGGCGCCAGCGCTGCCGTCGTCCTCGCCCTCTACGCGGCGTTCCGGACCGGCCTGGCGGGCATCGTCTCGCGATGGTTCTTCGGGTGAGCCGCGAACGCGCCGGTAGTCGCGGTGAGCGCGGGTCGGCGACGGTGGAGTTCGCCTTGGGTGCGCCGATCCTGGTGCTGCTGCTGACCTTCGCTGTGCAGGTCGGCCTGTGGGCGCTGGGTGACCTGGCGGCTCGGCAAGCGGCCAACCACGCCCTACAGGCCAGCCGCGTGGTCGGCGGCACCGAGGCGGCCGGCTACCAGGACGCCGTCGCGCTGCTGGAGCAGCTCGGCGGCCAGTTCGTCGTCGAGCCGACCATCACCGTAACCCGCGCCGCCGCCACGACCACCGTGACCATCCGCGGCCACGCCCGTGCCATCATCCCCGGCGTCCAACCCGCCATCACCGTAACGGTGCAGGCCCCCACCGAACGAGCCGGATCATGACGATCCACATAGGACAGACGATGCGGTGTGGACCCTACCTGCGTCGCAGCAGACCAGTGTCCATCGTGGACGACGACGGCGGCGTCGCCGTGGAGGTCGCCCTGTCGGTGCCGTTCGGAGTCATGCTGGTCTTCCTCGTCGTCGCGGCGTTCAACCTCGGCCGCACCACCATCGACGTCAACTCCGCTGCCGCCGCCGGCGCCCGAGCCGCCTCCCTGTCACGCACCGCCGCCGGCGCCGCCGTCGCAGCCCAGGATGCGGCCACGGCGAACGTGTCCAACCGATGCACGAACGTGTCGGTCACGGTGGACACCAACGATTTTCGCCGTGGCGGCAGCGTCACCGTCGCCGTGACCTGCCGGGTCGCCACCCAGGGTCTGACCGGACTCAGCCTGCCCGGGAGCGTCACGACCGAAGCCCGGTCGACCAGCCCGATTGACGTGTACCGGAGCGTCACGCCATGACCGGTTCTCGGCCACGCTGTTGGCAGCCGCTGCTACGCCGCCTTCGTCGCGACGACGGAATGGCCACCGTCTGGATGCTGTACACCGGGCTGATCGTCGTCGTCCTCGCCGGCGTGGTGCTCGGCGGCGGAGTCGTCTTCGGCGCCCGCACCCACGGCTACGACCTCGCCCAGCAAGCAGCCCGCGCCGGTGCACAGGAGATCGACCTGGCCGCCTACCGCACCAACGGCACCCTGCGGCTCGATCCGGCGCGGGCGGCCGCCGCGGCCAACCGGTTCCTGGCCGCCGCGGGCGCGACCGGCACCGTCGCGGTCACCGCCGCGCAGATCACGGTCACCGCCACCAGCCAGCAGGACACCCCGATGCTGGCTGGGTTCGGCCACCCCACAGTGTCGGTCACCGCCACGGCGTCGGCCACCCCGGTCGCTGGTCCGCCGCCATGATGAGCGGATTGCTCCGGTTCACGGGTCGGCTGGCATCGACGGTGGCTCTGCTCGGCATCCTCGTTGGAGTCCCGGCCGGCCTGTGCTGGTTTGTCGGATCGCCCCTGCCGCGCACCCTGCCGACGACGTGGGACGCGTGGGCCCGGATCCTGACCTCCAGCATTCCCGACGAGGCCGTCATCAACGTCCTGGCCATCGCGCTGTGGATCGTGTGGGCCGCGTTCGCATACAGCGTCGCCGTCGAGATCGCCGCAGCCCGGCGCGGCAAGCTCGCCACTCGGCGTCGGCTGATCTCCCCGTTGCAGGCGGTCGCGGCGCTGTTGATCGCCGGGATGACGGCTGGGCCTGCCACCGTCCTCGTCGCAAACCCGGCCCGGCCGGTGGTTCCGGCGGTCGCACCCCACATCCCGACGGCGAACGCGACCGCCTCTGAAGCCATCACTGCTGGAGGCGGGCGGATCATCCTCACGGTCGGCGATGCCCGGTCGGCCACCCCGACAACCAGGGCGTGGCAACCCGCGGACAGCGCGACGGCCGCACTCACCCACGACGAGATGCCGCGGTTCGCCGCGTGCGGCGTCGACGGTGCACTCACATTGCAGGTCGGCGACAACCGCTACACGGTCACCGTCTCCCGGCACGACACGCTGTGGAAGATCGCCGAAGTGTGGCTCGGGGATCCGCACCGCTGGCCCGAGATCTACCACCTCAACCAGGACCGCTACGACCACAACGGCCGGATGAAGCACGGCGACCACATCGAACCCGGCTGGGTCCTGATCCTCCCCGCAGATGCCCTACCACCAGCTGGCGCCCAACCCATTCCGCCGCCCCCGTCCAACCCCGTCCCGCCGGACAACAACCCGTCGGGAACCCCGACCGCCCCACCGAGCTCATCGCCCAGTTCACCGTCCAGCCCGAGCGGGGACGCGATCGACGATGGTGTCGTCGGAATGCCACCGAGGTCGTCGGGGTCGCCCGCGCCGTCGGAACCGTCCGCAAGCGCCGCGCCGGCACGCAGCGACAGGGACGGCGGGTTCGGTATTGAACTGTCCGGTGGGTGGGTCGTCGTGCCCGTCGCCACAGCCGTCGCCGCAGCCGCCGCGCTCGTGTGGATCCAGCGACGCCGACGCTACCGGCCCCGCCCACCGGCGAACGGCCGCCGCGACGACCCGGACCTGACCCCGCTTCCCCCGAGCATCGCCGCCCTGCATCACGCGCGCCCACCATCCCCGATCGAGGACGACATGGACGATCTCGCGCCCGAGGCGCTGGAGGCCACCACCGTCACCACGGCGACATTGGGCACGCGCGCAGACCGGCCGCTTCGCCTCGCCGACCTGCCACCGTCCGGTGTCGGCCTGGTCGGTCCCGGTGCCCGGGCCGCCGCCCGCGGCGTGCTCGTTGCCGTCCTGTCCGCTGGCGGGCCGTGGGCTCCCGGCGCCGAAGCGGCGATCGTTACCACCGACGCCGACCTGGCCGCGTTGCTCGGTCCGACCGCGCCAGACCGCGACCAACTCGGCCAGCTGCACATCGCCGACTCCCTCGACAGCGCCCTCACCCACCTGGAACGGCAACTGCTGCGCCGCGTCCGGCAAGCCGACGATCGCAACGACAGCGACCTGAGCACGGTGCACGATCAGGCGCATGCGCCGATCGTGCTACTCACCCAGGCACCCGACGACACCATCGCCACCGCCCTCGCCGCGATCCTCGCCGTCGGTTCCCGCCTGGCCATCGCCGGCGTCCTGCTCGGCCGGTGGAACGGCGGCGCAACCTGGCACGTCAACAGCGACGGCACCAGCCGACCCGACCCCGCGACCGACACGACCGGACTACGGCTCAACGTCCTCGACACCGCAACCGCCGGCGATATCCTGGACATCCTTCGCCAGGCCCGCCCGACCAGCAACGACATCCCCCCACCGCCGAGCCGCGCGGCCTCGCACACTGCGGCGGCGGCTAGCCGGACCGACCCGTTGGCCACCCGCCAGGACGGCACGCCCGCCCCGACGACGTCCACCACCGCCCGGTCACCGAACCCGCACAACCCGACCGGCACGACCGACGTCCGCACGCTGCGGTTCAGCGTCCTCGGCAAACCGACCCTGCACCTCGTGAGTGAGGGGAGCCGTCGAGACATACGGATACGGCGCACCGACGGCACGCAGATCCTGGTCCACCTCGCCGTCGAACCCGACGGCTCCACCAGCGACCAGCTCATGGCCGTGCTGTGGCCCGAAACCCGCCCGCATGTCTCCCGCCGCCGATTCCACACCACCATGTCCGAACTGCGGCAAACCCTGGCCGAAGCCGTCGGCGCAGAAACCATTCCCCGCACCGATGAGCGCTACCGGCTCGATCCCGCGCATATCACAGTCGATCTATGGAAACTGACCGCCGCAGCCGACGACGCCGCCACCGCGGTCGACCCCGCACATCATGCGGCGGCACTCCGTCAGGTCATCAAGCTCTACACCGGATCCGTCGCCGAAGGGCACCACTGGCTGTGGCTCGCCCCGTACCGAGAACGGGTCCGCCGCCACATCCTGGACGCATACATCGGGCTCGCCGACAACGCCCCTGACCCCGCCGCCGCACTCGCGCTGGTCCAGGAAGCGATCCGCGTCGACCCCTACAACGAGGACGTCTACCAACGAGCCATGCAACTCCACGCGACGCTGAACAGCGCCGACGGTGTTGTCCGAACCCTCCGCGCCCTTACCCAACGCCTTGCCGACCTGGAAATCGAGGTCTCTCCCCAGACTCAGCAGATCGCTACCGAACTTCTGGCCAAGCTCGATGCCCGGCGCCGTAACCGGGGCAACGCCGCATAGCTGATTCGACAGCGGAGGAGCAGCAGTGCTGATTGCACCAGCCCTGGCCGTTGTCGCCGCCACCGTGCTCGGCGGGTTGATCGGCCGAAACCTGTCGTCGGTCGTCCACCGCCTCAGCGCCAGCCGACCCGATCAGAACGCATCAGCGACGCCAACCACCAGTGACCTCCCGCGCTGCCCGATCGACTCGCCACCGCGGGATTCGAACAGGGTCCGTCGTTGTCACACCATCTGCCTCGCATCAGCGGCCACCAGCGGACTACTGACTGCTCGATTCCTGCACAGCCCCCTCCTGCCCGTGCTGCTGATCAGCGGACTACTCGCGGTCGCCGCAGCATTTGTCGACCTCCGTAGCCGTCGGCTGCCGAACGTTCTGATCCTGCCAGCGGCCGCCATGTGCGCAGCCGCGATCGCGGCTCACGGCGTCGTCGTCGGCGACCTCCATCGGCCGCTGCGAGCCTTCGCAAGCGGCGCCAGCGTCGGCATCATCCTGCTCGTCCTGGCGACAGCGACCGGCGGACTCGGACTGGGCGACGTCAAGGCCGCCACGTGGACCGCCATGCTGGCCGGCTGGCAGAGCCCGGCCGCTCTTACCATCGCGGCCGTTGGACCGTTCCTGCTCCAGGCGCCTGTCGCCCTCGCGTTGCTCGCGACAAAACGGATCGACCGCCGCTCCGCGCTGCCGTTCGGCCCCGCCCTACTCGTCGGTGGGCTCCTCGCCCTCATACTCACGAGATGACGGCTGGCTGTGGGACCTGGCTTACAGCTACGGAAACGTTTGCAGGACACAAAAAAAGAGCGACCTTGCTGCCGGGAATCGGCTCTCACAGGGGTGGGTTCGCATCGATCTTTGTCGGCCGGCAGACGACCGACGTGGGCCTGACTCCGTCTTTCCAAAGTCATGTATGTCAGGAGACGACCTGCAGCGGTCTGATGAGCGGGGCGTGCCATTAGAAGCCGGTCGCTCATAGTCGATCTTGGCGATCCTTAGACTGGTCGCATGACGTCTCACGAGGAACTGGACTACGAGGCGGCGCTCAAGGGCGGTCGCGAGCTATTGGCGCAGCGCGGCATTGCCGGACCACTCCTGATCTCCGTTGCGGCCGCTGGTCTCGTCGTGGAGATCTGGCGCGACACGATCGAGCCGTTTCACCGACTCTTCAGCGACGCGGAGATGTCGCGCATGAGCATGGTCACCACGCGCGACATCCTCCCGCTCATCACCGAGGACTCAGCCGACGTCATTGGCATTACTGAGGTGTTGCAGGACGGCCGCCGACGCTAATCGGCGACAGAAGGGCAGCACAGCTCTTGGGGCGGCACTGGCGATCCGTACGTACCGAGGTCGGCCGGCGCATGGACGAGCGCAGCTTTCATCCGATCTCCCTTGCCCTGTGGGGGAACATGGTGGCCCACGACTGGTGGGGTAGTCCGCGATACGCCGAGCTGGTCTCCTTGCTCTGCGCCGACCTACCCGCCGAGATCCCTGGCTGGGATGAGGAACCGGATCTCCTCGAAGGCAAGCTACTTGTGTCTCCCTGGGAGATTCCTTTGGAGACGTGGAACTGGTGTCTGAAGCACGGGTTGGCCTGGGACTACCGGCCGGATGCGTGGGAGACAAGCCTTACGCCACTCAACCGACCACCGCCTGACTACGCCAGCCGCCGGCCCGTCGAGGTAGTGACGTGAGCCAATGGAATGTGCAACTGGTTGTCACAAATAGCCGGATGCGCCAGTGCCGCTGCCACGGTCGTGAGAATCCGTCATCGCGGATGAGAACCTACACGACGGCGGACCTCAATCGATGGGGGCGCCGCGTTTACGCATGAACGGTACGGGATCTTCTGCCCCGGCGCTGCTGCGGTCACCGCCATGATGCGTCTCGAAGTGCAGGTGTGGCCCGCTGGAGTGGCCGGACGAGCCCACAATGCCGATAGGCTCACCGGCGGCCACGGTCTGTCCTTCCTGGACGAGGGGGTGGGTGCTGAGGTGGCAGTACCTGGTGATGATGCCTGCCGCATGGGCAATGTCGAGATACCAGCCGCACCCACGGACCAGGGTGGGGTGACCGTCGCGGTCGCAGCCCCATGACACGGGTTCGATGTCGCACCGGACCCGGACGACGGCGCCGGCAGAGGCCGCGCGTACGACGGCGCCGCGAGGGGCGCCGATGTCGACACCTTGGTGCGTTGGTCGGTTCGCGGTTCGGAACCCGGACACGATCGGGCCGCGGACCGGTTGGGTCCAGGTGCCGGCACCGCCGCAGGTGGTCAGGCCGGCCTGGCCAAGGCCGCTGACGGCGGCGACGACGGCGATGGCATCGCCCTCCCAGATCGAGTAGGAGTCCGGCGTGGCGCTGCGCTGAACGGCCTGAGCCGCCTCGGTGAGGGGCAGATCTTGCCAGTGCGGGACACGGAGCAGATGGGTGTAGAACTGTGTGGCGGCGTAGACGGGATCCATGAGCTGGGCGGGGTTTCCCCACCCTTGGGATGGTCGTTGTTGGAACAGACCGAGGCTGTCGTGGTCGTTGTCGGAGCCCAGATCACCAACGTTTGTAAGTGACGACTCCTGCATGGCCGCGGCCACAGCGACAACCCAGCCGCGGGACGGCACGCGCAGTTGTCGACCGACCGTGACGATGATCGAGGCATTGCCGATCTGGCTACGGTTCCACCGCCCGATCGCTGACCATCCGGCGACAGGCGTCGGTGACGAACTGCTCGGGCCGAACGCCGGGTCGGTGCACGCGGCGATGGCGACGGTACCGGCGCCGAGGAGGACGGCGGCGAGACAGGTCGTCGTGACGGCGACGAGCAGTATGGCGACTCCGGCAGTGGCCTTGCCGCTCACCGTGACCACCGGTGGTGCGAGTTTCGCCGGATCGGACGGGCGGTTGCTGGTCTGGCAACGGTCGGCGCGCTTCGGATTGGTGTGGGCATGTTGATTCTCCTTCGGGTTGTTGGACCCTGCCCGGCGCGGCTGGGCGCGGGTCAGACGGGCTGCCGGGTGAGGTCGGGTTGCGGATCTGGTTCTGGACCAACGGGATCTGCGAGATCACGTTGGGCGTGCTCCGCTGGACCGGCTGATACCGGGTCGGGTCGGTCCGGTGGCGGTGGTGTGAGTTGGCCGGCTTCGCCGGCGGAGCGGATGAACTGCAGGGTGCGTAGTGACACCCCGTGGGCACGAGCGACGTCGCGCGTCGCGGCGGGGAGGTCGCGGGTGGCAGCCCAGATGGCGCACCAGCGGGCGTAGGCGGCGGGAGTCGTGGGAACCCGGCCGGCGGCATTGCCGTTGTTGAGGCGCCACTCGCGATCGCCTACGGGAGTGGCGCCGTCCGGTGGCGGCTCGGACGCGGGCAGCTCTGAAATCTGCGAGGAGGAAGGATCGGGTGTAACCGTCACCGGCAGCGGATGCCGGTGGGCGGGCTCGGCGGGTTCGAAGAGGTGCGCGAGCATCTTCGCGGCGGCAAGCAGGGCGACGGCGGACCAGCCGGAGATGGCGCGGGCGACCAGGTTGTCCGGCGCGACCGCGATGTTGGCGCTGATGCTGGCGATGGTTCCGACGGAGAGGACGGTCCAGGGCAGCCAGCCGCTGCGGCGACCGGTGCGCCGGTCGGCGAGCAGGACGAGGACGCCGATGAGGTCGAGCCCGTCGACGGTGAGCGGGAAGGCATGTGCGTCGACACCGGTCTGGCCGGACCGGCGGGCCAACAGGAGCATGTGGTGGTAGGAAATCCAGCCGGCCAGGGCGGCCAGGCCGGAGACAGTGACGACGGCGACGATGCGGGTGGCCTTGTCGGCCACTCCGTGGCGGGGCGTCGGTTCCACGGTGGCCTCCAGGTGTTGGACGCGCCACCGCCGCCCCAGCGTCCGGAGGCGCAGGTGCGGCAGGCGCGTGATGCCCGGGAGAGGGCACGCGCATGAGCTCAGTCGGTGTCTGGACCGATGGCGTCGGAGCCAGTCGGCCCGCGTTGACGGTCGCGGCGGCGATGGTGTGGCCGCGCAGTATCGCTGGCGTCGACGGTGTCCAGGCTGGAGTCGTAGACAGCCACACCGTCGGTGGTGGCCTTGGCGCGGTACAACGCCCGATCAGCCCTGACGATCAGGTACCGCCAGTTCGCCGGTGCGCCGGCGGGTGGCTGGGCCACGCCAGCGCTTGCTCGGGGTTGCAGGGCTACCGCCTCGATCTGTACGGGCTCGGTGAGGAGGCTCAGCACCGGCGAGATGGCAGCGCTGGGGTCGCCGCCGTCGTCGGTCAACAGGACCAGGAACTCGTCGCCACCCAACCGGGCGACCAACCCGTCCGACGGGACGGCCGCGCGTAGACGGGCCGCGACGACGGTGAGGAGGTCGTCGCCGGTGGGGTGACCATAGGTGTCGTTGACGGCCTTGAAGTCGTCGAGGTCGACCAGAACGAACAGGAACCGTTCGCCTGTGTAGAGGCGGGCGTTGACTTCGATGAGGGCGGCACGCCGGTTGGGTAGGTGTGTCAACGGGTCGTGGAGGGCGTCGGACCGCCAAGCGGCGACGGCGCTGCGCGCGGCGTCGAGTTCCCGTCGCCGCCAGCGCCGGGCGGCGATCGCACCAACGGTCGCCGCAGCGATGGCGGCGATGACCGTGCGCGTGCGGTAGCCGAACATTGCCGACGCCAGCGTCGTCCGGGCTCGGCCGATGTGGCGGAACACTTTGCGTTACTCCCTTGCGCATCGAGGGAAACGAACAGGCGGGGGACCGGCGTGATGTCGGGCCAGGTCAATGCCGTGCGTTGTGGAAGCAGGCCCTCGGCTACGAGTGGAACGTCCACGTGCCCGGGCGCGGCGCGCCGACCGGGTAGGTCGGGATGTGCTTGTGGACACGAACGGCCGCACCGGTCCCGGCCGGGCGCGTAGCACCATCGTCGTCGATCAGTGCTGCGCAGCCCTTACCGGTGCACCGGCGGGTCGCTCCGTGGAAGATGAGGGCGAAGACCAGTCCGTTTGCTGCGCGAATGAACAGGGACAGGTCACCGTCACGGCTAACGGTCGTGTGACCGCCGGTGTTCATGGTCAACAGACTGGTCAGGTTGCGGTGCCAGCTGTGCATCGCGGTCTGGTAGATGTCGGATGCCGGGCCGTAGAAGGCGCGTAGCCGTTCCAGGTGGAGTTCGCATGCGGAGATGACGTCGACTGCGTCCCGGGTGAGTGTCAGCCGGTATTCGTTTGGCCGGTAGTCGGGCAGGGCGAAGTTCGGGGCGGGGACGGCTGGGTCGGCGTACTGGGTGGGCATCAGGTTCATGGCCAGTTCCAGAGCGACCTCGGCGGCGGTGCCCCATGCCTGTGCCCGGTTGGTGATCGCTGTGGTGATGGCTTGCCATTGGCTGGTGGGGATGGCGTAGCGGTCCGGGTGGACGCCGGAGGCGGTCATCCCCGCGTCGCCGTCCCCGGGCTTGCCCGTGAGCGCGACGTACAGGGCGGCGAGGACGGTGTTGAGCAGATGCCCGGTGCCGGTTGCGGCGCGGATCGCACAGAAGATGTGGTCAAGGTCATCGGACCCGAGAACCCGACGGACCGGTGTCGTTGAATCGTTCGGGTTTGCGCTCACGGTTGCCTCCGTTCCGAGGGCGGCGTGTCGTGCTCAGCCGTCGCGGTCTCATCGCCCCGGTCGACGCCGCGGCGGAATACTTCGATTCGGCCCCACGTCCCGGATTCGACGCCGCGGACCTGCCGGCTGAACCAGTCGCGGTTGATGGCGCCGATGTCGAGGTAACTGGCGGGTATTCCGGCGGCGCGTATGGCGTGGGTCCACCCGAGCTCGGCCATGCGGTGCCGGGTGTACTCCCGTTCGTCCTGGAACGGGCCGATGTATGCGGCGGCGAACTCCTCCCGGACGGCGCACGGCTCGATGTCGGTGGCGGTGGTGGCGCCACTGGCGTCGAGCCAGTCACCGACTGTCCGGAGCGATACGTGGTGCTCGTCGGCGATCTCGTGCATCGTGGCCAACAGGTCCAGGTCCAACCGGTGCCGGTCCCGGCCGTACTTGCCGTATCCAACGGCGGTGACGATGACCACCTGCTGCGGGTCGGCCACGCCGCACGCCGTGCATACCGTGTTCCGGGTTTGGGCGAGGTCGGCGCTGATGTGGACCCAGCGCGTGTTGGTCATGTCGTGCAGCGCCGCAACCCGCAGAGCACCGTCTGGGTAGGCCTCGTATTCCGCTGTAACGTCGTCGTCGCGTCCGTCGCGGGTGGCGCGTCGATCGGCCAGGTCCCGCAGGGTGTGCCGGTGCAGATCGTTGACCGCGTCGGCGGCAGCGCGCTGGTGCCTGGCCTGAAGTGTCGACAGTGGATAGTCCGGGATCACGACATGGGCGGCCGCGGTGAGGACGGCGATCACGGCGCCGTCGGAGATCACCAGGTACTCGGGGCTGTCCGGCGTCACCGTCCCGGCATCGCGTGCCTGAATGGCTGCCTGAAGCTGGTCGCGCCATGGCTGTGGCGTGCCGGCCAACGCTCGGTGGGGCGGGTGAAGTGAGCTGTTGCGCAGGTGGACACCGCGTAGCCGGCCGGCGTCGGTGGTACGCAGACCGCGCATCTCGCGGAAAGCTTGGTTGATGGTGCTTCGCACGGCGGATCTCCCTTCGGATGTTCCAAGGACCGCTCTGTGCGCCCGCCGGACAGGCGGACGCACAGTGGCGCGGTCCCTGTCGGGGCGAGTTGATTTGTCGGGGTAGCCGAGGTGTCTATCAGCTGATCAGCAGCGCGGCGACCGATCGCGGGTCGACGCCGGCGGCCACAGCCGTGGCTATCTGGTTGGTGAGGTTGTCGGTCGGGTCGGCTTGCAGAGCCCGGTCCGCGGCGAGGTTGGCGAGAGTTCCGTCGCCGGCGTGGAGCGCGGACACGGCGAGAATGGTGGCTGGGCCGGCGGTGAGGGTCGGCTCGGCGCGGCGGACCAGGTCGACCCACATGTCGATTTCCCACGGCTGTCCGGTTGTGCGCCGGGCTGCGGCGGCGCGTATCGACGGCAGAGTGAGTAGCACGGTCAGTATCGCGGCATCCACGTCGTCGACGGGCGTGCCGGCTTCGTAGAACTTCTCTGCCAGAATCAGGCTCTTGAGCCCGACCAGCAGCAGCGCTACCCCGAGGCGCGTGGCTCGGGTGTCCTCGTCCTCGGGGGCGTTGGGCACGAAAGTCTCGACAACATCGATTATGGCGTGCATGGCGGCGCCGGTGGCCCGGGTCATCGCGTCGCGGGCGTCGCCGGTGACCGGGGCCAGCCGATCGGCCACCGCCGCGCGGTCGGGCAGGGCGACCATTCCGGCGGCGGTCGCAGTTGCCGCGGCAGCACTGGTGGATGGGTCGAACGGTGCTCCCTCGAGCGGGCAGCAGGCCGGGTTGTCGCACCGGTAGGACCAGTACCGTCCGTCGGCGACTCGCAGCGCCTCGATGACGGGCAACGATCGTGGCGTCAACAGGTCGGTGATCGCCTCGATGCAGGGCCGTACGAGATCGTCGGGGCCGTAGCCGATCAGAATCGCGGCGGTCGCGCCCTCCTCGCTGGCCACGTCGGCGGCACGGTGGACCGAGGCCAGCACCTCTTGCGTCTCTTCGTCGGTGGTGGGCAGATCAAGGCGGGCGACGACGAGCACGCGCTGGTCGGCCAAGGCGACTACGACGAGGCTGGAGGTGGGGTGGTAGCCGATCACGTACGGAACCAGGGCGAGCAACTCGGCCGGACTGTCCAGCCACAGCACGTGGCGGTTGGAGCTTGTTGACATCACAGTTCCCCTCAAGAATTTCGTGTGACCCCGGCGCGATTGGCGCGTCGTCGCTGGAGCCGGCGACGGATGTCTGCGCCTTCCGGGGTGAGGACATGGCGTAGCCGGTGACAGACGGTCAGTTGGGACGCCGACACCGTGACGTTCGCCTTCAGTCGCGGGCGAGGGATCGGTTCGTCTCGGCGTCGACATTGCGACAAGCCGCGCGGCCGCGGCGCCGCTCGGCGGTGCCGGTCACCACGGCACAACGTGCCGCCAGGTGATGGGTCGGATGCGCAGCGGCCGGATACCTGCGTATGAGGCGGCTGGTTGCCCGTTTCGCGGCTCGATGACGGTGTCGTAACGGGGCAGCCAGACCGCGAACCAGGGCTCGGCCGTCGCGCCGAGCCGGGCGGCTTGGTCGGCCGCCGGGGCCATCCCGACGCCGAGCCGCATCGGGACGGACCGGTAGTTGGAAAGCTGGCCGGCCACCATCGGGCAGGCGGCTTGGGTGTAGGCGGCGCAGACCGGATCCAGGGCGGGTTCGCTGGTGCGCCGGAAGGGCAGGTCGGACAACCGCATCAGCAGCACGAGCCGGTCGACGGGCCGAGCGAGCAGCGCGTCTCCACATACGCTGCACAGCCGGCGGATCAGGCATTGCCTTTGCCGCCGCGGGTCGACGCCGCCGAACAGGTACCGCCCGTCGTAGGTGCGTGGGGTGATGAACGGGACGACGAGGCCGCCGAGGGTGGGACGGTGCGCGAGACGCACCGGAATCGGCGGGATCGCGACCTTCTCCTGTGCCGGTGGCGAATCCCGGTCCCGGTTCGCGGACTCGTTGACGTTGTGGTGCACGTAATTCCTCCTTGTTTTCGGTGCGCGAACATCACCCGGCTGGGTGGCGATCGGGACTCCGGGCGGTGGGCCGCACCCCGCCACAGGCAGCAGCCGTAACGGCATGACGCGGGGACCATCGGCGGCGCGAATGCCACGCCGGTCAGCTCTGATTGGTCACCGGTCACCGGGTCCATGTCGGTAGGTGGTCGACCTTGTCGGCCTCGCCGTCCAACAACACGTAGTCGCAACCCAACGCGCGGGCATAGCGCTGGATGGCGAGCACCACGTCGGGGACGGGTTCGCAGTTGGTGGTTGACGCCTGGTCGGGGTCGTCGGGTACCTGGAGCAGCCAGCCGTGAATGGTGTGGTAGGCGATCACGCCTGGCTGTGCGCTGAGCCGGTCGCAGACGTGCGGTGGTAGGTGGGCGGTGGACAGGTCGAGCAGGTCACGAATGTTGGGCATGACGCCTCCTACGGAACTGCCGCACCGGATCGTCGCCGCCCGGCAGTGCCGGCGGGTCCGAGGCGCGTCGCGGCACGGTTTGGTCAGGCGGTGGTTCAGGAAATGGCGGCGGCCTCGTGCCGGCGGCGAAGCTCGGTAAGGGCCAGCGGCCGGGTCACCCCGCCGCGGCGTTCGCGGAGGATGGCCACGTCGCCGAGTTCGGCGCGGAGCTCCAGCTCGCGGCGTTCGGCCTCGGCGTACCTGTCAGGAAAGACGTTCAGGAGGTTCAGCCAGTGCTTCTGCCCACCCCTGACGCACACGCCTCCACAGTTGTTGTGGCTGAACCCCAGCTCGTAGAGCCGTGGTGGGGTGAGCCCGGCGGCGCGGGCAGCGTCGAGCATGTCCTGTTTGGACAGATGGGGTGGCTCGCACATCGGGAACCGCACCGGCCACGGCGACCACCCGTTGACGATGGCCGGCGTTCGGCGGGCTTCCGACCAGTCGATGCCCACGTACAGCATCGTGTCCGCCGGATCCGTGTGCGCCGTCAGCCAGGCCCGGGCCGGACGCTGTTTGAGGATCGCCGAACACGGCGCCAGCCGGGAGTTTCCCAGGAACCGCTGGTCGTGGAACACCTCGAACGGGGTCCGTCCGTCCGCCACGAGGGTCGGGTCGACTCCGATGCGGGCGGTGCTGTCGTGCACGAACCGCCACAGGTCCGGATCTTCGACCCGGGTGTCCGCGATCAGCAGGACCAGGTTCGCGGTGCCGTGTGCGGCGATGACCCGTTGAGTCGCTGCCCAGCTACCGATGCCGCCGTTCTCCAGAATCTGGATGTCTCCTGAGACACCGGCGCCAACGGAGGGGACGCACGCTCGATGAGCATGGCCGCCGACCGCGGTGGTGACCGAAGTCAGCCGGTGGGCACAGAGCGTGCTCCGTCCTGGTTCGTCTGGGCTGCACGGCGGCGCTACGAGAGACGGGCTGGTGATTCGTTCTGATCGTCGCCGACTACCACGGTTCGACAGTCATCGCTGTTGTCGCTCTACAGACGAAGTCCTTGCGGCAGCAGGCGTAGTTCGTGCACCAGCACACCAGCCGTCGCAACAACGTTGTGTCCATGACCCTCGCTGGGCTACCAGCGGGAGCCGAGGACGCGCGGATTGCGGCGAGGTAAGTGCGTCACCCGTATGGGTAGCTTTCCCCCTTCCGAGCGGATTGCTGTATTTTTTACCCGTGCACGAGACTCATCCGGACCTGGAAGACACCCTTAGCGACGACGCAACCCTCTGGCGATACATGGATCTTGCGCGCTTCGTCGACCTACTTCAGACGTCGGAATTGCACCTGGCGCGGGTCGATCAAATGCAGGACAAGTGGGAAGGGGCATATGGTCCGACCAACACTGCGCTTCGTCCAGATATCTACGGCGAGCACTACGCGACTATGGAAGACCAATTCCCTCGGATTGCATCCTATGCGCGAACGCATGTATTTCTGAATTGCTGGCATATTGCCGATTCAGAGTCCGCCGCAATGTGGAGCGTTTATGACCGTGAAGGTCGCGGCATAGCGGTCAAGGCTAGGAAGGCCGACCTGCTTGCCGGCCTAGTGGGCGATCAGAAGGTCCACGGATTTCCTGTCGAATACACCGACTATTCGGTGCAGTTTATCTCCGAGCGGAACCTTCTATTGCCGTATATGCACAAGCGCCTCAGTTTCCAGCACGAACAGGAGTACAGGCTAATGGTCGCTATGCTGGACGTGCAGGACACGCCCACGTTCCTTCGCGAGAAGGTTGACCTGTCGAAGGCTTTTGAGCAGGTCTTCGTTTCACCGGAGGCGCCAGGGTGGTTCTTGAAAGTGATCAGGCGCCTCGTGGATCAATATGGTTTCGGATGGACGGTGCAACACTCTGACCTAGCAAGCGATCCAATTTACTAGCCGGTCTTCCACAGTGACTAGGCATTTCGCATGAGCGGGACCAAGTTCGAGGCACCGTGGCCGGCAATGACCCGCTGAGTCGCCGCCCAGCTGCCGATGCCGCCGTTTTCCATAATCTAGGTGTCTCATGAGACAGAGCGTGCGGTCGCCTCGCGCCAGCTAAGCCTGACTGGTGTAGTAAGCCAACGCAGCCCCGGTCTATCCGCAGCTCAAGCGGCCATCGGTAGTGTGGGGCGCTCGACCCGCGATAGGCGGCTGCCTCGTCTCGGGGGTTCACATACTGAGCGTCATCGCGGAGGGGGTATGACTACCCTAGCGCCGAGTTCGACGACGACCTGAGGTGCCGACAACTTCCTGCGTCAGATCTGCGGGGGCGGCGTGCCCTGTGACTGCGGCAGAACGGACTTTGCCGTCCTGAACGACGCGGCGATCAAACTGATCAGACCCCGCTCGGTGATCTTTCCGTCCTGTCGCAGTTGCAGGGCGCCGAGGACCACCACGGAGACTAGAGCCGTGACCATAACGATCGGCAAAATCCACCAATCGACAAGTCGCGCCACGACCAGCACTAGGGCAGTCACGACGGAGAGGCAAGTCAGGTAGAACAGCCCGGCGCGCCATGGACTCTGGGTGGCGAGCCGCTGCCGCTCGATCTCCTTCATAACCTTGATCACGTCGGCACTGTCGGTGCCGTGGACCGAGTACCGCATGCGGGGACCGAGCTCCATGCCGCAGTTGGGGCAGGTCGTGCGACGCGGTCCGTCGTCCGCGTAGCCGGAGCCGCCGCAGCTTCGGCAGATGCCATTGCGGGGCGCGGGGATGGGGACCGGATCTTCAGGTGACGTTGCCATGACTCTCAGTATGGTGACTGTTAGCAATCTCGTGACATCAAACCTGGCGTCTCGCGCTGGCCCGACAGGCACCACGTGCGTCGCAACGGCCCGCGAGCCAATACCGCCGGAGTACTGAACGACGTGCAGCATCCTCTGGAGGGTCATTTCGTTCCGCCGAGCAGCGTCCCGAACATGTCGTCGGCCGCCACAGTCTCGCGGACCGCCGCGCCTGGTGGATCACCGGCGTCGTAGGCGTCGCGCCATGCCCAGTCCGACAGGTCGAAGATGGACACGCCGAGATGACGCACGCAGGTCCGGTCGGCGACCAGGAGCCAGGCGACGAAACCCACCGACCCGTCGGCGTACCGCAGATACCCGCCGACCCCGCTCCGTCTTGAGGGCCTCGGCCAGTGCGGTACGGCGTTCGTCGGACTGCTCGTCCCACCAGGTCATCGGGTCGCCGCCCGGATCCAGTCGAGGATGGTGTCGAGTTTCTCGCCGTAGCTGCGTTCAGCGACGTCGTCCAGGTCGGAAGCGTCGCCGCGCAGGTACGCGATGGTCGCGTTGACCATGAGGTTGATGTCGTCGCGCAGCCCTTCGTCGCCGGCGTCGACCGCGTCGAGAATGTCGTTCGCGGCGTAGTTGAGCGCGTCGAGCACCTCGTGCTCGGCGAACGTCACCGGATCGCGCCCAGCGCTGGCAGTGGTGGTATCGGTCGTGGTCATCGCGACGCCTGCGCGATCGCGAGGTAGAAGGTTGGTCCCGTGCGGCGCACGGGTCCTCCTTCACGAGGACTCGCCGGGACACCGCTGGGCCGCGCGCCATCCGGGGTGATCCCGGGGACGGCGCGCGGCCGATCAGGTCCCGGAGGGATCGATTTGAATGGTTGGAGGGTCCGGGTTACCGGCCCCAGACCGTAGCTCGTCGGCGCGATTGCGGGGGTTGCGTCAGCCCTGGGTCACGGCGGGAAGGGTCGCCGCCAACGCGGCTGTCTTGGTTGCGGTCCGGAACATCGCGACCGCGTTGGCCGGGATGTTCGCGATTCCGCTCACGCGCTCCTGCGGCGTGAATGGCAGTCGTGCATGGGGTCCGATGCGGAACACGGGCATGTTCTCGTGCTTGCGTGCGACGACTGTCCTGTCCGGGGTTCCGTACTCGGTGAACGAGTCGAAGGCGAGTCCGTCGATGGTCGTCTCTCGGTTTCCGGTGCAGACGATGACAAGGTCGTAGGTGCGGCCCTCGATGAGGCCCAGGCCGGGCAGCGCGATGGGCTGTGGCCGGGCGCCGATCACGGTGAGCCGACGCACGCCCATCCGGTCCGGCCGGAGGTAGCGACCGATTGCCTGGTAGCGGCCACGGCTCTCCCGGCGCCACTGCTTGCAGGTGATCGGAACCTCGTACGAGTACCAGTCGATACGGTCCACGCTGTCCAGCGCGGCGGTGGCCATCGGCGGTTGTGGCGCGATGCCCAGCAACGACTCGACGGCGCACTTGGCCGAGTCGCCGCCGCCGATGACTGCGACGCGCCGTAGCCCACGCAGGGGCCACACACCGGCCATGCGCCGCATGAACTGGTCGAAGGTGAGAATCGTGGAGCCGTTGGCGACGTCCTGACCGGACGGGTCACCGAGGCCTCGCGCGTCGATCACCCGTCCGGCGAATAGCGGGTCGCGGTCGGTGATCTCGATCTGCACCGCGGCGCCGGTACCGATCACCGACACAACCCGTGCATTGGACACCACATCGGCGAACTGCGCCAACGTCAGCCGGATGAGAAACGCCATGTCCGTGTTCGTCTGGTACTCCGACATGGACAGGTTCGCCGCCTGGATCGGCGCGCCAGGCAGGTAGTTCAGGCTCGCCCCGTGGTCGCCGGCAAGGCCCGCGGATCCCCTCCGGTTGCGGGAGTTGAGGTAGAAGGTGGGCCAATCGGTGACGGCGAAGGCACCGCCGATGCGCGGACCACGCTCGAGGACGAGTGGCTTCGGATATCCGCTCAAGACGCGGACCGCGCAGTACACAGCGGCGTGGAACCCGCTACCGATGATGACCTCGCGGTCGGTGCCGGTGGCGCGCAGCAGCGCCAGCTGGCCGGCTGCGTCGGACCAGGAGGCGTCCAGGACCCGGTCGGCGACCGTGCGATCCTGTGGGTCCGCGGCGATACCGGCAAGCTGTGCCTGCACCGGGCTTGCGAATTCGGACTCTCGCTGCTGTGTCAATCGCATTCCCGCACCGGCGTTCGGGTTCGATGCGATGGCGGTGAGAATGGACGCGATCTGTGTGGACGGCTCGAACATGGCTTCCTCCAGCCACAGTGGCCGGGCCGGACCAACCACACGCGAGTCCGGGTCGCTCCCGGGTTGTGGCGTGGGGCTGGTCCTGACCCGGGATGCTTGCGGATGTGCTGTGCGGTGGTGCAGATGCGCTGACTACCGTGATTCCTTCAGTGCAGGGCGCGCCGCGGCGATGTCAGCAGGCCGTGAGAGGCAGCGGCTACGACGCGGTGCCGAGGCCGAGCCGGGCGCCGATGACCGGTCCCTGCCGGACGGTGTCGACTGCGGTGAGCAGGTGTCGGCGCCGCCATCCGAGCAGTGCGCCGGTCAGGTCGGCGCCGTGGTGGATGTGCTGGCGCAGTGCGGCGGCGAGGCCGTCGGCTTGTTCGATGCCGTTGACGGCTCCGCGTGCGGTGTGTGCGCGGGGCGGCGCTAGGGCGTCGCCGAGTAGGCAGGCGTATCCATCGCCGATGGGCCAGGCCATGCCGGTGGGCGGGGCGATGTCCAGCACCGGCGCTGCCGCCCGGCCGGCGGTGCTGTGGACCAGGTCGGCGAGCGGCGCCGGCAGGTGCGTGGCGGCCTGCTGGTCGACGTAGGCTCGGGCGGCCGGGCTGACGTGCTGTGCGGTAGCGAAGGCCCGCTGGCGTGGTGGGGCACCGAACCAGGCGGTGTACTGGACGGCGGTGGCGTTGAGGAAGAAGATCCAGTCGGCGCCGCCGGGGACCGGCGCGATATTGAACTGCACGCCGGGGCACGGCTCCCAGCGCTGAAAGTCGTGCAGGTCGGCCGGCCGGACGGTGGCGGTACCACGGTGGGCGACGTACCCGGCGTAGTGCAGCGGTCGTGCGGGGTCCAGCAGTCGCCGGCCGACCGACGAGCGGCCGTCGCAGAACGCCACCAGGTCGGCCGATGCCCGGTCGCCGTCCTTGAAGTGCAGCACCGGCCGGCCCGCCTCGGCGGTCATCGCGCTGATCCGCCGTCCGTGGTGGGCCACCTCGGCCGGCAGCCGAGCCGCCAGGGCACGGTGCAGCAGGGTCCACGTGGTGAACCGGCCCGGATAGGTCCGCTGCCGACGCCGCCCACCGGCCGGGCCGTAGCCACGGAACTGGGTGATGGTCTCGAACCCCTCCTTCACGTACTCGTGCTGAGGGATGTCGAGGCGGTCCAGCACGTCCAGTGCGGTGTGCTCCAACGAGAGCACGCCACCGGTCGCGGCGGCCAGATCCGGGTTGGCCTCATAGACGGCGACGTTCTCCAGGCCGGCCTGCAACAGCAGCAGCGCGAGCACCGGCCCGGTCAGCGATCCGCCGACCACCGCGATGTGAGGCTGAGATCCCGTCGCCGGCGCGATGGCGGCTGAGGGGGGATGGTCCGGACTGAGCTCCTGCTTGGCGGCAAGGTCGGTGGGTTGATGCATCAGGCCCATGGATGGGCTCCTTCCGTGACAACGGAGTCGAGCCCGGGCGCGGCCTTGTAGCCGTGCCCGGGCGTGTGTGCGTGAACGCGACGCGAGGTGGGCCGGGCAGCGGCCGTGAGACGGCGGTGCCGTCCGGAGCGGACGGTCAGCCTGGTGATCGGTGCGTGGCGCGGCTACACACGAGCCGCACCGTCTGTGTCGTTCTTCCCGACCGGCTCGTCGGGCGAGGGCTGGACCGGAGCCAGGGTGGAGGGTCCGCCGAGTCGGGCGATCAGTAGCGGCAGTACGCGGACGTCGCCGACCCGGCGCGCGTAGTCGATGTCTTCAGCCACGGCTTGGCGCGTGGCGGCATCGACAGCGCAGGCAATCACGTGCCGACAGTTGGCCTGAGCCGCCCGGTGAACGGCAGTGTCGAACCGGCTCCAGTCGACCGGCCGGGTTGTCCCGGTTGCTCTTCGGTCTCTCATGATCGTTACCTCCATATGGAAACGGCCACACCGTCGTGGTGTGGCCAAGGGGCTGATGTGTGCGGCGCGCCTGGTGGGCCGCGCCGGGGGTGGAGTCAGGTCGGCGTTCGGGTGATCATCCGAGCCGGGTCGGGACGGATCTGGACGTCGAGGAGGAACATCCACCGGCGTCGGCCGCGGTGGACTCCGATGCTCAACTCGTCGCGGTGCCACTCGGGATCGACGAGTCCGTCGCTGGTGTTGTCGGCGCGCCAGTGCAGGCGGACCATGTCGCCGACGCGCACGAATGCGGAGATCGAGCGCCACACCTCGTCGAGCCGGGCGGCCCCGATTGTGGCGTACGCCGTCGCGGTGGGGAGGTGGTGTTCATGCCAGCGTTGCCGCTCGTCGAAGCCGGCGATGTCGCCAACGACCGGGATCCGGCGACGCCGGTCGAGCGCATCGGCGTCGGGGAACAGCCGTTGTTCCGTCGCGGTGTAGATCCGCGGTATCCCGACCGGCGCCGAGAACAGCCCGGCGTCGATCCACGAGCTCCCGTCGCCACTGTGGAACGCGACGGTCTCGGCGCGACGCAGAGCCTGCACGTCACCGACGTACAGCAGTCCGACTGGCTCGGCGTCACCGCTGTCCAGAGTGATGTGGTCGTGTTCGCTGGGTTGATGAGTCGCCATCGCATGGCTCCCTTCTTGTTGTCAGAGAGTTGATTTGTCGTCACGGAGTCGTCTCTCGTCGTCGGTGTGCAGAGTCCGGCTCTCCGTCAACAAGCTGGCGTCAAAGGCGGGTGCCGGCGGGGCGGGCGGACCGAACTGGAGCTGCCATCGGGCGGCGTATCGGCGAGCGGCCGTGGTGGCACGGCGTCGCCCCCAGCGGGTTCCGATGGCGTCCTGGATTCCGGTCGATCGCGACGTCGCGCAAACGAAGTTTCGGCCCCACCGGTCCGGTAGGACCTCGATGAACAGGTCGTCGCGATCAGCGTCGGTGTACGGGCCATGGATGGGATCGGTCAGCGGATCCATCGCGATGGCGGTCGGCTGTGCCGAGGCTTCGGCCGTTGGTTCTGGCCGAAGGAATCGGCTGGGGCGGGCAAGCTTGCGAGGTCCGATGATGGAGCCCTCCAGGTCGCGTACGTACGCGTGTGGGACGAGTAGGTCGTCGCGTGTGGAGGCGCTGAGGCCGACGACCAGTGACTCGATGTACCAGGTCCCGGCCACTGGATCCGGCAGGGCGGCGGTGTGCCCGGCCTCGGGGCCGAACGCGACGTCTTCGACCACGATGCCGTCGTGGCGAAAGCAGGAGTCGAGGACGGTCTGGCCAAGCCGTGCAGGCGGATGCGCCGACGATGGCGGAATGATCCGCGCCGCGGCGACGCTGCCGGGTTCAATGCGGTCAGGCGTGTCGAGCGGGTAAATGTGAAGCGGGTGCGGCGTCAGGTTGACGTACATCAACGACCTCCAAGGCAGGCATGTGCGGCAGCGACATCGGCGCCGCTGCTACCGGGTGGGGGATCCGGCGCACAGGGGTTCGCCGGATTGTCTGATTGCTGGCGATGACGTGGCGGATCGGCGACGGGACGACGAACGGTGTGATGTCGACGTCGCTGTCACGGTCGACGTGAGCGGCGTCGTGTGGGGCCGCAGTCATGCTGGACGTGACGGTGGTGCTGACCATCCAGATGGTCGGCGGATCGTAAATGTCGTCGGGTTCGGCGACGATCGGGTGGATCTTGTCCACGGATCCGTTGGCCAGTTCGCGCCAGCCGGTCGGTCCGCGGTCGGGGGCGTACATGACGATGCGGGTCTGTGGGGCGTGGAGGAACCGCTGGAGGGCGGCTCGCGCCGAATCGCCGTCGGCGGCGTCGATTTCGGCGTCGACTCCGACTGTGACGTCTAGTCGCCAGGACAGGCGGAGCGGTGCCGAGACGGCACGGATGCTGAGCCCGGTCAGCGCTTCACGCAGACGTGACGCGGCGCGACGGGCGCGGGACGACCAATACAGGCGATGCTTGTGGGCGACGGCGCAGCCATCTGGCCAGCCGGTGGATGCCGATACGTGAGTCGGCTCTCCGTCGGGTTCAACGATGATCACGTGGTCCTCCGGTGATGTCGAGCGCGCAGCGGCGCCGGGCGCGGAGTTGCGACAGGTGCCCAGGACGGGCGTTGGAGTGGAGACACAGGTGATCCTGTGCCGGGGTGCCCATGTGTTGGGCTGTGGTGTGCACCGGATCGGTCCGGCGCGTGGGGCAGGTCGGCGGATGCGGGCGGCGTAGAAGGGGGGCGTCGGAGTGGTGCCGCGGCCGACCGGCCGGAGGTGGCGGGTGGGCCTGTGTACGGCGCCGACGTGCCCATGCGCTGCGCGAGCGGGCGTGCCAGGGTGGCGCTTATCGGGAAAGGGTTGTGAGCCTTCGACGGTAGAAGCGACGGCCGGCAAATTCCAGCTCCACAGCGCTGGTGTGACCGCATGTGATTTCGTGTGAAACTGCGGAGAGAGCGGGATCCGGGGTGGTTACATCTCCGAGTGTCAAGAGAGGTCCGTTGCCTTGGGAGCGACCTCGTCGTGCCTCTCGCAGGAACCGTCGACGCTACGGTAGTGCGCGGGGCAGTAACCGCAGCAGTAATGGGCGCGCCCGGGCACCACGATCAAGCCGGCCGCGCCTTGGGCTTTGCGAACAGTTCAGACACTAGGCGGGATGGCACACAGGTGGCGATCGACGACAACCTCAACCAAATCGACGAATGGCTACGCCACCACGCACCCGCGACCTTCGCCGATCTGGGTCCACCAGCCGGTCCAGACCACATCGCGGCGCTGGAGAACACCGTCGGTCTCCAGCTTCACCCGGACGTGACAGCACTGCTCCGATGGCATAACGGCAGCGGCCGCCACGACCGAGGCTTCCCTTTGAGCCCCGGCTTTCCGATCAACAGCACCACCCAGATAGCTGGAACGTGGCAACGACTCACAACGCTTGCGACCCAGATCCGTGACGAAGAAGACATGCAGGGTTGGTGGGAACCGACCTGGATCCCAGTAGCCTCCGACTACACCGGATTCGAACTGGTCGTAGACCACGGACCGCACATCACCGGGCAGGTCTTCCACTTCGACCCGACCGAAGGGCGCAGCCGACTGCGGCCGTCCTGGCCCAACCTCGCAACGATCGTCCCAGGGATCGCGACTGCTCTGCAGTCAGGCAGCCAGTTCGCCGGACTGGTACCCGTCATTGACGAGGATGGATACCTAGACTGGGAGTGATCCTCGAGGATGTCACCACGCGGCGACTATGCCCGTGGCTGTACTGGCAAGTTGCGGGCCTGAAATCATCATGTCGTGCTGCCATGCCGTGGGAGTCTCGCTCTCTACGCCTCGAACTCGGCCGGTGTCAACAGCCCTTGCTGCAGCAGGGCGTCCAGCTTCGTGAACTTCCGCCTGATCCCGCCAGCTGAATGAACTCGTTTGGTGAGTAGGCCGGCTGACTTCGACTGAGCCGCCGCAAGCTGGTGAACAGGAACGTCTTCGCACCTGCGTCGGCAACCATGCGAGCTGTGCGGCTTCCGCGGCGATCACGACGATTGCGTGAGCGGAGTGCCGTCTCCACGACAGGCGCCGCCGCTGGGCCAACGGTGGGCCGAATTCGCGACATCTAGATCGGCAAGTCTCGACGGACGCGCGAATTCAGCGACGTCTGGCGGCGACTCGTGAACAGAACCACCGGGCTGTCAAATGCGGTGGTCGTCTGCCGAGTCCGGTGTTAACCGGCTTGCAGATCTTGCCCGAGCTCAGGATCGAGGTCAGGGTCGCACAGGTTGGGGGCGAGTTGGAGCGGATCGCCGTGATCGAAGGGGAGCTCCGCGAGGCAACGCCGAGGCTCAGGCGCGCCGACCAGGGCCCACACAGAGCCGGCCGGCCCCGGCCCCGCCGGGTCATGCACGGCGGTGGCCACGGGCACGGGGCCGATTGGGCGGCGGCGGGCGAACTCGGCGTGCAGGGCGGCCTCTCGGCGGGTGCTGTGCAGCCAGAACAACACCGGGTAGCAGACGCCCCCTTCGGCGGCGATCTGGTCGTACGCGGCGAGTTTGCGCACCAGCCGCCACAGGTCTTCGGTGCCACGGTCGTACTCGACGAATATGCCGATGACGATGTCCTGGTCGCGCCACAGCGCGTGCCCGTCTGGGTGGATGCGTGCGTTGTACCGGCGGGCGGTGTCGCGCTCGGACCACCACCGCACGAGCCGGGTATGCGGGTGCGACAGGGTGTGCACGTAGAGGTTGATGAAGAACTGGTTGGTGCCCAACAGATGCGGCAGCTTTGGGCTGACCGTCAGCTTGTCATGCCGCGCTTGCAGCGCGGCGCGTGTGGGCGGCTTGGCGCCGCGGCTGGCGGCAGCGATCCGGGCGCCGAGGAGTCCGATCACCCAGTGCCAGGGCCCGAATCCGCCGGCGGGTGCCGGGTGGCGGAACCGGTCGACGACGGCCATCGCGCGCAGCTTCGCCAGGCGATGGCTGGCGGTGACGGGGCTGCTGAACAGCGCGCCGGTGATCTGTCCGGTTGTCAGGACCCCGTGCCGGTCGAGCCAGTCGATGATCGTCCGGTCCCGGGCGGTGAGCCGGGACTGGACCGCCAGCACGTCCAGCGCGGCCGGCTGCGAGGCGGCCGACACCGGCGATGCGGAGGCGGAGCGAAGCGATGTCGACCGCGATGCCGGCGACGCGCCGGTTGACAGCGCCGGGGATTTCCCCGCAGGGGGATGTCGCGGTGGACGCGGTTCGCTCATCGGCTGCTCCTTGCTGCTGGTTCACCGCTGCCGGGGTTGGCGGTGGGGTCGGCGGTGTGTGACCGACCCGGCTGCCGACCCGATCGTGGATCCCGCGGTCGGGGCTGCTGCTACCTGTGCCGCGGAGGAACGGACCGGAGGGTCGGGCCTTGCCCGCTGCGGTCCCGGTCGCCGGGGGCGGGGCGGCGCCGGCGTTGGCTGCCGTCTGCGGGCAGTCCGGCTCGTTGGGCGTTTGCGGGCTGGGTGGTGGGGAGTTTGGCCTGGGTCAGCTGCGCGCAGCGGGCCCGGATTTCCAGCGTGTGGCCGACGATGTCGGGTGGCGGGTTGGTGACGAGGCTGAATGCCGAGGTTTCCGCGCCGTCGATGACGAGGCGAGCGGCGGCGGTGTACCGGTCGAGGTGGGACAGGTCGTGCTCGTCCATTTCGGGCCAGGTGTGGCGGGCCAGGACGCGGGCGTCTTCGGGCGAGCAGTTGAACACGATCTTGTTGCGGCAGTTCGCCGAGATCGCCGCTGCGGTCTCGCGTGGCAGTTGGGTGAGGTCCTGGTGGGCCAGGACGAGGCCGAGGTGGTAGCCACGGGCTTCGGCGCAGATTTCGTCGATGGAGCGCGGCAAATTCAGGAAGTTCTGACACTCGTCGACGATGAGGACGGCGTCGCGGCGGGTGGCTTCGGGTTGTTTGCTGCGGGCGGTGGCGGCCTGCCAGACCGAGGCGACGACGAACGAACCGAGGAGCCGGGCGGTCTCGTCGCCGAGGACACCTTTGGGCAGGCGGCAGAGCAGGATGCTGCCGTCGAGGATGTCGGACATGCTGAACGACGAGGTGGGTTGGCCGACCACCCGGCGGACGAACTTGCGGGTGAGCATCTTGCGCAGCCGGCCCAGGACGGGTCCGCTGGCCTGAGCCCGTACGCCTTCGGGGAGAGAGTCGAACCAGGTCCAGAATCCGCCGAGCCCGGCGGGGTCGTGCAGGTCGGCGGTGACCGCGGCGCGGCCCTGCTTGTCGGTCAGCAGTGGCGGGACCATGGTGAGCATCGGGTGGGCGCGACCCATCAGCGTCAACAGCGCCGAGCGCAGGATGTCGTCGATCCGCGGCCCCCAGTGCTGGGAGAAGATCTTCCCGAAGATGGAGACGATGTTGTCGACGACCAGGTCGTCGTCGTCGCCTTCGAGCGGGTTGAACGCCGGTGGCGGATCCTGTTCCGGGTCCAGCAGGACGAGCCGGTCGGCGGCCTCGAACGGCAACCGGTCAAGGATGTCGGTGACGAGGTCACCTTTCGGGTCGATCACCACGACACCACGGCCGGCGTTGACGTGGGAGAGGGCCAGGTTCAGCTGAACGGTGGTCTTGCCCGAGCCGGTGGAGCCGATGAGATGGCAGTGGTAGCGGCCGTCGACCACGGGCAGGGCGACAGCATGTCCGCCGACGACGGCACGGCCGAGCGGCACCGTGTTCCGACCGCCGGTCGGTATCTGCACCGGGGCGGGGACGGCTTTGGCCCGGGCGCGGGCGAGACCGGGTACGGCGACGTCGGCCGGCAACCCGGCCAGAGCGGCCAACTCCGGTGTGGACAGCAGGAAGCCGTGGCTCAGCCGGCGGCCGGCGAGCATCGCCACCGGGTGACGCACACGGACCCGGCGGAGCCGGTTGGGTCCGGTGTACACGGAGTAGGCGCCGGCGAGGCGACCGGCGATGCCAGACAGTCGCACCGCGAGGTTGTCGCTGTCGGCGCCGCGGCTGCTGCCGGTGGCTGCCGCATACCGGATGGATGCTTCCCAGTGCGGGCCGCCGGTGGCCTTGTCGATGCTGGCCCGCAGGTCCCGTTCACCGGCCGGGTCGAGCCGCGACGGCGCCGCTGCCGGTGTCCGCGGCCTGGTCCCGGACAATCCGGGGGTGGCGAGGTCGAGCAGGCCATGTACCGCCCCAGCGGGGGCGCGGAGCCGCACAGAGGCTCGTCGTAGCCGGGCCACCCTCCGCGGTGTGGCAGGGCGGGCGAGGATCTGCACGCAGGCGTATTCGTGGTGGTGCAGCCCGGTACCGGCGCCGATGACCTGGCGCAGCGGGTCGGTGGCGTGGTCGGTACGCAGCGGATACGCCTCGGCCAGCACCGGCAGCAACGCACCGCCGTCGGCGGCGGTCACAGTGTCGGGAATGGGGGCGGTGGCGGCCTGGGTGGTGACGGTGGCCGCGGGCCAGGCGGCCCGGGCGGCTGCGGCAAGCGCCGGTACGGGCACGGTGCCGGGGACCCAGACCACGATGGTCAGGGCTCGGCCGGTCCACCGGTATTCGTAGGCCAGGTGCGGTGTGCCGGCCAGCAGTCGCCGCCACCAGACCCGGTGCAGGGTGCCGTAAACGGTCATCCAGAACTGGGCGGCACCGGCCGGCTCAACCTGCGGCGGAGTGGTGACGATGATTTGCTGTGCGCCGTGGGCCATCCGCAACTGCCGACGCCGCGCCGCAATCGAGGAGACCACTAACCAGGCGACCAGAGCAGTCACCGCAACAAGCGCCAGCCAGGGCCGTTGCCGGATCCAGGAGGTGACGTGGTCGACCAGTTGCGCCGGCCCGGCCGGCGGCGGTAGGCCCGGCTCCGGGGAAGGTGTGACGTGCGCGGGCATCGGGTCCTCCCAGTCTCGGTGGTGTCAGAACAGGGCGTCGTCGTCGGGGGCACCGCGGTCCGGACCGGCCGGCTCGGTGGCGGTTTCGAGCCGGGACGGCGCGGCGGTCG
>NZ_BOPG01000114.1 GCF_016863635.1 Virgisporangium aurantiacum | reverse complement strand
ACCGGCGACCGTGTACGAACAGGCATCCGAACTCGGCGAGGTCGGCGCCGGCCTCGTGGTGGCACCCAACGCCGGCCGGCTGCTTCGTCGGCTCGGGGTGATGGACGAACTCGTGCGGCGTTGCGTACGGATGGAGGTCGGCTGGGAATTCCGGCGATGGCGGGACGGAACCGTCCTCTCGGCCGAGGACCTCGCCACCTCGTGTGAACGCCTCTACGGTGAACACACCTACACCGCCCATCGAGCCGACCTCCTGGACTGCATCAAGCTCGCCGTCCCCGACACAGCGGTTCGCCTGCGCAAACGCCTCATCGAGGTCGTAACCAGCGTCGATCATCCCGTGCTGCGCTTCGACGACGGCCACGTGGTCGAAGCCGACGTGGTCATCGGCGCGGACGGCATCCACTCAACAGTGCGCCAGTCCCTCGCCACGGCGACCCCCGCGACGTATTCCGGCCTCTGCGCGTTCCGCGCACTGGTCCCGATCGAGCGGACCCCGCCGTTCGCCCGCCGGCGCGCGCACACGCTATGGATCGGCCCCGGTCGCCACCTGGTGCACTACCCCATCTCGGCCGGGAAGTACGTAAATCTCGTAGCCTTCTGCCCGGCCGGAGACTATTCCGTCGAATCGTGGTCCGCGACGGCGACCCTTGAGGAGTTCCTCACCGAGTTCGAAGACTGGGATCCCCGCCTACGCCATCTCATCCAGTCGGCCGGGACGCCCGGACGTTGGGCACTGCTGGACCGACCCCCACTCCGCTGCTGGACGTACGGCACGGTCACGCTCCTCGGCGACGCGGCTCACCCGATGTTCCCGTTCTACGCCCAGGGCGCCGCCCAGGCGATCGAGGACGCAGCCACGCTCGCCGGCTGCCTCGCCGACGAACCCGCCGATCCGGCCCACGCCCTCCGCCGCTACGAAAAGCTGCGAATCCCCCGCACCACCAAAATGCAGCAAGTAAGCCGTGCCCGATCACACATCAACCATCTCCCCGACGGCCCCGAGCAACAGGCCCGAGACAAGGCGTTCACCAACGACGACCCCCTCGCGGCCAGCGGCTGGATCTACGCCCACGACCCCGAAGCGATGGCGCCTCCGCCGTAAGGGTCAACCCGCCTCGACCGGGTTTCGGGCACCTCGATTGTCACCGCACCGGTCTCCATCGTGACGCCCATCTGGTCGGGATTGCACTATCACCGACTCGCGCCGGGCGTCGATCGTGTGTCCTGCTCCATCGACGGCAATCGCGGCAGGAACCGAAGCATCTGGCGACGGCGTCAGCCCCACGGGTGCCGGTGCTCAGGCCGGCTGGTTCAGCGGGCGCGCCGATTGGCAGCGGATGGTGTGGGCAGTTGCCGAGGTGGCGGTGCGCCTGGCCGACGGGTGAGCAAGGTCCGGGCCTATTCGGGCCGCTGCCCGCCCCGTTGCTGTGCCGCAAGTGCCCGGCGGGCATGTGGCAGGCATCCCGCTGCGTCGTCGAGTGCGAGGTGGGCTGCGGCGACGTGTGTGCCCGGGCGGCGAGCAGTATGTAGCCGGATGTGGCCCCGCTGTCGGTGTGCGTGTCGGCTGCCAATGTCAACGATCATCTGGTCCTGCCGGTTGCGCTGGCGGCGGTGACGCCGGTGCGGCAGCCGGTCGGCCGACCGCGGAAACGACCGGCTAACCTCCACGGTGAGAAGGGCTACGACTACCCGGTCTGCGGGTGTTGCTCAAGCACCGGGCATCACGGCGCTGATCGCCCGCCGCGGGATCGAGTCCTCCAACCGCCTGGGCCGCCGCACTCGCCCGCGCACACGTCGCACTGAAGCGGCCGCCGCCAGATCCGGGCCAGCGCGGCGTGGGCCGATCGGTCCGCGACCGGGGGTGACCGACGGGTGGCCGCCTCGGGGTAGTCGGTCGGCTTGGGTGCCCGGGCAGACCTCCGGCTGGACCTGTTGGACATGCCAGCCGCAGCGACAGTCGACGTGCGTCCGAATCTGTTGATATATAGGTGATCGTGAGGCTCCTCAATCGGGGCGTGACTCGCCGGAGAATCACAAAGAACTCCGCTCAGTCCTCTCGCCGCGGTCGGCCTCGTCCTGACGCACCCATTACGCCGAGGGCCTACACGTCACGGACAGGCAGCGGCACCGGTTGTTAAGCGGCCGAACGCGCACCGCCGTCTGGACCGGGGTGGAGATGTTCACACCTGGTAGGTGGCGACGGTGGTTTGGAGTTCGGCGGCCATGCGTGCCAGGTCCTGGGCGGTGGTTTGGGTTTGGGTGGCGCCGGTGGCGGTGGAGTCGGCGGCTTGTGCGACGCCGCTGATGGTGGCGGCGATGTCGGCGGCGCTGGTGGCGGCGTCGTTGACGTTGCGGGACATTTCGGTCGTGGTGGCGGTTTGTTCCTCGACGGCGGCGGCGATTGTCGAGGTGTAGTCGTTGATCCGGTGGGTGACCGAGGTGATCTCGCCGATAGCGGCGCCCGCCTGGTCGGTTTCGCTCTGGATAGCGGCGATTCGCCGGGAGATGTCGTCGGTGGCTTTGGCGGTCTCCTGGGCCAGGTCTTTGACCTCGGTGGCCGCGACGGCGAAGCCCTTGCCGGACTCGCCCGCGCGGGCGGCCTCGATCGTGGCGTTGAGGGCGAGGAGGTTGGTCTGCTCGGCGATCGAGGTGATCAGCTTGACGACGCTGCTGATCTCGGTGGAGGACTGGCCGAGCCTCGCGACGATCTCGTTGGTGCGCTGGGCGGTGCGGGCGGACTCGGCGGCGGCCTCGGTCAGGCTGTGTCGCCAGGGTCGCGGCTGGCAGGGCACCAGGCCCAGCTCACGCATGATGGACCGGACCAACTCGAGGCTGCAGTCCACCTCCCAGCGGACCAGGTCGGCGTACACCCGCCGGTACCCGTACGTCTCGTCGGATTCGGTGAATGAAAACTCAACAACGCGGCTGATATCGGTTCTCCGTCGCGCGGTCGCCGACACGTCGCGGTCTCTCCATTCGTAGAAGCCGGACCGGGATACGCGCAGCCGCGCGCACATGAACACCACCGGAAACTGGTATGACCCGTCACCGGTCTCAAAAGACTGTATGAACTCGTACTTCTCGCTTACGGCTGGCGCTGGGCGAAGTACGAGGCACATTTTTTTAGGAACTCATTTTCCATCTTGACTTCCCGCAACTCCCGCTCCGCCTCACGGAGGCTGGCCCGCTCATCAAGCGTCAGCTTCGGCTCCTCGCCGGCGTGCTCGCGTCCGTACGCCGCGACCCAGTTACCGAGGGTTCCCTCCAGGATGCCAAGTTCCCGAGCGACCTTTGCTATCGGTAGCGACGACTCGATCACCCGCTCGACCGCCGCGGCACGATATTCGGGGGAATAATTTCGACGCTTCTCAGGCACAATTCCTCACTTTTCCAGAGAAGGATCTTAATAGATCCCTTGTCCGGAAAGTCCGTGGCACCCCCCTTCTGCACCTACTGCACCCGGGCCCAAGAGCCGATACGCCAGCCTGGTCCTCTGCGCCGTGATCCGTGAGCTGCAACAACTACTCATCCACGTGGCCGGTGTATACCAAGTTTTCAAGATCGGCGCTTCCATGCGCGTCTCATCCTGGAGTCTTCGTGATCGCCGACCTGGACCGACCGCCGAACAGCGGCGCAGCCGGGGACGCGCCGCTGCCTCGACGGTTGCCTGGCTGAATGGACGCGGCCCAGCGCTGGTGCGCGCCGGCGATGCGCTGCCGTGCTCGCCCGCCCTGCGGGCGCGGGCCTGAGCCCGGTTCAGCCCACCTGAACCCGGTTGCGGCCGCTCTGCTTCGCGCGGTAGAGCGCCTCGTCGGCTCGGTTGAGCAACGTGTCGAGGTTGTCGTCGGGCTTGAGATCGGTCAGGCCCACGCTGATGGTGACCTTCACCGGGCCGTCCGGGCCGGCACACGTCGTCGCCTCCACCGTGGCCCGGACCCGGTTCGCGGTCTCGATTGGGTCGCCGTGCATCTCCGGGAGCAGGACCGCGAACTCCTCGCCGCCGAGGCGACCGACGATGTCGTGGTCGCGTAGCTGCCCGGCCAGGACGCGCGCGACGGTCCTGATCACCTCGTCACCTGTGCTGTGCCCGTAGGTGTCGTTGACGCGTTTGAAGTGGTCGATGTCGAGCATCATCGCGGTTACCGGACGGTTGTTGCGCGTGGCGATGTCTAGTTGTCGGGTGGCCAGGTCGGTGAAGTGGCGCCGGTTCGCGATGCCTGTCAGCCCGTCGGTGATGGCCAACCGCTGGACCTCGGCGAACAGCGTGGCGTTGTCGTAGGCCGTGGCACCCTGCCGGACGATCGCGGCAGTGATCTCGATCTGGGCGTCGGTGAACGCGTCGCGACCGGATCCGGCGATCAACACCCCGCTGCCCTGGCTGCGGGTGGACAGCGGGACGGCCAACCAGCAGCGGGACGGTCCCAACACCGCGCGTATGTAGGCGGGAACCGGCTCGGATGCCGTACCGGATTCCGGCTGAAGCGGGACCGCGACTTCGATCTCGAACGGGCGCCTCCCGTCCGGAGCCGTCAGCGTGAGCGCGCCATCTTCGCGCAAGAGAACGCCGACCCAATCGGCCGAGGCAGCCTCGACGGCCACCTCGAGCAGCCGTTGTATGACCTGATCCGGCTGGAGTGTGCCGGTCAGCTCGGTCATCGTCTGGCGTAGCGTCTCGGCGATATCCCGCTGCCGGCGGGCCACCTGCACCGCAGCGTCGAGTTGGGCCGCCCGCGCCGTCTCCAGGGATGTCGCGACGTGGTGGCTGATGGCCGACAAGATTTCGACATCGTCGTCGGTGAACACGCCCTTCGCGACCCGGCTGTCGAGGTAGACAGCGCCGATGAGCCGCCCGTCGATCTCCATCGGTGCGATCATGATGCTGCGCAGGCCGTACACCACGGCGCTGTGCGACCCGACGGCGGCGCCCTCCTCGGTGCCGGTGATGACGATGGCCGCGCGCTCGACCGCCACCCGCTCGACCAGGGAGGAGCTGTAGCCAGCAAGTTCGTCCATGTCGTGCCCGACACGGTCGCGGCCCAGGACGGGGCGAAGTGTCGCATCGCTGTCCGGCAGGAACAGCAGCGCCCGCTCGGCGCCGAGGATCGTCAGCGTCTGGTCAAGTGCCACGCGGCTCAGCTCGTGCGGGTCCAGCACGCGGGCGGCGGCGAGACTGACCTGCTGTAGCGCCTCTAGCCGGCGGTAGGAACGGTCGCTAGCGACCGCGGTGGCCTTCCGGTTGCTCCGGCCGCCGCGCGGCGTAGGCGCCTCGGCCACCCCGAACTCCGTGCGCACCCAGCGAGCCCGGTGGGTCCAGCCGTACCTGGTGGCCAGCGCGAGCGCCACCTCCGCCTGACGCTGTGCCTCGCCGTCCACACCGAGCGCGCCGAGTGCTCGCGCCCGGATCCTGGCCATCTCGAAACCGATCGCGGGGGCGTCGAGCCGGTAGATGGCCGGTTCGTGTCGGGCGAGCAGCGTGAGCGCCTTGTCGTGCTCGCCGCGCAACTGCAGCAGCCCGGCCCGGGCCGCCGCCGCGTAGCCGCGCAGCAGCGGCCCGTTGGCCGCCCGCTGTAGCTGGCGCACTGCGCGCCGGGCCGCGTCCAGCCGGGCCGGCAACTCCCCGGGGGTCGCCTGGTGACACTGCGCGAGCCGGCCCAGAGCCAGGTAGACGTAATAGGTGCGGTACACCGTGAACAGCGCCGACAGCCGCACGCCGAGCCGGTCGAACTCGGCTATCGCAGCCTCGAACGGCTCGCCGAAATCGCCCCGCTCGTAGGCGCACTGGATGGCGGCCAGGACGACGCTGACGAGCCGGGCCGTCTCGTCAGGTCCATGGCGGCGCTGCTCATCGAGCAGCGTGGCCGCCCGCGCGGCGTCACCGAGCAGTGCGTGCGCCATCACTGCGGCATTGCCGTGGACGATCCCGGCCGGGAGCTCGGCCGCGGCCACAGCGGTCAGCCCGTGCTCGTACCAGGTCAGGGCCTGCCTGGCGTGGCCGCAGTTCACCAGGTGCTGGCAGCGGGTCAGGACGCCGCTGAGGTAGAGCCCCGTGTCCAGCCAGCGCCGCTGCTCCTCGCAGACCCGGAAGGCGACCTGGCCGTCGTCGATGCCGCCGATCAGCTTCGCCAGCGCGGACATCACGACAACGCCAGCGGCAAGCTTCGGGTCGCGCAGGTCGGTTGTGGCGATGGTGGCGGCGCGGGCGAAGACCCGCTCCGCGCGGCGCCACTGACGCACTTTGGCGAAGAACATGCCGCGCGAGACCAGGTGCTCCACATACACGGGAGAAATGCCGAGCCGGGTGGCCGGCCAGGCGACACGCGCCCCGAAGAACGGCGCCTCGGGCTTCATCACCCCTACGGCGGAGCTGTGCATCGCGGAGATGTTGAGGGCCGCGCGCAGCCGGACCCGTTCGCGTATGTCCGGCGGAGTCCGCGTGGGGTGCAGCCGCCCCCAGCCGAGCCTCCCGACCGTCCCCGCGAGCAGCAGCGCCCACAGCGTGGACACGACCAACAGGAACGAGTTACGCGGCATCGGGTGGCCGATAGTGGCCAGGCCCTCCCGACACGTCTCGACTGCCGCGGTCAGCTCCCAGCCGTCGCGTTGGGCGTTGGACAGCGTCAGCAGCAGGGCCGCCCGGCGTAGCGGCTCGCGCTCCGAGTCCAGCGCCAGGCCCAGCTCCCGCTTGGCCGCGTCGAGCCGCCCGGTGCGTAAATACGCCTGCGCCACCGCCTCGCGAAACTCGCTGTCCGGCGCGATGCCGGCCGCAGTGGCTGCGGCGGCCGCCGGCTCCAGGAACGCCACCGCGGCGGCGTGCGCGTTTTCCACCAGTGCCAGCCGGCCGGCGGCGAGTCCGGTGTAGTAGACCTGCTCCGGTGTCTGGTCGGTCTCGCCGGCGGCGTAGTGCGCGGCCACGGCGTACACCTGGTCGGGGGTGCCGGATCCGCGCGCGTCGAGTGCCTCGGCGAGCCGCTGGTGCACCCGGCGCAGTTCGCTGGCGTCCTGGCCGAGCAGCAGCGCCTCCCGGATCCGGTCGTGCACGAATCCGACCTCGGCCCCGGCAGTCTCCACCAGCCGGTGATCGATGGCCTCGCGCACCGCGGCGAAGACCACCCCGGGTTCGAGCCCGGTGGCCTCGGCCACCAGGTCGGGGGGGAAGCGGGAACCGACTGCCGCAGCGACCATGAGGACGTCTCGTGTCTGGTCGCCGAGACCGTCGACCCGGGCCAGGACGAGATCGAGCACGTCGGCGGGCAGCCGAAGCGCCTCCAGCAGGTCGGCGTCCAGCTGCCACACGCCCCAGTTCGGGTAGAGCGCCCCGGCGTCGACGAGCGCGTGCAGGTACTCCAGCGTGGCGAACGGGTTGCCGCCGCCGCGCACCGCGAGCTGCGCGGCCAGTTCCGGCCCGACCCGCGTCCCGCCGAGGTGGGCCGAGACCAGGTCGGCGATCCGCTCGTCGTCGAGCGGGCCTAGGGTGACCCGCAGCGCCAGAGTATCCCCGGCGTCGGCGCAGAATCCGTCCACCGCCTGCTGGTACTCGGCGCCCTCGCGCGCGGTGGCGACCAGGAGCAGCGGGGCGTCCAGCATGTCGCCGGCTAGCCGGCGCAGCACCCGGCGGGTGGCCGGATCGGCCCATTGCACGTCGTCGAGGTGGAGCACCAGCCCGCCGGCCGAGCGGGCGAGGGTCGTCAGCAACTCGGCCACCGCCGCCACGAGCTGTTCGGACCGGTCCTCGACGGACACGGCCGGCGCCGCGAGCACCTCGGCCAGCGCCAGCGACAGCGGCGCCAGCAGGGCCGCGCCGGCGCCGGCGGCCGCCCGGACGCGGGCGATCCCCGCCGCTCGGTCGGGATCGGACATCGCGATCACGGATCGGACATACCGGTCGATCGCTGTACGCAGGGCCCCCAACGGCACCGGCTCGTCCGGATCGCACTTGCCGGCCAACGTCAACGCACCGTCGGCGCGCGCCGAGGTGACCAACTCCCGCGCCAGCATGCTCTTGCCGGTTCCGGTGGCCCCCGACACCAGCACGATGCCGCCAGTCCCGGTGCGGGCACGCTGCCAAGTTTCGCGTAGATCCGCCCGCTCCGCAGCCCGGCCGATCAACCGGGCGCTGGCACCCGCGCCGACGGGATCCGCCACCGCGTCGCCGCCCGGCCACCCGGCCGGCATCAGCGCCGCTAGGGCGCGGCGCAGGTCGTCGGCGGACTGGTAACGGTCATCAGGGTCCTTGGCGAGCAACCGGCCGATGACCTCGGCGCATCCGGGTGACAACTCGGGCAACGTCACCCGCGGGTCGGGTGGGGCGGCCACGGCATGCAGGCGCATCAGCTCGCCGACGTCGTCGCTGACGAACGGCAGCGTTCCGGTGGCGCACTCGAACAGCACCACGCCCAACGAGTACAGGTCCGCCCGGCCGTCCACCGCCCGCCGGAGCATACCTGTCTGCTCCGGCGCGGAGTAGTCGAACGTCCCCGCCGCCGCGGCGTCGTCCCGGTGGGCGATTTGATCACGGTCTGCGAGCCCGAAGTCGATCAACCGGCCGATGCCGTCGGACGCCACCACGATGTTCGACGGCTTGATGTCACGGTGTACCAGGCCGACACTGTGCGCCGCCGCAAGCACGCCCGCCACGTCCCACCCGAGGCGGACAAGAACCGCCTCGTCGATCGGCCCCTGCTCCAGCACCGCAGCCAGCGGGGAGCCCTCAATCAGGTCCATCACTAGATATGGCCGGCCATCGGCTTGCCCGACGTCGTGGGGCCGGGGCGCGCCCGGGTGGTCCAGCCGGGCTAACAGCGCCGCCTCCCGGCGGAACTGCAGCAGCAAGTCACCGGCGCCACCCACCTCCCGGTGCGGCGCCTTCAACGCGTAGTCGACACCGTGACGGCGCGCCCGGTAGACGGTTGCGTAAGCGCCACGGCCCAACTCGCCAAGGACTTCAAGATCCGCCCCGAAACTGTCCACCACACCGGTTTCATCGGCGCCCGGACACGCGCCCTGAGCCGATCACCCAGTCGGAGACACCGCTGAACCGGACGCCGCGCGACGGACAGGGTCATGACGGGGCGTTTCCAACTCAGAAGCGGGGTCACGTCGTCGAACAGACCGTCCCGCGCGAAGGCACCTCCGTATGATGGCCACGTGGATGGTGGTGCGCAACCCGGGTTGTCCAGCTCGCTGAGGCCGCCGCGTATTCGCTGGCGGTCACGTCCGCATGGGTTAGCAAATCAGGCAGGGCTGCGTACACGTCCGCTGGCCGTGCGGTTGGCCGAGGCACTGTCGGCCCCGCTCGGACTGGTGCCGCCCGCCGCCGGACAGGTGCTCGTCGACGACGTGTCGCTGTCCGGCGCGGACCTTGTCGCGTGGCGACGGCACATCCTTCATCGACGCACTACCCGACGGCTATACCACGCGCCTCGGCGACAGCGGCACCGGCCTGTCCGCCGGCCAGCGACAGCGGGTTGCGCTCGCCCGGACCTTCCTGCGGGACGCCCCGCTCGTCCTGCTCGACGAACCTACGGCGAACCTCGACGCGGAGACCGCCGCCGGGGTGCTGGCGTCGGGCTGCTCGCCGCCGGGCGGACCGTCATCATCGCGGCGCACCGGCCCGACCTGGTCGCTCTCGCCGACCGCGCCATCCCTATGCCGGTGCCCGGCGGGACCGGAGCATCGTGACACCGGCCTGGCTGCGGCTACTGCTGTCTGCCACGCGGCCGGCGGCAGTAGCCGGCTCGCACTGTCCACTGTGGCGGGTGTCGGAGCCACCGGGCTGGCGTCGGGCTGATGGCCACGGCGGCGTTACTCATCTCCCGCGCGGCGCTGCATCCGCCGGTGCTGCACCTGATGGTGGCGATCGTCGCCGTGCGGGCGTTCGGAATCAGCCGCGGCGTGCGCCCCGTCACCGACGTCGAGGCCGTTCTCGACGCACTGATCCGGGTACTGCTGCCGTACACGGTGACGGTTCTGGTCGGCGCCGGCTCGGTCGTCCTCGTGGGCGCGATGCTGCCCGCCGCCGGCGTGACGCTGGCGGTGGGACTCGTCGCGGTCGGTGTCGCGGTGCCGGTCATCCAGGCAGCCGCCGCCCGCTGCAGCGACGGCCGACTCGTCCGCTGCGAGGCGAACTGTCCGTCGCGACCGTCGACCTCATGCACGGCCTGCCCGACCTGGTCGCCTACGGCGCCGTCGACGACCACCTGGCCCGCATCGCCGACATCGACCGGCGGCTGGCCGCTGAAGTCCAGCACGAGTTCGTCGCCATTCTTGACCGCGCGCAGGTTCACTGTGGACAGGTGGTTGGTGTGCCCGTCGTGCTCCAGGAAGTGGCTCACGTGCACGGTGGTATCCGGCAGTTCGGCCAGACGCCGGCGGGTGGCCCACTCCGACTCGTCGATCATCCGGTGCATCATTGCCCCGACCTACTCGGCGGTGTAGCGGTCGAACACGCTACGCAGGCGATCGCGGGCCACGTTGAGGGCGGCGATGAACGCCCGGATGTCAAGGCCTAGCGCGGCGGGGAGCCTCGTCGCGGTCAGGATCATCTCCAGCACGTCCTCGCGCACTCGCCGCGGTCGACCAGCTTGACTCCGGGTATGCGCTGGCCTTCCTCGCCGTCACGATCGACTTCTTCCAGATCCCCGATGACGCCGACAAGGGCGCCGAGGCTCGACTCGCTCGACAAGCGATCCTGAACCACGGGAACCGACGCTTCCACATCCTGGTCGGCGAGCCAGCCCTCCGAACCAACGTCGGCGGACGAGACGTCGTGCGAAACAAGCTTGAGCGCCTGTCCGCGGCGATCAATTTGCCGCAGGTTCGCTTCGGTGTGGTCCCGCTTGGTGCCGGCCTACCGCGTGCCACTCCATACCGGTTTCTGGATCATCGACGACAACTCGTCCAGTTCGACACCTACACCGCCGAACTGTCTCTCACCAGGCCCGACGAGATTGCGGCGGCGTACGCGCGAGCATTCGAGAGGCTGACCGCTCTTGCGGTCTACGGCCCCCGAGGCCCGTGCAGTGACTCCTATGTGACTACATAGCGTCGTTGGTGCGCATGCACGTCGTCGCCAAGGGCTTAACGAGAATCCGGGCACCGCTCGGCGATCGCCTTTGGAGCGCAGCCCAAGGGTGACCACCACTCCGGTGACCGCCCATATAAGTTCGTCGACACTGTCGCCCAGTGAGGGAGTCAATATGGCGATGCGACCGTTCAGGCAACGTCCGGTGCGGCTCGGGCCACTTTGAGCAAAGGAGTTTCCGCCGATCAAACAGATGAGGATGGCAACCGATCGCGGGGGGGTATCGCAGCTACGGTCGATGTTCAATGCCCTCGGCCCGCGGCGTCTCCGTCGCCTTCGCACCGGCGAGGGACGCTCCCGCGATGACGAATACCCGCCCGTGCGTTGATGTCCATCAATCTGTTTGGCCGGCGCGGATCAGGCCCTGCTCGTAGGCGTAGATCACTGCCTGCACTCGGTCACGAAGCGACAGCTTGGTCAGGATCCGATGGACGTGGGTCTTCACCGTACCCTCGGAGAGGTATAGCCGGCCCGCTATCTCCGCGTTGGTGAGGCCCTGGGCCACCAATGTGAGCACCTCCCGTTCCCGGTCGGTCACCGTGGTGACGGGCGTCAGCGGCGCCGTCGGTGCGGCCGCCGGTGCAGCGCCGATGTACCGGTTGAGCAGGCGGCGGGTCACCGACGGCGCCACCACGGCGTCGCCGCGGGCCACCACCCGGATCGCCGTGAGCAGGTCCGGCGCGAGCGTGTCCTTGAGCAGGAACCCGCTCGCACCCGCGTGCAGGGCCGCGTAGACGTACTCGTCGAGATCGAAGGTGGTCAGGATCAGTACCCGGATCCGGTCGTCCTGTGCGCAGATGCGCCGGGTGGCCTCGACGCCGTCGACCTCGGGCATCCGCACGTCCATCAGCACCACGTCGGGTTGGCGCTCCATCGCGGCGGTGGTCGCCTCCGCGCCGTCGCCGGCCTCGCCGATCACCTCCATGTCGTCGGCGTTCTCGAGGATCATGCGGAAACCGGCCCGCACCAGGGCCTGGTCGTCGACGACCAGCACCCGGATCACGCGTCCTGCCCTCGCACCGGCAGCACCGCCCGCACGACGAAACCGCCGGCCTCGCCCCGGCCGGCCGAGAACCGGCCGCCGAGCAGATACACCCGCTCGCGCATGCCGCGCAGCCCGTGGCCGCCACCGCCCGGAGTGCCGCCACCGCCCGGGGTGCCGCCGCGGCCGTCGTCGCGGACCTCGATTTCTACGCGGTAGTCCTGGAAGGACACCGCCACTTCGGCGGACGCGCCCGGTCCGGCGTGTTTCATCGTGTTCGTGAGCGCCTCCTGCACGATCCGGTACGCCGAAAGGTCCACAGTGGATGGTAGGGCGGGGCGCTTGCCGTCGACCGTGAGCCGCACCTTCGTGCCGGCCTCCGTCACCTGACCGACCAGGGCCGGCAACCGGTCCAGGCCGGGCTGCGGATGCCAGACGTCCTCGATCCCGTCGACCCGGGCGAGCACCCGTCGCATGTCGGCGAGCGAGTCGCGGCCGGTCGCCACGATCGCCTCCAGCGCCGTCCGGGTGTCGGCCGGTTTCCGGTCCAGGGCGGCCGCCGCGCCCTGCGCCTGAGTGACCATCACCGACAGGCCGTGCGCCACCACGTCGTGTAGTTCGCGGCTGATCCGGGCGCGTTCTGCGGTAGCGGCGAGGGTGGCCCGCTGCTCCTGTTCCCGCTCCAGGTCCAGCGCGCGGGCCCGCTGGCTGCGGGCGGCCGAACCGGTGGCCCACGAGGCGATCAGCACCGATCCGAGCAGGAGCACGCCGCTCCACGTGTTCTGGGCGATGTTCGTCGAGCGGACCGGGCCGGGCGGCGCGGGGCCGCCCACCGCGGCGCGGGCGGGCACCACCGGGATGCGGTCCGGCAGGCCGGGGACCGGCAGCGAGTTCGCCGCCGAGTACAGGCTCCACCCGGCGACGCCGATCAGCAGGCCGGCCAGCGCTCCCACCGAAGCGGCACGGTGGTAGCGCAGGGCGACTGTGTAGAGCAGGATCGGGACAGCGAGGTCGATGATCATGAACGGGACCGGCAGCGCCATGTGCATGCCGACCGCTACCGTGCCGAGGACGAGCATCGACGCCGGCCACCGGCTGCGCGCGGCGATCGCGACCACGGCGATCGCCGCCGCCACCCACCAGGTCACGAGCTGCCCGGTGTGCGGGCCTTCTCCGGTGATCCGGTTGCCCGCCGTGACCACCGCGGTCGGGGAGTTTACGACGGCGCACGCCGCGAGCAACGCGAGCGCCACCGCCCCGTCCCGGACCACTGGTCGCGTCCGAACGGCAATTCCGATCCGACCTCCCACGATGGGCGAATCTACCGCCGGAGCCGTCGCAGTCGCGTGCACCGCGGGGTGGATCCCCCGGTGGCGGACGTATATCGCGGGATAGACGCGGGTCCGCTCCCCGCCGGTAGACGCGCGTAGCACGGCGCCGCCGGCACGGTGGCCGCATGACACGACAGATGTTTCCGACACCGACCCGGACGGTCCGCGAGGTCGGGCTGCTCCTCGCCGTCGCGGCGGCGCTGGCCACCGTCCTGGCCCTCACCGGCTGTTCCGGCTCCGACGAGGACGGCGGCGTGGCGTCCGCCGGCGACGGTCCCAACGCCACGAGCAGCGCGAACGCCGCCCAGCGCGGCGACAGCCTGAAGTTCGCGCAGTGCATGCGCGAGAACGGCGTGCCCGACTTCAAGGACCCCGGCGGGGACAGCGGCGGCGGCGCGCTAATACCGCAGGGCACCGATCAGGATGTGGTGAAGGCGGCAATGGAGAAGTGCAAGCAGTACAGCCCGAACGGCGGCGAGCCGCCGCAGATCGACGCGGAGTCGATCGAGCGGCAGCGCAAGTTCGCGCAGTGCATGCGCGAAAACGGCGTGCCGGACTTCCCGGACCCGGAGGGTGACACCGGCGGATCGGGCAGCCAGCTCAAGGGCGTCGACACCAAGTCCGAAGCGTTCAAGTCCGCCCAGGAGAAGTGCGAGCAGCTCGTGCCGCGGCCGAGCGGCACGGGTCCGGGTCGAACCCGATGACGCGGCGTCAACCCAGGTCGCGCCGCCAGCGCTGGATCACGCGGGCGGCCATCGGCGTGGCCGTGGTGCTCGTTGGTGGAACCGCGGCCCTCGCGGCCGTCGGGCTCGACTGGTCCGGGGAGACCGATAAAACCGCCCGGGATCGGGTGCCGGCGACGACGCCGGTCACCCGGCAGACCCTGGTGGAGACCAAGTCGGAGAGTGGCGAACTCGGCTACGACGCGCCGGTGACGGTGTCGGCGCGGGCCGCCGGAACGGTCACCAGCATGGCGGGTGTGGGCACGGTGATCCAGCGCGGGCAGGCCCTGTTCCGGATCGACGACAAGCCGGTGATCGTCCTCATCGGGACACTGCCCGCGTACCGGGCCCTGTCGAGCGGGATCGAGGGGGCGGACGTGAAGCAGTTCGAGACCAACCTCGCGGCGCTCGGGTACGACGGGTTCACCGTGGACGAGGAGTACACCGGTTCGACCGCCTCGGCCGTGCGGGAGTGGCAGGAGGACCTCGGCATCGACGAGACGGGTGTGGTCGACCTCGGCCGGGTCGTGTTCGCGGCCGCTCCGCTGCGGGTCGAGACACAGTCGGCGAGCGTCGGCGCGGCGGTACAGGCGAGTACTGCCGTTCTCAGCTGTACCGGTACGGCACGCGTGGCCACGGTCGAACTCAACATCGGCGACGCCCGCCTGGCTCCGGTCGGTGCTGCGGTCGAGGTGACGCTGCCCAACGGCAAGAAGTCCGCCGGAAAGGTCATCGCGGCCGAGACGGTGGTCGACGACAGCGAGGGTGGCGGCGGCGATTCCGAGACCACGCTGGAGGTCACCGTGTCCATCGACGACCAGACCGCGCTGGCCACGTTGGACCGTGCGGCGGTGACCGTCGCGTTCACCGCGTCGAAGCGGGAGAACGTGCTCACCATTCCGGTCGCGGCCCTGCTGGCGCTGGCCGAGGGCGGCTACGGGGTGGAGATCGTGGAGGGCGCGTCGAGCCGCGTAATGGCCGTGGAGACCGGGCTGTTCGCCGGTGGCCGGGTCGAGGTGTCCGGCGACGGGTTGACCGAGGGGATGACCGTGGGGGTGCCGTCGTGACCGATTTTGTGGTGGACCTGAACATGGTGACGCGTACGTATCCCGGCGATGTGACCGCCGTCCGGGAGGTGTGCCTGTCCGTCGGGTACGGCGAACTGCTCGCGATCGTCGGGCCGTCCGGCTCGGGGAAGTCCACGATGCTGCATCTCATCGGCACGCTCGACCGGCCGACCACCGGTACGGTCCGCATCGACGGGCACGACGTCGCCGCGCTGGCGGACCGGCAGCTGTCGGCGCTGCGCGCCCGCCGGATCGGGTTCGTATTCCAGCAGTTCCACCTGGCGCCGGGCCAGCCCGCCGTGGAGGCCGTCGCCGACGGGCTGCTGTACTCCGGTGTCGGCATTGCCGAACGGCGGGCGCGGGCCGAGGCGACACTCACCCGGGTGGGTCTCGCCGACCGGCTCGATCACGAGCCCCACCAGCTGTCCGGTGGTGAGAAGCAGCGGGTGGCGATCGCCCGTGCGGTGATCGGCGAACCCGCGCTTCTGCTCGCCGACGAGCCGACCGGCAACCTCGATTCCGCGTCGGGCGCGGGAGTGGTCGAGCTGCTCCGGGAACTGCACGCGGGCGGCACGACGGTCATGGTCATCACGCATGACCGCGACATCGCGACGTCGCTGCCGCGCCAGGTGGTCATGCGAGACGGGGAGGTGGTCGCGTGACGACCACGACCACGCGCCGGTCGGCCGCACAGACGCTGAGCCCGGACCGGCTGCGCCCGGGCGACCTGCTCCGGGTCGGCGGCGCCGGCCTGCGCACCCGGCCGCTGCGGGCGTTCCTCTCCGCACTCGGCATCGCCATCGGCATCGCCGCGATGACCGCGGTCGTCGGGATCTCCAGCTCCAGCCGGGCGGAGGTGGACCGGCAACTGGCCGCTCTCGGCACCAACCTGCTCACGGTGGCGCCCGGCAACACGCTGCTGGGCGAGGACGCCAAGCTGCCACTGGAGGCGGTGGCGATGATCTCCCGCATCGGGCCGGTGACCCGGGTCGCCGCGACCGGCACCGTGTCCGACACCAAGGTCTACCGCAACGACCGGATTCCGTCGGTGCAGTCCGGCGGCATCGCCGTGCGGGCAGCGCATCTGGAACTGCTCGCGACCGTCGGTGCCTCCGTCGTCGAGGGGACGTGGTTGAACGCGGCCACCGACCGGTACCCGGCGGTGGTGCTCGGTTCGGCGACGGCGAAGCGGCTGGGCATCGCCACGGTCGGTGCCGAGGTGCGGATCTGGCTGGGCGGGCAGTGGTTCACCGTGATCGGCATCCTCGACACGGTTCCACTGGCGCCGGAACTGGACTCGGCGGCCCTGGTCGGTTGGCCGGCCGCCGAGGAGTACCTCACGTTCGACGGCCACCCGACCACCGTCTACACGAGGACGACCGACCCGTCGGTCGAGGAGGTGCGTGCCGTCCTGGCGGCGACCGCGAACCCGGAGGCGCCGAACGAGGTCAAGGTGTCCCGGCCGTCCGACGCGCTCGCCGCGCGTGAGGCCACCGACGAGGCGTTCACCGGGCTGCTGCTCGGCCTCGGCGCGGTGGCGCTCCTGGTCGGTGGGGTCGGTGTGGCCAACACGATGGTCATCTCGGTACTCGAACGCCGGGCGGAGATCGGCCTGCGCCGGTCGCTGGGTGCCACGCGTGGCCAGATCCGGGGGCAGTTCCTGTCCGAATCGCTGCTGCTATCGGCGTTGGGCGGAGCCGGCGGCATGGTGATCGGGGTGGCGGTGACCGCGCTGTACTCGCTCACCCAGGAGTGGCCGACGGTGGTACCCGCGTGGGCGACCGCCGGTGGCGTCCTGGCCACGCTGGTGATCGGCGCGATGGCCGGCCTCTACCCGGCGATCCGCGCGGCCCGGCTCGCACCAACCGAGGCGCTCGCCACGCCGTAGGACGGCGCGGCGCCCCGGGTTCAGTCGTCGTCGAGGGCGTCCAGCTCATCAGCTCGGCACAGGAACGGACGTCCTCGACGGCGACCCGCGGCTCCACCACTCGAGGAGGCTGCGCCCAACTACGGTGACGACGACCGCTTCGCGCGGCCCGGCCGGCGACGACGCGTCTCCCACGGCGGCACAGAACCGGTTACTTACCAGGCTCTCAGCACGACTCCCGCGGCTGACACGTCCGGGCCGTTCGAGGTGCCGTCAGCCGAGGACACTGCAAACTCGACTACACCCGCTGACCGAGCCAATCCAGGCTCAGGCGACGGCACCGGCACCGGCACCGGCACCGGCACCGGCACCGGTTGGAACGACTCGGAGCGCTGCACCGGCCAGCAGGCCGATGCCAATGGTGCCGATAAGCGCGGCGACGACGTCGACCAGCCAGTGCTCGCCGAGGACCACCCGGCTCCCCGAGACCAGCACGGCGGTGGTGAACCCCACTCCCATGACCGCCCGCAGCCAGCCTGGCCGCTGTGACCCGAAAAGCAACGCCGCGGTGACCACCGCTGCCATCAGAACAGTCACGTGACCGCTCGGGAACGTGCCGGCCTGCGGCTGCAGCGGTGGGCCGGGTCGCAGAATCAGATCCTGCGCGAATATCAACGAGGCGCACAGCAGGCCCACGGTGATTGACCGCAGCAGAAAGCCCGTCGCCCGCGCGCGGCCGCGCCACCACACAGCGGCGATACCCCCGGCCACGCCGATCAGGCAAAGCAGCGTCCCCGCAGCGCTGATGGTGGTGGCTACGGTCGCGATGGTGCTTCCGGACGCGGCGGTAGCGTGGGCGAAAAGCCACGCATCGGCGGGCGGGACGACGTCGCGCAGCAGCATGCCGGCCGTCAGGACACCACCGATGCACACGGCTCCTGCACCTGCCAGCGCTAGCCGTTGTTTTCCTGGCGTCAAGGTCATGCGGATCATCGTCGCAGCGTCGCGGTCGCCGCGACATAGGTACCATCCCGGATTCCTCGGTGAGCACATGCGGGGCTATACGACGAGGAGCACCAGGGCACACCCTGCGGGCACAGACGCGGCGAGTCGGCTCCGGCGTGTGACGACCGGAACCAGCCCGGCCGGTACACGTAACTCCCTCACGCATACCGGCCACGCGCCACTATTGCCGGCGTTGGATGGTGGGCGGGCTATGGTGCGGTGCCTCCGTCAGGGAGAGCGGGCTCTTACGGCCGGGTAGAGTCCGGCGATCGCGCCGATCACGAGGAATGCCGCACAACGGTGTACACGCGTTCAGATGTGGACGGTGGGTGCGGCGTCAGGATCGGCCTGCAGCGGGCCGGAGCGCAACAGCAGGCCACTGATCACCGCGCCGGCGAGGAAGAATCCGGCGCACCAGGCGAACGTGGTGGTGTAGCTGTCGACGGTGGCGGCAGCGATGATGTCGGGGCTGGGGGTTCGGCCTGCGAGGTTGTCCGTCATTGCGGTGGCGGCGATGGTGCTCAGTACGGCGGTGCCGATCGACCCGCCGACCTGCTGCGCGGTGTTGACGAGTGCGGAGGCGACGCCGGCATCGGCGGCGTGGACGCCGGAGGTCCCAGCGGTCATGGCCGGCGCCATCGCTAGGCCGATGCCCATGCCCATGACGATCAGCGGCCCGAGGACGTCGGCGGCGTAGGTCGAGGCGACGTCGAGGCGGGTGAGCCAGAGCATGCCGGCTGCGGCGATGAGGAAGCCGGTCGGCACGAGCGGGCGTGGCCCGATCCTGGGTACGAGCAGGCTGGTGGCGGTGGTCGCGGTGACCGCGAGGGCACCGATCATGGGCAGGAACGCCACGCCGCTGCTGATCGGGGAGAAGTTGAGGGTCTGCTGCAGGTAGTAGGTGAGGAACAGGAATACGGCGAACATGCCGATGCCGAGCGTCAGAACGGTGAGCAGGGCGCCGCCGCGCGTGCGGTCGGCGAGCACGCGCATGGGGACGAGTGGGTGCGCGACGCGGATCTCGATGGCGACGAACGCCGCGAGCAGGACGGCGGCGGCGATGAGCCAGCCCCAGACGGCGACGTCGCTCCAGTCGTGTGTCTCGGCGTTGGCGAATCCGTAGACGACGGCGAACAGGCCGGCGGAGACGGTGAGGGTGCCGGGGATGTCGAGGCGATGGCGGGGGCCGTCGGCGTGCTGGTTGTGTAGCAGCGCCGTGGCGCCGATGATGGCGGCGAGGGCGAAGACGACGTTGACGTACATGCACCAGCGCCAGTCGAGGTATTCGGTGAGGAGCCCGCCGAGGAGCAGTCCGATGGCGCCGCCCGCGCCGGCGATGGCGCCGTAGATGCCGAACGCCTTGGCCCGCTCCTTTGCGTCGGTGAACGTCGTGGTCAGCAGCGACAGGACGGCCGGCGCCAGTAGTGCGCCGAAGACGCCCTGGCCGGCGCGGGAGGTCACGAGGACGCCGAAGGTGCCGGCCGCGCCGCCGACGGCGGAGGCGGCTGCGAAGCCGACGAGACCGATCAGCAGCGTGGTCTTGCGGCCGATCAGGTCCCCGATGCGACCGCCGAGTGGGAGGAGGGCGCCGAAGGCGAGGGCGTAGGCGGTGACGATCCACTGCCGGTTTTCGTTGGTGAAGCCCAGGTCGGCCTGGGCCGAGGGCAGCGCGATGTTCACGATCGTCGCGTCGAGCACCACCATGAGCTGGGCGATGCCGAGTACGCCCAGGATCATCCAGCGTCGGCCGTGGTGCACATTGTGGTCGTCGTGACTGGCATGGCCGCCGCCGGCGGCGGCGCGATGGGTGTGAGCGGTGGTCATGTGGAGTCACCTTTCTCGCGGCGTGGAGGACTCTTCTCCACTTGGCTGGGCTGGCCGAGCTTAACCGGAGAAGGCTCCTCCAAATGGAGAGAGTGTCTCAACTCATGTAGGGTTCGGTCATGGCGCCGGACACCACCCGCTTCGTCAAGGCGGCCACGGAGGCGGCCACGGAGGCGGACGGGGATGCCGGACGTCCGGGGCCGGCTCGGCCGTTGCGGCGCGATGCTGAGCGGAACCGGCGACGCATCCTGGCGTCCGCCCGCGAGGTCTTCGCCGCGCGGGGGGTCGACGTGACATTGGACGACATCGCCCACCACGCCGGTGTGGGCGTGGGCACCGTGTACCGCCGGTTTCCGAGCCGGGAACACCTCGTCGAAGCCCTCTTCGACGAGGACCTCGACCAGATCGTCGCCTGGGCGGGTGAGGGGATACGTGCTCGCGACGCCTGGGCCGGCCTGACCGGCTTCCTCGAACGGTCCGTCACGTTCATGTCCACGGACCGAGGGCTACAGGATGTGCTGTTCAGCCACGCCTACGGCCGGCAACGGGTGGCGAGGATACGGGAACGGATCGCACCCGCGGTCGATGCACTGATCGCGCGCTGCCAGCGGGTCGGTGTCGTGCGGGACGACGTGGTTGGCGGCGACATCGCACTCGTCCAGTTCATGGTCGCGGCTCTGATGGAGTACACCGAGCACGTCGAACCGGGCCTGTGGCGACGCTACCTGGCACTCGTGCTCGATGGGCTGCGAACACCATCGTCGGCGTTGCCGGTAGCCGCGCCGACCATCGACATCCTGACCCAGATAGCGGAGCGGTGGAGGCCACCCCGCCGGCACGGTTCGGAGCCATCCTCAGGTCGGTAACGGGCCGCCGGTGTCAGGGGATGTCCGTAGCCGCCGGGAACGGCCGCTGAGTGTCCGGTAGGTCGTCGAGGCCGAGCACCCGCTCCAACAGCCGGAGCCGGAAGGCGGCGGTGAGCGCTGCGAACCACAGCGCGAGCGCCGGTAGCACGATCACGAACACCGGTGCGGCGGGTCCGGCCAACCCGAAGTAGGTGTACAGCGCCGGGACGAACAGAACAGCGGCGAAGACCGCGACCAGTGCGGCGACCAGCAGGACGGGTCGCCGGTCGGTGGTCGGGTGTGTCCAGGCGGCGAACAGCCGCGACGGTGGGGCGAGAAACAGGATCAGAACGAACGAGGCCAGGCACATGAAGGTGGACAGTCCGGTTTGTGCGCCGATGGTCGCCGAAGCGGTCGCGAAGTCGGTGTCGGTGCCGTAGGTCAGGCCGGTGTAGTTTTCGAACTCGTCGATGACCTGGGTTGGGGTGCGTCCGGATCCGAATCCGACCGTGATCGCCTGGTACAGCGTGGCGTACACGGCTACGCCGAACCCAGCGGTGACCAGCGCGGCGGGGACGACGAAGCGACCGAGGGTGGCGAGCATCCGGGTGTCGGGTGGAACCGGTCGGGCCCACATCGTCAGGAACAGCGTCGGCACTCCGACGGTGAGCAGGGTCAGTCCAACCTGTGTCGGCGAGTACGGGAAGCCCAGCCCGAGCATGGTGACGGTGAGGATGACCAGGCCCTGACTGGCCACGCGGGTCAGGAAGATGTGCATCGACAGGCCGATGCCGCCGATGATGCGTCGGCCTTCGCGCCGGGCGGGCAGCAGCGCGGCGAACGAGTCGTCGACCAGGACGATGTCGGCGACGTCACGGGTGACGCTGCTGCCGCTGCGCATGGCGACGCCGACCTGGGCGCTCTTGAGCGCACGGGCGTCGTTGACGCCGTCACCGATCATGGCGACGTATCGGTTCTGGCGACGCAGCGACCGGACGACGCGCTCCTTGTGTTCCGGGGCGACGCGGCCGAACACGACGGTTCGTGCCACGACCCGGTCCAGGTCCGTGTCGTCGAGGCCGTCGAGCTGCGCCCCGGCCACCGGCTCGCCGACGTGCAGGCCAGCTCGCGTCGCGATCGCGGCCACTGTGCCCGGGTCGTCGCCCGAGAGCACCTTGAGCGTGACGCCGCTGGCGCATAGCCGTTCGATCGTCTGCGGGACATCGGGGCGCAACTCGTCGGCGAGGGCGACCAGAGCGACAGCTTCAATGGCCGGCAAAGCGGGAGTGCCCGCGCCGTCGCGCAGACGGGCGTCGCCTCCTGCCGCCCGGGCTAGCAGGAGGACCCGCAGCCCGTGCCGGGTCCGCTCGTTGACCGCGGCTTGCGCGATCGGTTCGCGTAGCCGGGGCGCGAGCGCATCGGGGGCACCGAGCACCCACGTGCCGGCGTCGGTGACCATCCCGGACCAGCGCAACGAAGAGGCGAACGGCACCTCCTCACGCACCTGCCAGTCGGTGTGTGGCAGCTCCGCGGCGAGGGCCAGCATGGTGAGATTCGGTGTGGTGGCATTGCCGGCCAGGCTGCCGAGCGCGGCCTCGACCTCGGCGACGTCGTGGCCGCGGAGCGGGACGACCTCGTGGACGGTGAGCCGTCCGGTCGTCAACGTGCCGGTCTTGTCGGTGCACACCACATCGACGTTGCTGACCGACTCGACGGCGTTGACCTGCTGGACCAGCGCACCATCTCGGGCGATGGACGCGGCGCCGACCGTGTAGGCGACGGCGATGAGCAGGAACAGGCCGTACGGTACGAGCCCGGACAGCACTGCGGTCGTCTGCACGATCCGCAGCACAGTGAACCCTTCGATCGCTGCCTGGGCGAGAATCGCGCTGCTCATCAGCACCGTCAGTGCGATGACGAGTCGGACCACGAACTCGATGCGCCGCTGCAGCGGCGTTCTGTCGGTCGTCGCCCGGCGAGCTTCAGCGGTCAACCGCCCGGCGTAACTGTGCGACCCCACATCGCGGGCCAGCTGATAGCCCTCACCGGCAACGCACAGACTCCCCGACCGCAGCTCATCACCGGGGTTCTTCACGACCGGATCCGACTCACCGGTGAGCAGAGACTCATCGGCCTCGACCCGACCCCCGTACAGACCACCGTTCAAACCACCGTCCAACCCACCGGTGAGGACACCGTCCAGCAGTGGCCCGTCCACCACGATCTGGTCACCGGCCCGGACCCGTAGCACGTCACCGCGAACCACCGCCTCGGGCCCCACCGCCCTCTCCTGACCGTCGCGCACTACGAGCACGTCGGCCCTGTCCAACAGCTGGAGGCGGTCGAGTTTGCGCTTCGCCCTGATCTCCTGAGCCGCGCTGATCACCGCGTTGAGAAGTCCGAGTCCCACGCTGATCACGGCGTCGCTGTAGCGGCCCATGGCCAGGAGTGCCACACCAATGACGAACAGGATCACGTTGAAGAACGAGAAGACATTCGTCCGCACGATCGCGGTGACGCTGCGGGTCGCTCCGCCCACTGCGGTGTTCGCCTCGCCGCGGCGTCGGTGCGCCTCCGCCTCCGCGGTGCTCAGTCCCGCCACGGGCGCCGTCACCTGGCTCATTCGTAACAAGTCCTTGCCATCGTCGCGTGCCGCACAGCGCTCATGCCAACCCGAAATGACAGTACGTCCATGTTCGCGGTCACGGCGGTGACTCGCCCGGTCTGACCAGCCCGGTCTGGTAGGCGATAACGACCAGTTGGGCCCGGTCCCGTACACCCAGCTTGGTCATGGCCCGGTTTACGTGTGTCTTGACGGTCAGGGGTGACAGGTACAACTTGGCGGCGATGTCGTCGTTGGACAGGCCGTACGCGACGAGCGCGAGGACCTCCCGCTCGCGGTCGGTCAGGTCGTCCAGTGGTGCCGGGACGGGTAACGGTCCGGGTTCGGCGTGGGCGAGGAACCGAGCGAGCAAGCTGCCCGTGGCCTTCGGCGACAGCAGTGCCTCCCCGCTGGCGACGACCCGGATGGCGCGGACGAGGTCGGCCGGCTCGACGCCCTTGCCGAGAAATCCACTCGCCCCGGCGCGGAGCGCGCGGACGACGTTGTCGTCATGCTCGAACGTGGTGAGTACCAGGATCCGCACACCGGCCAGGCTCTCGTCCGCGGCGATTCGTTTGGTGGCCTCGATGCCGTCCATGTCGGGCATCCGGATGTCCATCAGTACCACGTCGGCCCGCTTGGAGCGGGCCATCTCAACCGCCTCACGCCCATTGGTGGCTTCGCCGACCACCTCGAGATCCGGCTCAGACTGGATGATCATAGAAAAGCCTGTGCGGATCAGCGCCTGGTCATCGGCGAGCAGAACTCGGATCGTCACAACAACACCCCTTTAGCTGCCGGGAGTTCCGCGTGGACGACGAACCGGCCGCCGGGTTGGACGCCGGCGCTGACCGTGCCGTTGGCAGCGGCCGCGCGTTCGCGCATCCCGACCAGGCCGTAGCCGGACCCCTTCCGCGGTCGCCGTCGCGCGGCCGGGTCGGTGACCGGGTTGGTGATCCCGTTTGTGACGTCGATCTGGACTGCGGCCGGAGTGTAGGTCACCGTCAGCTGTGCCACGCCGCTGCCGTGCTTCTGGGCGTTGGTCAACGCCTCCTGAATGATGCGGTAGGCGGCGAGATCGACGACCGCGGGTAGTTCTCGTGATGCACCGTTCCGCCGGTGTTCGACCTTCAGCCCGGCGGCGGCGAAACCGTCGAGCAACTCCGACAGCCGGGCCAGCCCTCGGGTCGGTTCGGTGTCCACATCGATGTCGTCGGAGCTGCGGAGCACACCCACGACGGAGGCCAGCTCCTTCAACACGGTGTCGCTCGCGCGGCGGATGTGAGCCAACGCCGGACCGGCCGCTTCCGGCTGGGTGGGCAACACATGGGTGGCGGCTCCGGCGTGGACATTGATCACCGCGATGTGGTGGGCAACGATGTCGTGCAGTTCCCGGGCGATCCGTAGCCGCTCCTCGGCGACGCGGCGGCGGGCCTCCTCCTCGCGGGTCTCCTCCGCACGCCGGGCCCGATCTTCCACCTCGACGATGTACGCCCGGCGGCTGCGGGTCGCGTCGCCGAAAGCCACGGCCGCAGCGCCCCAGGCGAATGTGCCGAGGTTCTCCGGCGCCCACCAACCGCCGTCGGCGAGTAATCCGCCGATGACGAACAGACCGACCGTGCACCCGCCGGCGACCTGCCAGGCACGTCGACGTTCGCTTCGGGTGGCGAAGGTGTAGGCGACGACGATCCCGGCCACGATGAGTATCGGGTGACGGTGGTGCGTGACAACGATGAAGGCGGAAGAAACGGCCACGGCGAGCAGCAGGAGTGCCGCCGGCCACCGGCGGCGCCCCGCCACGGCGACGAGCGCCGTGCCGACCGCGAGAACATCCCCGGGCCCGGCGTCTCGGATCGCCTCACCTTGTCCACCGGTCACTACGATCACACCAAAAACAGCAACGAGCGCGAGTCCGAACGCCGCATCGGCGACGTGGGGATGCCTGCGCCCCCACGCCTGAACGGCGGCCATCTCCATGCCGCTCACGGTATGCGAGCCCACGGTCGCGGGACCTCATCTCGGCGTGGTAACTGCGGGCGGACGGGGTACCACAACCGCAGTACCCACCGGCCCGCATGTCCGCCCCCGGGCAAAGGAACGAGGGAACGCGTGCAGTCGCACGCCGGTCGTCACCAGGCCAACCCGAGGCATAGGTGCCCGGCCGGTACGCGTGGGGGGATGTCGCGGTGCGTACCGGCCGGGCTAGTTCCTGGTCGGTTAGGAAACCGGAACCGGCTCGGTGACGTGCTCGGACTGCGGCACGTGACTTTGCTTGCGAGCCTGGCGACGTTCCCGACGGGTTTCGACCATGGTGTAGAGGACCGGGATCAGAACCAGGGTCAGCAGGGTCGAGGTGATGAGGCCGCCGATGACGACCACAGCGAGCGGGGTGGAGATGAAGCCGCCTTCACCGGTGATGCCCAGGGCCATCGGCAGGAGAGCGAAGATGGTCGCGAGGGCGGTCATGAGGATCGGACGCAGCCGTCGCCGGCCGCCTTCCACGACCGCGTCGATCACGGTCATGCCCTGCTCGCGGTACTGGTTGACCAGGTCCATGAGGACGATGGCGTTGGTGACGACGATGCCGATGAGCATCAGGATGCCGATGAGCGCGGCGACGCCCAACGGGGTTCCGGTTACCAGCAGCAGACCGAAGGCGCCAATGAACGCGAACGGGATCGACACCAGGAGGATGAGGGTCTGGCGGATGCTGCGAAACACGGCGACCAGGATCAGGAACACCAGTGCGATGGCAGCAACCATGGCCAGAATCAGTTGGGAGAACGCCTCACCTTGATCGGCGGTGACCCCACCGATCTCGTAGCTCGCACCGGCCGGCAGCGTCAGTGTCTCGAGCTTGTCCGTGACCGCGGTGCTCGCCGCACCGGTGTTGTCACCGACCGGGGTGGCGGTGACGGTGTTGGTCCGTTCACCGTCGACATGGGTCCGCTGTACCGGCCCGTCGACCTGGGTGACGGTGGCCACCTGGTCGAGCCGGACAGGGCCGCTGCTGGTCGGCAGCGTGATCGCCTTGACCGCGTCGAGGCTGTTCGGGGCGGTGGTAGTCGTCTTCACGACCACGTCGTGCGCGGCGCCGTCGAGGGTGACCTGGGTGACCGTGGTGCCCTCAACCGACTGCCGCAGCGCGGACACAATCGCAGCGGTGGCCAGGCCGTACCGGGCAGCGGCCTCGCCGTTGGGCACGACACTGATCTGTGGCGCGCTTTCACTGAGATCGCTCTGCACGTCGGTGACCTGCGAAACCTCGGCCATCGCCTGCTGCACTTGTTGCGTGGCCTGACTGAGGGTCTCATCGTTGTCGGCACGGATGGACACCGAGATGGTGCTGCTCCCGCCGGGGCCGTCGGCACCACCGGGGCCTGAGCCGCCGATGGTCAGGTCGCCGGCGTCGGTGATCGTGGCGAGCGTGTCGCGGACGGCGTCGGTGACCTTCGAGCTGTCGGCGTCCGAGGCGAGGGTGAGGGTGTATGAGACGTTGTTGGCGGTGCGGGCGCCGAAGAACCCACCCGACGAGCCGATCACGACCTGGTAGGACTGCACGCCGTCCACACTGGACAGAGCCTGCTCGACCTTCTTCGCCGCGGCGTCGGTAGTGGCCAGATCGGCACCCGCGGGCAGGGCCTGGTTGACCCGGATCGAGTCCTCGCCGGAGTCGCCGAGGAACGTGGTCTTCAGGCCACCGGCCATGGCGAACGTGGCGATCAGCAGAACCACCGCCCCGGCCAGCACGCTCTTGCGGTGACCGACCGCCCAGGTGATGACCGGAAGGTAGATGCGCGGCAGCACGCCGTGCCGCTCCCGTTCCTCCACCCGTGCCCGATACTCGTCGGCCGGGACACCGGCGGCGTCCTTGGGCGCCTTGAGGAACCAGTAAGCCAGCACGGGGACCACGGTCAGCGAGACCAGCAGCGAGGCGAGCATGGCTGCAGAGACGGTGATCGAGAACGAGCCGAACAGCTGTCCGACGAACCCACTGACGAACGCGACGGGGAGGAACACCGCCACTGTCGTCAGTGTGGACGAGGTGACGGCACTAGCGACCTCGCGCACCGCGGACAGGACCGCGGTGCGCCGGTCCTCCCCGTAGCCAAGGTGGCGCTTGATGTTCTCCAGAACCACGATCGAGTCGTCGACAACGCGACCGATGGCGATGGTGAGCGCGCCGAGGGTGAGGATGTTCAACGAATAGCCGCGCTGCCATACCGCGATGAGCGCCACAAGCAGGGACAACGGAATCGACACGGCCGTGACGATCGTGGCCCGGGCCGAGCGTAGGAACAGCACGATCACGAGGATCGCCATCGCCAGCCCGAGGGCCCCCTCCTCGACGAGACCGTCCACGGAGTCACTGACTGAAGGACCGGAGTCGGACACGACGACGAGCTTGGCGTTGTCCCCGAGCGCGGCCTGCAGCTCCGGGAGTTTGGCACGGACGTCGTCGGAGATGGCCGGGCTGCTTCCTCCGTGGTCCATGGTGATCGAGATGCCGAGACTCGGCTTGCCGTCGGTCCGCGTGATCGACGTGGCCGGAGCATCGGCGATCGTAACGGTGGCGACATCCTTGAGCTGGACGGGTGCCGCCGCAGCCGCGACGGACGAGCCGGCGGGGCTCTGGGTTGTGCCCGCCGACGGAGGTCCGCCGGCCTGTGGCGCGCCGGAGGAACCGGGTCCGGCTTGGCCGCCAGCAGACGCGGGGGTGGCGGCAGACAGCCACAGATCCAGAATCTGCTGCAAAGACGCGACCGGCTTGCCCACGGCGAGACTGAGATTGCGTCCGTCGGAGGTGATCTGTCCGGCTGACGACGTGCCGCCGAGTGTGCTCAACGCGTTGATGACCGACTGTGTCGACAGGCCAGCCTTCGCCAGGGCGGCAGCGTTCGGGGTGACGGTAACGACCTGGTCACGCACGCCGGAGACGGACACGTCATTGACGCCGTCGACCCCCCGAAGCGCGGGAACCACCTTGTCGTCCAGGTCGGCGGCGAGCTTGCGCTGGTCACCGTCCGACGTCACGGCCAGAACCATCGTCGGCAGATCGCCGGTGCTGCCGGTGAGCACCTCTGGCGTGACACCTTGCGGCAGCGACGAGGAGATCCTCGACACGGCCTGCTCGACGTCGGCGGATGCCTCGTCGATATCGGTGTCGAAGGAGAACGACACCATCACCTGGACCGAACCTTGTTGGGAAGTCGAGGTGGTGCTTTCCACGCCGTCGAGACCCTCAACTGCCTTCTCGATGCGACCGGTCACCTGTTCCTCAACGACCTCAGGCGCCGCACCCGGATAGGTCGCGACCACGGTCACGGCAGGAAACGACAGATCGGGCAGCAATTGCTGCTTCAGCGACAGAGTCGCGTATACCCCCAGTCCCACGATGAGCGCGGTGAGCAGAGCCACCAGCTTCCGATTCGCCAGACTGATGCGGGACAGGAAAGACACGTGCGACCTCGCTCGGGGAAACGTCTCGTCGTCGGTGCAGCGAGCACCACGGCCGAGTTTGGGCGATACACCTCGGATCGGCATCGTCTACCGGCAGTCGAACAGCTACCGCGGATGCGGTAACTTCGCCACCGGCGTACCACGGATGTGGTAGCTCGCCGACGCCCGCACGCCACCTGTTCAGCGGTTGATCACGGGGTCTTTGGCAAGTGCCGTCGTGCGCTGCCGGATGGTTGATCGCAGCCGATCGGCGTCCGATTTTGTCGCGGCGCCGTCATAGCCCTTGACGCCGGACAGTGCCGCGACGAGCGCGTCGAGTGACCGCACCGCAACGCCGTCAGCGTAGATCTTCCGGTAGAGCTCACGGTAGGCGTCTTCGTAGACGTTTTTGAATTTGCCGGAGGCGAGGAAGCGTTCCTTGAGCTTGTTGCCCATGGCGATCCCACCCGGAGCACCACCGCCGGCATTGTTGCCTCCGCCCGGCGGAGCGAAGCCCTCCGGCAGGGTGAAGCCCTCCGGCAGGGTGAAACCCGCCGGCGGAAACCCGCCTCCGCCCAGCATCCCGCCCATGGAGATCGTGTCGTGTGGTCCCTGCGCGGCGTCGCCGCTGAAGGTGAGGTTGTAGTCCCAGCCGATGACGCTGAACCGCTTGGTGTCCAGGTCGTACCAGAGATAGAAGTTGTGCCCAGGCCCAGCCATGTCGTCGAAGTTGAGCAGCAGGTTCTGCAGGGCGACGTAGCGGGCAAACGATTCCACCTCGACGTGGCTGGCCAGATCGGCGTCGAAGTCGGCGTCGGATGACTGCTCGACCCACTTCACCAGGTTGATCACGGGCTGCAGGTCGTGACTGCCGGTGTTGTTGACCTGTTTGTAGTCGTCGTTGTAGGCGGTAGGGTCCTCGCCTTGATAAGTGAAGCGCCCAGTGCTCAGCGACTTGTAGAGGACCCCGTCACCGATGCCGTCGGCGAAGTTCGCGTCGGGGTGCTGCACAAGGAGCCGGGCCTTCACCGGCCGGTCGTTGACCTGGAATCCGGCGTAGGCGTACCGCTGGGCCGGCTCGCCGGCCTCGTCGATCACCGCAAGGGACAACGCCTCGTTGAGCACGGTGCTCCCGCCGCCCATGCCGGAGATACGCACGGCGACCTGCCGGTGGCCCTGGTATCGGCGACCGTCGGCGAACTCGTCGAAGCTGAGCAGCCATGGCAGCTCTTCCGGCTTGGCGCTGTCCAGCGAGACTCCGCCCAGCCCGGCAGCGCCAAGACCGCCACCGGGGAACTGACCACCCCCGGGGATCTGACCACCACCCGGGAACTGACCACCACCGGCCGGACGGCCGTCGGTGGCCGCGTTGGGGCCGCCCCGGGTGTCTTCGGCGCCTTCGCCAAAGAACGGTCGGGTCTTGCCCTTGTGAGTCAGTTGCGCGAGGGTCGAGTTGCCCTTCAGGCGCAGGCCGACATCCTTGACGAGGGTCCCGTCAATGGTGACGTCGGCGCGGACGTACTCCTTGTCGCCGGTCGCGATGTAGCCGTCCATCATCCGCTGGTAGGCGGCCGCGCTGTAGGTGATCGACACGGTGTGTGCGACGGCGTTGTCGAACAGGTCGACGGACCCGGTGACATTGTGGGTGACGTCGTCGGATCTGCCGTCGCTGCTGCTGGTCACGATCGGGCGGACCTGTACATTGCCCGCGAGCACGATCAGCGCGACCACGGCCGCGGCGCAGCTGGCCAACAGTTTCCAGTAGTGCCGAACGCGGACGGGGATCCGGTGCTTCAGCCGGGCGGCCGTCGCTCGTTTCCCGGCCGAAGGTGGAGTGGCCATCACAGGTCCGTCTGGTCGTAGCCGGTCAGCACGGTGACCCGCTGGCCGGAAGTGACCTCGCTCAGCGCGGGGATGAGGTCGCCGGGCTCGCCGCCCTTCTTCAGCCGGACGGTGTACATCAGTTCTGTCAGCGCCCCGCCCCGGATCGATTCCATGCTGACCAGTTCGAACTCGGTGGTGTGTCGGATCAGCACGTCCTGGATCGCCGCGGTGTAGTTGCCTTCGGGCGGGACCTGCACCTTGACGACCTGCCGCTGCACGTTCAGCTGGAACCAGCCGAACCGGTACATCACAACGATGACCAGACAGATCGCCGCGGCGGCGACGATTGCCAGCAGGTAGAAGCGGGTGCCGGTGGCCATGCCGATGCCCATGACGAGGAAGATGAAGCCGACGTCACGAGTCTCCTTGATCGCGTTGCGGAACCGGACGACCGACAAGGCGCCGACCAGTGCGAACGCGCGAGCGATGTTGGACCCGACGACCATCATGATCAGCGAGATGAGCATGCCGAGGATGATCAGCGTCTGCACGTAGGACTGGCTGTAGGAGATGTTGCGGTGTGTGGCCCGGTAGACCCAGCCGATAACGGCGCTGAGCAGGAACGACAGGGTCAGCGAGACGACGATGTCGGCGACGCTGAACGTGCCTGTGAGGTCTTGAAGCTCGAAGTCCATGACTGTTATGCCTTCAAGGGTGCGGCCGGGGCGAGCGCCTCGGCGGGGTCGGCGGGGACGTGGAAGATTGAGCGCGGTGCGCGACCGAACGCCTCGACGCTCTGGCAGTACTTGGACATCCGCACGATCGACAGGTTCAGACGCGCGGCGAGGTCGGTCAGCCAGTACGGGACGCGGTCGTTGGCCTTGACCTCCAACACCGACAGCCACGCCGGCACGATCAGCCGGTTCTCGGCCGCTGCGGCCAGGTGGAAATCGCGGTCACGGCCGCGGACCCGGTGGTCGAGGGTCACTCGCAGGCCTACGTCGGCGTCCCGGCCGATGTAGGCCTCGCGCTGGTAGGCGGTTGTCGCTGTCGGGACGAGATCAAAGCCGCACACCAGACCGAGGACCTCGTTGAGAAACGCCCTCTGTCCTGGCTGGCAATCGACCATTTGACGGTCGTCGCACAGCAGGCGTGCCTGCTGGTACGGGATGGCGATCCGCCGCTTCTGAGTGACCCGGTTGACCCGCTGCTTGATCTCGACGAAAACGACGGTGTCATCGGTGATCCCGGCACGGTCGCCATAGTGGCGAATCCGCACCTTCCGACGGAACCGCAGACCCTCGATCTTCTCCCAGTAGAAGCGGAGCTGGCGGGTGTCGTAGTAGAGGCTGGTCACGCTGTAGCCGTCGGCGCCGCCGTGCTGGTCCGGATCGAGACGGGGATGTAGCTCGTCGCGTACATCGGACAGCTGGTCACTGGGAACCAGATACTTGATCTCGTATCGGTTGAAAGCGTGCAACGCACTCGGCGCTCGTAACGCGTGCCCGGCATGATCGTTGTCGTCGGTCGCCAATGGGGGCGCACCAACCGGCGGCGAGTCAGGTGCTGCCGGCTGTGCGCGGCGACGGCCGAGGCGAAAACGCATGCGCTATACCATTTCTACTCTGCCCCAGAGTCCCTCACGCACGAGGCGCGGTAACCGGCGGCTGAACCGGAGGCGGCTATCAGGTGAACGACAGATAGCCTGGAGCCGGACATTAAGAGCATCCGGAGCTGTCTGTAAGAAAGGGCTAAGAACGCAGTCCGGGTGTTCGGTCGACGAAAGCCGGATATTTGATTCTGAACCCGACGCGGGAGTCGAAGAATCTAAGAACCGAGTAAGAAGCGGACCCGCGCCGGTACGGCGTTCCTAGGGTGGACGCCATGAGTTCGGGCTACCGACTACTGATCAGCGACGACGACCCCGCCGTGCGGCAGGCGCTGGAACGCGCCTTACGATTCGAGGGCTACCAGGTGGAACTGGCTGCTGACGGCGCGCAAACCCTCGCCCAGGTCGCCAAGGTCAAACCCGACCTGGTGATGCTCGACGTCATGATGCCAGGCATTTCCGGGCTGGACGCCTGCCGCTGGTTGCGTTCCAACGGGGACCACACACCGGTTCTGATGCTCACCGCCAGAGACGCGCTACCGGACCGGGTTGCCGGGCTGGACGCCGGCGCCGACGACTACCTCACGAAGCCTTTCGCGTTACAGGAACTGTTGGCCCGGGTCCGGGCACTGTTGCGACGAGCCGGGCAACCGCCCGGTCAGACCGACGTACAGAAACTGGGTGATCTCGTCTTCGATCGTCGCGCCCGTCAGGTCTACCGTGGCGGCGAACCGATCGACCTCACACGGACGGAGTTCAACCTGTTGCAGACCCTCATGGACCATCAGGGCCAGGTACTCACCCGCAGCCAGCTGTTCGAGCACGTCTGGGGCTTCGACCTCGACCAATCATCCAACAGCCTCGACGTCTATGTCGGCTACCTGCGCCGCAAGATGGAAGCTGGCGGCCGTCCGCGCCTGGTGCACACCGTACGCGGAGTCGGCTTCGTACTACGCGACGACGAGCGGCGATGACCGGCCGGCCGTCCATCAGACGGCGCCTGGCACTCATCGCCGGGGCCGCGACCACGGTCGTGGCGGTCGTCATGGGGGTATCGGCCTGGTTGGCGTTGAGCCAGACATTGATCCGGCAGATCGATCGGGAGCTGAACGCGATGACCCACGGCCCGTTGCCGCAGCTGACCGCCGAAGCCGCCGCCACCATTCCCACCACCCCCTTGAAGGCCGACAACGATCTGCGTCTACAGGTCCGGTTCACCGACGGTGCCCGCGTCACCGTCCCCCGCGATACTGCGGAATTGCCGTGGAGCGCAGCCGATACCGCCGTCGCCAACGGTGTCCAGGCGGAGGCCCGCTACACCGTCGACACCGACCACGGCCGCTTCCGCGTCCTCACCTTCCGTGGCAACCTGGGCCAGACAATCCAGATGGCCCGGTCACTGGCCGGAACCGACGCGACCCTACGACGATTCGGCCTACTCACCGCCGCGCTGATCGTCGGAGCGGCGAGCATCGCCGCCGTCGCGGGACGGCTGGTCGCCCGTGCCGGTCTGCGTCCGGTCGACGAACTGACCACCGCCGCCACACGCATCGCCGAGACCCGCGACCTCAGCAAACCCATCCAGGTATGTGGCCATGACGAGATCGCCCAGCTCGGCCGGGCGTTCAACCACATGCTGGGGCGTCTGGACGTCGCCCAGCGCCAGCAGCGTGAACTGATCGAGGACGCCGCCCACGAGTTGCGAACCCCTATGTCGAGCCTGCGTACCAACGTCGAACTGCTCATCCACGCAGGTGATCGGCTCGCACCGTCCGACCGCAGTGCGTTGCTGACCGACCTCGCCACACAGAGCATCGAGCTGACCGATCTGGTCGCCAATCTCGTCAACCTGGCCCGCTCCAACACCGGCGATGAGCCGGCCGTCGCCACCGACCTCACCGAACTGGCCGCCGAGGCAAGCGACCTCGCCCGCGCCCACTACCCGCGCACAACGTTCCGGCTCGACGCGCGCGACGCTCTGACCATCACCGCCAGGCCCGGTGCGGTGCAACGAGCTCTGGTCAACCTGCTGGACAACGCCGCCAAGTTCGGACCACCCGGACAGGACGTCGAGATTCACATCCGCGATACAGCCATCGGCACGGCGTCATACGCCGAGGTCAGCGTCCACGACCGCGGCCCCACCATCCCCGCCGACCACCGCGACCGCGTCTTCCAACGGTTCCACCGCCTGGACGCCTCCCGTTCCATGCCCGGCTCGGGCCTCGGACTGGCCATCGTTCAACAGACCGCCGCACAGCACGGAGGCATCGTCACCGTGGACGCACGCCCGGGCGGCGGCAACACCTTCCGCCTCCTCCTCCCCGCTACGCCGGTATCGCCGACGCCGCCTGGCGAGAACCGCTGAGACCTGCGGCCCCCGCGACGTCGCCCCGGTACTGCAGTCTTTCCTGACTCGGCTACGTCTCTGTCCAGAGTGGACCGTGCGGCGCCGTCGCTGTCACGCCAGGCGTCCGGTTCAGTTCCCGGTCAGCGCCGTCGGCTCGGCATTGTCCACCTCAGACCCGCGAGACGGTGTCGCGTCGGGGTCCGGAGCGTTGTGGTCGGCGAGCCTCTTCTCTGGCAGGAGAGTGGCTAGTACCAGGCCGAGGACGAATACCGGAACCATGTAGCGGAGCACCGGTGTCAAGGCGTGCTGATAAGCCAGAATCACCGCCTCTTGGGTCGTGTCCGGAAGCGAGTGGACCGCGGCGGGGGTCAGCGAGTCGGTGTCGCCGACAATCATGGCAGCGTCGGAGGCGAGGCGGTGCTCGAGCTGATCGGTGAGCCGGTGGGAGAACACGGCGCCGACGGCCGCGGTGCCGAGAGTGGCACCGATCTCCCGGAAGAAGTTGTTGGCGGAGGTCGCGGTGCCCACATCGGCGCTGCCGAAGTCGTTCTGCACCGCCAGGACCAGCGTCTGTACGATCAGGCCGAGGCCGGTGCCGAGCACGAACACATAGGCGCAGACCATGACGAGCGAGGTCGTGGTGTCCATTGTGGACATCAGGGTGGCAGCGGTGCCGACAAGGACCGTGCCGGCGATGGGATAGATCTTGTAACGGCCGTTCCTGCTCATCAACCGTCCGGAGAGGATGGCGGTGACCATGATCCCGACGACCATGGGGACCAACAGCAAACCGGACTCGGTGGCGCTGACGCCGTAGACCATCTGCAGGTACGTCGGCAGGTAGCCGACGATCGCGAACATGCCGATCCCGATGACCAGCAACCCGATCAGGGTAGCGATGTTGAAGATCCGGCTACGAAACAGCCGGAGCGGGATGATCGGCTCCGCAGCGCGGCTCTGAGAGTAGAAGAACACCACCCAGGCGAGCGTGCCGGCGGCCGCCATGCCGATGATGAGCGGGTCGGACCACGCGTAGTCCGTGCCGCCCCAGTCGGCCACCAGGACGGTGCAGGTCACCGCGGCCGCCATGAGTGTGAAGCCGAGGTAGTCGAAGGCGACCGCGGCGGCCTTGCGGGGCAGGTGCAGAGCGAACACGCCGATTGCGAACGCCAGGGCACCGACCGGCAGGTTGATCCAGAACGCCCAGCGCCAGCCGATGCCGTCGGTGAACCATCCGCCCAGCAGCGGCCCGGCCACCGAGGAGAGGCCGAACACGGCGCCGATCGGCGCCATGTACTTCGCGCGTTGTCGCGGCGGTACAAGGTCGGCGATGATCGCCTGCGAGGTGATCATCAGTCCGCCGCCGCCCATTCCCTGTATCGCGCGGCCGATGATCAGCATGGTCATGTCCTGCGCTGCCCCCGCCACCGCGGAGCCAGCGAGGAAGAGGCCGATGCCGCCGAGGAACAGGAGCTTACGGCCTATGAGATCGCCGAGGCGGCCGTACACGGGCATGACGATGGTGGCCGCAAGAATGTAGGCGGTGATCGTCCATGCCATGTGGCTGACGCCGTGCAGTTCGCCGACGATGGTCGGCAATGCGGTGCTGACGATCGTCTGGTCGAGCGAGGCGAGCAGCATCGCGGCCATGAGGGCGGCAAAGGTGAGGCCGAAGTGGCGTGGAGTGCGGGTCGTGGACTGTTCCTCTACCTCAACGGCCCGGGTCGAGTCGGTCACGGGGGCTCCTGGAATCGAAGTGCGACGGCGGCGCAGAAGGGTAGAGCCGCCGTCGGATCGGTGCCGGCGGCGGCCCGCAAGAGGTGAGAGATCGGTCAGGCCGCCGTGCGGGGCAGTGAGGCGGGCCTAGTGTCTTCGACAGTTACTGCCATCGGCCGATCAGCTCGATGTAGTGCTCGCCCTTGACCCGTCTGCCGTCGTATGTGCCGGTGAACGCCGCCGTGGCTTCCAATCGGACGCCGGCGACAAGGACCAGTTCCTGCGCTGGAGTCCCGGTGACCTTCACGTCCAGTTCCGTGCGAAGCGAGGGAATCCTGACCCGGAACCGGGTCGGGTACTTCTGCCCGGTCTGCGGACTGGTCCACGGCTCGGACGCCCCTCGCTCGAGCGGTTCGACCGCGACCAGTTCGTAGGAACCGTCCGGATGCAGCACGGTGGCCCAGCAGTCCTCCACGTCGGCGCCGATCACGTCCCAGATGGCGATCTTGTCGCCGTTGGGCATGCTGAGATTCATCCACGCCCACCGCAGGAGCTGAGGCAGCGGTCCCCACTGCCGGTCCAGCCAGGCGGTGCCGGTGATCGCGTGCTGGCGGCCCTCGATGACGAGGGTTCCCGATGTGCGCATGGACGGGAACGCGTACTCGTAGTTCGGCACATCGAGCAGCTTGACCAGGCCGGATCCCGCGTACTTCATGACGGGTCCGGTCGGCACGAATTCGGCGTCGAGGGACCCCCACGGCGCGGCGGCCTTCACCGTCATACGGGTGGCATCACCGGTCCACGTCATTTCGGGCAGTTTGATCTCAAGCTTGTCCTGGCTCCAGTGGAACTGCTCGTCAGTGAGGGTGGTGGAGTGGCTCTTGTACCAGCCGGCGGTCGTGTCCGTCACCGAGATCGCGTAGATGCCCGCCAGCCCTTGAGCGTTCGGCGCGGCCAGTGCGTGCCCCAGAACACCGAAATCGTGACCGCCCGCCTTCACCATGCTGGCGAAGTAGATCGAGTCGGACCAGGTGACTTCCGGTCCAGGGGTTCGCGAACCCAGGTCGGTGTTCGGGTCGACCCAGGAGGGGAGTCCAGACCCGGCAGGAAGCATCGCGTCGCCGGGTTGGCGCGTGACCACGGTGGCGGCTGCGGCCGGCGCCGACGGTGCGACGGCCGCAGCGGCGATGGCCGCAGCTCCCGTGATGACCATGCGGCGATTCGGTCGAAGATCGGTCATGTGGGTTCCCTTTGCTGGTGGCTGCCCACCGCGGGACGGGATGGGCGGATCGGTGACCGGTTGCACCAACCACCGACCAATTAATCGAACGGTCGGTATTCTCACGGACCGTACCGTGCCGTAGAAAATTAATCAAACGGTCGGTATGCTGGCCAGACGCTACGTACGTCACCTGTGGCGAGCCTGAGAGGGTGTAACGTCCGGCCTCAAGTTCGGCGCGGACGCGGAGCGACGACTAGGAGCGGGATGGCACGCACCGTAGGCAGCAGCGCCGACGCGACGCGCAGACAGATCCTCACCACCGCGCGGGAGCTGTTCGTCGACCATGGCTACGCGGCCACCTCGATCAAGGACATCACCGAGCGCGTCGGCGTGACGAAGGGCTCGCTGTACTACCACTTCTCCTCCAAAGAGGAGATCCTGCACGCGCTGGTCAGCCCGCTCATCGAGGCTCTCGAGGTGTTCACCGCCGAGGTCACCGCGGCTGGTGGTCTCAACGCCGAGCTGGTCCGGCGGCTACTCAACCTCATCGACGAACACGCGGGAGTCCTCAAGTCCGTGTTCGGTGACCCGTCGACCGCGCAGAGCCTCGCTGTCCGCTTTCGGTTACCGGAGCGCATCGACGGCCTGATACGCGCCGTGGCCGGGTCCGAAGACGCGGACGCCGTCCTGCGGGCGCTCTGTGTGCTCAGCGTCATCCACGCCGCCACGCTTGCACCGGCAGGGATCGACGTTGACGCCAACGGCATCCCCACGCCGCGCTTCGGCACCGCTCCCCTGACCGGCGACCAACGCGCCTTCGTCCTGGCAGCCGCGCTCGCCGTGCTCGACCTCACCACCTGAAGGGCTGGTCGGGCGCCTGGCTAGCCCACTGCCCGCTTGGTGGCGTGGTCCGTCTCCGCCCGGGCGGACCATGATGTGCCGCCGGCACAGCGCGCGTATGCCGCCCGGCGACACCGGTCTCGGCCGCTGCCCGGTGGACCCGTACGTTCGGCAGGTGCAGACCTCAATTACGGTCCCGGGGCCGTCGAAGCACCCGGTCGGCGTTGACCCGCCGCGCCAGTGACAACACGTCGGCCGGCCCCGCCGCGCCAACACGCTGATACATCCGCCCGGCAAACACGGGCGCTCACCCCCATCGATAGGTCAATCCCGCATCCGCGAGCGGAGCGCGGCGAGGAGACCGAGTACCAACTCACCCAGGATCGTGGGCTCGACGGCCGCGTCGCAGCGTCGGATCAGCGCGCCGACCACCGGGCCTGACGCGGCCTCCTCGGGTCCGCCCGGGTGCGGCCCGCGCGGGAATGCCACCACCTCCGCCCCGTCGGACCTGACCTCCACCGACACGGTGCGACTCCCAAAGTCCACAGTGGACTGTGCCGGCGAATGGATCAGATCCTCGGTGATCGCGGCCCGGTCGGCACGGCCGGGCCGCGCGGTGGTACCCAGCACGGAGCCGAGCAGCATGCCGATGTCACGGGCGCCGATGGCGATCAAGGCCGACGCCACCGGCGTCCCCCAGCGCCACATCCGGTCTTCCCGCAGCACCGGCACCATCTGCAGTAGGTTCGCAGTCTCGAAGACCATGGCCCGCCCCGCCGGCGCCGGTGGCGACGGCGGCTCCACACGCCACAGCGCGACCGGGTTGGTGTGCAGCCGGGGCTCGAACCACCACGACCGGCCGGGCTCCTCGACATCGGTCCGCGGCGGAAACATGCGGACTCCGCGACAGGGCAGGAAGTCGGCGAAGACGGACCCGTCGCCGCCATAGGCCATCGGCAGACCCAACTCGGTCAACCGATCGAAGACCACCCAGCCGAGCCGCTCCAAGGGACCACGCAGGCTGAGCGCAAGCTCGAACTCGTACGGTGAGAACGCGGTGCCCTCGGCCGGACCCGGCTCCCCGTCTTCACCCAGTACGGTGGCGTCGATGTCGACGTGCGCCCAACCGGAGAACCCGATCCACCGCTCGGCGGCCACCGCCAGGACGAATCCACGCTCGGACCAGAAATAGCCGGTAACCTCGAGCAACTCGGCCACCCGGCGTGCGAGCGCCTGCCCCTCCCCCGCATATTTCACGTAGATCTCGACGCTGGCGCCCACTACAGAACCCCTGCTACCCGTTGGGTTGGTTGATGTCGCTGCCCCCTGGGCGCCGACCGACCTCGTTGGGATCCCCATCGATCCCACGAACTGTACCGCCGGCCGCCATTCTCGTCCTTCCTCTCCATCGCCTGCGCCAGTTCGGCGTCGCTATGTCAGAGCATCACATCGAAGCGTCCGTGTGGCAGGCATAGAAGATGCCCTCTGGGCGGGGGGACTGGGAGTTGGTTAGGCGCCCGACTGGCCCAGGCCTGGCAGCTATGGGCCGATCCCAGGCAACTCGAGCGCGTTGGAGATCGAAGGCCGCCCTCGCCGACGAGGCCTGCCAGCCCCTGGTCGGAATGCCGGTGACCATCCTTCGGGTCAGATTCGAAGCAGACTGAGCCGACGCGGTGACCCGCATGGCAATCGACGGGATCTTCCCATCGCGTGAGGTCGGGGGCCGGTTCGAGGATGTGTACGCGCAGGGTTGCGCGCGGCAGTTGGGCAGATCCCCGGCAGTGTTCTCCGCTGTCCCGCCGTCCGGCCGTCCGCCCGTCTACGGAGTCGCGTTGACTCGACGTGCTGGATGGATGTGTGGGAGCCACCGATCCGGCTGTGTCCAGCGGTAGATCGGTGGCTCCTGTGAACTGTGCACGCGGGGCGGTCAGACGTCGGAGTGCTTGAGACGCCACGCCGCGGCTCCGATGACGGCGGCCAGGTAGCCGAGGAAGACGGCCAGGCCGGCCCATGGGGTCAGCGCATCGGTTTGCTGGGTGACGGCGGTGAAGGCGCTGCTGGCGTTGGAGGGCAGGTACTGCAGCGCGGTGCTCCATCCGTCGGGGAGCAGGAGTTCCGCGACGCCGGTGAGGAGGAACAGGACCCCGAACAGAGTGCTGATCGCGGCCGGCGTCGAGCGTAGGAGGGAGCCGAGCCCGATGCCGAGGATGCCGGATCCGGTTAGGACGACGGCCGTACCGATCACAGCTCGGGCCACGCCCGGGTCGGACCAGGAGGCGCCGCCGTCGCCGATGATGGCCTGGCCGCCGGTAAAGGCGATCGCGGTAGCGGCGAATGCGACGGTGAAGACGACCGCGGCGAAGACGGTGATCTTGGCCCAGAGGACCGGTAGCCGTTTCGGTACGGCGGCCAGCGATGACCGGATCTGGCCGGTGCCGTACTCGCTGGCCATGAACAGCACGCCGAGGGCGCCGAAGACCAGCTGGGCGAACGTCACGCCGGCCAGGCTCGCCGAGACAGGGTCGCTGGCCCCCGAGCCTGGGCCGGGCGGGGCACCGGTGGTGGTCGTGCTTGTGTCGCCGGTGAATATCGACGCGGCGAGCAGCCCGATGCCGATGAGGAGGGCGGCCGCGACGACCATCGTGGCCACGGTCGACCGCAGCGACCAGAACTTGATCCATTCGCTCCGGGTGACCCGGGCCTGGGTGACGCGGATGGGGGGGCGGGTGAGGGCGACTGTGCTCATCGTGCGGCTCCGGTCAGCGTGTTGTCGGTCGGGACGGCTCCAGCCGAGGTGGCTGCGGTCGAGGTGGCGTGGTATTCGACGGTGTCCTTGGTCAACTCCATGAATGCCTCTTCCAGCGACGGCCGCTGGATGGTCAGTTCGTGCAGGGGGATTCCGGCGAGGGCGGCGCGGTCGCCGATGTCGGCAGCCGATAGGCCGGTGATCTCCAGGACGCCGCGCTCGACGCTCAGCGTCGTCACGTGCGGCCCGGCGACCAGGTCGTGTAGCTCCGCAGCGCGGGGCGAGCGGACCCGGACGCTGTCGCGGCCGGCTCGGTCGATGAACCCGCTCATGGAGACGTCGGCGAGCAACCGGCCTTGGCCGATCACGATGAGGTGCTCGGCGGTCAGTGCCATTTCGCTCATCAGGTGCGAAGAGACGAAGACGGTGCGGCCCTGGGCTGCGAGGTCCCGCATCAGGTTACGGATCCAGAGCACCCCTTCCGGGTCGAGGCCGTTGGTCGGCTCGTCCAGGATGACGACGTCCGGGTCGCCGAGCAGTGCGCTGGCGATGCCGAGCCGCTGTCCCATGCCGAGGGAGAATCCGCCGACGCGCTTGCGTGCCACCTGCGACAGCCCGACGATGTCGATCACCTCGTCGACCCGCGACCGCGGTACGCCCGCTGTCGCCGCCAAGGCCAGCAGATGGTGGTATGCCGAGCGGCCGGTGTGCACCGCCTTGGCGTCGAGCAGGGCACCGGCCTGCCGCAACGGATCGGGATGATCGGCATATCGGCGGCCGTTGACGGTGGCGGTCCCGGCCGTGGGGTGGTCCAACCCCAGAATCATCCGCATCGTGGTCGATTTACCGGCGCCGTTCGGTCCGAGGAAACCCGTAACGATCCCGGGTCTGATTGTGAAGCTGAGTCCGTCCACGGCAGTCCGGTCGCCGTAGCGCTTGGTCAGGTCGTGTACTTCGATCATGGCTTCAACTATCGGGATTGAGGCGGGTAGTCGGCGTCCTCTGTCGGCAGGCCGCTGCACTACCACCACCGTGGTAGCCCCACCACGTGGGGATACCGCACTCAGACGAGACCCTCGCGGAACATGGGCCTGCGGTTCAGCGAGGTACGCGATCGGCGTGTTCGTCGACGAGCTTCGTGGCGATGTTGTCCAGGGCCTGATCCAGCAGCACCCGGTCGGCCGGGTCGGTCATTGTGATGTCGTCCAGGCGGGTGTCGAGCCACTGCCGCCAGGCGCCCTGGACACGTTCGAGCTGTAGCTGACCTACGGCGGTGAGCTCGACGGTGTCGCCGTCGAGACGGGCGTAGCCGGCCTGACACAGATCGGCGAAGGCAGGCATGACAACTTCCGGTGGTAGCCGGTGTGCGTGGGCGATCGTGTTCAGATCTGCGTTTCCGCGGGCCTTCGTATGCAGGTGGGTCTGGCCCACGGCCCACGCCTGCGCCGGATTGAGCGGGCTACCGGAGGCGGCGAGCACGCCGTCGAAGACCCCGCGGGGATCGACGGTGCGCATGGTGGCGCTGATGGCTCGTTCGAGTTGGGCCACGCGGTCGGCCGAGTGCGGGGTCGAGAAGCCCTCCCCGACGTCGGACGCGGTGGCACGGGCGCTGTCGCGCAGCGGTAGCTCCTTGAGCAGCCATGCGACGAGGAAACCCAGAACGGCGACGGGAACGACCCAACGGAACACGTAGCCGATCGTGTCGGCGTACGCGTTGATGATGGGTGCGGCCTGCGCCGCGGGCAACGCCCTGAGCGCCTCCGGGCTGTGCGCCGCAGCCGGCGGCAGACCGGGATCAGCGGCGAGGGCGGCGCTGAGACTGGGGCCGAGCTTGTTCGCGTACAGGGTGCCGAATATCGCTGTGCCGAAGGAACTGCCCAGGGTGCGGAAGAACGTCACCCCGGACGTGGCGGTACCGAGATCGGTGTAGGAGACCGTGTTCTGCACCACAATCGTGAGGACCTGCATCGACAGGCCGATGCCGGCCCCGAGCACGAACATGTACACCGACTCGACCCACACACCCGTGCCGGCATCCATTGTGGACATCAAGAGCAACCCGATCGACATGACCGCGCCGCCCGCGATGGGGAACGCTTTGTAGCGACCGGTGCGGCTGACGAGGTTGCCGGAGATGACAGAGGTCAGCAGCAACCCGACGACCATCGGCAGCGTGCGAACGCCGGAGGCGGTCGCCGACACGCCGTCGACGTACTGCAGGAACGTGGGGAGGAACGTCATCGCGCCGAGCATGGCGAAGCCGACGATGAAGCTCAGCGTCGAGCAGATCGTGAATACCGAGTTGCGGAACAGCCTCATCGGCAGCATCGGTTCGGGAACCCGCATCTCCACGACGACGAATGCGGCCAGTAACACGACAGCTGCGGCGAACAGCCCGATGATGACCGGCGAACCCCAGGTGTACTCGTTGCCGCCCCACGACAACGCCAGGATCATGCTCGACGATCCCACCGCGACTAAGGCGATGCCGAGGTAGTCCACGATCGGCTGGCCCGGCACGCGCACGGCGGGGATGGCCCTGGCCGCCACCGCGATCACCACCACCGCCACCGGGACATTGATGTAGAACGCCCACCGCCAACTCAGATGGTCTGTGAACAACCCACCCACGGTGGGCCCGACGACCGTCGTCACGCCGAACACCGCACCCAGCGCCCCCTGATACCGCCCGCGGTCGCGTAGTGGGATCACATCGGCGATCAGCGCCATCGCGGTGACCATCAGCCCGCCTCCGCCGATGCCCTGCGCCACCCGCGCAGCGATCAGCACCAGCATGTCGTTGGCCAGGCCGCACACCGCCGAGCCGGCCACGAACACGACCGCGCTCACCTGGAACACCAGCTTGCGGCCGAACAGGTCACCGAACTTGCCGGCCAGTACCGTGGACACCGTTTCGGCCAGCAGGTAGGCGGTGACGACCCACGACATGTGCCCCGCACCACCGAGGTCGGCGACGATGGTCGGCAGCGCGGTCGACACAATGGTCTGATCCAGCGCGGCGAGCAGCATCCCGAGCATGACCGCCACGAAGACGACGTTCACCTGCGCCCGGCTCAGCACCGCCGACCGGGAAGACGCACCGCGCTCCACCTCGGTAGCAGTGGCCATGGGCCAAGTTTTGCGGACGGCCACGGTCCGCGTGTCCACTTCTACGAACTTGCTCCTCGCCGCGCCACGCGACCGCGAGCAGGCCCCGCTCGGGCACAGTCCTTGCGGCACCGGCCGGTCAGTCGACCGTCTCGTGCGCGTCCGGTTCGCGTCCGGTTCGCGTCGTACTGCTCGCCGCTGATGCAGGCCGGCATACGGTCGGGCAACAGCACAGCCACTCGTCCATGAGGGGCACGACGCGGTCGACAGCCTGTACCGTGCACCTATCCGTTTGTCACCCACAGTTCCGAAGGCGCGTGGAAGCCGATGTTCTCCTCGCATCGCGGTGTGTAGTTCTGGGTGAGCGCGAGGTTCCGGAAACGCGTGAGCATCACACGCAATGCGGTCTCCGCCTCCTGGACGGCGAGCGCGGCTCCGATGCAGTAGTGTGGCCCGCCGCCGAAGGAGAGCGGGCGTCTTGGTCTAGTGATCAAGTCGAAGTCGTCACCGCCGGGCATGTCGCGGTTCGCCGCTGCGATGTGGGCAAGGATCCGGGTACCCGCAGGCAGTAGTTCGTCATCGATGGTGACGTCACGGGCGGTCTCCCGCAGCCAGGCGATGATCGGGGGCATGTACCGGTTCGTTTCGGCAACCGCGATCGGTACGAGTGCCGGCTGGTCCAGCAGTCGCTGCCATCGCTGCGGTTTGACGAGCAGCAGGAACAGCATGTTGACGATCAGGTTCCTGGTCGTTTCATGCCCGGCGACCAGGAGGTTGAAGGCGAAGCTCGCCGCCTGGTTGGTGGTCACGCCGGCTGCGAGCAGCCGTGCGGTGATGCTGTGCGGCGGTGGGTTGTTTTCGGCGAGTTCCAGGCAGTACAGCCAGAACGCGACGAGATTGTGCGCGAGCCGGACCTGCTCGGCGGGCTCCGGCCGGCCCCAGATGAAGTGGATCTGCCCGTCGGACCACTTGCGGATCTGCGCGCCGTCTCCGGCTGGCGCCCCGATGAGATGCAGAATCACGCGCAGCGGAAGCTCTGCCGCGAACTGGTCCACGAGTTCGACCGTCTCCCCGATACGGGAGTCGAGCAACTCCGTGACGATGCCCTCGATGACTCGGGCGTACGAGGCTACGTGGCTTCGTTTCCAGGGAAACACCGATTCGAGTGCCGCGCGCATTTGAGGGTGGAACGGCGGATCGCCCGCCGCTGTCACCGGTTCGGCTCCGAGTTCGGAGAGCACGGTCAGTGCCTCGGGGCAGGGGAGGTACAACGGGAGCAGAGTGCTGCGGTTGACGAAGTCGTCGCCTTCCTGGCCACTGCCCTGTAGTGCGGCACGTACGTCCGAGTAGTGTGACAGTACCGGAATGGTCTGCCCTGACTGTTCGTCGAGAAGCGCGTGGGACACGCGCTTCCTTCGTAGCTGCTGCCATGCCTCCGTCAGGTCGACGTGAGCTGATTGCCGGTACATGTCGCTCATGGGGGATCCCGTCCGCTCGGTGAGGACGAATTGGGTGGGGTAGCACGTGCCGCGGATCCTCGGTAGCACCGGGACCCACGGCACAACCATCGCGACCGGCGCGGTACACCCGGAGCCACCGGTGCGGCGTTGTCGAAACGGGATGTCACACCAGCGATCCTGTGACCGCGGGCGACGACGTGAGCAGGATATCGGTGCTCGATGCTTTTTCGTCAAGGCACACCACACTTCGCGGCGGACACGCGACCGTGGGTTAGCTGTGAGGAACCGATGATTGTTCGGTGACGTTTTGATTAGACGCAACACAACGATGGCTGCAACGACCCGTTTGGAGGTGTTCGTGAAGCCGGTATCCGGTGCGACCAGCGTGCTCGTGTGTCCGCTGCGGATGCGTTCGGCGCGTGGCGGTTGGATCGTCGGTCGGGTCGAGACGGGAACGTTTGTCGCCGTGCCACCGGTCGCGGTGCGGGCGATCGAGCTGCTCTCCGAGGGTCGGACGGTGGACGCGGTCCGCGCCATGCTCCTGGCCGAGGGGCAGGACGTGGACGTGGCGACGTTCGTTACCACGTTGCTCGGGCTTGGATTTCTCAGCCAGGTTGACGGTCGTGCGATCGTGCTGCCGCCACCGCTCCGGCCGACGCTGCCCTGGTTGCGGGCGCGGCACGTGCGGTGGTTGCTGCACCCGGCCGCCGCGTGGGCCACGGCCGGGATCGTGGTCGCCGGGATCGTGGCGGTCCTCGCCGACCGCAGCCTGTTCCCCGGTTACCGGGATTTGATCTGGAGTGACAGCGGCGGTGCGGTCATGCTCGGCAACACCGCGATTGCCTGGGCGATCATTGCGATGCACGAGCTGGCGCATCTGGCCACCGCCCGTGCCGCCGACGTACCCGGGCGAATGAGCCTGAGCACGCGACTGCACTTCCTGGCTGCACAGACCGACGTCACCGGTGTCTGGACCGAACCACGCCGCACGCGGCTGACGGTCTATCTGGCCGGGGCCGCGGTCAACCTGTCCATCGCCGCCATAGCCATTCTTACCCTCGCGGTTGCCCAACCCACGGGTCTGACCGAACGGCTCCTCGCTGCGACGGTGCTTCTCTCGCTTATCCCCATCCCGTTCGAGTGCCTTGTCTTCATGCGCACCGATGCCTACTTCGTCCTCCAGGACCTCACCGGCTGCACCAACCTCTACGCCGACGGTACAGCCTACTTCCGGTACACCACCGCGCGGCTCTGGCGGCGCCTGCGACGCGTCCACCACTCACCCGCCGCAGACCCGAGCCGTCGACTGCCCGCGCACGAACGTCGCGCCGTCCGCGCGTACGCCCTGGTCCTCGTCATCGGCACCGCGATCTGTCTGACAGTCGCGGCCAGCACCGTCCTACCCGCCGCTCTTCTCCTGCTTGTCCGCGCGGTCGAGACTCTTGTCGCCGACACCAGCACGGGTGCCGACCTGTTCGACGCCGTGGCTGTCATCGCGGTACTGGGCGGCTTCCACCTCCTCTGGGCTCGGACCTGGTGGCAGCGGCACGGCCACCGGGTCCGCCGCACGAGGAACGTGACCACCACGCCGACGGAGGAAGGGCCCCTGAAGGAAAGGGGGTGACGACGTGACCACCATCGAAATCCGCACACTCGACCGGCTCGAAACGACCGCCGTGTTCCGTCCGTAGTGGCCGTGTGCACCAAGCTCAGCGGCCCGTGACGATTCACTCCTGTGCGACGTACGGCCCACTAACGGCGCCGGGCCGCACGACCGGGACGGCGCTACCTACTTTGGCTCGGACCCGGTGGCGCCGAGACGGGGATCGGGTCCGGCCGGACGAGGACAGTGTCCATCCACCGATGAGAGAGGGGGTGACGACGTGACCACCATCGAGATTCGCACACTCGACCGGATCGAGACGACCGTCGTGTATCGCCCGTAGCGGCCGCACACACCGAGGATGGACCTGGTGGCAACGACACGGTCGCCGGGTCCGGCCGGACGAGGAAAGTCCATCCACCGACAAAGAGAGGGATGACAACGTGACCACCATCGACACCCGCACACTCGACCGGCTCGAAACGACCGGCGTGTATCACCCGTAGCGGCCGTGCGCACCGAGGGCGGACCTGATGGCACCGACACGGTCATCGGGTCCGGCCGGAGAATGGCAGTGTCCACCACACCGATGGAAAAGGGGGGTGACAAGGTGGCCACCATCGAGATCCGCACGCTCGACCGGATCGAGACGACCGTCGTGTATCACCCGTAGCAGCCTGGCGCACCGAGCGCGGACCTGATGGCACCGACACGGTCACCGGGTCCGACCGGACGAGGACAGTCCACCCACCGACAAACAGAGGGGGTGACAATGTGGCCACCATCGACATCCGCACACTCGACCGCATCGAAACGACCGCCGTGCATTACCCGTAGCAGCCTGGCGCACCGAGCGCGGACCTGATGGCACCGACACGATCATCGGGTCCGACCGGACGAGGACAGTCCACCCACCGACAAACAGAGGGGGTGAAAACGTGACCACCATCGACATCCGCACACTCGACCGCATCGAAACGACCATCGTGCATCGCCCCTAGTGTCCTGCGCCGGTAGTTCGATGAATTAATGTAGCGTGCGGTGTGTGGCTGGTCGTGGGCGCCCGAAGGTGCCGTTGGTGTTGTCGGGTGAGGAGCGGGAGACGCTGGTTCGTTGGTCGCGGCGGGCGAAGTCGTCGCAGGCGTTGGCGCAGCGGTGCCGGATAGTTCTCGGGTGCGCGGAGGGTAAGTCGAATCAGGACGTGGCCGCGCAGTTGGGGATCTGGCCGCAGACGGTCGGTAGGTGGCGTAACCGGTTCGTGGCCCGGCGGTTGGCGGGCCTGGTCGATGAGCCGCGGCCGGGTGCTCCGCGGCGGATCACCGATGAGCAGGTTGAAGAGGTGATCGTCAAAACGTTGGAGGCGGCGCCGGCTGATGCCACGCACTGGTCGAGGGCGTCGATGGCCGCGACGTCGGGGCTGTCGAAGTCCACGATCGGGCGGGTGTGGAAGGCGTTCGGGCTCAAGCCCCATCTGGTCGACACGTTCAAGCTCAGCAATGATCCGCAGTTCATCGACAAGGTCCGTGACGTGGTCGGGCTGTATCTGGATCCGCCGGAGAAGGCGATCGTTCTCGCGGTGGACGAGAAGTCGCAGATTCAGGCCCTGGACCGGTCGGCGCCGGTACTGCCGATGATGCCCGGGATGCCCGAACGGCGTACCCACGACTACGTCCGGCACGGCATCACGACCTTGTTCGCCGCGTTGGATGTGGCCACCGGCGAGGTGATCGGATCGATCCACCGCAGGCACCGGGCCGTGGAGTTCCGCAAGTTCCTGGCCAAACTCGACGCCGAAGTGCCGGCCGGCCTTGACGTGCATCTGATCTGCGACAACTACAGCACCCACAAGCACCCCACCATCAAGCGGTGGCTCGCCGCGCATCCCCGGTTCAACATGCACTTCACCCCGACCTACTCATCCTGGCTCAACCAGGTCGAGCGGTGGTTCGGACTCCTCACCGACAAGCGACTGCGCCGCGCCGCCCACAGGTCGATCCAGGCGTTGGAGAAAGACATCCGCACCTGGATCGAACAGTGGAACAGCGACCCGAAACCCTTCACCTGGACCAAGACCGCAGACGAGATCCTCGACCGCCTCGCCTCATATCTTCAACGAATTCCCGGCGCAGGACACTAGCGGCCGTGCGCACCGAGCGCGGACCTGATGGCACGACACGGCGACCGGGTCCGGACGAGGACAGTGTCCACCACACCGATGGAAAGGGGGGGTGACAAGGTGGCCACCATCGAGATCCGCACACTCGACCGGATCGAAACGACCTTCGTGTATCACCCGTAGCAGCCTGGCGCACCGAGGGCGGGCCTAGTGGCACCGACACGGTCGCCGGTCCGACCGGACGAGGACAGTCCACCCACCGACAAACAGAGGGAATGGCAACGTGACCACCATCGACATCCGCACACTCGACCGCATCGAAACGACCATCGTGCATCACCCCTAGCAGCCGTGCGCACCGAGGGCGGACCTGATGGCACGACACGGCGACCGGGTCCGGACGAGGAAAGTGTCCACCACACCGATGGAAAAGGGGAGTGACAAGGTGACCACCATCGAAATCCGCACACTCGACCGCATCGAGACGACCTTCGTGTATCGCCCCTAGCGGCCGTGCGCACCGAGCGCGGACCTGATGGCACCGACACGGTCATCGGGTCCGACCGGACGAGGACAGTCCACCCACCGATGAAGAGAGGGGTAGCAAGGTGACCACCATCGACATCCGCACACTCGACCGCATCGAAACGACCATCGTGCATCACCCCTAGCAGCCGTGCGCACCGAGCGCGGACCTGATGGCACCGACACGGTCACCGGGTCCGACCGGACGAGGACAGTCCACCCACCGACAAACAGAGGGGGTGACAACGTGACCACCATCGACATCCGCACACTCGACCGCATCGAAGCGACCGCCGTATTTTACCCGTAGCGGCCGTGCGCACCGAGCGCGGACCTGATGGCACGACACGGCGACCGGGTCCGGACGAGGACAGTGTCCACCACACCGATGGAAAAAGGGGGGGTGACAAGGTGACCACCATCGAAATCCGCACACTCGACCGGATCGAAACGACCGCCGTGTATCGCCCGTAGCGGCCGTGCGCGCCAAGCTGAGGGGCCGGTGACGATTCGCTCCCCGTACGACGCACGACCCCACGGACGGCGCCAGGCCGCATCGAGGCACCCACTGCCAGCCGTCGCTGGCCGCCCCTGGGGGCGGCCAGCGGCTGTTGTTCGCCGATGTCGCGGAGCGTTTGTGGGTTGGCGGACGCCTGGGAGGGGCGCGGGCCTGGCTCGGCCCGGCCGAACGCCACCACGTGGGTGAAGCCATTCAAGTGGCCTCGACGACAGTCGAGTGTCAACGCCGCGGCTATGCTGGCCGAGGTCTGCCGGCCATAGCCGATCGTCCTGCTCTCGGCGGCGTCCGATGGGGTTGGATACGGGGTCGCCCGGTCGCCGGTGCCACGGCGCCTATGGGCGCGGAGCGGGGGTTGCGAACTTCGGTCCCGCATACCTGGCGAGGATCCTGGCGATCTCCTCTCGGCACTCCTGGAGCTGGTCCAACTCCGCAACTGCGTAGCCCTTTCGGCTGCCGCCCAGCGGGAATGTCGGGAAGAGTGCCGTCCACTGGCAGGGTGACAGTTGGCTTCATCTGTGAATAACCGGCCGATCATCGATTCCTCACAACTGCGCTCGTCGCCCGATCGTGCGCGGTGTCGGCAGTTCTGACCCCGTTGCCGTGCGGACTTGGTGGTCACGGTCCGTCCACATCCGACCACTTGTCACGATGCGTGAAGGCGTCGACCGCATGTGGTTCAGAGATGTGGCCAGCCCCGCCCAGCAGGGGCTATCGGCTGTCTGCTGGTCTCCAGAGGTGAGCGTCGACCTGCATATAATCGCCGCCGGAGATCTCGCCAACGAAGTCGCCCGATAGTCCATGGCGGCGCCTGGTGGGGGCTGCTCGGTCATCGGGGGTGCGCCGTAGATGGAGTATCGATTGCTCGGGCCGGTCGAACTGCACGATCAGTACGGGACCGTGCCGCTCGGTGGTCCACGGGGTCGCAGCATCCCGCCGGCGCTGCTCTTGGAAGCCAATCGGGTCGTCCCGATCGAGAAGCTCGTTGCGGCGGCGTGGGGTGATGATCCGCCAGCCACCGCTCAGATCCAGGTACGCAACCGGGTTACGAGACTGCGCCGGTTGCTGAGCCGAACGGCGGATGGCGCGCAAGTGATCCAGACGAGCGGTTCGGGCTATATGTTCCGTGTCGCCAACGGTCAATTGGATCTACAGCGATTCGACCGGCTTGTCGGGCAAGCCAAGACGTTGGTGCTCGACGGGAAGCCGAACGAGGCGGCCGCAGCGTTGCGCGAGGCGCTCGAACTCTGGCGAGGGCCGGCACTGGATGGACTTCGCACGCCGCCGCTGGAAGCGGCGGCGCGACGCCTTGAGGAGACTCGGGAACACGCGTTGGAACGGCGGATCGAACTTGACCTGGCCGGGGGGCGCGAAGTCGCCCTGACGGTCGAGCTGAACGCCATGATCTCAGCCCATCCGTACCGGGAGCGGCTATGGGTGTACCTCATGGTGGCGCTGTACCGCGCAGGTCGCCAGGCCGATGCGCTGGAAACGTTCCGGCAGGCTCGGACGTTGTTTGCCGAGCAGCTGGGTATCGAGCCGGGCGCCACCCTGCAACGGCTGCACGAGGCGATCCTGCGGGCCGACGACAGGATCGTGGAGACGACTGTCTTCGGGCCGAGCGCGGCGACGCCGGAATCCGTCCTCGCGTGGAGGCCTCAGGAACCGGTGTCGAACCCGGTACGGGTTCCAGGCCAGCTTCCGCACGACGTGTTCGGCTTCGTCGGACGCGGCAGGGAGATCGCGATTCTGGATTCGCTGCTTGATGCGCTGGGCGCCGGCGAGCCGGCCACCGCCGGTGGTATCGCGGTCATCTCCGGTACGGCCGGAGTGGGCAAGACTGCGCTGGCTGTCCACTGGGGACATCGGGTCGCCGGCCGCTTTCCGGATGGCCAGCTCTACGTCAACCTGGGCGGGTACGCTCCGGGCCAACCGGTGCAGCCGATCGACGCGCTCGCACAGTTCCTGCACGCTCTCGGTGTTCCACCGGCCGGAGCGCCACCGGATCTGGCCGAGGCGGCCGCACTTTACCGTTCGCTCCTGGCTGGCAAGCGAGTACTCGTCGTCTTGGACAACGCACGCTCGGTGGACCAGATCCGCCCGCTGCTGCCTGGCAGTCCGCGGTGCCTGGTCCTGGTCGCCAGTCGCGACCGACTTGGCGGCTTGGTGGCGTTGGACGGGGCGCACCGCGTCGGGCTTGACGTACTGACCCGCGACGAGGCACACGCCTTGCTCAGCCGGAGCCTCGGCACAGGTCGGGTAGCCGCCGATGCGGCGGCCGTCGACGAACTGTCCAGGATCTGCGCCTACCTGCCGCTGGCCCTGCGAATCGCGGCCGCGAACCTCATCGACAACCCGCAGCGCAGCACGGCCGACTACGTCGCCGAGCTGGTCGGGCAGAACAAGCTTGCCGCGCTCGCCGTCGACGGCGATCTGGAGGCAGCGGTTCAGGCCGCGTTCGACCTGTCGTACCGCACAGTGCCGCCTCAGACGCAACGGCTGTTCCGGCTGTTGGGTCTGGTGCCCGGACCCGACTTCGACGCCGGCGCGGCTGCGGCACTCGCCGGCGTGTCCGAAGTGGACGCTGCCCGTATGCTCGACCGACTCGCTTGCGCGCATCTCGTGTACGAGCATGCGTATGGCCGATTCACGTTCCACGACCTGCTCCGACAGTACGCAAGCGAGTCCGCCGTGCGCACGGATGCCGATTCCGACGCGGCTACTGGGCGACTGTTCCGGTGGTATCTGGCCGCCGCCGAGCGCGCGGCGGCGATGCTGTATCCGGATCTGCTGCGGGTGCCAGTCGTCGACGACGACGCCAGATCGGTCCCGTTCACCGACCGCGGTGGCGCGCGCTCCTGGCTGGACGCCGAGCGGGCGAACCTGGTAGCCGCGTGTGTCACGCTCGCGGAGAAGGGACCGCGGTCGCTCGCCTGGCGGCTGGCGGGTGCGTTGCGCCGCTACCTGGCCCGGCATGGCCACTTCACCGACTACCTCACCGCCAGCACCGCAGGATTCGACGCGGCCAACCGTGAGGGCGACGAGCAGGCCCAAGCCTGGTTGTACCACAGCCTCGCCCATGTCCGTCACAGCCAGGGCCGGCAGGGCGAAGCGATCGCATACCTGCGGCGTTCGTTGGAACTGAGCCGGCGATCCGGCTGGCACGAAGGCGAAATTTCCGCCTACGGCAACCTCGGCGTGGTGTACGGCGAGACCGGACGGCTACGACGAGCCCAAGCACGGTTTGAGGCGGCGTTGAGGCTCAGCCGGGCGGCCGGCGACACGGTCGGCGTCGCGCGGATTCAAGCCAACCTCGGTGACGGATACCGGCGGCTGGGTCGGTTGGAGTTGGCCGCCGCCGAACTCGGCGAGGCTCTCGCCGGTTACGAGCGTGCTGGCGCCTCCGATCGGGCGGTCGAAGTACAGGACAGCGTGGGCGCCGTACTTCACCTCCTCGGTCGCTTCGCCGACGCGTTGCGGCATTTGGAGCACGGGCTGGCGCTTTGCCGCCAAACGGGCGACCGGTCCGCCGAACCGTCCATCCTGGTCAGTTTGGCGGCGGTGCACCGCGACACCGGCCGCCATCACCTTGCGCTGGAACATGCGCAGGCCGCGGTCTCGTTGGCCCGGGATCTCGGGTGGCCGGCGAAACAGGCTGCCGCGCTGAGCGCGCTCGGCCAAACCTACGACCGTTTTGGCGACCATACGGTCGCCCTGGACTGCCACCGGGAGGCGATCCGGCTGGCCGGCCGAGCGGACCGCCCGTACGAGACTGCCGAGGCGTTCGTAGGGATGGCCAGCAACCGGGTCGCAGCCGGCGACTACAGCGCGGCGCTCGGCTTCGCGATTGAGGCGGCGGGCCTCGCCGAGAAGTGCCACCTCATGCCGCTGCTTGGCCTGGCATTGACCGCGACGGCTCGAGCACGCCTCGGCTTGCGGTCACTGGCAGACGCTGCCCGCGACGCCCGTCGCGCGGTGGACATCCATCGGGAGACCGGGTACCGGTTCGCCGAAGCCGAAGCACTCATCGTGCTCGCAACCGCACTGTCCAAGATGGACGGTCAAGAGGCCGTGTCACCACACCAGCGGGCTGCCGAGGACGTGTTGACCAGCCTCGGTCTACACCCATAGACGACCAATCCGCGGCAGCGCGCACCGAGGCGACCAATCGGTGCGCGGCCTTTGCAGATACTCCTGGACCGGCTGCCTGCCGTACTACCGCATGTCCAACGTTGTATGCGGTGCCCGGTTGTCGAGTTGGGTCGTGTTGGTCGGTGCGGGACGAAGCCCGAGTCGGCGAAGTTCGAGGTTGGCCAGTGTGCGGACGGTGGTTGACTCACCGTGTTGCCAGGCTTTCAGTGGAGCAAGGTCGAGCCTTGCAAGGGTGCGGAGCGGCTGGTTGGCGAGCGCGCGTAGGGCGAGGAGATCGGCTCCGCCCGGGGCGTGGCGAAGCCGTGACGCGGCGGTAGCGTCGGTGACCCATCGAAGCCGGCGAGGCAACCAGGACACCACAATGAGCCCAACTGGACCGATGACTATCAAGATGACGATCAGCACGGCTAGGTCATGGACGAGGTTACTTTCGGTTCGCCCGGCAGCGGCGAGTGATCGTGCCGCGTCGGCGGCCTGCGCGAGAGGGTCAGCGGCGCGGTCGCCGACCAGCGGGATGTCGCGCAGCTTCGCGGCGGTTTGGTCGAGGTCCGTGGCGAGGCTTTGTCCTCGCTTGTGGACGGTGTCTCCGACGGCGGCGAGGCTTCCCACCCAGCGATACACCTTGACGGCGATCCAGGCCCAGGCGCCAACCCATGCGGCGGCCAGAAGATCGGCCGCTGTCTGGCGAAGACGTCGGGTCGGCATTTCAGCGTAGAGCACGGCGCAACCTTTGCTTGGCGGGAGTCTTCGCCCACGACCGCGACTGCAGATGTCTGTGCCCCCACGCCCGAGCTGCGGCGATGTCCATGCTGACAACGGTAGGCGAGACAAGGTCACGAGGCCTCGTCTCGGCGTGGTAACCGCTGGCGGCTGGCTACCACAACCGCAGTACCCCACCTGCCCACGCGCAGACGACGTCGATTACGCCGCTCGGCGGCGACAGTTGGTGGCATGATCGAAGTACACGACCTCACCAAGCGGTACGGCGACCGGACCGCCGTGGACGGGCTGACCTTCACCGTCAAGCCCGGCATCGTCACCGGATTCCTCGGCCCGAACGGCGCCGGCAAGTCGACCACGATGCGGATGATCCTCGGGCTGGATCACGCGACGTCGGGCACCGCCACCGTCAACGGCCGCCCGTACGCCGATCACCCCGATCCGCTGCGCCAGGCCGGTGCCCTGCTCGACGCCAAGGCGGTGCACACCGGCCGCTCTGCCTACCACCACCTGCTCGCACTGGCGGCGACGACGGGTTTGCCGACGTCCCGGGTCGACGAGGTGATCGACATCGTCGGGTTGACACAGGTGGCCCGCAAGCGCGTCGGCGGGTTCTCCCTCGGCATGGGCCAGCGGCTGGGCATCGCCGCCGCCCTGCTCGCCGACCCTGAGGTGGTCATCCTGGACGAGCCGACCAACGGCCTGGACCCCGAGGGTGTCCTCTGGATCCGAAATCTGATGCGGGATCTGGCCGCACAGGGCCGGACCGTGTTCGTGTCCTCACACCTGATGAGCGAAATGGCACTCACCGCCGAACACCTCATCGTGATCGGCAAGGGAAGGCTGCTCGCCGACGTCTCGATGAGCGGGTTCATCGACAGCGCCGCCCGCGACAGCGTCCGGGTGCGCTCACCCCGCGCCGCCGAACTGCACGATCTGCTCACCGGACTGCAGGCAAGCATGCTCAGCATCGATCGTGGCGTCTTCGAGGTCGCCGGCCTGTCAGCCGCCCAGATCGGCGACCTGGCCGCCCACGCCGGAATCCCGCTGCACGAACTGAGCATCGTGCGGCCCTCCCTGGAGGAAGCGTTCATGGAACTGACCAAGGACGCCGTCGAGTACCACGCCACCCAAGCGACCCCAACCCCGACCGAAGCCATCCTGACCGGAGCCGCACGATGAACACAGTTGCCCTGACCAACCCCCAGACCCGAGTCACCCAGACCCGAGCCA
>NZ_BOPG01000113.1 GCF_016863635.1 Virgisporangium aurantiacum | reverse complement strand
CGTACGGTCCGACGGAGGCGACGGTCAACTCGACGTTGGGTCTGTGTGATCCGGTGGAGTTGGCGGGGGCGTCGGTGGTGCCGATCGGCATTCCCGACCCCGGCACGCGTGCCTACGTGCTGGACGCCCGGCTGCGGCCGGTGCCGGCCGGGGTCACCGGTGAGTTGTACCTCGCCGGGCCGGGGCTGGCCCGTGGCTACCTGGGGCAGCCGGGGTTGACCGCGCAGCGGTTCGTCGCGAATCCGTACGGTGCCGGGGACCGGTTGTACCGCACGGGGGATCTGGTGCGGTGGTTGCCGGACGGCAGGTTGGTGTTCCACGGGCGGGCCGACGACCAGATCAAGATCCGGGGGTACCGGATCGAACCGGGTGAGATCGAGACCGTCCTCACCGGACACCCGCACGTGGCCCAGGCGCACGTGACCGTCCACAACGGACAGCTGGCCGCCTACGTCGTCCCGGACGCCGACCGCGACGCCGGGGCGGAGAGCGCACACGTCGACGAGTGGGGCGAACTGCACGAGACCGTCTTCGCCGAGGCCGCCGCCGGTGGCCTGGAGGAGAACTTCGCCGGCTGGAACAGCAGCTACGACGGCACACCGATCCCGTTGGCCGAGATGCGGTCCTGGCACGCGTCCACAGTGGACCGGATCCGGGCGCTGAACCCGCGCCGGGTGCTGGAGATCGGCGTCGGCAGCGGCCTCATCCTGTCGCGGGTGGCTCCGCACTGCGACACGTACTGGGGACTCGACCTGTCGCCGCGCGCGATCGGCAACCTCCGGCGCGAGATCGCCGCGCGGCCCGACCTGGCCGACCGGGTGCGGCTGCTGGCACAACCCGCCCACGACCTCTCCGGGGTACCGGAGAACGCCTTCGACACGGTCGTCATCAACTCGGTCGCGCAGTACTTCCCGAGCGGCCGGTACCTGGCCGACGTCGTCACCGCGGCCCTCACCCGGCTCGCGCCCGGCGGCGCGATCTTCCTCGGCGACATCCGGAACCTGCGCACCCTGCGGCACCTGCGCACCGCCGTCGAACTGACCCGCACCCGCCGGCCGGGTGACGCCGCGACCGTGCGGGCCGCGGTGGACCGCGCCATCGGCCGGGAGGGCGAGCTGGTGCTCGACCCCGACTTCTTCGTGGCGCTGGCCGACCGTACGGCCGGCCTCGGCGGCGTCGAGATTCTCGCCAAGCGCGGGCGGGCCGGCAACGAACTGACCCGGCACCGCTACGACGTGGTGCTGCGCACCGGCGCATCCGCGGCACCGCCGGCGGAGACCGTGGTGAGCTGGGACGGCGGGCCCGACAGCGGCCTCGACCGGATCGCCGACCGGATCCGCCGGCACCGCCCGGCGCGGGTGCGGGTCACCGGGATACCGGACGCCCGGATGGCCGGTGAGGTCGCCGCGCTGTGCCACCTCGACACAGCCGAGAGCGACACGGCCGGCGCGGTCGCCGCACTCGCCGTACGGCCGACCGGTGCGCAGCCGGACGACCTCCACGATCTCGGCGAGCGGCTCGGCTACCGTGTCGCCGCGACCCTCACCGACGAGCCCGGCGTTCTCGACGTCGTATTCGACCTCGCCGACCCGGCACCCGGCGCCTACCGCCCGGCGACGGCGCCCACCACGCCGTTGGACGCGTACGCCAACGACCCGGCGGGTCACCGCGAGCAGGCCGCACTGGTGGGCGCGGTCCGCGAGCACGCCCGGCGGCACCTGCCGGAGTACATGGTGCCGGCGCACGTCGTGCTGCTCGACCGGTTCCCGTTGCTGCCCAGCGGAAAGCTCGACCGGCGGGCGCTACCGTCGCCCGAGCCGCGCACGAGTTCGGCGGCCATGCCGCCGCGCACCCCCGCCGAGGAAGTCCTGTGTGGACTGTTCGCCGAGGTGCTCGCGGCGCCGGCGGTCGGCATCGACGACAACTTCTTCGACCTCGGCGGTCACTCGCTGCTGGCTACCCGGCTGGTGTCGCGGGTCCGGGCCGTGTTCGGCGTGGAACTCGCCGTCCGGGCCGTCTTCGAGGCGCCCACGGTGGCCGGCCTGACCGAACGGCTGGCGGACGCCGGCGCGGTCCGGCCGGTCCTGCGCCGGGCCGAGCCACGCCCGGACCCGGTGCCGCTGTCGTTCGCCCAGCGGCGGCTGTGGTTCCTGCACCGGCTGGAAGGGCCGTCGGCGACCTATAACATGCCGGTGGCGCTGCGGCTGCGCGGCACGCTCGACGTCGCCGCGCTGGCGGCCGCGCTGGGTGACGTGGTGGGCCGGCACGAGGCGCTGCGCACCGTGTTCCGGGAGCACGACGGCGAGCCGTACCAGCAGGTGCTCGACGACCATCCGATCGCGGTGCACGCCCGCGCCGTCGACCCGGCGACTGTCGGCGAGGCGGTCGCGCACGCGGTCCAGTATGCTTTTGATCTTGAACGTGAAGCCCCGGTGCGGGCCGAACTTCTGACCCTGGCGCCCGACGAGCACGTGTTGGTTCTCGTGTTCCACCACATCGCCGCCGACGGCTGGTCGATGGCGCCGCTGTGGCGCGACCTGGCCGTGGCGTACACCGCACGCCGCGCCGGAGAGCCTCCACAGTGGACACCGCTGCCGGTGCAGTACGCCGACTTCACGCTCTGGCAGCGCGACCTGCAGGACCTGATGACGGCCCAGCTCGACTACTGGCGGGCCACCCTGGCCGGTCTGCCCGAGCGGATCGCGCTGCCCACCGACCGACCGCACCCGGCGACGGCCTCCGGTCGCGGTGAGCAGTTCGGCTTCGACTGGGACGGCGAGCTGCACGCCGCGCTGGGCCGGCTCGCCCGCGACTGCGGTGCCAGCCTGTTCATGGTCGTGCACGCCGGGCTCGCCGCGCTGCTGACCCGCCTGGGTGCCGGCACCGACATCCCGATCGGCAGCCCGATCGCGGGCCGCACCGACCAGTCGCTCGACGACCTCGTCGGCTTCTTCCTCAACACACTCGTGCTGCGGGTCGACACCGGCGGCAACCCGACGTTCCGTGACCTGCTGGCCCGGGTCCGCGACCGCGATCTCGACGCGTACGCCCACCAGGACGTCCCGTTCGAGCGGCTGGTCGAGGACCTCAACCCGGCCCGGTCGATGGCGCACCACCCGCTGTTCCAGACCATGCTGGCGTGGCAGAACAACGCCGCCGCCGACGTCCGGCTGCCCGGCCTGTCCGTCGACCACGAACCGTTCCAGACCGGCACATCGCGTGCCGACCTGGTCTTCTTCGTCGGCGAGGAGCCGGACAACGGCGGGCTGACGGGCACCGCGGAATACAACACCGACGTCTTCGACCGGTCCACTGTGGACACGTTCCTCGACCGCCTGGTGCGGCTGCTGCGGGCCGCCGCCGCCGATCCCGACCGTCCGATGTGGACGATCGACCTGCTCGACGCGGACGAGCACCGCCGGCTCGCCGCCGGGTGGACCGCGACGGAGGCCGAGGTACCCGCGGGCGGGGTCGACGCGCTGTTCGCCGCCCGGGTGGCCCGCACACCGCACGCCACCGCGCTGATCGCGGGCGGCGACGCGCTCACGTACGTCCAGTTGAACGACCGCGTGGAGCGACTGGCGCGGCTGCTGGCCGCGCGCGGAGCCAGGCCCGACCGGGTGGTGGCCCTCGCGGTGCCGCGGTCCGTCGACCTGGTCGCGGCCCTCCTGGCCGTGCTGCGGACCGGGGCCGGCTACCTGCCGCTCGACCTCAACCATCCGACCGAACGCCTCGCGCTGATGCTGGCCGAGGTCGACCCGGTCATCGCCGTCGCCGACGACACCGTCGCCGCGCGCCTCGGCCTCGCGCCCGATCGGGTGGTGGATCCAGCGGTGCCCGCCGACGCGCCGGCCCTTCGGTGGGACGCGGCACCGGGCGACGCGATCGCCTATGTCATCTTCACGTCCGGGTCGACCGGGCGCCCCAAGGCGGTCGCCGGCACCCACGACGCGCTCGCCAACCGGCTGTGGTGGGGGACCGGGAGCCCGCCCCGCATCAGGCTGGCGAAGAGCGCCCTCACGTTCATCGACGGGTCCACCGAACTGCTCGGCGGTCTGGTCGTCGGCGACACCGTCGTTCTCGCCGACGACGACGCGGCCGCGGACCCGATCGCGTTGGCGCGCCTGGCCGACAGTCATCGCGTCGAGGTGGTCACGGTGGTGCCGAGCCTGTTGTCGACGCTCGTCGAGTCGGCGCCGGCGGGTGCCTTCGACTCGGTGACCACGTGGATCAGCAGCGGTGAGGCGCTGGCGGGCGGGCTCGTCGACGCGGTGGCCGAACGGTGGCCGCGGGCCCGCGTCGTCAACCTGTTCGGCTGTTCGGAGGCGGCCGGCGACAGCCTCCACCACGCGTGCGCGTCCGGCCCGACCCGGGTGCCGATCGGCACACCGATCGCCAACACCCGCGCCTACGTGCTCGACGCCGCGCTGCGACCGGTTCCGCCGGGCGTACCGGGGGAGTTGTACCTGGCCGGTACCGGGCTCGCCCGTGGCTACCTGGGCCAGCCGGCGCGCACCGCCGGGCGGTTCGTGGCCGACCCGTTCGGTCCGGCCGGCGCGCGGATGTACCGCACCGGCGACCTGGCCCGCCGGGACCGCGACGGCACCCTGGAGTTCCTCGGCCGCGCCGACGACCAGGTGAAGATCCGCGGGTTCCGGGTCGAGCCCGACGAGGTGGCCGCCGTCCTCGCCGGGCATCCGACCGTCGGCCGCGCGGTCGTGGTGGCCCGCGCGGACCGGCTGGTGTCCTATGTGGAGCCTGCCGGCCCGACGCCGCCCGAACCGGCCCGGCTGCTCGACCATGTCGCCGCCCGGCTCCCCGCTCACCTCGTGCCGTCGGCCGTGGTCGTGCTCGACCGGTTGCCCCGCACGCCGAACGGCAAGATCGACCGCCGTGCGCTGCCCGCGCCGACGGTCGCGGCCGAACCCCGCAGAAGGCCGCGGACGGCGGCGGAACAGGTGCTGTGCGAACTGTTCGCCGAGGTGCTCGGCCTGCCCGGGGTGGGGATCGACGACGGGTTCTTCGCGCTCGGCGGGCACTCGCTGCTCGCCACCCGGCTGGTCAGCCGGATCCGTCGGGTCCTGGGCGCGGAGGTGCCGATCCGGGCGGTGTTCGACGCGCCGACCCCGGCCCGGCTGACCGATCTCCTCGACACCGCCCGCGACACCCGTCCGGCGCTGCGGCGGGCCGAACAGCGGCCCGCCGTCCTTCCGCTGTCGTACGCCCAGCACCGGCTGTGGTTCCTCGACCGGCTGGAGGGGCCCAACGCCACGTACAACATCCCGTGGGCGTGGCGGCTGTCGGGCGACGTCGACCCGGCCGCGCTGGAAGCGGCGCTGCGCGACGTGGTGGCGCGGCACGAGGTGCTGCGCACGCTCATCGTCGAGGAGCGCGGCGTCCCGCACCAGCTCGTGCTTCCGGTGGACGACCCGCGCGCGGCACCGCGGTTGGGTGTTTCGGGAGAGCTGCGCGCGGCGGCCGGGCACCACTTCGCGATCGACCGCGAGCTACCGCTCCGGGCCTACCTGTTCGAAGACGGCGTCCTTCTCCTGCTGGTACACCACATCGCCGGCGACGGCTGGTCGCTGCCGCCGCTGGTGCGCGACCTCGACACCGCCTACGCCGCCCGCCGGGCCGGCCACGCTCCACAGTGGACCCCGCTGCCCGTCCAGTACGCCGACTACACCCTGTGGCAGCGCGACCTCCTCGGCAGCGACCGCGACCCGGAGAGCCTCATCGCCGGCCAGATCGCATTCTGGCGGGCGGTCCTGGACGACCTGCCCGCGGAACTGCCGCTGCCGACGGACCGTCCCCGCCCACCGCGCTCGGACAATCGCGGCGCGACGGTGCCGGTGCGGGTGCCCGCCGAGGTGCACCGCGGCCTGCGGACGCTCGCCGCGGCCGCCGACGCGAGCATGTTCATGGTGCTCCAGGCCGGCCTCGCGGCGTTGCTGACCCGGCTCGGCGCCGGCACCGACATCCCGCTCGGCTCACCGGTCGCCGGCCGCGCCGATCACGCACTCGACGATCTGGCCGGGTTCTTCGTCAACACCCTGGTGCTGCGCACCGACACCGCCGGGGACCCCACGTTCCGCGACCTCGTCGGCCGCGTGCGTGAGGCCGACCTCGCCGCCTACGCGCACCAGGACCTGCCGTTCGAGCGGCTCGTCGAGATCCTCAACCCGCCCCGGTCGCTGGCCCGGCACCCGCTGTTTCAGGTGATGTTCGCCTTCTACCACGCGCCGTCGGGGCGGGAGGCGTTGCTCGGCCTCGACGCCGAGTACGTGGACAGCGGGCTGCGGCCGGCGAAGTTCGACCTGTCGGTCGACCTGATCGAGGAGCACGGCGTCGACGGCATCACCGGCGACATCGAGTACCGGGTCGACCTGTTCGACGCGGACACCGTCCAGGGTCTCGCCGACCGGCTCGTGCGGCTGCTCGCCGACGTCGCCGCCGACCCCGACCGGCCGGTCAGCCGGATCGACCTGCTCGATCCCGCCGAGCCGCGCGGGTTCCACGGCGCCGAGCTCTCCTATTCCCCGTGCACCGTGCCGGACCTGTTCGCCCGCCAGGTACGCCGGACGCCGCACGCAACCGCGCTCAGCGACGAGTTCGTCAGCCTCACCTTCGCCGAACTCGACGCCCGCACCGACCGGCTGGCCCGCCGGCTCGTCGCCGCGGGGGCGGGACCCGAACGGGTGGTGGCGCTGGCCCTGCCACGCTCGGCGGCGGTGGTCGAGGCGATCCTCGCGGTGCTCAAGACCGGCGCCGCGTACCTGCCCGTCGACCCCGACCAGCCGACCGACCGGATCGACGCCCTGCTCGCCGAGACCCGCCCGGTCGCCGTGCTGTCCACAGTGGACGAAACACTGGACGAAACAGTGGACGACCTGGTGGCACCCGATGTCGACCTGCCGCCGATCGACCCGGCGAACGCGGCCTACGTCATCTACACGTCCGGCTCGACCGGTCGGCCGAAGGGCGTCGTGGTGCCGCACGCCGGTCTGGTGAACCTGTTCCACAGCCACCGGGAGACGCTGTACCGCCCCGCGGTGCGGGCGGCCGGCGGCCGGCAGTTGCGCGTCGGCCACGCCTGGTCGTTCTCGTTCGACGCGTCCTGGCAACCGCAGTTGTGGCTGCTCGACGGGCACGAGGTGCACGTCGTCAGCGAGGAGACGCGGCGCGACCCGGCGCTGCTCGCCGCGACCATCCGCGACCGGCGCCTCGACTTCCTCGAGGTCACCCCCGGCCACTTCACGCAACTGGCCGGCGAGGGCATCGTCGACGGCGACACGTGCGCGTTGACCGTGGTCGGCGTCGGTGGCGAAGCCGTGCCGCCGGAACTGTGGGAACGGCTCGCGGGGCTGGCCGGCACCGAGGCGTACAACCTCTACGGCCCGACCGAGTGCACCGTCGACTCGTTGGTGGCCCGGCTGCGTGACAGCGCCGGACCGGTCGTCGGCCGTCCGGTGCACAATGCCCGCGCCTACGTTCTCGACAACGGACTCACGCCGGTGCCGCGCGGGGTCGTCGGCGAGTTGTACATCGCCGGTGCCGGCCTCGCGCGCGGCTACCTGGGCCAGCCGGCGCGCACCGCCGAGCGGTTCGTGGCCGACCCGTACGGCCCGCCCGGCGTCCGGATGTACCGCACCGGCGACCTGGCCCGCTGGGACCGCGACGGCAACCTGGAGTTCCTCGGCCGGTCCGACGACCAGGTCAAGGTCCGCGGGTTCCGGATCGAACCGGGCGAGATCGAGACGGTGCTCGCCCGGCACCCGGCCGTCGACCGCGCGCTCGTCGTCGTGCGCGACGGGCGGCTGGTCGCCTACGTGGTGCCGTCCGGCGACGCGGGCGAGCTGCGCACCTGGGTCGCCCGGCACCTGCCGGACTACATGGTGCCCTCGGCGTTCGTCGGCCTGCCGGCGCTGCCCGTCACGCCGAACGGCAAACTCGACCGGGCCGCGCTGCCGGCCCCGGGCCCGGCCACGGGTCGCGGCCGCCGCCCGCGCACCGGCCTGGAGGCCGCGCTGTGCGGCGTGTTCGCCGAGGTTCTGGAGGTGGCCGAGATCGGCGTCGACGACGACTTCTTCGACCTCGGTGGGCACTCGATGCTCACCGTGCAGGTGCGCGACCGGATCCGCGCGGAGACCGGACTCGAGGTGCCGATCGCCGACCTGTTCCGGCACCCGAGGGTCGCCGACCTCGCCGCCCACCTCTCCGAAACCGAGGTAGACCGGCGCGACGACCGGGGGTCGCGGCACCGGTAAGCTGCCGCTGGGAGTGGCTGGCCGGTTTGCCTCTGGCAGGAGGATCAGGTGGCTGAACGAGGCGCGTATTTCCTGGCGAACGACGGCATCCTGAACCTCGCGACGACGTTTCTGAACAGCTTCCGGGTCTACAACCGGTCGTTGCCGTTGTGTCTGATTCCGTACGGCGACGACATCGACGACCTGAGCCGGCTCGCCGACCGGTACGGCTTCACGATCTGGCCCGACGGCGACCGGCTGCGCTGGTGTGACGACATCAGTCGCATGTTCCACGGTCGGCGGGTCGGGCAGTACCGCAAGCTGGCGCTGTGGGACGGGCCCTTCGACGAGTTCGTCTACATCGACTGTGACACCGTGGTTCTGGCCAACGTGGGGTTCGTCTTCGACCACCTCCGCGGGAACGACTTCGTCACCTCGTTCTCGCACGTGCCCGAGACGCGGAGGTGGGTCTGGAAAGACACGATCCACGGCACGGGCGCCCTGGCGGACGACCAGATCGCGTACGCCGCGAGCACCGGTTTCGTCGCCTCGCGCCGCGGGTGCCTGGCTCCCGCCGACGTCGACACCCGGCTGCCCGCGGCACTGGCGTTGGCCGACCACATGGAGCTTCTGTGTTGCGAGCAGCCTTTGCTGAACTACCTGATCGTCACGTCCGGCCGACCGTACACCAGCCTCCACACCATCGCGACCGACAGCGGCGCATGGAACATTCCGATGGAACGGTGGGCCGGTGACCCGTCGTATGTCGTGCGGGCCGGGCGGGTGGTACGGCCGCAGTCGCCGACCCTCATGGTGCACTGGGCCGGCGAATGGCAACGGGCCAGGCAGGAGAACCGGCCGATCCCGTACGCCGACCTCTGGAACTACTACAGCGATCCGGCGTGACCGCCGACCTCACCTGAAGATGACGTTCCACCGACGGGCGTCGCGGACGACCTTCGGCCACGGCCGGTACGCGTCGTAGCCGGGCCCGCATTCGTCGACGAGCAGCCGCCGGTCGGCGACGTCGATCCGGCCGCCCTGCCGGCGCAGGAACCGCAGGACCCGTTTGGCCTCGTCGAGCACCGACGGGTACACCAGCTCCCAGTCGCCGTTCTCGTAGCGTTGCATGCGTCGCCGCATGCGGGCCGGAAGGCTGGCCGTCCACTTGAAGTGGTGCACCTGGATGTAGCTTCGCCGGCCGGGCATGCCGGTGCGGCCGGGAACACCGTGGTGGCCACCCCCTGTTCCGCGCCGGCCGAGCGCCAGCCCCACCTTCACGCTCGGCGCGCACAGCAGCCGGGACGTGACGGCGCCGCCCAACGGGAACTGCGGCCACAGCGCTCCGGTGCGCACCGGCGGCAGGGTGCCGCCGGGGCCGATGCGGTCCACGTAGCAGCCGCAGACATGGTCCTTGCCCATCCGTTCGCAGAGGCCGACGAGCTCGCGCAACGGGCGGTCGTAGAGGTGGAACTCGTCCAGATCGGCGAGGACGTACCAGTCGTCGGGGTGTTCGGCCATCGCGGCACTCATCAGGCGACCGTGCAGATTGTCGTTCCACGGGCCGACATGCGTGCGGTACAACGACACCCCGGCCGCGCGGGCGTGGGACGCGATCTCCTCGTAGGCCGGCTCCGCGGTGGTTTCGGCGTGCCGGATCAGAAAGAACGACTCGACGCCGAGGCCGCGGTAGTGGTCGACGAAGTGTGAGAGCAGGAGGCTGTCGCCACCACCCACCACGGCCACGAGGTGTATCAACGGGTCCCCGCCTCAGAGCGCGGCCGGAATGCGTTCCTGCGCCTCGAACCGGGCCCGGGCACGGAGCACACCGGTCGCCGTGCCGATGTCGTGGTAGGCGCCGTCGCCGAAGGCTAGACCGTGCACGCGGAGCCCGGCGGTCATCGCGGCGACGAACACGTCGCTGAGGAGCTGCTCGCGGGTGTCCGCGGCACCACGGACGAACTCGTGCAGCAGCTCGGTGAACGCCGGTGACCAGCACGCGATTCCCCACGTGTTCGCGGCCGGCGGCACCGCGGGCTTGTCGACGACGGCGATGACGCGGTGGCCACCGGGTTCGATCAGCACCGGCGCGAGGGCCTGGGGCTCGTCGGTCGGAAACACACCGAGGCTGAGGTCGGCGCGGTGGGTCCCGTGGAACTCCAGCAGTTGAGCGAAACAGTCGCGCGGGGCCACGATGGTGTCGGGCATGCCCATGCACACGGTGTGGTCCGCGACGAACGGTCGGGCCAGATCGAGCGCGTGCGGCATGCCGAGCGGCTCGTCCTGGCAGAGGTAGGCCAGTTCCAGGCCGATCTCCCGGCCGTCGCCGAGATACCGGAAGATGTCCCACTTCGCCGGCGACAGCGTCAGCAGAACGTTGTGCACACCGCCGGTCCGCATTCCGTAGAGGACGTGCTCGACGGCGGCCATCGGCAGCAGCCGTGTCGCGTCGTCCGGCGCGGCCCGGCGGTAGCCGACCTGGATGAGTTCCTTCGGCGCGCGGTAGGGCGACAGCCGGGACCCGACACCGGCCGCCGGCACCACCCCGAACACCCGTCCCATTCGGCCTCCAGCCGGACCACGCCTCGACACGTACGAGACACGTACGAGAACCGTAGGCGGTCGTTGTTGTGCTTTTGCTGCGGTGCTGTTGCGGTGGCCGCGAACCGGACTGGCACGGCGTTCGGCAGCGGGTATCGTTCGCACTTCCAATCGGCAGCATCTCGCAGCGGAGCGCCAGTGGAGAGCGACATTTTGCTGGTCCCGTACGGGCTGGCGGGGCACACGAATCCGATGGCCGTTCTCGGCGTGGCACTGCGCGCGCGTGGTATCGGCGTCACCGTCCTCGCCGAGCCGCACCGGGCCGGGGAGTTCACCCGGTACGGCCTGACGACCGTGGCCCCGCGGCGGTGGCGCGCCGACGCTCCGCTCCCGCCGGGGCTCCTGGCGTCGGGTGACACCGGTGCGATCTTCCGGCACCTCGCCCTCGGCTCCATCGTGGACATGACGCTCGACGTGGAGGAGGCACTCACCGCTACGGGCGCGACGATCGTGGTCGGCGACGTGTTCATGCCGGGGGCCGGCCTTGCGGCGCAACGCATGGGTCTGCCGTGGGCGTCGATCGCGTGCAGCCCGGTGCCGGCGGTCGACTCGTACACGATGTTCATCGATCCGGTGGTGGCGCCGCACTTCGACGCGGCGTCGACGCTCGCCGAACTGGGCCTCGACGCCGAGCCCGGCGGCAACCTGCTCGGCCGCGTTTCGCCGTACCTGCACCTGATCCCGGTGACGCCGTCGTTCGCCGGGCCGACGGCGGTGGCCCGCCTACCAGCCCAGGTGCGCCTGGTCGGCCCGCTGGTGCCGGCCGGCGTGACGGCGGGTGTCACTACGGGCGACACGGCCGGAGGCACCGGCGGCCCGGCGCGGCCGAGCATCGTGGTGGCGGCCGGGTCGAACATCTGGCAGCGACTCGGCGACGGAGCCCGCCGCCAGCAACGGTACTTCCGCATCGTCGCGCGCGCCCTGCGCGGAATGGACGTCGACGCGGTGGTGATCGTCCCACCCGGACTGGATGCCGACACGCTCGGCCCGCCGCCGGCCGGAACGCGCTTCACCGGCCTGATTCCGCCGGAGGAGTTCGACGCGCTCGTCGCGCGGTGCACCGCCGTGGCATCACACGGCGGCTGGGGAATGGTGTCCCGGGCGCTCGTGCGCGGCGTTCCCCTCGTCGTCGTGCCGACGGCGATCGACCAGCCGTACGTCGCGAACCGCTGCCAGGAACTCGGTCTCGGCATCGCGGTGGACCCGCTCACCGCCGGCCCGGCCGACTTCCGTGCCGCGGTCGAGACGGTCTGCGGCGACGCCACCTACCGGCGCAACGCGGCGCGGGTGATGGCCGAACTGCGCGCCGCGGCACCGGCGCGGACAGCGGCGTCCCTCGTCGCCGGGCTCGGCGCCGCGTCCGTCGCGGCGACACACGCAAGCTCATGACCAGTCAGGAGGACGAGCGTGGAAACAGACGAGTCCGCCGGGCGCAGCCCGGTCAAGGATGTACTCGAGCGGTCGATCAACGACGACACGTTCCGCAGACAACTGCTGGACGACCCCGACTCCGCGCTGTCCGGGTACGAGCTGAGCGAGGTGCAGGTGATGCTGCTGCGGAGCCTGGACGAGTCCGATCTGGACAAGCTCACGCCGGCGAACCTGGACGAGTACTTCACGGTCGACTCCGCGGTGTACACACCGGACGGTCTCGCCGAACTCGAACGCAGTTACGAGCTGGCCGACTCCGATCTGGAGGCGAACCAGTGAAGGCCCTCAGCGTGCACCTCACCGACGTCTGCAACAGCAAATGCAACTTCTGCATCGTGGACTCGCCGCACATGAGCGCCGACACGATCGTCCGCGCGCGGGTGTCGCGGTTCCTGCGGGAGAACGCCGGCCAGGGCTACGAAGCGGTGAACCTGCACGGCGGCGAGGCGACGATCCGCAAGGACTTCCTGGAGATCCTGGACGAGATCAAGGAGCTCGGCTACCCGACGGTCTACCTGCAGACGAACGGCCGCAAGCTGGCGCTGATGAAGTTCGCCGAGGAGGTGGTCGCGCGCAACGTCACGCTGTTCATCGTCTCGATGCACGGAGCCACCGCGCAGACGCAGGACCGGATCAGCCTGGCCCGCGGCAGCTTCGACCAGGCGGTCAAGGGCATCCGCAACATCAAGCTCCTCGGGCAGAAGGTGCGGACGAACTCGGTTGTCAGCAAGGACAACTACACCGAGATGCCGGACATCGTCGACCTCTGCGTCACCCACGGGGCGGACCACATCAACATCTCCGCCCTGCACACGTCGGGCACCGCGCTGCGCAACTTCTGGGACGTGACGCCGCGCTACGACGAGATCCAGCCGTACGTGCTGGAGGCGGTGGACCGCGCGGTGGCCCGGAACACGACGGTCACCCTGGAGGGCTTCCCGTACTGCTCGGTACCCGGCTACGAGCGGTACATGATCGACTGGGAGACGAACCAGTTCAAGATGCTCTACCGGACGTTCGTCCTGGACGACTACGAGCACTACATGGACGCGTTCACCCGGGTCAAGGACGCGCGTTGCCGGGGCTGCGCGCACAACGCGAAGTGCGGCGGGGTCTACAAGGAGTACGCCGAACTCGTCGGCTGGGACGAGTTCCAACCGGTGGTCACGGTGCCCGACGGGGAGCAGACGTGCGCCTGATCACGAGGGCCGACGACGAGTTGTACGAGGCGGTCCGGGTCGCGCTGCGGCTCGGACGCGCGAACCGCATCGTGGACCAGTTGAACGAGCGGTACCAGACGGACTGGGACGACCCGGAGGTGAGCTTCCGCTACACGCTCGCCGTCATGGCCACCCTCCACACCGTACGGTCCGATGTGGAGGGTCACCGCAGCTACAACGCCGCGATGGAGGCGCTCGGCGACGTGCTGTCCGCCGCGCCGGACCACTGGCCCGCCCGCTACTGCCGGGCCCGGCTGCGTGCCCTCGTACCCACCGGGTTCAGCGCGTACACGATGTTCGTCGAGCACGAGCGGACGATGGCCCGGGAGGATCTCGACGACCTCGCCGACCGGCAGGCGGCCGAGCCGTGGGAGCCGTACTTCGCGTGCACGCACGTGCAGCAGGCGTACGTGGCGAGCATGAGCGACGACTGGCCCGCGGTGGCGCGGTTCCTGGAACTGGCCGGCCGGCAACCGCCGGCACCGGTGCGGTTCAAGGCCCTCGGCTCGATGCTCTGCGAGCCGTTGCTCGCGCTGTACTCGTCGGTCGGTGTGGGCCAGCGGCCGGTCGTCGGCGCCCTGATGGCCGCGATGTTCCCGGACCAGGCGGCCGTGACCGCCGCCCTCGCCCAGTCGGTGCGGTGAGCCCGGTGGGCCGTCGCCGCGTGGTGCTGTTCATCGTGACCAGCTTCTGGGCGCACGGCGAGTTGACAATCGCCACCGAGTTCGCCGGCCGCATGCGCGGCTCGGGCTTCCAGCCGCTGTTCCTGATACCGCCCTCGCACCGCGCGCTGATCGGCGGCACCGGCCTGCCGTACCAGGTGCTGATCCCCGGCGCGGGAAAGGTCAACCGGCTTCAGCTCCAGGACATCCAGCACGTGCACCGGCCCGTCGCGGTCGTGCTCGCCGACTTTCTCAACTACGACTTCTGCGACCGCCACTACGGGTTGACCCGCGACGACCTGACCGTCTTCGAGTGCCCGATCGGCACGTTCGACAACTTCAGTTGGGGGCGGCCGGGTTCGTTCCTCGACACGTACGGCTTCCGCGCCGCCTACCAGAACGAGGTGGCGGTCGACGGCCTGTCGTTCCGGCTGCGGCCGTGTCCGCTGAACAACCCGCTGGTCACCGACGTCGACGCGTTCGCGTACCCGTTGATCGACCCGGCCGGGCCGGCCATCGGTGGCCCGGACGCCGCCCGGCAGGTGCGCGCCGACCTCGGCGTGCGGCCGGGGAACCCGTTGATCCTGCTCACCGGGGCGACCTGGCAACGCATGCACGTCGCGTACCCGATCGTCGAGAACTTCGTCCGGGCCAGCACGACGATGCTCGAATGGCTGCTGCGCGGGCTGCTCGACCACGCCGACGTCGTGTCGGTCGGTTCGCCGCTGGTCTTCCACGACGGTGCGCCACCGGGCTTCCACACCACCGGGTCGCTGAGCCCGATGGAGTTCCGGCGCCTCGCCGCCGCCGTCGACCTGCACATCTCGAACAACCTCATCTCGGTCAGCCTGCACCGGCTGGCGCTGGCCGGCATCCCGTCGGTGGCGTTGTTCAGCTCGCTGGTCGGCGGCGACCGGCCGCGGTCGCTGCTGACCGGTGAGGTCGCGTTGAGCGGCACCGCCACCGACGCGATCCGGGACGTCGGGCACCTGTACGCGTTCCGGATGTTCCCGGTCGGCTGGTTCCACTTCCTGCACTCGCTGGTCGACGGCAACCCGTTCACCGACGTCATCCGGCACGTCGAGATCTTCGACGACGTGGCGGGCCTGGCCGTCATCCGGTCCCTGCTCGACGCCGGGCCGGAACGCGACCGGCTGGCCGCCGCCCGGGAGCGCTACCTGGCCGCGCTCGCCGACCTTCCGGACGTGCCGACCATCCTCGACGGGATCTCCGCGGAGGTGCACGCGTGATCAAGCTGTTGTTCCTCGGCCTCGGTCACCTGTCGCGCGGAGACGTGACGATCGCCGCGGACGCCGCCCGCCGGCTGCCCCGGTCGACGTACACGATCGCCTTCCTCGCCACCGCCGACGTGGTGCCGCAGTTGCGCGATCTCGGCATCCCGGCGATCGCGCTGGACGGCCGGTCGACCGCGGCCAACCTCGACATCGTCGACGGCGTGGTGGCGAGCTTCCGGCCGACCATGCTCGTCGCCGCGGACGCGTTCACGCTGAACTACTCGGTCGGCTGGTCCGGCCTGAACGTGCGCATCCTGCGCGAGCGGTACGGCCTGCCGCTGGCCAGCTTCGACCAGTACGACTGGCGGGCCGCCGACTACGTGGTCGACTTCTACGGCCACCACCTCAAGCGGTTCCCACCCCTCTTGGAGTCGTGCGACCTGTTGATCCGCAACTGCCCGCTGAACCGCCCGGCCGTGGGTGGATCGGGCGGTTCCGGGGGCGTCGTGCACGTCGCGCTGGCCGGCGGCGGGCCGCACGACGGCGGCCTGGACCCACCGGACCGCCGGACGAACGGGTCGGGCCGTGTGCGCCGGCCGACGGTGTTCCTCGCCAACTCGCGGTGGGAGTACGTCGACGTCAACAAGCGGTCCGGAGCGTCCGGCATGGCGCAGCTCATCGACGCGATGCCGCGGGTGCTGCACAGCCACCTGGCGGCGCTGCGCCGGCCGCTGACGGTGGTGCACGTCGGCCCGGTGCCCTGGCGGTTCCCGATCGCCGAGCAGATCGAGTACCGGCACCTGCCGACGCTTCCGCCCACGTCGTTCTACGAACAGCTCGTCGGCGCGGACCTGTACGTCACCACGAACGCGGCGTCGGTGACGCTCTCGCACGCCGTGCTCGCGGGCGTCCCGTCGCTGCTGCTCCAGAACGACCGCACGCTCTATCTCGGCCCGGACGGCCGGGACCGCGCGGGGCACGGCTGGCTCGTCGACGCGGCGCCGGGCCTGACGGCCGCGTACCCGTTCCGGGTCTGCCCGTGGGGCTGGTACGGCTTCCTCACCCCCGTGCTGCGCGACAACCCGTACACCGACTGCTTCGTCACCGCGAACGTCTTCGACCGGGACGAGGTGCTGCGGACACAGCACGGCCTGCTTGACGACGCGAGCATCCGGACTGTGCTCCACAGCCGTCAGATGGACTTCCGCGACCGGCTCGGCCGGATGCCCCCGGCCGGCGACGTCCTCGAGGTGGAGGTGGCCAACCGATGATGGACACGTTCGCGGCGCTCGGAACGCCGCACGCGATCGGGCGACGGACCATCGACCCGAACGTCCCGTGCCGGTTCACCGCAACGATGCACAACGACTTCATGACCCCGCGCGGAACCCCCTACAAGTGGCAGGACGTGCGCAGCACGCTCACCCGGAGCGTGCATCCCGCCGCCGCGCCGACGCTCGCCCGGGCCCGGTACACCTGGCTCGACGTCGGCGTCCGCACCGCCGCCACCGGACCGGAACCCGACACCGTGCCGTGGCGGGACTGGACGTTCGCCCGCGGGCAGTCGTTCACGATGATCCTGCCGCACAGCGACGTCAGCGGCGACCTCGTCGAGGGCGACGGTGCCGGCTGGGGAATGACCAACATCCGGTATCCGGACCTGCCCAAGTCACCGGCCGTCGACCTGCTGCTGATGCTGACGTGGGACGTCCTGCTGTTCGAGGTCCTGTGCACCCATCTGGGCACCACGTCGGCGCTGGACCGCACGGGCGTGCGGGTGAACCTCGACCGGCACTCCGGCACCGGCGGCATGTTGCACTTCTCCGACCCGGCCACCAACGCGGTCTTCCGCAACAACCAGATGCACGCGGTCAAGCTGGGGTACAGCCTGCGCAACGGGAAGCCCGCCGCCGCGTACGGCTTCGACTGCCTCGACTGCGAGCTCACCACCCGGGCCGGCGCCACGCTGCAGCGGGGGCGATCGTCGTACTGGGGAACGATCCAGCTCGCCCAGGACACCGGCGACCTCCTGGCCGGCGAGTTCACCGAGGTCATCGTGGGCGTCTATGCCGACGGGGCCGGCCGGGAGGTGCCGATCTACCGGCGCCGGCTGGTGCGGATGGTCGCGGAGGACGACACCGCGCATGGCGACGAGCCCGCCCCGCGCGCCGCTCAGGCGCGCAACGTCGTGGACGCCGAGTTGGTGGCGGCCGCGAGCCGGCAGGCGGACAAGGCCGAGGCGAGCGTCCGCGCGCACCTGCTGTCGATGCGTCACCTGTCCGAGGAGCTGAAGCCGCTGGCCGACGTCGGCTTCCGCAGCATCGTCGGCACCGACTACGCCGGCGCCATGAGAGAGCTCGCCGCGCTGCGGGCCGAACTCGCCGCGTGGGCCGGCGGCGACCTCGCCGTCCCGCCGAATCTCGCGCCGTATCTGCGGATCCTCGAAGGCCTGCTGGCCTACTGCGGCGTTTCGGTGGACGAGACGGCCCGGCTCGGCACCGCCGTGCACATCGGCGCGCTGGAGCGGCTCATGGCGGGTCTGCGGGCGGAGCTGGCCGCCCTCGTCCGGCTGCTGGAGCGGCTGGAGGACGGGGAATGACCGTCACCGGGACGCGGCTCGCGCTGCACGGCGGTGCGCCGGCGGTTCCGCCCGGTGCCGTCGCACCCTGGCCCAGGATCCTGCCCGTCGACCGGGACGCGGTGCTGCGGGTACTCGACCGGGGCGTGATGTGGGGGGTCGACGCGCCGGAGACGACGGCCCTGCAACGGGAATGGTCGCACTTCGTCCGCGCCCGCTACTGCCTCGCCACCAACAGCGGCACCGCCGCCCTGCACATGGCCGTCGCGGCGGTGGGTGTCCAACCGGGCGACGAGGTCGTCACGACCGCGTACTCGTGGACCTCGTCCGCGACGTGCGTCCTGCACCACAACGCGATCCCCGTCTTCGTCGACATCGAGCCGACCACGTACACCATCGACCCGGCCGCGATCGAGGCGGCCATCACCGGACGCACCCGGGCGATCCTCGTCGTCCACCTGCACGGGCTCGCCGCCGACATGGACGCCGTGCTGGCGGTCGCCGCCCGGCACGGGCTGCCGGTCATCGAGGACTGCTGCCAGGCGCACGGTGCCGAGTTCGACGGCCGCAGGGTCGGCACGTTCGGCACCGCCGCCGCGTTCAGCCTCAACGGCGGCAAGCTGCTCAGCGCCGGCGAAGGCGGGCTGTTCGTCACCCGGGACAAGGATGTGTGGCAGGCCGCCGCCCGCGTCCAACAGTTCGGCGAGACCCGCGATCCCGGCGGTCCGCGCGACTTCGACGCCGACGCCATGGGATGGATGTACCGGATGCCGGAGCTCACCGCCGCGTTCGCCCGGTCCCAACTCGGCCGCCTCGCCGAGACGATCGAGGCGACCCGCGCGAACGCGGCCGCGCTCACCGCGTCGCTGTCCGACGTGCCGCGCCTCGTCCTGCCGCACGAGCCGGCCGGACGACGGCACGCCTACTACCGGTACCCGATCCGTCTCGACGTGCCGGGGGAGCGGGTGCCGACGATCCGGGCGGCCCTGGCCGCGGAGGGCGTCCCGTTGGGGCGTCCGGACTTCGTCCTGCCCGGCATGCGATTGTTCCAGCGGCGGCGCGGATACGGCCGCGGCTGCCCGTGGACGTGCGGCCACGCCGGCCCGGCGCGCACGTACGACGCCGCGGACTTTCCCGAGGCGTGCCGGGCCCGGGACCACATCGTCCAGCCGTTGGGCCTCACCCCACCCAACGACGGGCGCCTGATGGCCCACTACGCCGCGGCGTTCACCAAGGTGATGCGAGAGGTAGCGGCATGACCTCCGCGATCGTGGTCGACGACATCCGCAAGCGCTACCGCACCACGGTCGCGGTCGACGGCCTGTCGTTCGAGGTGGGCACCGGGGAGTTCTTCGGGATCCTCGGCCCGAACGGCGCGGGCAAGACGACGACCCTCGAGATCGTGGAGGGCCTGCGCCGGCCCGACTCCGGCACGGTGCGCGTCCTCGGCGTCCCGCCGTGGCCCCGCAACGCGGCGCTGCGGTCGCGGATCGGCGTGCAGTTGCAGACGACCGCGCTCTTCGAGCGGCTCACCACGGCCGAGCAGATACGCGCCTTCGCGGCCCTGTACCGGGTGCCGGTCCGGCGGGCCGACGAGATGCTGGAGGCGTTCGGCCTGACGGGCAAGGCGCGCGCCCGCGCCAGCGCGCTGTCGGGCGGGCAGGCGCAGCGGCTGGCGATCGCGTGCGCGCTCGTCCACGATCCGGAGGTCGTCTTCCTCGACGAGCCGACCTCGGGCCTCGATCCGCAGGCCCGGCGCAACCTGTGGGACCTGCTGCGGAAGATCAACGCGGAGGGTCGCACGGTCGTGCTGACCACCCACTTCATGGACGAGGCGGAGGTGCTCTGCGATCGGGTGTCCATCATGGACAATGGCCGCATCCTCCGCTGCGGCGCGCCGGCGGCACTCGTGCGGGACCTGGCGGCGGCGCATCGCATCACCGTCCAGGCGGGCGCCATCTCCGTCGAGGCGGCCGTCCGGTCGTTCCCCGACGCCGTGGTCACCGGGGACGACGAGTCGCTCACCATCGCCACGCCCGACCCGGCCGCCGTTCTGGCCCACCTCGCGACCCGCGACGCGCTGCGCGGCCTGAGCGTGCGCGGGGCCACCCTCGAAGACGTGTTCCTCACCCTGACCGGGCGGGAGTACCGGCCATGAGCGGTTTTGGGACGATGGCTGTGGTGCTGTTCCGGGGAACGGTGCGCGACCGCACGTCGCTGTTCTTCACGATCCTGTTCCCGCTGATCTTCCTGATCATCGTCGGTGGACTGTTCGGCAACGGCCAGTCGCCGCGGTACACGGTGATCCAGGTCGGCCCGGTCCCCGTCCTGGACGCGCTGCCGCCGGACGGGCGCGCCGGGATCGGCCGGGTCCTCGACCTCGGCCGGTCCGACGATCTGGCCGCCGCGCTCGCCCGGGTGCGTGACGGCACGGCCGCCGCGGTGGTCGAGCAGCGCGGCGACGAGGTGGTTCTGCACACGTCGGCGGCCGACCCGGCCTCGGCGGGCACGGTGCGCAGCGTCCTGAACTCGTTGGTGGAGGCGGCGAACCTGGCCGCCACCGGCCAGCCGGCGCAGTTCCAGCTGACCGTCTCGAGCGTGACGGACGCGTCGCTCAAGCCCATTCAGTACCTGACTCCGGGACTGCTGGGCTGGGCGATCGCGACCGGCGCCACGTTCACCGCCGCGTCGACGCTCGTCTCCTGGCGGCAGAACAAACTCCTGCGGCGGCTGACGTTCACACCGGTGGGCGTGCCGGCCATCATCGGCGCCCGGGTGGTGGTGAGCCTCGGGCTCGCCCTGGTGCAGACCGTGGTGTTCTTCGCGGTGGCCGCCCTGTTCTTCGGGCTCCGGCTGACCGGCGACTGGTGGCTGTCCATCCCGCTGGTGCTCGCCGCGACGCTCGCGTTCCTGTCCATCGGCCTGCTCGCCGGCGCGAAGGCGAAGACCATCGAGACGTCGACGGTGGTGGCGAACCTCATCGTCATCCCGATGGCGTTCCTGTCCGGCTCGTTCTTCCAGCTCGACGTCGCGCCGGCCTGGGTCCGCACCATCGCGCAGGTGCTGCCGTTGCGGCACCTGAACATCGGGATGCTGGACGTGCTCGCGCGGGACGGGCACGTGAGCCAGGTGGTTCCGGAACTCGCGATCCTGCTGGGCTTCACGGTCGTCCTCACCGCCGTCGCCGCCTGGCTGTTCCGCTGGGAGGACGTGTGACGGTCGCGCTCTCGGTGGTCATACCGACCTACAACCGTGCCGCGCTCCTGCGACGGACGCTGGAAACGCTTGTCGCGCAACGGTTCCCGGTGGAGTCCTTCGAGGTCGTGATCGCCGACGACGGGTCCTCCGACGACACCGCCGGGGTCGTCGCGGAGTACGCGACCCGGCTGCGGACGCGGTACCACTTCCAGGAGGACCTCGGCTTCCGGGCCGGCGCCGCCCGCAACGCGGGCGCGCGGCTGGCGACGGCTCCCGTCGTCGCGTTCCTGGACGACGGGGCGCTGGCCAACCCCGACTACGTCCACGCACACGTCGACGCCCACCGCGACCGGGCGGCCGTCATGGGGTACGTGCACGGCTACGCCCCGCTCGGCGAGAGCCGGTCACTCGACGACGCGGTGATGCGGCTCGATCCGGTGACCATCGTGGAGCGCCTCGCCGACGACCGGACCTTCTTCGACTCGCGCCACTACGAGTTCGAGTTCGTCGACTTCGACGTCGGCAGGATGGCGGCGCCGTGGTACCTGTTCTGGTCGGGCAACATCTCGATGCGCGTCGAGGACTTCTGGGCGGTCGGCGGGTTCGACGAGGACTTCCACTCCTGGGGCACCGAGGACATCGAGCTCGGCTACCGCGTCACCGAGCACGGGATCCCGATCGTGCTGTCCCGCGACGCGTGGTCGGTCGAGCTGCCGCACGGGCGCGATGCGAACAACGTCGTGACGTCGATGGCCAACATGCAACTGTTCCTCGACAAGCACCGGACGCCGATCGTGGAGCTGTGCGCGTTCATCCTGCTGACCCGGTACCCCATGATGGTCGAGGACGCCGGCCACCGGCTGCTGTCGTGGGCCCGCCGGTCCCGCCGCGTCGACGTGCTCGGCGAACTCGAAACGGTCGGCTCCGACGTGCCGCGGCGGGTGGCGGTGTTCGGCTGCGGCGGCAGCGTTCCCGCGTCGTGGGCGGCCGACGGCTCGGTCTACACGTTGCTGGACTTCGACCGGGACCTCCTCTGCCGCGCCGTGCGGCCCGGGCACACCGGTCGGTACGGGATCGGGTTGCGCACCGGGCTGCCCGACAAGTCGTTCGATCTGGTCGTGATCACGTCCCGGCTGCGCGGCCTGTGGGAGTTGTGGGGCAAGAACCTGCTACAGGAGGCGCAGCGCGTCGGGCACGAGGTCCGGGTGCCGTTCCGCGGCATCCGTTGACGGGTGCCCGCGTAGGCCCGCCGCGACCGCCGTCCACACGCCCTCGGCGAGCGCGTCGAGTTGGCCGCTCCAGCGGTCGAGCAACCCGGTGCCGGCCAGCCCGGCCTCGATGTAGGACCGCATGGCGGCATCCCGCCGGTCCGTTCGACGCAGCGCCGTGACGGGGTCGGCGCCCGCGGCGGCGAGCACCCGGCCGAGGCTGTACCCCGCGAGGGTGAGCTGGCGGACGAGACGCAGCCGGCCGGTCGGCGGGCCGCCCGGATCCGTGACGCCGGCGAACAGCACCGTGGCGAGCCGGGGGACACCCAACCGGGTCATGTCCACAAAGGACAGATGCTCGTCGTCGGGGAGGACGCGGGGCGGCCGGTCGCCCCGGTCTCCGAAGACCACCAGGCTCGACCGGCCGTCGACGAACCGCGGCAGCGCCGGCAGCGCCGCCAGTTCGAGCTCCGGGTCGGACCCGGGTGGATCCGCCTGGAAGCTCACCGACCGACGGATCCCCTGGTGGCCCCAGCCCGCGAGGCTGGCGTGCCGGCCGTGCTCCACCAGGGCGGGAACCCGGAGCAACGCCGGATCCGGCCGGCTCCGGAGGAACCGGGCCAGGGCCTGGTCGTCGTCGCGTTCCACCGGGACGCGCGGGCCGCTCCACGCGGCGAACTCGTGCGCCGTCCGGCACGGCATCACGACGGCGAGCGTGGGGAAGTACTCGTACCGGAACGGCGGCAACCACGTGTGTCCGGCCAGCATCGCCACCCGGGCGGCATCGCCGTTGAAGCTGTTCGCGTTGACGTACAGCGCGAGCACCGCGTCCGGAAACCGGTCCACCGCCGCGTCCGCCAGCTCCCACAGCCAGCTCGACGGCTCGACGTCGTCCTGCACCACCAGGTGGTGGGTCGACCCCGGCGGGCAGCGCTGCCAGGCGCGCACGGCGCAGCGCAACGGATTCGGCTCCCCGTCCGGCTCCGGGTCGAAGACGACCGACGTCTGCCGGCCGAGCCGGTCGGCGAGCCGGGCCGCCAGCGCCGCCCGCCGGGGATGGGCCATCACGACCGCTCGGAGGACCGTCGACACCTCTACCGGGCCGGCTGTCCGCGCAGTGCCGCCGTGACCGCCGGCTCGTTCGGGAACAGGGTCGCCATCAGCGTGCCGAGCCGGGCCCGTTCCGGCAGGTCCGGGTTCGCGTGGAGCGCGATGAACGAGGGACACATGACGGAGCCGAGCATCCGGAACGGGATCGGCCCGTTGGGTTTGTCGCACGCCTCGGCGATGAGCTGTCCGGCCGACGCGTCGCCGTACTCGCCCGCGGCCGCCAGCCGGGCCGCGACGGCGTACGCGCACGAGAAGTACGGCTGCCAGGGTGCCCGCCGCTGGAGGCCGATCAGTTCGGCGACGTCCGCGCGCGCCTTCGCGTGCTCGTCCCGGGCGAACTTCGCCTCCCGGCCGCCGGTGGTCGGCAGGAGCACCCGCACGAAGATGCGGCAGTACCGGGCGAGCCAGTGATCCGGTGCGACGTAGAGCACGTCTTCGAGCGTCTCGGTCAGCTCGTCGTAGGTCGTGCCGTGCTGGCGGGGCCCGGCGCTCTCCGGGAACAGCACGCCGGTCTGCAGCGCCGCGACCATCGCGAGGGCGTACGGGAGGCCCGCTTCCGCGTCGTCCCACTCCTCGGCGTACCGCTTGCCGAGGTGCTCGATGAGCGCGCCGGCCCGGCCGAGTCGGGCCGCCGACATCACCGTGCGGAACAGCCCCTCGTCCTCCCAGGTGATCAGCCGCATGTGGGTCCTCTCGGGTGAGGGGTCGCCGCTCGACGGTACGTGGCGGCCGTTGCGGTAATGCTGCGTTCGTGTTGTGGCCGGACCCCACGGTCCTGGTGCACGCCGGCCGGTGGCTTGTACGGTGACGCCAACCGGGAGGGCGGTCACATGACGACAGGCGCATCGGTGCCCGCGGTGAGCGTGGTGCTTCCGTTGTTCGGTGACCATCCGGCGCGCCACACCCTGCCCGCCGTCGCGGCCGCCTGGCTCGCCCAGGACGTCCGCTGCGAGGTGCTCGTCGCGACCGCCGCCGACACGGCGGTCGAGCTTTCCCGCGACGACCGGATCCGGGTGCTGTCCGGCGGGCCGCCCGCTCCGGGGACGTTGCGCAACCTGGCCGCGTCGGTGGCCCGAGCCGCGATGCTCTATCTCGGCGACGCCGACATCGTGCCCGTCGGGGCGGACTTTCTCCGTCGTGCCCTGGCCCTCTGCGCCAACGGCGACGCTCTCGTGCAGCCGTGGATGTACCGACTGGTCAACCACGCGGAGATCGGCACGGCACCGGCGTGGCGGGATCCCGGACCGGTACGCGCGTGCCTCGTCACCGGCGACCGTTCCGGTCGGCTGACGCCGGTGCCGGGCGAGCGGTTCCACCGGATCGACCGGAGCCTGTGGGCGGAGCCGCCGCCGCACCTGGTGAACCCGGCCGACAGCCCGGAGATGGTCTTCCGTTGCCCGTTCCACTGGGGCGGTGTGCTCGTCCGGAAGGATCAGTTCGACCGGGTGGGTGGTTACTGCACCCGGTACGTCGGGTGGGGCTGCGAAGACGACGACCTGTTCGCCAAGCTCGGCACGGTCACCCGCCTCGTGCACGCGTGGCGTGCCGCCCGCACGCTGCGGTGCCTGCACTTCGAGCATCCCCGGTCGTATGCGGGGCCGGCGCTGGACGCCAACCGGAGAATCCTGGATCAGCGCCTCGCCGGCGGGCACGAGGCCATGATCGCGCAGGACCTGCGGGCATCGTCGCCGAGTGTCGCCGGTCGTTAGGAGTCCACCGTGTCCGCTGCCGGCTCCGGGGACGCGCTGCGCGAGTTCTACGAGAAGGAGGGCTGGGAACGCGGCGCCTCGGGTCAGTACCGGGACACCGAGGCGTTCGTCGACCTGCGACCGGTCACCCGCCGCTACCGCGCCCGGATCGCCCGCCGGACGCTCCGACTGGTCCGGCCGCCGACGGGGGCGCTGCTCGACATCGGCTGTGGTGGGTCGCCGACGCCCACCGGAGCCGACTCGCCGGCGACGCGTGTCTGCCTCGACGTGGCCGGTGCGGCGCTGCGCGGCGCACGCGACGTGCTCGGGGACCGCTCGACGTACGTGCGGGCGGACGTGTGCCGCCTGCCGTTCGCCGACGACACGTTCGCCCGGATCCTGTGCGCGCACGTGGTCTACCACCTGCCGTACCGGCGGCAGTTGCGGGCCGTGTCGGAGATGCACCGGGTGCTGGCGCCGGGCGGACGGGCCGTGGTCGTCTACGCCCGCCTGGACACCCTCCCGCTGCGGCTGGCACACCGGCGGCGACCGGCCGACGAGCCGGCCGACGGGTCGCCGGGACACCCGGCGCTGCCGTACCACCCGGTGGGCGTCCGGACGCTGTGCAAGGCGCTGGGCACGCGGGGAATCCCCGTGGAGGTCGGCACGTGGGCGCTGTTCGCGGCCGAGGTGACCCGCGCGCTCGTGCCGGACAACGTCCTGGGACGGGCGACCCTGGCACTCGCGTCGATCACCGAGCGGCTGGTGCCGCGCCTCGTGCTGCCGTTGGCGAACTACCCCATGCTGATCATCGGCAAGGACGCGCGTTAAGTCGACGTACAGCGCGTGTCTAGCGACGGTCGTGACACTGGGTCCGCCGGCAGCGGTTCGGCTCACCTGCGGTATGGGGCGTCACATGCAGTTCAAGTTGCTCGGTCCGGTCCAGGCCTGCGCGAACGGCCAGTCGATGACGCTCGGCGGCCGCAAGCAGCGGCTGATCCTGGCGGTCCTGCTGCTCGAGTGCAATCAACTCGTCTCGATCGACCGGCTGGTCGACCTGCTGTGGCCCGAGCACCCGCCCGGCAGTGCGCGGCGCACCGTGCAGGCGCACCTCAGCCGGCTGCGCACCGTGCTGACGGGTGCGGGCGCCACCACGGACGTTTCGCTGGTGCGGCGCGGCCCCGGGTACCTGCTGACGTGCCCACCGGAGCGGGTCGACGCCCACGTCTTCAGACACCTGCTGGACCGGGCCCGGTGCAGCACGGACGCCGTGGACCGGAGCCGGCTGCTGCACGAGGCGCTGCGGCTGTGGCGGGGACCGGCGTTGGCGGACGCGGCCACCGAGGACGTGCGCGAGGAGCTGTGCCGGGGTCTCGACGAGGCCCGGTTGGCGGCGGTCGAGGAGCGGCTCGACGCCGAGCTGGAACTCGGCCGCGGGCGGCAGTTGGTGGACGAGCTCAGCGGCCTCGTGGCCCGCCACCCGTACCGCCAGCGTTTCGCCGGCCAGCTGATGCACGCTCTCTACGACGCCGGCCGGGCGTCGGACGCACTCGACGCCTATGCGCGCACCCGGCACCGCCTGAAGGGTGACCTCGGAATGGAGCCGGCCGAGGAGCTCAAGGTCCTCCAGATCACGATCCTGCGCGGCGATCCGCCGTTCCGGCACCGCCGCCGCACGGCCGGCGCCGCTCCGGCCCAACTCCCCGCCGACGTGCCGCACTTCGTCGGCCGGGCGGCGGAGTTGCGCTCCCTCGGCGCGGCGCTGGCCCGGACCCGGCCGACCGCACCGTCGATCGCCGTCGTCACCGGTGGCCCGGGCGTCGGGAAGACCACCCTCGCCGTCCACTGGGCGCAGCAGAACGCCGCCCGGTTCCGCGACGGCCAGCTCTACGTCAATCTCCGGGGACACGCCACCGGTCCGCCCGTCGCGCCGGAGGACGCGTTGCGGTCGATGCTGTGCGCGCTCGGGACCGAGCCGGACCGGGTGCCGGACCGCCTGCCCGACCTGGCCGGAATGTACCGCTCCGCGCTCGCCGGTCAGCGCGTCCTGGTCGTGCTCGACGACGCGCGGACGGCCGACCAGGTCCGGCCGCTGCTGCCCGGCAGCGGTGCCTGCGGGATCCTGGTGACCAGCCGCCGCCGCCTCGACGGGCTGGTCGCGCTCGAGGGTGCCGAACAGATCGAACTGCCGGCGCTCTCCTCGCCCGAGGCGGCGGAACTCCTGCTCACGGCGGGCCAGCTCGAACCGGATCCGGCCGTCGCCGACCTCGCCACCTGGTGCGGCCATCTACCGCTCGCGCTGCGGATGCTGGCCGCCAAGCTGGCCGCGGAGCACCATCACAGCGTCGCGGCGTACGTCGCGCGGATCGCCGGCCTGGATCCCCTGGACGAGCTGAGGTTCGCCGGGCCCGACGAACTCAGCGTCCTGTCGGCCTTCGACGTGTCGTACGCCGCCCTGCCCGACCCGGCCCGTCGGATGTTCCGGGCGCTCGGGGCACTGCCCGCCGCCGGCTGTCCGGCCGCGGCGGTGGTCGCTCTCAGCGGCGCTCCGGCCGCGTCGGCGCACGCGCTGCTGAACAATCTCGCGGACGCACACCTGGTCGAACGGCACGCCGACGACCGGATCACCGTCCCGCCGCTGCTGCACCGGTACGCCGGCCGCAAGCTCGCCGAGGAGGACGGTCCGCGGGCGGGTTGCGGCGACGGGCGTTAGCGTGGTCGATATGACAGCGCCCCGCCGGCCGTTCGGCCGTGTTCCGGTGACCGATGTCGCACCGGTCGTCGACGGTGGCAACCGGCCGGCGAAGTCGGTCGTCGGTGAGCAGTTCGACGTCACCGCGACGGTGTTCCAGGAGGGGCACGGCGCGGTGAACGCGACCGTGGTGCTCACCGATCCGGCCGGCGTCGAGCACCACGTGCCGATGGTCCGGGTGAACGCCGGTCTCGACGCGTGGGCGGCGACGGTGAGCGCCGACCGCACCGGGCTGTGGTCGTACCGGGTCGAGGGCTGGTCCGATCCGTACGGCACGTGGAACCACGACGCGGTCATCAACGTCGGGGCGGGTGTCGACGTCGACCTGATGCTCGAGGAGGGCGCGCGGGTCCTCGACCGCGCGGTGGCCGAGGTGCCGCGTCCGGCGGATCGGGCGGCCGCACTGGAACAGGCGGCGAAGGCGTTGCGGGACACCGGATCCGCGCCGGAGACCCGGCTGAGCGCGGGCCTGTCCGGCGACGTGCGCCGCGAGCTCGCCGAGCGACCGCTGCGCGACAACGTGTCGGCGAGCCCCGACCTGCCGTTGCTGGTCGAGCGCGACCGGGCCCTGTACGGCGCCTGGTACGAGTTGTTCCCCCGGTCGGAGGGCGCGACGTTCGACGAGTCAACGGGACGGTGGACGAGCGGCACGTTCGCCACGGCGTCCCGTCGTCTGGAAGCCGTGGCGGCGATGGGGTTCGACGTCGTGTACCTCACGCCCGTCCACCCGATCGGTCGGATCAACCGCAAGGGTCGGAACAACGCCCTGCACGCCGAGGAGCACGACCCCGGATCGCCCTACGCCATCGGCTCGGCCGAGGGCGGCCACGACGCCATCCATCCCGACCTCGGCACGTTCGCCGACTTCGACGCGTTCGTCGCCGAGGCCCGCCGGCTCGGCCTGGAGGTCGCGCTCGACCTGGCGCTGAACTGCGCGCCCGACCACCCGTGGGTCGCCGAACACCCGGAGTGGTTCACCACCCGCGCCGACGGCTCGATCGCGTACGCCGAGAACCCGCCGAAGAAGTACCAGGACATCTATCCGCTGAACTTCGACAACGATCCGGAGGGCATCTACGCGGAGATCCGCCGCGTGGTGCTGGTGTGGATCCGGCACGGCGTCACGCTGTTCCGCGTCGACAATCCCCACACCAAACCGGTCGCCTTCTGGGAACGGCTGATCGCCGACATCGGCGCCGGGCACCCGGAGATCATCTGGCTGGCCGAGGCGTTCACCCGCCCGCCGATGATGCACAACCTGGCGAAGGCCGGGTTCCAGCAGTCGTACACCTACTTCGCCTGGCGGCACTCCAAGCCGGAGATCGAGGAGTACTGCCGCGAACTGGCCGGGCCGGCCGCGGCGTACATGCGCCCGAACTTCTGGCCCACCACCCACGACATCCTCACGCCGTTCATGCAGCAGGGCGGCGTCGCGGCGTGGAAGATGCGCGCCGCGCTGGCCGCGACGCTGGTACCCAGCTACGGCATCTACGCCGGGTACGAGCTGATCGAGAACGTCGCCCGCCCCGGCGCCGAGGAGCAGCTCGACAACGAGAAGTACCAGTACAAGGACCGGCGCTGGGCCGAGCGCGGCGACCGGACCCTCGGGCCGTACCTGGCCCGGATCAACGAGATCCGCCGCGCCCACCCGGCGCTGCACTGGTTACGGAATCTGCGCTTCCACCGGGCCGACGACGACCAGGTGCTGGTCTTCTCCAAGGCCCGCCGGATCTACGACCGTGACGACGTGATCGTGGTGGTGGCCAACCTCGATCCCGCGCACACCCGCGACACCTGGCTCCACCTGACCATGCCCGACCTCGGCCTGGGCTGGGCCGACCGGTTCGTGGCCCACGACCTGATCACCGGCCAGTACTGGAACTGGGCCGAGCACGCGTTCGTCCGCGTCGGCCCCGACACCGAACCGGTGCACATCGTCCACGTCCAGCCGTACTGAGCCGGTCGATCCGCACAGGCTCAGCGCGGCCGGGAGACCGGACCCGTGACCGTGGGTCGGGTGCTGCTTCGGCGCGCCGTTCCTGTTCTGCCGACGTGGCACCAGCACGTCCGGTAGGTGCTTTTTACTGTTCATGACCACCGCTCCGGAATTCCTACGGTCCACCGGCGGACCGACCGGAAGGCGTGCGTCCGGTGATGACCGGATGAACGGGAGGCGACGCGTCGGTTACCCGGTGCGACGACCGACGGAGGAGAGGGCGGGCGCGACCCGCGTGGCGAGATCGTCCGGTGCCAGCGGACGCCCGTAGAGGTACCCCTGGCCGAACCGGTAGCCGAGGTTCCGCAGCAGCACGGCCTGCTCCTCGGTCTCGATGCCCTCGGCGACGGCGTCGAGCTCGAGCGCCTGCGCCATGCGGACCACCGCCATCGCCACGGCCTCCTGGCGGTTCACGGTGGTGATCCGGTCGACGAACGTGCGGTCCAGCTTCAGCGCGGTCACCGGGCAGGTCAGCAGCAGCCCCAGCGACGACGCGGCGGTGCCGAAATCGTCGAGGGCGATCCGGATCCGCATGTCGCGCAGCGCCTGCAGGGCGGCGGTCGCGGCGGCGTCGACCACCGCCGTCTCGGTGACCTCGATGATCAGGTGCCGGGGATCGAGGCCGGTGTCGGCGAGCGCGGCGCCGACGGTGGCGACGAAGTCGGGCTCGGTGAGCTGCCGGCCGGCCACGTTGACGCCGACCGAGCCCGGCGCGGCGGCACCGAGGGTCTGCCGCCACCGGCTCTGCTGCGCGCACGCCTCGCGCAGGACCCACCGGCCCAGCGGGACCACGAGTCCCGTCTGCTCCGCGGCGGGGATGAACTCGGCCGGCGGCACGATCCCGCGCTCGGGGTGGCGCCAGCGCACCAGCGCCTCCGTGCCCACGATGTGCCCGTCGCACAGCCGGACGATCGGCTGGTACTCGATGAAGAGCTGCCCGGCGTCGATGGCCTCGCGCAACTGGGCGCCGAGTTCGGCGTGCGCGACGATCCGCGTCGTCATCCCGGGCACGTAGGCGAAGTAGTCGCCCTTGCCGCGTTCCTTCGCCCCGTACATCGCGAGGTCGGCGTTGCGCAGCAGCGTGTCGAGTTCGTCGCCGGCCGCCGACGCGGCGATGCCGACGCTGGCGCGCACGAGCAGTTCGTGCCCGCCCGCGGTGACGGCGGCGGACAGCCCGTCGCGGATGCGCCGGGCGACGGCGACGCCGTGCTCGTCGGTGGCGTCGTACAGCACGGCGGCGAACTCGTCCCCGCCGAGCCGGGCGACCACGTCGCCGGCCCGCACCGCGTCGCCGAGCCGCCGGGCGACCGTGATCAGCACCTCGTCGCCGACGGCGTGGCCGTGGGTGTCGTTGATGAGCTTGAAGTCGTCGAGATCGATGAGCAGCACGGCGACGCCGCCGCGACCGTGGTCGAGCGCGTCGGCCAGCAGGTCCGTGAACCGGGCGCGGTTGACGAGACCGGTGAGGGCGTCGTGCGTCGCCTGGTGCCGCAGCCGCTGTTCGTGCCGGCGCACCGACTCGAGCAACTGCGCGTTGTCGCGCAGCGCCACCAGCTGACGGACACCGACGACCCCGCTGACCGCGACGGCCCCGGTGGCCACGGCGGCGATGTCACCGTGGTCGACGCCGTACGCCACCGTGGCGAGCAGGAGCAGCGTGGCCCCGCCGGCGAAGTAGGGGAGCTTGCTGTACGGCCGGTCCGGCCGCGTCCGCGACCGTTCCGCGGCGGGGTTCACCGCCGTGACGTACTGCACGTGCGCGGCGGTCGCGACCAGCAGCGACGCGGTGAACGTGAGCACCGGCTGCACGCCGACCCACCGGGGCTCGTCGATGAGCGGCGTGAGGACCGCGCCCAGCGCGCCGAGCAGCATCGTCGAGGCGAGTACACCCATCGACCGTCCACTGACCGGGCCGCTGCCGAGCATCACCACCTTCATCACCGCCACCAGCGTCACCAGGCAGGTGACGGTGACGATGCACAGGACGAGCACGACCTTGAGGTCGAGGTGCCGCTGCACCAGGGGCCGCAGGGCGAGATGCCACAGGAACAGCGCCGTGGTGAACAGGACGATCATCCCGTCGAGCCCCAGCCGCAACCACTCGCCCGGCGACCGGGCGCGCACGGGAAGCCGCAGCAGGGCGTAGAACAGGACGAGGATCCCGAGCACGAGCAGCGGCGCCGACAGCTGGATGAGCGTCAACGCACGCGGCGCCTCCGGGGTCAGCCGTGCCGGCGACATGAGCGACGACCCGGCCGCGACGAGCACCACGCACAGGGTGAGATGTCGCCAGAACCGCCGCCCGGTGTCCGCGAGCCCCGGCGCGCGGGCGGCGACGACGGTGACCGCCGCCGTGCACCCGAACGACACCGGCACCAGCAGCAGCACCGACAGCTTCGGCACCGCCACGCCCAGGGCGTGCAGCACGCCCCAGGCAACACCCGCGACCAGACAGGCCGTGGTCGCGGCCACCAGCCGTCGCGACGTCCGACCGTCCCGTGCTGTCCGCACCACCGCCCGCTCTCTGTCGTGGTCCCTTCGCGAATATCGGCATCGCGGGACCGGGTATGAGCGAGCGCCCTTGCCTTTCGGGACCGGGCCCCCATAGATTGACGGCAATCGCTGTCGCCCACTCCGTCGAGGGACCGGTGAGCACATGGCGCAGTCGTTCCAGCTCATCGACTTCAACCAGGTCGACGTCGTCACCCCGATGATCTATCCGCCGCGGCCGGCGTTGGTGGTCGGCGGTGTGGCGCCGTTTCCGGGTGCCGAGGTGAGTCTGGTGCCACTGGAGCACATCGGGCGTCCGCCGTACCGGGGCATCCAGGTGGTGTGCACGGCCGGCGACGGCACGCAGACCGACGGGGGATCGGCGGCCTACAGCGTCCAGATCGATCTTGCCGGCATCACCGGTCTCCACGGTGTCGAGCTGATCGGCGCCACCCGTACCGCGCGAATCGACGTTCCCACCGAGGACGGTGCATGACGATGGCGAATCCTGGCCAGCCAACCGTGCGGGTCGGCGACTCCGGTGAACCGGTGCGACGGGCACAGCGCGCGCTGCGCCGCACCCCGAACACGTCGCTCGAGGTCGACGGGAGTTTCGGGCCGCTGACCGAGGCCGCGACGAAGCAGTTCCAGCAGCAGGCCGGCCTGCCCGTCACCGGGGTCGTCGACGAGGCGACGTGGATGGCGCTGCCCACCGGGTCCCCGATGCCGGTCCTGTCCCAGGGCTCGCAGGGTGACGCCGTGAAGAGCCTGCAGGCGGTCCTCACGAACGGCGCGTCCGGGCTGTGGGGGGTCACCCCGCAGGGCGTCGACGGCGACTTCGGCTCCAACACGGCCGCGTCGGTCCGCGCGTTCCAGCAGTGGGCCCGTATCCAGGTCGACGGCGTCGTGGGCCAGCAGACGTGGGACGCCGCGACGTCGCTGGAGTTCATGGTCGGCATTCAGCACGCCGGCGAGTAGGCACCCGTCCCCCGAAAGCGTCCGCCGCAAGGTCGCCGCAAGGTCCGCGATGAGGCCTGCGTGTGACCGTTCCTCGGAACCGACCGATTCCGGTCTGCCGAGGAGGCGCCATGACGGGCGAACACAGCCACCACAGCGGTCACCAGCACGGATCCGATGAATGCGACACCACCGGCCGGCACGGCATGCTGCTGTTCGGCGAAGATCCACTTTATCTGTCGCACCTGCCGATGTACGAGTGCCCGCACAACGTCCAGTTCGTGGGCGAGGTCGGGTTCGACCCCGAGGCACTCGACCTGCTCCGCGCCGACCGCGCACGGCACGGCGACGGCCTGTACACGTTCGACCCCGTCCCCTTCCCGATCGCCGAACTGGAGCGTCACGACGGCGTCGCGGCCCGGAACGCTTTCGAGGGGACGCTCGTGCGCGGCCACTTCGAGCGCGGCGGCACCCCGATCGCGAGCAATGTTCGCGTGGACGTCCACCGGGTGGTGTCGTACAGCCTGCTCGACGTCGACGCGAAGCGGGAGCCCGGCCGGGAGCTGAGTTACCTGTGCTTCGGGCGCGACCGCCGGCACCTGGCACACGAACTGCGCGAGCGGCCCAGTTTCGACCAGGTGCTCGCCGTGCGGTTCGTCCCCGGCACGGCCCGGACCCGCAGCGGCCGCCCGTTGGACGACACGGTGGTGGCGAACCGGTTCGGACGGCGCGCCTTCTTCGGGCCGGACGACGACGTCGAGCACCGGCTCCGCGCCGGCGACACCGTCACCGCGTCGTTCCCGGCGACCCGCACCCGCGCCTCCCTCGGCCACTTCACCGTCGAGGTCGCGGTCGAACGGGAGCTGTACCTCGAAATCAACGAACTCGCCTGAACCGAACAAGCCTGAACGGAGAACAGTCATGCAGGCAGGACGCAACATCGCCGCGACCACCAGGTCCGACGGCAACCTCGACCTCTTCACGGTCGGGTCGGACGGCATCGTCTACACGACGTGGTGGTACGCCGGCCACGACTGGGGAGCCATCGCGGGGGACTGGAGACCGATCGGCGGCTTCTTCCCGCCGGGCGCGCCCATCGCGGCGATCGCCAAGTCGCCGAACAGCATCGACCTGTTCGTCGTCGGCAACGACGGCCGCGTCTACACGTCGTGGTGGTACGAGGGCTCGGACTGGTCCGGGCTCAACAACAACTGGCGGTCCATCGGCGGCTTCTTCCCGCCGGGCGCGCCGCTGGGCGTCACCTCGCGGCACGCCGGGAACCTCGACGTGTTCGTGACCGGCAACGACGGTCGGGTCTACACCTCCTGGTGGTACCACGGCTCGGAGTGGTCCGGCATCAACGACAACTGGCGTTCCATCGGCGGATTCTTTCCCGCCGGAGCACCGGTCGCGGCCATCACGAAGTCGCCGAACAGCATCGACCTGTTCATCACCGGCAACGACGGACGGGTCTACACCTCGTGGTGGTACGAGGGCTCGGAATGGTCGGGCATCCACGACAACTGGCCGTCCATCGGCGGCTTCTTCCCGCGGGGCGCGCCGTTGAGCGTCACCTCGCGGCACGCCGGAAACCTCGACGTGTTCGTGACCGGCAACGACGGTCGGGTCTACACCTCCTGGTGGTACCAGGGTTCGGAGTGGTCCGGCAGGCACGACAACTGGCGTCCCATCGGGGGTTTCTTCCCGGCCGGCGCACCGGTTTCGGCCATCACGAAGACGCCCAATAGCATCGACCTGTTCATCACCGGCAACGACGGGCGCGTCTACACGGAGTGGTGGTACGAGGGGTCGGAATGGTCCGGTATCAACGACAACTGGCGGTCCATCGGGGGTTTCTTCCCCGCCGGCGCGCCGGTCGCGGCCACCACGAAGTCGTCGATCAGCATCGACCTGTTCATCACCGGCAACGACCGGCGCGTCTACACGTCGTGGTGGTACAACGGCTCGGAATGGTCGGGCATCCACGACAACTGGGGTCCGCTCGCACCGCGTCCGCGGCACCCGGCGATCACGCTGCGCGCGATCCTGGTGCCGGGCGAGGGGCGTTTCGTCGAGGTGACCGGCACCGGGTTCAGCGGCAACCAGACCGTGCGGCTCGCGTACGACCTGTTCGTCGGGGGCGGGCCGACCACCCACACGTTCGGGGAGGACGCGGTGACCGCTGACGCCGAGGGCCGCTTCACCCGTCGCATCAAGGCCGCCACCGAGATCAGCGGCGCGCAGGTGAAGGCCACCGACGCCTCGGGCGCGACGGCCGAGGCCCACCTGCCGTGAGGTGATCGAAAGCGGTGCGACGTTTTTTGCTGTCCCGAGTCGCTCAAAACAGCAAGAACGTCGCACCGCTAACGATCATGGAGCCGACCCTTTCCCACCGGATCGGTTCGGCGGCGGACCATTTCGGTGATCCAGACGGGTGCGTACGGCGACGTGCAGTTCGGCGGCGTCGGGTAGTCCTTCAGGACCTGGAGGCGTTCGCCGATGTCCAATGCCCGGGCGCGGTGGTCGGGGTGCTCGATTCCGATCTGGGCCAGGCAGTGGTTCATCGCCCACTGCAGGCGGTCCGGGGCGTCCTTCATCCCGGCCTCGATGACGTCGAGGAGTTCGGTGAGGTCGAGACCGTCGGGGTTCTTCGCCACGCGTTCGGTGGTCAGCGCCCAGCCGGCGCTGGCGACCACCGGATCCGGATCGGCCGACCAGACCACCCGCAACTCCTCACCGTGCGGGCTCTTCTTCACCACGTAGTTCACCAGCCAGTCGTGCACCTTCGGGGTGCGCGCCGCGCGCAGCATGGCGTCCAACTCGGTGCGGGTGAAGGCCTTCGGCCGGCAGATCAGGATCGCCACCAGCCGCGCCGCGGAGTCGTCGGTCTGCCAGAGTTCGCGGGCGAGGTCCGGCTGGGTCTTCAGGCGTTTCGCCAGCGCGCGCAGGCTGCCGAGGTTGACCCCGTGGTCGTCACCGTGTCTGCCGTTCACCTCGCGGGCCCTCGGGTCCTCGAGCGAGGCGAGCTCGGCCATCACGTCCGCCACCGTCGTCCCGGTCACCTCGGCCTCCTGCGCGTCACGCCGGCCAGCCTACGGGGACTCCGGTCAGCTCAACGGCCCGAAGAAGGTTCGCAGGTCGGCCACCAGTTGTGCCGGGGCCTCCATCGCCGGGAAGTGCAGGCCGCGGTCGAACTCGGTCCAGTGGGCGTCGGCTGGTGCGGGAACAAGCTTTCGGACCGTGGGGTCGGCGCCGAACACCGCGAAGCCCTGCGGGCACGCCGGTGGTGCGCCCCAGTCCGAGGAGTGTGCCTGCTCGTAGAGGGTGTGTGCGGCGGTGGCTCCGGAGCCGGTGAACCAGTACAGGCTGACGGTGGTGAGCAGCTGGTCGCGGTCGATCGGGAGGTCGGTCCACGCCTCGAACTTCTCCGCGATCCAGGCGAGTTGCAGGAGCGGGGAGTCGACCAGGCCGTATCCGATGGTCTGCGGACGGGTGTTCTGGATCGCCAGGTAGCCGGAGCCGTCGGCCCGGAACGTCTCCATCCGGTCGAGGGCGACCTTGTCGACCGGGTCGTTCTCGTCGAGCCGGTCGGCGAGGCCGGGGATGAAGGTGGCCACGTTCGCGGCGGTCAGCGGATCGGTGACCACGTGCACGCCGACGACGTGCTCCGGGTCGAGCCCGGCCACGGTCCCCGATACGCCGGCGCCGATGTCGCCGCCGTGCACGCCGTACCGCTCGTAGCCGAGCCGCCGCATCAGCTCGGCCCAGGCGCGGGCGGTGCGCGCCATCGTCCAGCCGGTCGCGCTCAGCGGGGTCGAGAACGCGTAGCCGGGCAGCGACGGCGCGACGACGTGGAACGCCGGGCCGTCGTCATCCGGGTTGACCAGCGGCTCGATCAGGTGCAGGAATTCGGCGACGGAGCTGGGAAAGCCGTGCGTCATCAGCAACGGCTTCGCACCGGGCCGGTCCGACCGCACGTGCAGGAAGTGGATGCGCTGGCCGTCGATCTCGGTGGTGAACTGCGGGAACCGGTTGAGCTTCGCCTCCTCGGCCCGCCAGTCGTAGCCGGTGCGCCAGTACCCGGCGAGCTCGACGAGGTGGTCGAGCGGCACGCCCCGGCTCCAGCCGACGCCGGGCAGCTCGCCGGGCCAGCGGGCGTCGGCGAGGCGGCGGTGCAGGTAGTCCAGGTCGGCCTGGGGAATCTCGATGCGGAACGGGTTCGTCGTCATGAGGAGAACGCTAGAAGCAAACGCGGAAAGGTCCGTTCCTAGTTGTCGGGCAGAATCGGGGAATGTTGGAGACCTCGGCGCGCCTGCTGCGCCTGCTGTCCCTGCTGCAGGCCCGCCGCGACTGGACCGGTACCGAACTCGCCGAGCGGCTGGGCGTCACGACCCGCACCGTCCGCAACGACGTCGAGCGGCTGCGCGCGCTGGGCTACCCGGTGGACGCGCGTCCGGGGGTGGCCGGCGGGTACCGGCTGGGCGCCGGCGGCGCGCTGCCCCCGCTGCTGCTCGACGACGAGGAGGCGGTGGCGGTCGCGATCGGGCTGCGCACCGCCGCGTCCCGGTCGATCTCCGGCCTGGAGGAGACGTCGGTACGGGCGCTGGCCAAGCTGCAGCACATCCTTCCGGCGCGGCTGCGCCACCGGGTCAGCGCCTTCCAGTCGCACCTGGTGCCGGTGCCGTCGTTCGGACCCCAGGTGGACCCGGACGTGCTGACGGCGATCGCCACCGCCTGCCGCGACCGGGAGCGGCTGCGGTTCGACTACCGGGCGCACTCCGGTGCCGTCACCCGGCGCGACGTGGAGCCGTACCGCCTCGTCTGCGACCGGCAACGCTGGTACCTCGTCGCCTGGGATCCCGACCGCGACGACTGGCGCACCTTCCGCGTCGACCGCCTCGACCCGCGCACCCCGACCGGTCCCCGCTTCCCGCCCCGGGACCTGCCGCCCGACCACGAGATCGCGGCCCGCGTCGCCCGCGGCGTCGGCGAGGCGACCTGGCGGTACCGCGCCCGCGTCGTCGTGCACGCGTCCGCGGCCCACGTGCGTGCCCGCCTGCCGATCCCGATCGACGTCGAGCCGCTCGGCGACGACCGGTGCGCCTTCGAGCCCGGCTCGGACCATCCGCTCCTGCTCGCGCTCCACCTGGGCATGCTCGACGCCGACTTCGAGATCGTCGACGCGCCGGAACTGGCGGCGGCGCTGGGGCAGCTCGCCCAGCGCTTCCAGCGCGCCTACTCGGCGAGCAGTTCGACCGGGATGTTGCCGCGGGTGGCGCCGGAGTAGGGGCACACCTGGTGGGTGGCCTCGATGAGGTCGCTCTTGGCTTCCGGCGGCAGGCTCTCGGGCAGCTTCGTCCGCAGGACGACCTCGAGGCGGAACCCGCTGCCGTCCTCCTTCGGGACGAGACCGACCTCGGCGGTGACCGACATGCCGGTGACGTCGAGCTTCTTCGCCTGGGCCACGAACCGCATCGAGGTGGCGAAGCAGGCGGCGTAACCGACCGCGAAGAGTTGTTCGGGGTTGGTGCCGTCGCCGGTGCCGCCCAGTTCCTTCTGCATGGCCAGCCTGACGTCGAGTTTGCCGTCCGAGCTGACGGCGCGGCCGTCGCGGCCGGTCGCGGTGGCGATTGCGGTGTAGTGGCTCATGTCCATCACCGTATGGAGACCTTCGACGGCTCTCCATGGCTCAGGGTCTCGCTTCTTTGTCCGATCATCTCGCCGCGGGTCATCGGCCGATACGATCGGGCAATGGACGTACTCAGCGACGCCATCCGTGCCATGCGCACGGGACGCCCGCACTCCGCCGAGATCCGCAAGCGCGTCCCGTGGGGGGTGCGGGCCGAGCCGTTCTCCGGAACCGGCTTCCACGTGGTGCTGGAGGGCACGTGCTGGCTGATCCCGTCGGAGGGCCCGCCGCTCGCGCTGGGTCCGGGCGACGTGGTGTGCCTGCCGCACGGGTGCGGACACGCTTTGGCCGACGACCTCTCCCGACCGCTGGCCGACGCACCCTCGGCGATCCTGTCGGACCTGATCCCGTTCGCCGACGCCGGCGACGGCGCCGCCACGGTCCTGTTGTGCGGCGCCTACACCCTCGACCGGACCCGGCCGCATCCGCTGTTCCAGGAGCTGCCCGACGTCATCCACCTGCCGGCCCGCCTCGGCCACCGCTCGCCGCTGCGCGCCGCCGTCGACCTGCTCGGCGACGAGATCGCCAACCCCGACCACGGCGCCGAGGCCGTCGTGTCGGCCCTGCTGGACATGATGCTGCTCTACATCCTGCGGGCCTGGCTCGCTGACCAGACCCGCGGCGGCGCCGCCACCGGCTGGGCCGCGACGCTGGCCGATCCCGCGATCGCCACCGCGCTGCGCCACATCCACGAGCACCCCGCCCACCAGTGGACGGTCGAGACCCTGGGCGCGAAGGCCGGCCTGTCGCGGGCCGCCTTCTCGCGCCGGTTCACCGCGCTGGTCGGCCAACCACCCCTGGGCTACCTGACCTGGTGGCGGATGACCCTGGCCGCACAGGCCCTGCGCGGCAGCGACAAACCGGTGCAGGCGATCGCCCAGGGCACCGGGTACGCGTCCGAGTTCGCCTTCGCCAAGGCCTTCAAACGCGAACACGGCCTGGCCCCCGGCCGGTACCGCCAACAGTCCCGACACATCGACGGAGCTTGACGTCCTCTACTACGGTGCGCGATGCTACGCGAAACGTAGTAGAGGGGCGTGATGGCCGGACTCTCCCAGCTGGGGCGGTTCTCCGAACCCGGGCTGCTCATCATGGTCGCCCTGGCCGGGGGGCCGAAGCACGGCTACGCGATGCAGGACGACATCGCCGCGATGACCGATGAGCGGCCCGGCCCGGGCACCCTGTACGGGGCGATCCGGCGGCTCGAGGAGCAGGCGTACATCGAGGCCCTGGCTGAGGAGGGCCGCCGCAAGCCGTACCGGCTCACCGACCTCGGTCGCACGGTGCTGGCGGCCGAGTTGCAGCGGATGCGCGCGGTCTCGCGGACCGGGCTGCGCCGGCTGGCGACGTCATGAGGCCGCCCGCGTGGCTCGTCCGCGCCACGTTCGCCGTGTACCCGGAGGACGTGCGCGACCGGTACGGCGTGGAGATCGCCGACCTGCTCGACGGTTCGCCCCGGCCGTGGCGCGATCTCGGCGACGTCGCGTGGAACGCCGTGCTCGAACGGGTCGGCACGGTGCGGTACGGGCGGCTGCGGCCGTACCGGCGGCAGATGCTCGCGCTGGTCACGTTTCCCGCCGTGTTCTGGGTCGCGCTGCTGATCCTGCTGCCGACCGTGGCGTTCGGCACCCTCGCGGTGGGCGGGCTCGTCACCCGGGGCAGGTTCGGACTCGGCCCCGACGTCAGCTTCGCCGCCTTCATCCCCGGCGGCCTGGTGACCATCGGGTTCGTCGCCTTCGTCGCGACGCAGAACGCCCGGCGCTGGGTCGACTCGCTCGACGTGCCCGCGCCCGCGTTCCTCGTGCCGACGCTGCTCGGGCTGGGGTGCCTCGGCGTCGGCATCCTGCCGCCCACCGTCCTCCCGTACTTCGGGGGTTGGGCGACGGTGCCGTGCTGGTGGCTGATGGTCCTGGTGCTGAGTGCCCGGTACCGCACACTGATCCGGCACGGGCGCACCGGCGCCGCGCGCGGCCTCGCCGTCGTCGGCACGCCGGCCGTGCTGGCGGTGACCGCCACCGTTCACCTGACCACGACGCTGTTTCCCGGGGAGATGCTGTTCTGGCCGATGAGCCTCATGTCGGTCCTCGTCGTCTGCACGCCGTTCACGTTCGCGATCCTGTCCGCGGTCACACCGGAATGTCCACGGTCAGCACGCCCTCCCGCCAGTCGGGCAGACGGTCCGTGACGTCGCCGCCGGGCGACACGAGCGCGGCCAGGCCGGGGAAGTCCTCGTCCTCGGTCGAGCCGGCCTGGCCGGCCAGCGCGATCCACAGTCCCAGCCGCCGGGCGTGGCGGCGCGCGTCACCCAGAGCGCTCTCCTGCCACCAGGAGAAGCCCGCCCGCCAGGACTCCTCCCCGGTGCGACGTCCGTAGAGACCCGGTGCCGCCGGGAAGAGAACGAGCCGGGCACCACCGGCGTGCGCCGCGTCGAACGGGGCGTCGAAGCCGGCCTCGAAGCAGATCGCGACGCCGAACCGGACGCCGGCATGCTCGAAGACCTGCGCCGCGTCGGCGGCCGTGAACGGCTCCTCGCCCGGCCCGAGGTGCCGCTTGCGCTGCACGCCCGTCACCCGTCCGCCGGCCGCGAGGATCTGGGTGATGTGCGGTTCGCGCGAGCGCTCCGCGATGCCGAAGCACACGCCCACACCGGTTCTACCGGACGCGTCCGCCAGCGCGCCGATCGCGGGATGGTCCAGCGTCACGAGCCGTTCCGGCCGGGTCGCCGGATCGACCGACCCGGTCAGCGACATCTCGGGAAACACGGCGAGGTCGCAGCCCGCCGCGGCGGCCGAGCGCAGCAGCCGCAGGTGCGTCGCCAGGTTCCCGTCGACGTCTCCCTTGTCGCAGCGGATCGCCGCCAGCATCGCACGCACGGTGACCATCTTCCCCGCTTTCGATCAACCGGGCTATGTTGGCGTGGGTAACCGGGGCGGGGGCAGAGATGGTGGACGTGGAGCGGCTGGCGGCGTTCGTGGCGATGGCATTCGTGATCATCGTGATTCCGGGTCCCAGCGTCCTGTTCGTGATCGGCCGTGCGTTGTCGTACGGGCGGCGGATCGCGCTGATCACGGTGGCGGGAAACACGGCGGGTGCCTATCTCGCGTTGGCGTTGGTGGCGCTGGGCGTCGGGTCCGTCGTCGAGCGGTCGCTGGTCGCGTTCACGGTCCTGAAGCTGCTCGGCGCGGCGTACCTGGTCTACCTCGGCGTGCAGGCGTTCCGGCACCGCCGCACCGCGCTCTCGCCGGTCCCCGACGCGGAGCCCGTGCAGGGAACCTGGCGCACGCTGTGGCAGGGGCTGATCGTCGGCGTGTCGAACCCCAAGTCGTTCGTCTTCTACGCGGCGGTGCTGCCGCAGTTCGTCGACCGCTCGGCCGGACACGTCACCGTTCAGATGCTGCTGCTCGGCCTCTGCTTCACGCTCATGGCACTCGTGTGCGACGGGCTGTGGGGGCTGACCGCGGCGGGCGCGCGGAACTGGTTCGCCCGCTCACCGCGCCGGTTGGCCGCGGTCGGCGGCACGGGCGGGCTCGCGATGATCGGCCTGGGCGTCACCGTCGCGCTGACCGGCCGCAAGGACTGAACGAACGCCTGTCAACGGGTCTCGTGGCCGTACCGCACTCCCGCCGTCACCAGTGCGGCCAGGTCGTCGGCGTGGCGGTCCAGCGCACCGAAGTCGACGTGGGTGCGTAGTGCGCCCGGCGCCATCGTCCGGAGGGCGGCGCGGACGATCGGGGTGTCGAGGTCGGACGCCGGGCCGAGAACGCCGGTCGCGACCGCCGTGACCCACAGTTCGGTCAGGTACCCCGTACCGATGTCGGCCCGCAGGACGGCCGGATCGGACAGTCCGGCAAACACGGGTTCGCACGCGGCGACGATCCGGTCGGCGTCGAGACCGCGGGCGGTCAGCACGTCGAGGGTGGGGAAACGGGCGAAGGTCGTGGTGTTGACCGTGGTCGCCGTGGCGTCGACCCAGGCGAGGAACGGCAGCAGCGGGGGCGGGTCGAGGACGCGGGATCCGAGTGCCGACCCGTCGAGGAGACACGCGGCGCGCCGCACGCCGTGGTCCTCGTTCCCGGTCAGGCTCGGCAGGTCCAGGTGCTCGACGACGTTCGGCACCGACACGAGCATGCGGGTGCCGCGGCGTTCCAGGAACCGCAGGATCGCCTCGTCGTCGGGCTCGTCGTCGGCGGTCTCCGCGCGGAGGAACGCGGCCAGATCGGACGCCAGCGGCGCCGGCAGCACGAGCGCCTGCGTGGGCACGTAGGGATTGATCATCGGGACCCACGACGCGCCGGCCATCGCCGCCAGGCGCACGAGCGCGGCCGTGCGCGAGCCCCACTCGGCGAAGAAGCTGAGCGCGGCGTCGGGGTGCTGTGCCACGCCGGCGGCGACGGCCGCGGCGAAACCCGCGGCGGGTTCGACGTCGTCCTGCACCACCAGGTGATGGGTGGCGTGCGGCTCGGCCGCGGCCCAGGCGAGCCGGGCGCTGCGCATCGCACCGGGTTTCGCGTCCGGCTCCGGGTCGACGGCCGGCCGCGCCTCGATCGGCGACAGCGCCACGCACAGCCGCCGCGCCGCGCGTAACCGCGTGGGATGGGTCATCACCGCCGCCGACACATTCATGACCGACGAGTCTAACGACGGCTCGAGTGGCGGGCCCGGGTGCGCGCACCTAGGCTCGAAAAGAGTGGAACACGGGTGGTGGGGCCAGGCGGTGCGGCCGCGTCTCGCCATCGCGCGTCAGGTGCGGGTGGCCGGCGGCGGCCTGGTCGCCGCATTGGTGGTCGTCAATCTGTTGCTGGGCCTGCTGCCCGTGGTGTTCGTCGTGGCCACCAGTTGGTTGGTGGGGCGGATTCCGGCCATCGTCTCGGCCGGAGCCTCGGCCGGGGCGGGAACGCCCGCCTGGAACGCGTTCCTCGCACCGTTCCTTCTCGCGGGCGCGGCCTTCGTCGGGCAACAGGCACTCGCGCCGGTCCAGGTCGCGCTCGGCGAACTGATGAAAAGACGGGTCGACGGATGGGTGCACGGCCGCATCATGGCGGCGGCCCTGCGCCGCACCGATCTCGGCGCCATGGAGGACCCGGACGCCCTCGACGCGCTGGGTGACGCGAGCCGCCGGTTGACCGGCAACTGGGAGACCCCGGGCATGGCGTGCGCGGGTCTCGTCGCGTTGCTCGGCCGGTACGTCCGGCTGCTCGGCCTCTGCGTCGTGGTCGGCGTCGTGGCCGGGTGGCCCGCCGCGGCCGCGCTCGGCGCCGCCACCATGCTGCTGCGCCACGCCAACCGGGCCGGCCTGCGCCGGTACTCCCAGGTGTGGGCCGACGTCACCGGCCTCGTCCGGCGCGGCGGGTACCTGCGCGACCTCGCGATGTCCGACGCCGCGGCCAAGGAGGTGCGCGTCTTCGGGCTCACCGGATGGATCGCCGACCGGTACGAGCGCGCGTACCGCACCTGGCTCGCGCCGATCTGGCTGGCCCGGCGCAAGGTCTACGTGTTGCCGTACCTGGCCGCCACGCTGGTGGGTCTCGCGGTCGCGGTGGTGGTGTTCCTGCTCATCGCGCACCGCGGCGCCGGCGGCGACATCTCGCTGACGGAACTGGCGCTCGGGCTGCAGGCGACGGTTGCCGCGCTGATGCTGGCCGCGTACTACCCGGAGTGCGACGGCCCGACCCAGTTCGGAATGCTCGCGGCGGAGGCGCTGCGGCGGTTCGAAAAGCTGTCGGACGCCGAGCCGGCCGCGAAAACCGTTGAACCGCAACCGGTTCCGGCCGGCTCCGGTAGCAGCGCGACCGTCCGCTTCGAGGGTGTCGGGTTCCGGTACCCGGGCCGGAAGAGCGACGTGCTCGACCGGTTGGACCTCGAACTGCCGGCCGGCGCCTGCACGGCCGTGGTCGGCGTCAACGGTGCCGGGAAGACCACGCTCGTCAAGCTGCTGGCCCGGTTGCACGAACCGACCGCGGGCACGGTCCGGTTCGGCGGCACCGACATCCGCGCGATTCCGGTGCCGCAGTGGCGCCGCCAGCTCAGCGTCGTCTTCCAGGATTTCATCCGGTACGAGCTCTCGGTGGCCGACAACGTGGCCTTCGGCGCCGTGCACGCCCCCCGCGACCCCGACAGCGTGCGCCGCGTGCTCGACCGCGTCGGCCTGCTCGGCGAGTTCGAGCGGCTGCCCGAGGGCCTCGACACGCCGCTGCACCGCGCCTACCCGAACGGCACCGACCTCTCCGGCGGGCAGTGGCAGCGGGTGGCCATCGCCCGCTGTCTCTACGGTCTCGACGCCGGCGCGCGCATCCTCGTCATGGACGAACCCACCGCGGCGCTGGACGTCCGCGCGGAGGCCGAGTTCTTCACGCAGTTCACCGAGCTCACCAAGGGCGCGACGGTCCTGCTGATCTCGCACCGGTTCTCCAGCATCCGGCACGCCGACCGCATCGTGGTGCTCGACCGGGGACGGGTCGCCGAGCAGGGCGGCCACGACGAACTGGTCGCCGCCGGCGGCCGCTACGCCGACCTGTTCGAGTTGCAGGCGGAGAGGTTCGCGCATGACTGAGACCGTTCGCGGATGCTGGGAACTGCTGCGGATGTCGTGGCGGCAGCACCCCGCGAAACTGGTGCTGGCGGTGCTGCTCAAGACCGCCGAGGCGGCCGCCCTGCCGCTGGCCGCGCCCGCGCTCGGCGCGCTCACCGACGCGGCCGTCGCGCGCGATGCGGCCGCCGCCGCACGGGCCGCCGCTGTCGCCGCCGTGCTCGCCATGGCCGCGCTGACCCTCGGCCACTTCGCCCACGTCGCCTACTTCGAACTCGGCGAGGAGAACCTGCTCGCCAAGGACCGCGAACTCATCGAACTGGTGACCGGCGCGGCCGGCCTCGCGCACCAGGAGCGACCCGAGTACGCCGACCGGATGCAGGTGCTGCGGCAGGAACTGCGGCGCACCGGGTCGAGCAGCATGGAGGCGCTGCTGTCGGCGTTCGGTACCGCCGTGGCCGTCGCGATCACGGCGGTGCTGCTGGCCCGGCTCGACCCGTGGCTGCTGCTGCTCCCGCTGGCCGCCGTGCCGCCGCTGCTGCTGGGCCGCACCGCGGAGGCCCGGCTCGCCCGGGCCCGCGAGGCCGCGGCGCAGTCGGGCCGGCGGGCGCAGCACCTGTTCGACCTGGCCATCGATCCCGAGGCCGGCAAGGAACTGCGCGTCGGCGACCTCAGCGCGGAGATCCGCGACCGGCACGCCGCGCTGTGGCGGAGCGCCACCGGCATCCTGTGGTCGGCCGAGGTGCACGCCGCGGCGCTGCGGGTGGCCGGACAGGTGGTGTTCGCCGTCGGGTTCGGCGCGGCGACACTGCTCGTGGTGCGTGACGCGGCGGCCGGGCGGCACAGCGTCGGTGACGCGGTGCTCGTCATCGCGCTGGCCGCGCAGGTGAACCAGCAGGTGGCCGTCGCGGTGTCGCTGCTGCGGGAACTGCAACGGGTGGCCCGGACGCTGGCCGACTTCCGGTGGATGCGGGCGGTGTACGCCCGGCAGGAGCCGCCGGCGCCCGACGCGGCGGTACCGGACCGGATCCGGCACGGCATCCGGCTGCGCGACGTGTCGTTCGGGTACCCGTGGACCGATCGGTCCACAGTGGACGGTGTGGACCTGTTCCTGCCGGCCGGCGCGACGGTCGCGCTGGTGGGTGAGAACGGCGCCGGAAAGACGACGCTCGTGAAGCTGCTGTGCCGCTTCTACGAACCCACCCGGGGGCGGGTGGAGCTCGACGGCGTCGACATCGCCCGGTTCCCGTTGGCGGACTGGCGGTCCCGGTCCGCCGCGGCCTTCCAGGACTTCCTGCGCCCGGAGTTCGTCGCCCGCACGGTGGTCGGCCTCGGCGACCTGCCGCTGGTCGACTCGACCGACGCGGTGACCGCGGCGCTGCACCGCGCCGGGACGCACGACGTGGTGGACCAGCTCGGCGACGGGCTGGACACGACGCTCGGCGTATCGCTCCCGGACGGCCGGCAGCTGTCCGGCGGCCAGTGGCAGAAGCTGGCGCTCGGCCGGGGCATGATGCGCGCCGCACCGCTCCTGCTCGTGCTCGACGAACCCACCGCGGCCCTCGACGCGGAGGCCGAGTTCGAGCTGTTCCGGGGCTACGCCGCGAACGCCGCGCGGGTCGCCGACCGCACCGGTGGCATCACACTGCTGGTGTCGCACCGGTTCTCCACGGTCCGCATGGCCGACCTCATCGTCGTGCTGGCCGACGGGCGGGTCGCCGAGGCGGGCAGCCACGACGACCTCATCGCCCGGGGCGGCCGGTACGCCGAGTTGTACCGGCTGCAGGCCGCCGGCTACCGCTAACGGCGGGACAGCAGGGCGGCGCGGTCGGCCTCGACCATCGCGGCCACGCCGGCCCGCTTCCGTTCCGTCAGCCGGTCGCGATTGGCCCGGAGGGGTTCGCCGCCGTACGGGCGCGGGTGTTCGAAGTGCACGAGCCGCAGCGACGGTGCCTCGCGCCAGCCGTGCCGCACCGGTGTGGTGCCGGTCAGCTTGACGAGGAAGTCGTCGTCCTCGCAGCCCCAGCCGCGGTACGCGGTGCAGTATCCGCCGAGCTCGTCGAACCGGGCGCGACGCAGCAGCACGGATCCCCAGTGGAACATGGGCCGCAGGTCGACCTCGCGGGCGTCGTCGGGGTGGCCCTGGCCGGGCGGCGGATACACCATCGGTGCGCCGTCCTCCCACACGATCCGCTCGCCGGGCAGCCGGCGCAGCGTCCCGGCCGGGTCGGCGGTGACGTAGGAGAAGCGGTCCGGGTCCTCGACCAGCCGCCACCGGGACACCGGGTGCTCCGGCGGAGCCTTCGTCATCCGCAGCATCGCCGGCTGGACGAACGCGCCGTCACCCGCGACGTCGAGCGCGCGGGCGAGGAAGTCGGTGCCCAGCGGCGCCACGTCGGCGTCCGCGAGATACACCCACGGCGTCGACACCTGTGCCGCCCCGATGTTGCGCAGCAGACCGGGCGCGGTCTCGGTGGGCGGTGCCACGACCACCCGAACGCCGGCCCGTGCCGTGACGTCGTCGCCGAGGGGCAGCGCGCCGGCGGTCGCGATCACCACGGTCACCGGTACCCGCTGGTCGAGCCAGGCCCCGACGGTGACCGGCAGCCGGAAGGTGCCGACGTGCTCGCCGTACAGCGGAATGATCACGCTCACCTCGGACATCGTCATCCCTCCGTCACGTGCTCGATCAGCCGGGAGAAACCGTCGGCGAAGTAGTCCGGATCGCGGGCGAGTGCGACGCGGAGCAGGTTGCGCGGGCGCGGGCCGGCGTGGAAGAACACCGAGCCGGCGACCACGCCGATGCCCGCCCGCAGCAGCCGGCACCGGGTGCGCTCGTCGTCGGCGCCGGGCGGGAGTTCGAGCAGGAGCAGCGACCCGGCCGCGGGGCGGCGTATCCGGAGACCGGACCTCGCGGTGACCATGTCCGCGGCCACGGCCAGGTTCCGGCAGCAGACGGACGTGAGGTGCCCGACGTAGTCCATCCGTGCCGCCCGGCGGAACAGCTCGGCGAAGAGCACCTTCTGGCGGCGGGACACGTCGTACTGCATCACGCTCAACGACCGGCGGACCGCGTCCGTCGTGCGGGTTGACCCCGACACGAGGAAACCGAGCTTGTCCCCGTTGAGTCCGAACGTCTTGCCGGTGTCCCAGATCGCGATCCAGTCCTCGCCCGCCCCGAACGCCTGCCACGTGCACTCGACGTCGGCGCGGCCGTGCACACCCGCGGTGAGGAACGTGTGGTCGACGACGAGGACTCCGCCGGCCTCGAAACACGCGTCACCGATCGCCTTGAGGTCCTCGGGCCGCCACACCGCACCGGTCGGGTTCTCCGGCGAGGTGAGCAGCACGACGAGCCCGGTGTTCGTCGACGCGCGGACGTCGGCGATCCGGCGCAGCACGGCGTCGCGGTCGAGCGTGGCGGGGTCACCGTCGCGGCTGTGCGCGTACCGGGTGACGACCTGGCTCCGCTCGCCGAGGAACAACGGCATGATGTCGATCGACGGCGTGGTCGTGACGACGTTGATCGTCGACCGGTGGCCGTCGTCGCCGCTCATCGCCAGCGCCGCGACGAGCGCCCGGTCGAGCGCGACGCTGCCGCTGAGGGCGGGGGACACCGAGTCGTACGATCCCGCCGGCAACCTCAGCATCGACCGGACCGCCTCCTCGAGACCGGTGTCGACGGCGGCCTGCCAGGTGGTGTCCCAGGCCGGCGGGTTCGCCAACGCGACATCCTCGACGATCCGCTCCTCCAGGTAGGCCGAGCGCAGGTAGCCCGGGAGCGCGATCTGCGGATAGCCGGGGCCGAGATCGAAGGTCGCCCGCCGCGCGGCCTCGATCTCCTGGTCGGTGAGCGTCATCGGGCCACCCGGGTGAGTTCGGCGCGGACCGTTGCCACGTAAGGGATCGCGGTGAGGTACAACCGGACCTCCGCCCGGACCCGGCGCCGCACGTCGGCCCGGAACGCCTCGCGCGCCTCCGGTTCCGACCGGTGGTGGCGCAGACCCAGTTCCCGTTCGATGTGGTCGGCGAGCTCCCGGGCCTGCTCCGCCTTGCGGGCGACGCGCTCCGGCTGCGGGCCGGGCTGCTGCGGGCCGGGCTGCTGGGGCCCGCGCGTCGACGTGAGGTACCGGGCCTCGTCGGCGAGGCACCGCACCGCCTCCGCACGCTCCACATCGGACAGTCGGGCCAACGCGCGCCGCATGGCCGGCGGGCGGAGCGTCGTCAGGAAGCCCTGCGGCACGAGCACCTGGGCACACTCCATGAGGACCGCGTCGGCCGGCACCAGGCCGTCGCGCAGCCGGGCGACGCCCTCGCGGAGCAGGTCGGCACGCGCCGTCGCCGGGTCGTCGAGCCACCGGCCGTCGGGTTTCCCGGCGCGGTCGCGGTAGGACAGGCCCTCGTCGAACAGTTCGGACCCGAGGTCGGCGGTCGCGAACTCCCGATCGAGTTCGGCGTCCAGGTGCGCGAGGCCGAACACCCGGAAGGCCACGGCGTCGAAGGAACCCCGATCGGTGACCGCGTGAGCGTCCGCGATCCTGCGCACGATCGCGTTGACGGCGTTGCCCTCGCGCTCCTCGCGGTGCGCGGTGAACGTGCTCGTGGCCCGGGGGCCGCGCAGGTGCAGGATGTGCGCGCCGGCCGCCTCCGTCGGTTCGCGCCGGCCCCGCGACGTGATCCGCGCGCTGAGCGCCAGGCTGAAGTCCTCGTTGCGGCCGCGCCGGACGGCGAACTCCAGCCCGTCGAGGCTGCCGCTGCTCGCGAACGCGGCACCGCGGAACTTGCGGGCGGTGGCGGCGGGGGCGCCGCGCCGGACCCGGTGCGGCGGGATCCCGGTACCCAGCACGTCGACGCTCTCGTCGGACGGCTCGAAGAACCGCTCCAGCCACAGGGCCGTGCGACGGTCGGGATGACCCGTGTACGCGGCCGACACCAGCCGCGCGTCGGTGTCCTCCAACTGGCCGAGCAGGTCGGTCGGCCAGGCCTCCACCTCGGACGTGCGGAGGTGGTGCTCCAGCAGGTCGCCGGGCACCCCGGCCGAACCGGTTGCCACGGCCCGCCCGGCGGCGGCGCGCAACGCGTCGAGCGGGGCGTCGAGGACGGCCGGCCGCACGTCGTCGTCGCAGACCAGCACCCGCGACCCGGCGGCCGACAGGATCGCCCAGTTGCGTTGCGCGGCCGCGGATCCCGTCCACGTGCCGTCGACCTCGCGGCGGCCGAGGAGCGCGTCGAGCGCCTCGGCGCGTTCCGGTGCCGGGCCGGGCAGGCCGGCCTCGATCTCCGTGCGCAGCGCGTGCTTCTCGTCGGGGCCGACGTACCGCAGCCCGCGCCCCTCGACCAGGTCCCGGACCGCGTGCCGCGCGCCGGCACCGCTGTCGTCGTAGACGACGATCCCGACGTATCCGCGGCCGAACCTGGCGAGGTTGTCGGCGTACGCGTCGAGCCCGGCGGCGAGCGTCTCGGGCCGGTCGCGGGTGATGACGGCGATCCGCTCGATGCGGCCCGGCCACGGCAGGTATTCGGCTGGAGGCCGCGGCACGGCACGGTTGTCGGCCTCGATTCCGGAGCCGTGCACCCGGTACCGCGACGGGCCCACCGGAACGACCGACAACCGCGTTCCCGCATGGAGATTGAGATGGTCGAGCAGCACCAGGAGGTCGGCGGCCACGGACCGGTCGGGTGCCTCGATCACGGCGTCGCCGGACAGACCCGCGAGCACCGCGACCGCGGCCGGGTCGGCGCGCAGCAGGTCGCCGAGGCGCGGGTCGAGCCGCGCCGCGAACCGGGTCCGGCAACGGATCCGGCGGACGAGAGCGTTGTGGACCCGGGCCGTCAGCACGACACCGTGGTGATCGGTTCGGCGGTGGCGCGCGCCAGACCGAAGAACCCGGCCAGGTGCGGGTTGGCCGCCTCGACCGCGTGGGTGGACGCGCCCGGCACGGCGGCGGCCAGGCACCAGGCCGACACCGGGTGCTTCGTGGCGAACGTCGGGTAGCGGTCGTCGGGTGCGTAGCCGTCACCCTCGCGCCGCCAGGCGGGGGAGCCGAGCACCTCCTCGACGTCGGCCGCGGTGCGGGGCCACACCAGCGCCGGATCCGCGAGCACGCGCAGGTAGTCGGCCAGCCCCGACCGGAACGCCTCGCCGGCGGGCGGCCCGAGGGCGAGCGGGTCGTACGGGATCGACAACGGGCGCTCCAGCGCCCGGCTGCGCGCCGCCTTTCCCACCCACAGGTCGCCGTCGGAGAGTTCGAGGCCGGAGGTGAACCACCGGCTGGCCGGTTCCCACGGTCCGTCGGTCATCCGCGGGTGGAACCGGATGTCGAGCCGGTCGCAGATCTCAGCGGCCAGTTCGGGCCGGGTCTGCAGGACCGTGAAGTCGACGACGGCGACCCGCTCGGCGCCGAGGTCGCACAGCCGGGCGAGCAGTTCCACCGCCCGGCTCCAGGACCGCGTGCCGACCTGGAAGAGGGACCGGTCGAACCACTCCAACCCGTCCTCACAGGCCGCGCGGTCGGGCTGCGCGCCGAACAGTTCCGACAGCGTCGGCCCGACCGGTGCGAAGTCGTGGGTTCGCTTGACGTGACGGATCAGCTCCGCCCAGCCGGCGAAGCGGGGCCGCGCCCGCGCGTCGAGGTACGCGGTCAGCTCGGCCTCGGACACCTCGCGGCCGCGCAGCCCGGCCAGATGCTGGCGCATCGGGCCGGGATTGCGCAGCACACCCAGCACGGTGGACGCGACCTGCTGGGCCGGATCGCGCACCACGACGAGGAACCGGTCGTCGCGGTCGAACAGCTCGATCTGTTCGTCGCCCAGGTACGCCGCCAGTTCCTTGACGTAGGGCAACCGGTCGGGACGCTGGGCCTGCAGTTGCGCGATCGCCGATCCGAAACCGGCTCCACCGCGCTCCATCGCCCGTCCCCGCAACACCGCGGCGACCGACGGGCTCTGCTCCATCATCCGCGCGACGGCGTTGGAACCGCTGCGGGGAATGGACACCTGCAGGATCTTCATCGTTTCCCCCGTAATGAAGACGTCAACGATCACCGATACCCGGACCGTCGGCGAGGAAAACGTAGCGGTTGAGACTGAAGAAGTAGTCGGCGTCGAGCGAGCGAAGATCCTCGATCCATGCGTCGACGTCGTCGGTGGTCCACCCGTCGCGGCCGGCGACGAACCGCGCGATGATCGGGATCAGCCCGCCGCTGTAGGTGGCTTTCTCATAGCCGGCGTTGAGCAGCGGCAACACCCGCGTCGACGCGACGTCGAACCCGGCCCGCCGCAGTTCCCGGCCCAGGGTGCGGGGCAGGAACGGGTCGGCGAGATGCTGTTCCCACGTCAGCAGGATCCGGCGCATCCGGTCGGGATCGGTGCTGTGCCACACGATCGAGTCCCAGTCGGTGTCCAGGATCAGCAGCCGCCCACCGGGCCGGAGCACCCGCGCCACCTCCGCCAGCGCCGCCGGGATGTCGGCGACGTACTCCAGCACCTGCGTGGAGACCACCACGTTGAACGACCCGTCCGGGTACGGCACCGCGTCGGTGCCGCCGTGGCGGTACTCCACCGGCGCGCCGCCGGGCGGCACCGTGCGGTCGCGGGCGAGGGCGAGCATGCTGTCGCTGACGTCGATGCCGCAGACCCGGCCGGTCGGGCCGACGGCCCGCGCCATGTCGGTGACCAGCAGGCCCGGTCCGCTCCCGATGTCCAGCACCGCCTCGCCCGCCGTCAACGCGAGCAGCCGCATGACCCCCCGGCGCTGCCCGACCACGTCGTCGGTGAGGTAGAGCTCCTCGACCTGCCGGGACGCGCCCTCGTCGAACTCGAGCATCGCGTTTACCGGGTGAACGTCACGTGCGTGACGCCGCTGGGCGAGGAGGTGGACTCGACCCGGTAGTCGGCCTCGATGCCCTCCAACCCGTCCCAGAGCCGCACGCCGCGGCCGAGCAGGATCGGGACCACCACGACGTGCATGTAGTCGACGAGTCCGGCGGCGACGAAGTCACGGACCACGGTGGGGCCGCCGCCGATGCGCACGTCCTTGCCGTTGGCGGCCTTGCGCGCGGTCTCCAGCGCCTCGGCCGGTGACGCGTCGAGGAAGTGATACGTCGTGCCGCCCTCCATCTCGACGGACGGGCGCGGGTGATGGGTGAGGATGAACGTCGGCGTGTGGAACGGCGGGTTGGGGCCCCACGCGCCCGTCCACTCCGGGTCCTCGTGCCAGCCGGGGTGACCGAACTTCCCGGCGCCCATGATCTCGGCACCGATCCCCGGGTCGAACTGCCGCGTGAAGACGTCGTCGACGCCGCCGCTGCCGCCCGGCTCGTCGCCGTGCCACCACCGGGTGGCGAACATCCACTCGTGCAGCCGTTCGCCGGCGTGGCCGAAGTGCAGGTCGCGGGTCTGGCCCTCGCCGGTGCCGAAGCCGTCGAGCGAGATGGCGAAGTTGTGGACGCGGGTGCGGGACATGGCTGGATCTCCTTCGGTTGCGGGCCGTTGTGGCCGTGAACCGATGATGGACGCCCCGCAGTCATGACGTCCAATGCCAACTCTTCTCACGTCTCATAGATAAACTTAATCCATGCTGAGCCTGACCCACCTCAAGGTGCTCGACGCGGTGGCCCGCCACGGATCGGTGACCGAGGCCGCGAAGGAGCTGCACTACTCGCAGCCGTCGGTCAGCCACCACCTCGGCCGGCTGGAGGCCGACACCGGAGCCAAGCTCATCCAACGGGTCGGCCGCGGGATCCGGCTCACCCCCGAAGGGGAACTGCTGGCGCAGCGGGCGACGGAGATTCTGGGCCGGCTGAACGCCGCGTCGGTCGAGCTGTCGGCCCGGGTGGGCCTGCGCGCCGGGCGGGTGCGGCTCGCCGGTTTCCAGACGGTCCTCAGCACCCTGGTCCCCAAGGCCGCGGCCGAGCTGGCCCTGTCCTACCCGGGCATCGAGCTGAACCTCGTCGACGCCCACCCGGAGGTGGGGCTGACCATGCTGCGGGCCGGACACGTCGACATCGCGTTGATCTTCCGGAACGACGACACCCCGCCCGACGAGAGCGAAGGCTTCCGCCTCACCCACCTGCTCGACGACCCCGTCTACCTGATCAGCGACAAGCCCCGGCAACGTCTCGAGGACCACCGCGACGCCGCCTGGGTCGGCGGCTGCGAACGTTGCCGGGCCGCCACGATCGCGGCGTGCGAACGGGTCGGCTTCTCGCCACGCATCGCGTTTACCTGCGACGACACGGTCATCGCGCAGGCGGTGGTGGCGGCCGGGCTGGGCGTCGCGATCGTGAACGGGCTGGCGTTGCGCGCGCACCGGGCGCCGGGCGTCCATGCCACGCGGCTCACCGAGAGCCCGCGCCGGATCTACGCCGCCACGTACGGCGACCCGCCCGACCCGCCCGCCACCACGGCACTGATCGAGATCCTGGCCTCGACGGTGCTGTGATTGACTGGCACGCATGGCCGTGCTCGCCCGGATGACTCCGTGACCGCCGGACCGGCAACAGGGCCGGCAACAGGGCCGGCAGCCGCCACCCGGCCGCACAACCGCAAGCAGCTCATCGTCGAGGCGGCCGGCCAGGTGTTCAGCGAGCGGGGCTACCACGGGGCGTCCATGGAGGAGATCGCCGCCGGCGTGGGCATCAGCGCGGCGGCGCTGTACCGGCACTTCCCGAACAAGTACGCGCTGTTCGCCGAGTGCGCCGACGTCATGGCCGGCCGGCTCGTCGCGACGATCGACGAGGCGCCGCCCGACGCGACGCTCACCGACGTGCTCACCGACGTCACCCGCACGACGGTGGCCCATCGCGCGTCGGGCGGCCTGTACCGGTGGGAGGCCCGCTACCTCGAGCGCGCCGACCGCCGGCGGCTACGGGCCAAGTTCGCGCACGTCGTGGGGCGGGTCACCGAGATGGTGCGGCGCGAGTACCCGCGGCCCGACGAGCACCTGCGGGCCGTGGCGGCGCTCGGCGCGATCGGGTCCGTCACGATGCACCGCACCTCGATCGCCCAACGGCGGATCGAGGAGCTGTTGCTGGCGTCGGCGATGTCCGTCGTCGCCACCGACCCGGCGGCGGCCGCGGGCAGCGCGCGCCGGGTGGAACTGCCCACCCAGCCGGTGCCCCGCACCCGACGCGCCGAGATTCTGGCGGCGGCCATCCCGATGTTCGCCCGCGACGGCTTCGCCACCGTGACGAACGGGCAGATCGCCCGGGCGGTGGGCCTCGCCCCGTCCGCGATCTACCGCCACTATCCCGGCAAGGTCGACATCCTGGTGGCCGCGTGCCTGCAGGCGGCGGGACTCCTGGCGCACGCCGCCGAGCGGAGCCTCCGGCAGGCGGCCGACCCGCGGCAGGCCGTGCTCGCGTTGACGGCGACGTACGTCGCCTACAGCTTCGAGCACAACGCGCTCAACAGCGTCGCCGAGGCCGAGATCGCCGGCCTGCCGGCCGACCTGCAGCGGCCGCTGATCCTGGCGCAGCGCGAGCACATCGCGGTGTGGGAGCAGCAGTTGCGGATGGTCCGGCCCGATCTCGACCCGCGCCAGGCGCGGCTGCTGGTGCACGCGGGGTTCGGGGTGGTGGTCGAGGCCGGACGCGCCCTGCGCTGGCAGGACACGCCCGGCCATCGGGACACCGTCACCGCGTTGGCGACGGGCGCGTTGTTGATGTCCTAGGTGCCAGGCCGGTTTCCCGTGGGGATCGTGATGGGGGTGTAGTCGGGCGAGGTTCCGTTGTTGAGGAACAGCATCGCCAGGCCGCGCACGAACCGGTCCATCATGGAGAAGCCGTCGGGCAGGATCGGCGACAGCCCCTCGCGGAACCTGACGTACGCCGGCCAGGCGATCTCGATCAGCGCGCGCGACACGAGGTCGCGCGGCAGCCGGAGCCAGTCGCCGATCCGATCGCTGAGCACGTAGCGGGCGAACTCGTGCAGGAATCCCCGGGTGACGCCGAGGTCGATCTCCGAGGTCAGCCCGAACAGGATGTTGGCCAGGTTGATGCCCTCGGGGGTCGGGGCGAGCAGCGGCGTCAGCGCGTACTGCGACTGCTGCTTGGCGGCGGCCCAGGTCGCGGGGATGAAATCATCGCGGACGCCGAGCAGATGCAGCGCGACCTGCCACTGGTGCAGGAACGCGTCCTGTTCCCGGGCCGACATCCGGATGCCCCAGGAGGCAAGCTTGCCGTGCACGTAGGTGCCGAGGCTGTGGAACGTGATGAGGATGTCGCCGTTGCTGATGGGTATCGCGTTGTCGGTGACCGCCTGCCACGGCGCCGACTGCGGCAGCAGGTGCCGCACGGCGGCGTGCGTCAGGCGGGTCTTGTTGGACGTGACCACGAAGTGGCCGGTCGGCTGGAACGCGTCGGGCGCGCTGAGGTCGTAGCCGTACGTGAACGTCTTGGCCGCGCGCGACTTCATGACCGCGCCGCCCTCGGAGTAGTAGACGTTGCGGGCCTCCCGCGGGATCACCGTGCTCATGATCCCGCTGCCCAGCCCGTACAGCACGAACAGGTACAGGCTCATCCGCTTGTTGAACTGGGCGGCGGCGGCCAGCTTGGTCTGATCGGCCCACGACGGCAGCCGGTTGACCTGCTGGAGATAGGTGACGAGGTTGGCGGGCAGCCCGGCGGGCAGCGCGTCGCCGTTGTCGACCCAGGACTCGAACGCGGTGTTCACGCCCGAGATCTGTCCGTTCTCCAGGAGCGAGGCCACGAGCGGGTCGGTGGCGTCGTCCCAGACCAACCACGGGTCGGTCACGGTGTCGGTCCGGGCGATCGACCCGGCGGACGACCACGCCCAGGCCGTGGAGGGGGCGGCCACGCCCGCGAGGCCGAGTGCGGTGCCGAGCGTCAGTACTCGCCGTCTGCTGAGATTTTCCATTCGCTTACCTACTTCCCGGTCGGGATGCGCGCAGGTTTCGATGTAAATCTATATGTGATTTTCTATTAACATAGAGGGCGCTGACGCTGTCGGCAAGGGGTTCGGCATTGATCAGATGGCGCCCCAGCTGAAGCCCGTTTCGATCACGACCCAGTCGGCGCTGGTGCGGATGGTGTCGGTGTGGCTGTGGGCGTGGTGGCCGCAGAAGGTGAGGTCGCCGCCGGCGGGCAGGAAGGCGCGGACCTTGCCGGCGGCGCCGCAGCGGTCACAGCGCTCGGTCAGTTCGGCGGTGAGGGTGAGGGTCATCGTTTCTCCTTCTCGCGGGTCGTCCTTGGGTTCGGCCGGCGATCCGGGTACTGGAGTTCGAGGACGGTGACGTGCGGCTGCGGGTTGGTTGCGATCGCCGCCGACGGGGGTAACCGGGTCGCACCCGCGCGGGTCCCGGCTGCGCCACCCGGTGCCCGTCTTATTGTGGGCATGCGTACCCCCACCACTCTGAACCGACTGCTCGCCGCGCTCACCGCCGGCAGCGTGGCCGCGCTCACCGCTGGTGCCCTCGGCGCCGCCCCCGCCACCGCCGCCACCACCCCGGCCGAAGGCG
>NZ_BOPG01000112.1 GCF_016863635.1 Virgisporangium aurantiacum | reverse complement strand
CGGCGGTCAGCAGGTAGTCGTCGGCGTCGGGGTTCCAGCGCAGGTCGACCGCGCCGCTGGTGGCGGCGGCCTTGCAGAACTGCAGGAACGTCCGGTAGCCGAGCTTCTTCTCGCTGAAGTCGGGCCGGACCCGGCGGATCTGGTTCTTCAGCCCGGACAGCGCGACGCCGCTGTCGCCGGCGGACGCGTCGTCGACCACGGACCGCAGCAGGGCGAACGCGTCCTCGTCGTCACCGTGCTCGGGCAGCGTCACCTCGGGGTCGCCCTTGGCCGGACCGTCGACCAGCTCGACCACGTTGCGCTCGGCCAGGTGCCGCAGCAGCTCGCCGAAGGCGCGGAACCCGTAGTCCGACTCGCTGAACGTCGGGTCCTTGCGCAGCAGGGTCCGCTTCAGCGTCGACGCGGTGACCTCGCCACCGGAGCTGCCCTGCAGCCCGGCGACGGTCTGGGCGACGAGCACCGCCAGCGCGTCGCCGTCGCGGACGGGCTCGGCCGGCGGCCGCGGACTCTCCGGCTCGACGGTGCGGCCGGCGCGGCCACCGCGGGCGCGCGTCGCGGGGACCTCGACCCCTTCGAGCCGGTCGTAGTAGAGGAACTCGTCGCAGGCCGGCGGCAGCAGCGCCGACGTGGACTTCTCCACGCCGACCCCGATGACCCGCTTGTTGAGGCCGCGCAGCTTGTGCACCAGCGGGGTGAAGTCGCTGTCGCCGGTGCACAGCACGAACGTCGAGATGTACTCCCGCTCGAACGCCAGCTCCATCGCGTCGACCGCCATCTTGATGTCGGCGGCGTTCTTGCGCGACGCGCCCATGCGCTGCGGCATCTCGATCAGCTCGACGTGGGACCGCGTGAGCATCCGGCGGTCCTCGTCGAAGAAGGACCAGTCGGCGTAGGCGCGCCGCACCACCACCCGGCCCCGCTCGGCGAGCGCGTCGGCGATCGGGCGGAAGTCGAACGTCATGCCGCCGAGGTTGTCGCGCGCCCCCAGCGCCAGGTTCTCGTAGTCGAGGAACAGCGCGATCCGGTCTTCCTGATCCACCCGGGAAGCGTACGCCCGTCGTCTATCGGGCGGGACGGAAGCCGCGGAGGCCCTCGGCGAGGAAGGCGGCCACGGCGTCGGGGGACTCCAACGTCAGATCGGCGGCGGTGGACACCTCGGCGCCGGTCTCGGGGTTCGCGACCGCCACGCACATGCCGAAGAACGCCGGGTCGACGGCGGCGCGGGCGCGCAGCGCGTCGAACGCCTTGAGGTCGCTCATGTCGTCGCCGAAGTACCAGGCGCAGCCGGCGTTCCGGATGCCCTCGGTGATCACCATGCCCTTGTCCTGATCGACCGGCGGCTTCAGCTCGGCGACCATCCGGCCGCCCTGTACCCGCAGGCCGACCCGTTCGGCCTGGTCGTTGGCCCACCGATCGACGACGTCGCCGAGCTGCGGCGCGGTGCGGTAGTGCAGGGCGACCGAGAGCCGCTTGTACTCCACCAGCGTGCCGGCGGGCAGCTCGGTGCGGGCCCGCTGGGCCAGGTCGGCCATCGTCGGTACCCAGGGCAGCGCGGCCGGCTCGGTGATCACCTCGCCCTCGTGCCAGACCTCCAGGCCGTAGAGGCCGTAGAGGTCGACGTGCGACAGCGCCGCGAACCGCGTGCGGAGGAAGCTCACCGGCCGCGCGGAGACGATCGCCACCTTGGCGACCACGCCGGCGAGCTCCTCGAGCACGCCGAGCGCGGACGGGGTCGGTTGCGAGGCGTCGGGGTCGTCGGTGACGGGGGAGAGTACGCCGTCGAAGTCGAAGAAGAACGCGGCTTCGGCGGCGTGGTCGGCGGTGAACCGCCATGCCTCGGCCGGGCTCAACGGGTGCGTCGGTCGCGCTGTCTCCACGACCGACAGAGTAGTTCAGCTCGGACGGGTGTAGCGGTGCTTCACCCCGGCCGGGAAGTACTCCGGGTCGTTCGACGGGCGCAGTTCGACCCGCGGGGTCTGGTGTTCGGCCGGAACGTAGTGGGCGTACTCGCTGTTGAGCCGCAGCAGGGCGGCCCGGATCCCGTCCGCGAGGGCGGCGGCGCGGCCCGGATGAGGGTCGGCGCCCGGAGCCAGTTCGACCACCACGGACAAATGCCGGTCCTCGTCCGTGTCGGAGACGACGCGCAGGACGAACCGGCCAGTGGACCACGCGCTGACCTCGGGCTGTTCCAGGGCCACCGTCACGTTCTCCGGGTACACGTTGGCGCCGAAGTAGGAGACGGTGAACAGCGACCGGCCGAAGACATGGACGAACGGCAGTTCGACCGGCGCGTGCGGGGCGGGCAGCCCGGCCACGGGATCGAACCCGTGGTCGCGGCAGAACGCCAGCATGTCCTGGTAGGACGTCAGGCCACCCTCGTCGGCGAGGTGGTAGCGCACGAGGGGGACGCCGCCGTCGCTGGTGAACAGCAGCGTGCCGTCGTGGGTCTCGAAGTAGCGGTCGGCCGGGTCGTACTGCACGAGCGTGGGCAGGCGGCTGTCGCCGAACAGCTCCCGGGCGGCGGCGGGGGCGTCGGCCAGGAACCGGCGGATCGTGACGCTCAACGGGGTCTCGTTGCCGAGGACGCCGGCGTCGGCGGTGCCGTACAGCGAGGCGGAATCGGCGACCGGGACCGTCATCGCGGCCCGGGTGCCCATGAGGTCGCGCCACTGCTCGCTGAAGACCTCCCCGGCGAGGATCAGCTTGACGCGGTACGCCGGCCAGTCCACCCCGCGGGCCGCACCCGCGTCGACGACGTTCTTCACGAACGGGGGATATCCGGCCAGAACCGTCTGGTCGAAGTACCCGCCGAGCGTCTCCACGACGCGCAGGATCTCGTCGACGTTGTTGCCCGGCGTGGCGACGGTGATCGGATGGCCGTTGGCCGCCAGGTGCCGGCAGGCGGCGGCGGTGTACATGCCGCCGACCCAGTTGCCCAGGGCGAAGCAGACCACCACGAGCGTGCGCCGCTCGCCGGCGCGGAATCCGTCGACGAGGACGTGCTCGAACCGCCGCGTGACGACCATTTCGTCCACAATGGACCGGGGCCAGACCGTCGGTTCGCCGGACGAGCCCGACGACACGGCGACGGCGTGCGCCGCCGCGCTCAGGTCGCCGCCGCGGGTCCGCTCGGGTAGGGCGTACCGCTGCACGTAGTTGACCTTGGTGCACAGCGGGACGGTGGCGAGATCCGTGACACCCGCCGGGTCGACGTCGTGCGCCGCGAGGAAGTCGCGGTAGGCGGGGACGGTGCGCGCGGCGTCCCGGAACAGCCTCAGCGCGGCCGCGGCGCCGTCAGCGGGCGAGATCATGCGCGCGAGCCTATGACACTCAGCCGTTCCGGCGACCTCGGTCCGCCATCTGTTTCGAAATGAAAACGATTGGATGCAATCGTATTCATAGACGGGTACGGTCCGACTACCTCGACACGGAGGAGGGTGGGATGAGCAACCGACTCAGGTGGGCCGTCGTGGCGGCGGCCGTGACGACGCTGGTCGTCGCGGCCTGCGGGGAGGGCGACGATTCGTCGTCCTCGGCCGGGCCGGCGGCCGCCGCGACCACGTCGTGCGCCAGCAAGGGCGAGCTGACGATGTGGGAGCGCTCGGGCGGCAACAAGGCAATGGTGGACATGCTCGTGGAGGCGTGGAACACCAAGAACCCGGACTGCAAGATCAAGCTGACGTACATCCCGCACACCGAGATGGTCGGGAAGATCGCCCAGGGCATCGCGACCGGCCAGGTGCCCGACCTGATGGGCATGGACCTCATCTACGCCCCGCAGTTCGAGAAGGCCAAGCAACTGGTCGACCTCACCGGCCGCATCAAGGACTGGCCGGAACTGAAGACCGCGAGCAAGGGCCACATGACGGTGGCGACGTTCGAGGAGAAGCTCTACGGCGTCCCCCTGTACGCCGACGTGTCGGCGCTGTTCTACAACAAGGACCTGTTCGCCCGGGCCGGCCTCGACCCGGACAAGCCACCCACGAGCCTGGCCGAACTGCGCGCCTACGCCGACAAGATCTCCGCGCTGGGCGGCGACGTCAAGGGGTACTACCTGCCCGGCAACTGCGCCGGGTGCAACATCTTCACCGTGGGTCCGCTCATGTGGGCCTCCGGCGCGAAGATCGAGGCGGCCGGCCCGGGCGACGAACCGCTTGTCGGTGACGGCGTGAAGCAGGTGCTCCAGTTCACCCGCGACATGGTGAAGTCCGGCAACGTTCCGGGTGGTGCCCGCACCGAGAACGGCGAGACGTTCCACCTGCAGTTCGGGTCCGGCAAGGTCGGCATGATGGGCACCGGCAACTTCAACATCTCGCTGGCCCGCGAGCAGAACCCGTCGATGAAGTTCGGGATCGCGCTGCTGCCCGGGATGAGCGCCGGCTCGTCGGCGTCGTTCATCGGGGGAGACCTCGTGGTGATCCCGAAGGGCAGCAAGCGGGTCGACGACGCGGTGAACGTCATGAAGTTCCTGCTCTCCGACGAGGTCCAGGTCGAGGTGTACGCCAAGGCGCTCAACCTGACCACGCGCGGCGACATGGTCGACAACAAGTACTTCAAGGCCGAACCGCTCGTCCAGGACGTCGCGAAGGCGCTCACGGTCGGCCGGACGCCGTACACGCTCACGTTCTTCGAGCAGATCAACTCACCGCAGGGCCCGTGGCTGAAGATGCTCCAACGGGCCTACTACACCGACGACAACCTCGACACCGTCATCGCCGACGCGAAGAAGGCGATGAAGACCGTCGCCAATGGTGGCTAGTCACATGAGGAGGCGGGGTCGATTCGTCGGCCTCGCCTACCTGACGCCGGCGCTGCTCTTCGTGCTCGCGTTCACCGTCTACCCGTTGGGTCAGATGGTCTGGATGTCGCTGCACAACTGGTCGCTGATCACCCCGCCGACCTACGTGGGCCTGGACAACTACGAGCGGGCGTTCGCCGACAAGCAGTTCTGGACCTCGTTCCTGTTCACGCTGAAGTACACGGCGATCATCACGCCGATCCTGATCGTCGGCGGCTACCTGCTCGCGTTGCTGGTCTCGGCGAACACGGCCCTGCGCAAGGTGACGCGCACGGTGGTGTTCGTTCCCGTGGTGATCGGCCTGGGCGTGTCGAGCCTGCTGTGGTACTGGCTGTTCAGCACCGACTTCGGCATCATCAACCGGATCCTGCTCGACCTCGGCCTGATCGACGGACCCGTGCTGTGGCTCGGCGTCGACGCCGACACGTCGAACTGGGCCATCATCGCGTCGGTGACGTGGAAGGTGATCGGGTTCGGGATGCTGCTGTTCGTCGGCGCGATCCAGGCGATTCCCCGGGAGGTCACCGAGGCGAGCATGGTGGACGGGGCACGGTTCGGTCAGCGGGTGTTCCACGTGATCCTGCCGCTCACCATGCGGACGATTCTTCTGGTGACGCTCGTGAGCGTGATCGGCTCGCTGCTCGCGTTCGACCAGTTCTACATCATGACCGCCGGGCAGCCGCAGAACGAGACCGCCACGTCGGTCTTCTACGTGTACCTCAACTCGTTCCCGTACCTGAAGCTCGGCTACGGTGCCGCCCTGTCGATGGTGCTCGCGTTGACGATCCTGGCCTTCACGGTCGTCCAGTTGCTGCTCACCCGCCGGAGTTCCGCGTGAGGCGGCGCGGCTACCTGATCGGCGCGGTGTGCGTCGTCATCTGCACGGTGATGCTCATGCCGTTGGTGATGTCGGTGCTGGCGTCGGTGAAGCCGACGGCGGAGGCGGCGGCCACCCCGCCCACCTACGTGCCGCACGGTCTCAGCCTCGACAGCTACCAACGGCTCTGGATCTACCAGGAGGGGTTGCCCACCTACCTGTTCAACAGCCTGGGGACCGCGTTGATGGCGATCGCGTTCACGCTCGTGCTCACCGTTCCCGCCGGGTACGCGCTCGCCCGCTTTCCCGTCCCCCTGAAGGAGTTCATCTTCGTCATTCTGCTGCTGGCGTTGATCGTCCCATACCAGGCGCTGCTGACGCCGATGTTCCTGATGTTCGCCAAGCTCGGCCTCACCAACTCGTTGGTGGGCCTGGCGATCGTGCACACCGCCATCCAGCTGCCGTTCAGCCTCTACATCCTGCGCAACAGCTTCAGCGCCGTCCCGGCCGAACTGGAGGAGGCGGCGGTGATGGACGGCGCGTCGTCCGGTCAGATTCTCGTGCGGGTCTTCATTCCGTCGGCCGTGCCGGCGATCGTCACCGTCGCGTTGTTCGCGTTCATCACGTCGTGGAACGAGTTCCTCGGCGCGCTGGTGATGATGAGCACGAGCGAGAGCTTCACGCTGCCGGTGATCCTGGCCGTGTCGCGGACGGAGACCAGTCTGGGCGGGACGGACTGGGGGATGCTGCAGGCCGGCATCACCATCTCGGTCATCCCTTGCGTGCTCGTCTACCTGTTGCTGCAGCGGTACTACGTGTCCGGCCTGATGAGCGGGGCGGTGAAATAGGTTCTGGCGCGGCCGCTGTCGAGTCGCGCACGATGAGCGTCGGCTCGAACCGGTCGACGCCCGGCTCGGCCGTGGTGGGATCGCGCACCAGGGCGACCGCGCGGGCGATGGCGTGCTTGACGATGGCCGATATCGGCATCCGCAGCGTCGTGAGCGCGGGGACGGTGTGCGTCGCGATCAGGATGTCGTCGAAGCCGACCACGGAGAGCTTGTCGGGCACGGTCACCCCGAGGGTGTACGCGGCGTGCAGCGCGCCGATCGCGACCAGGTCGGTCGACGTCGCCACCGCCGTGGGCGGTTCCGGCAGGCCCAGCAGGGCGCGCAGCACGGCGTCGCCGCCGGCCAGCGTGTTCGGGCACCGTTGCAGGTATCCGGCCGGCGTGCCGCCGAAGCGCTCCCGCATGAACTCCACGTACGCCTCGTCGCGTACCCGGTAGTCGCCGGGCAGTTCGGCGCCCACGAACGCGATCCTCTTGTGGCCGAGCGACACGAGGTGGTCGAGGCCGGCCCGGATGCCGGCCCGGTCGTCGGCGTCGACGGTCGGGTACTCGATCGGGCTCGTGCCCGGCCACAGCGCCACCACCGGAACGTGCGCGTGCCGCAGGTCCTCCTGGAACTGCGGGTGTGCCTGCATGTCCCCGAGCACGACGATGGCGTCGGTGTGCCGCGTCTCCAGCACGGTGGTGAGCGCGGCGACCTCGTCGTGGCGGCCATGGACGTGACCGAAGACCACGTTGTAGCCGTGCGCCATCGACTCGACCACGAGGGCCTCGACCGCGCCGGCGTAGAAGGGGTCGCTGAAGTCGCGGACCACGGCGCCGATGAGGTTGGTGGGTGCGCCGCGCAGGCCGCGCGCCAACGGGTTCGGCCGGTACCCGAGCCGTTGCGCCGCCTCCATGACCCGCTCGCGGGTGTCGGGGGCGATCGGAACCGTGGTCGGCGCGTCGTTGAGGACCCGCGACACCGTGCTCTGTGACACCGCCGCCTCGACGGCGATGTCCCGCATGGTGACGATGGGGCGGCGGGCACGGGGCGACATCCGGGGAGGGTAGCACCCCGATGCCCGCATACGATTGCATGCTTCCCGGTCAGGGCACCTTTATCGAGAAGACGAAGCGTTCGTTGCCCTCGTTGATGCCCCACAGGCGGGCGGCCTGGCCGGTCGCGACGGGTTGGTACGACAGGTTCTCCAGCCCGCCGTACACGCGCGTCTTCTGGCTGGGCGCCTGGTTCGCGGCCGCCTTGTGGACGCACGTGCCCGTGCCGCCCGCGCAGGTGCCGGACAGGAACCAGTTGGTGCCGTCGCTCGCCACCCCCTGCATGTGCCAGATGGGCGAGGTGAAGGCCTCCTCCGCGTGCACCTTTCCGTCGGCGGACAGCGCCGGCAACGCGGTCGTGTAGTCCATCGGCCACCGGAACGCCCGTCCGCCCGCCTGGTTGGGGCCGACGAACTCGGCGGAGACCATCGAGTCGCGGGCGGAGCCGCGGCGGTCGAGCGAGATCGAGTTCATGCAGGGCCGCACGCCGGTGATGGACGAGCAGCCGACGTACGGGCTGCCGGGCGCGGGGGTGTACTCGGGGTAGTACTCGCCGACCATCGGCAGCGCGTACCGGTGCCACCGCGCGCTGGCCGGCTGGTCACCGTTGGGCCCGAGCCCGATGTCCTCGGCCGACCGGTCCATCGCCCACAGGTGGGTGAGCCGGAACGCGTGCAGCCGCCCGCCGTTGGCCACCAGCAACGTGTTGCCGTACCAGACGACGCCGTCGGCGTGGTTCCAGTTGAACGTGGTGAAGGTGACGCCGGTCGCGGTGCGGACCGGAACGACGAGCAGGACGTCGCGGAACTTCAGCGTGCCGGTGCTGGTGAAGTCGACGAACGTGAGCCGGCCGAACGCGTCGGAATCCTTGATGCCGTGCCAACTCGCGACGGTGATGCGCCGGTTCTCCCACAGGCCGCTCGGCTGCGCGTCCCAGGAACCGCTGATGCCCTGCGGGCGCCAGTTGGCGGTGTCCCAGCCGTCGTCCCTGGCGTCCCAGCAGAACCCGGTCGGGTCGAGGCCGGCGGTGATTCCGGTACCGTGGCACAGTCCCCAGGTCGGTTTGAAGTCCTGTGGCCCGTCGAGCGCCGAGCTCAGCGTGGGCGCCTTGCGCACCTTCCCGCTCGACTCCAGCTCGTCGATCACGGAGCCGTACCGCTGGAAGCTGTCGGCCGGGTCGAGCATGAACGGCGCCGGATCGATGCGGGCGAACGGCGTCGCCGCGTTGGCGGCACCCGGCAGCACCCAGGCCGACGCCGCGGCGATCGCTAGTAGGGCCAGGGCGTTGAATAATGTGGGCAGGCGCATTGGAAAGATCCCCCGTGCGGTCGTAGAGGGATCGAAGTTAGTAGATGCGCTCACCGTTCGTCAACGACGCGATCCGTTGGCGTTACGCGTCTGAAGCTTCCGGGCGGCGGAGGACCAGCAGCACCGGCGGTGGGAGCTCGTCCCACTGCCGGGCCTGGCTGTCGCGGGCCTCGGTGAGGAGGTTGTCGGTGGCCCGGTCGCCCAGTTCGGCGCGCAGACCGTCGGCGTTGGCCAGCCATGCCGCGTGGAGCCGCTGCCAGTGCCCGTCGTGGTACGGGTTCGGCAGCGTCGCCTCGACCGTGAAGCCGGCCGCCTCGGCCATCGCGGGCCAGTCCTTGTCGGCGACGCCCGGCCAGCTGCGTGCGGTCATCGCGCATTGCCCGCCCGGTGCCAGGATCCGGTGGACCTCGCGGAGCGCGGCCGGCCGGTCCGGCGCGAACGGCAGCGCGTCGACGCTGATCACCGCCGCCGCCCCGCCGTCGGGCAGGCCGGTGCGGTCGAACGTCGCCACCCGGAACTCCGCCCGCCCCGGCGCGACGAACGCCGCCGCCCGCCCGGTCGCCCGTTCGACCGCCGCCGGGCTGAAGTCCACGCCGATCAGCCGGGCCGACAGCGCCCGCGCCAACCAGAGGCCGGGGCCGCCGCGTCCACATCCCAGGTCCACCAGAAGATCGTCGGGACGCAGGCGCAGCGCCGACACCAGCTGCCCGAGCAGCCACCACGAGCAGGAACTGAACGGATCGACCTCGGCCGGATACTGGTCGCCCATGCCGTCGGCGTAGAGCCGCCGCATCAGGTCGCTGCCGTGGACGGCGGTGTGGGCGGCGTCGTAGTCGTCGGGCGCGATGCCGATCGTCTCGGTCATCCGCCCATTCTGCCCACGCCGCTCAGGTCCGGCGCAGGACGGTGACGACCTTTCCCAGGATGACCGCGTGGTCGCCGTCGATGTCTTCGTACGCGGGGTTGCGCGGCTCGAGGACCACGTGGCCGCCGCGGCGTCGGTAGACCTTCACGGTCGCCTCGTCGTCGATCATCGCGGCGACGATGTCGCCGTTGTAGGCCTCGTGCTGCTTCTTCACGACGACGATGTCCCCGTCGCAGATCGCGGCGTCGATCATCGAGTCGCCCCGCACGCGCAGGCCGAACAGGGTGCCCCGGCCGACCAGGTCGCGCGGCAGCGGGAGCACGTCGTCGGAGTTCTGTTCGGCCAGAATGGGCGTGCCGGCCGCGATGTCGCCGAGCAGCGGCACGCCGACCGTCGCCGGATCGGTGTGCGGCCGTTCGGTCGTCCGCAGGAACGCGCGGATGTCCACCGGCCGCGTCGACCGGCCGCGGCGCAGGTACCCGAGCTCCTCCAGGACGCGCAGGTGCCGCCCGACCGACGAGGTGGAGGCGAGCCCGACCGCGTCGGCGATGTCGCGGGTGGTGGGCGAGTAGCCGTACCGGAGCGCCCACTCCTGGATCACGGTGAGGATCCGGCGCTGCCGCTCGGTCAGCGTCGACGTGTCGAGGTCCTCATCGGTGAACATCCGGCGATTCTGTCAGCAGGTGGAGTGGAACAGGCCGCCGACCGGGTGCGTGTCCGCGAGTTCGTTGTAAAGTTCCACCGCCTGGAGCGTCTCGGCGACGTGCACCGCGATGCCCCGTTCCTCGAGGAGCTTCAGCGTGCGCGGGTCGACCTCGAGCCGCGATTCCATCCCGCGCGACAGCACGATCGTGGCCGCTCCGTGTCGCAGCAGTTCCTCGACGTCCTCCGGCTGGATGCCCGGACTGTGGCGCGTCCCGGTCTCGGACCAGTCCCACTCGTGGCCGCCGCCCGGGTAGAGCGTGAAGTCCTTGCCCGATCCGAGGCCGTCGACCTCCATGTGACCCCAGGAGATCTCGACGATCTTCGGAGAGCGCTCAGTCATTGCTGGATTGTCGGGACGGGCCGCCGGTTGGCGCAAGGGTCAGCGCTGTTTGGTGCAGCCGAGCACGAGCAGGGTGTCGGTCGGGAGCGTCTGCCCGGCGGCGTGGGACTGCTCGGCCACCTTCCAGTTCTCCGGCAGGATCACGATCGTGTCGTTCTTGTCGACCGATCCGAGCTTGATGTTCGTGAAGCCGAGCCGCTCCAGTTCGTCGCTCGCGACGGCCGCGTTCTTGCCGACGAGGTTCGGCATCGTCGCCATCGTGGGCGCCGCCGAGGTCGCCGCCGTCGGCACCGCGGCCGGACGGGTGGCTGTCGCCGTCGCGGCCGGCTCCGGCGTGGGGTCTCCCGCCAGCGCCGACACGATCCCGCCGCCGACGCACAGCACCGCCAGCGCGCCGAACACGATCGCGAGAATCGCGGCCGTCGACATCGTCGGCCGGGGCGGCTGCGGCGGGGGCATGTACGGCGGCGGCCCGTAGAACTGCGCCACCGGTTGAGCCGGCGGCAGGCCCGGGTACGGCGGGCCGCTGGGCTGCCCGGGGTAGGGCGTCTCCTTGTAGGGCTCCTGCGGAGGCGGAGGGTACGGGTTCACGGCACACAGTGTGACGCCCGCCACGGCAGATGCCGGTCATCCGAGCGGTCTGTCGGGAGGGGCCGTCGGGCTGGCCCGATCGATCTGATCCATCGCCCACACCGCCCAATCGTGCATGGTCTGGAAGGAGCGTAGGCCGTACTCGGCGACCAGGCGACCGAACGCGGGCAGCGCGCCGGGTGGGGTCGTGGCGTCATTCGTGGCGATCGAATCCTGGAGGGTGGCCAGTTCGCGGGCGCTTTCCTCGACGATCGGGCGGAGCACGGCGCGGGCGTCGTCGGCGTCCAATGTGGACAGCAGGAACAGACGCAGGACGAACTCGTGGCGGACGACGAACACGTCCGGCGGGTTGAGCATCCAGCTGCGCAGTTCGGAGCGGCCCTTGTCGGTGATCGCGTAGGCGCGCCGGCCGCGGGGGCCTTCGGCGGCGACCATCACCAGGCCGTCGGTGGCCAGGCGGTTGAGCTCCGGGTAGATCTGGCTGTGCTGGGCGTGCCAGGCGTAGCGCCGCAGTGCGCGTTCGAACTTCCTGGTCAGGTCGTATCCGCTGGCCGGCTCCTCGGCCAGCAGACCCAGCAGGGCGTACCGCAACGACATCGGCTCAGCGTACATGTTGGCATTGACATGTTGAAACGTACATGTCAATTTCTGAATATGGAGACGAGCGGAGTAGTGCTCATGATCGGCATCGTGGTGATAGGGGTCCCGCTGGCATACCGCAAGCTGCGACAGCGCCGCGTGGCCCGTGCACTCGGAGAAGGCGGACCCGCCGGCATCGCCGAGGGCCGCTACGTCACGGCCGGCGGGGTCGACCAGTGGATCCAGCTCCGGGGTGCGGACCGGAGCAACCCGATCCTGCTGATCCTCGCCGGTTCGGGGCTGCCGATGGAGCCGTTCACCCCGACGCTGCGGGCGTGGGAGCGGCACTTCACCGTCGTCCTGTGGGATCGCCGCGACGTCGGCCGCACGCGCGGGCGCAACGGCAGGGCGGGAAACGACACGTGGACGTTCGACCGGCTCGCCGACGACGGCATCGAGGTCGTCGAGTGGGTCCGGCGACACCTGGGCCAGGACAAGGTGATCCTCGTCGGTCACTCGCAGGGCAGCATCGTCGGCGTCACCATGGCGCGGCGCCGGCCCGACCTGTTCCACGCCTACGTCGGCACCGGGCAGATCGCCGACATGGCCCGCAACGAGGACCTGACCCGGCAACTGGCGCTCGACCGGGCGCGCGCGGCCGGCAACCGCCGGGCGGTCAGGGCCCTCGAACGGCACGCGCCGCCCTACCGCGACGCCCGGACCTGGATCACCAAGCAACGCTGGAGCATGGCGACGGACCCGGAGATGCGCGCCTGGCAACGCAGGGCTCCCGCGGCAATCCTGTTCTGGCCGGGATACTCGCTCGCCGACGCCTACCGCTGCGCCCTCGGCGCCCTCTTCCTGCCGCCGCAACTGTTCACCGGAACCATGGCCTGCACGCCCGAGACGCTCGGCACCCGGTTCGAGGTGCCGGTCCTCGTCATCCACGGCGACACCGACGCGCACACCCTGCCGTCGCTCGCCGAGGAGTACCTCGAAGCGATCGACGCGCCGGTGAAGGCGTTCGTGCGGCTGCCCGGGACCGGACACCTGTCGATGCTCGCCGACCCGGACCAGTTCCTCGCCGAACTGCTCACCCGCGTGCGTCCGCTGGCGGTCACCGCGTAGCCCGCGCGTAGACGACGTTCGCCGTCAGCTCGCGCACGCCGTCGGCGACGAGCCGGGCGGTGCTGGCGGCCCGGACCCGGTGCGCCGCCGCGGGGTCCAGTTGCTCGACGGTCGCGCGGTAACCGGTGCCGAGCACGATGGTCCACCAGTCTTCGGGACCGGCGAGGGGATGCGTACCCGGCTCCGCCTCGACCACCGGAGCAACCGGAGCAGCCGGGAACAGTCGGGACAGCGCGGCGGCGTCGGTGACCCGCGTCCACGGGTGGAAGCCGCCGACCAGGTCGGCCCGCTCGGCACCGACCGCGGCCCAGAACGCGCTCGTCGCCGGCTCCATGAAACCCGGCCCCCACACCGTGATCGCCAGCGTGCCGCCGGGTCGCACGAGCCGCCACAGTTCGGCGATCGCGGCGGCCATGTCGGGCAGGAAGAAGATTCCGAAGACGCAGATCACCGCGTCGAACGACTCCGACGGCAGCCCGGTGCGCTCGACGTCGGCCGCCCGGAAGTCGACGGACGTGAGACCCCGACGCAGTGCCTTGCCCCGGGCCAGGGCGAGCGCCGGCTCGGCGAGGTCGATACCGAGCACGTACCCGGTGCCGCCCACGATCTGCGCGGCGGGCAGCGCGGAGGCGCCGGTGCCGCAGCACGCGTCGAGGACCCGGTCGCCCGGACGCAGTCCGATCCGGGCGACGGTCTCCTGGCCGAACCGGTCCCAGAACGACAGCGCGGGGTCGTCGAAGTGGTCGGCGGTGGCCGCGTAGGTGGCCGCCGACACCGCTTTGATGTCGGGATCTCGCATGACCCTCATCATGCGACACCGTCAGCCCTTCACCGCGCCCTGAGTCAGACCACTGACGAAGTTGCGCTGGAACAACAGGTACAGCACCACGATCGGCCCGATGACGATCAGGCTCGCCGCCGACAGCAACGGGATGTCGGTGGAGTACTGGCCCACGAAGAAGCCCAGCCCGGCCGGTGCGGTGCGCCGGTTCGGGTCCTGCATCAGCACGATCACGAGCAGGAACTGGTTCCACGACCACATGAAGTACAGGACGCCGAGCGTCGTCACCGCCGGCCAGGAGATCGGCAGGAGGATCCGGACGAGGATCGCGAAGCTGCGCGCACCGTCGACCCGGGCCGCCTCCAGCAGTTCCCGGGGGACCGCGGCGAAGTGGGTCTGCATCCAGTAGACGCCGAACGGCATGAACAACGCGGTCTCGGCGAGGATGACGCCGGTGTAGGAGTTGGTGAGCCCGACCTGGTTGAGGTCGAAGTACAGGGCGACCACGACCAGCTCGATCGGCAGCGTCAGGCCGAGCACGAACGCGACGGAGATCGGCCGGCCACCGAGCGGGTCGAGCGTCGCCAGCGAGTAGCCGGCCAGCGTGGCGAGCACCAGCGCGAGCGGCACCACGCCGGCGGCGATGATGAGGCTGGAGAGCACGAGGTGGCTGAAGTTCGCCTTGTCCCACGCTTCGGCGAAGTTCGACCACGACCACGTCTCCGGGATGCGAAGGCCGGAGATCTGCGCGCCGGCGGGGTGCAGCGCGGCGAGCACGATGCTGACGAACGGCAGCAGCACCGCCACGGCCATGAGCGTGAGCACCAGATAGCGAGCGATGAGGGCGGACTTCACGCCTTCTCCCGGGTGAGTGCGCGGATCGCGGTGACGAACACGATGACGACGAGCGTCAGCACGACGGCCAGCGCGCTCGCCCGTCCGATGTCGCCCTCGTTGAAGGCGAGCCGGTACACGAGCAGGCCGGGCACGGTGGTGCGGTTGACCGGGCCGCCGTTCGTCGTCACGAACACGAGGTCGAAGCTGGCGAGCGCGGCGATCGTCGTGATGACGCTGGCGATGGTGATCTCGCCGCGCAGCGCGGGCAGCGTCACCGTGAAGAACCTCCGCACCGGCCCGCCGCCGTCGATCGCGACCGCCTCGTACAGCGAGGTGTCGATCTTCTGCGCGCCGGCCAGGAACAGCACCATGCACAGCCCGCTCATCGCCCACGTTCCCACCAGTCCGAGCGCGACGAGGGCGAAGTCGTAGTCACCGAGCCATGCGCGCGTGATGCCGCCGAGGCCGATCCAGCGCAGGCCCTCGTTGACCAGACCGTCCTCGTTGTAGAGCCACCGCCAGGTGATGCCGACCGCGACGAGCGGCAGCACCTGGGGGAGGAAGAAGATGACCCGGAACGCGGTCATGCCGCGGAGCCCGCCGTGCAGCAGGCCCGTCATCAGCAGGCCGAGCGCGCAGGGGATGACCGCGAAGAAGAGGATCAGGATGATCGCGTGCCAGAGCGCGGGACCGAGGGTCGGGTCCCGGAAGACGTCGACGTAGTTCTCGAGGCCCGCCCAGGTGGCCGGCAGGATGCCGTCCCAGTGCACGAACGACAGCCCGACCGTGTGCACCGCCGGCCAGATCGCGAACGCGACGTACACGAGCGCGGCCGGCGCGACGTAGGCGAGGGCGACCAGCCGCCGGCCGGCACGGGCACGGGCCCGTACCGGCCGGACGGCCACCGCGCGATCAAGCATGGTGCTGGGTCCACGATTCCTGGAGGGAGGTGAGGAACTGGTCGGGCGTCATCTGCTTGCTCAGCAGGCCCTGCACGCCGGTCGTCAACCGGTCGATCATGTTGGGCGACGCGAAGTCGGGGAACGGGACGATGCCGTTGTCGGCGACCACGGCCTTGAACGCGGTGGCGATGTCGGCCTTCACGCCGGTCGCGTTCACCTGTGCCTTGGCGTCGACGGGCATGAAGCCCGAGTCGAACTGGACGGTCGCGGCCTTGGACGAGCGCATGAAGTCCAGGAACGCCGCGGCCTCGTTGGGGTGCTTGGTCTTCGACGAGATGGAGTAGGCGACGCTCGCGCCGGACGCCACCGTCGAGTCGCCCGCCGCCGCCTTCGGCATCAGGAAGAAGCCGACGTTGTCACCCATCGCCTTCTCGATGGCCGACGCCGCCCAGTTTCCGGTGACCAGGTACGCGCTCTTGCCGGCCGTGAAGTTCGCCTGCGCGTCGCTGTCCGCGGTCGCGTTGGCCGCCGCCGGCAGGTAACCGGCGGTCACCCAGTCGATGATCTTCTGGGACGCGTTGCGGGCGGCGTCGGTCTTGATGGTCGCGCCGGGCTTGCCGTAGACCCAGTTGCGGTAGGCCTGTTCGTCGCCGAGCACGTCGATGAGCGCGTTCCAGACGTGGAAGCCGCCCACCTGCAGGCCGCCGACGCTGAACGGTGTTGTCGACGCCTTGACCTGACCGAGCTGCTTCTCGAAGTCGGCGAACGTGGCCGGCGGCGCGGTGACGCCGGCTCCGCGCGTGAGCGACTTGTTGTAGTAGACGCCGAGCACCGACAGCGCGCCCGGTACGGCGTAGAGGCCGCCGGTGCCGTACTCCTTGGCCTCCGCGTTCGACCGCAGCACCTCGAGGCTCGACGCGGGGAACCCGTCGCTCCAGCCGTACAGCTTCTCGTACGGGGTGAGGTCGTAGATGAGGCCGGCGGGCACCAGCGAGCGCATGGCGCCGGGGTTGTACTCGGCGATGTCGGGCGGCGACGACGACGCCATCGACAGCTTGATGGACTTGACGTAGTCGGAGAACGGCGTCTGCTGGCCGGTGATGGTGATGTTCGGGTGCTCGGCCTCGAACGCGTCGATGAGCGCCTGTGTCGGCGGGTCGTCGGTGTACGCCAGCGTCAGCGTCACCTTGTCGGTGGTGAGATCCTTCGAGACGTCGGTCGGCTTGGCCGGGCCGTCGCTCGTTCCGGAGCACGCGGCAACCATCAACGCGGTGACCGCGCCGACGATCGCCAGCCCGGCCCTGCGCCGGTGTGCTGACGTGGGCATGTGTTTCTCCTTGCTGTACCGGTGACGGGGATCAGCGGTTGCGGCTGACAGGTGCGTGGAAGCGGTCCTGCTCCACGCAGGACAACGAGTGGTGGACGGCGCCGTGGATGATCGCGTCGGCGCCGAGCGTCGAGATCTCCAGCCGTGGTTGGTTCAGCGGTTCGGACTCGAGGGCCTCGACCAGCGGCTCGAGCAGGATCGGGCCGAGTGCCGCCATGTCGCCGCCGATGACGACCACCTCGGGGTCGAGCAGCGAGCGGATCGCGGCGATGCCCTTGGCGAAGCGCCCCGCCACGGTGCGCACCGCGGCGAGCGCGCGCTCGTCGCCGCGCCCCGCCGCCTCGGCCAGATCTGTCAGGTCGGCCTTCCCGGCGAGCCGCAGCAGTTCGCGGATGCCGACCCACCGTTCGAACGGGCCGAGGTCGGGATCGGCATCGGCGGCTGTTCCGGCCGCGAGGAGGTCGAGGTATCCGATGTCGCCGGCGTCGTTGGACGCGCCGCGGTAGAGGTCGCCGTGCAGCACGATGCCGGCACCGATCCGCTCGCCCCAGTCGATGAACACCAGCGAGTCCTCGGCGTGCGGAGCGCCGCGCCAGCGCTCGCCCCGGGTGGCGAGCTTGACGTCGTTGTCGACGTAGACCGGCGCGTCGACCGCGGCGCGGATGCCCGCGAGGATCGCGTCGCCGGCGATCTCGGGCATGCCGGGGCTGAGCGTGACGTGCCCGGTGGCCGGGTCGACGATGCCGGACGCGGCGGCCGAGACGTGCCACACGTCGGCGGGTTCGACGCCGGCGCGCGTGAGCACCTTGCGGATCGCGGCGCTCAACGACCGGGAGAACGCGGCCGGGCCCGACCGGCGCGGCGCCGCCGTGGACTCCGCCACGAACTCGCCGGCGAGGTCGGCCACGACGATCCGGGTGCGTCCGGGCTCGACGGCGACGCCGACGACGTGGCCGGCCTCGGCCCGGAAGCGGACCATCTGCGGGGGACGGCCGGACGTGGTGGCGGCGCGATCGGGCGCCGAGATCTCCACCAGGCCCATGGATTCGAGGACGGCGAGGGAACGGGTGACCGCCTGGCGCGAGAGCCCGGTCTCCTTCGCCAGCGACGAGACGCTCGTGCGACCCACCGATCGGAGCCGCGTGAGGATCGCCGACGCGTTGACCTCCAGCATGAAGTTCGTGCCGATCGCGACGACCTGTGTCATGGGACCCCCTCCCTTCTTTCGTTGGGCGAAGCTAACATACATACGTACCGTACGGAAGTAAGGGGAACTCGCATGTCACCGACACCGCCGTGGGCCGCCGCCGTGCAGGGCCTGTGGGACCGCGTGACCGGGGGCCACCGGCCATTGCACCTGGCCGCGCTCACCACCGCGGCCACCGGCTCCCGCGCGTTCGAGGTGCGGGACGAGGGGGCCGGGGTGCGCGTCGCGGCCACCGACGGCGTGAGCGCGTGCGTCGGCATCCACCGGTACCTGCGGGACGCGTGCGGCGTCCGGGTCACCTGGGATACCGCGCTTCCCCTCGGTCCCATGGATTTTTCACCGATCGCGCCGATCCGCGGCCGGGCCCGGGTGGAGTCGTTCTACTACCTCAACTTCTGCACCTTCGGTTACTCGACGGCGTGGTGGGACTGGCCGCGGTGGGAACGCGAACTCGACTGGATGGCGCTGCAAGGCGTCACGATGCCGTTGAACCTCGTCGGGCACGAGGCGACGCTCGCGCTGGCGTACTCGCGGATGGGCATGACCGACGACGAGATCCGGTCGTTCCTCGGCGGTCCGGCCTACCTGCCGTGGCTCTACATGGGGTGCCTCGACAGCTTCGCCGGCCCGCTGCCGGTCGGCTGGATCCCGCGTCATCTCGACCTCGGCCGCCGGATCCTCGACCGCGCCCGGGCGTTCGGCATGACGCCGGTGCTGCCCGCGTTCACCGGCCACGTGCCCCGGGAGCTGGCACCGGCCGGCGCCCGCACCCGCGAATGGCAGGGCATGGAGACGCGCGTCGTCGACCCGGACGACCCGCTGTTCCGCACGCTGACCGCCGAAATCGTTACGGCACAACGGGAACTGTTCGGCACCGACCATCTTTACGCGGCCGACCCGTTCATCGAGATGCGCCCGAGCGACGACCACCCGGCCGCCGTCGCCACGGCGATCGTCGAGGGACTGTGGGCCGCCGACGCCGACGCGGTCTGGGTGCTGCAGTCGTGGCCGTTCTCGTACCAGGGCGACTACTGGACGCCCGACCGCGTCAAGCGGTTCCTCGACGGCATTCCCGCCGGCGCGGTCGTCGTCCTCGACCTGTGGGCCGAGGCCGCACCGCAGGCGGAGCGGCTCGACGGCTTCTTCGGCCGGCCGTGGATCTGGACCGGTCTGCTGAACTTCGGCGGACGGAGCGAACCCGTCGCCGACCTGGAATCGACCGCCCGCAACCTCGAAGCGGCACTCGCCGCCGACCGGCCGCCGACCGGTCTCGGCCTCTCCATGGAGGCCATCCACATCAACCCGGTGTTCTACGAACTCATCGCCGACCGGGCGTGGGACCCCGGACCGTCCGATGTGGACACCTGGATCCGCGCGTTCGGCCAGGAACGGTACGGCGTGCGCGATCCGGCGGTCGCGGACGCGTGGAGCGCGCTGCGGGCGTCGGTGCTGAACGGGGAGAGCCGGTCGATCTTCCCCGAGCGGTTCATCTCGGTCGCGGTCTCCCGGCCGGAGTACACGCGCACGCTCGCCGCCGACTCGACGCTGCACGACGACGTGCGCGCCGCCCTGTTCTACGAGCCGAAGGAGCTGCTCCACGCCTGCCGGGCACTGCCCGACGCGGACCGTGCGTTCTTCTGCGTCGCTATCCTGGTCCGCGTCATCGACCACCGGCTGAGCGCGCTCGTCGCTGAGTCGCAGCGCACCGGGACGGTGGATCCGGTTGCGGCGCAACGGTTCCTGGACGCGTTCGACGACCTCGACGCGGTGGCGTCGACCCGTCCGTCCACCCGGCTGTCGACCTGGGTCGGTGACGCGGAGCGCTGGGCCGAGGACGCGGCCGGCCGGCAGGTGCTCGTCGACAACGCGCGGCGGCTCGTGACGGTGTGGAACACGGTCGCGAGCCGATCGCTCGACGACTACTCCGCGCGGATCTGGGGCGGGCTCGTCGGCGGCTACCACCGGCGGCGCTGGGAGCTGTGGCTCACCTACCTGCCGCGCGCTCTCGACCCCGACGGGCGCCCGGCGGCCCAGGAGGCGCTCGACGCCGAACTCGACCGGGTGACACAGGCCTTCATCACCGACGGATCCGCTTACCGTTCCGACGGCGCCGATGTCCGTACCACCGCAGCACTCGTCCTCGACCGCTACGGCGAGGAGTTCAGCGCAATCGAAAGGGCCCCCCGGTGATCCGACCGACCGAACAGCGCAACCCGCGCACCGTCCACATCGACCAGTGGCCGAGCGTCCGAGTCGTCGAGGCGCTCCTCGCCGAGGACGCCACGGCGATCGCGGCAGCGATGGTGGCGGCACCCGCGCTCGCGGACGCCGTCGACCGCGCGTCCGCACGCATCGCGGACGGCGGGCGGGTGCACTACTTCGGCGCCGGTGCGTCCGGACGGCTGGCGGTGCTCGACGCCACCGAGGCGACGCCCACGTTCGGCACCCCGCCGGGGTTCTTCACGCCGCACTTCCCCGGTGGCGCGGCGGCGTTCGCCGACTCGTCCCTCGACTTCGAGGACGCGGAACCGGCCGGGTACGACGACGCCGCGCCGGTCGGCCCGGGGGACGTGGCGGTCGGGCTCACCGCGTCCGGCACGACCCCGTACGTCGCCGGTGCGCTCCGGCGGGCCGGCGCGGCCGGCGCGTTGACGGTTCTGGTCGCCTGCAACGCCGATCCGCCGCTGGCGATGCTCGCCGACGTCACCGTCGTCGCCGACACCGGCCCCGAGGCGATCGCCGGCTCGACGCGGTTGAAGGCCGGCACCGCGACGAAGGTGCTCCTGAACGCGTTCTCCACCGCGCTGATGGTGCGGGCCGGCCGCACGTACTCGAACCTGATGGTCAATCTGGTCGCCACCAACGACAAGCTGCACGACCGCGCCGTCGGCATCGTCGGCACGGTGGCCGGGCTCGGCCCGGGGGAGAGCGCCGCGGTGCTCGGCCGGTGCGACGGCGACGTGCCGCTCGCGCTGACCCACGCGCTGTCCGGTCGCACCGTCGCGGAGAGCCGGCGCGCCCTGACCGACAGCGGCAGCGTCCGCGCGGCCCTTGCGCTGCTGGGTTCTTCATGACCCTGGAGACCTACATCGGGATCGACGTCGGCGGCAGCGGCGTCCGCGTCCGGGCCATCGTGGACGGTCGGCGGCAGCGCGCCGAGGACCGCGGACCCGTGCCCCGCGCGGTCGGTCACATCGACGCGCCCGCCCTCGGCGCCCGCATCGGCGGCCTGGTGGCCAGCATCCACGGCGACGTGACGGCCGAGCGGGTCGCGGTCGGCCTCACCGGGATGCCCGGCCTGCTGGAGGAGCCCGCCGAACTCGCCGGCCACCTGCACCGGCACCTGGCGACCCGCACCGTGATCATCGCGAGCGACTGTCTCACCACGCACGTCGGCGCGCTGGGCGGCCGGCCGGGGTGTGTCGTGGCCGCCGGCACCGGCGTCATCGTGCTCGGCACCGACCACGCCACCACCTGGAACCGCGTCGACGGCTGGGGACACCTGCTCGGCGACGAGGGCAGCGGGTCGTGGATCGGCGCGCAGGGGCTGCGGGCCGCGCTGCGTCACGCCGACGGCCGCGACGGGGGCTCCGCCCTGTTGGACGCCGAGCTGCGGGGCCGCTTCGGCGACGTCGACCCGGCCCTGCGGGCGATCTACGGGTCCCCGTCGCCGGCGCACGAACTCGCGGCGTTCGCCCCGAACGTCGCCCACGCCGCCCACGCCGGCGACCCGGTCGCGCGGGACATCTGGCACCGCGCCGGGGTCCACCTGGCCACGGCGGCGCACGCCGCCGCCCGCGGCCTGCCGCCGAACTTCTCGTGGGGCGGCCGGTTGTTCGACGCCGGCTCGCTGCTGCTGGAGTCCTTCCGTGCCGAACTGGTCCGGCGCGTCCCCGACGCCCGCCTGTCCGAGCCCGAGGGCCAGGCCGCCGACGGTGCGTTGCTGCTCGCCTGCCGCGGCCTGACCGCCGACGCGAAGCCCTACGCGCTGGAGTTCCCGGCTGTTCGTTGACAACCCGGTCGTTCCCCCAGAACATAGATCTCCATCTACGTTCACGGGGGAACGATGAGGAAAATGGCAGTCCTGGGCGCCGTGGTCGCGCTGGCGTCCCTGGTCATCGGACCGGCCAGCGCGACCGGCGCCAACCCGCCGCGGGCCGTGGCGCAGGCGCAACCGTTGAAGCTGCTGCACTTCAACATGGCCGGCGCGACGCTGAACAAGGGCCAGTACCCGATCATCGGCCGGATCATCCGGGAGGTGCAGGAGCGCAGGCCCGACGTCATCTCGCTCAACGAGGTCTGCGACCGGCAGTACGCGCACCTGCTGATCCAGCTCCAGGCGATCGGCTACCCGATGGCCGGGTACTTCCAGAAGTCGCGGACGTTCGTCGGCACGTGTCTCCGGCTGCCCGACACCCGCCACGAAGCCGGCAACGCGATCCTGGTGCGCGGCACGCTCACCGGCGACCAGGGCTACATGTTCACCACCAACCACGTGCTGCAGGCCCGCGAACAGCCGACCGTCAGCGAATCGCGCAGCGTCGCCTGCGTCACCGCGGTGTTCGCGACCGGCGGGCCGCCGGTGAAGGCCTGCTCGACCCACCTGGCACCGAAGGACTCCGGCCAGGCCAACCCGTACGCGGCCCCCGAGGCCGAGGTGCGCGAACTGGCCCGGGTGTTCGGCCCGGAGGCGGCCGCCGGCCCGTTCATCCTGCTGGGCGACCTCAACCTGCTGCCGGGCAACCCGGCACTCGGCACCCTCTACGCGGCGCCGGCCGGCACCACGGGTGAGTTCTGGGAGGTCGACCAGTACCGGAACTGCACGGCGGAATCCTGCGCCGGCCCGGTGCAGGGCGGCGCCCCGTCGCACGGCGAGGGAAAGATCGACTACGCGTTCGTCAGCCGGGGGCATTTCACGTTCGGCTACCAGAACGTCCAGATGATCGACGCCGGCAACTGCGACAGCCACGCGTGCTCGGACCACCGGATCTTCCGCAGCGAGGTCACCCTCGGCTGACCTTTCGGGCTACGCGTCGGGGTCCCAGGCGAGGAGCTGGTCGAAGATGCGGGGGTCGCCGCCGACTTTCAACGCGTCGGCCGGGATGCGGCCGTAGAAGACGAGGACCAACTCGCTGGCCGTGCCCCACAGGGCCGCGTCCGGGTCCTCCGGGTCCTCGCCGGGCATGGTGGCGGGCAGGCGGGCGACCTGTGCGCCCGCGGCGGAGAGGTCGAGGCGCCAGGAGCGGCCCTCGGTGGCGTGGTAGTGGACGACGGCGGGCTCGTGCGGCCAGGCGCTGGTCGTCGCGCAGCAGGTGTGCTGGAACTCGTCGACGCCGTCGAGGGCGACCTCGTCGGGCAGCGGCTGCGGTGCGCCCAGGGTCACCTGGACGTCGTACGTGTGCACCGCGATCTCCTGGAGCTGGTGCCGGGCACCCGCACCGGACGTCTGCGGCGACTGCGAGGTGTCCCACCACGTCCAGCAGTTTCGATCAGGACCGACCTCCCGCAGGGCGTCGAGCAGTTGTTGTGCCGACGCGGTCCACCAGTCCAGCAGGGCCTCGCGGTCGCGCGGCGCGGCCGGGCTGCCCCAGACCGACCGGTCGGGCGGAGCGGACGCCGGACCGGCGGCGACGATGGCGGCCCACTTCCGGCGTCCCTCGCCGAGGTGCCGCACCAGGTCGAACAGCGTCCACCCGGGGCAGGTCGGTACCTGCGCGTCGAGGTCGGGCGCCGCGGCGACGGCGGCCCGGAACGCGGCCGCCCGTTCGTCGATCAGACGCAGCAGGTCGGGGAACTCCAGGGTTTCGCGCACCCCGGTTGTCTACCACCCGCGCCGCCGGCCGGACAGCGGTTTTCACAGCACGCCCTCGACGCCGTTCGAGACGTTCGGCATGCCCTCGAGCGAGTCCTCGCCCGGCCTGGCGAACCGGGAGTTCCCCGGAGCCATGCTCTCCACCGCCTCCACGCTCGCGGGTGGGACGTCGACCACCACGTACGTGCGGCGGCTGCCGTCCTCCGTCAGGTTGCTGTGGACGACCGGATAGGGCTTCTCCGTCGCGACGTCACCGCCGATTCTGGTCTTGGCCCAGAAGCGCCGTCCGTCGTCGGTCTCCTGGTAGTCCATCAGCCAGTAGGAGTGCCCGGTCGCGGCGGCCCGGCAGACCGTCACCGTGATGTACGGGTTGCGTCCGGTGTGTCCCGGCCGCTCCTCGGACACCCGTACGATCCGGGCCGGCCGGCCGCCGCAGGCGTCGTCGGCCGGGGTGTCGAACAGCCGCGCCGCGGTGAACGGCACGGCCGCGACCGCCAGTGCGGCGGTGCCGCCGATCGCGAGCCGCCGCAACCATGGTGGCGGTGGTGGTGACGGCCGTAGCGCGGCACGAAGGTCCTCGACCCACGCCGGCGGCGGCAGTACGCCGGCGGAGACCTGGCAGTCCTGGAGGTGGCTCAGGTCCGGATACCGGGTTCCGGACAGCAGGACGGTGAGGATGTCCTTGCCGAGCGCCTTCGCCTCGTCGATCTCGTGACGGATCCACTTGTGGTCGCCCGCGTCGTCGGCCATGACGACGATGACCGCGCCCGCGGTCGCGAGCTTCCCGGCTATCTCGTCGTCCCATCGCCGGCCGTTCGGGATGTCGACGTCGTACCAGGTGTCGATGCCGGCCTCGGCCAGACCGTCGGCCAGGAACCGCACGTAGCCGGCGACCGTCCGCGGGTAACAGATGAAGGCGAACGGCGCCGATTGCGTCACCTGCATTCGTCCATCGACCCCTGCAACAGGCGGACGACCGCGGCCCGCTCGGCCCCCGGCGGAATGGCGGTCGCGAACGCGAAGGAGCCGTCGGTGCTCTTGTGCTCGGCCCAGAACCCTTCGGCCGCCGACACGTCCATGACGATGACGAACAGGTCGTACCGTTGTCCGGTGTCGGTGCCGAAGTACATGGATCCGGCCCACCGGGGCGGGACGAAACCGTTGCGGTAGCTGCCGACGTAGCCGAAGTACCAGGTCGCGTCCGGTGGGTTGGTCCGCATCTTCGCGAAGAGGATCGTCTTGCCGGTGTCGAGGTCGGCGGTGCCCTCGATCCGCGCGCAGCGGCCGACCGCGTCGCCGTCGTGGTGGCTGGTGATCACCACCGCGCCGCGAGCCGAACCGGACGGCGATTCGCCGGCGGTGCCGGACGGCGTTCCGCCGGCGATGCCGGTGGCCGACGGCTCGCTGATCGGCGGCCGCGGTGGTTCCGGACCCCGGGTGAACCACAGCCCGGCGGCGACGAGCAGGAGGATCACGAGGGCCGAGCCGACCACGACCGGCAGCCACTTCCGATCCGGGCCCGGTCCGATCACGTCGGTCGTCGGGGACCCGGTCGCCGGCGCGACCGCGTGCAGGGCCTCGACGAAGTCACGGGTGGGCAGCTGTCCGCCGGTCACGTCCTCGTACGGGTACTGGTTGAGCCGGAACGGGCGCCGTCCTTGACGCAGCAGTCCGAAGATCGGCATCCCGGCCTGTTCCGCCTGGTCGATCGTTTCGAGGACCGGCGCCGACGCGGCCGAGCCGTCGGTCATGACGATCAGCAGGGCCGACGTCCGGCTCATCCGTCGACGCAGCGCGTCCATCTCCACCACCTCGGGCGGCTTCGGGTCGTAGGTGGCGGCGACCCGCGACCGGCGCAGGTGCGCCACCACCTTGCGGACGTACGCGGCGCCGTCCCTGGCACAGCAGACATACAGCTCACCGGTCATGGGTGCTCCCCTCGGGTCAACAGTCGATCGAGGTCTGATGGACCTTCACGGTGTCCGCGCGGATGCCGGGCAGGCTGGTCGCGGTGATCCACTCGCGACCGCGGAACAGGGACCGCGCGACGTCGACGTCGATGATGATCAGGATCAGGTCGTAGTACTGGTCCTCGGCGGTGCCGAGGAACTTGACGGTGTTCCACGTCCGCTTCACCCCGCCCTTTCTCGTGCCGTCCACGTAGTGGAGGTAGTAGGTGTTGTCCTTCGGGCTGGTGCGGCGGTGGGCGAGCAGGAGCGTGCTGGTCGGCGCGATGTCGGCCGTTCCGCCGGCCGGCTGGCAGCGGGACACCCCGGCACCCGCACGCGGGCTGGTGATCTGCGCGGTCTCGCGCCGCTTCGGGCTGGCCGTAGGCGGCGGCGGGGTTCTCCTGCCGCCGCCGCCTCCGCCCTCGGACGTCCTGGTGGTCGACGACCTCGACGATGTCGGTCCCCGCGACGGTGGGGGCGAGGTGGGCGGCGAGGCCGAGCGTGGCGGCGACGGTGGCGGCGAGGTCGACGGCGGAGGGGACGGCGGCGGCGCGGACGTCTGCCGCAGGTACTTCACCAGATGCCGCGTGGCACCCTCGTGGAACACGACGGCGTCCGGCCCGGCCGGATCGTTGACCCAGACCCGGGACCCGACGGCGAAGACCTCCAGGGCGGCACCCCGACCCGCGACGTCGACGACGGCCGGCGCCCCGGACGCGACCGGGGCGACGACGACCGTGCCGGCGGTGTCGTCGGCGACGAACAGCCGGTCGCCGGCGACGACCGCGGCACCGAACCGGTGACCGGCGGGGCCGAGCGGCCGCTCCTCGGCCGGGCGTCCGGAGTCGAGCCCGACGACCGTGTACGAGCCGCCGTGCACCAGGACGGCGTACCCGCCCGCCGGCGGCACCAGCAGCGACGAGACCTCGGCCGAGGTCCGGGCCGGAACGGCCCGCCGGTCGGGTCCCGCCCCGCGCAGGGTCACGACGGTGCCGGCGGCCGGGTCGGTCAGGGCGATGCCGTCGGGCAGTGCCGCGAGCACCGGCGCGCCGCCGGGCGTGAACGCCCGCCCGATCGTGGTCACCCCCGACCGGTCGACCCGCGCGACCGCACCGGTGCGCGGCAGCGGCAACCACAGCGCCGATCGGGCGACCACCCACCGCTCCGCCGGCGCGTCCGGGAGCTGGACGGTGGATGTCGGCACGCCCGTCGCGTCCAGCCAGCTCACCAGTTTCCGCTCCCGGTCGATGAGGACGGCCTGGCCGTCGACGGTGTCCAGGTGTCGCTGCGCGAGCGTGATCGGGACCGCCCGCAGCGTGCGGACGTCGAGCACCGTCGCCCGGTCCGACCCGGCGTCGTCGACCACGACGTGCGAACCGCGCCGGACCGTGGTGGCGGTGCCGGTGGCCGAGAGCGGCACGACGCTCGTGGTGGCGACCGGACCGCGGGCCAGTGCGTTCGTGCGACCGATGGACCCGCGTTCGGTGCTCAGCAGCCAGGTGACGGCCGATTCGGCGTCGACACCGGGATGGTCGGCGGGGCGGAGGAACACCACCGCGATGCCGATCACGAGAGCGGCCGCGACACCGGCCGCCAACACGCGGTGTCGCCGATCGGTGGATGACCCTGAGGTTTCTCCGGTAATAGGATCGGGAACTGCGGGAGTGGAGCTTCCCATGCGTTAGTCCTATCGCATTCACCCAAATAGGTGACGCCTCGTTGTTCTCAATCTTTGGTGGTGCCAGATCACTATCTTCGCGCCCAGCCGCATCGATCGCGCCGAGTTCATCCGGCGATTCGAAGTCCTGTGTTCGCATGTCGGAACGGCTATTCTCGGCAAGGACGAGCAGGTCGACCTCGCCGTGGTCTGCCTGCTCGCCGACGGCCATCTGCTGCTGGAAGACCGCCCGGGGCTTGGGAAAACGCGATTCGCCCGCGCGTTTGCCGAGGCATTCGGCGGCACCTACCGCCGGGTGCAGGGAACGCCCGACCTGCTGCCGTCGGACATTACCGGATCGCTCATTCTCGACCGCAGCGCCGATGCGGCGAACACCAATGGACGATCGGACGGATTCCGTATCCGATACGGCCCGGTGTTCTCCCACGTGTTGTTGTTCGACGAAGTGAATCGCACTCCGCCACGCACCCAGTCGGCATTACTGGAAGCGATGGAGGAACGTCAGGCGACCATTTTCGACGAGACTCCCCGCCTGCCGGATCCGTTTTTTGTGATCGCGACTCAGAATCCGATCGACATGGACGGAACGTACTCTCTCCCGGAGGCGCAACTCGACCGCTTCCTGATGCGACTGGAGCTCGGTTACCCGGACACCGACGCGTTCCGTGCGATCCTCGACCGGATCGGCGCCGACCGCCCGGTCCCCGTCCAGCGGACCGCGCAGACCGCCGCCACCGGCATCGATCCGGCCGGGCTGCTGGAGATGATCGACCACGCGCGGACGGTTCCCGTCACCACCGAGGTCCGCGACTACCTCGCCGCGATCGTCGAGGCGACCCGGGACCAGCAGCGTGTCCTGCTCGGGGCGAGCCCCCGTGCCGGGCTCGCGTTGCTCCGTGCCGCGCGGGTCTACGCCGCGGCCCGGGGAGCCGGGTCCGTCCACCCGGACCATGTCCAGGCCCTGGCCGGACCCGTGCTGGCCCACCGCATCGTCCTCGCCGACGCCCCGGTCGTCGGCGTGACCCGCGCCCAGCTCGACTACGTCGCCGAGGTGGTCGCCTCGGTGCCGACCCCGAAGCACCGTCATGACGCCTGACGCCGTCACGGTCCTCGTGGTCGGGTCGGGTGCCGCGACGCTGTGGTGGCTCGGGTTCCGGGCCGCCCTCCCGGTCGCGGTGACAGCCGTTCTGTTGCTGGCGGTGGCGGTGCTGTGGCGGCTGGTCGGCGCGCGTCACTGCACCCTCGAACTCACCGTCACGCCCGGTCGGGTCCAGCGCGGGGACGAGGTGGAGGTCCGCGCCGCCGCCCGCCCGACGTCGCGGGGCAGCGGCCGGATCCGGGCGGCGGCCGTCGTTCTCGGCGCCGAACGCGATTTGACGATCCCGGTCACCACCGGCGATCCGGCGCGGTGGCGGGTCGTCGCCGAACACCGCGGCGTCGTCCCGTCGGCGGTCATCCGGAGCGAACACGTCGGCCCGTTCCGGCTCGCGCGGCTCCGGCAACGGAGCCGCCCAGCGACCGGGACCGTCGTGCTGCCGCGGCGCCACCCGTTCGCCACGGCGAACCTCGCCGCCCGGGTCGACGACCAGGACCGCACCGGCCGGACGCGCGGTGGGGCGGCGCTGGCGGGTCTGCGCGAGTACGTGCCGGGCGACGACGTGCGACTCGTCCACTGGCCGGCGAGCGCCGGAACGCCGGACGGCACGCTGCTGGTCCGCCAGCAGTTGACCGCGCGCTGCCCCGCGTTCCGCGTTCTGCTCGACCCCGACGCCGCCGACGCGCACTTCGAGTCGTGCGTGGACGTCGCCTACTCCCTCATGCTCGCCCTCGCCACCGTCGACGCCCACCGCACCGAGCTGTGCACCGTGATGAACGACGTCGTCGCCCGACGGGACGCGCCCGCCGCCGTCGAGCGGCTCCTCCTCGAGGTCCGCCGGTGCCGCGGCCACGGGTCCGCGCCGGGCCGGTGCCGGGCGGCGTTGCACCGGATCGCGGCCCGGTCCCGCGTCGACCGGACGACCACGGTCCTGGTGACGACCGCCGCACCGACCGCGTCCACCGGCGCGACCGTCCACCTCCGGCTCGGTGCGCCGGAGCGGATCGGCAGGTTCGGCGCCACCGTCGTCCTGGCGGCACCGGACGCCGCCACCGCCGCCCGGATCTGGGCCACGACGGTGATCCGATGACACGTGTCGACGTCGTCCTGGTCGTCGTCGCGACGGTGGCCGCGGGGCTCTCCTTCGACCGCGCGTTCGACCTGCCGGTGCTCCTCCCGGTCGTGGCGGCGGCGGCGGCGGTGCCCGCCCTCCTGCTGGTGCTCGCGGACCGGTGGAAGCGGGTCCGGTTCGCGGTGCGAGCCGTGGTGCACCTCGGGTCGGCCGCGGCGCTGTTCGTGCTGGTCCGGGGTGGCGCGTTGGCGCTGCTGGCGGTCACGCTGCCGGCGCCGCCACGGCCGGAGCTGCTCGTCGTACCGGCGGCCGTCACCTGGCTCGGCGCGGCTGTCGGTACCGGGATCGCGCTGCTGCGGTGGCGGCGCGGCGGCCCGGTGGCCCTGCTGCCGGCCGCGTTCGCTCTCACCGGCGCGGCGCTCGTGGGGCCGGGCACCCGGCTCGACGCCGCGTTCGCCGCGGTCGTGGGGCTGTGCGGGGCGATGCGTCTGCTGAGCTCGTCGGGCCGACGCATCCGCGCGGGAATGGCGCTCGCCGCGCTCGTCGCCGTCGCCGTCGGGGTGTCACCGGTCGTCGCGCCGTACGCCCGGCAGACCCCGGTCGACGTGCGCGCCGCTGTTCCGCGGGCACTGCTGCCCCGGGCCGCGGTCAACCCGCTCGACCTGGTCGACGGCTGGCTGACCGACCCCGACCGGGTCCTGTTCTCGGCGGTGACCGACCGGCCGGTGCGGTACTGGCGGCTCGCCGTTCTCGACTCCTTCGACGGCGAGCAGTGGCAGCCGCCGTCGCGTTACCTGTGGGCCGGACGCGGCGTGCCGTCGCCACCGTCCGGCGCCGGCACCATTCACCAGACCGTCACCGTCGACGGCCTGGACGGGCCGTTCCTGCCGGCCGTCGACCGCCCGGACCGGATCGGAGCACCGGTCCACGCCGTCGACCCCGACAGCGGGGTCCTGCTCGCCCGGTCACCGGTGCGGACCGGCCTCGCCTACACGGTCCGGTCGAACGACCGGCGCGACCCGCCGGACGCACCGTGCGTGCCGGCCACCGACGTGCGGGCCGACGCCGCCACCCGCCAGGTTCCGGGGGACCTCGCCGAACCGCTCCGGACGCTCCTCGGGCCGGTCGAGTGCGGCGCCTCGTTCACCGGCTTCGCCGACGGCGTCGCGGCCCGCCTCCGGGACGGGCGCCGCACCATGGCGCGCAGCCCGGCGACTGGGACGAGCATCGGCGCGATGCTGCGGTTCCTCGACGGCGACCGGACCGGCACCGCGGTCGAGTTCGCCGCCGCGTTCGCCCTCGCCGCCCGGGTGGCGCACCTGCCCAGCCGGCTCGTCGTCGGCTTCGAACCGGCCGCGGTCGCCGCGGGGGAGGTGCAACGGATCCTCGGCCGCGACGTCCGGGTCTGGGTCGACGTCCGGCTGCGGGACCGCGGCTGGACGGCCTACCACCCGGTGCCGCCGGCCGCCGAGGACCTGCGGCGGCCGGATCCCGTCGCGCTGCCGGCGCAGCCTCCGCCGCCCCCGGTCGACAGCGGACCGACGCCGACCGGGACACCCGGACCCGGGCCGGTCGCCGCACCGCCGGATCCGTGGTGGTTCACGCTATTGGCCGTACCGATCGGCGGCTACGTCCTCGCCGTCGGTCTCACGCCCGCGCTGCGACGGGCCCGCCGACGCCACACCGGCACCGTCCGGAGCCGACGCGTCGGTGCCTGGCACGACGTCCTCGACGAACTCGCCTACCGCCCGGCCGGTCACGCGACGCCGACCGACCTGCTGACCGCCACGCCCGCCTCGACCCGCGACCTGATCCGCGCCCGCTGCCCCGACCTGACCGGTCCGACCGTGCGCCTGTGCCGGATCGCCGAGCTCAGCCTCTTCGGCCCGCCCGGATCGGACGACGGTGACTCCCGCGATGCCTGGCGAGCGGCGACCGCGATCCGCCGCCGGTTGCGCCGGCGACGCCGCGTCCGTCGTTTCCTGAGCCCGTCGAACCTCCGCGGGTCACCGTGGCAACCGTCGAGCCGGACTACTCGCAGAACACCTGGACCTTGGCGTTGGGGTCGTCGACGTCGACGGTGAGGTCGTGGAGGTGGTCGATGAGCTCTTCGAGCTGCTGCGGCTTGAGCTGGGTGAGGTCGATCGGCACGCCGGCCTTGTCGAGCTCGTTGTTGACCTTGACGAGTGCCTGCGGGGGGATGAGGCTCGTGAGCCGTACCCCGGCGCGCAGCAACTGGAGCGGTACCCGGACGTTGATCCGGCTCGGCCCGTCGGTGCCGGCATCCTCCGCGTGCACCACCACGCGCAGGTACCTGGGCGCGGACTTGGTGCCGGACATGGCCAGCGGTGCCGGCTCGGGCCGCTCGGGCGGGAGGGCGTCGATGAGACGTTCGGCCTCGTCCGCGGTGATCTTGCCCTCGGCCAGCATCTCGAGGATCTGGCGGCGCTGCTCGTTCATGGAAACTCCTTCAGCTGACGTCGATGTGGACGGCGAACTGGCCGTCGTCGAGGTGGAACTGGGTGCCGGGCAGCGACCACAGCAGCCGGCCGGTGCCGAGCAGCGCGTCGACCACCCGGATCCCGAAGATGACGCAGGCGACGATTCCGGCCACCACGCCGAGCACCAGCAGCGGCGACAGGATCAGCAGGACCGGCACGACGGGGACGTACAACCGCAGCCAGGTGCCGTCGCCGCGGCGCTGGCAGTAGGTGACCACCTGCGGGATCATCGGGATCTCCCCAGCTCCGCCAGTGCCTCCTGGACGGTGATCTCGCCGCGCTGGAGACGGTCGATGACGTCGGCGCCGGCGGGTGCCGGGCCGGTGTCGGCGACGTCGAGATGCTCGGCGAAGTCGAGCCGCTCGGCGATCCGGTTCAGCCGGGCCTTGATCGTCGGGTAGCTCACCCCGAAGATCCGCTCCATCTCCTTGATCGAACCGTGCGCCCGGACGAACGCGGCCACGAAGACCTGATCGTCGACGCCGAGCTGAGCCAGCTGCGGCGGCTCGAACTGGCCCTCGATCGCCACGCCGTTCCCGGACAGGCGCACCCGCTCGACGACGAACGGCTGACCCTGCGTGAGGTCGGTGAGTTCCTGCCAGTCCACCCGGGTCTCCCTACATTCGGTCTGCATCCTTTCTACCTTGAGTTCCTGAAGCCGACAAGGGAGAGACATTAAGATTTTCAATGTCGATCTTATAAATCATGAACATCGAGCCCGAGACCGTGAAACATGCGCGCTTCTCGTAGGGTCGCGGAATGGCCGAGACGCCGCAGGTGACGATGCCCTCGCGGGTGGACAACCCGGAACGGGCGCGGATGAAGCCGCCCGCCGGCGGGCTGCCCCGCTGGCTGCTGGCGCACCGGGTGCAGCCGGTCGGGCCGGCGAGCGGTGAGGGCCACACCGACACCCACCCGTGGTGGAAGGTCATGTGCCTCACCGGCGTCGACTACTTCTCGACCCTGGCCTACCTGCCGGCGATCGCGGCCCTGGCCGCCGGTGCCCTGTCACCGCTGGCGACGCTGCTCATCGTGGCGCTGACGCTGCTCGGCATGCTGCCGATGTACCGGCGGGTGGCCAAGGAGAGCCCGCACGGGCAGGGGTCGGTGGCGATGCTGGAGGACCTGCTGCCGTTCTGGTGGGGCAAGCTGTTCGTCCTCGCGCTGCTGGGCTTCGTCGCCACGTCCTGGATCGTCACGATCACCCTGTCGGCGGCCGACGCCACCGTGCACATCCTGGAGAACCCGCTCGCGCCGGACGCGATGGCCGGCTGGGCGGTGCCCGTCACCGTCGTGCTGCTGCTCGTGCTCGGCGGCGTGTTCCTGATGGGCTTCAACGAGGCCGTGAGCGTGGCGATCCCGCTGGTCGCGGTCTTCCTGGCGTTGAACGCGGTCGTCGTGGTGGTCGGCCTGGTCGACGTGTTCGGCACCGCCGGCGCGCTGTCGGCGTGGACGGACGCGCTCACCGCCGACGGCAGCGGGTTCGGCGACATCGTCGGCCCGGCCGTCCTCGCGTTCCCGCTGCTCGTGCTCGGGCTCTCCGGCTTCGAGACGGGCGTGAGCATGATGCCGCTGGTGGCCGCCGACGGGTCCGACCCCGAGGAGCGCCTGCGCAACCGGGTGCGCAACACCCGTCGCCTGCTCACCACCGCGGCGCTGATCATGAGCGTGTACCTGATCGCCACCAGCTTCGTCACCACGGTGCTGATCCCGCACGAGGAGTTCGAGAAGGGCGGCGACGCGAACGGGCGGGCGCTGGCGTTCCTGGCGCACGAGAAGGTCGGCGAGATCTTCGGCACCGGCTACGACATCTCGACGATCCTCATCCTGTGGTTCGCCGGCGCCTCGGCGATGGCCGGCCTGATCAACATCGTCCCGCGGTACCTGCCCCGCTACGGCATGGCCCCGGAGTGGGGACGCGCGGTGCGGCCGGTGGTGCTCGTCTACACCGTCATCAGCATCGTCCTCACCATCGCGTTCGGAGCCGACGTGAACGCGCAGGCCGGCGCCTACGCCACCGGCATCCTCGCCATGATGGTCTCCGGCGCCTTCGCCGTGACGGTGTCGGCCGTCCGGCACCGGCAACGGGTCGCGACCGTCGGGTTCGCGGTGCTCACCCTCGTCCTCCTGTACGCCCTCGGCGAGAACATCCGCGAGAAACCGGACGGCATCGCGATCTCGGCCATGTTCATCGTCGGCGTCATCGTCGTCTCGCTGATCTCGCGCGTGGCCCGCACCACCGAACTGCGCGCCGACCACATCGAGTTCGACGACACCGCGCGGCTGCTCATCACCGAGTCCATCGCCCTCGACGGCCGGCTCAACATCATCGCCAAACGGCGCCACACCGGCGAGGACCCGACCGAGGCCGTCGACGACTACGCCGCCAAGGAACGCGAACAGCGCGACCTGAACCCGTTACCGGGCAACGCCGACGTCCTCTTCCTGGAGGTCGACGTCATCGACCCGTCCGGCTTCAGCGAGGTGCTCCAGGTGCGCGGCGTCTCGGTCGACGGTCACCGCGTCCTGCGGGCGGAGAGCCCGGCTGCGCCGAACGCCATCGCCGCGATCCTGCTGGCGCTTCGCGACGCGACCGCGGTCATCCCGCGCTGCCACTTCGAGTGGGCCGAGGGCAACCCGGTCGTCCACCTGCTGCGCTACCTGCTCTTCGGCCGCGGCGACACCGCGCCGGTCGTCCGCGAGATCATCCGCCAGGTCGAGCCCGACCCGAACCTGCGCCCCCGCATCCACGTCGGCGGGTGACGTCAGGTGATGTCCCGGCGGTCGGTGACGATCGTGGCCGCCGCGCCGGCGAGCGCGACGTAGCCGACGAGCAGCGCGGCGGCGCCCCACTGCGGGAGGCCGTCGGCGCCGGTCGGCAGGTTGCCGAGCGCGCTGCCGGCCGCGAACGGCAGCCACTGGCTGACGGTGCTTCCGACGAGACTGGCCACGACGCCCTCGACCAGGGCGAGCCAGGCCAGCGCTCCGGTGACGGCCGCGGTGACGTTCGGGACCAGCGCGCCGATGCCGACGCCGAGCGCGGCGAACGCGATGTTCCACGCGACGCCGCCGGCGACGGTGCGCCACAGCAGGGAGTCGGACCAGTCGACGGTCACGTCGGTGGCCGCGGCCGCCACGGCCGTGGCGGCGATCGCGGTGACGGCGCCGACGAGTCCGAACAGGGCGCCGGCACCGGTGTGCACGATCAGCTTGTCGGCGAGGACCCGGCCGCGGTGCGGCTGGGTGAGGTAGGTGTCGGTGATGGTGCGGTGCCGGTGCTCGCCCGCGACGGCCATGATGCCGAGCACCAGCGTGAACAGGGCGGCCAGGCCGAGGTGCGCGGCGCCGGCGCGGGCGATGGCCGGGTCGGTGCGGTCGCCGTTGGCGAACGGGCCGGTGGCGCCGGCGACGATGACGAGCTGGGCGACGGCGAGCAGCACCCACGGCGTGCGGATCGTCCGCAGTCTGAGGATCTCGGCGGGCATCAGCGGTCCCCTCCCACGAGGTCCAGAAACGCTTTCTCCAGGGGTCCGTCGAGGTCGGCGAGCGGGCCGGCGTAGCGCAGCGCGCCCTCGTGCACGATGACGAGGTGGTCGACGGTCTGCGCGACCTCGGACAGGACGTGGCTGGAGAACAGCACCGTGCGTCCCTCCGCGGCGAGCCCCCGGATCAGGCCGCGCAGCCAGGCCATGCCGGCCGGGTCGAGACCGTTGGCCGGCTCGTCGAGGATCAGCGCCGCCGGGTCGCCGAGCAGCGCGGCGGCCAGCCCGAGGCGCTGGCGCATGCCGAGCGAGTAGCCGCGGACCCGCCGGCCGGCGGCGTCGGCGAGCCCGACCCGGTCGAGGACCTCGTCGACCCGCCCGGCGGGCAGCCCGGCGGCGCGGGCGGCGACCCGGAGATGGTCCCGGCCACGCCGGCCCGGGTGGAACCCGGTCGCCTCCAGGACGGCCCCGACGGCGCGTCGCGGCTGCGGCAGGTCGGCGAAGCGGCGACCGCCGACCAGGGCCTCGCCGCTCGTCGGGCGCACCAGTCCGAGGATCATCCGCAACGTCGTGGACTTGCCGGCGCCGTTCGGGCCGAGGAACCCGGTGACCTGCCCGGCCGGGACGTCGAACGTCAGGTCGCGGACCGCGGTGACGGAACCGAAGCGCTTGGTCAGCCCGCGGACCGATATGCCGGTTCCGGGCTCGTCGTCGTATCGCACGCCGACCGACGATTCCGCAGCCGACGGGGTGCTGTCGTCACGCGGCGGCGTCATCTTCGGCGTACCGCGGGCGCGGTACGCGCCGTACCGCCGCGGCGGGACGCCAGGGGGTCCGCACCGTCCGTACCGTGAAGGGATGACGCTGCATGCCGGGGTACAGGCCCGGGCGCACCGGTTCGTGGCCCGGCCGGTCCGGGCCGACGCGGCCATCGCGGTGGTCGTTCTCGCGGTGACGCTGGTGACGGCGACCGCCGGTCCGCAGGCCCGTCCGCTCACCGGCCTCGGGGCGGCCTGCGCCTGCGTGGCCGCCGGCTCGCTGGTGTTCCGGCGGCGATACCCGTTCGCGACGCTGCTGGTCGCCGCGCTCGCGGCGGAGGTGTTCCTGGCCCACAACCACGCCCGGAACGGGCTGGTGATCCTCGCCGCCCCGCTGGTCGCCCTGTCGACCGTGGCCGAGCGGGCGACCCGGATGCGCGCCGTGCTCGTCGGCGGGGTGGTCGTGCTCTCGATCGGCGTCACGCACGTCTGGTTGAAACCGGCCATCCTCGGGCCGGAGAACCTCGCCCTCGCGGCGTTCGGCGGGCTCGCCGTGGCGGCCGGCACCGCGTCCCGGCACCGTCACGCCTACCTGGCCGAGGCCCGGAAGCGGGCCGACCAGGCCGAGGCCGACCGCGACGCCGAGGCCCGGCGCCGGGTCACCGAGGAACGGCTGCGCATCGCGCGGGACCTGCACGACGTCATCGGCCACCACCTCGCGCTCATCCACATCCAGGCCCGCGTCGCGGCGCACGCCCTCGACGGCGCCGACGGCCCGGCCGGCCAGGCGCTCGACCACGTGTGCGCCGCGAGCAAGGCCGCGCTGACCGACCTCGGCGACACCATCGGTCTCCTGCGGCAGGCCGACGACCCGGCCGCGCCGCCCACGGCGCCGTTGTGCGGACTCGACCGGGTCCACGACCTGCTCGCCACCTACCGCCGGTCCGGGCTCGACATCGCGGTCGCCGTGGCGGGGCCGGTCCGCCCGCTCCCGGGACCGGTCGACCTGACCGCCTACCGCGTCCTGCAGGAGTCGCTGACGAACGTGTGCAAGCACGCCGGGCCGACCACGGTCACCGTCGATCTGGCCTACCGCGCCGACGCGCTGGAGCTGTCCGTCGAGAACGACACCACCGGCCAGCCCGCGCGCCGCACCGGACACGGCCACGTCGGGATGCGCGAACGCATCGGCGCCCTCGGCGGCACCTTCACCGCCGGTCCGGCGCCGCACGGCCGGTACCGCATCTCCGCCCGACTCCCGTACGCCGCACCGTGATCCGGGTGGTGCTCGCCGACGACCAGCCCCTCGTGCGGGGCGGGTTCGCGGTGTTCGTCAACGCGGCGGCCGACATGTCCGTCGTGGGCGAGGCCGCCGACGGCCTCCAGGCGGTCGAACAGGCCCGCACGGGGGCCGCGGACGTCGTGGTCATGGACATCCGCATGCCGAACCTGGACGGCCTGGCGGCCACCCGCCGCCTGACCGCCGAGCTGCCCGACGTCCGGGTGCTCATCCTCACCACGTTCGAGGTCGACGAGTACGTGTTCCAGGCCCTGCGCGCCGGCGCCAGCGGCTTCCTCGGCAAGAACGCCGAACCCGACGAACTCATCGACGCGATCCGGCTCGTCCACCGCGGCGAGCAGCTCCTGTCGCCGGCCGCCACCCGCGCCCTGATCGGCCGCTTCCTCAGCCAACCCGACCACCGCCGCCCGACGACCGACCTCGCCGCCCTGACCGCCCGCGAACGCGAGGTCGTCGCGCTGGTGGCCACCGGCATGTCCAACGACGACATCGCCGGCCACCTCGTGGTCAGCCCGCACACGGCCAAGACCCACGTCAACCGTGCCATGGCGAAGCTCGGCGCCCGTGACCGCGCGCAGCTCGTGATCGCCGCCTACGAGGCCGGCCTGGTCCGCCCCGCATCAGGGCCGCCGGGCTCAGGGCCTTCCGGTTCAGGGCCTTCCGGTTCAGGGCCTTCCGGCTCCGGGCGCGGGGGCCGGGAAGGCCACGACCTGACCGCTGGGTGATGCCGATTCGGTTCCGCCCCAGTTCTGGCCGACGACGAACAGGCGCGGGTCGTCGCCGCGGCTGAGCGCACAGGCGAACGCACCCCGGTCGAGGCCGACGGTGGCCAGCACCTCGCCGCCCGCGCGGACCCGGACGCAGTGCTTGTTGCCGACGTCGGCGTACCAGATCGCGCCCTCGGCGTCGAAGCAGATGCCGTCGGGGTGGTCGCCGGGCGTGTCCGCCCAGACGCGCCGGTTGCCCGTGCCGATGTCGTACGCCGTGAGCCGGTTCGCGTACGACTCGGCGACGACCAGGGTGCCGCCGTCGGGGCTGATCGCCATGCCGTTGGGGAACGCGAGGTCGTCGGCGACCCGGGTGACGGAGCCGTCCGGCGTCACCTTGACGATCAGCCCGGGGGCGAACTCACCGCCGGGAAAGTCGAAGCCGATGCTGTTGACGTACGCGTTGCCGCGCTCGTCGACCACGATGTCGTTCCACGGCTTCCGCGACGTGGGGGACAGGTCGGCATGCTCGACCAGCGACCCGTCCGGCTCCCGCCGCAGCAGCCGTTGCCGCCCCGAGTCGACGACGAGCAGCCGCCCGTCGGGCAGGAAGTCGATGCACATCGGGAACGAGTCGACGGTCGCCACCACCTCGTGCCCGCCGTCGGCGTCGAGCACGATGACCTGGTTCGCACCCCAGTCGGAGAACCACAACCGGCCGTCGTGCCAGCGCGGCGACTCGCCGAACACGATGCCGTCCATCAGAACGCTCACACGCGTCTCCCAATAGTCATGAATCATGAACATCATGTCCCATGAAGATGGTGGGCTACGATGGCGCGATGGCGCAAGCCGAGTTCACCTCCAGCACGGGCTTTCTGCTCGCCCGCCTCGGCGCCGAGTCGCGCCGTCAGTGGGCCCGGCTGCTGGCCGAGCGCGGCCTGAGCCCGCACCATTTCGGTGTGCTCATGGCCCTCGACCGGCTCGGCGAGACCCACCAGCAGCGGCTCACCGCGGCGATCGGGGTCGACCCCCGCAACGCCGTGCCGATCTTCGACACCCTGGAGGCGCAGCGGCTGATCGCCCGCACCAGCGACCGGGCCGACCGCCGCCGTCGCGCCGTCACCATCACCGCCGCCGGCCGGGCCACCGTCGACGAACTCCGCCGCACCGGCGCCGCCCTCGACGACGACCTGCTCGCCGGCCTCACCGGGAACCAGCGCACCACCCTGCACCGCCTGCTGCTCAAGGTCTACGACTCGACCATCGAGGCGCGTTGACCCGCGCCCGGGCCTGGACACTGGCGCTGTCCTGGGTCTACGCCGCCGCTGTCGCCGTGGTCACGGTCGTGCCGGCCGGCGCCCACCGCCGGCACCATGGACGCTGGTGGTGGGTCGTCGAGGCGGTCCCGTTCCAGGTGCCGCCGGTCAGCTTCGCGCTGAACGTCGTCATGTTCATGCCGGTGGGCGTGCTGGTGCCCCTGCTCTGGCCACGGGCGGGCCGCATCGGCACGATAGCGGCGCTGTGTTTGGCGGCCAGCGCGGCGATCGAGCTGACACAACTGGCGCTGTGGGTGACGCTGGGCAACTACCGCACGGTCGACGTCAACGACCTGATCGCCAACACGGCCGGCGGGGTACTGGGCCTGCTCGTCCTGAGGGTGGCCGGGGGAGCGCGGGCCCGGGCGACGGGCTGAGGCCGGCGGACGGCGCCGGCCCGGTCCTCAGGGCCGTGCGGCGCCGAGGGCGGTCAGCCAACGCGCGGCGGTGGGGCGGGTGCCCGACGGGCCGGCGGCCATCGCGAACGTCGCCGTGATCTGTGCCGCGAAGCGCGGCTCGACACCCGGCAACAGGTCCAGCGGGTCACCCGGCCGGACCCGGTGCGAGCGGGCAAGGACCCGCCCGACGAGCAATGCGAGCTTGTAGTTGTCGGAGTCGGGGTCGACGCCGGTCGGTGACATCGCGGGGTCGTTCCAGTCGAGCGTCTCGACGCGCGCGGCCTGTCGGGCGTGGGCCAGCGGGCGGATGTCGTCGCAATCCATGACGAGGAGACCGACGGGCGCCGGCGTCCACAGCACGTTCAGTTGCGAGAGGTCGCCGACGACGAGACCGTTGGCGTGCAACAGCGCGAGGACCGCCGCCGCCTCCTGCGCGACCCTGATCCGGCCGTCGACATCGAGCGGTGCGATGTCGCCCCAGAGCGGGTTCGGCGGGTAGAGGAGGTACTGGAGTTGGCGCTCCTGGCGTCCGGCTCGGGTCGTACCGAAGAATCGTTCGGGTATCGGCGGAAGGATCACGCCACAGGTGGTGCCGTCGCGGATCACCCGCGACAAGGGCCAGACGGTGCGATCGAGGAGCCATGATCGCGGTTCCGGGGCGAGCATCGCCGGGAAGGCGACGACCTCGGCCAACGCGGTGTCGGTCCGCGGCGTGCGGTACTCCTTGAGGACGAAGTCGGTGTGGCGTCCCGACAGCGACCACACGGTTCCCTGGCCACCGCTACCGAGACGCCGGTCCACCGCGAGCTCGTCGCGGCCGACGGCCGGCGGTAGGTGCGACTCAGAGTTCATCGAACGACAGGTTCGTCGCGCTGTTGAAACCCGGCACGGCTTCGGGCATCACCAGCCTCGCCGAGTGTTCGCCGATTTGCGCACCGGACTGTACGACCGAGCTGACCAGGGACCCGATGTACTCCTGGAAGGCTTGAACCGGCCCGGTCGAATCGAGGCGACGGTCGTCGGACATGAATCCCCGGACCGTGCCGATGGATCTCACGTCGACCGGGTCGGCATCGCCGAAGCCGAAGGACACGATGTTCGGACGATGAGGCCAACGGGGGTCGACGAGTCGTTGATAGGCATGCGGCCAACGGCCGGAATCCTCGGGTCGTGAACCGGTGACGAAGATGACGACGGGGCGATGCACCCTGAGGCCGAGCGTGCTCTGGAGGGCGCGGACATCGCTGCTGATCGTGTCCCTCAGCAACGTGAAAACCGGTGCGTAGAGCGCGTTGCCCGCCGCCGTCAGGGGAGGAATGGTCGGCATCGTGCTCAGGTCGGACAGCGGCAGCAGCACGTCCGCGCGGTGAGCGAACCCGATCACGCAGACGCCGGTGCTGTCGGCGACGACCGGATTGCTGCCGACGGCGACCACCATGGTCGCCAGGGACTCGGCCACGGCTCTGAGCGGGGCGCCGGCCAGCGCGGCGGAGGTCTCGTACACCAGGTAGAACGGGAGAAGGCGCGACCTGCCGGCGAATGCGTCGACGTGCGCTGATCGCGGCGGCGTCGTCGCGGCGGGTTGCGGCGTATCGGTGACGGCGAGCAGGCGTTCCAGGAACCGGCTGCCCGGCATGGAGCCGCCGGTCACGTCCTCGTAGTGCGTCCGGCTCAACCCGAAGAAGACGTCGCCGGCCAGCAGCAGCGCCAGGATCGGTTTGCCAAGGCGTCTCGCGTGGTCGATCTCCTCGGCGACCCATTCCGACTCGTCCGCTTCGTGGGTCATGACGAGGACGAGCGCGGCGCAGCTCGCTATCCGTTCGCGCACCCGCCGGTCCCACCGCTCGCCGGCGACGATGTCGTCGTCGTCCCAGACGAGCAGGCCAGCGGCCCGAAGGTGCTCGACGAGCCGTCGGACGTAGTCCTTGTCGCGATGACTGTGGCTCACGAAGACGTGCCCTGGCATCCGCGGCCCTTCCATGCTCGACTGCCGGGTCGAGCCTAGACACGGCCGTTCATCGGTCGGCGGATGGCTCCTCGAAGCGCCGGATGAGTGACCCCACACTGCGCAGCCCCGACCGGACCTGGGCCGCCCAGTCCTCGCCGCCCAGCAGGATCACGGCCTCGCCGCCGAGGAAGGACAGGCCGATCAGCATCGCCACGTCGTCGGCCCGCAGGGGGCCCAGGCTGCCGAACCGCTGTTCGGCCTCGCGGGACACCTCGCGGAGGACCTCGAACCAGGCCTGCAGCAACTCGAGCACGCGCCTGGCCACGTCGCGGTCGGACCAGCCGGCGGCGATCATCTCCTGCAGCACCCGCACGTAGCCGGAGTCCAGGTCGTCGTCGAGGAAGTCGCAGGCCTGTTCGTACCGCTTCCACAACGGCGTGTCGGAACCGTACATCGTGCGCTGGCGGGCCACGAGTTGGCGGTTCTCGTGATCGAGCAGGGCCAGGATGACGCCCTGCTTGCTGCGGAAGTGGTAGTGGATCTGGCTCAGGGGAACGCCGGCGGCCTCGGCCACGCGTCTGGTCGACAGGGCGGCGTAGCCGTCGGTCAGGAGGCAGGTGCGGGCGGCCTCGACGATCCGCAGTGATGTCGGGTTCACGGCTGCTCCTTGTCGGTCGGTCGACCGAATGATAGCTTGCGGGTGTTCGGTCGGTCGACCGACTGGCACGGCAAGGAGGACCACCATGGTTCGCAGGGCCTACAGCATCGTCGCCTACGTCGCATTCCTCGGCGTCTTCCTCTACACCATCGGCTTTCTTGCCAACAGCGTCGTCCCGAAGGGCGTCGACGACGGCACCGTCCTCCCGGCCTGGCAGGCGATCCTGATCGACGTCGCCCTCCTCGGCCTCTTCGCCGTCCAGCACAGCGTCATGGCCCGCCCGGCGTTCAAGCGCTGGTGGACGCGCTACGTTCCGGCGTCCGTCGAACGCAGCACCTACGTCCTGGCCGCCAGCGCCGCCGTCGCCCTGCTGCTCTGGCAGTGGAAGCCGCTGCCCGACCCGGTCTGGTCCGTCGATCCCCAGTGGGCCCGCGCGACACTCTGGGCGCTGTACCTGTTCGGGTGGGCGTTCCTGGTCCTCAGCACGTTCGGCCTCGGGCACTTCGACCTCTTCGGCCTCCGCCGTGGCGAGCAGCGGTTCCGCGAACCCGTGCTGTACAAGGTGATCCGGCACCCGATCATGGTCGGCTTCCTCATCGCGTTCTGGGCCGTGCCGGACATGAGCGTCGGGCGTCTCCTCTTCGCCGGCGCCGCGAGCGCCTACATCCTGGTGGGAGTCCGGCTGGAGGAGCACGATCTCAAGCGGGAACTCGGCGAACCGTACGAGCGGTACCTCGACCGCACGCCGCGGTTCGTGCCCGGACTCAAGGGAAAGGTGACCGGTGCGAGCACGACAGCCCGACCGTGACGGTTTCGCCGAACGCGGCGGCGTGAAGGTCCACTACGAGGTCTACGGCGAGATCAACGGGGATGGCGGCCCGACGATCCTGCTGCTGCCGACCTGGACGATCGTGCACAAGCGGGTCTGGAAGATGCAGATCGGCTACCTCGCCCGGCACTTCCGCGTCGTCGTCTACGACGGTCCGGGCAACGGCCGGTCCGACCGTCCACTGTCGAGCGACCCGTACTCCCAGGCAGCACAGGTCGCCTACGCCCTCGCCGTGCTCGACGCGACCGACACCGAGAAGGCTGTCGTCGTCGGGCTGTCCCGGGCGGCGAACTGGGCCCTCGAACTCGCCGTCGAGCACGCCGACCGGGTCCACGGCACCGTCGTGATCGGACCCTCGATCGCCCTGCCGCCGCACGCCGCCCGCGCCACCAACCTCGACGTCGCCGCGCCCCGGCCCGACCTGCCGCCGTCGGCGGTGCCCCGGCTCGGTCGGGACCCGCAGCGGCACTGGGCCAAGTACAACTGGGAGTACTGGCTCACCGACTGGGAGGACTTCGCCTGGTTCTTCCTCGGGCAGTGCTTCACCGAACCGTATTCCACCAAGGCGATCGAGGACGGTGTCGGCTGGGCGCTGGAGACCAACGGCGCGGTGCTGGTCGCGGAGAGCCGGGCGCCGCGGCCGGATCAGGCGACGATCGAGGACTGGTGCCGGCGCCTGGAGAGCCCGTTGCTGGCCATCCACGGCACCGACGACCCGATCGCGCCGCTGGCCCGCAGCGAGCGGCTGGTCGAACTGACCCGCGGCGCGCTGGCCGTCGTCGACGGCGGCGGGCACATCCCGCTGGCCCGCGACCCGGTCCAGGTGAACGGGCTCATCGCCGAGTTCGCCGCCCGGTTCCGCCCGGACCCCCCGCGCCGCACCTGGACGCGATGGGACCGGCGGCGCAAGCGCGTCCTGTACCTCTCCTCGCCGATCGGTCTCGGCCACGCCCGGCGCGACCTCGCCATCGCGCGGGAACTGCGCGAGCGGCATCCGGACGTGGAGATCGACTGGCTCACCCAGCATCCGGTGACGCGCATGCTGCGGGACGCGGGGGAGCGGGTGCACCCCGCCTGCGCCTGGTTGGCGAACGAGTCGGCGCACGTGGAGAGCGAGTCCGGCGAGCACGACCTGCACTGCTTCCAGGCGTTGCGGAACATGGACGAGATCCTCGTCAACAACTTCATGGTCTTCCGGGACGTCGTGAGCGAACAGCGGTACGACCTCGTGATCGGCGACGAGGCGTGGGACGTCGACCATTTCCTGTTCGAGAACCCGGAACTCAAGCGCTTCGCGTACGCCTGGCTCACCGACTTCGTCGGCTTCCTGCCGTTCGCCGACGGCGGCGAACGCGAGGCGCTCGTGGCCGCCGACCACAACGCCGAGATGATCGCGCAGGTCGCCCGGTTCCCGCGGTTGCGCGACCGGGCCGTGTTCGTCGGCGATCCCGACGACATCGTCGACGAGCGCTTCGGCGTCGACCTGCCGTTCATCCGCGACTGGACCGAGGCCAACTACGCGTTCTCCGGCTACGTCACCGGGTTCGACCCGGCCGCCTACGCCGACCGGGCGGCGCTGCGGAGCGAACTCGGCTACCGCGAGGACGAGCGGGTGTGCGTGGTGACGGTCGGCGGCTCCGGTGTCGGCGGCGACCTGCTCCGCCGGGTCGTCGACGCCTTCCCCGCGGCGGCGCGCCGGGTTCCGGGCCTGCGCATGGTCGTGGTGGCCGGCCCGCGCCTGGACCCCGGCCGGTTCACCGTCCACGATGGACTGTCGATCCACGGGTACCTGCCGCAGCTGCCGCGCCATCTCGCGGCGTCCGACCTGGCGATCGTCCAAGGTGGACTCACCACGACGATGGAGCTGACGGCGACCCGGCGGCCGTTCATCTACGTGCCGTTGCGACACCACTTCGAGCAGAACTTCCATGTGGCGCACCGCCTGCGCCGGCACGGCGCCGGCCGTCGCATGGACTTCGACGACCTCGACCCGGACCGGCTGGCGGAGGTGATCTCGGCCGAGATCGGCCGGGAGGTGGACTACCGGCCGGTGCCGGCCGACGGCGCGACGCGGGCCGCGAACCTGCTCGCGGAACTCCTGTGATTCACCGGGTGCTCTCGCGCTCGACCAGGTGCGCCTTCGGCGCCTCGTAGACGGCGTCGGCGGCGTCCGCGCGCATCGCGTCGAGGAGGGCGTCGGCGGCGATCTCGCCGATCCGGCCGACGTCGTGGCTCATCGCCGACAGCGCCGGCACCGCGAGCTGGCACTGCGCGGAGTCGTCCCAGGCGACCACGGAGACGTCGCCGGGCACCGTCAGGTCGGCGTCCCGGATCGTCTCCAGGCCGCCGAGCGCCATGACGTCGCTGTCGTAGACGATCGCGGTGGGCCGGCCCGTGAGCACCTGCGCGGTGGCCGCCCGGCCGGACTCCTGCGAGTAGTCGCCCTCGGCGTTGACGACGGTCAGGCCGAGGTCGGCGGCCTCGGCGTCGAAGCCGCCCCGGCGCAGTTGCGTGTGCGCGAACGCGAGCGGGCCGCTGACGTGACCGAGAACGGTGTGCCCCCGCCCGGCGAGGAACCGCACCGCCTCGCGGGCGAACCCGGCGTCGTCGGTCCACACGGTGGGCAGCCCGTCGGCGGTGGACGGGTCACCGATCACCACGGCCGGCAGGCCGAGCCGGCGCACCAGCCCGACCCGGTCGTCACCCGGGCTGAGGTCGACCAGGATCACGCCGCCGACCCGCTGCTGCGCCGACCACCGCTCGTAGGTGGCGGTCTCGGCGGCGCGGTCGGTGACGACCTTGACCAGCACGGAGATCCCGGCCGGCGTCAGGATGCGTTCGAGCCCCTCGATGAACTCGTGGTAGTAGGGCTCCTCGCCGAGCACCTGGGACGCCCGCGCCAGCACGAGACCGACCCGCTGGGTCATCGGGTCACCTGCCCCGGGGTGTGACCGGGTGCGACGGCCGCCTGCACCACCAGCACCGCGGCGCCGATGCCGGCCGCGTCGCGGGGCTGGGCGGACAGCTCGACGGAGACGCTGTGCCGCTCCCGCGAGTGCGCCGTGCGACCCAGGTGGGCGCGCAGCCGGCGGGCGAAGATCGATCCCGCGACCGCGACGCCGGGCCCGGTGAGCACGAGGCGGCCGAGGTCCAGCAGGTTCACCATCGACGTCGCGGCCACGCTCAGCCATTCGGCCGCCCGGTCGAGCACCTCGTGGGCGGCCGGGTCGCCGTTGACCGCGGCCCGGGCGATCGCGTCGTAGGCGCTGGACTCCCCGCCGGTCAGCGGGAGCCGGTCCCGCAGCGCCGGGTGCTCCCGGGCCGCGGCGATCGTCGCCCGCGTCGACGCGTACTGCTCCACGCAGCCCCGGTTGCCGCACCCGCACGGGCGTCCGGCGTGGTCGATGGACACGTGGCCGAGTTCGCCGGCGCCGAAGCTCGCGCCCCGGAACAACGCCCCGCCGAAGACGAAACCGGCGCCGATCCCGGTGGACAGGTAGATGCATCCGAATGCCTGTTCGCGCGACACCCGGCGGCTCCAGAACTCCCCGAGCGCCGCGGCCGCCGCGTCGTTCTCCACCAGAACCGGCACGCCGATCCGGTCCACCAGCTCCGCGCGGACCCCGATCAGCTCGGTGCCCGGCGATCCGGGGACGAGCGCCGGCGCCACGATCGCGAGGCCCTCGATGCGGTCGCGCGGCAGGTCCAGGCCGGCCGTGAAGTCGTCGAGCCGGTCGGCCAATCGGTCGGCCCCCCACGCCTCGTCCGGCCGTCGCGGGACGGCCTCGCGGCCGACCACTCCGCCGGCGAGGTCGACGGCCACACAGGTGACCGACTCCGACCCGACGTGGAAACCGACGCCGAACCGGTTGGCGGGGTTGATGGCGATGAGCTTGCGGCGCCGGCCGAGCACGGAGTCGGTCGAGCCGATCTCGTGGATGATCCCGTCGATGATGAGGTCGCGGACGATGTTGGAGATCGACGGCTGGGTGAGGCCGGTCAGCTCGGCGAGTTCGGTGCGGCTGATGGTCACGGCGGACCGGATGACGTCGACGATCAGGGCGCGGCTTCCCGGCCCGGCCGCGGGCGCTTCTCGACGTGCCATGGAGCGTGTCGTCTCCGGATTCCGAACGGCCTGAGCGGCGGTTCCGCCCAGGCCGTTACCGTACCCGCACGGATCAGAGGTGGACCTCGCCCTGGTTCAGGACGCGGGGATGGAAGTAGGCGGCCTGGATCTCGGCGTTCGTGTTGTTGCCGCGCAACTGCTCGGACCAGATCATGAAGTACGTCCACCGCGGCTGGCTCGTCAGCAGGCTGTTGTTCGGCACCTTGCCCATCTCGGCGATGGCGATCGGCTTGCCCGCCGCGATCGACTGGAGCTGCTGGTAGTCCGCGGCCGACGGGTAGCTCTTGTACCAGGCGTCGAGCGAGACGACGTCGACGTAGCCGCTGCCGGGGTAGTAGCCGCCCCAACCGCCGGCGGGGTTGTCCTGCACGTTCCACACCCAGATCAGGTTGTTCAGGCCCTGGCCGGTGAAGTAGTCGCGCATCTGTTGGTACAGCTTGGCGGTGCCGTTCGCGCCGGGTCGGTGGCCCCACCAGTTCCACGTCTCGTTCATCTCGTGGAAGGGCCGCCACAGCACCGGGACGCCCGCGTCGTTGAGCTGCCTCAGGTAGGGCACGACCGCCGCCATCCGGCTGCGCCAGGTGGTGTACAGCGCGGTGCCGGGGGTGACGATCTGCTGGAACTGCGCGTCCGAAATGCTGGTCTTCACGCCGCCCTCGAACTCGCACGTGGCGCCGACGGTCGGCGAGCAGGCGTGCCAGGTGAGCGCGACCAGCGAGCCGTTGTTCCACTCCGTCCGGGCCTGGTTGATGACGCTCTGCCGGTTGGCGATGTCGGTGGCCCGGAACATCATGTCGCCACCCCACAGGCCCGGCCACTGGCCGGTGACGGCGTGCGCCTGCGCGGTGTACTGGCCGGGCTGGTTGGCCGGTTCCTTGTTGTGCTGGCCCGAGACGATCGACGTGCCGGTGATCGACCGCAGGTAGTTGATGACCGTGGACTTCGGCGTGGCGGGGAACGCCGACGCGCTCGTCGCGGTGTGGAGCAGTCCGGCGCCGACGAGCACCAGTGCGGCGCCGGCGGCCAGGACGGGGCGGGGGATTCTCATTCGGGGGACCTCCGGTGGGGGCGGGCTCGAGCACGCATGGACGGCGACGAATGCGTGCTCGTGCGGCCAGCATGCAGTCACCGACGTCGACGTGTCAACATTAGATTATTAATTTATTGAACTCGCGGACCTTGACATGGACCGCGAGGATGGGCCGCACAGGCGTCGATCACCCGGGGAAGGCCGATGTCGCGGAACGCGGAGGTCACCTTCGTCGACGAACTGCTGTCCGGCGGAGGGGTGTTCCGGCGGTACTCCGACGGCGTCAAGGAGTGGCGGTGGCGCGACCCGGACGGCGTGGTGTGGTGGCGCGACAACCGCCAGCATCACGGCACCGATGAGGCCCTGCGGGAGCGCCTGGTGAAGCGGAGCCACCTGGACGGCCGTGTCGTGTACGGCCGCGACATCGGATTCGGGTGGACCGCGTGGAACGACGGCCGGCGCACCCTCAACGTCACCGGTTCGCCGTCCGGGTTGGCGGCGATGCTCGTGCGGGTGGGGTCGTACGCCCTGCTGAGCGCCAGGCGTCCGCCGCCGCTGTGGCTCAGCCCCACCGAGGAGGAGCGGCTGCGCCGCCGTCCGGAGGACCGCGAGCGGGAGGACCGCGAGCCGCCCGACGATCTGGTGCGGGCCGGCGACGACCACCGGGACGACCTTCTGGACGACTTCGGATGAGGTGCCCCCACTGCCGGGCGGAGTGTCCCCGGCACCGGCGCGGTCCCCACGGCGGGCAGTGCGCGGAGTGCCGGCGGTTGTTCGTCACCGACCGGCGCGTCGCCTACACGGCGTTCCCCGCCGAGTTCCTGCGCCAGCGGATCGCGGCGCTGGGCCGGGACGGCGGGTTCCGGGTGACGTCGCTGCAACTGCAACGCGACCTGCTGCGGAAGCGGCCGTACCCGCTGGAGCGTCCACCCCGGTTGTGGGACGACGACTTCGACTTCGCCCATCCGCCCGCCCCGCCGGTCGTGGTGGCGGTCGGGGCCACGGCCCTCGGTTACTGGTGGGCCGTGGCGGTCTGGCGCGACGCGCTGCCCGTGGAACTCATCATCGGCGGCGTGGTCGCGTTGGTGCTGTTCTGCGTCCCCGTCTTCACGTTCCTGGGATTCCTCGTGTACCTGCTCTTCCGCGTCGTTCCGCTGTTCGTGCTGCGGCTGTCGAGGAGGCTGGCGCGGGCGGTGGTTCCGGACCGGCGGAAGGTCGTCCTCACGCGGTCCGCGCTCACTGCCGTCGCCCACACCGTCACCACCGATCTGGTCGACGAGCACGGGACGGCGCCGCCGCCGGCGCCGGACCCGGTGCGGTTCGCGGTGCTCTGCCCGGACCCCGCCGTCGCCGCCTGCCTGTGGGCGAACGAGGTCGGCGACCGGCTCGGCGGACTGGTCGTCACCACCCGGGACGAGGTGCCGCGCGCCGCGCCGGTCCTCGACCTGTCCGACCGGACCCCCGACGATTCCCCCGCCGACCTGCTGGCGGCCGTGCTGCGGTTCGGCTGCCGGCACCTCGACGCCGGCCGCACCGGGTTCCTCACCTGGCCGGTGGGCGGATGATCTGTCCACACTGCGCGGCGTCGGTGAAGCACCGCGAACGGTCCGGCCACCGGTGCGGCCGCTGCGGGCGGGAGTTCGTGTTCGAACCGCGTGACCACGCGTCGCGGCTCACCGACGTCCAGGTGCGACGGGCGGCCGCGTGGCTGGGCGAGGGCCTGTTCCGGTACACGTTCGGGCAACTGACCGCCACCGTCGGCCGCGGCGGCGCCGTCCCGCCGAACTTCCGGGAGACGATGCTGCTGCGCTGGCCGCAGGTGCACGGCTCGCTGCCCGCCGGCCTCGTCGACGAACGCAGCCGGATCGGCGCGGACCCGCCGATCCGTCCGGTGACCGCGCACGTCCTGTGCCCCGACCGCGCCGTGAGCGCCTGCCTGCTGGCCAACGACGTCCAGCGCCGGTTCGACGTGCTCGTCCGCGGGCGCGACGCTCCGGCCGGGACCCAAACCGTCCTCCTGTTCGGCGGCCTCGACGAGCGGGCACACAAGATGCTGGCCACCCTCCGCCGGTCGGGGCGCCGCGCCGTCGCCGTCGGGCCGCCGGCCGGTCGCGCCCTGGTCCGGGTCCGCCCGTCCGTGCTGGTCGAATGGCTCGACCTGGCGGTGCGCGCGGAGACCCGGTTCCGCGACGGCGCGCGAAAAGCCGCCGCCGTCGATTATCTGGACTGGCCGGGAGTGACGGACGTCGATTAAGGTGACGCGTTAACGGTCCGGCCCGAAAAGGACCCTGGGTGGTCGCGGAGGCTCTCATGCGCGTCACGGTGTCCCGGCTGCGCGCGGCAATCACCGCGGTGACGACCGCTGCGGCCACGCTGGTCGCGGTGACCGTCGCGTCCCCGCCCGCGGCGGCCTACGCCGACCCGAACGCGATGACCGACGCGGCCTTCTTCGCGGAGCTGAACCTCGACCACCCCGGCCTCGGCGCGGTGCGCACGCGGGTGCAGGCGGGCGACTACGCCGGCGCGAAGACCGAACTGCTGGCGTACCACCGGGCCCGGACGACCCCGGTCTACTTCCCGTCCGGCACCGTGCCCATCACCGCGCCGCTCACCTCGACACCCGACGAACTCGTCAACTACGTCTTCCGGTGGGACGACGGCCAGAGCCGCACGTTCCCGGTCGGCGACATCGACTGGTCCTACCACTGGAGCCCGTCGAACCCGGCGGAGTTCGGCGGCCCGCACTACTACGTGATCGACCTCATCATGACCTCGTCGCTGGTGCCGGCGTACACCGCGCTGCCGGCCGGCGACCCGAAGCGGTCGGTGTACGCCGACACGTGGCTGAAGTTCGCCCTCGAGTTCATCCGGGACATGGGCAACACCAACGACGGACTCGGCCCGGAGCCGGACCACGCCGGCAGCAACCGGCTCGACATGGCGAAGCGGCTCACCGCCTGGCTCAGCGGGTTCGCCGCGTTCCGCACCGACCCGGTGTACGACGCGAACGCGAACATCGCGCTGCTGAAGTACGCGTGGCAGATGGCCGACCGGCTCTACGCGACGATCGAGGGCACCAGCGGCAACAACTGGTACATGAGCATCGCCCGGTCCATCTTCTCCGCGGGCGTCTACTTTCCCGAGTTCAAGGACGCCGCGAACTGGCGGATGCGCGGCGAGGGCGCGACCTACAAGTACATGTCCCGGAACGTCAAGAACGACGGCTTCAACGGCGAGACGACCGAGAACTACCACGCGTACGCGCTGGCGCTGGCGAACAACGTGATGAAGCTGGGCGCGATGAACGGCTACCAGGTGCTCGCGCCGCTCGCGCAGCAGTTGGAGCGCGGCGCCGAGACGCTCGCCTACATGAGCCTGCCGAACTTCGAGATGCCGCAGATCGGCGACAGCAGCACGGTGACGCCGAACAACCGGCAACTGCTGCTCGACTACGCCGGCTACTACAACCGGCCGGACATCGCGTGGATCGCGTCGCAGGGCGCGTCGGGCACGCGTCCGACCACCACGTCGGTGCTGCATCCCAACAGCTACGCGGCGATGCGCACCGGCTGGTCGCCCGGGGACAACTACCTGCTGGTGGAGAACTCCGACACGTCGTACGCGGGTTCGCACAACCACCCCGACGACCTCAGCCTCGTCGCGTACGCCTACGGCAAGCGGTTGCTGGTCGATCCCGGCGTCTACGACTACGCCACCACCGGCCCCGGCGTGTGGCTGCGCGAGACGACCGAGGCGCACAACACCGTCGAGGTGAACAACAACCCGCAGGCGAACATCGAGCGCAAGCACGTGAGCTGGCGTTCCAACAGCGGCTTCGACTTCTACCACGGCCGGCACCGCGACTACGCGCCGATCCAGCACGACCGGAAGGTCATGTTCGTCAAGCCGGGCCTCTGGATCGTCTCCGACCTCATGACCGGTGGCAGCAGCGGCGTCACCAACGCCTACGAACAGCTCTGGCACGTGCCGCCGACGACGCTCACCACCGACGCCACCACCAAGCGGGTCCGCACCAACTTCGCCGGCGAGGCGAACCTGACGGTGCTTCCGGCCGACCCGTCGACGGTCACGATGCAGGTGCGCAACGGGAACTACTCGCCCCAACCGAACCAGGTCTCGCCGGCGCCGTACGTGGCGTATTCGAAGTCGGCCGTCGGCGCGACGTCGTTCGACACCGTGCTGTACCCGGAACCGGCCGGCGTCGCGCGGAACGTCAGCGTCACGCGGATCGCCACCGGCGTCGCGGCCACCACCGCGACCGCGCTGCGGATCGCGCCCGGCGACGGCACCACCGGCACCTACTACCTGTCGCACGAGGCGACGCCGGCGACCCGGTCGTTCGGCGGGTTCGGCTTCGACGGCGAAGTGTCCTATGTGGAGAGAGACGCCGCGGGCGCGCTCGTCTCGGTCGACGTCGCGCGCGGATCGCTGCTCACCGACGGGGGAGTCGACCTCGTCCGGGCGTCGGCACCGGTCGCCGATCTGTCCGTGACATTCCAGGGGACGACGCTCGCGCTGGCCGCGAACGACCTGCTGCCCGGCACCGTGACCCTCTACGCGCCGGCCGCGACCGCGGTGACGCTGAACGGCGCGCCGGTCGCGTTCACGCGCACCGGCGACCACGTCACGGTCACCGCGCCGGCGCCGCCCGGCACCGGCACCACCGTGCTCACCGACGCGTTCGACATCGGAGGGCTGACCAGTCGCACGTGGACGTTCGACTCCTCGTCCGACGGCCTGGCGCCCGAGGCGGGCACCTGGACGGTGCAGGGCGGCACGTACCGCCAGACCAACTCGGCGCAGGCCGACGCCCGCACACTCACCGCGTCCCATTGGACCGACCTGCTCGTGCAGGCGAAGGTGACCACGGTCGCCGCGAACGGAAGCTCCACCGGCGTGAGCCTGTACGCGCGGTACCAGGACGCGAACCACCACTACCAGTTCCGCTACTACACCGGCGGCGGCTCGAACCAGCTCCAGATCGTGAAGAACTTCGTCGGTCCGGACGGACCCACCAGCACGGTGCTGGCGTCGACGGCGTTCACGATGAACCACAACACCACCTACACCCTCAAGGCGGTGGCGACCGGCAACACGTTGCGGCTGTTCGTCGACGGCGCGGCGAAGCTGACCGCGTACGACACCGACATCCTCATCGGCTCGGCCGGTCTCGGCACGCAGCGTCGCGACGCCTCTTTCGACGACCTCCTGGTGACCGAGGTCGCCGACGGCGACACGTGGTCGGTCGGGCGCGGCTACTTCCTCATCAACAACAGCGAACTCCTCGCCGACGACGCGTCCGCCGCCGACTCGCTCGTGCTGTCACGGCGGCAGAACGACCTGTTCGATGTCGCCGCGTCGGCGCGGGTGAAGGTCGTCGCGTGGGGTTCCGGCTCCCGGGCCGGGCTGACGGTGCGGACGCTCGGCACCAACGACGCGTACCGCTTCGTCGCCTACAACGCCGGCAGCGAACGCCGGCTCCGGATCGAGCGGGTGATGGGCGGCCTGATCACGCAGGCCGCCCCCGTGGTGCTGGCCGACAAGGCGTTCGCGTTCTCGACCGGCACGTCCTACACGTTCACCGCGGTCGCCCGCCGCGGCACGCTGACGTTCCTCGTCGACGGCGTGCCGCAGCTGACCGCGCGGGACCCGTTGCTCACCCGCGGCGGCGTCGGCCTGTACGCGTCGACGGCGCAGGTCCGGTTCGACGACGTCCGGCTCGACACTCTGGGGTAGCGCGCCGGAGACATTGACGGCGGTACCTACCGTTTGGCGCATGGCTCCCACACCTGTCCGCCCGGCGGTCGCGTTCGCGGTGACGGCCGCGGTGACGCTCGCGCTGCTCGTCGCGGGCTGCGCGCCGTCGCCGTCGTCGCCGGACCGGCCCGCGGAGCCGGACACCGCCGCCGGCCGCACCGGCTGCGTCCCGCTGGAGGTCAACTCCTCGACCGAGAAGGGCGACCTGCTCCTCGACCTGGCGTACCGGTACAACCGCGCCGGCCGCACCTTCGAGGGCCGGTGCGCGGCGGTGTCGGTGCACAAGACGACGTCCGGCAAGGCGACCGACGCGGTGACCGCGGGTTGGAACGCGCGGCGGCACGGCGCCCCGGTGCCGCAGGTGTGGACGCCGTCGTCGTCGCTGTGGCTCGGCCTCGTCGAGGAGCGCACCGGTGGCCGGACGGTCCTCGCGCCGGACGGCCCACGGTCGTTGGCCACGAGCCCGCTGACCATCGCGATGCCGCGGCCGATGGCCGAGGCACTCGGCTGGCCGGAAAAGACGCTGGGCTGGGCCGACGTTCTCGCCCTGTCATCGGATCGGCGTGGGTGGGCGGCGCACGGCCATCCCGAGTGGGGCGGGTTCACCCTGGGCCGGGACAACCCGCACCGGTCCACGTCCGGGCTCGCCGCGACGGTCGCGACCTACTACGCGGCGACCGGTCGGACCAGCGACCTGTCCGAGGCCGACGTCCGGTCGGCGAAGGCGGTCGACTTCGTCCGCGGCGTCGAGGCGAGCGTCGCGCACTACTCCGACGACGCGGTGCGCTACCTGTCCAACCTCGCCGACGCCGACCAGCGCGGCCAGGCGTTGTCGTACCTGAGCGCGATCGTGATGCAGGAGCAGCTCGCCTTCCTGTACAACTCGGGTGCGCCCGACGCCGACCCGAAGAGCATCGGCACCGGCCGGCGGCCCACCGTGCCCCTGGTCGCGGTGCATCCGGCCGACGGCACGCTGATGTTCGACCACCCCTACGTCGTGCTGCCCGGCGCCAGCGCCGACCAGCGGGCCGCGGCGGCCGACTTCCTCGCCTACCTCCGCCTGCCCGAGCAGCGGCAACGCTTCGCCGAGGTGGGCTTCCGCGACTCCGACGGCCAACCCACGAAGGTGCTCAGCGACACCCTCCCCATGCGCGCCGACCAGCAGCTCACGTTGCTGCCCCCGCCGTCCCCGTCGGTGCTCGCCGCGATGCTGTCGGGCTGGGACGACCTGCGCAAGAAGGCCAGGGTCCTGCTCGTCATTGACGTGTCCGGTTCGATGGACGGGTCGGCCGGCGGCGGGCGCACCAAGCTCGAAGCCGCCAAACGCGCCGCGATCGAAGGGATCGGGCTGCTGCACCCCGACGACGAGGTCGCGCTGTGGTCGTTCTCCAGCGATCCGTCGTACCGGCAACGCGTCGGGTTCGGCCGGGTCGGTGACATCCGGGCGACGTTGACCAAGAAGATCAACGACCTCGACACCGGTGGTGGCACCGACCTCTACAAGACCACACGCGCCGCACACAAGTTCGTGTACGAGGGCACGACGGTCGACCGGATCAACGCCGTCGTGCTGCTCACCGACGGGAACAACACCGGCAGCGGAGACCTCGCCGACGTGGTGCGCGCCGTCGACGCCGAACGGCTCGAACTGTCGGTGCGGATGTTCGCCATCGCGTTCGGCGACGGGTCCGACCTGGACGCGCTGCGCCAGATCGCCCGGGCGGCCAAGGGCAGCGCCTACGACGCCCGTGACCCGTCGACCATCAACGACGCCTTCATCTCGGTCCTCAGCAACTTCTGACCGTCAGATCTCCTCGACGCTGCTCGGCTCCCGGCGGGAGAGGTCGATACCAAGTTCCTCCGCCGCGCGGAACACCTCGTCGTCGGTCTCGCGCATCTCCAGCGCGACACCGTCGCTGCTCAGAACCTCCACGTTGAGGCAGAGGCTCTGCAGTTCCTTCAGCAGGACCTTGAACGACTCCGGGATGCCCGGTTCGGGGATGTTCTCGCCCTTGACGATGGCCTCGTACACCTTCACGCGGCCGAGCACGTCGTCGGACTTGATCGTCAGCAGTTCCTGCAGCGCGTAGGCCGCGCCGTAGGCCTGCATGGCCCAGCACTCCATCTCGCCGAACCGCTGACCACCGAACTGCGCCTTACCACCCAGCGGCTGCTGCGTGATCATCGAGTACGGGCCGGTCGACCGCGCGTGGATCTTGTCGTCGACCAGGTGGTTCAACTTCAGGATGTAGATGTAGCCGACACCGACCGGCTCGGGGAACGGCTCGCCGGAACGACCGTCGAACAGCCGGGCCTTGCCGCTCGCGCCGACCAGTTGTCGACCGTCCCGGTTCGGCAGGGTGGTACCGAGCAGGTCGACGATCTGCTCCTCGGTGGCGCCGTCGAAGACCGGTGTGGCCACCCTCGTGTCCGGCGGGAAGTCCGCGCAGCCGGTCTTGGCCACCCACCCGAGATGCGTCTCGAAGACCTGGCCGATGTTCATCCGGTTCGGCACGCCGAGCGGGTTGAGCACGATGTCGACCGGGGTCCCGTCCTCGAGGAACGGCATGTCCTCCACGGGCAGGATCTTCGAGATGACGCCCTTGTTGCCGTGCCGGCCGGCGAGCTTGTCGCCGTCCTGGATCTTCCGCTTCTGTGCGACGTACACCCGGACGATCTCGTTGACCCCCGGCGGCAGGTCGTCGCCGTCGTCCCGCGAGAACACGCGGACCTTGATGATCGTGCCCTTCTCGCCGTAGGCCATCTTGAGGCTGGTGTCGCGGACCTCGCGCGCCTTCTCGCCGAAGATGGCCCGCAGCAGGCGTTCCTCCGGCGTCAGCTCCGTCTCGCCCTTCGGGGTGACCTTGCCGACCAGGATGTCGCCCTGCACCACCTCCGCGCCGATGCGGACGATGCCGCGCTCGTCGAGGTCGGCGAGCAACTGTTCGTTGACGTTCGGGAGGTCGCGGCTGATCTCCTCCGGGCCGAGCTTGGTGTCGCGGGCGTCGACCTCGTACTCCTTGATGTGGATCGAGGTGAGGACGTCGTCGCGCACCAGCCGCTCGGACAGGATGATCGCGTCCTCGTAGTTGTGGCCCTCCCACGGCATGAACGCCGCGAGCAGGTTGCGTCCGAGTGCCATCTCGCCGCCGTCGGTGGCCGGGCCGTCCGCGACGACCTGGCCGGCCTCGACCCGGTCGCCCTCGACGACGACCGGCTTCTGGTTGATGCACGAACCCTGGTTGGACATGTCGAACCGGTGCAGCAGGTACGTGCGGCGGTGGCCGTCGTCCTGGTGCACGGTGATGTAGTCGGCGGTGACGTCCTCGATCACGCCGCCGGCCTCGGCCAGCACCACGTCTCCACCGTCGACCGCGGCCCGGTACTCCATGCCGGTACCGACCAGCGGCGCCTCGGTCTTCACCAGCGGCACCGCCTGACGCTGCATGTTCGCGCCCATGAGCGCCCGCTTGGCGTCGTTGTGCTCCAGGAACGGGATCATCGCGGTGGCCACCGACACCATCTGGCGCGGCGAGATGTCCAGGTACTCCACCGCCTGACGGGGAACGAGGTCCATCTCGCCGCCGTTGCGGCGGGCCATCATCCGGTCGTTGACGAGCCGGCCGTCGCTCCGCACCGGTTCGGCGGCCTGCGCGATGACGTACCGGTCCTCCTCGTCGGCGGTCAGGTAGTCGATCCGGTCGGTCGCCTTCCCGTCGATCACCTTGCGGTACGGCGTCTCGATGAACCCGAACGGGTTGACCCGGGCGAAGATCGACATGGTGCCGAGGAGGCCGATGGTCGGACCCTCCGGGGTCTCGATCGGACACATCCGGCCGTAGTGCGACGGGTGCACGTCGCGCACGTCGAGGCCGGCGCGTTCCCGGGTGAGGCCGCCCGGGCCGAGCGCGCTCAGGCGCCGGCGGTTGGTCAGGCCGGCGAGGGGGTTGGTCTGATCCATGAACTGGGAGAGCTGCGACGTGCCGAAGAACTCCTTGATCGATGCCACCACGGGCCGGATGTTGATCAGGGTCTGCGGCGTGATCGCCTCGACGTCCTGCGTCGTCATGCGCTCGCGGACCACCCGCTCCATCCGCGACAGGCCGACGCGCAGCTGGTTCTGGATGAGCTCACCCGCGGTGCGCACCCGCCGGTTGCCGAAGTGGTCGATGTCGTCGGTCTCGTGGCCGGCCTGGCCCGCGTCGAGGCGGCACAGGTACTCGACGGTGGCGACGATGTCCGCCTCGGTCAGGGCGAGGGTCGTCTCGGCGACGCCGAGCTTCTTGTTCACCTTGTGGCGGCCCACTTTGGCGAGGTCGTACCGCTTCGGGTTGAAGAACATGTTGTTCAGCACGGTCCGGGCGTTGTCGAGCGTCGGCGGCTCGCCGGGGCGCAGCCGCCGGTAGATGTCCAGCAGCGCCTCGTCCCGACCCCCT
>NZ_BOPG01000111.1 GCF_016863635.1 Virgisporangium aurantiacum | reverse complement strand
GCCAAGGTCGATCCGGCCGAGGTGCAGTTCGGAGTAGAAGACGTCGGTGCGGGTCGGGTGCGGCAGCTCCAGATGGAGCAGCTGAAGGGTCACCCCACTGGCGGGATCGTGGTGGACCGGGCCACCGCCCGCCCAGGTGTAGCCCTCGGGCACACCCCGAACCGTGACAGCCGTCACGACTCCGTCCCGGACGGGATTGTCGAGCGTACCTGCGGTGACGACGTTGCGCTGTGGACGGACGTCGCCTCCGAACGCGGCCGCGGTGTGAAACCGGTAGCCGCCGTCGGAGTCACGCCGGACGACGAGGGCTCCGTCCGGCCAGCCAGCGAGCCCGAGCCGGTCCCGCGTGGCGTCGGAGACGACCTCACGCGCGGCGCCGACCGACATGCCGGCGCACAGGCTCGACACCGGCCCGACGGCGGAGGTGCCGCCGTCCGACGTTCCGGCGTCAGCCATGTGGTCGACCAGCATGGCGGCGGTCGACAGAACCACCACGGCACCGGACACGACCCAGTACCGGGCCATCGACCGCACCCGCACTGTTCCCAACGCCAGCCTCCTCCGGTTGCTACGGATCGTGATCGGAGTTGACGCCCGCCTCGACAGCCATGATCGGCTCCAGGACATCAAGAAATGAATGCGGAATAGAGATTCCGTACCCATTTCCGGCTCGCCACGGAACGGAGGGTAGGAGGTCTGGCTTTCACAAACCTTTCATTCTTGGCCGGCCGGTGCGCCCTGGTGGCCATAGTGGAGCCGCAGTTCCTCGCGGATCGGCCCGCGAATGGGAACCCGTCTCCACCACCAGCCACGACCCGGGTCTACCCGCCCATCGACTCGCCCGGTACAGCCGTCATCATCGTGCTCGGTGAAGTCGGTGAAACGCCGATCCACCTCGGAGACCGCGGAATCGATCCGGCCGGCCAGTGTCGGGTCGAGACGCGAGATCGCCCCGGCAAGCCGGTCACGAATGATCAGTCCGGCGACGTAGTCGTGCGCTCCCCAGATCGAATGGTCGTCGGGCGGTAACAGAAGGTCCGCCTCGAACTTCGCCAGGTGTTCCCACCATGACCTGAGCACGTCGACCAGGCCGCGAGACGTCTCGGGCGAGACCGGAACGACGATGTCATCGAGCAGCAGGGCATCCGCGGCGGCGACTCGGCGGGGCAGCCATTCGTCGAAGCCGGTCATCAATTTCCCCCCGTGAAGTATGTTGTGCTCTTCCACGGCAGATCATAGTTGACGATCACTCTAACGCCTTTGTAGTCAAAGCTTGCCGCATTCTGATTACCTATCCTGACCGGCCCCGCATTCCTCAGCGTCGTTTCAATCTGCCCCAAGGAGGGCCGACCCATGGCGGGATTTCCCGCACCGGAGTGACCGTATGCGAACTGCACCATTTCATCCAGCGAGTAGTCCGTGCCATGGAACGGCCTGCCGCCTGGTGTCTTCCGGCCAAATGGTGTTCCGCAGAATGGTCCGTTGTTGTGGACGAGGATCGGGGTGTCGCCGGCCACGGCGTAGTAGGTGTGAATGTCGGCGACGGTGAGGTTGACGACCCGCGTCGACGCGGTCCACGCCTCGTTCGCGGTCACCCGGACGGTCGCTCCGGACGCCGTCTGCAGGGCCTGCCCGGCCACGATCTCGCCGGCGTCGACCCACCGACCCGGCTGCGGAAGCCAGAAGGGGTGCTTGTCGGTGGCGACGATCGTGCCGGTGGCGTCGCCCCGGTCGCCGTCGGTGTCGATGGTGAGTCGCACGAGGTGCTTGTCACCGGTGCCGACGATCGTGGCGACGACAGGTCTGTACCCGGTCTCGCCGGTCTCCGGGTCGGCCGCGAGCACGCCGTCACCGGTCCTGACGTCCTTGATGGGCCTGGTCGTACCGTCGGCCATGAGCACCGGTGTGTCCGGATCGAAGCTGTTGACCATGCACGTGAGGTTCTTGAGGGCGGGGATCCTGACCGCCGCGAACCGTCCGGCACCCATGACGGCCGTCATCAGGATCCCGTTGGTGTAGGCCTGGCACACCTCGCCGCAGTCGTAGAACGTCCGTGAGATGTACGCTCCGGTCGCCGCGCCCAGCGCGGAGTGCAGCGCCGTGCTGCAGCCCCGTTTGCTCTTGAGGCAGGCCATCGACATCGCCCGCAGCGAGCGCAGGACCGAGTCCTCGGCGTTGCTGGCGGCGTACGCCTCGTCGTACTGCACCGCGAAGTCGTAAGGGTCGGGGATCTCGTTGGGTTCGAGTTCGATCTCGTTGACGAAGTACGAGACCTTGTGGCCGTCGTTGACGGTGGTGAACGTGGACCCGTTCTTGAGTTTCCTCGTCGTGACGCCCGAGAGCTTCTTCTTGATCGTCGCGAGGTGCCGCCGGAGCGGTTCGAGGACCCGGAACGTGAACCGCTCGCGCTGGTACTGCTGCGGCGTGCCGAGCGACTTGTTGTAGCCGGCGTAGCCGCAGAGCACGCCGTCGGGTCCGCAGGCACGCATGCCGTTGGAGTCGGAGTAGCTGATGGGCGAGTTGTTGGCGTAGGCGTAGCCGTGCATCTGTTGCGGGTCGGCGGGGTCGAGCACGGGGTCGACGGAGGTGAACCGGCCGATGCCGGGGTCGTACTCACGGGCGCCCAGGTGCACCGTGCCGGTGGGGTCGGCGGTACCGCCGACGAATCCCCGCTCGTTCGCCCACGGTTGGGGCGCACCACGCGGCTCGCCGAACGGCAACTGCCGGCGCCGGCTCACCGCCTGCTTGTCCGACGTGTCGACGGCGATGTTCGCGGTGCCCTGGTGGTCCGGGACGAGCCAGGTGACGGCGGTGGCACTGCGTTGGGCGATGGTGGATCCGGCGAAGGTGTAGAAGCGCGTGCAGGTGACGCTGTTGGCGGCGAGCCGAAGCTCCATGCCGGGCAGGTACAGCGTGGTGCCGGTGGGATCGCGGCGGATCAGCCGGTTTCCGTCGGCATCGTAGAGGTACGAGGTCCGTCCGGCGGGATCGGTGACGCCGGTGAGAAGCCCTTCGGCGTCCCATTCGAGGGTCTGCTGGCCGCTGGCGACGGGCCGGGTGGTCATGTTGCCGGCGTTGTCGTAGGTGTAGCCGGTGGTGGTGGCGACGCCGTTGGTGGCGGCGGTCCGGCCGGTGACGGCGTGCGGTTTGCCGGTGCCCGCCGCCGGAGTGGCGTAGGTGGTGGTGACGTCACCGGTGGCCCGGTGGTCGACCTGACCGGTGCGGTTGCCGACCTTGTCGTAGGACCACGACTGCCAGTACGGCGCGGCGCCGCCCAGGCCGCCCACGGTCGGTGCGGCCTTGCAGTCCCCCGACGTCGGGGTCCACGCCGCGGTCATCCGGCGGAGGTGGTCGGTGGTGAAGCACTGGACATCCGCGGCGCCGCCGGCCGGGGTGTCGGCGATCCTGGTGGTGTTCCCGGCATCGTCGTAGGTGTAGGAGACGTCGGCGACCGAGCTCGGTGCGTTCTCGCGGATCACCTCGGTGCGGGTGAGCCGGCGGGTGCCCGCCTCGAACGTCGCGCCGATCTCGATGAACTTTCCGGTGGTCGCCCGCGCCATCGTGAGCACGGCCAGCTCGCCCAGCGTGGTGTAGGCCGCGTTCTCGACGTAGGTGTCGTTGGTGCCGCGTTTGAGCGCCGTCGGCTGGCCCAACGCGTCGTAGTCGATCCCGACCGTCTCCGGGAGGGACTGGTCGCCGGCGCCGGGCGACGTGACCGTCGAGACGCTCCCGTCGACCTTGTAGGTGGTGGCGAACTCGTAGGAGCGGCCGAGCGCGCCCTCGCCGGCGGGGATCGTGATGACGGTGCCGACGGGTTGACTGCGCGCGTTGTAGCCCGTGACCGTCGTGGTGTAGGCGTTGCGGCCGACCCAGCGGGTGCTGGTGGCCGGCAGGCCCCTGCCTCCCGGGGCGGTGTCGTAGGTCCAGGTGGCGAGCGTCGTGCCGCCTTCCGCCAGGCCGGTCTTGCGGCCGATGGCGTCGTAGGTGTAGGTGAGCGTCCGGCTGCGGGCGTCGGTGGCGGATACCCGCTCGTCGTGGTCGTTGTAGGTGAAGACGGTCTGCCCACGGTCAGGGTCGTCGGAGACCGTCTGGCGGCCGCGCACGTCGTACTGCCAGCTCCACCGGTTGCCGGCCGGATCGACGACGGACGTGAGCTGGTCCTTGGTGCGGTACGTGTACCTGGTCGCGTCGAACTCGCCCACCGGCTTGGCGCCCAGGTACTGCCGCAGTTCGGTCTTGCGGTCGCGGGCGTCGATGAGCGTGCTGGTCGCCGTGCCGCCGACGGGCGGGGTCACGTCGATCCGGTCGCCGGCGTAGTAGGTGCCGGTTCGCCACCGCTCGCCGCCGAACGAGCGGGAGATGTCCGCCACCGGTCGGCTCGCACCGTCGAACAGGGTCAGCCGCTGGCCGGGTACGGAGCCCTCGTCCGGGTTGACGATCGTGCCGCTCGGCGCGCCGGCGACCGGGTAGCTGGCGTTGGCCTTGTAGGCCCGCCCGACGCTGTCGTAGAACGTGTCGGTGACGATCCGTGCCCCGCTCTGCGGTGACGGCGACTGGGTCTGGCGTTCCCGGAGCAGTCCGTCGTAGACGGCGTACGCCGACCTCGTTCCGCCGTTCGGGGTCAACTCGGTGGCCTTCACCCAGGTTCCGGCGCGGCTGATCCGGTACTCGTAGGCGACGTCGGCCGGATCGGCCCGGTTCCGGCCGGGGTGCCACACGCCGGTGACCTTGCCCAGCGGGTCGTAGCGGACGTCGGTGCGGTTGCCGTTCGCGTCGACGGTGGCGGTGGTCGATCCCCACGCGGGCGAGTACTCGGTGACCACCGTGTGCGACATCGGGTCGGTGGTGGTCATCGACGTCGGTGCCGCCCCGGTCGCCGGGGTGTACGCGTTGGTGGCCTTGTTGTCCCTGGTGTCCCAGGTCTCGGTGGCCCGCCCGTAGGCGTCGTACGCCGACCGGGACACGGTGAGGTAGGTGGTTTTGCCGCCGGACCAGCTCTTGATCGACTCCGTGCGGGTCAGGTCTCCCTTCGTCGGTGGCGCACCGTGCCCCTGGCCGTCGAACCAGAACCGGGCGTCGGCGAGGATCTGCGACTCGGCCGTCGCGGTCTTGTCGCACGACAACGCGTACGACTCGCTGCGGCTGATGGCGGACATGTACCAGGCGTCGGTGTTGCGGCTGTAGGTGGTGACCGCGCACTCGTCGTCGGTGGGGGTGGCCTCGTCGCCGAGGTCGTTCACGCGCAGCGGCAGGCCGTACGCGTCGAAGGACGTCGCCATGGTCCTGACGCGAGCGGCGCGACCGGCGTCGAGGGTGGTGCGGTGGTGGGTGGCGCCGATCCGGCTGTACCGAGCCGTCACCGTCGTGCCGCCGGCGGTGCGGGTCGCCGTCGCCGCCGACGTCCACGGGTCGTTGATCAGCGTCTCGTGCGGCGAGGACCCGTTGTAGTTCGTCTCCTCCCGGGTCATTCCCGCCAGCGCGTCGAGGTCGTCCTCCGTGCCGCCGAGCGAGTCGGTGATCTGCACGGACCGGGTGCCCGTCGGCTGCTTGTCGCCGTGCATCCCGCGGAAGTACCGGCTCTCCGCGACGACCTGCTCACCCGACTTGCCCTTGGTCACCCGCACCGTGGCGTAGCCGCGGTACTCCGACCAGGTCTTGTACTTGTCGAGCGTCAGGCCGTCGTCGTCGTTGTAGTGCCAGGCCGCGTCGCCGACGTACTCGTAGCGGGTGTCGGTCAGCGGGGCGCCGCCGACGTGGTCGTTCTCCGTCACCTGGGCGACGACGTACTTGTGGAACCAGTCCGTCTTCGGATCCGCCCACCCGGTTGGCGTCCACACCGTGGGGAAGCACCGCAGGGTGTTCTCGTGCGCCGCCGGCATGGTCATGCCGTCGGTGCACTGCGCGGCGGCGTACGTGATGCCGATTTCGCCGCCGGTCTCGTTGCGGATCGACGAGAGGCGCCACCAGTTCATCGGTGGAAGCTGATCGGTCCCGGAGTCGACCCGGTTGTGCTTCTGAACGCCGGTGAACGACACGTCCGGCAGGGTCAGCGTGCTACCGACGTGGCCGGAGTGGCTGATCGACGCGAGCCACAGCCCGGCCCGGGTGTTGTCGCCGGGATCGGGGAAGGTGTGGTTCAACGTCCACGACTCCACCTGCTGGTGGGCGCCGTTGACCAGTACGTGGGTGGTCACCTTCGACAGCCGCCGCGCCGACCAGAACGTGGGGCTCCCGGTGAGACATGGTGTGCCGGTGCACTCCAGATCCCATGGCGTGTCCGGCCAGGTCGTGCCGTTGCGGGTGCCGCAGTTGGCCAGGCACCGGTCGGCGGTCGCCAGGCTGACCTGCATCGGCGCGGTGCCGAACTCGGCCTCGGTGCGGGTGCCGTAGTCGATCCGCTCCAGCCAGCCGCCCCGCGTGTACTTGCCGAGCTTGGTCGCGTTCGCCTCACGCGCGTAGTTGTTGCGTTCCTTCTGGTACCAGTACGACGCCGAGTTGCCGTGGGTGTCGACGACGTGGTCGAGGTTCCACCGCCATGCCTGGTAACACGACGATCCGGCGAACGTCGCCGCGTGACACGGCTCGCCCGGGTGGTTGCCGTACACCGGTACCGTCCACACGGACCGGGTCTCCGGCTTGCCGGCGGCCCAACCGGGCAGCCGGTTGCGGCCGAACCAGTACTGCACACCGTCGACGGTGGTCACGCGCCAGTACTCGCCGTTGTCGTCGCGGTCGTCGTCACCGTCGCCGCCGCCGAACAGGTGCTCGATCCGCGAACCGTTCTCGACCCTCGGCCGGTACGCCCCGGTCTTGTCGTCCCGGATCAGTTCCACGGTCTGGCCGTTCAACGACAGTGTCGCGTTGTCGGTCGCCCAGCACTGGTCGCCGGTTTTCGTCGTGTTGTTCGCGCCGTTGCCCGTGTCGTCGGAGCAGGCGCGGTAGGAGCGCTCGATGTAACCGACGCCGAGGTTGAAGCCCTCCCCCACCCAGGACGGCTGGTTGTTGCTGGCCGCGGTGCGCCCGTCGACGCTCTGCGCGGAGTACGACAGCGCCAGTTCCGGGGCGGGTCCGTTCAGCGCGGGCGGCACCCGCAGCGGGTAGGTCCAGCCGAAGTCGCCCGAGCTTCCGCCCGCCGTCCACTTTCCGGACGGGGCAAGGTCGGTCGCCTTGAAATCGCCGGTGCTGCCGGCCGGGCCGGCCTGCACGGCCAGCAGTGCCGCCGGCTCGGACGCGTCACCGATTGCCGCCACCGCGGTCAGCGCGGAACCGGTGTTCCGTGCCGCGAGCGGGGTTCCGAGGCACGCGGTGCTGTCCGGCGTGGACAGTGCGCACTCGGGGAGGGCGACGAGCCGTAGCCGGTTGCCGAAGTCGGCCCCGTAGGCCGACCGGAACCCGGAGATGTCCACCGACACCGACACCGTCGCCGACGTGGCCGCGCCGTCGGCCCGGCCCACCCGCACCAGCATCTCGGGCCGGCTGCCCCGGGCGGTTTTCGCCCCGTCGAGCACCTGTACCCGTACCGACATCGACGCCTGGTCGGCGGCCCCGGACGCCAGCCGCACCGGCAGTTTTCCGGCCCGCACGGCCGTGTCAGCGGTCGTTTCCGCGGCGACGTCCACCACTGCATCGCCCGGCCCCGGCCACACGGCCGCGGGCGCGTGCCGTGCGGCGGCCGCCTCGGCCGGGTCGGCCGCGTACGGCGTCGGAACCGCGTCGCGTACCGGAACCCGGGCATCGGTCTGCGGCTTCAACCGCCGACCCTCCGCCGCGGCCGCCGGCAACGCGACCGCCTGCACGAGCGTTGCGCACACCACCGGAACGAGCCCTGCTGCCAGCCGACGGATCCAGCGCACCCGCATCGGTGCCACCTCCGGGTTCATTGGTTGTAGAGGGCGACGACGTCGAGGTCGGTCGGCACGCCGGCGAGCACGCGGACGTCGTCGACGGCGCCGGCGAAGTAGTCCACCGGACCGTTGTCGTGGCGGGCGCGGCAGACGTTCAACACACCGCCGCCCCGCCACACCGACGGCACGGCAACGGTTCCTTGCAGCTGTCCGTCGACGTACAGGCGCGCCTGCCGCGCTCCGGCGTCGTACACACCGACCAGGTGCGTCCACCGACCGGTCTGCGGAGGGTTCGTCGACACCGCTCGGGCCGACGTCGGCACCGGAACGTCGGCCGGCGCGATCGACATCGACCACCGGTTCTCCTCCCAGGAGTACTGCAGGAAGAACGCGCTCGTCGCCGACCCGTCCACGCTCACCGCGGTCTGGAACCAGTTCAGGTTGTTGATCCGCACCCAGGCCGACACCGCGAAGCTCTGGTCGGTGTTGACCACCGGACCGGCGGTCGCGGCAAAGCCGGTCGTCCCGTTGCACGCCACGGCGAGTCCGGTGTCGCGGTGTCCCGTCGTGCCGGTGGTGCCGGCGGCCATGGTCAGCGGACGGTTGAAGCCCGACGAGTCGGCCGGCATCCCCGGGGTCCCCTCGAACCGCCAGTCGCCGACGGTGGTGAGCGTGTTCGCGAGTTCGGCGACCTCGGCCGGGTAGACCCGCCTGTCCCACAACCGCACGTCGGCGATGTCACCGATCCAGAAGTCGTGCGGCGCGCCCTCCCAGCGGCCCCGGCCGATCGTCACCGGACCGGCCGCGTTCCAGGGGACCGCGACCGTCATCGTGCGCGCCTCCCGGCCGTCGACGTACAGGGTTGCCTGGCGCGTGGCCGCGTCGTAGGTCCCCACCAGGTGCGTCCAGACGCCGACCCGGGCCGGCGTGGTCGCGGCCACCCTCGTCAGGGAGGTTCCGCGGGTGTCGGCGGCGGTGAAGTTGAACGACCATGCGTTGTTCACCTGGGAGTACTTCAGGTAGAAGCCGCTGGCGTTCGTGCCCTCCTGCGCCACCGCGGTGCGCGCGATGGTGGTGTCGGTGATCTTGACCCACGCGGCGACGCTGAAGCTCTTGTCGGTGTCCACCCGGGCCCCGTCGGCGGTCGCGTAGTTGCTCGTGCTGCCGTTGACGCCCAGCCCGGTCGCGCCACCCACGATCCGCCCCGGGCGGCCGAGCGTGCCGCCCGCGAGCGTCGCCGGATGCCCGTTGCCGGACGCGTCGGCCAGGGTCGTACCGGACCGCTCGTCCAGCGCCCACATGCCGACCGGTGGCCGTCCCGAGCCGACCCGGAACGGGTACTCGGCGATCGCCGAGGGGTTTCCGGCCCGGTCGACGGACTGCACGTACAGCTTGTTGGTGCCCCGCCGGTCCGGCGTGACCGCCGCGATCGCGTCGCCGCCGGGTCCGTTGGCGGCGACGTACGTCACTGGCGGGCTGGCCAGGCCGTACCGGTAACCGACGACATCGCTCACCTTGGCCGCTTCCAGCCTGAACGAGCCGCTGACACCGACACCGCCGTGCGTCTCGTCGCCTTTCGGATACAGGCCGTCAGCGGTGTCGATGATCGGTGGCGTGTCCGGTGGACTCGTGTCGACGCCGAACTCGCACCAACCGGTCGCCGGGCCCTCCAGTTCACCGTCACCGACCACGACGTGGAAGCCGTAGACCGTGCCCGAACTCAGCGGACCCGTCGTGATCTGGGACGTCGCGCCCGGTGTCACACCGCCCTGGTGGGCCCTCGTCCACGGTTCCTCATAGGTGCCGTCGCTTCTGCGCACCGTGTACCGGAAGAATCCGTCCAAGGCGTGGTCGTTGTCCACATCGGACAGTCGGGCCCGGAGGGTCGGCGTCCTGGTGGAGACCCACGGCCGGCCCTCGCCGTTGGCGCACGGCTTGTTCTCCACGGTCAGCGTGTCGGCGACGTTCGGGGACGAGTTGAACTCGACGCTCAGCGTCGTGCGGTTCTCGTCGAACTTCTTCCAGCCCTGGTTGATGTCGACCTCGTTGGCGGCGCGTAGGCCGAACGTCACCTGGCCGGCGGCCACGCCTCCCGCCACCGCCGCGGTCACCGCCGCACTGACCCACTCGCTGTAGCGACCGGTGTCACCGCAGTCGCTGTTGAACGCGCCGGCCATGCTCCAGTGCCAACTTCCGGCGTGGTTGTTCCAGGTGGTCGCCGACGAGAACGGATCAACCTGGTACAGGTCCGTCCACGTGTCGGTGCAGGAGTAGCTGTGCGTCAGGTAGGAGCTCATCCACGCCCGCTTGATGTGCTTGCCCCGCAACGGCGCCAGCGCGAACGAGAAGATCGACCGGTACCGCTCCCAGCCCTCCGGCGCGGCCTCCACGACGTAACCGACCTTCGCGTGCTGGTTACGGTCAAACGCCCAGTAGGACTGGCCCGAATGCCGCTCGTTGATCATCGTCCAGCTGTTGCCGATGCCCAGCGACGGGTCGACGAACACCGGATAGGTCGTACCCGGTCCGGTCAGCAACGACTGGTCCGGCGTCACCGACAACACCCCTTCGGTGAGCGTCATCGGCATCGTCGCCGACACGGGTACTGCGGCGGAGTCCCACATCATCGGAGCGCCCGACTCGGCGACGGTCGCGCCGTCCACATCGGACACCACCAGCCCGCGGTCCGGGGTGGCGCGGATTCCGAGCCCTTTCGCGGCCACCGTGAACCGCACCGTACGCAAGGCGGGCTGCGTCGCGGCCGCGCGCGACTTGACGACCAGCACCTTGGAGAAGCCGTCGACGGTCAACCGGACCTTCAGATCCACCCCGGGCAGCACCTCGGGGTACGTCGCGGTGTCATCCGCCAGCACCGGGGCCGGCAGCACACCCGGCCAACCCAACGACAGCTCGCCACCGTCACGCGTGAACCGCAGCACCGGCCCGGATCCACCACCCGAGAGCCGGGCCTTCAGCGGCGACGCCGTGGCGCCGACCGAACCGTCGGGCATGCGCCGCAACCGGGTGTCGACCGCCGACCACGACCCGTCCCCGTTACGCACCCGCACCGGGAAGGCGTTCAGCACCGCGGTGAGCGAGCCGCTCGGGTTGGCGTACACCTGGGCCGCTTCGGTCCGCAACCCGGTGACCTCGACCCGCTTTCCCGCGGTTCGGGCAACCCGGAGCGCGCCGATCTCGTCCGGCAGTTCGGTCGGTGCCGCCGTGGACGCGGGGGACGCCGTGGACGCCGTGGACTCGGCAGATGCCACCACCAACGGCACGAGCGACGCGAGAACGACGGCCATCACACCGGTGGCGCGCCACCGCGAACGGACTCCACCTGCGAGCATCGCCATCCCATCGATCGGCATCTGTCAGTCCGCCGACAATGAGATCACCAGGGCCCTTTCAACAAGCTGACACAGAGATCACACGCCGAGGCCCTGCCGGCGGCCCGACCGGCCCAGTTCCGTCACGCGGCCGGCTGTCTGGTTCCGGTGATCGCGGTGCGCACGGCGACCGCGGCGACAGCGGCAAGCAGGCACAGGGCCGATGTGTAGCCGCCGTACCGGCCGAGTGAGTACGCCATCAGCAACGGCGCCGCGAATCCGGCCAACCCGGCGACGCCCGTGACGACGCCGCCGACGCGACCGATGATCTCGGGTGGCGTGACCGCGGCGACCTGCGCCAGTACGGCCCCGCTCGCGATTCCGAGTGCCACCGCCAGCGCCGGCAGCACGACGGTCGCCACCAGCGGGAGCGGCGGCGTGAACGCCTGCATTCCGGTAGCGCCGACCAGCACCGCCAGCGCGGCGACCAGCGGCCGTCGCGGCGAGAAGCGATCCGACAGCCAGCCGCCGACGGGGCGCATGAGCACGACCAGGATCACGAACCCGGCCATCGCGTAGCCCGTGCGGCTCAGTGCGAGGTTGTAGACGTTTGTCAGATAGACCGGCAGGTACGCCGAGAACGTCACGTACAGGGCGGAGCTGACCGCGTTCCACAGGGTTGCCCGGCGGGTGATCGGCAACCGCAGCGCGGTCGCCAACCTGCCGCCAGATTTCTGGACGGGTGACGGCTCCCGCGGAGGGTCCCGAACCTTCACGACGACGAGCACCGCGAACAGGCCCAGCGCCAACACGGGCGCCACGAATGGGGCCGCGATGCCGTATGCCTCCACCAGCCGGACCGTGGTCAGCCCCCCTACCGCGCCTCCAACCAATCCTGTGCCCAGCACCCCGAGGGCCAGCCCACGACGGCCGCCGGCGAACCCGGCACTCACGAACGGCACCCCGACCGCGAAGTTCGTGCCCGCGACGCCCAGGAGGGCCGCCCCGAACAACAGGCCCGCCGCGGATCGGTCCACAACCGTTGCCAGAAACAGCAGCGCCCCGATCGTCACCGCGGTGACCAGCAGGAACGCGAATCGCGAGCCGAGCCGGTCGGTCAGCGCACCGACCGGGACCCGCCCCAGGGCACCGACGACCACCGGCACCGAGACCACCATCGCCTGCTGGATCGCGGTCAGGCCCAGGAGGCCGCGCAGCAGCGGCGCCAGCGGCGCCAGCAACGCCCACGCCCACGCACTGATCAGGTACCCCACGGTGGCGATGGCGAGAATCGACGGGCCATGCCGCCCCGTTGGCGCGCGCATCATGCGTCCTGGTTGCATCCCGATCCCCGTCGGACACGGTGGCCCCCGCGTGGCCATCGGTAAACATCATTTCATTGACTGGGATGCTCCGGCGCGTGGTGGTGGCCGAGCGGCCGATGGCGCCGCTGAAGATGGTTGCCTCACGGATGTTTTCGTGTTTCGCTGACGCCGGGCGACCCGCACCGACGAAACGCGGCTGAGGAGTCGCGAGATCAGGCGGGTCCGTAGGCAGCGGCTGCGTGGTCGCGGTCACACGGCGGGTTTGGGTGGTGCCGTTGGATGGCGGTCGCGCGATGAGCGGCCAGGCCGGCGCCGTCGACATGGCGCCGGGCACGGTTGCCGTGCCACGCGGCGGTCCCGGCCCACTGGCGTCGTTGCTCGCCGCCAAGACGGCGCGACCGTTGCTGGTGCGCGGCGGCGTCGATCGACAGCGCCTGTTCGACCTGCTCGACACGGCAATCCTCAATCCGGTGACGGTCGTCCGCGCGGGTGCCGGCTGGGGCAAGACCATCCTGGTTTCGGCGTGGGCGCGGACCAGGCCCGGCCCGGTCGCCTGGCTCAGCCTCGACCGGCACGACAACGATCCGCAGATCTTCTGGGCGTACGTCGTCGCCGCGCTGCGGAGAGCCGGAGCCGTGACCTCGGACAACCCGCTCGCCGAGATGCGCTCGGTCCCCCGCGACGAGCGGGAACGCGGTCTGCGGATCGCCGCCGGGCTCAGTCGGCTATCGGACAAGACGGTGCTGGTGTTCGACGACTTCCACGCAATCGACGACCGGCAGGTCCTCGACGAGGTGGACGACCTGCTCCGGCATCCGTCGTCGATCCCGCTCGTCCTGATCAGCCGAACCGAGCCGCCACTGGCGCTGAACCGGCTGCGCGCGGCCGACCAGGTCGCGGAGATCCGGGCCCACGACCTGGCCTTCACCGGCAACGAGGCCGCAGCACTGGTCAGCCGCCACGGGCTCACCCTCAGCCCGGACGAGGTGACCCTGCTGGTCGACCGGACCGACGGCTGGGCCGTGGGTCTGCACCTGGGGGCCGCATTCCTCGCCAGCGACCAGGGCGCCCGCTCGGTCGCCGACTTCGTCGGTGACACCCGCGCCGTCGAGGGCTACCTCAACGACGAGGTCCTCGCGGGCCGCCCGCCACGGCAGCGCCGGTTCCTGCTGGAGACCAGCATCTGCGAACATCTGTGCGCCGGCCTGGCCAACGCGATCACCACCGGCAGCGACGGCCAACGGATGCTCGAGGAAATGGAGCGCGACAGCGGCTTCGTCGTCCGGCTGGGCCCCAAGCCGCTCTGGTTCCGCCATCACCACCTGCTGCGCGACATGCTGGGGCACCGCCTGACCCTGGAGATGCCGTCCGACGTGCCCGAACTGCACCGGCGGGCGTCCCGGTGGTACGTCGACAACAACTTGCTCATCGAGGCACTGACGCACGCAGTTCAGGCCCGGGACTGGCCGTATGTTGGTCGCCTGGTCACCACGCGGGCCGCGCTGCTCATCCTCACCCCCCAGCGAGCGGCCCTCGTCAGGATCCTCCAGCAGGTGCCCCGGGAGCAGCTCACCTCGACGCCGGACCTGATGATGTGCGACCTCCTGCAGATCTTCGCGGCCGGCAACTACGACGCTGTCCCGGCCCGGGTCGCCCGGATCCGGGAACTGCTGAGGGACCAACCGGACGCCAGCCGCGACCCGGCCGAGATTCTGCTGCTGACCCTCCAGGCGGGGGCGGACCGGGTGGTCGGTGACCTGCCCGCGCTCGTCGCGGTGGCGAACGACATGCTCGCCGTTCTCGCCGGATCCCCGTTCCACGACACTGCGGCGTTCGCCCAGTACCGGGCGATCGCCCACGGCGCCACGGGGACGGCCCTGTTGTGGACGGGCCGGCCGGACGCCGCCGCCCGTGACCTGCGGGCGGCGTCCGGCGCGGCCATGGCGGCCGGCATGGAGCTGCCCGGGATCAGCGCCACCGGTCACCTCGCCCTCCTCGAAGTGATGCACGGGTCGGTGCGGGCCGCAGCCGAACTCGCCGGCAGTGCCCGGAAACTGGCCGAACGGCGGGCCTGGGGGTACACGTTGCAGGCCGTGCCCGCGCACTTCGCGCAGGCGCTCGTAAACATCGAGGGCAACGACCTCACCGCGGCCGAAGAAGCCCTGCAACAGGGCCAGCGGGCTCACGAAAGCGATCCGGAAGCCGCCCAACGGCTGGTCATGCTCGGTGTGCGGGCGCGGTTGGCGCTCGCACACGGCCAGCCGACGAGAGCCCGCTCCCTGCTGGCCGAAGCACGCCGCGACCGCGGTGCGCGGGTCTTCGTCCCCGCCCTCGACCATTGGCTGAACCTGCTCGACGCCGAGGTCGATCTCGCCACCGGTCGGCCCGAACTGGTGGAACAGCGTCACGCCGAGGTCCGGCCCGACGACGCCATCGGATCGGCCCATCGGATCTGCCTGGCGCGGGCCGCCCTCGCCCGGCGCGACCTTCGCCGCGCGGAGGAGCTGTTGACGACGGAACCGACCGAGCTGCCGGAGACGGTCGCCACCGTGGCGGCCGGTATCGTCGGCGCCCTCGTGGCCGACGCACGCGGCCACACCACCCGGGCGGTCGATCTCCTCGCCGACGCCGTCAGCCTGGCCGAAAGCGAAGGCATCCGCCGACCGTTCGTCGCCATGTCCGGCGGCCGGCTCATCGACCTCTTCGACCGGCTGCGGCTGCTCGCCTCCGACCACGCGAACCTCGCCGTGGACATCATCAACGACGTACGCGCGGCCAGCAGTCCGGCGGCCGGTACCGCCAAAGGCCTCAGTGAACGCGAAGCGGAGGTCATGCGCTACCTGCCCACCATGCTGACCGCCGCCGAGATCGCCACCGAACTACGCGTGTCGGTCAACACGGTCAAGGCACACATGAGATCCATCTACCGCAAGCTCGGCGCCGAACGGCGCAGCGAAGCCGTCGCCAACGCCCGCGACCTCGGCATCCTCTGACCGACGCGGGCTGAGCTTGTGAACGGGCCGGATCGCAAAGCTGTGTGGCCCGTCATGACCGTGCGGCAGGAGGCAGTCGTTGTGTTCGTCGGCGTCCCGGCCGTCGCATAGCTCGATGTGGACCACATCGCGGAGACGGCCGTTCCAACGCAGCCACCACTGTTGGTTGCCGCTGTGGGCGGCTACGGCGAACGCGATGTGATGGTCCGTGTGTCCGATCGCGAGCTCACACGTCAAATCCAGCCGCGCTGGTTCGACAGGGTCCGGGAGTGCGGCCAGCCTGTCGCATTCCGTCACCGTGAGGCCCGTGGTGGCGAAGCACTGTGCCGACTCGCCACGGCCATCAAGATCACGCTCAGTGCGAATGACCCTACCCATGCCGAGTCCCATCGACGGTCCGGCGTGACGGTGCCCGCTGCGCGGGGCGCCAACGACCGGCGAGGTCTGGACCGGAAGCCCGCCGGCCGTTTGGCGACCGGCAATGGCTCGCTGGACGCCCCTGACGGTACCTGGCGTTCCATCCGACGAAAAGCGGAACTCGGCCCATTTGGCGTCGACCGATCGGCAACTGTGGACCGGCGTGCGGCGCGTCGGCCATCTACACCGGCGGTGCCAACGTCTACGGGAGCGTGAGGGTCGCGCGTCGTAAATGGAGGGCGGCGGGCACGACCAACACACGGGTCGGGGTGGACTCTCGCGTACCGCCCAGATCGGTCAACGGCGCACCCGATAGCGCAGGTGAAGCACCCGGTTGGCCTGAATCACCACGTCAGGATCCTCCAACAGGTGCTGCGCGTCGACCGACCCGAAGTAGCGCTTGCCGGACCCGAACACGACGGGTACGACGTCCATGCGCACCTCGTCGACCAGGCCAGCGGCAAGCGCCTGACCGCCGACGTCACCAGCGGCGACCTCGACGATGCGGTCACCCGCGAGTTTCTGCGCCTTGGCCACGGCTGCCTCGACGCCGTCGACGAAGTGGAACGGCGCCTCGGGGTCCCAGCCCTCGGGCGCCGGCCGGTGGGTCACGACGACCACGTGGTCGATCCCGCTCGGAGGCTTCCCGTCCCAGCCGTCCGTCACGTCGAAGACGTGGCGGCCGGCGATCGTCACCCCGATCTGGTCCCAGTACGCCCGGGTGTAGTCGTAGGAAACCTGCGACACCTTCACGTAGCCGCTCTCGTCCAACGGGACGTCACCGCTGGACAACCAGTCGAACAGGGGGCCGGGCTGGTCGTTGTCGTCGGCGATGAAACCGTCCACCGACACCGACGCGTACATGACCACCTTGCCCACGGGGCTCTCCTTTGCTTTGAGGTGCCCCCAAATTAGCGTGTCGTGAGCTGTCGCTCTTGTAGGAAATCAATCGGCCGGCAGCGGCCAGCCATCGAACACGTGGCCGGGATGTTCGCGCAGGAACCGCCGCCGAACCTCGACGTACCGGGTCGGCGTGAGCCCGGTGAACGCCCGGAACTCGTGGCCGAAGTGGGCCTGGTCGAAGTAGCCGGCGCCACCGGCGAGGTCGCCCCAGTCGATCGGTCCGGCGGGGTCGATCGCGAACACGGTGGCGGCGAAGCGGTAGGTGCGGGCCAGCCGCTTCGGCGTGACGCCGATGAGCTCCTTGAACCGCTGTGCCAGATGAGTGCTGCTGACACCGGCTGCCACGCTCAGGTCGCCGATCGCCACCGCCCCGCTGGTCGCCGCGATGACGTTGCTCGTATGGCGGACCAGCCCCAGGCCGGCGGTCTCGCACAGCCGTCGCATCAGCTCCTCCTCGAGCAGCGTCAGCATCTCGTGCGGTCCGCCCGCCGTCGCCAGCCGGTCTCGCAGCTCAGCAACGGCGGGCCGGCCCCAAACCTGCTCTATCGTCACCGGCCGGTCACACAGCTCGGCCGCGGGCATCGGCAGGAACGGCGCCAGCCCCCACGGCTTGACGTGCACGCCGACGGACCGGGTCCGGAGCGGGTAGCCGAACTCCCACGCGCGGGTGGGCATGGTGACCACGCAGCCGTCGGCGTACTCGACCGTCTCGACGTCGGCGCCGGCGCGGATGCGGAACGGCGCCCCGAGGTTGACGATGAGCAACGCCGACGGCGCCGGCGGCAGCGTCAGCCGGGCGTACGGCGCCGTACCCTCCAGGTAGTAGAGGTCGTCGATCAGCCCGTCCAGCGGCGGTCGCGGCTTCCTGGACACGTACTCCACGTCCACAGCATCGCCGACGCCCGCCGGCGTCGCGCGGCGGGATGGTCCAGCCGCGCTGCCGCCACTCGTCCGTGTGGTGTCCACAACGACCACTACTTGATCTTCAGGAAGTTCAGCAGGATCACCTTTCCGTCCTGTTCCCACGCCGTGAAGTCGCGCCCGCCGCCGCGGCTGACGGGTGAGGAACTGCCGAAGACGGGGAATGTGGCGGCGCGACCGGTCGACATGTCCCACACGACGTTGTCCGAACCCTGCTGGGTCTGCTTGTACGTGTAGTAGGCCATCCGGCCGTCGCTGGTCGGGGAGATGGCCGAACCGGTCGGCAGTTCGACGTACCCGCTGCCGTCGAGCTTCTGCATGACGGGCCGGCCGGTCGCGTTGTTGCCGCCGCACCAGAGCGGGCCGCATCTCATCTCCACGACCGCGGGATTGCGGGTCCAGGCTCGACGCTCGCCGGTGGTCAGGTTCCACAGGTTGCCGTTCGCCAGTTCGCGATCGGAGGTGAACCAGCCGGCCACCGCGGCCGGGGTGAAGCCCTCGCTGCCGGGAACAAGCTCGGGTGTCCCGCCGGTCGGCCCGATCCGGTAGAAGCCGACCGTCTTCCGCTCGTCGCTCTGGCCCGGGCCATGGCGGAATCCGGGGGTCGGCAGTCGCCAGACCACGCCGCTGTGGGTGACGCTGAAGGCGTCGGCGACGTCGGTCGGCTCGTCCGCGGTCAGCGTCACGAGTTTGCGGGGACTTCCACCGGAGAGCGGAGCCGACCAGATCTCCCTCTCCTCCTTCTGGTCGCGCGTCGCGTAGGCGTACCACATGGCGTGGTCGCCGACAGTTCCGGCGTACACGTTGAAGTAGGAGCTGGTACCCGCCGACGCGTTCGGGTCGGTGAGTACGGTGACCGTGTTGCGACCCGCGTCGAAGATGGCCACCTTGGCGTCGAGGAAGCCGTTGGCCGGGAAGTCCTGGAAGTTCGCCGGCTTCGGACCGGTGAGCACGAGGTACCGGTTGTCGGGCAGCATGGCCACGATCCGGTAGATCCCGCCGTCCGGAAGCCGGTTCGGCAGGGTGGCGACCGCGTCGGGCCAGGCCTCACCCGGCGCCGTCAGGTTCGCGAAGTCGGGAAGCTTGGTCATGTCGATGTCGGGCAGCTTCGGCGGTTCGGTGCTCGCCGCCACATTGGGCACCTGATCGGTGCGGTCGACATTGCCGGCGGCGACGACAGCGGTCGCGCCCGCCGCCAACGCGAGCACAGCCGCGCAACCGGCGACCAGCACGCGCCGGCGCCGGCGACGCCGCACGCGACGGTGCACGGCGACGAAGAACTCCGGATCCGGTTCCACGGCAGCGAGCACTTCGGCCTCCAACGTGGTGGCCAGGCTCCGTTCCAACGGCGTCGTCATTCTCGTTCTCCGATAGGTAGAGCGGAGCGGTCGTTCCACCGCTCCCGCAACTTCTCCAGTCCCCGGAATGCCTGGCTGCGCACGGTGCCCCGGGACACGCCGAGCACCTCGGCGATCTCGTCGTCGGAGCGCTGCTCGTAGTACCGCAGCACCAGGACCGCGCGCTGCCGGGGCGGCAGCGTCGCCAACGTCTGCCACAGGCCGTGATGCCCGTCGACGCCGGCGAGGCCGGTGTCGGTGTACGGCACGTCGGGAACCGTGCCGACCAGGCGTTCGCGTCGCCGTCGGCGCCACCAGCTCACGTGCAGGCGCGCCATCGTGGTGCGGACGTACCCCTCGGGGTCGCTCCTGTTCCGCACCCGGTTCCATGCCACACCGAGCCTGGCCAGTGCCTCCTGCACCAGGTCAGCGGCGTCGTGCTGGCTTCCGGTCAACGCGTAGCCGTAACGGAGCAGGCCCGTCGTCCGCGCACGGACGAACGCATCGAAGTCGTTCCATTCCACCATGCCTCCTCTCGATCCAGGGACGCACCAACGGCTCCGACCGTTGCACCGAGATTCGCGCCGAATGGCGTGCAGCAGACGGCGGCCTTTCACGCGTCGTGGGGTGGGAGGAGTCGTCCCCCCGACCGACCCGACTGGAGAGCGAATGAGACCCCGAAGTCGCACGGTAGCCGTCCTGCTCGTCGCCATTCTGCTCGCGGCGACCACGCCGGCAACAGCCGCAACGGCCACCACGGCCACCACGGCAGTCGCGGCGAGGAAAGAGCCTGGTGCCGGCCCGATGACCGTCACACTCGTCACCGGTGACAAGGTCACCGTCTTCGACGCCGACCGTTTCACCGTCCGGCCCGGCGCCGGCCGCAACGGCATCCGTTTCATCACCACCCGCAGCGACGGCCACCTGCGCGTGATCCCCACCGACGTGCTCCCGCTGCTGAAAGCCGGCACGGTCGACACACGCCTGTTCGATGTCACCACGTTGTTGAACTTCAGATACGACGACCGGCGGACCGACCTGCCGCTGATCGTCACCGGCCCGGCCGGCACGGCCCGGTCGGCCCCCGCCGGCGCCGCCGGCGTGCGTGCGGTTCCCGGCGGCCGGGCGCTGCGGCTCGCGAAGAAGGACATCGGTTCGGCCTGGCAGAGCCTGTCGGCGGGCGTGCGCGCGGAAGGCACGGCCCGGGGTGGTCAGGCTTCGAAGATCTGGTTGGACGGCGTGCGTACGCCGCTGCTCACCAGAAGCGTCCCGCAGATCGGCGCCCCGGCGGCGTGGACGGCCGGCTACGACGGCTCCGGCGTCACGGTCGCCGTGCTCGACACCGGTGTCGACGCCGGCCACCCCGACCTCGCCGGCCGGGTCGCCGTGACCGGGAACTTCACCGACGAACCCGACGCTCTCGACCGTTACGGCCACGGCACCCATGTGGCGGCCACGGTCGCCGGCACCGGTGCGGCACCCGGCGGGTACAAGGGCGTGGCGCCCGGCGCCGCGCTGATGGCGGGAAAGGTCTGCGACCAGTACGGTTTCTGCTCCGACTCGTCGGTCCTCGCCGGTATGCAGTGGGCGGCCGAGGGCGGCGCGCGGGTCGTCAACCTGAGCTTCGGCAGTACCGACATCCCGGGGGAGGATCCCCTCGAAGCGGCCATCGACCGGCTGACGGCCGAGTACGGCACGCTCTTCGTGGTCTCCGCCGGCAACGACGGCAGGGACGACAGCGTCACCTCACCGGGCAGCGCCGACTCCGCGTTGACCGTCGGCGCGGTCGACGGATCCGACGTCCTCGCGGAGTTCTCCAGCCGCGGACCACGGGCCGGCGACTCCGCGGTGAAACCCGACATCACCGCACCCGGTGTCGAGATCACCGCGGCGCTCAGTCGTGACGCCGGCGGCCCGGCCGGCATGACGCACGTAGCCATGTCGGGCACCTCGATGGCCGCTCCGCACGTGGCCGGCGCGGCGGCGATCCTCGCCCAGCAGCACCCGACCTGGCGGGCCGGCGACCTCAAGGCGGCCCTGATGGGATCGGCGAAGACGAACCCGGACAACGCGCCGTTCGCGCAGGGCGCCGGCCGGGTCGACGTCGCGCGTGCCATCACGCAGACGGTCACCGCCAGCCCGGCCGGCGTCAGCTTCGGCCTCCAGGCGTGGCCGCACGGCGACGACACACCGGACGCCCGGACCATCTCCTACCGCAACGGCGGCACCGTCGACGTCACCCTCGCGCTGAGCCTCACCGGCGGCGCACCGGCCGGCCTGTTCGCCCTGTCGCGGGCGTCGGTCACGGTTCCCGCCGGCGGCACCGCCACCGTGACGCTGACCGCCGACACCCGGGCCGACGTGCCCGACGCCCGGTACGGCGGGTACGTGGTGGCGAAGGCCGGCGACGCGCGGGTCGTCACCCCGTTCGCGGTCGACAAGGAGACGGAGCACTACGACCTGACCGTCAACCGGCTCGACCGGCCGGCCAGCCGACCACCGACGGGTTCCTCCTGCTGATCGATCTCGCCACCGGCGAGCCCTTCCCCTTCTACTCGCAGGACACGACCCGGCTCCGACTGCCGAAGGCCAGCTATCTCGCGATCGCCTCCGGTGGCAACGCCGAGGAATCCTGGGTGGTGGTCGACGCGAAGATCTCCCTCGACCGGCCGACGACCGTCACGCTCGACGCGCGGGTCGCCAAGCCGGTATCGCTGACACCACCGGCCGCCGACGCCGCCGCGGTGCTCAGCGTCGCGAATCTGGACGTCAACATCCCCGTTCACAGCCATACCTTCCAGGTGCTGCGGTTCGGCACCTTCGACGGGGTGCACCTGGGCCAGTCGGATCCGGCCGAGCGGGAGCCGTTGCTGACAACATCGTTCCTCAGCCAGTGGATCAAGGGACCGATCGGGGAACAACCGACCAGCCCGTACGTCTACAACCTGGCCGAGTCCGTCGCAGACCGGGTCCCGGCCGGGTTCGTCAAGCGGTACACCGACCGCGATCTCGGCCGGCTCGACGCGACGTACGCCGGCCAGGGGCCGACCCCCGGCTTCATCTCCACGCAGCCGACGATCGCCGAACGTGGCGTCGGTCTCCCGGCGGCACTGCTGCCGGTCACGCTGCCGGGCAAGCGCACCGAGTACTACACCCCGAACTTCTCCTGGCGGCGCTCCCTGTACGAGGGCGACCTCTACGAGGCAGCGGTGACCTGGCAGGAGTCCTCGCCGATCCGGTTCACGGCGGGTCGCGCCACGTCCGAGCGGATCAATTCGGCGGTCTTCGGACCGGGCTTCGGCATCGGCTTCATCGCCCGGGGACAGGGCCAGCTCGGGATCTATCCGTCGCTGTACTCGCCGGCGGGAGCCTGGAGCGGAATGTCGTCGACCGCGACCGGGCGCATCGTCGTCGAACGCGCCGGCACGGTGATCCACGACCAACCGGGCATCGCCGCCAACGTCACCGGACTACCGGCCGAAGAGGCACCGTTCCGGATCAAGGTCGACCTTGACCGGGGCGCGCCGAGCCGGCTGTCGACCCACATCAGCGCCGAATGGACGTTCCGCTCCGGCGCACCGACGGGCACCGCCGCGACGCTGTTGCCGCTGTCGGCCGTGCGGTTCGCGCCACCGCTGTCCGACACGAACACCGCACCGGCCGGAAAATCCTGGGTGGTACCGGTATCCGTGCAGCAACAGCCCGGCTCGACCGCCAAACCGGTGAAGACGCTCACCGTCGACGTGTCGTACGACGACGGCCGGACGTGGCGAAACGCTCCGGTGCTGCGGGCCGGTGTCGTCGTGCTGCAACACCCGGCGGCGGCCGGGTTCGTGTCGCTGCGAGCAACGTCGACCGACACGGCCGGCAACACCGTCAAGCAGACGATCATCCGCGCGTACCAGATCGTCTGAGCCGATGCCGGTGCCGCCGCACGGAAGTCCGTGCGGCGGCACCGGCCGGCGTGCGGGTGAATCCGGGGAGACAGCGCTCGCGGCACGCTCCTCGACTCATGCCCGGAACGACCGCGCCCGACGGTCGTCAACTACGCCAGCAGGTCCTGTCAGCTGGATCGCTCGGGGTGGAACGCGCGTTCGATTGGTCGGTATCCTGTGGGCATGGATGAGCGACCGGAGCACCCGGTCACCATGGTCACGGCGACCGATGAGGAGCGCGCGCTGGCGCGTGAGCACTTCCGCCGCAACGTGTCCGAGGCTGAGTCCCGGATGACGCCGGAAAAGCGGGCCAAGGCGCTCGCCATTTTCGGTATCGACGCCTCGACGGCGTGAGCCTGCTGGTCCTCGACACCTCGGCCATCGTCGCGTACGCCGAGGGGTCGATCCACGTCGGCGAGCCGATCTCCGAGGTCCGCGACGAGGGCGGCCTGGTGGTTGTCCCGGTCGTGTGCCTCGTGGAGGCGGCCCGGAAGGTCGGCGACGAGATGCTCCGCGTTCTGGTCGACGGCAGCGACGTCGCGCCGTTGGTCTGGGAGCGGTGGGCGGCCGTGGCGTCCGGTGTGCGGGTGCTCGAACGGCTGGATCTGGCAGTGGCGCTGCTGGAGGCGAGCACCCGGCGTGGCTTCGTGCTGACCGGCGAGCCGGACGCGTATGGCGACCCGGGCGCGGACTTCGTCATCCCGATCTGATCGCCTCGGCGCTCGTGTGCGGCCGCGCGGCGATGCCGGCCGGAGGCCGCCAGCAGCCGCAGCGCGGGTCGGTGCGCCGTAATGATCCCGTCGTCGCCAGGGTGGGGTTGGGCCGAGGTGACGAGCGCGTTCACCGTGTCCTCCGTGCTTCCGAGATGGCTCCGGGCAGCACGCAGGTGCTGCCGGGTTCAGTGAAGGTCGGTGGGGGGCCTGCCGTGGTGCAGGTAGGCGGTGCCGCCAGTGGCCAGCGCGTTGATGCATGCCTGGACGCGGCGCACCATGTGCGGCAGGAGCAGCTGCGACCATTCGTCGGGCGCAGCGAACCGCCAGCCGGTCAGCTCCGCTGGTGGCAGGAGCAGCTGTGTGCGGGCCTGCTCTTCGCTGAGTTCGCCGCCGTCGAAGACGTAGTTGCTCAAGGCTGGCCGGCCGTCGGGCTGGGGCGGTACCCAGTCCACGGCCAGCAGCCGGCCCGGATTCAGGGTGATGCCGAGTTCCTCTTTCGCCTCCCGGCATGCGGCGTCCCATGGGTATTCGCCGTTGTCGAGTGCGCCGCCGGGGATCTCCCACGTGTCGTTGCGGTAGGCGGGCTTGACGAGTAGTACCCGACCGGCCGGGTCGTGCAGGATCACTCCCGCGCCGTTGATGCTCTTGGGCAGGGAGGCGTAGTACTGGTCGGGCGGCAGCTGGCCTGAACTCATGACCGGCGACCATAGCCAAGTCCGTCGAGCGGTGCAGGCTCACCGCCGGTCCGGCTCGATCGGGGGATGCTGCGCGCCGACGCCCTGCGCGCGCTTGGCAGTCAGGACGCGGGACGCCCGCGGCCGGCGGCCGGACGGAGCCTGCGAACGACCACGCCGACGACCGCGTCGGCCGGTACCGGTCCGAACGTGCGCGAGTCGGTACTGTCGTCGGCCTCGCCGAGAAGGAACACCCGCCCGGGCGGGACCACCGTCCCGTCCGGACCGACCTCACCGGCCCGGGCGGCGAGGCGCTTCACGACTCGCCGCCCGGGGACGAGGGCCTCGGAAAGGCAGGCGACCACCACCGCGCCCCGGCGCGGCGGCGCGAGAACACGGCGGACGACCAGGAGACGATCGCCGTGCGGGTACACGGGGGACATGCTGTCCCCCTTGACCGTCACGATGAACAGCCCGGCGCGCGCCGCGACGACCGCGGCCGCCGTCAGCCCGATCGCGAGGAGCGCGGTCGACACGTGGTCGCCAAGCCGCGGGAGACGCTCGTCAGCACTTGCCGGAGAAGCTGAGGTAGCAGCCGCCGGAGGGGTTGTTCGGCGTTCTCGGACAGCTGCGCTGCCAGAACGTGCTCGACCCGATCAGGCAGCACTCCCAGTCGCTGCAGCCCAGGAAGGCGTTGCAGCGGTTCGCACAGCCGGCCTTGTACGCCCACGCGTCGGCCTTCGGCACGATCAGCGACAGTGCCCGGTCGGCGAGGTCCCCGATGAGTGTGGTCATGACGATCCTTCCTTCTGTGTGGGTTCGTGTGTTCTCCGGGGATCAGTAGGGTTCTGCGGCCCGCACCACCTCCGTCTCCGTCTCCGCGTCAGTGGTCCGGTAGCCGCCGGCCTGGAGGGTGAACAGGTTGGCGTAGCGGCCGCCGGTGGTCATGAGCTGGGCGTGCGTGCCCTGCTCGACCACGCGACCGGCGGCGAGAACGACGATCGTGTCGGCCTCCCGCACGGCGCTGAGCCGGTGCGAGACCAGCAGGCTGGTGCGGCCGGCGCGGTGGCGGGCGAGCCGCCGGTGCAACCACTGCTCGGCCTCGGCGTCCAAACCGGCGGTGGGCTCGTCGAGGATCAGCAGGTCGCGGTTGCCGCGCATGAGCGTGCGCGCCAGCGCCAACCGCTGCCACTGGCCTCCGGACAGCAGGACACCGGCCTCGTCGTCATCGTCGTCCGGCTGGAAGGTCCGACTCAACAACGTGTCGTAGTCGCGGGGCAGAGTGGCGATGTGTTCGTGGATGCCGGCGTCGTGCGCGGCCCGTTCCACGCGGCGGCGGTCGTGCAGGGCGGGCAGGTCGCCGAGCCCGATGTTCTCGGCGACGCTCAGGTCGTAGGTCATGAAGTCCTGGAACAGCACGCCGATCCGCTCGCGCAGCTCGTCGACGGGCAGATCGCGGATGTCGACGCCGTCCCACAGGATCGCTCCGCGGGTGGGGTCGTAGAACCGGCACAGGAGCTTGATCAGGGTGCTCTTGCCGGCGCCGTTGAGCCCGACGAGCGCCACGGTCCCGCCGGCCGGAATCGTCATGCTCGTTCCGCGTAAAACCCACGGGTGGTCGTCGTGGTAGCGGAACCAGACGTCGCGGACCTCGATCCGGGACGGCGCGGAGGACGGCCGCACGGCGTCCACCCGCGCGGGAAGGTCGTCGGGAAGACCCATGACGTGCTGGTGGTGGCCGAACATCAGCAGGGCCTGATGCATCCCGGCGATGCCGCCGACCAGCGCCGCCAGTGCCGCCTGGGCACCGCCGACCGCGGCGACGAAGGCCGACACATCACCGGCGGTGAACCGGCCGGCGGCGGCCGCGCGGACCGCCCAGATCAGACCGGCGCCGGCCACGACGCCGCCCAGCAGGCCCAGCGCCGCCTGCACCCGCGCGACCCGCCACTCGAACCGCCGTTCGCCGTCGTGGATGCGGTCGAGCGCGCCCAGCAACCGCGTCTGCAGGAACGATCCGAGACCGAACAGCCGGACCTCCTTCGCGGCCCGGACGTCGGTCATCAACGCCTTGTAGAACACGTACCGGCGGTTGGTCGGGGAGAGCGCCAGCGCCATGCCGATGTGCTGCCGCGACAACAGCGCCTGGGCCATCAGGGCGGGCACCGCGGCAACCACGAGGACCACGGCCATCACCGGGCTCAGCACGAACAGGGCGCAGAGCAGGCTGACCAGGGTGAGGAAGCTGCGGACCACCGAGAACAGTCCGGTGGTGGCCGGCGTGAGAACGGAACCGGTGGCCAGCGTGGCCATCCGCAACCCGTCCAGAAAGTCGGGGTTCTCGAAGCGGGACAGCCCGGCGAACGACACGACCTTCTCCCCCAGCCGCCGCTGGACGTGCCGGTCCACCCGCCGGACCAGTTCCGCGTCGAGCAGCACCGACAGGTGCGGCTCGACGGCACCGACCAGTGCGACCGCCACGAGCAGCACCGACCACCACACCAGCGCGCCGGCCGGTTGGCCGCTCGCGATGGCGTCGATCACGCGCTTCGTCGACCACACGGCACCGAGCGGAAGGAGGCTCGTGGCGAGCGCCGTCGCGAGCAACCCGAGGTACATCCGCGGGCCGGCCCTCAGGCACAGCAGCGACAGCTCGGCCAGCCGGACGAGGCCTACGGGCAGGCGCGCACCGGTTCGACGGGCGGACATGCTCAGTGCCGGGCGGCTTCGGCGGTGGTCATCCGGGACAGGTGCGTCTCCGCCCGCACCACGACGCCGTCGGCGTCCAGTTCGAGGAAGGTCGGGAACACGGTGACCGCGAACGTCTCGGCCAGCGCGTCCGCCGCCCGACCGGCCACGACCGTCGACACGTCCGCCAGAGTGGCGATCATCTCGGCGGCGTCCCGGTGGGGACCGGTCACCAGCGACAGGGCGACGGCGTCTGTGTCACGTGCCCAGGCGGCGAAGTCGGGAAGCTGGTCGTGGCACGGCCCACATCCGACCCGGAGGACCGCGATCAGCACCCGCGCACCCGCGACGGTCCGCGTCGACACCGGCGTGCCGTCGACGGCGCGTACCGAGAATTCGGGGAGCGGCCGACCGGTGAACGTCGCGGAGTATCCGGGGCCGTCGTTCATGTTGAAGTCGGGAAGTTCGGCCAGCCGCGCCGAGTGCTCCCGCAGCCGCCGCAGGACGGCGAACGTCATCAACATGTCCAG